>CAKZQS010000001.1 GCA_937141935.1 uncultured Ectothiorhodospiraceae bacterium
GCTTGTTGTCCTTGTAGGCAGCCTCGCCCGTGCGGATCACGTCGCGCGGGCCAAGCCCGAGGGCTGCAAGCACCTGGCGCAGTTCATCTTCCGTCGGCGGCGTCTTCAGATATTCCACCACTTCCGGCGCGTGGCCGTTTTCCTCCAGCAGCGCCAGGGTGGCGCGCGACTTGGAACAACGCGGATTGTGGTAGATGCGGACGCTCATCGCGGCTCTCCTTCTTGGTGTCTTTCTATACCCGGGCCTCAGAGGTCGGCGCCGACCGCATCGCCGCCAATGGCGATACGGCCAACAAGATCGGCACTTATGCGCTGGCGGTGCAGGCCCGGGCGCTGGGCCTGAAGCTGATGGTCGTCGCGCCGCTGGCCACCATCGACTGGACGCTGACCGATGGCGCGGGCATCCCGATCGAGGAGCGCGCCGCCAGCGAGCTGGCCCCGGCCGGTGCCCGCGCCTGGAACCCGGTCTTCGACGTGACGCCGGCGCACCTGATCGACGCCATCGTCACCGAGGCCGGCGTGGTCCGGGCGCCCGACCGCCAGCGGCTGGCCGCGCTGCGGCCGACGGCCGGCGCCGCGGGCTAAGGCGCGCTAGTCGCGCGGGCCGAGCATGTCCTCGGGCCGCACCAGCGCATCGAAGCGCTCGCCGTCGAGCAGGCCGGTTTCGATGGCCGCCTCGCGCAGCGTCAGGCCCTGCTCGTGCGCATGCTTGGCGATGCGCGCGGCGGCGTCGTAGCCGATGTGCGGGTTCAGCGCGGTGACCAGCATCAGCGACTGCTGCAGCAGGGCCGCGATGCGCGCCTCGTCGGCCTCGATGCCCTCGACGCAGCGCTCGCGGAAGGAGTCGGCCGCGTCGGCCAGCAGCTGCATCGATTCGAGCAGGTTGTGGATCAGTACCGGCTTGTACACGTTCAGCTCGAACTGGCCCTGGGCGCCGGCGAAGGCGATGGCCGCGTCGTTACCCAGCACCTGGGCGCAGACCATCGTCAGCGCCTCGCACTGGGTGGGGTTGACCTTGCCCGGCATGATCGAGCTGCCTGGCTCGTTGGCCGGCAGGCGCAGCTCCCCGATCCCGCAGCGCGGGCCGGAGGCCAGCCAGCGCAGGTCGTTGGCGATCTTGTGCAACGCCGTCGCCAGGGTCTTGCAGGCGCCGCTGGCCGCAACGATGGCCTCGTGCCCGGCCAGGGCGGCGAACTTGTTGGGCGCGCTGTGGAAGTCCTCGCCGCAGAGCCCGCTGAGCTCGGCGGCCACGGCCTCGGCGAAGCCGGGCGCCGCGTTCAGCCCGGTGCCGACCGCGGTGCCCCCTTGGGCCAGTGCGCGCAGCTCCGGCAGGCAGGCCTCCAGCGCGCGCAGGCCGATGTCGAGCTGCGCGGCATAGCCGGAGAACTCCTGGCCCAGCGTCAGCGGCGTCGCGTCCTGCAGGTGGGTGCGACCGATCTTGACCAGCTGGCTATGCCGCTGGGCCTGTACCTCCAGCGCCTCGCGCAGCCGCTGCAGCGCGGGCCGCAGCGTTTGCGTGGCGGTCAGCAGCGCGGCCACATGCATCGCGGTGGGGAAGACATCGTTCGAGGACTGGCCGCGGTTCACGTGGTCGTTGGGGTGCACCGGTTCCTTGGCGCCCAGCGCGGCGCCGAGGATTTCGCAGGCGCGGTTGGCGATGACCTCGTTGGCATTCATGTTGGTCTGCGTGCCGCTGCCGGTCTGCCAGATCACCAGCGGGAATTCCTGATCCAGCGCGCCGGCCGCGACTTCGCCGGCCGCCTGGTCGATGGCCTCGGCCAGCGCGGCCGGCAGCGTGCCGAGGCGGGCATTGGCCCGGGCGCAGGCCTGTTTGACCCGGCCCAGCGCGTGCACGAAGCCCGGCGCGAAGCGCTGGCCGCCAATGGGGAAGTTCTGCAGCGAGCGCTGGGTTTGCGCGCCCCAGTAGTGCTCGGCCGGGACCTCGACCGGGCCCAGCGAATCGGTTTCGGTGCGGGTGGCGGACATCGGCATGGCCCGGTGCAAGCGTAGGCCCACGATAACAAGCCGCATCGCGGCCCGAGCCGGGCGCATGCGCGAGGTCCCGGCCCAGCGCCAGCGAGGGGTCCCGGCCCAGCGCTAGCGCGAGGTCAGGGCCCGGCGCCAGAGCGAGGTCCCGGGCAGGCGACGCGCGCCGCCCGGGGCGCTAGGCTAGAGCGACGCCCGACCCGCAGGCCCCAGCCATGCCCCGACGCCACCTGCCGCTCGTCCCCCTGCTCGCGCTGCTGTCGGCCTGCGCGGCCAGCCCGGTGATGTACCCCAACGACGCGCTGCAAAGCCGCGGCGCCGCGGCCGCGGAACAGGCCGTCGCCGGCTGCCTGCAGGCCGCCGAGCGCGACGGCGCCCAGGGCGGCCAGCCCGGCGTGGTGGCGCAGACCGCGGGCGGCGCCGTGATCGGCGCCGTGGTGGGTGGCGCGGTGGGCAGCGTGTTCGGCGAGGCCGGCGACGGCGCGCGGGCGGGCGCCGCGCAAGGCGGCGCCACCGGCCTGATGCGTGGCGTGTTTGGCCGCCAGCGGCCCAGCCCGCTGACCCGGCGCTATGTCGAGCGCTGCCTGGACGAGCAGGGCTACGAGGTCATTGGCTGGCGTTAGCCGGCCGCTCCAGGCTGGCCAGCGCTCGGCCGGCCCTAACCGACGCGCGAGCCCTTAGCGGCGCGCGGTGGCATCCGCGGCGCGCAGGTAAACCGGGTTGCTGATCAGGGTGCGGCTGCGGGCGTCGCGGGTCTCAAAACGCCAGATCGTGCCCAGCGGGCCTTCGTCAAAGGGCACGCGAAAGATCGGCTGCTCGTATACGAAGGGGTCCGTAGCCACGGGCAGCGTCAACACCGGCAGCGCGTCGCGGAAGATCGTCAGCAACTGCCCCTGCGCGCCCTCCAGCGTGATCTGCAGCATGGCCTGGTCGGCGGCGACGCTGCTGCCAAAGCTGCCCTCCTCGCCGGCGGCGGTGCTGAGCCGCAGTTCGGCGCGCGGCGAATCCGCCACGCCGCGTACCTGGATGTAGGCCCGCCCGGCACGCAGGGCCTCGCGCAGCGCCGGGCGCGATAGCTCCTGCGCGTACACCTGCGTGGCCGAGCTGCCATAGCCCTTGCGCGCTCGCTCTTCCGGCGCGTCGACGCCCTTGGAATCCGAGGCCGACACGGCCGTGATGCGAAAGCCCTGGCGCAGCTTGTCCAGCCACCAGTCAATGGCGGTGGCGATGAAGGGGTTTTCGGTCTCCCCGGGCAGCGGCAGGCCGATGTCGCCGCCGGTGGCAATCGGCGGCCCGCTCACCACCTCGACCAGGTCGACGGCGGCGTAATCGACAAAGGCGTCGAGCTCCCAGGCGCAGCCGCGGCAGAGGTTGGAAAAGACCGGCGGCGGGAAGATCGTGGGGTGGTTGACCTGGAACAGGGCGCCCGCGGCCCGCGCCTGCTGCTGGATCAGGCCCATCGTGATGTCGCCATAGCCGTGCCGGTACTCCGGCGTGCCCGGCTGCTCGCCATGCACGTTGGCATGACCGAAATAGGTGATGACCTCGCGCCCGGGCCACAGCAGCAGATCGGGGTGCGCGGCCTGCACCTGGGCCAACTCGGCGTGGTGCCGGGTGGTGACATAGTCGGTCAGCATCAGCACATCGAGCTGCGCCTCGCGGGCTTGGGCAATCACGCCCTCCCAGTCGGGGGCCTCGGGGTTGGAGTGATAGCCGTGCATGTGAAAGTCACCCGCATACCAGCCCGGCTGTGCGCGCGCCACGCGCGTGGGGTCCAGCGCGCCCACATCGCGTGAGCCCTCGCTGCCGGCCGCCGCGAGGCAGCGCAGCTCCACCTCGACATCGGCGCCGGCCTCGGAGGCCGCGGCCAGGCCCAGTTCCACATGCCACAGGCCGGGCTGGATCGGCCCCGGCTCAAAGCCGCGGTCCGCGGCGCTGGCGCTGACAAAGACCGGTGGCCGCTCCTGGTCCAGGCGGCCCTGGCGCGAGCCCCCCCAGCCGCGAAAACCGTCGACCAGCCCGCGCGCATCCCACAGCCCCAGGTCGACCGTGGTTGCCGTCAGCGGGTTGCCGGGCAGCGAGCTGCGATCAGTCCAGCGGTAGCCGACCTCGACCCGGCCCGTGCCGGGCGTCACGACGAAGGGCAGGTAGACATAGCTGCGCCGCTGCTCGGGCGCAAAGTCGTAGCGCAGGACAACGGGCTCGGCGCCACAGCGGGGCGCTTCGGCGGCGTCGGGCGCGGGCGGCAGCGTGGCGGTGCTGACCGGGTCGCCGCCGCAGCCCGCCCCCAGCAGCGCCAGCAGGACAGGCCAGGCCCTAACGTCCAAAGGGCAGCTCCAGAACGATGCTGGAATTGAAATAGGTCTTGCGCGGAACATCATTTTCCGGGGGTTGGTACCAGGCCTCACCGAGGCTGAACAGCACATACAGCCGCTGCGGGGACAAGGGCATGCGCAGGATGGCGCGCAGGCCGTATTCGCGCATCCATTCGCGGTGCCCGCTGTCGCCGATGCCATAGATCTCGGCCGCGATGCCGGTCTCGCTGGCCAGGCTGCGGTAGGCCACCAGCACGCTGCGCCAGTCCACCTCTTCGGTGCTGTCGGAGACCGTGCCGACGGTGTCGAAGCGCAGCAGGGCCCGTGAGGACAGGGCATAGGCGTAGTCGAAACCCGCGGTCAGGCCGAATTCGTCGTGGTTGGTCCAAAAAGGGATCGCACGGATGTGAAAGACGTGGTCGGGGCTGGCGATGGGGTTCCACTGCACCCGGTTGCGCACGAAGATCTCGGTGTCCTTCAGGCGCCGCGCGCCGACCTTGAAGGAGGAGCGCAGGCGGTAGCCCGAGGGGATGTCATAGCCCAGCCCGGCCAGCCACTGATCCTCGTCCTCCAGCACCGGGAACTGCTCGCGCAGCGCGAAGCCCTCGGAACGGCCGGAGACGAAGTCGGCATCGGGCTCGCGGCCGATGAAGGCGCTGAGCCTGTCTTCCAAGGCGCGCAGGTCGACCCGCACCCGCAGGCGCAGCTTGAAGTCCCAGCCCAGGCGCTCGGAGAACTGCGTGGACATCGACAGCTGGCCGCTGGTGCGCTGGGCCGCCAGGGGGTCGCCGCCGTCGGTGAACAGCCCGTCCAGCCACAGGTTGGCCTCGCACAGCATCTCGTCCAGGCCCTCGCGGGCGTCGCCGATCATGTCCTCTTCCAGCGCGTGGTGGGAGCGGCATTCGAAGTTTCGATACTGCGGTGGCGGCACGGCATAGGCCGCATCCTCGACCGCGCGCTCGGCAGGAGAGGGCAGGCCGGTGGCAGGCGTGGGGGGCGGCTCGGCGCCGTGCGCGGCGGGTGCGAGCAGCCCCCAGGGCAGGCCCAGCAGCAGCAGGCGCATGGCGCGGCGCGGCCGGCGCCCGCGCCAGCGGCTGCGCAGGCGGTCGCGCCGCCGGCGCTCAGGCCTCATGGCACGCAGGCACTACAATGGCCGCCCGCCGCCGCCCAGCCTCCCTACGCCCGTGAGTTCCGGACAACTGATGATCCTTTCCGCGCCCTCGGGCGCCGGCAAGACCAGCCTGGCCCATGCGCTGGCCGAGCGCCTGCGCGAGCGCGGCCAACGCGTGGCCTTCTCGGTCAGCTATACGACGCGCGCACCGCGGCGCGGCGAGGAAGACGGGCGGGATTACCATTTTGTGGACGATGCGACCTTTTCGGCCATGGTGCAAGAGCAGGCCTTTCTGGAGCATGCGGGCGTCTACGAGCGGCGCTACGGCACCGGCCGCGCCGCGACCGAGGCGGCCCTGCAAAGCCATGATCTGGTGATCCTGGACATCGACTGGCAGGGCGCGCAGCAGGTCCGGAAGCACTGGCCGCAGGTGTTGTCGGTGTTTATCCGCCCGCCGTCGCTGCAGGAGCTGGAGCGCCGGCTGCGCACGCGCGGCCAGGACGACGAGCAGACCGTTGCCGCGCGGATGCAGCAGGCCGAGGCCGAACTCAGCCACGCCGACGAATTCGACCAGCAGATCGTCAATGACGACTTCGCGCGCGCGCTGGATGCGCTGCTGGCGCTGGTGGACAGCCGGGCGACGGCGGCGCGCTAATTCGGTCCGCGCCGGCCCGGCGGGCGCTCAGATCACGCCGTAGGCGATCATCGCGTCGGCCACCTTGACGAAGCCGGCCACGTTGGAGCCCTTCAGGTAATCCACGTAGCCGTCTTCGGTCTCGCCGTACTGGATGCACTTGCGGTGGATCTCACCCATGATGCTGCGCAGGCGCTGGTTCAGCTCGTCGCGCGACCAGGACAGGCGCATGCTGTTCTGCGTCATCTCCAGGCCGGAGACGGCCACGCCGCCGGCGTTTGCCGCCTTGGAGGGTGCGAACATCAGCCGCGCTTCCTGGAAGACGTCGATGGCGTCCGCGGTCGAGGGCATGTTGGCGCCTTCGGACACACCGAGGCAGCCGTTGTTGACCAGCGTGCGGGCGTCCTCGCCGCTGATCTCGTTCTGCGTGGCACAGGGGAAGGCCAGCTCGCCCTCGATGCCCCAGGGGCGCTTGCCCTCGTAGTACTCGCAGTCGAAGTGCTCGGCGTACTCGGAGATCCGCCCGCGGCGCACCTCCTTGAGATCCTTGACCCACTCCAGCTTCTCGGCGTCGATGCCGGCCGGGTCGTAGATGCTGCCGCCCGAATCGGACAGCGAGACCACCTTGCCGCCCAGCGCGATGATCTTCTCGGCGGTGTACTGGGCCACGTTGCCCGAGCCGGAGACCAGGCAGCGCTTGCCCTCCAGGTCCATGCCGCGGTGCTTGAGCATGTCCTCCATGAAGTACACGCAGCCGTAGCCGGTGGCCTCGACGCGAATCTCCGAGCCGCCGAAGGCCAGGCCCTTGCCGGTGAGCACGCCGACAAATTCGTTGGAGATGCGCTTGTACTGGCCGAACATGTAGCTGACTTCGCGCGCGCCCACGCCGATGTCGCCGGCCGGCACATCGGTAAAGGGCCCGATATGGCGGAAGAGCTCGCTCATGAAGGCCTGGCAAAAGCGCATGATCTCGCGGTCGCTCTTGCCCTTCGGGTTGAAGTCGGCGCCGCCCTTGCCGCCGCCCATCGGCAGCCCGGTCAGCGAGTTCTTGAAGGTCTGCTCGAAGGCCAGAAACTTCAGGATCGACTGGGTGACGTTGTGGTGGAAGCGGATGCCGCCCTTGTAGGGGCCGATTGCGTTGTTGTGCTGCACCCGATAGCCGCGCTGGGTGCGGATGTTGCCCTCGTCGTCCTCCCAGCAGACGCGGAAGGACACGATGCGGTCCGGCTCCGTCAGCCGTTCGAGAATTTGCTTCTCTTCGTACTCGGGGTTGCGCTGGATGAAGGGAATGATGTGCTGGGCGACTTCGTGCACCGCCTGGTGGAACTCGGTTTCCCCCGGGTTGCGCCGTTCCAGGCCGGCCATGAATTCGGCCAGGCGGGACTGATCGGACTGGCTCATCGTTGGACCCCCTTCACTGATGCACCGTCTTGGCTCAGCCTACGCCCGCGGCGCGGGGCTGTCACCTGCCCGGCCACGGGCGCGCGGCGCCGGCGCGATGAGCGGCTATCATGCAGCCATGACACAGGCATCGGGGAGCGCGCGCGAACCCGCCGGCGACCGGCGGCGCGAATACACCGTGGACGAGCTGGCGCGCACGGCCGGCACCACGGTGCGCAACGTGCGCGCCTACCAGGACCGCGGCCTGCTGCCGGCGCCGGAGATCCGCGGCCGCACCGGCTACTACAACCAGAGCCACCTGGCGCGGCTGCGCATCATCGCCGGCATGCTGGGGCGCGGCTACACGCTGAACTCGATCGGCGAGCTGCTGGAGGCCTGGCAGGAGGGGCGTGACCTCACCGAGCTGCTGGGGCTGGAGGCGGCCGTGACCGAGCCCTTCGTCGAGGAGCTGCCGGAAACCACCACGCTGGCGCAGCTGCGCGAGGACTTCGGCGGCCGCTTCCCGGCCAGCACGCTGAGCAAGGCGGTGGCGCTGGACATCGTGCGCATGCGCGGCAAGCAGCTGGAGATCCCCAGCCCGCGGCTGATGGCGGCCGGCCGGCAGCTCGCCGCCTACGGCATCCCGCTGGAGGAGATGCTGGATCTGATCTCGGCGCTGCGCGACAACGTCGAGCGCGTGGCCGATGGCATCGTCGAACTGGTGGCCGAGCACATCATCGACCCGCGCTGGTCGGGCGAGCTGCCGCCCACGGCGGAAATCTCGCAACTGGCCGAGGTTGTCTGGAATTTGCGCCCGCTGGTCGAGAAGGCGGTGCTGCCGGAAGTCTCGCGGGCGATGCACCGCGCGCTGGAAAACCAGCTCGGCGACCGCCTGTCGATGGTAATGGACCACCTGCCGCGCAAGGCGGCCGGGATCAGCGACCGCTCAGACGGCGATTGATCGCCACGGCCAGTGTATCCGGCGTCAGCCGCAGCAGCGCGCGGAAGGCGTGCGTGGCGCCGCCCACCAGGTAGTGCAGCCGCGGCCGCTTCTCGGTGGCCGCGCGCATGACCACCTTGGCCACATCGGCCGGCTCGATCTTGACCCCCAGCGACTTGGTGGCCTCGACCTGGGTCATGCCGGCCACCATCGCGGTGCGCACGAACAGCGGCATCACGTCGCAGACGTGGATGCCGGCGCCGGACCATTCCAGGTTCAGCCCCTCGGTCAGGCCGCGCACGCCGAACTTGCTGGCGGCATAGCTGACCAGGATGGGCTGGCCGAACAGCGCCGAGGCCGAGCTCATGTTGATGACGCGGCTGCCGGCGGCGAGGTGCGGCCAGGCGCAATGGCAACCGTTGAGCACGCCGCGCAGGTTGACGTCGAATATCGCCTGCTGGCGCGCCAGCGGCAGTTCGGCGAAGGGCCCGTCGGCCAGGATGCCGGCGTTGTTCAGCAGCACGTCCAGGCGGCCCCCGGCGGCGGCCACGAAGTCGGCCAGCGCCGCCTGCCAGGCTTGGGCATCGGTGACATCCAGCCCGCCGGCGCGGGCCCGGCCTGCGCCCTGCTCGGCGGCCCAGGCCTCGACCGCCTGCGCGTCGATGTCGTAGGCGCCGACGAACCAGCCGGCGGCGGCAAAGGCCTCGGCGCAGGCGCGGCCAATGCCCTGGGCGGCGCCGGTGATGAAAATGCTGCGCATGGGTCTCCTGCGGGCTTAGCCTTCGGCGGCCTGGCGGATGGACACCGGGACCGGCTCGGCGAAGGTGTGAGTGCGGTAGGGGAAGGGGATCTCGATGCCGGCGGCGTCCAGCGCGGACTTGATGGCCAGCACCACCTCGCCACGTGAGCGGCGGTGGTCCAGCGGCGTGGGGTCGGTCCAGTAAGTGACTTCGATGTCGATGCTGCTGGCGCCGAAGCCGTGGGCGAAGACCTGCAGCGGGTGGCCATCGTCGACCGTGGAGCAGCCCTGGACCGCTTTTTCGATGACTTCGATGGCCGCGCCGGCGTCTTCGCCGTAGGCCACGCCGGTCATCACGGTCAGCCGCCGCTTGGGCTTGTCGGTGAGCACCTCGACCGGGCTCTTGAAGATCGTCGCATTGGGGATCAGCACCAGCTCGTCGCTGACCTGACGCAGGCGGGTCATGCGCACGGTGACGTCCTCGACCCGGCCGACGATGCCCTCGACCTCGATCCAGTCGTCGCGCTCGAAGGGAAAGCGCCACAGGATCAGCATGCCGGCGAAGAAGTTCTCGAAGATGTCGCGAAAGGCAAAGCCCACGGCGACGGAGAGCAGGCCCAGGCCGCCCAGGGCGCCGGCCGGCGTCAGCCCCGGGAACATCACCATGGCCGAGAGCATGGCGCCCGCCGTCCAGATCGCCACTACGCCCAGGCGCTCGATCAGCTCCTTGAGCGACTCGCGCATGTGGCTGCGCGCCGTCAGGCGGCGGTTGAAGCGCTGGTACAGCGCCGAGACCGCCCAGGTCAGCAGCAGCACGACGATGCCAAAGAGCAGATAGGGCAGGTGGGCGACGAAGGCGGCCCAGGTCTCGATCAGCGATTCGCGCATGATGCGCAGCACGCCGTCGACCTCGGTGGCGGCCTCGGCGGGCAACTCGGAGGCCTCGGACGGCGCATCGCCGGCGGCCGGCTCCGTGTTGTCGGCCTGTGCCAGGGCCTGCCCCGACAGGGCCAGGCCGATCCATGCGGCAACGCCCGCCAGTGCTGAGTTCGTGCGCATCGTCGTGTCCCCGCGGTTGGTCCGGCGACGATAGCGTACCGGGCCGACCCGCGCAGCAGCGCGGGTCGACGCGGTGTGGCCCCGGTATTCGCCCGGCCCGCGCGCCGCGGGCGGGGCCCCGGGGCGGTCAGTCGGCGCTGACGAAGTCGATGTTCAGCGGCACCAGTTCGAGCGGCAGAAAACGGGTGCTCAGCGTGTCGCCATCAACGCGCAGCAGGCCGGGCTGCGCCGCGTTCAGGCCCAGCCACAGCGCGCCGCGCGGGCCGCCGTTCGCCGCCGTGATCTCGGTGTTCTGGCTCTGCGCGGGCAGGCCCTCGGCGGAGGCCGTGCCGGCCTGCGCATCCACGCGGTACAGCGAGTTGCTGCCCCCCGCGTTGGGGTCGCCGGCGACCAGCCACAGCGTGCCGTCCGCGGTCTGCGCCATATCGGCGAACTGGCCATAGGGCGCGTTTTGCGGGGTGCCGTCGTCGAGCACCGTCGTGACCCCGTGGTCGGCCAGATCGACCCGCAGCAGCGCGCCGTCGTAGCGGGGCGTGAAGGCGGTGAAGTCGTCGTTGAAGTCGCGGCCGCCCACGGCCAGCACATACAGCGCATCGCCGCCCTCGGCCACGACGATTTCGCTGGCGTTGCGCGCGGGCAGTTCGATGCTGTTGACCCCGGGCGCATCCGGGTCCAGGTCGACCAGCGTGTCGCTGGCGATGTCGATGGCGACGAGCTGGCTGTCCTGCGTGGCATCGAAGAACTGCAGCCGCTGCAGCAGCACATAGGCGCGGCCGGCGGCCACGGTCGCCGCCGCCATTTCCGGCACGCCGTCGCCGTCGAAGGCCGACAGGTCGATCTCGGCCTGCAGGAAGCCGCCCTCGCTTTGCGCCTGCGGGTTCACCACCCACAGGCTGCCGGCGCCGTAACGCAGCACATAGGCCTTGTCCGGTGCCACCTCGACGATGTCATAAGGGTTGCTGCCCTCGTCGGGCTTGGCCGCATCCTGGGTCGAATAGGTGTATTGCGGCAGCTCTGGCGCGTCGGGCGAGAAGCGCGCGATGGTGTTGGCCGCGTTGCCGGCGAAGAGGCGCCCCACGCGGTAGAAGTGACCGCCGGCGGCGCGCACCGACAGGTCCGAACCGACCGGCGCCAGATTCTGCTCAACGGCCAGCGTGTCCAGGTCCACCAGCGCATGCGCGCCGGAGGAGAAATCGGCGGCGCGGGTGGCCACGACGGCGTTGCCGGCGGTGGCGATGGGCGTCGGCGTGGGCGCGGGGTCGGGTGCCTGCGTGGCGGCCCTGGGCAGCTCGCTGCAGGCCGCCAGCAGCAGGGCGGCCAGCAGGCCCGAGGCGTGGATGGGAAGGGGGGCCGAACGGCCGCGGGATGGGTACATGCGCTCTCCAGAAGGGCGTGTCAGGGATGGGCGTAGCTCAGGCCGAACCAGACCTGGCGGCCGGGTTCGGCAAAGCCGTTGAAACGGGCGTGGCGGTTGTCGCCAAGGTTGCGGCCCTCGGCGCGCAGCGCCCAGCGGCCCGCGCTCCAGCGCAGCAGCAGGTCGTGGCTGCGCAGCACCGGCGCCGGCAGCAGGTTGGGGCTGTCGTAATAGGCGCCGCTTTCGAAGGCGAAGGCGTAGCGCAGGGCCCAGGGGCCGCGCTGCCAATCGAGTTGCGCATGGGCCTGCCATTGCGGCCGACCGGGCAGGCGCCGGCCCGCATGTGCGCCATCGCCGCGGTCACGCGCCTGCAGCCAGTCCGCGCGCCAGCGCAGCGACAGCGCCGGGCCCAGCGCGTGCCGGTCGGCGAGGGACAGGCCCCAGACCTGGGCGCGACCGGCGTTGACGGCGCGGCCCAGCCCCTGCGCGTTGTACTGCGGCGTGATCGCATCGCGCAGCAGGCGCAGGTAAGCCGAGAACTGGGGCCCGCGGGCGCCCGCGTGGTTCAGCGCCACGCTCAGGGCCCGCTCGCTGTCCAGCTCCGGATTGCCGCGGAACAGACCCCGGTCGCCATAGCGTTCGAAGACGGTAGGCAGGCGTTCGCGGTACTGCGCCTGAGCCTGCCAGCCGCCCCAGGGCAGGGCCTGCGTGAGCCCCGCTGCCGGGGCGAGGCGCTGGCCGCCGCGGGCCGCATCGCCGCTCTCGCCCCAGAGCAGGACGCCGAGACTGGCGCCGCGGCGCGCGGGGCCCGCGGCCGGCGTGTGGCGCGACAATGAGCCCGGCGCGGGGGCCGACTCTGGTGCTGACTCGGGGGTCGACTCGGCAGCGGGCCACTGCCACTCGCGCGCCCATTCCGCCTCGTAGCGGCCGACCCGCTGCGCGGAGTTCGCGCGGCGCGCGTCTTCGCTGGTGACGGCGGTCAGGTCGACGCGCCAGAAGTCGGCCCCCGGGCGTTCGTCACGCTCCCAGCCCAGGCCCCAGGTGCGGCTGCGCCGGTCGCTGGGTGCCAGCACGAGATCGGCGCCGGCATCACGGAAGCGTTCGTCGAGCAGGCCCAGGCGCCATTGGCCGCCGGTTGCCGGCAGCGGCGCGGCCCACTGGGCCAGCCGCGTATCCAGCCGGGCGCCATTGTTGCGGCTGTTGCGGGGGTTGGGGATGTGTTCGCGCTGTACGCTGAGCAGCCCGAGCTGGCCCGGCTGGCGATAGAGCAGCGCGTACTGGCGCGTGGCGGCGTTCTGCCGTGGCTCCTCGGCGCGGCGCTCGGGGTCAGCGGGGTCGAAGGGCTTGAGGGGGTTGCGCAGCGGGAAGTCGTTTTGCGCCTGCTGCCCGTGCAGCGTGAGGCTGCCCGCACCCTTGCCGCCCCAGGTCAGCGGCTGGGCCCATGTCAGCGCCCGCAGGCCGTACTGTCCAGCCGTGGCGTGCAGCGCCCGCTCGGCCTTGCGCGCGCGAAGCAGCAGGTCGCCGCTGAGCCCGCGGTTGTGCTGGTAATCCACCTGGGCGCCGCCGAGCGCGGGCGCGGGCAGCAGCGACAGGTTCAGCGCCGCCCCGCCCGGTGTCAGCAGCGGCACCCCGTCGAGCAGCACGCGGGCCTGGCGCGCCGAGCCACCGCGCAAGCTGGCCTCGGCATAGGCGCCCAGGCCGCCGCCGCGGCGCAGCTGCACGCCGGGAAGTGCGAGCAGCAGTGCCGGCAGGTCGAGTGCGGCGGCGGGCAGGCGCAGCTCCGGGCTGCGGCCCTCGGTCGTCAGGGGGTCAAGCACCACCGGCGGCTCGGCCCGGGCGGTCAGTACCGCCAGCAACAGGCCCAGCGCCGCCGCGGCGCGGCTGCGTATATGCATTGGGGGTATCGAGCCCTCCGCTCACCCGGTGTGTCAGGATCCAGGCCGGTCTCCGGACTTGGAGCGATGACCGTGCGACTGGCCTTCCCGGTCGTGCCCGACCAGTGGCGTATCAGTCGCCCGCGCTCCTTACCGTTGCGGGGGCAGTGCCGGATTTGCACCGGCTTCCCGTTTCACCCCGCCAGCGCGGGGCACCTTTCACGCCGGCAAGCATAGCGCAGTAGACTGCGCCCCGGCTGCCGCGGGCCCCATGCGGGCGAGCGGTCGCCGATGTCCGCTGTCGCTGCCAAAGGTTTCGTAGATGAGCACTCCCGCCGCCCCGACGCCCAGCGTCGCCCTCGACGCCGCCCTGCGCGCCGCCCACGCCGCCGGTGAGATCATCCGCCAGGCCTATCGCGGCAACATTGCCGTGGAATACAAGGCGGATGCGAGCCCGGTGACCGAGGTCGACATCGCCTGTGAAGAGCGGATCGCGCAGATTTTGCGTGAGGCCTGCCCGGGCTACGGCTTTTTTGGCGAGGAAACCGGCCAGTCGGACATGCAGGCCGAGCACGTGTGGCTCGTGGATCCTCTGGACGGCACCAAGAGCTTCGTGCGCGGCTACCCCTTTATCTCGACGCAGATCGCCCTGATGCATCGCGGCGAGCTGGTGCTGGGCGTGTCCAGCGCGCCGCTGTTCGAGGAGGTGGCCTGGGCTGAGCGGGGGCAGGGCGCCTGGCTTAATGGGGAGCGTTTGCGCGTCAGCGCGATTGATGACTGGCCGCAGGCCACGCTGTCCACCGGCAATATCGCCTCCCTGGCGCAGGATGCGCAGCGCTGGGCGCGCCTGGGCGAGCTGCTGCCGCAGCTGCATCGCATCCGTGGCTACGGCGACTTCTACCACTACCACCTGCTCAGCGCCGGGCGCATAGATGCCGTGCTGGAGTCCGACCTGAATATCCTGGACATCGCGGCGAACACGGTGATTCTGCGCGAGGCCGGCGGCGTGATTACCGACCTGGATGGCGGCCCGATCGGCCTGGAGACGCGCTCGACGGTGGCTGGCAACGCCGCGCTGCAGCCGCGCCTGCTGGAGCTGATGCAACGCGGCTAGGCGCACCGCTCTTCGCACGCGAAAAAAAGGCGCCCCGCGGGGCGCCTTTTTGATGGGACGCGCAGTCGCGTCAGCGAATGACGATGCTCTCGCTGACGATCTTCGGCGTCACGAAGACCAGCAGCTCGCGCGACTGGCGGTCGGTGGTCTTCTGCCGGAACAGCGCGCCCAGGACCGGGATGTCGCCCAGGAGCGGGACCTTGGTTTCACTGTAGCTGTCATCCTGCTCGAACACGCCGCCCAGCACCACGGTCTCGCCGTTATTGACCAGGACCTGGGTGTTAACGCGGCGCGTGTCGATGCCGACCGCCGTGCCGCCACCCGCCTGGGGAACGATCTGGCCGCGCGCATCGCGGGAGACTTCCAGCTCCAGAATGACGCGGTTGTCCGGCGTGATCTGCGGCGTGACCCGCAGGGCCAGCACGGCCTTCTTGAACTGGGTGCTGATCCGGGTTGCCGTGATGGCCGTGAAGGGAATCTCTTCGCCCTGTTCGATGTAGGCCTCTTTGCCGTTGGCCGTCATGACGCGGGGTGAGGAGATGACCTCGCCCTTGCCTTCGGCCTGGATGGCGGACAGCTCCAGATCCAGCAGGTAATCCTGACCAAGAATCGCCAGTGCGATACCCGCGGGCGTGATGCCACCAGCGCCGCTGGCGCCGAAGTCGAGGTTCAGGCGGCTGGGGTCGTCCGGAGTGAGGTCCGGAATGATCGGCACGCTGCCATTCACCAGGCCACGCTCGTAGACACCGGTGGTGACCTGCGCGGCGTCGAAGACCGAGCCCGAGGTCACATAGAGGGTGTCGTCGTCGAGGCTGGCGCCCGTCACACCGGCGCGCACGCCCAGGGACTTGCTGAAGTCATCGGTCGCGATGACGATACGCGCCTCGATCAGCACCTGGCGCACCGGGATGTCCAGTTGACGGACGAGCTGGCGAATTTCTGCCAGTTGCTCGCGGGTGTCCTGCACGATCAGCACGCTGGTGCGCTCATCGACGCTGACCCGGCCGCGATCCGACATGAAGCCGTCTTCTTCGCCCTGCAGCAGCTCCGCCAGCTCGACGGCGCTGGCGTAGTTGATCTGGATGACCTCGGTCACCAGCGGCGCCAGGTCCTGCCGCTGCTGAATCGCCTCGAGCTCCTGCTTCTCGTTGGCCGCGACTTCGGACGTCGGGGCGACCCAGATGACGTCGCCGTCGATCTGCTTGGTCAGGCCCTTGGTGCGCATGACGATGTCCAGGGCCTGATCCCAGGGCACGTTCTCCAGGCGCAGCGTCAGTTCGCCGCCAACCGAATCCGACACTACGAGGTTCTTGCCGGCGATGTCGGCAATGATCTGCAGCAGCGCGCGCACTTCGATGTTCTGGAAGCTGAAGTTGATGCGCTCGCCCGTGTATTCCTCCTGCTCGGCCTCGCGGCGGGCAATTTCCTCGGCGGTCAGCGGCGCCAGCTCCAGCGTGAACATGTCACCGACCTGATAGGCCAGGCGTTCGAAGTCGGCGTTGGTCACCGGGCGAACCGCGACAATGGTGCTGTCACGTCGCTGGCTGACGTCAACCATGCTCACCGGCGTGGCGAAATCGAGGACGTCGATGGTTTGCGAGGGCGCCTGCAGCTTGACGCCGACGAACTCGGCCACCACCTGGCCGCCCTCATCGCGTACGTCCACCGTCGCAACCGGCGACGAGAGCTGAACCTTGACCTGGCCTGCGCCCGTTTCGGTCCGACGAAAGTCCACGTCGAGGACCTTGGCGGCGGCATCCTCGCCGGTCGGCGCCGGCGCGGCACCGCCGCCAGCCGGCGTGTAGACGCGGGCGACCAGGGTGTTGCCCTCGCGCTCCAGAATGTGCGGCGCGAGTTCGGTCATGTTCAGCACGACCCGCGCGCGATCCGCCGTTTCCAGGGCGATATAGGATTCGAGAATGCCGCGGCGCAGCGTCTGTTGGGGGGCGTCGAGTCCCACGCGCGTTTGCGGCAGGTCGATGGAGATCCGCGCCGGGTTTTCCACGGCAAAGCTAGTCGGTTGCGGTGGCGCACCGTCAAAGCGCATCACGACACTGAGCGTGTCGCCGAGGCCACGGCCCTGCACGTCGATTCCCACCAGCGTTGCGGCCTGAACCCCCAGGCTCAGCAGGCTCCCCGCAGTAGCGAGCAGTAGTCCCTTGATCGGCCTGTTCATGCTTCTTCTCCACGCAGCGCAACGGTGGCATCCCGCTTGACGTAACCCCCAAGTCCGTCCGGCACGATTTCCTCCAAGACAATTTCCGCCGCGCCGATCTCGACGACGCGGCCGTAGTTCTGGCCCATGTAGTTCCCTGTTTGCACCCGGTGCACGATGCCGTCCGGGGCCTGAATCAGCGCATAGCGCTGACCACGAAATTCCAGCGTGCCGCGCATCCGCAGGCCTTCCAGCGGGAAGGACTCCAGCGGCTCACGGTTGCGGTCAAAGTCCGGGCTCAAAGCGCTCGAACTCTGCGTTTGTATCGGCCCGGCCGCCCCACTTTCAAAGGGTTCAAAGGGGTCGGGCTCGTCGTATTGCGCGTAGCGGAAAGGCTCGTACACGAGCACCTGCGGCACGGGCTCGACGTCGGTCGACTTGCGACCCTGAACTTCCGCGATGTAGGCCTCGAGGTTGTCCTGCTCCGGCGCGCAGGCCGTCAGGCTGCCACCGATCAGGACCAGGCCCAGCGCGGGCCAGAGGCTGCGGGCCTGGCTCATTCGGCCTCCTCCTCATCCAGGTAGCGGTAGGTCTTCGCGATTGCCGTCATGCGCAGCTTGCCGCTTTGCCGCTTGTGCGGCTCGATGACAGCTTGGTGAATCGTCACGATGCGTGGCAGGGCCGAAACCCGCGAGACGAAGCCGGCAATGTCGTGGAACTCGCCAACGACTTCGATGCGGTTGGGCATTTCGGCGTAGAACTCGCGAGGCTGGTCGGCCTGGGGCTGGAACAGCTCCTCTTCCAGGCCAGAGGCCACGCGGGTCTGCGAGATGTCATTGAGCAGGCTCGCCACCTCGGTCTTGCTCGGCAGCTGGCGCAGCAGGCCGGCGAAGCTCTCACGCATTTCCCGCAGTTGCTCGCGGTAGGCGTCCAGGTTGGCCACTTTGCGCTGCTTCTTTTCGAAGTCCGTGCGCAGCTGGCGCTCCTGAAATTGCGCCTGAGCGATCTCTTCGCGAATGGGGTTGACCTGGGTGTACAGGCCTGCCGCCACGATCACGATGAACAGCAGCACGGTGAAAAAACCGTAGATGAAGTCCGACCAGCCGCCAACGTCGGAGGTGTCGAGGCTACGAAGTTCCTCGAGCTTGGTTCGCCACTGGGGCGTTTGGGCCTCCTCGCTCATCCTTCAAACACCTCGTCTTCCGACTTGGATTTCTGCCCGACCCGAACGCGCAGCGAGAACTCCGACAAGCGGCGGCGCCCCTCTTCGTTCGCACGAATGAAGACCAGACGCGGGTCATGCAGCCACTGTGCCGCTTCAAGGTTGCGGATGTAGGTGGAAACGCGCCCGTTGGACTCCGCCACGCCGTCGATCCGCGTTTCGGCTCCGCTCTGCTCGATACGCGTCAGATAAACGCCTTCGGGCTTGGTCGTCGCGATCTCGTCGAAGAAGTGCACCATCTCCGCGCGGCTCTGCTGCAGTTTCTCGATCACCTGGGTCCGGGAAATCAGGTCCGCGCGCAGATTCTCCAGGTCCTTGATCTCCTGGATTTTCGCCTCGACCAACTGAATCTCCTGGCGCAAGCGCTCATTGCGTGCCTGTTGCGCTTCCAACTGGGAGTTGAACACGCCGATCACGATGAAGCACACGGCGGCTGCGGCCAGCGCCCCGCCCCCCAGCATTGCGAAAAATTGTTTCTGCCGCTGCTCGCGTTTGGCCGCACGCCAGTCGAGCAGGTTAATCCGGGTCATGGTCATGGCTGCGCCGCTCATTGGTCGCTGCTCCGCATGCCCAGGCCCATGGCCACCAGCAGCGCCGGCGCCTCGGCGCGGGCCAGTGCGCGGCGCACCCGGCCGCCCACCTTGACGCGGGCCAGCGGGTCCACCAGCTCGCTTTTCACGCCCAGCTTGTCCTCAATCGCCTGCGGCAGGCCCGGCACGTTGGCCGTGCCCCCGGCGAAAACGATGCGATCAATGCTCGAATACTCGTTGCTGTTGGCAAAGAAGAGCTGCAGCGCGCGGTCGATCTGCTGGGCGAGGTCGTCTATGAAATAGGGCAGAACCTCGGTGGCGTAATCGTCCGGGAGCTTGCCGCTGCGCTTGGCGTTGTCGGCCTCATCGGCCGGCATGCCGTAGTGGCGCATGATGTCCTCGGTCAATTGCCGGCCGCCGAAGCCCTGTTCGCGCCGGTACACGGATTTGGTGCCGTCGAAGATCGACATCATGGTGTGGCTGCCACCGATGTCGCAGACCAGCACCACGCCTTCGCTCTGCTCATCCAGCACGAAATGCCGGATGGCGTTGTCCAGGGCGTATTCCTCGATGTCGACCACTTGCGCGGTCATGCCGGCCGACTCGATCGCCGCCAGACGCTCGTCCACGGTTTCGCTGCGGCAGGCCGCCAGCAGCACGCTGACGTTGCCATCGCCATGCGGCGAGGGGCCGGTGACGGTGAAGTCGAGGTTCACCTCTTCGATGGGGTAGGGAACGTATTGATCCGCTTCCAGTCGAATCTGCTCCTCCATGTCCCGCTCGGAGAGGTGGTTGGGGAGCGTGATGGTCTTGGTGATGACCGGGCTGCCACTGACGGCGATGGCCGCGGTGCGCGACTTGATGTCGGCGCGGCGCAGCAGGCGGGACAGCACCTTGCCCACGGCCTCGGGTTCGACGACCTGGCGGTCGTTCATGGCAGTGGGCGGCAATTCATCCCGCCCGCAGGCGAGCAACTCGAAGCCCCCGCTGCCGTATTCCATTTCGGCGACCTTCACCCCGGAGGTGCTGATATCGACCCCCACGATGGTTTGGTTTTTTCCGCCGAACAGGCTCAGGCTTCGACTCATGCGCTCCCCCACGCTGGATTTCTGTGCGCCGGAATGGACGAAAGGTAATATAACCGCATACCGCATGTACACACGCGCTTTGGCGCTGCACATGCAGGGATCGCGCCCCCAACCGATTCCGTCTTCCGGCCCGTGGCCACAATGGCCGGGATCGGACTATCCCAGGTTTGCATAAGCAGGTGTCATGTCTCGGTTGATCAAATCTCTGCTGCTCGCCGGGGCCGCCCTCGGGCTGCTGGCTATTGTGGCCGGGATCGCGCTGCTGCTGCATTTTTCCCAGGACCTGCCCGATGTGGAGCAGGCGCAGGATCTGGAGCTGCACCAGCCGCTGCGGGTCTACGGCGCCGGCGGCGAAATCATCGGCGAGTTCGGCGCCGAGCGGCGCGAGGCGCTGGCCTGGGAGGATGTGCCGCAGGTGCTGGTCGACGCCTTTCTGGCGGCCGAGGACGATCGCTATTTCGAACACCCCGGGGTCGACTATCAGGGCCTGCTGCGCGCGGCCTGGGTGCTGGCGCTGACTGGCGAGAAGTCCCAGGGCGGCAGCACGGTCACGATGCAGCTGGCCCGCAACCTGTTCCTGTCCAACGAAAAAAGCTACCGGCGCAAGATCCGCGAGATCCTGCTGGCGCTGGAGCTGGAGCAGCGCTTCGACAAGACCGAAATCCTGCGGCTGTACCTGAACAAGATCTTTCTGGGCCAGCGTGCCTACGGCGTGGCGGCCGCCGCGCGCATCTATTACGGCAAGAGTGTCGACGAACTGACTCTGGATGAGGCGGCGATGATCGCCGGCCTGCCCAAGGCGCCCTCGGCCTACAACCCGGTCGCCAACCCGCATCGCGCCGAACTGCGGCGCAACTACGTGCTGCGCCGCATGCGCGAACTGGGCAGCATCACACCCGAGCAGGAGGCCGCCGCGCGCGCCGTGCCGGTGAAGGCCGCCTTGGCGGAATCGCCGGTGCTGCTCGATGCGCACTACGTGGCCGAGATGGTGCGCGCGGAGATGTACGGCCGCTACGGCGACGCGATTTACACCGCGGGTGTGCACGTCCACACCAGCATCGATGCCGAGCTGCAGCGCGCCGCCGCCGATGCCGTGCGCCGTGGCGTGCTCGATTACGACGCGCGTCATGCCTGGCGCGGCCCGGAGGCCACGCGCGAGCTGGCCGACGGCCAGCCTCTGACGGCGCTGATCGAATCCGGCGAGGCGGCGCGTATCGACGCGGCCAACGAGCTATTCGAGGACATCGACCGCCTGGGCGGGCTGGAGCGCGCCATCGTGCTGCGCAGCGGCCCGGAGTCCACGCTGACGCTGCGCGAGGATGGCGCCCTGCTGACCGTCGCCGCCGCCGATATCCCCTGGGAGCAGGCCCGCGACCTGCCCACCGGCGCGGTCGTCTACCTGCGTCCGCTGGGCGCAAGCAGCAGCGCGGCCGAAGAGCGGGATGACGAGAGCCTGGACGGCGCGGCCGAGGGCGCGCCGGCCGGCGGCGACAGTGATGCTGCGCAGGCCGCGCAGCGCTGGCAGCTGGCGCAGCGCCCCCAGGTCCAGGCCGCGCTGGTCGCGCTGGACCCTAGCGACGGGGCCGTCGTGGCGCTGGTCGGTGGCTTCGACTTCTTTGCCAGCAAGTTCAACCGCGCGGTGCAGGCACGGCGGCAGCCGGGCTCGAGCTTCAAGCCCTTCCTGTACTCCGCCGCGCTGCATGAGGGGCTGACACCGGCCACGGTGATGAATGATGCGCCGGTGGTCTTCGACGACCCCGCCCTGGGCGGCGCCTGGAAGCCGGAGAACTACGACGGCCGCTTTCGCGGGCCCACCCGGCTGCGTGAGGCGCTGGTGCGCTCCAGCAACCTCGTCACCATCCGCATCCTGCAGCGCGTGGGCATTGGCGATTTTCGCGATTACGTCACCCGATTCGGCCTGGACAAGAGCGACCTGCCGCGCGATCTGTCCATCGCGCTGGGCAGCGGCACCTTCTCGCCGCTGGAGCTGGCGGGGGCCTACGCGGTCATCGCCAACAGCGGCTACCGCGTGCGGCCCTGGCACGTGGATCGCGTCGAAACCGCCGCCGGCGAGCTGATCGAAAGCCCGCCGCGGCTGCGAGTCTGCCCGGATTGCCTGGCCGCCGGGGAGGCGGACGCCTTGGCCGACCCCGAGAACGGCCTGGACACCACCGCGCTGCCCAGCCCCGCGCCGCGGCCCACGCTGCAGCCGGGCCGCGAGCCCTTTGCCGAGCGCGGTGCCCCGCAGCCGGCGGAATCCAGCGCCGCTCCCGAGCCCACCGCGCCGGTGTACGAGCCGGCCCCACGGGTCGTGGACGCCGCCAATATGTACATCGTCAGCGACATGATGCGCGACGTGATCCAGCGCGGCACCGGGCGCAAGGCGCGCAGCCTGGGGCGGCGCGACATCGCCGGCAAGACCGGCACCACCAACGAGCAGCGCGACGCCTGGTTTGCCGGCTTCCACCCCGATCTCGTCGTGGTGACCTGGATCGGCTTCGACGACCTGACGCCGATGGGGCGTGGCGAAACCGGCGGCCGCGCGGCCCTGCCGCTGTGGATCGACTTCATGGGCGCGGCCCTGCCGGCGCTGCCCCAGCGGCAGGCCACACCGCCCTCCGGTGTGGTCACCGCGCGTATCGACCCGGACACGGGCGAGCTGTCCAGCATCGGCGAATTCGAGCTCTTCCTGGAGGGCTTCGTGCCCGAGGCGCCGGTGCGGCGTGCCTGGGAAGACCCGGCCGAGGTGCGCTCGGAGGACGAGCTCTCCGACGAGGTGCTCGAGGACCTGTTTTGAGCCGCGGGGCGTCGCCAGGCCGCGGCGCTGGCGTGGACCCGGGCGCGGAGCGCGCGGAACTCGCCGCCGAGGCCGCGCGCCTGCTGGCGGAAGAGGGCGTGCGCGACTGGGGCTTTGCCAAGGCCAAGGCCGCCGAGCGGCTGGGCCGCCCGCGCGCCCGGGCCCCTTCCAACGCCGAACTGGCGGCCGCGCTGCGCAGCCACCTGAACACCTTCGCGGCCGACGAGGTGGCGGTGCGCCTGGCCGAGCGCCGCCGGCTCGCGCAGCGGCTCATGCGCCCGCTGGCGGCCTTTCAGCCGCATGTGGCCGGCGCCCTGGTGCATGGCCTCGCCACGCCGCGCAGCCGCATCGAGCTGCACCTGTTCAGCGACCCGGCCGAGCAGGTCGACATCGCGCTCAGCGATATGGGCTGGCATTACGAGGAGGACGAGGTCCGCCTGCGCCACCCCGACGGGCGCGAGCTGATCGTGCCGGTGTGCCGGCTGGAGATCGAGGACGTCGAGGTCGACCTGCTGATCTTTGCCGAGGCCGATCGCCGCTGGGCGCCGCCCTGCGCGGTGGAGGGCGGCATGCAGCGCCGAGTGGACCCGCAGGCGCTCCAGGCGCTGCTGACGGCCGCCGGCGACTAGCGCGCCAGTTCCCGGGCCCCACCCCGGGGCGATGTTCCGCGCCCTAGGCGAAACAACGTAGGCACAACAACCGCAGGCACAAGAACCGCAGGCACAAAAAAGGGCGCCCGCAGGCGCCCTTGGCGATCGACGTCGCGCCTTAGCGCTTCTCGACGGCCACGTAGTCGCGTTGCTCCGAGCCGGTGTAGACCTGGCGCGGGCGGCCAATGCGGTTGCCCGGGTCGGCGGTCATTTCCTGCCAGTGCGCCGCCCAGCCCACGGTGCGGGCAATGGCAAACATCGGGGTCATCATCGACACCGGGATGCCCAGCGCCTTGTAGATGATGCCGGAGTAGAAGTCCACGTTCGGGTAGAGCTTCTTCTCCTTGAAGTAGTCGTCTTCCAGCGCGACCTGCTCCAGCTTCAGCGCCAGCTCGAACTTGGGGTCGTTTTCCATGCCCAGGTGCTCCAGCACCTGGTGGCAGTACTCGCGGATGATCGTGGCGCGCGGGTCGAAGTTCTTGTACACGCGGTGGCCAAAGCCCATCAGGCGGAAGGGGTCGGACTTGTCCTTGGCCTTGGCAATGAACTTGTCGGCCTGACTGATATCGCCGATCTGGTCCAGCATCCGCAGCACCGCCTCGTTGGCGCCGCCGTGGGCCGGGCCCCACAGCGCGGTGATGCCCGCGGCGATGGCCGCGTAGGGGTTGCAGCCGGTGGAGCCGGCCAGGCGCACCGTCGAGGTCGAGGCGTTCTGCTCGTGGTCGGCATGCAGGATGAACAGCACGTCCAGCGCCTTGGCGGCGATGGGGTCCACCTCATAATCCTCGGCGGGCACCGCGAACAGCATGTGCAGCAGGTTGGAGCAGTAGTCCAGCCGGTTCTGCGGGTACATGAAGGGCTGACCCACCGAGCGCTTGTAGGCGGCCGCCGCGATCGTCGGGATCTTGGCGATCATGCGCCGCGCAAAGATGTTGCGGTGCTCGGGGTCGTTGATGTTGGTGGTGTCGTGGTAGAAGGCCGACAGCGAGGCCACCACGCCGGCCATCATGGCCATCGGGTGCGCGTCGTAGCGGAAGCCCCCAAAGAAGCTCTTCAGCGACTCGTTGATCATGGTGTGATAACGAATCGCGGTGTCGAATTCTTCCAGCTGCGCCGCGGTCGGCAGCTCGCCGTACAGCAGCAGGTAGCAGACCTCGATGAAGCTCGAGTGCTTGGCCAGCTGGTCCACCGGGTAGCCGCGGTACATCAGCAGGCCTTCGCCGCCGTCGATGTAGGTGATCTTCGACTCGCAGGAGCAGGTGGAGTTGAAGCTCGGGTCGTAGGTGAACATGCCCGAGTTGCCATACAGGCCCCGGACGTCAACGGCCTTCGGGCCCAGCGTGCCTTCAACCAGCGGCAGGTCGGCCAGGCTCTGGCCATCCGGCCCGGTGATCTTGTAATTGGCGCTCATCAGAAGGGTGCTCCTGCGTTGGCGTTTATCTAAGGGTACGAAAGTCGCAGACGACGGGGCGGGCCCCGGCCCGCCTACTCGGGATAGTGGGCGGGATAATCGGTTCTGGCGATGCCGGAGTCTACGGCGGCGCGCGCCACCGCGGCCGGCACCACGTCGATCAGCCGCGGATCCAGCGGCGTGGGCAGGATGTAATCCGGCCCGAAGCCCCAGGCGCCGCGGCCGTAGGCCTCCAGCACCGAATTGGGCACCGGCTCGCGCGCCAGCTGGCGCAGCGCATGCACGGCCGCCAGGTGCATCTGCGTATTGATGCCGCGGGCCCGCACGTCCAGCGCGCCGCGGAAGATGAAGGGAAAGCCCAGGACATTGTTGACCTGGTTGGGGAAGTCGCTGCGGCCGGTGGCCATGATCAGATCGTCACGAACGGCGTTGGCCTCGTCCGGCATGATCTCGGGCACCGGATTGGACAGCGCGAACACCACCGGCTTGGGCGCCATCGCGCGGACCATGTCCGGCGTCACCAGCCCCGGGCCCGACACGCCGATAAACACATCGGCGCCGTCCATGGCCTCGGCCAGCGTCTGCGGGCCGCCGTTCTGCGCGAACTCGGCCTTGAAGTCGACCAGGTTCTCGCGATCGCTGTGAATCACGCCCTTGCGGTCGACGACAAAGATGTTGTCCTTGCGCGCGCCCAGCTCCACGCACAGACGCAGGCTGGCAATGCCGGCGGCGCCGGCGCCCAGGCACACGATGCGGGCGTCTTCGAGCGTCTTGCCCTGCAGTTCCAGCGCGTTCAGCAGCCCGGCCACGACGATGATGGCGGTGCCATGCTGGTCGTCGTGGAAGATCGGGATGTCGAGTTTGTCCTGCAGCACGCGCTCGATCTCGAAGCAATGCGGGGCCGCAATGTCCTCGAGATTGATGCCGCCGAAGGTGCAGCCTATGCGCGCCACCGTGTCGATGAAGTCCTGCGGCTCGGGGGCCTCGACCTCAATGTCAAAGACATCGACGTCGGCGAACTTCTTGAACAGCACCGCCTTGCCCTCCATCACCGGCTTGGAGGCCAGCGCGCCGGCATTGCCCAGGCCGAGCACGGCCGTGCCGTTGGAGATCACGGCGACCAGGTTGCCCTTGGAGGTATAGCGGTAGGCGTCATCACGGTTTTCCATGATCGCCTTGACCGGCTCGGCGACGCCCGGCGTGTACGCCAGCGCCAGTTCGGCGGGCGTGGTGAAGGGCTTCGTGACCGCGATCGCAAGCTTCCCGGGTTGCGGCTTTTCGTGGTAATCCAGTGCAGCTTTAACCCGGTCGTTCATCTTGCGTGTTCCGTAGTGGGAATGTCGCGGTCCGCGAGGATAGCCCGATCAGCCCTTGCTGCCGTAACGCTCCTTGAAGCGGTTCACGCGGCCACCGCTGTCGAGAATCTTCTGCTTGCCGGTGTAGAAGGGGTGGCAGGCAGCGCAGACTTCGACCTGCACCGGCTCGCAGATGGTCGAGCGGGTTTCGAAGGTGTTGCCGCAGCTGCAGGTGACGGTGATCTGCTCGTAGCGCGGATGGATGTCGGCTTTCATGGCCAGCGGCCTCTGAAGGTGGGACGAAAGAACCGCGTATTCTACTGCGCCACTGACGCTGATGCCAGCCCGCGGCTCGGCCCTAGCCCAACCCGCCGGCCGCGAAATCCGCCAGCAGGGCGTTCAGGTGGCGCCGGCCGAGTGCGGTGGGCCGCAGGTGCGCGCCGGCCTGGCGCAGCAGCCCGCGCGACAGGTTGCGCGCCAGCGCCGGTTGCAGCGTGCTCGCGGGCAGCCCCGTGCGCTGCGCGAACTGGGCCAGCGTGAAGCCTTCATGCAGCCGCAGCGCGTTCAGCGTGTATTCCTCCAGCAAGTCCTGCGACTCCAGCGCCTGGTTGCGGCTGAGCACCGCCGGGCTGCCGGCCGTGGCCAGGTAGCGCGCCGGCGCGCGTTGCCGGGCCTGGCGCCAGATCCGCCCGTCCGGGCTGCTCAGCTTGCTGTGGGCGCCGGCGCCCAGGCCCAGAAAATCGCCATAGCGCCAGTAATTGAGGTTGTGCTGCGCACGGCGGCCGGGCCGGGCCCAGGCCGACACCTCATAGGCCCGGTAGCCCGCGCGCCGCAGGGCCGCCGCGCCCCGGCTCTCGATGCGCAGCAGGGTGGCCTCATCCGGCAGCGTTGGCGGGTTGCGCGCAAAGGCGGTCTGCGGCTCCAGCGTCAGCTCGTACCAGCTCAGGTGCTCCGGCGCATGCTCCAGGGCCTGGGCAATGTCGGCCAGCGCGCCCTGCGGGCACTGCTCCGGCAGGCTGTGCATCAGGTCGATATTGAGGTTGGCAAAGCCCGCCGCGCGCGCCGCGCGTATGGCCCGGTGGGCGCGGGCGCCGTCGTGGATACGGCCCAGGCGGCGCAACATGGCGTCGTCGAAGCTTTGCACGCCGATGGACAGGCGGTTGACGCCGGCCGCCACAAAGCCGCGAAAGTGCGCCTCGTCCACCGTGCCGGGGTTGGCCTCCAGCGTGATCTCCGCGCCGCGCTGCCAGCCAAAGCGTGCGCCCAGCGCCGCCAGGATGCGGCCGATCTGCTCGGGGGGGCACAGGCTCGGCGTGCCACCGCCGAAGAACACGCTGCGCAGCGGCCGCGCCGGCATGCGCGCGGCAGCCCAGTCCAGGTCGGCCAGCAGGGCGTCGGTATAGGCCGCGAAATCGCTGTCCTCGCGCTGCGGGTGCGAGTTGAAATCGCAATAGGGGCATTTGCGCACGCACCAGGGCAGGTGCACATAGGCCGCCAGCGGGGGCAGGGGCATGCTGGGTGCGGCCGCGGCTAGCGGGCGCCCGGAGCGTTGGCCAGCGTCTCGATCAGGGCCGCAACGGCGCGGCCGCGGTGGCTGCGCGCGCGCTTCTCCTCGCGGCTGAGCTCGGCGGCGCTGCGGCCCAGCTCCGGGTCGAGAAACAGCGGGTCGTAGCCAAAGCCGCCGTCGCCCCGTGGCGCCTCGAGAATCTCGCCGTCCCAGCGGCCCTCGACCAGGAGCGGCTGGGCATCGTCGGCCGACCGCACCAGCGCCAGCGTGCAGTGGAAGGCCGCGCGGCGATCCCTGCGGCCCTGCAGCGCCGCCAGCAGTTTGGCGTTGTTGTCGGCGTCGCTGGCCTGCGGGCCCGCGTAGCGCGCCGAATACACGCCGGGTGCCCCCTGCAGCGCCGCGACGGCCAGCCCCGAGTCATCGGCCAGCGCCGGCAGGCCGCTGCAGGCGCTGGCGTGGCGGGCCTTGATCAGGGCATTGGCCGCAAAGCTGTCGCCGTCTTCCTCCGCCTGCGTGGCAGAGAAATCCGAGAGCGGCCGCAGCGCCAGCGCCAGCGGCGCCAGCGCGTGCTGCAGCTCGCGCAGCTTGCCGGCATTGGCGCTGGCCAGCACGATCTCGCGCATCAGCCGCGTACCGACTCCAGCGCCGCCAGCTGCGCCTGGTGCAGCTCGCGTATGCCTTTCTCGGCCAGCGACAGCATCGCGTCGAGCTCGCTGCGCAGGAAGGGGTGGCCCTCGGCGGTGCCCTGCACCTCGATAAAGCCGCCCGCCTCGTTCATGACCACGTTGCAATCGGTCTCGGCGCTGGAATCCTCGGCGTAGTCCAGGTCCAGCAGCGGCTCGCCGCCGACGATGCCGACGGAGACGGCGCCGACCTGGCCAAACAGCGGGTGCCGACGCGACTTGCCGCGGGCGCTCTTGTGCACATGGTCCAGCGCCATCGCCAGCGCCACATAGCCGCCGGTGATGGCGGCGGTGCGCGTGCCGCCGTCGGCCTGCAGCACGTCACAGTCCACGGTGATCGAGGTCTCGCCGAGCGCTTCGAGGTTGACCGCCGCACGCAGCGAACGGCCGATCAGGCGCTGGATCTCCACGGTGCGGCCGCCCTGCTTGCCGCGGGCGGCCTCGCGGCCCATGCGCTCGCCGGTGGAGCGCGGCAGCATGCCGTACTCGGCGGTGACCCAGCCCTTGCCGGAATTGCGCAGCCAGGGCGGCACGCGCGTTTCCACGCTGGCGGTGCACAGCACCTGCGTGTGGCCATAGTGGATCAGGGCGGAGCCTTCGGCGTGGCGCGACACGCCGGGTTCTATGCGCACCGGCCGCAGCTGGTCGGCGGCGCGGTCTTCGAAACGGGGCATCAGCCCTCCGAATATCGAGCGGGCGCGGAGTATAGCGGCCCGGGTCGCTATGCTTGCGCAAGATTCTCGCCCAGACCCGCCCCATGGACTACTCCCTGCGCTCGATGACCGGCTTCGCCCGCGTCCAGGCGCCCACCGATGCCGGCGCGCTGCGGCTCGAAATCAAAAGCGTCAATCACCGCTACCTGGAGGTGCTGCTGCGCCAGCCCGAAGAACTGCGCGGCACCGACAGCGCCGTGCGTGCGCGCCTCAACGCGGCTTTTGGCCGCGGCAAGCTGGAGGTGACGATGCGGCTGAGCCCCAGCGACAGCGGCGAAGTCCCCGAGCTGGTGCTGAACACGGAGGTGCTGGACCAGGTGGCCAGCGCCTGCCGCGCACTCTCCGCCCGCGTGCCGGAGCTGGCACCGGCCGACCCGCTGGCCCTGCTGCGCTGGCCCGGGGTACTGCAGGACCCGGCCGTGGACGAGGAGCAGGTTGCGGCGCAGGTCCTCGAGGCTCTGGACCGGGCC
Organism: uncultured Ectothiorhodospiraceae bacterium; assembly: GCA_937141935.1. Classification (GTDB taxonomy): domain Bacteria; phylum Pseudomonadota; class Gammaproteobacteria; order Nevskiales; family Oceanococcaceae; genus MS8. The sequence continues at coordinate 29,028 of CAKZQS010000001.1, forward strand.
ATCGCCGAGCTGGACGCCAGCCGCGCCGGCGAGGGCGCCCGCCTGGGCGCGGTGATCGAGGACCGCCTGCAGCAGATCGAGGCCCAGGCCGCGGCCGTGGCCGCACACCTGCCCGAACAGAACCGCCGCTGGCGCGAAAAGCTGATCGAGCGCCTCAAAGAGGTGGCCGACCTCGAGCCCGAACGCCGCGACCAGGCGCTGGTGCAGTTCGCGCAGCGCGCCGATGTGGACGAGGAACTCGAGCGCTTGCAGATGCACGTGGCCGAAGTGCGCGCCGCGCTGTGTCGCAAGGGCCCCATCGGCCGCAAGCTCGACTTCTACATGCAGGAGCTCAACCGCGAGGCCAACACGCTCGGCTCCAAGTCCATGGACGCCCACATCACCCGCTGTGCGGTCGAGCTCAAGGTGCTGATCGAGCAGATGCGCGAGCAGGTGCAGAACATCGAATAAGGCGCCTGCGGTCGCTCGGGCTTAACGCCCGCGCCGCCGCCCCCACAACAGCCCCAGCGCCAGCAGCCACAGACCGCCCAGCGCGCCGCCGCGTGTGCCGTCGCCCGCGATGCCGCCGCCATCGCCACCATCGCCGCCGCCATCACCGCCACCGCCGGGCGGGGTTAGGGGCGCATCGATGCTGGCGTCCTCGGGAAAGTCGTATTCCCAGATGCCCCGACCGAAGGTGGAGGCGTAGAGCTTGTTGGGGTTGAAGGGCTTGAGCACCACCTGCGTCATTGGCGCATTGGGAATGTCGCCCAGCGGGGCCCAGGTGCTGCCGTTGAGGTCGCTGGAGATGAAGGCGCCGATGTCGGTGGCGACGATGAGTTGCGTGCCGCGCTTGACGATCGAGCGCGCGTGCACGGCGGGCAGGTTGCCGCTGATGTTGCGGAAGGACTCGCCGGCATCGGTGGACACGTACACATTGCCTTCGCCCAGTTCGGTGTTGGGGTCGAGGTAGCTGCCCGGCGGAATCCAGGTGCGGTTGGCATAACCGGCCAGCGTCACGTACACGGTTTCCGGCCGCTCGGGGTCGAGCTCGGTCGAGGTGATGAAGCGGTTCGGCAGGCCGGCTGCGGTGGCGAAGTGCCAGCCGTCCGGCTCGCCCTTCACCGGCGGCTCGGCCCCACCGACGTTGGTGGCCAGGCCGTTCTGGATGCCGGTATCCCAGTTGTTGATCAAATCGCAAGGCCCGCAGAAGGCCACATAGGCCTGGCCGTCGTAGAGGTCGATGTGGGTCATGATGTTGGTCTTGCCGGTGCGCGCGTTGTTGCCCAGGTTGAACACCTCGCGCCAGTCCAGCGCCGGGCCTTGCGTCACCGCCACCACCTCCGGGCCGGCCGTCATCACGTGGTTGGAATCGGTGGGGTCCATCGTGAACCAGTTGGCGAAACTGGGGCTGCTGATCGGCGGGTTGGCCGCCGTGTAGGTCAGGCCGCCATTGGTGGTGACCTGCAGTGCGCCCACCTGAATCGTCAGCCAGGCGTAGTCGCTGTTGCGCGCATCGACGGCGGCAAAAAAGCCATCGCCGCCCAGGTTCTGCACCCGCTCGCGGGTTTGCGCGTCGATGTAGCCGGAGCCGTTGTCCTGCAGGCCAAACCAGATCCGGCCATCGGCCGCAACGGCCAGGCCATAGGGCAGCAGGGTGCCAAAGCCCTCGTTGTTGCCCACACCCCACTTGCTGTTGTCCATCTCCTCGCCGGCGGCCACGCACTGGCGGCTGACACCGCCGTCATGGCCGGCAAACAGGCACACGCCGCCATCGCCGGTCGGGATGTAAATCGCGTCGTGCTGGTCGGGGTGGGTCGTGGTTTCGGTGGTGACGGGGCTATTGGTCGGGCACACCGGCAGGCCCAGGCTCAGCGCCTGGCAGGAGTCGCCGGCGAAATAGGTGCCAATCACGTTGTAATCGGCCGCGCCCTGCTGGGCCACGCCATCCTGGCCGACGATGTCGGTGGTGCGCGACTGCCACACCTCCTCCAGCCCAAAACCCAGGCGGGTGGGCACGCCGGCGGCCGTTGCACGGGTGGGGTCGGGCAGGATCCACATGTTGTACCAGGCCTGCACGCCCGGCGCGGTCAGCGCGCCGAGCACGATAAAGGTCGAACCGCTGGTGGGGTTGCGCGCGATTTCGTTCTCGTCGGCCAGCCGGGTCCAGCTGTCGCCAAAGTCGGGCGACACATACAGCCCGTTCAGCGAGGTGGGGTTGGGCACGCCGGGGTTGGGCACGATGCCATCGGGGATGTCCAGCACCGGCACGCCGCCATTGAAGAGCACGGCATCGCCGACGATGGCGTAGACGTAATTGCGGTCCTGCGCTTCGCCGTAGGCCTGGCCCAGCTCGAGCCGGCCAATGCGCTCCTGCGTGGTAAAGCCCTGGTTGCTGAGCCCGTCACCGGAGACATCGAGCTTGGCGAAGGTGTCCGGCTCGCCGGTGGCCGACTTGTACAGACCGTTGCCCGGCGCATGCACGGTGCCATCGGGGAACACCGCTTGGCCGGCGCGGTAGCCCACGGCCGCCAGCACTTCGCCACCGGCCTCGTCGGTCACGCCGCCCGGCAGCTTGACCACCACATCGGTCACGAAATTGGCGAACTGGCAGGGCCCGAACTCGGTCACGCCCTGGCACTCGGGCGACGTAGGCAGGTTGACGTTGGCGAAGTTCTCGCCGGCGTCGGTGGAGCGGAACAGGCCTTTGGAGGTGGCGACGTACACGATGTTCGGGCTGCTGGCATCCACGGCGACCTCAAAGCCCAGTGCGCCGTCGGGCACGCCGTTGGACTGGTTCCAGGTCACACCCAGGTCCGCGCTCCAGAAGGCGCCCAGGCCGGAATAGGTGTTGCCGCCCATCAGGTGCTCGCCGGAGACGATGACCAGCCGGCCGCCGCCCGCCGGCGTCCATTCCACGGCGCCGTGCACCAGCGTGGGCAGGTTGTCTCCGATGGGGACCCAGAAATCCCCCAGCTCCTGCACGCTGTCGGCCTCCGACATCCACAGCCCGCCGGTGCCGATCAGGGCAAAGAGGCGGTTGCCTTCCGGGTCGTAGGCAAAGCTGTCCACACGGCCCATCGCGGTGGGGATGCCCAGGCCCAGGCCGCCGCGCAGCGGGTCGTCAATCAGTGGGCCGCTGCCGTACTCCTGCCACTGGCCGTTGGCGCCGCTGACCTTTTGCTGCAGCGGGCGCATCGCCGCCTTGGCTTCGATGGCCTGCCGATAAGCGCCCGGCGGCACCGGGCCCACGCCCTGGGTCAGCGCGTCGTTGGCGGCCAGGATGTCGCCGACGGACTCGGGGTGCTTGTTGTTCAGGCAAAAGGCTTCGCCGTACTGCGCTTGCAACTCGGTGATGGATTCGGGGCCGAGGTTGGGGCGGAACTTGCGCGCGTAATCGGCGGTGGCAACCAGCCGAAAGCCCTGCGGGCAGGCGTGCGCGCCGGATGATGCGGAGGGCGTGGTGCCCAGGGGCGCCAGCTGCCAGGTGGTGGCCGCGGCCAGCAGGATCAGCGCGGTGGCGCCCAGGGTTTTCGTATGCATCGCTCTCTCCGTCAAGGCCCGCGCGCCAGGGGGTGCATCGCGTCGGGCTTAGGCCCGGCTTCATTCAATGCGCAGCGGCCCACAAAGGCAAGCAAAAGCCGCGCCAGCGCGGCGCATGGTCGGCATTGGTCTATGGATATATCGCGCCAGGCCAGGGCCGCCTGTCACGCGCGCGTCATCTGCGCATCACACAGTGGGGGCGGGGCCCGCGTCGCGGGCCGCGGCGCAGGATTGCGCCCAAGACCCGCCGCATTGGAGCCGCCCATGCACCGACGACACTTCATCCAGGCCGGTCTGGCCGTAGCCGGCAGCTTTTCGCTCGGCCGGGATTTTTGGAAACGCGCCTACGCCGCGCCGGCCCAGCCGGGCCCCAGCATCTACGGCGCGCTGCTCGGCCCGGACGAAAACGGCCTGTACCTGCCGCCGGGCTTTCGCTCGCGGCGCATCGCCGAGGCCTATTCGCGGGTGCCGCTGGACGGCGGCGGCGAGTCCAGCTACGTCTGGCACCGCGCGCCCGATGGCGGCGGGGTGATCCCGCAGGCCGATGGCGGCTGGGTTTATGTCAGCAACTCCGAAATTCCGATCATCGCCGACGAATGCACCTCCGATCCGGGCAGTGCCATGTGCGCGGAGCAGGGCGGGGTGGGCGCGGTGCGTTTCGACGCCCAGGGCCGGGTCGTCGACGCCTACCCGGTGTTGCAGGGCACCAACAACAACTGCGCCGGCGGCGTTACCCCCTGGGGAACCTGGCTGTCCTGCGAGGAGAACTTTGGCGGCTTCGTCTACGAGTGCGACCCCACCGGCATCAATCCGCCGCTGCGCCTACCCTTCATGGGCCAGTTCAACCACGAGGCCGCGGCGGTCGACCCCATCGGCAAGGCGATCTACCTGACCGAGGACACCGGCGACGGCGCCTTTTATCGCTTCATCCCCGCATCCTGGCCGGATGGCGGGCGGCCGGACCTGACGGCCGGCGTGCTCGAAGTGGCCGTGGTCGGCGAGAACCCACCGCTGCGGCGCGTGTATTCCGAACAGATTCGCGAGCTGCTGGCGCAGGTGCCGGGCATCGACGTGGACGATTTTCCCTGGAACGACATCATGCCGGCGCAGCGCGAAACCGCGCCCGGCCCCGTGCAGTGGCTGCCGGTGCCCAACCCGCTCGGCCTGCCGCTGGAAACCCGCTACCAGGTGCCCACCGCGGCCGTCTTCGACGGTGGCGAGGGCTGCTGGTACGACTCCGGCCTGGTCTATTTCACCTGCAAGGGCACCAACCGGGTCTGGGCCTATGACACCCAGAAGGCCCAGGTCGACATCGTTTACGACGCCGCGCAAACCCCGGAGGCGCCGCTGACGGGCGTCGACAACCTCGTCGTGCACCCGGACAGCCATGACCTGTTCGTGGCCGAGGACGGCGGCAACATGGAGCTGGTCATGATCAGCAACGAGCGCGTGGTGTCGCCCTTCATGCGTTACCCCGTGCCGCACTCCGAGATCGCCGGCCCCGCCTTCGACCCCTCGGGCACGCGCCTGTACCTCGCCAGCCAGGCCAAGCGCCACCGGCTGGATGACGACGGTCGGGAAGTGCGCGGCGAGATCTTCGAAATCACCGGCCCCTTCCGCGGCACCGCCGCCGCAGCGCCCGGGTCCAACTTCCCCGGGTCCGACTCCCCCGCGCTGCCGCCGGTCGCAGACCCGCAAGCGCCGCCGGGGCAGCGCCTCGCGGGCGGCAGCCTGTCATTGGGTCTGGCGGCGGTGGGCGCCGCCTGGGCCGCGCGCCAGTGGCTGGGGCGCGAGTCCGCCCCGAGCATGCCCGCCGAAGCGCCGCGCAGCGCCGAGGACGACAACCACTAAGCCGCGGCCGCGTAGCCCCCAAGCCAAAACGCCGGGGCCCTAGCGGACCCCGGCGCGGGTTGGCTGAGTGGCAGCGTCCGGCGCCCGCGTCCGGCGGGCGACGGACGCTGCCATGCTTGCGCCCTAGTAGCCGCAGATCGGAAAGCGCGACTCGTCTTTGAACTCCGCTTGGGTGATCAGCAGACCGATCTCCTTGGCAAAGTGAATGCTGCTGCCATTGCAACGGTTGTTGCCGCCCTGCCGGCGAGACCAGCGGTAAGGGTTCTTGCCGAACTTGGAGTAGCCGAGTTGCTCAAAAAAGGTGTGCGTGTTCTCCGCCGCGAACCCGTCGAGCTCGACCCATATCTTTTGGTTTTTCGGGTCGATCTTGCCGTGCTGCTCCGTTGCCGGAGCGAACGTCGGTAGGAAATCGCTGCGGGTGGTCACGTGGGTGTAGCCGGTGCCCTCGTGATTGATGCCGAGGTAGGCCTTCACGGCCTGCACGCGACTCAGGCCGAGCTCCACGGGCGCATGGCGCGCCTGGACATGTTTGCGGCCGAAGTCATCCACACCGTCGCCTTGTTTGGACAGGGTGGCATAGACGGCCAGTGGGGCGCTGATGTCCACGCCGACACCGATCTCCGGCGGGCGCGGCGTGAAATTGGGGTCGGGTGAGCAATCCCCGTCCGCGCAGCCTTGGCGCATCGTCGACTTATAGGCTTGTGCCGAGCCCCATTGCTTGTGAAAGCAGGCCTCGCCATAGCTCTCGCCTGGCGTGCAGAGCCACCCCTCAATGGCGCCGCTGCGGCCGTCGAGCTGTCGCAGCGCATTGAGATCAAGCCGGCTCACGGGCTGGTCCCAGCGAATCGTTGTCCGCTTATAGGCGTCCACGTACCACTGGTTCAGGGCATCGTAATACGCGGGGCACCAACTGCCGAAGGTCCAGTTCGTGCAGAGGTCGTCGCGTACGGGCTGGGGTGGCGGGTTGGGAATCAGCATCCACCGGTGGGTTTCAAAGGCATCGGCGGGCGATCGCACATGGCCCGATACCGTTTGAAAGCCATCGCCTAGCGCGAACTCGGCAATGTTGCGGAAGCGCCGCAGTTCGGCGGGGTCGTCCGGGTTTCGCCGCCAGTCCTCGAAACTCTCGAATGCGATGTGCGACGGCAGATCGCGCACCACGAGGTCGATTTCCACCTTGGGGTAATTCTGCGAATAGTCGTCGTCCTGGATGCGCACATCGAAGTTCATCGCCTGCGCCTGGCCCATATCGACATCCACTAGCGTGGCCGCAACCGGCGAGTCCTCCGCAGTGGCCGCGATCGTCAGTTCGCGAAAGCGCGCGGTGCTCAGCGCCATCAACGGCGCGTTGTTCTTGCTGTCCGCGTGGTATGTGAGTAAGCCGAGCCCTTGCGCAAAGAGCGCGTCATATGTGGCGTGGGCCTGATCCCGCATGGCTTGCGTTGCGAAGCCGCCAATGTTTGTCGCGATTTTTCGTGGCACTGGAGAGAGAAGCTTTGCGGCGTGCAGTTCGCCAAAAACGGTGATCTGCGGGCTTTCCCACAGTGCGCCGCGCGCACCCTCCTGTAGCGCCTGTTCGGGCGCGATCTGCCGCGGCTGATTCTCGAAGGTTAGCTCCAGATCGCCGTTCGCACGCCCCGAGCCGCCCTCGACACGACCGACATGGATCGCGATGGCATCGCTGAATGAGTCCAGCACCTGCGCTGGGGCCAGGTAGCGCCCGCGCGCGCTGTAGTCGATGGTCTGATTGGCAAAGCTGCTGTGCAGCACGAGATCCATGTCTTCGATATCGCCGCTGAGCGTTGCGTCGGCATGCAGGGATTGTCCCGCTGCCGAAGCTTGCAGCCGTACCGATTCCGGGAAGCGGCCGACGCTCAGGGAGGTCTGGCGGCCACTGGCAGGGCCACGCAGTTTCGGGCCGAGGGTTTCCCAGGACGTAACGCCTAGCCCCCGCAACTCGTCCGAAAGCGTCATGGCAAGGCTGGTCTGCGTGCGCACGTGGGCGCCGTCGCGGCTGTCGCTCACGTTCGTGGCTCGCAGCGCGAGCTCCATGTCGCCAAAAAACAGTTCGTCCACCTCGGCGCGCAGGACTTCGTTGACCTCCTGCCCGTTGCGAATCTCCCCGGTGCGCGTCGCAAGGCGAACCATGGCGAAACCTTTGTCGGTCTGCAGCTCTGAGGCTTGCAGCTGGATGAGCGCCTGGTCTCCTTCCTCGCGGGTATGGTCCTGCGCGTTCTCCGTCAAGCTTTCCGAGCTGTACATTTTGAGATCAAGCTGGCCGGGGATGCCGGTCATTTCGATATGCGCGTCGAGCAATGCGTCATTCGTGTGCGCGTGCTCGCATCGGGTGCCCAGTTGGTTAGCGCCGGTTTGCGGAACCATCGCGAAGCCGTAGTTGCGGTGCATGCGAACGTATATCGCTGCGTGGGTCAGCTCTGTGCCAGCAAATTGGTGGGCGATGCTGGCATCCACGGTGGGTCGCGCAAGGCCTTCGCTGACGGTTTCGCCGGCGTCGCCAAACACGTCGAGATCCTCGAGCGGGTCGGCGCCCCCCTGGCTCACGCTGCCATTGATATTGGGCTCACGCAGCGTTGCCTCCCACTTCAGCGGCGTGTGGTTAAAGCTCAGGCCGACGCTGATCCAAGCATCATCTGCCTCGTTGACACGGATGTGGAACCACAGATGCGGTGAGTGCTCCATGCCGCTACCCCCTTGCACCTGCGTGACCGAAAGCTTGGGTGCGATGCCCGTGCCGATGCCGTAGTCCACCGCGACGGCCAGGTCCTCTTGGCCATTGCCGTCCGTGTCCAGCTTCGTTGGGAGCACTTGCGAGGTGTACAGACTGACGGGCTGGCAGTCGTACACGTAGCCGCGGCCCGCGACGTAGTCGTTGCTGCCAACGTAGACCTCGATATCCGCGAGGTTGATGGCGTCGAGAAACTCCCCGAGGACCGTCGAATCGCGCAGGATGGCGGCGACCGGCGCGGTGACATCGCCCGGGTCCACAGGGTGGTCCGGCAGTACATCCAGGATGCGGTGCAGGAACTCCTCGAGAATCAAGTCGACCGGAAGGGTCGGCGTGGTTGTGGGCGGCTGCACAACATTCAGGGCGTCGAGGGGCGGCGCCTCCAACTCCTCAAACACACCAAGCTGCGGTCCGTCGGGAGGGTCGAACAGCTGTGTGTTTGCGAACGCGGGTGTACTGCTCGCGAAAACGGCAGCAAGCAGCCCGGCGGTCCAGGGCATCAAAGGTGTTGTGAACATGGTCTCCCCCAAGTATGGATGGAAGGGTCGTCGCGCCTGGCAGCGCTGGGCCCGTGGCCATCAATCTAGGAGGAGGCAGGCGTTGGCGCAGTCAATAAAATCGACCACAGCCCTCCTCAGGGGGCTAAAACTCGTTTTGCAATAGACGGTTGAGTGCGTCGCGACTGTTGACCTGCAGCTTGCCGTAGGCCCGTTGTACGTAGGTCGCCACGGTCGCCAGGGAAATTTGCAGCTTGCGCGAAATCTCCTTTTGCGATGCGCCGGTCGAAAACAAATCCGCAACCAATTGCTCTCTTGCCGTGAGCTCGTCGTAGGCGGTGGGTAACCAGGCTTCAATCAGGTAAAGATCCGCCAGTGCGCTCACGCGAACGCGATAACCAGTTTGCTGGTTCGACGCGGAATCGCTTGCAGGATCAAAGGGCAGGCGAGGGCCGGTCCAGCCGGGGTGGGCCTGGGCCATCAGCTCGAGAAATCCTTGTTCCGCCTCGTGCAAGCAGCCGTATTGATCGCAGGTGCTCAGGTAGGAGCGCGTGTGGCGGACGCTGCGCTTCGAGGCGAAGCTGCGGAAGTAGGCATTGGACGCAGCGCCAATCAGCTGCGGGAAGAGCCGCTCCAGGTCGCGTATGGTCTGGCGGCTGAAGGGCCTGGGTCGATGGCCTCGCGTGCGGAACAACGACACAAGGCTGGAGAGCCCGCTGGTCTCGTTCTGCGCCGCGATGGTGAGCACCTCTTCGATACCGTAGGGACGATACAGCTGCCGGTAGAGCGCTGATTCCCGAAAAGCCTCCGCGCCGTACAGGGTGCTGACGCATATAGCGCGACCGGGATTGGTGTACTGCAGGTCGCTGACCGGATTGACCGGCTGGGTCTCCACCAGGCGCGCGAGGTAATCCTCCGGTAGCCCCTGCAGGGTCGCGGAGTGAATGCGCACGCGGGCGTAGTCGCCGTAGAGCCAAAGCGCAGCGTCGAAATCGATGTGTGGTGTCAGCAGCTTGAGGGCCCAAGATCGGAAGTCTTCGATCTCGATGTCCGGCCCGTCGCGGTAGAGCCGTTCGATGCAGCTGTCGATGTGGCGTTCCCGCAGGGGCCGCGGGCGAAGACGATCCCTGTTCGCAGGGTTGACGTGCGTCGGCATGGCGGCGGCCTTGGTATGTGTTCTCCCCGCGCGCGGCTGCGCGCAGTCCCAAGCTAACCGACGCGGTCTCTGCGCGCTAGCGGCCCACCTGCTCCGGCGACACCGCCGTGGCGGCGTTGCCCCAGGCGGCGCGGGCATAGCTGAGCACGGCGGCGATCTGCTGCGCGCTGAGGCGGTGGGCATAGGCTGGCATCCCGAAGGGGTAGGGCTGGCCGGTGGTGCTCGGCGGGTAGCCGCCGAAGCGCAGCGTGCGGATGGCATTGCCGGGGTGGGCATCGGTCAGCAGCGCATTGCCGGCCAGCGGCGGATACACGCCGGCCTCCCCGGCGCCCTGCGCGCCATGACAGTCGGCGCAATGCTGCGCATAGAGCGCCTTGCCCTGCTGGCGCAGCTTGCGCGCCCGCGCTGCGGGCAGCCGCAGTGCGGGGCGCGCGGTGGCGCTGACGGCCGGCAGGCTGTCGAGGTAATCCACCATGGCCGCCAAGTCGGCGCGCGCAAGGTGCTGCAGGCTGTCGCTGACAACGGCGGCCATCGGGCCGGTGGCCACGCGACGCGCCGAGCTGCCGTGCTGTAGCAGCGTGATCAGGTCCGCGCGGTCCTGGGCGTCACGTGGCGCCGACTGCGTCAGGGGTGGGGCGTACCAGCGCTGGTCCGGCAGCATCGCGCCGGCGAAGGCGCGGCTGGCCTGGGCGGCGCCCAGCGCATTGCGGGGGCCGTGGCAGGCGTTGCAATGGCCCAGCGCCTCCACCAGGTAGCGGCCGCGCTGCCAAGCGGCGCTGCGCTCGGTTTCGGTGGGCAGCGGCTCGTCATCCAGGTACAGCCAGCGCCAGGCCCGCAGCGCGAGTTGGGTGCCGAAGGGCCAGCGCAGCGTGTGCGCCGGGCGTTGCTGGACCACGGGCGGCTGCGCTTGCAGCCAGGCCCACATCGCATCGGCATCGGCGCGCCGCAGGTGACGGTAGTGCGGGTAGGGGAAGGCCGGCGACAGCAGGCGCCCGTCGCGGCTGATGCCGGCGCTCAGGGCCCGCCAGAAGTCGTTGGCGCTCCAGGCGCCCAGGCCGGTCTGCGGGTCGGGGGTCAGGTTGCTGCTGTAGACGCTGCCAAAGGGGGTCTGGATCGGGCGGCCGCCGGCCAGTGCGGCGCCGCCCTGCGCCGTGTGGCAGCCCAGGCAGTTGCCGGCGCGCACCAGGTAGGCGCCGCGCTCGGCTGGCGTCGCGTCCGCCGCCGGCACGCTCGCGGCTTGCGTGGGGGGCGCCGCGGGCCGCTCCGGCTGCGCCGCGCCGCAGTCCGCCACGACGCGCTGCGGGGTGTGCGCGAGCGGCGCGCCGCCGGGGGGCTGGGCGGCAATCCAGCGCGACAGCGCAACGATCTCGTCGGGCCGCAGGGCCTGGGCGACATGGGCCATGCAGTCGGGTGCCGCCGCCTGGCGCACGCCGGCGCGCCAGGCGCCGAGCTGGGCGGCGAGGTATTCGGCGCGCAGGCCGCGCAGGCCGGGCACGGCGGGCTGGGCGCCCTGCAGCGCCGGGCCGTGGCAGTCGGCGCAAGCCGCCAGATTGCGCGCGGGATCCCCCTGCCGCACCAGTCGACGCGCCGCGGCGGTGGCGGCTTCGTCCAGGTCCTGGGGGGCGCGGCCGCGTGCGCCGGCCTCGGCTGCGGCCCCGGCCCCCGCGGCCGCCGCCGCCCTGACTGGGGGCTGCGCCGCGTAGTACTGGGCGATGTGCCAGAGGTAGTCCGCGCTCAGTGGGGCCAGCATGTCGGCCATCACGCGGTGCTGGCGGCGGCCGTCGCGAAAGTGGCGCAACTGGTTGTACAGGTAGCCCGCCGGCTTGCCGGCAATCGAGGGGTAGTAGGACTCGGCCGCCGAGCGCCCGCCCTCGCCATGACAGCCCGCGCAGGCGGCGACGCGCTCGTCCATGCGCGGCGGCCACTCCGGGCTCGCGCCCACGCCGGCCGACACCAGGGCCAGCAGCAGGGCGTAGAGTCGCGGGGCGTGCGGCAGCGGCATGGCCAATCTCGGCGCGGCAGGGGCGCCAAGCATGCCGCGACGGCGGCGCGGCTGCCGCCGGCGGGCGGTGGTCCGGCCTAAGCGCTTGAGCGCAGGTGGCGCGCGGCGCGCTCTGGCTCGGCGCGGGGCGGCGGCCGCGCGGTTTAGTCCGCGTCGGGGCGCAGCGTGGCCTGCAGCCTCTCGGCCAGCGGCTTGGCCAGGTACATATAACTGGACAGGTCGTAGCTCTGGCCGTGGTTGTCGTTCATCTCCTGCCACAGGTGGTCGGTGCGCACCCGCGTGTCGCCCCGGGCCACCAGCGCGGCGGTGTCCGGCAGGCGGGCCAGGCCGGCGCGCAGCTCCAGCACCGGCAGCAACTTGGTCAGCCGCATCAGCAGCAGGCCGCGGGTGTGCTCCAGGCTGGGGCCGCATTGCGCCTTGTAGCCGCGGTCGGCGTGGTCGTGCAGCATCAGCGCGACTTCGCAGGCCGTCACTGCGGCGGCCAGGTGGGCGAATTCAGGAACCGTGCCGACAATCTCGCCGTGCACCATGTGCCGGTTGAGGTCGTCGAACCAGAAGGCGTGCAGGGCCTTGAGCAGCGCGTTGGTGGCCGCGACCGGGTTGCCCACGGCCACCGGCTTGCGCACCACGAACTCGGTGCTGGTCACGCGCAGGCGCAGGGTGTCCGTCGGATCAAAATCCGCGGACGCAGGGGCGTTCTCCAGCCGGGTCAGGGTCAGATCCAGCTCGAAAGGGTCGTCCAGCAGTTCTCCGTACAGGCCGGGCATGGCGCCTGCCTCCTCAAGCGACGACGGCCGCCGCAACCACGCGCGGCATCCTGAGGCTTTGCGGCGAATCGCGCAAGTGCCTGATTCCGCCGGGGACAGGGCGGCCGGGCCGCGTACGCGCTAGGCTCAGCGCCAGGACCACCTGGGACTAGGCATGGCGGATTCGCCCGATGCGACCGAATGGCTGCGCCGCTTAAGCGCCGGAGAAATCGACGCGCCCACCCTGGTGCGCACGCACCTGGACCAGATCGAGGCCAGCCAGCCGCGGCTGAATGCGGCCACGCAGATCCTGCGCGAGCAGGCGCTGGAGCAGGCGCGCACACCGCGGCCCGGCCTGCTGTCGGGGCTGCCCATCACGCTGAAGGAAACCTATGCGCTGGCCGGCGAGCAGGTGACCATCGGCTCGGCGCGCATGCCGCCCATCGCCTGCGCCGAGGACGCGCCGGTGGTGCAAAAGCTGCGCGCGGCCGGCGCCATCGTCGTCGCCCGCAGCAACGTGCCCGAATTCGTGATGAATGCGGAAACGAACAACCTGCGCTTTGGCCGCAGCAACAACCCCATCGACCCGCGTCGCACCTGTGGCGGCAGCAGTGGTGGGGAGGGCGCGCTGGTGGGCTCGGGTGCGTCGCCGCTGGGTTTTGGCACCGACATCCTGGGTTCGATCCGCATCCCGGCGGCCTTCTGCGGCGTGGTGGGCTTTCGGCCGCACAGTGGCGCGATCGACAAGCGCGGCGTGTGGCCGGTGTCCGGGCCCTATTTCGAAAGCTGGAATGGGCTGGGTCCGCTGGCGCGCAGCGTGCGCGACGCCCGCTTGGCCTACAACGTCATGGCCGAGCAGCCGCTGCCGGCGCCCGCCACGGTGGCGGGCCTGCGCGTGCTCCAGCCCCGCGGCTTTGGCCTGCGCTACGCCGATGCCTGCATCGAGCGCGCGTATGCGGCGGCGGGGCGGGCACTGGCGGCGGCCGGCATGCACCCCGAGCAGCCGCGCTTCGACGACGTGCCCCGGCTCTTTGGCGACATCCCCCGGCTGGTCACCGGCGAGATGCTGCCGCTGTGGACGCAGTGGCTGAGCCGCCCGGGGGCGCGCTTCTCGCCGCTGGCGGAGGGCCTGCGCCAGCTGCTGCGGCGGCCGACGGTCGACCCGGCCTTTTTTCAGTGGTTTGCGCTGGCGCCGGTCATGCGCCCGCGGCGGCGGGGGCGCCTGGCCCAGATCGTCGCGCGTTATGAGGCGGCGCGGGCGCGCTACCACGCCCTGCTGGGCGCGGATGGCATCTTGCTGCTGCCCACGCTGGGGCTGCTGGCCCCGCGCCATGGGCGTATGAATCGCGCCACGCTGCGCCCGGGGCTCAACGGCCTGGTCACCGGCGAGACCTTTGTGAACTACTGCAACCTGTCCGCCATCAGCGTGCCCGCCCACCGCCATGCCGACCCGGCCACCGGCCTGAAGCCCGGCATCATGCTGGCCTGCGCCCCCGGGGCCGAGGCACGCCTGCTCGACGCGGCGGCGGCGCTGGAGGCGGCGATCTAAACCGCCCCTCGCGAATCAGGCGGCGACGGCCTTCGGCCGGCCCACGCTGCGCGGCGCGGGGCGCTTGCGTGCCAGCGTCAGCCCGTCGCCGACCGGCAGCAGGCTCAGGCTGATGCGTTCGTCGTCGCGCAACTGCGTGTTCAGTGCGCGCAAGGCGCGCGTATCGGCGTCGTCGGCCTGCGGGTCGGCCACGGCGCCGCCCCAGAGCGTGTTGTCGAAGAGCAGCAGGCCGCCGGGGCGCAGCAGCTCCAGGCCGCGCGCGTAATAGCCGGCGTAGTTGCTCTTGTCGGCATCGATGAACATCAGGTCGTAGTGGCCCTGCGCGCCTTCGGCCAACAGCCCGTCCAGCGTGTCCAGCGCCGGCGCCAGGCGCAGGTCGATGCGCTCGCGCACCCCGGCGCGCTGCCAGTAGTCCTGCGCCATCGCTGTCCACTCGGCGCTGACGTCACAGCACAGCATCTCGCCGTCGGCGCCCTGCGCGAGCGCCATGCGCAGCGCGGAATAGCCGGTGTAGGTGCCCACCTCGAGTATCCGTCGGGCGCCGAGCAGCTCGACCAGCAGGCCCATGAACTGCCCCTGCTCGGGGCTGATCTGCATCTGCGCGCCGCTCAGTTGCGCCGTGTGCGCGCGCAGCTCGGCCAGCAGCGGCGGTTCGCGCAGCGATTGCGCCAGCAGGTAGTCGTACAGCCTGTCGTCCAGGCCCAAGGTGCGCCGGCTCATGCGGCCTCCCGGTGTGCGGTGGCGGGTGTGGCGCCAGTGTGCCAGCGCCGCGTGCCGGCGCCATGGCAACGATTCGACGTTTCGATAATAATGGAAGCATGGATATACCCACCGCCGTGCTCGGGCTCACCGCCCTGGCCCAGGAAACCCGCCTGCGGGTGTTTCGGGAACTGGTCCAGGCCGGCCCCGAGGGCCTGAACCCGGGCGCGCTGGCCGAGCGCCTGGGCACGGCCCAGGCCACGCTGTCCTTCCACCTGCGCGAACTGCGTCAGGCCGGCCTGATCAGCGCCCGCCCCGACGGCCGCTACATCTACTACCAGGCCGACTTCGCCGCGGTGCAGGGACTGCTGGATTTCCTGCTGGAGAACTGCTGCGCCGGTGCCGCCGACCCGGCCTGCCCGCCGCCGGCCGCCGCCGGCGATTCGCGCTGTGCCACGCCGCGCGACCCGCGCAGCGCCTGAATCCATCCCCACACCGCAAAGCATGAATATTTTTGAGCGTTATCTGACCCTGTGGGTCGCCGCCTGCATCGTCGTCGGCATCGCCCTGGGCCACGCCCTGCCGGGCCTGTTTCAGGCGGTGGGCGGGCTGGAGCTGGCCAATGTCAACCTGCCGGTGGCGGCGCTGATCTGGCTGATGATCATCCCGATGCTGGTCAAGATCGACTTCGCCGCGCTGCACCAGGTGCGCCAGCACTGGCGCGGCATCGGCGTGACGCTGTTCGTGAACTGGGCGGTCAAGCCCTTCTCGATGGCGCTGCTGGCCTGGCTGTTCATCGCCCAGCTCTTTGCCGATTACCTGCCGCCGGAGCAGATCGACTCCTACATCGCCGGGCTCATTCTGCTGGCCGCCGCGCCGTGCACGGCGATGGTCTTTGTCTGGAGCAACCTGTCGGATGGCGAGCCGCATTTCACGCTGAGCCAGGTGGCCCTGAACGATGTGGTGATGATCTTTGCCTTCGCGCCCATCGTGGGCCTGCTGCTGGGCCTGGCCGCGATTACCGTGCCCTGGGCGACGCTGCTGCTGTCGGTGGGGCTGTACATCGTGGTGCCGGTGATTCTGGCTCAGCTGCTGCGGCGCTGGCTGCTGGCAGGGGGCGGCCCGGCGCGGGTCGAGCGGGCGCTGGCCACCTTGCAGCCGCTGTCGATCGCGGCGCTGCTGGCCACCCTGGTGTTGCTGTTTGGTTTCCAGGGCGAGCAGATCGTGGCCCAGCCGCTGATCATTGCGCTGCTGGCCGTGCCCATCCTGATCCAGGTGTACTTCAACTCCGGGCTGGCCTACCTGCTCAACCGGGCGACTGGCGAGGCGCACTGCGTGGCGGCGCCGTCGGCGCTGATCGGCGCCAGCAACTTCTTTGAGCTCGCGGTGGCCGCGGCCATCGCGCTGTTTGGCTTCGAGTCCGGCGCCGCGCTGGCGACCGTGGTCGGCGTGCTGATTGAGGTGCCGGTGATGCTGTCGGTGGTGCGCATCGTCAACGCCACCAAGCCCTGGTACGAACGGGGGCTGGCGCGATGATGAAGATCCTTTATATCTGCACCCACAATCGCTGCCGCAGCATCCTGGCCGAGGCGCTGAGCAACCATCACGGCGGTGGCCTGCTGCTCGCACGCAGCGCCGGCAGCCAGCCGGCGGGGGCGGTGCACCCCGGTACGCTCGCCGCGCTGCAGGCGGCGGGGGTGCCCACTGAGGGCCTGCGCAGCGAGTCCTGGGAGGCCTATGCCGACTTCGCCCCCGACCTGGTGCTGACGCTGTGCGATTCGGCGGCGGGCGAGAGCTGCCCGCTGTGGATGGGGCGCAGCCTGAAGCTGCACTGGGGCCTGGCCGACCCCTCGCGCAGCAGCGGCGCGCAGCCGCAGGCGGCGGCCTTCGCGGCGACGGTGGCCGCCATCGAAGAGCGCGTGCGCGCCTTGCGCGTCGTGGCCGCCGGCCCGCGCGCCGACTGGCCGGCCGCGCTGCGGGCACTGGTGGCGCGGGACCTGCCGGCGTGAGCGCGCCGCCCAACTAGGCTAGGCTGTGCGTGGCACTCGCCGCGCCGCCATGGGGGGCACGCGGCGGGGGAACAATCCGTCTGATCACCAGGCCCCGGACGAGCACCCGATGCCGCAGCGACGAACGCCCGCCCGCCGATGAGCGCCCGCGCCGCCCTGGCCCCGGCCGAGCGCCGTTTTCTTGCCCTGTCGGCCATGCTCTTCGCGCTGGCCGTGGCGCTGCTGGCCTACAGCTGGCAGGCCCTGGCGCCGCGCCCCGTCGGCGTGATCGAGGGCCTGGGCTTTCTGGCCTTTTCGCTGTTCGCGATCTTTTGCGGTTTTCGGCACCCCGATTTCGGCTACGTCTCCTTTGATCGCGTCGCCCAGTTCGGGGCGCTGCTGATGCTGGACCCGGCCAACGCCGCCGCGGTCAACATGCTGGCCTCCTTCCTCTACCCCTGGCAGCGCCTGCGCCAGGGCGAGCCCGTGCCGCTGGTGCTGGCCTCCGCGCTGGGCAATGCCGCGATGATGGGCCTGGTGATCCTGGTCGGCGGGCTGGTCTACCTGGGGTTGGCCGGCGAGCTGCCGTTGGGCGCGCTGGACAACCGCACGCTGCTGCCACTGCTGGGCATGGCCGTCGTCGCCCACGTGCTCAACGACTTGCTGATGGCGCTGCTGCAATACGCCCGCGGCCAGCGCGCGCGGCGCGGTATCGACAACTTCGCCTTTTCGATCGAGATGTTGTCCTTTGTGGTGGCCGCCCTGTTCGCGGTGATCTGGGCGCGCGGCACGCTGCTCGAGGCCACGCTGTTCACCGCCGTGCTATGCCTGGGCATGTGGCAGCTGCGCCACCTGGGCCTGTTGCGGCTGCAGCTGGAATCGCTGGTCGACCAGCGCACCCGCGACTTGCGCCGCAAGTCCGACCAGCTGGAGCAACTGACGCTGACCGACGAGCTGACCGGGCTGCGCAACCGCCGCTTCGCCGAGCTGCGGCTGGAGGAGGAGGTCGAGGGCGCACGCCGGCGTGGCGAGGGCCTGTGCGTGGCGCTGGGCGACCTGGACCACTTCAAGGCCATCAACGACGAGCATTCGCATGCCGCCGGCGACGAAGCGCTGCGGCGCGTGGCGACCTCCTTTCACTCGCACACGCGGCGCGAAGACGTCGTGGCGCGCTACGGCGGCGAGGAGTTCATTTTCCTCTTCCCCGGCCTGGCGCTGGACGACGCGGCCACCACCTGCGAGCGGCTGCGGGCGGCCATCGAGGCGCTGAACCTGCGCGATGTCGACAGCCGGCTGTCGCTCAGCGTGAGCTTTGGCGTGGCCGAGTGGCAGGGCGAGGCCGCCACGGATTTGCTGCGCCGCGCGGACCGCGCGCTGTACGCGGCCAAGAACGCCGGCCGCAACCGGGTCGAGCGCGCCGCGCGAGGGAGCGCGGCGCCGGTAGACACCCTAGGCGGCGCTGGCCTGGCCCCGTAGCGGCAGCACGAATTCCAGGTAGGCGCTCAGGACCTCATGCGGGTCCTCGCACTGCGGGTAGTGGCCGATGCCGTCCAGGCCCACCACGTCGGCCTGCGGCACCAGTTCGCGATAGCGCTGCGCCATGTCCGCGCCGGAGACCGGGTCGGCCAGGCCGTTGATCAGCCGCATCGGCACCTGCGTGTCGCTGACCGCGCCGACCCAGCGCTCGCGGTGTTCGCGGCGCTCGCCGATGTAGCGAATCAGCTTGTGCTGCAGGCGGTGCCCGTCGTTGTGGCGCAGCAGCGCCCAGAAGTCGGCCAGCTCGGCGTCGCTGGGCCGGGTCTGCGGGCCGAAGACCGCGGCAAAGCTGCGCCGGAAGCGGCGCTCGTTCATCAGGGCGGACAGCGCGCCGCCCAGCGGCGAGTGCAGCAGCTTTTGCACCAGGCGCGCGTGGTGCACCTCGGGGAACATGCCGCCGTTGAGCCAGCAGATGCTGGCCAGCCGCAGGCCCCGGCCCTCGTTGTGCCGGGCCAGCAGCTCCTGGCCGACGGTGTCGCCGTAGTCGTGCGCCAGCAGGTGCACGCGGCCGATGCCATGCTGCGCAGCCAGCTCGGCGTATAAGTCGGCCTGGTCGGCGATGCGGTAGTCATAGTCGCGCGGCTTGGCCGACCAGCCAAAGCCGATCATGTCGGCCGTCAGCAGGCGGAAGTGCGCCGCCAGCGCGTCCCAGATCGGCGCGTAGTCCCAGCTTGACGTCGGGTAGCCGTGGATCAGCAGCAGCACCGGGCGCTGCGCGTCCGCCCAGTCGCCACCGCGGCGGACAAAGATGTCGTGGCCACGGTGCGTGCCGCGCTCGCCGCCGGCCTGCCATTGCGCAAGGCTTGCCGTACCCATGTCGCCTCCCCGGGTCTTTGCGCCCGTGTTTACAGCCCCGGAAGGTACCATGCGGCCCTGCGCGCCCCAAGCCGCCGCGTGGCGAAGCGCGGCGGCCACGCCGCCCAGCCCCAGCCCCAGCTCCAGCCCCGACACCAGCCCCCGCACCCGCCCCCAGCCCGACAGGAGCCCATGTCCGCATCGCCCCCCCAGGCCGCCGAGGCCGAGCGCCTGCTTCGCGAGGTCTTTGGCTACAGCGCCTTTCGCGGCGCGCAGGCCGAGATCGTCGCCACGCTCGCCGCCGGCCACAACGCGCTGGTGTTGATGCCCACGGGCGGCGGCAAGTCGCTGTGCTATCAGATCCCGGCACTGCTGCGCGAGGGGGTGGGCCTGGTGGTGTCGCCGCTGATCGCGCTGATGCAGGACCAGGTGGCCGCGCTGCGGGCCAACGGCGTGCGCGCCGCGGCGCTGAACAGCCAGCTGCCGGTCGCCGAGCAACGGGCCGTCGAGCAGGCCTTGCTGGCCGGCGAGCTAGATCTGGTTTACGTGGCGCCGGAGCGCTTGCTGCAGCCGCGCACCCAGGCCCTGCTGGAGCAGGCGCCGCTGGCCCTGCTGGCGGTGGACGAGGCGCATTGCGTGTCGCAGTGGGGCCACGACTTTCGCCCCGAGTACCGCCAGCTGGCCGAGGTCATCGCGCGCTTTTCGGACCTGCCGCGCATCGCGCTGACGGCGACGGCCGATGGGCCGACGCGGCGCGAGATCGCGCAGTGCTTGCAGCTCGAAGAGGCCGCCTGCTTCATCAGTGGTTTCGACCGCCCCAACATCCACTACGCGGTGGCCGAAAAGCAGCAGGCGCGCCAGCAGATCCTCGACTTCATTCGCGCCCAGCCCGCCGGCGCCGCCGGCATCGTGTACGCGCTGTCGCGCCGCGGTGTCGACGAGCTGGCCGCCTGGCTGGCCGACCGCGAGGTGCCGGCCCTGCCATACCACGCCGGCCTCGACGCCCAGACCCGCGAGAGCAACCAGCGTCGCTTCCTGAACGAGGACGGCGTGGTGATGGTGGCCACGGTGGCCTTCGGCATGGGGGTGGACAAGCCCGACGTGCGCTACGTGGCCCACTTGGATATGCCGTCCTCGATCGAGTCCTACTACCAAGAGACCGGCCGCGCCGGGCGCGATGGTGACCCGGCGCGCACGCTGATGCTGTACGGCCTGGGCGATCTGGTGCGCCGCCGGCAGATGCTGGAATCCGGCGCCGAGGCCAGCGCCGAGCGCACGCAGCTGGAGCGGCGCAAGCTGGAGGCGCTGCTGGGCTATTGCGAGACCAGCGGCTGCCGCCGCCAGGTGTTGCTGCGCTATTTCGGCGAGGAGCACGCGCCCTGTGGCCACTGCGACAACTGCCAGACACCGCCGGCGACCATCGACGGCACCGAGCTGGCCCAGAAGGCGCTCTCCGCCGTGGCGCGCACCGGCCAGCGCTTTGGCGCCGCCCACATCATCGACCTGCTGCGTGGCAGCGCCAACGAGAAGATTGCGCGCTTTGGCCATGACCAGCTGCCCACCTTCGGGGTCGGGGCCGACCGCGACCGCAACGCCTGGCAATCGATCCTGCGCCAGCTGGTGGCGCAGAACTGGCTGGAGGTCGATGTCGAGGGCTATGGCGCTTTGCGCCTCGGCGCGCAGGCGCCCGCCCTGCTGCGCGGCGAATGCCGCGTGGACCTGCGCGAACCGCCGGCCGCGCGCGGCCGCGCCAGCCGCGGTGGGCGGGCCGCCAGCGCGGCGGCCGATCTGCCTGAGGCGCTGCTGCCGCTGTTCGAGAGCCTGCGGCTGTGGCGCAAGGAGACGGCCGCCGAGCAGGGCGTGCCGCCCTACGTGATATTCCACGACGCCACGCTGCGCGCCATCGCCGAGCGTCGTCCCACCGCGGTGACGGAACTGGCCGAGGTCAGCGGCGTGGGCGCGCGCAAGCTCGAGGCCTACGGCGAGGAAGTGCTCGCGGTGGTGGCGGCGGCGCAGCTGCCCGCCTGAGACCGGGCCGTCGCGGCGGCGATCCTGCGGCGGGGCGGCTTAGTCGGTCTCGGCCTGCGGGCCGCAGGCGGCCCACAGCTCGGCGCCGAAGTCGCTGATGCGCAGCGTGCGCCGCTGGCAGCGCAGGTTGCGCCCGCGCGCCTTGTGCGTGCGCATCAGGCCGCGCACCTCCGCGCTGCCTTCCAGCGTCTGGTAGGCGATGTCCTCGGCCCGATCCTCGGGGCCGATTTCGACCAGCCCCAGCGCCTCCAGGTGGCGCAGGTGCCGGGGCACATGCTCGCGCACGCGCACCAGCGCGCGGCGGGCGATGGTGCTGATGTAGCCGCTGACGGGTTCGCCGCTGCCCAGCTTGGGCGCCGTGGTGACATGCACCAGCGGGTAGCTGCTGCCGTCGCACAGCGCGGCCAGCAGCATCGCCTCGTCCGGCGTCAGTTCCAGCAGCGCGGCGGTGTAGGCGGTGCGCAGCGCCTGCTCGCGACTCTGCGTTTTGCCCTCGTCGAGCAGCGCGGCCAGCAGCAGCTGCGGGTGCACGCGCTTGGCCAGGCTGGGCGCGGTGTCCTCGGCCGCCGGTTCCTGGGCGTCGAGCGATTCCAGCCGCGACTTCAGCTCGCGCATGGCCACGCCTTCCAGCGTGTTCAAGGCCTCGGCGGCGAAATCCGCGCCGGGCAGGCGGCGCGCCGTGGTCTGCAGCCGCGAGAACAGGCCGCGACCGGCCTCGAAGGCCGGCAGCAGGGCGTTGGCCGAGTCCTCGCGGGCTTTGCTGCGGCGGGCCATGGCTACAGCCCCTTGCGCCGCGGCTGGTAGGCCAGCTCGGGCTGGCCCGTGTTGCGCTTCATCGCGATGCGCTGGTTCTTGCCGGCCAGCACGCGGCGCTGCCAGCGCCGCTCGGCGGCAAAGGCGGCCTCGGGCTCGGCGCTCCAGGCCTCATGCAGCAAAGCCTTGCTGGCGGCCACCGCATCGGGCGAGCGTTCGGCGATGCGGGCCAGCAGCGTGCGCGCCGCGGTTTCCGGCTCGGCCTCGACGGCGCTGACCAGGTTCCACTGCTGTGCCTGGGCGGCGTCGAAGACCTCGCCGGTCATGCACAGGCGCTTGGCCAGGTCCAGCGGCAGCAGCTCGCGCAGCGTCACCGTGCCGCTCATGTCCGGCACCAGGCCCCACTTGATCTCCATCACCGAGAACTGCGCCTCGGGGTGGGCAAAGCGAAAGTCGCAGGCCAGCGCCAGTTGCAGGCCCGCGCCCAGGCAGTGGCCCTGGATGACCGCAGCCACCGGCAGAGGCAGCGCGCGCCAGCCATAACAGGCCTGCTGGAAGAGGTTGGTGCCATGGCTGCCGGGCTGCAAAAAGCCTTGCAGCGCGCGGGCCGGCTGGCGGGTGAAGGTGGGGAAGTCCAGGCCGGCGCAAAAGGCCGGGCCCTCGCCGCGCAGGATCACGCCGCGCAGGCTGCGATCCTCGGCCAGGGCCTTCTGCGCCGCGACCCAGGCGCGCAGCATGGGCCAGTCCACCGCGTTGCGCTTGTCGGCGCGACGCAGCGTAACCGTGGCGATGCCGTCGGCGCTGTCGATGCTGAGGCGGTCGTTCATGGGGCCGTCCATGGGATAGGGGGAGACAGGGCAGCGCTCAAGAATAGCGGCTGTCGGGCAGGGGCTGCGGGCTGCGGCCGCGCCAGTACCGCGCCAGCAGCAGCCCGCTGACCAGATGCCACACGCCCCACCAGGCCACGACGATGGCCATGCCGCCCAGGCCGGCGAAGAAGTTGAACACCAGGACCAGCCCGAAGCCGCTGTTCTGGATGCCCGTTTCGAAGCTGACGGCGCGCGCCTGCGCCACCCCCAGGCCGGTCGCGCGGGCCAGCGAGTAGCCCAGCAGCAGCGCGCAGGCGTTGACCAGCAGCACGATGCCGAAGGCCTGGCGCAGGAACACCGGCAGGTGCTCGACATTGCGCCCGGCCGCCGCGGCGATGAAGGCGAAAAGCACCAGCAGCGACAGCGCCTGCATGGGCCGCCTCAGGCGCGCGGCCAGCGTGGGCTGCAGCCGCGCCAGCGCCATGCCGGCGAAGGTGGGCAGCACCAGGATCGTCAGCACCGACAGCACCATGTCCTGCGGCGCCAGCGCGATTTGCGTCAGCAACTCGCGGGTGGCCGGCAACACCCCGGCCCAGAAGCCGAAATTGAAGGGTGTCATGACGATCGCGGCCAGCGTCGACACTGCCGACATGCTGACCGACAGCGCGGCATCGCCGCGCGCATAGCTGGACAGGAAGTTGGACACATTGCCGCCGGGGCAGGCGGCGACCAGCAGGATGCCCAGCGCGACGCTGGGCGGCGGCGCCAGCAGCCATAGCAGCCCGGTGGCGACGGCCGGCATCCACAGAAACTGGCAGCTCATGCCGATCAGCGCCGCGCGCGGCCGGCGCAGCACGCGGCCGAAGTCGGCCGGGCGCAGTTCCAGCGCCACGCCAAAGACGATCAGCGCCAGCATCCAGTTGATCAGCGCCAGCGCGCCCGGCTCGAAGTCCAGGCGGATCTGGTCCAGTGGCATGGTCTCCCCCTCAGTAATCCATGCTGGGTCCGCGATGGTGCGGCCGGCTCCGTGCCGCGGCCTCCCGGCGGCCACCGCGGACGCGGCTGGCAAGTATTTACGAAGGCGCCCGGCCGGGCATCGCTCGTAGACTCAGCCTTTGCATTGTCCCGCATTCACCGAGGAGACGCTCGTGAAGCCAAGCCCCGCCGCCGCCCGTCGGTCGCCAGCCCTGCTGTGCCTGTTGTCCCTGCTGCTGGCGGGCTGTGGTGGGGGCCGCGCGCCCGACGCGCCGTCGCCGCGGGCCGAGGCACCGGCATCGCCGGCGGCGCCGAGCGGCTGGCTGGTGGGCACCGGTCAGGCGCTGCACAACCCCGAGGGGCCGGTCTGCGTGGGCGGCGGCGCCACCTTCTGCGGCCGCCGGGTCGACCCGGCCGTGCCGGGCTCGATCCCCGACCCCCTGCTGGTCAAGGCCACGGCGATCACCGGGCCGAACGAGCAGACCTTCATCCTCGCCAGCACCACCAACATCGGCTATTTCCTGGCCTACAAGCTGGAGCAGGGCGGGCCCAACGGCATTTTCGACATGCAGCGGCGCATCAGCGCCGAGACCGGCGTGCCGCCGGGCCATGTGGTGGTCGTCAGCGACCACTCGCACAACGGCCCCGACACCATCGGCCTGTGGGGCGGCGTCGAGCAGAGCTACCTGGAGATCACCGCCAACGCGGTGGTCGATGCGGCCGTCGAGGCCTGGCGCAGCCGCGAGCCGGCGCAGCTCTTCGTCAGCGCCGTCAATGACAACGCGGCGCGCCTGGCGGACGTGCCTCCGCTGGAGTCTTCCTATGCCGACCCGCCAGCCTTCGACGAAAGCCGCGGGGGGCCCTCGAACCAGTTCCGCGTGCTCAGCGCGCAGGCCGCCGACGGGCGGCGCATCCTGACCTGGATGAACTACGCCCCGCATGCGACGGTGTGGAACGGCGCGGCCACCGACAAGCTGACCGGCGACTGGGCCGCCTGGGGGCCGCAGGAGGCCGAGGCGCTCTACGGCGGCATGGGTCTGGCCGCGCTGGGCAGCCTGGGCGCCACGGACTGGCGCAAGTTCGGCGACGATGCTGCCGCGAAGATGGCCGAGGCGCGGCAACGGCTGCGGCGGCTGCTGCAGGCGGCCGAGGATGCGCGCGAGCCGCTGCGCGGCGAGCGCCTGGAGGTGGCCAGCACCTTTATCCGCGAGCCGATCACGCAGCCCATCCTGCTGGCCAATTACAAGCCGCGCTCTCCAACCAACCAGCCCGGCCTGCCCAGCGAGAACTTCGACGTGCGCATCGACCGCGCCACGCTGCCGCCCTTTTTGCTGGGCACCGTGTTTGGCACCTACATCAGCGCCATTCGGATCGGCGAGGTCTTCGTGTCGACCTTCCCCGGCGAGCCTTTCGGGGAGCTGGAATACGTGCTGCGCGGCGAGCAGCGCGTGCAGGGCGCCCAGGCCTACTTCCTGCTCGGCGGCGCCAATGATTTCTTTGGCTACATGGTCCACGAGGACGAGACCTTCCAGCAGACCTTCGAAGGCGGTGCGTTGTGGCTGGCCGGCTGCCCGGAAAACGCCATCGTCGAGCCGACCGGGCTGGACAAGGAACGCGCCTGCAAGGACCACTGGGCGCTGATGGTCTCGCCCACCATCGGCCAGCACATCGTCTGCACGCTGCAGAACGCCGCAGACACCCTGGGCTTCGCCACCCAGGGGCGCGGCGAGCGCTGCACGGCGCTGACGGCGCTCGACGGGCTGCTGACGCCGGACGACCTGCCCATCACCGGCGCGCCCGGCTTCGCGGCGGCGGCCTGGGAGCAGGCGCGGGCGCTGGCCCTGCAGTGCCCGCTGACGGCGGCGCCGGCGGCCACCTGCGCGGCGCTGAGTGCCGCCATCGCCGACTACGCGCCCCGTTGACGCCGCCGCGGCAGGCGCTGCCGCGGCCTCGATATTGCAGCCCGGGCGCACCGCTTAGCAGGGGTTCGCCCAGGATGTCGCGCGTTTCCATTTTGTCCGGTGGTTTTCGACGGATGGTCGAGGCCGCCCCCGAGGCGATGCTCGTCGCCGACCCCCTGGGCATGATCCGCTACAGCAACGCCCGCTTCTCGCGGATGTTTGGCTATGCGGCCGAGGACATCGTGGGCCACTCGGTCAGCCTGCTGCTGGCCCCAAGCGATGGCGGCGCCGCACAGGCCGATGCCGACCGGCCGTCGGCCTCCCGGCTCGAGGAGTTTCTGGCCGAGAACGCGCACCACGAAGGCCGCCGCCGCGATGGCACCCACTTTCCGATCAGCGTGTCCTCCTCGCCGGTGGAGCTCAACGTGGGCGCCGCCGTGCTGTGCGTCGTGCGCGACGTCACCGAGGAGCGTCAGGCGCTGGCGGTGCTGAAGTACGTCGGCGAGCAGCTGCGCGAGCGCAACACGGAACTCGAGCAATTCACCTACCACGCCTCGCACGATCTGAAGGAGCCGCTGCGCAGCATCTCGGCCTTTGTCGAGCTGCTGCGCGAGACGCTGGATGGCTCGCCGGACGAGACCACCGTCGATGCGCTGCACTTCATCGGCGATGGCGTGCAGCGGATGACCGAACTGGTGCAGGACCTGCTGGAGTACAGCCGCTCGGGACAGGTGGGCGACTTCGAGAGGGTGAACCTGAACGAGTGCGTCAATGAGGCGCTGGCCAACCTGCGCGCGCGTATCGAGGCGACCGATGCGCAGATCGAGGTGGCGCCCCTGCCGCAGCTCACCGCGCGGAGGCTGGACATGCGCCAGCTGTTCCAGAACCTGATCGGCAATGCGATGAAGTTTCAGCCGCAGGGGCGTCGGCCGCAGATTCGCGTGGCCGCGCAGGCCTGTGGCGAGCAGTGGCGCATCCGCGTCGAGGACAACGGCATCGGCATCCCGGATGGCCAGGCCCAGAGCATCTTCAAACCCTTTGTGCGCCTGCATGACCGCCGCGACTTTGAGGGCACCGGCATCGGCCTCGCGCACTGCCAGAAGATTGTCGAGCGCCACGAGGGCCGCATCTGGGCGGAAGCCGCCACCGAGCAGGGCGCCGTTCTGCTGGTTGAGCTGCCCGGCGAGAGCGACGAGCTGTTCTAGCGGCGCGCGCCCGCCTGCGGGCTCCGCGGGCGGCCGCAGGCGACCGCTGGAGCGGCGGAGTCTGGCGGCGGATGCGGGCAGCGGAACTCGGCGGTGGAACTAGGCGGCGGCCGGGAGCGGTGCCTTGGCGCTGGGGGGCGGGCTGAAGGCTGGCGCGCCGCGCGCGGGCAAAAAGCGGCCGTAGTGCAGGGCCTGACCCAGGTCCGCCGCATAGCCGCCATCGCGCCGGTAGGCGACGCGACCGTTGATCAGCGTGGCGCGCACGGCGGCGTCGTTGCGGTTGACCAGCCGGCGCATGTTGAAGGCCGGGAAATCGGCATCGGTCATGCCAAAGACCTCGTCCGTCAGCCCCTCGGGGTTGATCACCACGAGGTCGGCGCGGTCGCCCACACGCACATAGCCGCAATCGATGTCGTACCAGTCGGCCAGCTCGCCACTGAGCCGGCGCACCGCGGCGCCGATGCGCATGAAGCCCTCGCCCGCCTGCTCGGCGTCGCGCACGTACTTGAGCAGGCACAGGGGGAAGTTGTAGGAGGCCAGGTTGACCAGGTGCGCGCCGGAGTCGGCAAAGCCCACGTGCACCTGCGGGCTGGCAATCAGCTTGCGCATCACCTTGGTGCGGTGGCCGGCGAACTGCACGCCCCAGCGCAAGGACTCGCGGTAATGCAGTGCTAGATCCAGGAAACTGTCGATGGGGTCCTGGCCGCGCGCACGGCCGATGTCGGCGAAGGTCTTGCCGACCAGGCTCGGGTCCGGGCACTCGACGACCCAGGCATCGGAAAAATCGCGGTGCCACAGCCCCGCCGACAGCGCCTCGGACATATTGCGCCGCAGGATGTCGCGAAAGCCGGGCTTTTCGGCCTCGGCGTACATGTCATCGGGGTTTTTCACGTCGCGCAGGATGCGCGCGTCGGCCAGCTCGCCAAAGGAGTTGAAGTCCAGCCCATAGGCGTAGACGACGAAGGGCGAGGGCAGAAACTGCCAGCGGAAATTCGCCCGGCCCAGCGTGTTGATGATCCAGCCGCCCAGCGGGCCGCCGACATGCAGCCAGGGCTGGCTCTTCAGGTCCAGGCAGGTCAGCAGCGTGGTCTTGAGCGCGCGCCGGAACCAGCCCAGCGCCTCGAAGAAGAAGGCGAAGATGTTGATCTTGCCCACGGCGTCCGGCGCGCTCTGCAGGATGGCGCCGCGGCGCCGCAGGATGCGGTTGAGCCGCCGGTATTCATGCCAGTCGGCGAAGGTGGCCGGCAGCGGCTTGGCCCAGGCGCGCTCGCCGTCCAGGCGGTCGAGCTGCGTGGTCATGCTCGACAGGCCCAGAAAGCCCGCGTCCAGCGCCTGCTCCAGCAGCGCCTCCATCTGCGCCAGTTCGGCCTCGCTGGGCTTGGCCCCGGATACCGAGCGCTCCAGGCCCATGACCTTGGCGCGGATGTCCGAGTGGCCGATGAAGGCGGCGAGGTTGGGGCCCAGCGGGTGCTGCTCGAAGAAGGCGCGAAACTCGGCCGGCGAGGACCAGCTCTTGCGCTCGCGCAGCAGCGGCAGAACATGCTCGCGCGGCACCGCCTCGACGCGGGTGAACAGATCCGAGCAGTCCTCGGCCTGCGCGCAGACCATCGAGATCGAGCAGATGCCGGTCATCACCGTCGTCACGCCATGGCGCACGGACTCGGCCAGCTCCGGCGCGGCCAGGATCTCGGCGTCATAGTGCGAATGCGGCTCGATGAAGCCGGGCGTCACCCAGCAGCCGCTGGCGTCGATGACTTCGGTCTCGGGGCCTGCCTTCAGGCCCGGGGCGATGGCCACCACGCGGCCGTCGCGGATGCCGACATCGGCCTGGTAGCCGGGGCCGCCGTGGCCGTCGTACACGGTGCCGTGGGCAATGAGGCGCTCGTAGCTCATGGCGCTTGTTGTCTCCGGGTGCATCGCCCACGATACCGCAAGGCCGGCCGGCAATGAGGGACGAGATGGCAAGCGATGAGGGGGCGCTGGGGCCCTATGTGCGCGATGCGCTGCGCGACTGGGCACCGATCCGCCTGCGGCGCATGTTTGGCGGCCAGGGCCTGTTTCGCGAGGGGCGCATGATCGCGCTGATTGCCGACGAGGCGCTGTACATCAAGGGCGACGCGGACAACCTAGCCGACTTTCAGGCTGCGGGCTGCGAGCCCTTCACCTACGACAAGCAGGGCAAGCCCTTCCACCTGCGCTATTACCTGTGCCCGGACGAGGCTCTGGAAGAGCCCGAGCTGCTGGCGGAATGGATGCAGCGCGGCTGGCAGGCGGCGCTGCGCGCGCCGGCACCCCGGAGCGCGCAGCGCAGGAGCGCATCCGCCAGCCGCAAGGCCGGCGCCGCGGCCCAGGCGCCAACGCGGCGCCCGAAGCGGCCCTAGTCGCGAAAGCTCGCGATCTGGTCCAGCGGCTTGCGTTGGATATCCGGCACGCGGGCATCGGGCGCCGGCAGGCCGGCCACCAGCAGCAGGAAGGGCCGTTCGCTGTCGCGCGGCCGCCCCAGCAAGTCGCACAGAAAGCCCATCGGGCTGGGCGTGTGGGTCAGCGTGGCCAGCCCGGCCTGGTGCAGCGCGGCGATCAGCATGCCAGTGGCCAGACCGACCGATTCGGTGGGGTAGTAATGCTTGGTCTTGCTGCCCTGTGCGTCGCGCCGCCACTTCTGCACGAATACGGCGATGAGCCAGGGCGCGGTTTCCAAAAAGGGCTTGTCGGCATCGGTGCCCAGCGGGGCCAGTGCATCCAGCCAGTCCTGCGGGGCGCGCTGCTCGTAAAAGGCACGCTCCTCGGCCTCGGCCGCCTGGCGGATCTGCGTCTTCAGCACCGGGTCGGCGACGGCGACAAAGTGCCAGGGCTGCATGTTGGCGCCGCTGGGCGCGCTGCCCGCGGCGCGCAGGCAGGCCTCGATCACCGCGCGATCCACGGGGGTGGGCGCGAAGTCGCGCACGGTGCGCCGGCGGCTCAGGCTGGCGGCGAAGTCCTGCGCGCGGGCCAGGCTGGCGGCCGGCGCCAGCGGCGTGAAATCCAGCGGGATCGTGGCGGCGGCGGCGTCAGACATCGGGGCGCGGCGTGGCGGCTGGCGCCTAGCGCCCGGGCACGTAGAGCTGGCGCGAGAACTGCAGCCGCAGCGGCGCGCCGGGCGCCTCCAGGGGGCTGACCTCGAAGTCGAAGCGCAGCGTTTCCAGGTGGCTGTAGCGGTAGGTGGCCAGCGTGTAGATCGCGCCGCCGGCCTCGACCCGGCGCAGCTCGTCGAGCTTGGTCTGGCCGATCAGGTTGCGAATGGTGCCGCTGCTGGCGTGGTCCACGCTGCGCAGCGCATCGTCGGCGCGCTGCAGGTTCAGCATCAGCAGGCCGCGGCGCTTGCTGCGGGTCACGCCATAGCTGCGCGCCACCTCCGGCGTCAGCTCGGTGGTGTTCAGCGTCATGTAATGCAGCACCCAGGGCCCTTCGCGCAGCGCCTGTTCGGCGCCGGCCAGGCCCGGCAGCAGGGCGAGCAGCAGCACGCACAGCGCGCGACGGGCCCGCGCGGGGCCAAGGCGGGGGAAGCGGCGGGGCAGGGCGGCAAGCATTCAGGACCTCCGGGCGCGGCGCAGCAGGTACATGCCGATCTCGGCACGCAGGTTGGGCCACAAGCGTAGCCCCGGGCGGCTGCGGTGGGCGGCGTCGGTGACGGCGCGGCGCAGGATCTCGAGCTGCTGCTCTGCACACAGCGCCTCGAAGTCGCGCAGCGTGCACAGGTGGATGTTCTGGGTGTTGTACCAGCAGGAGGGCAGCGTGCGCGTGCGCGGCATGCGCCCGCCCAGCGCCAGCTGCGCGCGCGTGCTCCAGTGGCCGAAGTTGGGGAAGGTCACGATGCCGGCGCGGCCGACGCGCAGCATCTCGCGCAGCAGCCGGTCCGGCGCGTGTACCACCTGCAGCGCCTGGCTCATCACCACATAGTCGAAGCTGCCCTCGTCGAAGTCGGCCAGGCCTTCGTCGAGGTCGCGCTGAATGACATTGACGCCGCGGTCCACGCAGGCGGCGATGTTGTCCAGATCCAGCTCCAGGCCGTAGCCGCGCACATCGCGGGCCGCGGCCAGGTGGGCCAGCAGGGCGCCATCGCCGCAACCCAGGTCCAGCACGCGGGTGCCGGGGGCGATCCACTCGGCGATCACGGCCAGGTCGCTGCGCAGGCCGTTGCCGGTGGGCAGCGTGGCGGTAGGGGCCGTGGATACCGTCTGGTTCATGCGCATTCCTCCGCCACGCGCAGCATGTAGGCGCCGAAGATGCGCGTGTACTCGGGCACCGGCACCAGGAAGTCGTCATGGCCCAGCGGCGAGTCGATGCAGGCATAGCTGACGTCGCGGCCGGCCCGCAGCGCGGCGCGCACGATCTCCTCGCTGCGCGCCGGCGAGAAGCGCCAGTCGCGGCTGAAGGCCAGCAGCAGCAGCCGGGCCTCGACCCGCTTCAGCGCATCGACCAGGTTGCCGCCGTAGTCACGCGCCGGGTCGAAATAGTCCAGCGCCTTGGTCATGCGCAGGTAGGTCAGCGCGTCGAATTTGTCGATGAACTGGCTGCCCTGGTAGCGCAGGTAGCTTTCGACCTGAAACTCCGGCTCAAAGCTGTAGCCCGGCGCGCCGCTGATCAGCTCGCGGCCGAATTTGTCGGCCATGGCCGCGTCGGAGAGATAGGTGATGTGCCCGAGCATGCGCGCCAGCGCCAGGCCGCGCGCCGGGCGCTTGCCCTCGCGTGCGTAATGCCCCTCGCAGTAGTCGGGGTCGGTCAGGATCGCCTGCCGGGCGACCTCGTTGAAAGCGATGTTCTGCGTCGACAGCCGCGGGGCGGCGGCGATGGCCACGGCGTGGGCCACGCGCTCGGGCAGGTCGATGGCCCACTGCAGCGCCTGCATGCCACCCAGCGAACCACCGATGACGGCCGCCCAGCGCTCGATACCCAAGTGCTCGCGCAGTCGGTCCTGGCTGCGCACCCAGTCGCGCACGGTGACGATGGGAAAGTCCGGGCCCCAGGCCGTCTGGCCGTCCGGGCCGGGCGTGCAGGGCCCGCTGGAACCGCTGCAGCCGCCCAGGTTGTTCAGCGACACGACGTGGAAGCGGTCGGTGTCGATGGGCTTGCCCGGCCCGATGCAGGCCTCCCACCAGCCGGGCTTGCGGTCGCTCTCGCTGTGGTAGCCGGCGGCGTGGTGGTCGCCCGACAGTGCATGGCAGATCAGCACCGCGTTGCTGCGCTGTGCGTTGAGCTGGCCGTAGCGCTCGATACGCAGCCGAAAGCCGGGCAGGCTGCGGCCGCAGTCCAGCGCGAAGGCGCCGGGAAAGTCGATGTCTTCCGGCCGGACCAGCCCGACCGAGCCGCGCTCGTGCATCCGCCTAACGCAGCACGTACGCCAGCGGGATCAGCCGCGACAGCACCTGCAGCGCGATGATCACCAGCAGCGGCGACAGATCCAGCCCGCCGATCGGCGGCAGCACCCGGCGCACCGGCCGCAGCAGGGGCTCGTTCAGCGTGTACAGCAGGCTGGCGGCCGGGCCATGCATCGCCGCGCCAAACCAGCTCATCACGGCCTGGATCAGGATCGCGAATGTGTAGAAGTTGATCAGCAGGACCAGCATCTTGGCCACGGCCAGCAGGGCGATGGCCGGCGACAGCGGCACGCCGAGCACGGCCAGCACCAGCGCGATGTTGATCAGCAGCCACAGCCACAGCACCAGCAGCGTGGCCAGATCGTAGCGGCGCCAACGCGGGATCACTGCCTGTGCTGGGCGCACGACGGGGTTGCTGACCTTCCAGACGAACTGCGCCAGCGGGTTGTAAAAATCCACCCGCAGGGCCTGCAGCAAGAAGCGCGCGATCAGCGCATAGGCATACAGGCCGAACAGCGTGTTCAGCAGGAACAGCGTGGCGTCGTTAACCGGGCTCATGGCGTGGGCATCTGGGCGTGATCATCGGGTGGCGGCGCGAAGCCGGCCTGGGCGTGTCCTGGCCGCCGCGGGTGTGCGGGGCGGCGGCGTCTGCGATTCTGGCAGATCGCCGCCCGCCATCGCTCGATAGCCATGGCGGCCGCGGCCCTAGGCCTGCGCGGCCAGCTCGGCGGCGCGGCGCGCGCAGGCGCGTACGGCGTTTTCGACCAGGCCCTCGAAGTTGCCGGCCTGGAAGGCCTTGAGCGCCTCGGCCGTCGTGCCGCCGGGGCTGGTCACGCGCTCGCGCAGCGTGCCCGGGGCCTCGCCGCTCTCGCGCAGCAGCTTGGCGGCGCCATAGGCCGTTTCGCGCGCCAGTGCCGCGGCCAGCTCGGCATCCAGGCCCAGCTCCCGGCCGGCCCGGCCCAGGTGCTCGATCATCGCGAAGAAATAGGCGGGGCCGGAGCCGGAAATCGCCGTCAGCGCATCCAGCTGCGCCTCGCTGTCGACCCAGTAGGCCGGGCCGACCGCGCGCATGATCGCCTCGCTGCGTGCGCGCTGCTCCGCGTCCACGGTGTCCGGCGCATACAGGCCACTGACGCCCGCGCCCACCAGCGCCGGGGTGTTGGGCATGCAGCGCACCAGGGCCAGGCCGCCGCCGGCCCACTCGACCAGGCGCGCGGCCGGCAGCCCCGCGGCGATCGACAGCAGCAGCGGCCGGCGGCTTTGCAGCGCCTCGCTCTCCTCGCCCAGCACCGCCTGCATCACCTGCGGCTTGACGGCCAGCAGCAGCGTGTCGCTGTGGGCGATCAGCGCGGCGTTGTCCGGGGCGGCCTGCACGCCGTAGCGAGCGCGCAGCTCCTCGCAGCGCTCGGCCCGGGGTTCCCCGACAAAGATGCGCTCGCCGGGCATGCCGGCGGCGCGCAAGCCCGCAAAAATGGCTTCGGCCATGTTGCCGCCGCCCAGAAATCCGACGCTGCCGATGTCCTGCATCGAGGGGGTCCTTGTCTGAAAGCAGCGGGCAGCATAGCCAAAAGCGGCCGGTACCCCGGTATGCTGCGCGGTTCGCTTTGTGCTGCTTTCGCCCATGCGCCCCGATTACCCGGCCCTGATCGCCGCCGCCGACGTTGCGCCGGTGGCCAGCGTCTCGCCGCTGGAACACGCGCCGAAGATGAGCCGGCGGCTGGGCCAGCAGGTGTGGATCAAGCGCGAAGACCTGCAGCAGGTGCGCTCCTTCAAGCTGCGCGGCGCCTACAACATGGTGGCGCAGCTCACGCCCGAGCAGCGCGCCCGCGGCGTGATCGCCGCCTCGGCCGGCAACCATGCGCAAGGCCTGGCGCTGGCCGGCCGCGAACTCGGCGTGCGTGCGGTGATCGTGATGCCGCAAACCACCCCCTCGATCAAGGTCGACGCCGTGCGCGCGCTCGGCGGCGAGGTGCACCTGCACGCCGACACCTTCGACGAGGCCAACGCTCGCGCCCAGCAGATGGCCACCGAGCAGGGCCTGAGCTATGTGCCGCCCTATGACCACCCGCTGATCATCGCCGGGCAGGGCACGGTCGGGCGCGAGATTTTGGAGCAAAGCGCGCACAGGCCGGACGCGATCTTCGTCCCCGTCGGCGGTGGCGGGCTGATTGCCGGCATCGCGGCCTGGGTCAAGGCGCACAGCCCGAAAACCCGGATCATCGGCGTGGAGCCGGACGACGCGGCCTGCCTGAAGGCGGCGCTGGAGGCCGGCGAGCGCGTCGCGCTGGAGCAGGTGGGCCTGTTTGCCGACGGCGTGGCGGTGCGCATCATCGGCGAGCACACCTATGCGGTCTGTCGCGAGATGGTCGACGAGGTGGTGACCTGCAGCGTCGACGAGATCTGCGCCGCGGTGCGCGACATCTTTGAAGACAACCGCAGCATGCTGGAGCCGGCCGGCGCGCTGTCGATGGCGGGGCTGAAGGTCTACGCCGAGCGCCACCCCGAGCTGCGCGGCCAGCACTGGGTCACGATCAGCAGCGGCGCCAACGTCAATTTCGATCGCCTGCGGCACATCGCCGAGCGCGCCGAGCTGGGCGAGCACCGCGAGGCGCTGCTGGCCGTCACGATCCCCGAGCGGCCCGGCAGCTTCCTGCGCTTTTGCGAGCTGCTGGGGCGGCGTGTCGTCACCGAGTTCAATTACCGGCTCGCGGACCCCGAGCGGGCGCATATCTTCGTGGGGCTCAAGCTCGGCGAGCCGGGCGAGCGGGCGGCGCTGGCGACGCGCATGCGCGAGGCGGGCCTGGAGGTGGTGGATCTGTCCGGCGACGAGATGGCCAAGGTGCACATCCGCTACATGGTCGGCGGCCGCAGCGCCGCAGCCACCGACGAGCAGCTCTTTCGCTTTGAGTTCCCCGAGCGCCCCGGCGCGCTGCGCGACTTCCTAGAACGGGTGGCCGGCCGCTGGAACATCTCGCTGTTCCACTATCGCAACCATGGCGCCGCCTTCGGCCGGGTGCTCTGCGGCCTGCAGGTGCCCACCGCCGAGCGCGCGGCCTGCCGCGAGGCGCTGGATGGCATTGGCTACGAATACAGCGACGAGACCGCCAACCCCGCATATCGCTTGTTCCTGGGCTGAGTGAAACTCACCACGCCGCTGTAGTGAAATCACTACGGCGGCGCCTTGGCGCCACTACAGACAGCCCCGCCAACCGCGCTGAGAATCCCCCCAGACCTTGAACATCGAGTCTGGGAGGACTCCACAGGACCATGCGCAAACCCCTTTACACGCTCGCGGCCGCCGCGCTGCTGAGCTTTGGCGCACAGGCCACGGACGATATCGGCCTGATCGACAACCAATACATCGTGCAGCTGCAGCCGGGCCTGGTCACCGACCTCGCCGGCACCATCGACGCGCTGCTCGCCGGCAGCACCGGCGCGCGCCTGCTGCACCAATACGACAGCGTGCTGTACGGCTTCGCGGTGCAGATGACGCCGGCGCAGGCCGCCGCGCTGGCGCTGAACCCGCTGGTCGCCGAGATCGAGCAGGATCGTGTCGTGCTCGCCAGCGGCGTGCAGAACAATGCCACCTGGGGCCTGGATCGCAGCGACCAGCGCGACCTGCCGCTGGATGGCGACTATGACTTCCCGACGGCCCCCGGCCAGGGCGCGCACGTCTACGTGATCGACACGGGCATCAACCCGGATCACGCCGAGTTCAGCGGCCGCGTCGGCGAATCGCGCAACTTCGTGGCCGCCGGCCTGTTCTTCTCGGCCGACCCGGATGACTGGGAAGACTGCGAAGGCCACGGCACGCACGTCGCCAGCACCGCGGCGGGCAGCACCTGGGGTGTGGCCAAGGACGCCACCGTGCACGCCGTGCGCGTGCTCGACTGCCTGGGCTCGGGTTCGGGCAGCGACATCATTGCCGGCATGGAATGGGTGGCCGAGAACGCCGAGTTCCCGGCGGTGGCCAACATGTCGCTGGGCACGCTGAATGGTCGCTCCAGCGCCCAGGAGGCCGCGGCGCGGAACCTGTACAACGCCGGCGTGCTGCCAGTGGTAGCGGCGGGCAACGACAGCGCCAACGCCTGCAACACCTCGCCGGCGGCCGAGCCGCTGGCGCTGACGGTGGCCTCGAGCGACAGCGCCGACCGCCAGTCCTCCTTCTCCAACCACGGTAGCTGCGTGGATCTGTATGCCCCGGGCAGCAGCATCACCGCCGCCAACCACAGCAACAACAGCGGCTCCAAGGTGCTCAGCGGCACCTCGATGGCCAGCCCGCACGTGGCCGGCGCCGTCGCCCTGCTGCTGGCGCGCGACACCGACGCCACGCCGGCCGAGGTCAGCCAGCAGATCCTGGCCGCGGCCACGCCGAACACGCTGACCCAGGTCAGCGCCAACACGCCGAACCTGCTGCTGTACATCAGCGACGACGGCGGCACGCCGCCCCCGCCGCCGGTCGACGCCGCGCCGACGGCCGCCTTCAGCAGCGATTGCACCGAACTGGCCTGCAGCTTCGACGCCGGCGCCTCTAGCGACGACAACGGCATCGTCAGCTACAGCTGGGACTTCGGCGATGGCAACACCGCGACGGGTGCGACCGCCAGCCACAGCTACGCCGCCGACGGCAGCTACACCGTGACGCTGACGGTGAGCGATGCCGCCGCGCAAAGCGACACGGCCAGCGAGGTGGTGACGGTGGCCGCGGCCTCCGGCGGTTGTCAGGGTTGCACCGTGTACAGCGGCAGCCTGTCCGGCAGCGGCGACGCCGCGCTGCACCCCGAGGGTGGCTTCGAATGGGGCGGCGGCACGCTGGAGGGCGAGCTGAGTGGCCCGGCCGGCACCGACTTCGACCTGCGCCTGCAGCGTTACAGCTGTGGCTTCTTCTTCGGCTGCAGCTGGAGCAATGCGGCCAGTGCGACCTCGAACAGCTCGCAGGAGTCGATCAGCACCAACGCCAGCGCCGGCACCTACCGCTGGCGGGTCGAGTCCTACAGCGGCTCCGGCGCCTATGAATTGATCGCGCGTCCCCAGTAAGTCCCCAAGGTTGGTCCCTTAAGGGCAAGTCCCCAAGACGCCGATCATCGCGCCCCCAGGCGCGTTGCTGGCGGGTCCCGCGAGGGGCCCGCCATTTTTTTTGCCTATTCCAGGCCCAGGATGTAGGCCCAGTGGTCGGCCTCGATCGGCATCACCGACAGCCGGTTGCCACGGCGGATCAGCTGGAGACCCTCCAGCGCCTCCGCACGCTCCTTGAGCTCGGCCAGCGTGATCGTGCGCGCCAGCGTGCGCTGCGCCTGCACGGTGCGCAGGTACCAGCGTGGGTTTTCGGGGTCGCTCTTGGGGTCGTGGTATTTGCTGTCGGGGTCAAAAGCGGTGGGGTCGACCTGTGCCTCGCCGACGATGCGGCACAGGCCCACGATGCCCGGCTGCGCGCAATTCGAGTGGTAGAAGAAGGCCTCGTCTCCGTCGCGCATCGCGTCGCGCAGGAAGTTGCGCGCCTGGTAGTTGCGCACGCCGTCCCAGGGTTCGCTCTGCTTTGGCCGGGCCAGCAGGTGCTCCCAGCCAAAGACGTCGGGTTCGGATTTCAAAAGCCAGTAAGCCATCGTTGCCCTCGGGGGGTGAAGGCCCGCGCGATGCGGGCGCTGAGATAAACATCCAGCGGCGCGTCATGCGCGGCCGCCGGCACCGTGGTCGTGTATTGCTCGTCAAAGCCCACGCCCACGCACAGCGGGCGGCGCCAGCGGCTGCCGGCCAGCGTGCGGTCATACCAGCCGCCACCCTGGCCCAGGCGCATGCCGCGCGCATCACAGGCCAGCAGCGGCAGCAGCAGCACATCCAGCGACCACACCGGCCACTGCACCCGCCCCGCGGGCTCCAGCGTGCGCACGGCGGTGGCCTGCCAGCGGGGATGGGCCGGCACGAAGACCAGGCCGTGGCGGCGCATGCGCGGGTACAAGGCCTGCGTGCGTCGGGGCAGGGCGGAGGCCAGCGCGCCGAGGTCCAGCTCGCTGGCCACGGCCCGGTACAGGCCCACGCGGCGCAGGCCGCGACGGCGCAACAAGGCGGCCAGGCGGGCCTGCAGTTGGCGCTGTTGGCGCCGGCGCGCCGTGGCGGTCAGCGCGCGGCGGCGTGCGCGCATCTGCCGGCGCAGCGCGCGCTTGGCCTGGGCGGTATCGCTCATCGCCGATCAGGCTCGGGAAGTCGGGGGGAGTGTCCGGGGACCGCGAATGCCGCCATCCGCTGTCCCTTGAGACGGAGTCTCAAGTGGGTGCCGCCCCGGAACCTTTAGGCTTTCCGCTGTTGCGGACATGCACACCGGCACGGACGACGACTCCCGGGATAGCGTAATTGGCTCAAGGGGTTCATTTGGATTAGCGAACACCGCAGCCGTCCCGGACGAGGCCAGTATACGGACGCACCGGCCTGGCTTCAGAACCCGTGACTCTAGTCGTCGTCGAGCGTTTCGCGGATGGTCAGGCTGAGCTGCGCGATACGGTCGGCCTCGCTGCCTTCGGCGGCGCTGGTCGTTGCCGCCGAGCGCTGGCTGGCACGCGCCGACGGGCGCGGCGCGGGTTCGGCGGCCGGCTCTGCCGGGGCGACATCGCGCGGCGTTTCGCCCCGCTCGTACTGCATCAGTTCGCGGGCCATGTTCAGGCCGGTCATGATCGCAATGCGCTCCAGCCCCAGGCCGGCGGCGCGCTTGCGGATCGCCTGCATGCGGTCATCGAGAAAACGCGCGGCGGCGTACAGCGCGTCGCGCTCTTCGGGCGGGCAGGCCACCTGGTAGTCGCGGCCCAGGACCTTGACGGTAATCGAGCGGGAATCGCTCATGCTTCGACCTCGGATTCGAGCACCCGCACCTTCTCCAGCAGGGCCTCCAGGCGGCTGCGCAGGGCGGCGTTGCGTTCCAGCAGCGTCTGCTGCTGGTCGCGCAGCTGGCGGTTCTCACGCTTGAGCTGCTGGTGCGAGTCACACAGTTGAACGATGGCCTCTTCCAGGCCGGCGAGTGGGTCCTGCATCGCGACACGCGCTTGGGCGAAAGGTGCTGCGAGTATAAGCCCTTGCCGGTCGCGGGCGAATGCGCCGGGGGCGAAGCACCCCCGGCGCGGCCTGTGGGCTTCGCG
>CAKZQS010000002.1 GCA_937141935.1 uncultured Ectothiorhodospiraceae bacterium
CTCAAGGTCTATCGCAGCGCGGCCGCCTACGCCCAGGGCCTGGCCCAGGTGGCGCCGCTGCGCGAGGCGGGGCTGGAGCTGCGCGAGCTGGATAGGGCCGCGGCCGTGGCCACCGAACCCCTGCTGGCCGACAGCGCCGACAGCATCGCCGGCGCGCTCTACGCGCCCGGCGACCTGACCGGCGATGCGGCGCGTTTCTGCCAGGCGCTGCGCGACGTGCTGCAAGACGCCGGCGTGGTCATCGAAACGCAGCTCAGCGTGCGCCGGCTGCGGGTCGTCGGCGGGCGCGTGGTCGGCGTCGACACCGACCGGGGGCCGCGCGCCGCGCCCCGGGTGGTGCTGGCCGCCGGCTGCTGGTCGCCGCAACTGGCCGCCGGTCACGGCCCGCGGCTGTGGATCCGGCCGGTCAAGGGCTATTCGATCACCGCGCCGGTGCACGACCCCGGCGCGCTGCCGCGGCGCTCGAGCATCGACAACGACCTGCACGCGGCCGTGACGCCCTTCGACGACCGCCTGCGCCTGGCCGGTACCGCCGAGTTCGCCGGCTTCGACCGCAGCCTGGATGCCGCCCGCCTGGCGCAACTGTGGCGTTTGGCCGATGCGATCAGCCCGCGCCTGCGGGCGAACATGCAGGTCGCGCAGGCGCGGCAATGGTGCGGGCTGCGGCCCATGAGCGCCGACGGCAACCCCTACATCGGCGCCACCGCGCTGCCGGGCCTGTACCTGAACACCGGCCACGGCTATCTGGGCTGGACCCAATCCGCCGGCAGCGGCCAGCTGCTGGCCCAGGCGGTACTCGGCGAGGCGGCGGACATCGACATGGCGCCTTACGCCCCCGATCGCGGCGCAGCCTCCCGCGCTTAGGCGCCCGCAGCCGCGCACTGTCAGACCAGGCTCACAGCGTCGCAGGCGCAGGGCTGACGCGACAGCGCGTCAAGTCCTTCAAAAGTCGCGAGAAATGGGCAAAAACCCGTAGTAAATACTTTGGCCGCGCGTTGCCGGCCGAAGGCACTGCCTAGTATCGGCGCCGCCACAGGACGTGGCGGGAGAGATCACAGGGACGCGATATGAGATTGAGCATGGCTCTATGCGCGGTGGCGCTGTTGGCCGCCTGCCAGGGAGGGCGCAGCCCCGAAACACCGCGCGGCAACGATGCGCCCGCACCGACGGCGGCGCCATCCTTGCCCGGCAGCCCGGGCGGGGCCGCCGCGCCGACGGATGTCTACGCCGCCGCAAACCGCTGCCTGCGGCTGGAGGATGCGCAGGGCCGCAGCCTGAGCTTGGTCGAGGGCCAGCCACAGATGCGCGAGCGCGCCGACGAGGCCACGCCGCTGCGCTTCCAGGCCACCGGCCTGGGTCGCTACCTGTTGCTGGCGCAGGCCGAGCGTGCCGCAGCGCCGTTGCTCGACAACGCCAGCGGCAGCGGCGACGCCGGGCGCAAGGCGCTGCTGGGCGTCAGCGACCCCGCCCAGGCGCTGCTCGACGGCGCCGGCACGCTGGTCGTGGAGCTGGGAATCCTGGTTGCGGCCCTGGGCGATATCGCCGACGTGGTGCTCGATCCCCTGGCGCCGCTGGGCGGCGCCGTGCGCGAGGTCGGCGACACGGTGGGCGACGCCGGCGACAGGTTGGGGGATGTGACGCTACAGCCACGCCTGGCCGTGGTCGATGCGGCCTCCGATCTGGCCGAGTGGGAGCTGCGCCAGGGCCCCGACGGCGATTTTCTGTTCACCCATGTGCTCAGCGGCCTGCTGCTCAGTGCCGGCGAGCAGGGCAACGTGGCGCTGGCGGCCACCGGCAGCGTGCCGCGGGGCCAGGGCTTTCGCCTGGCGCCCGCGCAGGGCTGTGCCGACTACCCGGAGGCCACGCTGAACGCCCGCCTGCTCGACCCGCGCGGCCCGCGCCGGCAGTGGGACGACGGCGCCGTCTACGGCTGGGTCGACGACCACGCCCACATCACCGCCTATGAGTTCATTGGCGGGCGCGTGAACTACGGCCAGACCCACCACCGCTTTGGCGTCGAGCACGCGCTGGGCGACTGCGCGGTGCACCACGGCCCGCAGGGCGCCACCGGCATCCTGGAAATGCTGACCTCGAACGACTTCGACGGCCACGAAACCCAGGGCTGGCCCAGCTACAACGCCTGGCCGCGCTCGGATTCGCTGCAGCACCACCAGACCTACTACCGCTGGATCGAGCGCGCCTGGCTGGGCGGGCAGAAGGTGCTGGTCAACCTGATCACGCACAACGAAGTGCTGTGCCAGTTGATGCCGCAGAAAAAGAACGCCTGCGACGGCATGGAAAACACCCGCCTGCAGGCGCAGCGCAGCTACGAGCTGCAGGACTACATCGACGCCCAGCATGGCGGCCCCGGCCAGGGCTGGTTCCGCATCGTGACCAGCCCGGCGCAGGCCCGCGAGGTCATTGCCGCCGGCAAGCTGGCGGTGGTGCTGGGCATCGAGATGTCCAAGCCGCTGAACTGCGGCGAATTCCTGGGCGTGGCCGAATGCTCGCGCGCGCAGATGCTGCGCAACCTGGACGAGCTGCACGCACTGGGCGTGCGCGTGTTCTTCCCGGTGCACAAATTCGACAACGCCTTTGGTGGCCACCTGCCGCACTCGGGCTTCGCGCTGGGGCCCTTTTTGACCGTGGGCAACCTGGTCGAGACCGGCCACCCGCTGGAGCTGGAGACCTGCCCCCTCAGCGGCGACGGCGCCGACGATTTCAGCGCCGACCCGAACAGCCCGCTGAACAACCCGGCCGGCCTGGTCGACTACCTGCTGGCCAACATCGGATACCTGGTCGCGCAGTTCCCGGACGCCGGGCAGGGCACTGACACCACCCACCTGTGCAACATCCGCGGCCTGCACGCGGAGGGCTATGACCTGCTCGACGCGTTGATGGCGCGGCAGATGCTGATCGACGTCGACCACATGAGCCGGCGTGCGGCCAGCGCCGCCATCGACTACCTCGGCGCGCGCGGCTATCCGATGATCAGCTCGCACGACTGGACCGGCAGCGAGAGCCTGCTGAACCGCATCGCGCAGGCCGGCGGCTTCATCGGTCGCTTCGCCCGCGGCGGCCGCGACCAGTGGGTCGAACGCCTGCTCGGCATGGCCGCGCGGCATGGCGACGCGCCCTATTACTCCGGCGGTATCGCCTCGGACGTCAACGGCATCGCCAACCTGCCGCGGGACCCGCGCGAAGGCGCGGCGCTGGCCGACGGGCAGATCGACTACCCCTTCCGCTCCTTCGACGGCCGCGTGGAATTCGACCGCCAGCAAACCGGGGACCGCGTCTTTGGCCTCTACGACGGCCGCGGCGTGGCCCACTACGGGCTGTACCCGGACTACCTGGCCGACACCCAGGCCTTTGGCGGCCCGCAGGCCGAGCAGGCCCTGGACATTTTCTTCCGCTCG
Source organism: uncultured Ectothiorhodospiraceae bacterium (assembly GCA_937141935.1). Lineage (GTDB taxonomy): Bacteria > Pseudomonadota > Gammaproteobacteria > Nevskiales > Oceanococcaceae > MS8. The sequence goes on from CAKZQS010000002.1 coordinate 3,417, forward strand.
GCCGAGGCCTGGCTGCGGATGTGGGAGCGTACCGGTGCCTAAGCGTCTATTCCCCCAAACGATTGCCGGCCCGCTGCGGCGGGGCCTGCGCCTGCCGAGGCCCCGGCGGCTCGGTGGCCTCATGCTGGGCCTCCTCGCGCTTGGCCTGAGTGGCTGCGAGGGCGGCCGGCCTGCAACGGCGACGGCGCCCGGTCAGGTGGAGGCCCCCGCGCCGACCCCGGCCGCCGACCAGGCCCGCCGCATCATCGACATCCCCAACGACGGCGAGGCCAGCGTCAACATGCTGGTGGCCGCCGTGCAGGCGCGCCCGGGCGACACACTGCGCTTCGCCTGCGGCTATTACGAGCTGGATGCGGGACTGGTGCTGCAGACCACCGAGGACATCGTCATCGAGGGCTGTGGCATGGACCGCACGGTGCTGTCCTTCAAGGGCAGCAACAGCGCCGAGGGCATCCTGGCGGTGAACGTGCGCGGTATCGTGGTGCGCGACCTGACCGTGCTGGATACGCCCGGCGATGGCATCAAGCTCAAGGGCGTCGATCACGGCACGCTGGAGCGCGTGCGCACGATGTGGTCCAGCGGCGGCGGCGCCGGCAGCGCCACACCGGTCACGGCCGACAACTACGGCCGCACGCTGAAGGTGGCCTGCACCCAACCGCCGACCCGCGACCCGGAGAACCCCATCAGCGCCATCCCGCTGGTAGGCCAGCTCGGCTCGGCGCCATTGATCGAGCAGCTGCCGCTGCTGCGCGATTTGCCGGTGGTCGCCGACCTGATCGGGGCCGGCACCCGCTCGCCGGATTACACGCCCAGCCGGCAGACCGGCCGCTACGGCATTTACCCGGTGGCCTCGCGCAACATCCTGGTCGTCGACTCCGAGGCCATCGGCGCCTCGGATGCCGGCATTTACGTGGGGCAGACCAGCAACGCGATCATCCGCAACAGCCGCGCCGCCTACAACGTGATGGGTTTCGAGATCGAGAACGTGCAGGGCGGGGAGTACGCCGGCAACGTCGCCGAGTGCAACACCGGCGGCTTTCTGATCTACGACCTCGACGGGCTGGACCAGTACGGCTACGGCACGCGCATGTACGACAACATCGCGCGCAAGAACAACACCTACAACTTCAACTCCGGCGGCTTCGTGGGCAACGTGCCGGCGGGCAGCGGCATCATCACGCTGTCCTATGACCGCATCGACATCTTCAACAACGAGATCTACGACAACAACACCGGCGGCTTCATCTGGGCCAGCTATGCGCTGTTCCCCGAGGGCGCCGGGCGGCCGTCGGAGAACCAGATCGACTGGTACACCGAGGGCGTATCGCTGTACGACAACGTCTTTCGCAACAACGGCAACCACCTGCCGCCGCCGGATTTCGTCAAGATCCTGTCCTCGCAGCTGGGCGACATCAACTCGCTGCTGCCCTACCTGGTGGGCATCAAGCACGCCGCCAGCCTGAGCCCCGACCTGACGCTGGGGCAGCTGCTGAACCCGCTGGCGCTGGCCGGTTTTCGCGGCGCGCACATTGTCTGGGATGGGCTGCTGGACGAATACGACCCGGATTGCCCCTATCCGGTCGACACCCAGGGCCAGCCGGTGCCGGAGGCGACCTACGCGCCCGGCAAGCCCGAATACCGCAACGCCTATGGCGACCCCGGCTGCCAGTACAACGCCTACAAGTTCGACACGCAGGCACCCGGCGCGCCGCGCATCCGGCCCGAATGGCTGGGCTGCATTGCCGCCAGCAACGAGTTTGCCGCCGACTCCGAGCGCTTCATCAATTTCAACGGCACGCGCGGCCTGGAGCTGCTGGTCACGCAGGACTTCGACCCGCAGGCGCTGGCCGAGCTGCCGGCCAGCAAGGACATGAGCGCGCTGGATTGCGAGGCCGCCTATGGCCGTACGCTGACGCCGTTGCCGCCGGTGGTCATCCCGCCCTTCGAGCGCAGCGGCCTGATCAGCCCGGCGCCCACGCCCGAGCGCATCCGCGCGCTGTGCGAGGCGAGCACCGGCGGGGCCGTGAACTTCGCCGCCGCGCGGGAGGTGAACTGCCCGGACCTGGCCCAGTACGCCCTGTTTGCCGATGCCCAGGACCCGCGCAGCGCGCCGCGCAGCGGCGGCGTGCCCTTCACGCTGAACAGCAAGCTCTTCAGCGACTACGCCACGAAGTACCGCGTGGCCTTCCTGCCCCCGGGCGGGCAGGCGCTGTGGCGCGACGCCGAGCGCTTCGGCGCCAACGCCACGCTGGCCTGGCCGGTGGGCACGATCCTGGCCAAGACCTTTGCCTTCCCCGACGACAGCCAGGGCGTCGAAGAGGTGGTGGAGACAAGGCTGCTGATCAAGCGCGCCAATGCCGAAGGCGCCGTGCGCTGGGATGGTCTGGCCTACCTGTGGGAGACCGACGCCGACGGCCAGCGCCGCGCGCGGCTGGTGCCGGCCGGCGCCAGGCGGGCGGTGCAGTGGGACTATGTCGAGCCCGACAGTGGGCTGCGCCTGCAGGGCGCCACGGCGGCCTACCAGGTGCCGCATGCGAACCAGTGCATCACCTGCCATGGCAATGACGACGCCGAGGTGGGCGCCGCCCCCATCGGCCCCAAGGTGCGCATGTGGAACCGGCCCTATGCGCCGGACAGCGCCCGCGACAGCGGCCAGGCCAGGCACCCGATCGCCGGGCACAACCAGCTGGAGTACTTCTGCGCCAACGGCCTGCTGCAGGACTGCCCGCCGCTGGCGGTGGACGCGGCCACGCAGGTCGCAACGGCCGTGGCCCGGGTGCCGCGCTATCTGCGCCCCGGCGATGCCGGGCACCCGGCCGGCAGCGACGCCGACGTCGAGGCGCGGGCGCGCGCCTGGCTGGAGGTCAACTGCCAGCACTGCCACAACCCCAAGGGGGCGGCCTCGAACACCGGTGTGTATTTCGACAGCCTGCGCACGGTCGACCTGAACTACGGCGTGTGCAAGCGCCCCACCGCCGCCGGGGGCGAGGGCAGTGGGGGGCGCGGGCATGACATCGTGCCCGGCGCCGCGGCGCAATCGATCCTGAGCTATCGCATCGGGCCCGAGGCCAATACGGCCGCGGCGCGCATGCCGCCCATCGCCCGCAGCGTGGTCGACGAGCAGGCCGCCGAGCTGATTGCCCGCTGGATCGATCAGGTCGTGGTTGCCGACGAGTCGCGCTACCCGAACTCCACCGCCTGCGCGCCCTGAGGGACGCTAGGGCAGTCGGTGGGTTGACCGGCGGCTAATCGGCGCGCCGCTCCGGGCGCTGGTCCGTGGTCGGTGGCGTCGCCTCGGGGCCGGCGAGCCGGGCGGCCAGCGCCAGGCTGTCGCACAGGCGGGCGCGCAGCGCTGTCGCCTGCCCGGCGGGTGCGCGCAGCAGGGCGGCCGGGTGGGGCGCCAGCAACAGCGTTGCGGCGCCGTAGCGGTATCGCTGGCCGGCGCTGTCGGCCAGCGCCACGCGACGGCCCAGCAGGGCCTCGCAGGCGGTCGCGCCCAGCGCGACGATGACGGTGGGCGCGATGGCCGCCAGCTCGTTCTCCAGCCAGGGCCGGCAGGCCTCGATGTGTGCCCGCTCCGGGTTCTGGTGCAGGCGCCGCTTGCCCTGCGGGCGGTAGCGGAAGTGCTTGACCGCATTGGTCAGGTACAGCGCCTCGCGGGCCAGGCCCACCTCGGCCAGCAGGCCCTCCAGCAGCTGCCCGGCCGGGCCGACGAAGGGCCGGCCCGCCAGGTCCTCGGCGTCGCCGGGTTGCTCGCCGACGAGCACGATGCGGGCCTGCGCCGGGCCCTCGCCAAACACGGTTTGCGTGGCCGGCCCGGCCAGCGGGCAGGCCTGGCACCGCGCCGCCTCGCGGGCCAGCCGCGGCAGCGAGCCCGGGCGCAGCGCGGCCGCTTCGCGTTGCAGCGCGCCGCCCGGGCTCTCCGGCCGCGGGCCGCAGTGCAGCGCGGGGGTGGCCGCCGGCGCGTCCAGCATGGCCTGGGTGCGCGCCTCGGCGGCGCGGATCAGGCCCGGGATTTCCGCCGCCTCGGGCAGGTTCTTCCAGTATTTGCGCGGCATCTCGGCGCACATCGCCGCGATCTTCAGCCGTGCGGGGTTGAAGATGTTGCGGTAATACACCCGCCAGGCCTCCTCGAAGGCATCGCCCCGCGGGGCGTCGGCGGCGCTGGCGCCGGGGCCGAACCACACCGCGCCCTCGCCCTCGTAGTGCATCGCCAGCTCCGGCGTCAGGATCGACCAGGCCAGCGTGGCGTAGCGGCGACGGAAAAAGCCGGCCAGCGTGGGCAGCACCCGATGCTCGGGCTCGAACCAGGCCACATAGCGCGGGCGGGCTTCGCCCCCCACCTCGGGCGCGGCCTCACGAAAGCGCACGAAGGCCTTGGTTTTGTGCGCCTCGCGGCGCACCGCGCGCTCCCAGCGGCGCAACATGGCCACGTCCGGGTCGGCGGCCAGATCCAGCAGCCCCGGCTCGCCATGGCGCAAGCGCCACAGCAGCCGGTACAGCCGCGGGCGGACCTCGGCGCCGACGTGCGCATGCGCGGCCGCGGCGTAGCGGGCAAAGCCGGGCGGCAGGCCCGCGCCGTCCCCGCGGCGTTGCTCGCGCCATGCGCCCTTCGCGGGCTGCCAGTCCAGGCTCTCCGGCGCGTGCCCGGCCGCCAGGGCCACGTCGGCGGCGGCCACCCAGTCGGCAAAGTTGGGCCCGGCCGGCCAGGGGCGACCGGCCGGCGCCGCGGCCGAAAACAGCGAGCCCTGCACCGGCCGGGCTACAGCGCCAGGCTGTGCTGGCGCGGCGGCGGGGCCAGCCGCGCGCGCAGATTCTCGGCGTCCAGCTCGCCCAGCGCGGGGCGGTGGTCGGCGCAAACGATGAAGGGCAGCGCCTTGCGTACCGGCGCGCGCATGGCCTCCAGGTCGGCCAGCCGCACCGCCTGCTGGCGGCGCAGGCGCAGGATGCGCGCCACGGTTTTGGTGCCCAGACCCGGCACCCGCAGCAGCAGCTCGCGGCTGGCGCGGTTCAGGTCCACCGGGAAGCGCTCGCGGTTGCGCAGCGCCCAGGCCAGCTTGGGGTCGATATCCAGCGGCAGCATGCCGCTGTCGGGCGTGGTCAGCTCGGCGTGCTCGAAGCCGTAAAAGCGGATCAGCCAGTCGGATTGATACAGCCGGTGCTCGCGGGCCAGCGGCGCGCGTTGCAGCGGCAGGGCGGCATGCGCGTCCGGGATTGGCGAGAAGGCCGAGTAATAGACGCGGCGCAGCCCGTAGCTGGCGTAGAGCTGCGCCGAGCTGGCCAGAATCGTGGCGTCGTTGGTGGCATCGGCGCCGATAATCATTTGCGTGGACTGCCCGGCGGGCGCGAAGCGCGGCGGGCGCCGCGCCGGGCGGCCGGCCTGGCGGGCCTCGCGCCGCGCCTCCCGGTTCTCCTCGACCCGGCTGCGGATGCGCCCCATCGTGCGGCGGATCGTGGTGGCGTCCTTCTCCGGCGCCAGGGCCGACAAGGCCTGCACGGTGGGCAGTTCGACGTTGATGCTCAGCCGGTCGGCGTAGCGGCCGGCCGCGGCCAGCAGCTCGCCGTCGGCATCGGGGATGGTCTTCAGGTGGATGTAGCCGCGAAAGTCATGCTCTTCGCGCAGCTGGCGCGCCACGGCGACCAGCTGCTCCATCGTGTAGTCGGGGCTGCGAATGACGCCGCTGCTCAGAAACAGCCCCTCGATGTAGTTGCGGCGGTAGAAGTTCAGCGTCAGCGCCACCACCTCCTCGACCGTGAAACGCGCGCGGCGCACGTTGGAGGAGTTGCGGTTGATGCAGTAGTGGCACTCGTAGATGCAGAAGTTCGTCAGCAGGATCTTCAGCAGCGAGATGCAGCGGCCATCCGGCGCGTAGGCATGGCAGATGCCCATGCCCTCGGTGGAGCCGATGCCGCGGCCGCCCACCGAGTCGCGCCGGCTGCTGCCGCTGGAGGCGCAGGAGGCGTCGTACTTGGCCGCGTCGGCGAGGATGGCGAGCTTGTCGAGGGTCTGCACGCGGCGCTGGGGGGCGGGGGACGCAGGGGCGGGCGAGGAGTTTAGAGGCAGCGCCGCCGCGAAGGTTCCGCCCCGCGCCGCGGGCCGCGAGGGGGCGCCTTCGCGGCGTGAAATCCGGGGGGTGTGGGCTGTGACCTTGGCCATCGAAACTGGGCCCGGGCCGGGGCCCGGCGCAGGCTATGCGCGACCTCCCCATGTAGAGCCTTATGAACATCTTTGAAGCCTTGCGCGAAGACCACCAGACCCAGCGCTCGCTGGCCGACATCCTGATCAAGACCAGCGGTGACAGCGACGGGCGCGCGGAAATCTTTGCCAAGCTCAAGGCCGAGCTGTCAGCGCACGCGGCCGCCGAAGAGCGCCACTTTTACCTGCCGCTGATGCGCGACGACATGACCCAGGAGAAGGCGCGCCACAGCGTGGCCGAGCACCACGAGCTGGACGAATACATCGAAGAGCTGGAGTCCACCGACCCCAGTTCGCCCGCCTGGCTGGCCACCGCCAAGAAGCTGCACCACCGCCTGAACCACCACCTCGACGAGGAAGAGCAGGAGGTGTTCCAGCTCGCCGGCCGCGTGCTCAAGGACGGCCAGAAAACGGCGCTGGCCGATGCCTACGTCGAGGACATGGAGGAGCAGAAGGCCGCGGCCTGATGCGCATCCCCCGATAAGCATTCGGTGTCGCGCCCGGCCTACAAAGACGGCGGGCGCGGCGCCCCCTATCGCGCCAGCGGCGGGTCCCCGTCGCTGGCGTTTTCGTTTGCGCGCGGCGCCGGTTCGTCCAGCGCGCCGACCAGCTCCAGCGCTTCCGCGCACCAGGCCAGCGAGGCCTGCTCCAGCAGGATGCCCAGGCGCAGGCCCAGATAACGCCCGCGCTGCCGTGGTTTCAGGCCGCTGGGCTGCGGGTAGTGCTGCTCGCGCAGGGCCTGGTACTCGGCCAGCCGTTCGCGATGCAGCCCCTGGCGCGCCGCGATCTGCCGCAGCAGCGTCTCCGGCGCGGCCTCGCCCAGCGCGAAAAGCTTGACCAGCAGCTCCTCCTTGACCGAGGGCGGCGCCGTGGGCGTCGCCACCCACTCCTGCAGGGCCTGCTGGCCGTCGGCGGTCAGCGCGTAGACGATGCGATTGGGCCGCTCGGCCTGCGCCACCGTTTCGCCATCAATCAGCCCCTGCGCGGCCATCTTGTGCAGCTGCTGGTAGATCTGCTGGTGGCTGGCCTTCCAGAAAAAGCCGACGGTGCGCTCGAAGCGCTTGGCCAGCTCATAGCCCGTCTGCGGGCGGTCCAGCAGCGAGACCAGGATGGCGTGCGACAGGGCCATGCGGTGGCGGGCCGGCCGGCCCTCAGGCCGCCAGGCTCAGGCGGCTGCGCGCGGCCTCGTATTCGCGGCGCAGGCGGGCGACCAGCTCGGCCGCCGGCAGCACATCCTTGACGGCGCCGATGCCCTGGCCACAGCCCCAGATGTCTTTCCAGGCCTTGGCGTCGCTGTTGCCGCCGGAGCCGAAATCCATCTTGCTGGGGTCGGATTCGGGCAGGTTGTTCGGGTCCAGGCCGGCCGCTTCGATCGAGGGGCGCAGGTAGTTCCCGTGCACGCCGGTGAACAGGCTCGAATAGACGATGTCGGCCGAGTTGTGGGCAACGATGGCCTGCTTGTAACGCTCCTCGGCGCGCGCCTCCTGGGTGGCGATGAAGGCCGAGCCCAGGTAGGCCAGGTCGGCGCCCATGGCCTGCGCGGCCAGCACGGCGTCGCCGGTGGCAATCGAGCCGGACAGCAGCAGCGGGCCATCAAACCACTCGCGGATCTCCTGCACCAGCGCGAAGGGCGAGGTGGTGCCGGCATGGCCACCGGCACCGGCCGCCACGGCGATCAGCCCGTCGGCGCCCTTCTCGATGGCCTTGCGGGCAAAGCGGTTGTTGATGATGTCGTGCAGCGTGATGCCGCCATAGGAGTGCACCGCCTGGTTCAGCTCCTCGCGGGCGCCCAGCGAGGTGATCACGATGGGCACCTTGTACTTCACGCACATCTCGATGTCGTGCTCCAGCCGGTCGTTGCTGCGATGCACGATCTGGTTCACGGCGAAGGGCGCGGCCGGCGCGTCGGGGTGGGCGCGGTTGTGCGCCTCCAGCTCCTCGGTGATCTGTGCCAGCCAGTCTTCCAGCTGGCTTGCCGGGCGGGCATTCAGTGCCGGAAAGCTGCCCACAACGCCCGCCTTGCACTGGGCGATGACCAGATCCGGGTTGGAAATGATGAACAGCGGCGCGCCGACAACGGGAACGGAAAGACGGTTTTGCAGCAGGGCGGGCAGGGCCATCGCGAGTCCTTGCAAGGGCGGAAGAGAGCCGCAGGTTATGCGCAAAAAGCTGCATATGCAACGATTGGCATAAAGCGGGGCGGCGCGAGCATGCCCTGCGGCCTGACTACGCCCGCCTCGTCGTCAGGCGGAGCGGGCGACGTAGCAGGCGGAGAAGGCAGCGGCCGTCAGCGCGGCGGCGCGGCCCGCAGATGCTCACCCAGGGCCCCGAGCTGCTGGGCCTGCACGCGGTCCACCACGTCCACGAACTCGCCCAGCGGCTCCGGCGTGTAACCGCCCACCTGGTAGCGCAGCGTGATCTGGCTGCCGCCCTCCTGCGCGCGGATCACCCAGTCCAGCGCGCCATGCAGGCCCATGCCCTGCAGCGGGCCCAGGCCGCCCAGCATGCGCAGCCGCTGCGGCGGGTCCACATGGCTGATGCGCATGTGCTCGACCTGCCTGGCGCCGTCGATCTCGCAAAAGCAGCCGCCGGCGACGGCGCGGATCCGGAAGTTCTCGCTGGCGCCAAACCAGGAGTGGTCGGCGGGCCACCATTGGCCGACTTCGTCGACCAGGGCCTGCCAGGCGCGCTCCGGCGGCACCGCGACGCTGATGCGGTTTTCCAGCAAAAACCCGCCCGGCCCGCGGGCCAATACCTCGGCGCGCGCGGGGAGCGCGAGCAGCAGGGCGAGCAGCAGCCAGGCGCCGGCGAAGGCGTTGTGGCGGATTCGGGCAAAGGCGGTGCGTGGCATGGCGGCATCCCCGGGTCGGTGGCCGCGAATCTAGCCCGCGCTGCGCCTGCTGGCCAGTGGCCCTGCGCGTGCATGGCGACGCTGGGCCAGTGAGCATCCGTTCACCCGGCCCGTTAATCTATAGCCCGTTCAGACACGGTGTGAGCCGGCGCCCGCTGCGCCGGCGGAGGAGAGAGATGCGAAAGGATGCGAGCCTGCGCCAGGGATTGGCGTTCCGGGGATTGGCGCTGATCTTGGGTGCAGGGCTGCTGGCCGCCTGCGGTGGCTCCGGCGGGGGCGGCGGTGGCGTGGCCAGCGGCGCGGCGCCCAAGACGCGCTTTGACATGGCCCATGGCTGCTATGTGCTGCGCGCCAATGAGGCCTATGTGGCCCGCAGCGGGGGTGGCTTTGCCGCCGTGGAAGACGCGCCGGATGCCGGGGTGCGCTTTTACATGCAGCCCGCCAACCTCGGCCGCTACCTCTTCTACACGGTCGACGAGCAGCTGATGACCGGCAGCGGCAGCAACGTGGCCGCGCAGGCCGACCCGGCCGACGGCTCGGACTGGACGATTGACGGCGGCGACGGCCGCTTCACCGCGCAGACGCTGGGCCAGCCGCTGGCGCTGGCCGCCGACGGCACGCTGGTGCTGGGCGGCACGCCGGCCGAACTGGTCTTCGAGCCGACCTCGGGCTGCACCGCCTACCCGGAGATGCCCACCGGCATCGAGGGCAAGACCTTCCGCGGCCCGGCCGTGGGCCAGCCCGTACTGGGCTTTGCCGAGGTGCATGCGCACATGGGCATGGGTTCGGAGCTGTCCGACGGCAGCGAGGATGTGGGCCCCTCGGCCGCCGGCGTGCTCTACGGGCAGGCCATCAACCGCTTCGGCGCGCCGCATGCGCTGGACGATTGCGCCGAGGCGCACGGCCCCGACGGGCGCCTGTCGGCCGAGAACATCATTCTCGACGGCGACCCGCTCGCCAGCCACGACACGCAGGGCTGGCCCAGCTTCGTGGACTGGCCTTTCCAGGATTCGTTTCTGCACCAGCAGATGTACTGGCGCTGGGTGGAGCGGGCCTGGCTGGCCGGCATGCGCGTGATGGTGGTGCACGGCACCACCATCGAGGCGCTGTGCAACATCGCGCGGGCCACCTATGGCGACAAGACCTCCGAGTGCGTCGACATGCTGACGGGCACGGAGCAGGTGGAGTTCGTTTACGACATTCAGGACTACATCGACGCGCAGTCCGGTGGCCCCGGGCAAGGCTGGTTTCGCATCGTCACCGACCCGCGCGCGGCACGCGAGGCCATTGCCGAGGGCAAGCTGGCGGTGATCCTGGGCTATGAGTTCTCCAACCTGTTCTTCTGCCGGGTCACCTTCAACCCCGATGGCAGCGAGAACAGCGACTGCACCCGCGAGGACATCGACCGCGAGATCGACGCGGCCTGGGAGCTGGGCGTGCGCAACGTCTTCCCCTACCACGACGTGGACAGCGCGCTGGGCGGCACCGGCATCTTTTCCTCGGTGCTGAACTATGTGGGCTTCACCGACACCCGCGGCTTCTGGAAGACCTACGACTGCCCGGATGGCGGCGAGGGTGACACCTACTTCTACAACGCCGGGGCGGTGATGGAGACCGCGCCGCTGACCCAGTTCAACGACCCGATCACCCAGGCGCTGATCGACCTGGGCCAGGGCCAGTTGCCGGTGTACCCGCCGGGGCGGCAGTGCAACGCGCGCACGGTGACCGACCTGGGGCGCTATGCGATCGACAAGATCATGAAGAAGGGCTTCGTGCTGCATATCGACCACGCCGAGCTGGCGTCGAAGCAGTACATGCTGGACGAGGGCGCGCGCGCCACGCCGAACTACCCGATGGTCTCCGGCCACGGCGGGCAGGGCGGCATCAGCAACGCCCAGGCCGAACAGATGATTCGCCAGGGCGGCATCCTGTACCCGGCGCTGCCCAACGGCGCCGGCTATGCCAGCTTCCTGGACAAGCTGCGCCCGATCTGGGAGGCCTCCGGCACCAGCCGGCCCTTCTCCTCGGGTTATGGCGCCGACGCCAACGGCCTGCGCACGTTGCCCGGCCCGCGGGGCGCCGGCAGCGAGCCGGTCAACTACCCCTTCCAGCTCTTCTCCGGGCCGGACTGGGGGCCGCAGTTCAACGGTGTGGATCCGGTGCTGGTGAACATGCTTGAGGTCCCGGGCGGCAAGGCCTGGAACGTCAACGAGGGCGGCATGTACCACTACGGCCTGGTCGCCGACATCGTCGAGGAGGCCCGCATCGAGGGCGGCGCCGCGGCCTTGGATGCGCTGTACAACTCGGCCGAGACCTACCTGCAGATGTGGGAGCAGACGCTGCAGGCGGCCGAGGATTTCCGCCGCCTGCCGTCGCCGCCCTAGCCCGGACGATTCGTGGGCGCCGAATCGGGCCCCGGCCCGGTTTTCGCTTCCGGTTCTCGGGCCCGCGTCGGGGGGGGCGGGCCGTTGCCAATGCCGGTAACGGAGCCGATGCCGGTAGCGGTGCCGCCACGCCGACCTCCGCCCGCGCCTGCGGCCGGGCTACGGCCGGCGTGGCGGGCTTGAATTCGCTGCGCGGGGCCGGGCGCCCGCGGCCTTGCGCCGCGCCTCCGAGGCCGGGCTTCATCGCGGCGCGGCCGGGGCTCATCGGGGCCTTGCTGCTCGGCCTGCCCGCCACGGCGGCCGCGCACGGCTTTGGCCGCCTGTACACGCTGCCGGTGCCCTTCTGGCTCTATGCCTGGGGTGCGGCCAGCACGCTGCTGCTGTCCTTTTTGCTGGTCGGCCTGCTGGCGGGCCGTGGCGCGCCGGCAGCGCCCGGGCGAAACGCGGAACAGGCCGGCGCGCGGCCGGCCGAGCGCCCGCTGCGGCCCTGCGGTCCTCGCGCCCGAGGGCTGCTGCGTCTGGCGCAGGGCCTGGCGCTGGGCGCCTTGCTGCTGGCCATCGCGACGGCGCTGTTCGGCAACCGCGACCCCTATCGCAACTTCAGCATGGTGGCCTTCTGGGTCGTGTTCGCGCTGGGGCTGCCCTATCTGTCGGCGCTGCTCGGCAATGTGTATGCGCGGCTGAACCCCTGGCGCACGCTGGCCATCGTGCTGGCGGCGCCGACCGGGCGGCTGGGCCGGTGGGGGTGGGCCTATCTGCGGGGCCGCTGGCGCTGGCCGGCGGGGCTGGCCGAATGGCCGGCCTTGGCGCTGTATCTGGGCTTTGTCTGGTACGAGCTCTTCGCCGCCGGCCGGCCGGGCTCGCTGGGCCGGCTGCTGCTGGCCTACACGCTGCTGAACCTGGCGGCGGTGGGCGCCTTTGGCCTGCGCGCCTGGTTTGCCCGCGGCGAGTTCTTCGGGCTGCTGCTACGGCTGTACGGCCTGCTCGCGCCGCTGGCCATCCGGGGCCCGCAGGAGCCGGGGGCGCGGCTGGCGCTGCGGCGGCCGCTGCAGGGGCTGGTCGATGCCCGCGCCGGCAGTGCCGCCCTGCTGCTCTTCGCGCTGGCGATGCTGTCGACCACCGCCTTCGACGGCCTGCGCGCCACGCAGACCTGGGTCGCGCTGTACTGGGCCGACCCCTTCGGCGCCGTCGAGGCGGTGCTGGGCAGCCGGCCGATGGCCCAGCCCGGGCCGGCCCGCAGCCTGTACCTGCTGTGGGAGTCCGCCTGGTTGCTGGCCTCGCCGCTGCTTTACGCGCTGCCCTACCTGGCCTGCGTCGCGGCGGCCAAGGCGCTCACTCGCAGCCAGCGCCCGCTGCGGGCGCTGGCGCTGGACTTCGGCCTGACGCTGCTGCCGATTGCGCTGGCCTATCACGCCGCCCACTACGCCACGCTGCTGCTGGCCGACGGCATGAAAATCCTCAGCCTGCTCTCCGACCCCTTCGGCCGCGGCTGGGACCTCTTCGGCACCGCCTGGCAGTTCCGCCAGCCCATCCTGCCGCCGGTGGCCTGGGTCTGGCACGGGCAGGTGGGGCTGATCCTGGCCGGGCATGTGGCCAGCGTCTACGTCGCCCACCGCGTGGCGCTGCGCGTCTTCGGCAGCCGCGGCGCCGCGCTGCGCAGCCAGCTGCCGATGCTCGCCTACATGGTGCTGCTGACCATCGTCGGCCTGTGGATCCTGTCGCAGCCGCTGACGGCCGAGCGGATGATGTAGGGCGGCGCTGTCGGGGCAGGAACACGCGCCTCGACCGCCCGCGCCCCCTCGCCGCGGCGTTGCAGGCGCCGGCTTAAGCGCTCCAGCGCGCGAAGGTCCGCCAGCGCGCGACGACGTGGCCTTCGCGGATGGCCAGCAAGGCCCCAAAGGGGTCGATGCCGTCGCCCGATTGCTGCGGGCGCATCAGCACGTAATCCCCCAGTGCCAGCGCGCCTTTGGGGGCAACGAGTGCAAAGCCGCCGCCCGAGAGTTCGTCCTGGCGCATGCCGGGCGGGTGGGCGAAGTCGCTGCCCGGCCAGGGGCCGGCCTTGATGATGACTTCCTCCTCCTGCGCGCCGGGCAGCGTGTCCTGCGTCAGCGGCACCGAGGGGTGGTCGCCGGTGATGCGCATCAGCGGCGAGGCCTGGGTGATGGCCGGCGCCAAACCCTCGTTGTCGAAGGCGCCCAGGTAGCCGGCAAACATGAAGGCCGAGCCGGGGCTGATTTCGTTGGCGACGTCGCTGCCGGCCCAGTTGCGGTAGTTGGAGCTGCCGGGGCCGTTGCGGATCAGCGTGTCCTCGTCATAGAGGTGGCCGCCTTCCGCGGCCAGCTGGGCAAGAAAGCCGGCATAGCGATCCTGCGCCGTCTGCGCGACGAGCTGCCGGTAGAGCGCGTTGCCGTTCAGCGTGGCGTGGCCGTCGTAGCAAAGCACCGCGCCCAGCTGCAGCAGGCCGCGGTTCTGCTCCAGCACGCGGATCAGGGCGGTCAGCTCGGCGGCCGAATCCACGCCGCCACGGCCCATGCCGGAGTCGAATTCCAGCGCGACGTCCAGCGGCAGCGGCAGTTCTGTCGCGCGTGCGAGCTCGGCGGTGCGCTCGGCCAGCGCGACCGAGTCGATCAGGATGCGCAGGCGCTGGCGGGGCCCAAGGCGCGGGCGACCTTTGATGAGGTACTGCTCCAGCTCGCCGACGGTGGGCGGGTAGCCCATCAGCAGGTCGGTGTCCGGCGGCGCGGCCTGCAGCATCTCGTCGACGGTGCCCAGGTGAAACACCATGCCGCGGGGCTCGGGCAGCGCTTGCAGGATGTAGGCGCAAAGCTCGGGGGACTGGAAGGATTTCAGCGCCGGGCGCAGCGCAAAGCCGTTCTCGCGGCTCCAGTTCAGCAGTACGGCCGTGTTCTGATCGACGGCGGCCAGGTCGCACATCACCAGCGGCTGCCCGCGGCCCTCCTGTCGCGCCAGTTCGGCGAGCTGTTCCAGACTGGTGGGCAGGCCGCCCATCCCGGTGGCTGGCGAAGAGGAATCGGCGGCACTGCAGCCCGCAAGACCTGCGCCCGTCGAGAGCAGCGGCAGCGCAGCCGCCGCGCCCGTGGCGCCGGCCAGGAAGCGTCGCCGGCTCAGTCCATCCTGTGCATTGCCCATCGTCCCCCTCCCCAAGCCCTGCGCCGCCGCGCAAGAAGCAGCCCGCCGGCGCCGCTCAGTAGCTAAACGGCCAGGCCAGGAAATAGCGCTTGATGCGCAGCCATACGCCATACAGGCCCAGCGGCTCGAAAATCAGGAACACGATGACCAGCAGCGAGAACAGCAGCGTGGACTGCTGGCTGGAGGACAGCTCGCTGATCAGCGGCAGCTGGCGGCCCAGGGCCTCCATCAGCGGGGTGAGCACCACGAAGGCGACCGGGCCGGCGATGGCGCCGAAGACGGTGCCGATGCCGCCGAGGATGATCATCGCGATGTACTGCACGCTGAGCAGCAGGTTGAAGGGCGGCTCGACGGTCAGGTACTGCTGCTGGTAGGCGAACATCGCCCCGGCCACGCCGGCCACGAAGGAGGACACGCCGAAGGCGGTGATCTTCGTGCGTGCGGGGTTCACGCCCATCACGGCGGCGGCCAGGTCGTGGTCGCGCACGGCCATCATCGCGCGACCGGTATCCGACAGTGCGAGGTTGCGCAGGCCGAGCACGGTGGCCAGCGCAATCAGCGCATACAGCGCGTACAGCTTTTGCTCGAAGCCGATGGCGATGCCGCCGAGCTGCCAGGTTTCGGAGAAGGGCGTCAGCACGCTGCCCTCGGTCTCGGCAAAGCCCAGGTGCATCGGCACGCCGATGCCGCCCACGCCGCCGGTGATGTCGGGGAAGGACAGCAGCACGTGGTTGACCAGAAAGATCAGCCCGATGGTCACGATGGCCAGATACAGGCCCTCCAGCCGCAACGCGAAGGGCCCGACGGCCAGGCCCACCGCGGCCGCCACCAGGCCGCCGGCCGGGATCAGCAGCCAGAAGGGCAGGCCGGCCTGCCCGCCGACCGCGGCGGTGTAGGCGCCCAGCGCCAGGAAGGCGGCGTGGCCCAGGCTGATCTGCCCGGTGAAGCCGGTCAGGATCATCAGCGCGCTGGCGCCGACGATCGCGATCAGGGTCAGGTTGGCGATGGTCAGCGCGTTGTGGCCGGCCACCATGGGGAAGACGATGGCGGCCACGATGGCCAGGATCAGCCCGCGCCGCTCCCAGCGCCCGGCCCACAGGCGGCGCGCGTCGCGGTAGTCGGCCGCAAGAGGTCTATTGGGCATCCGCGGCTCCTTGGGCCCGCCGGGCCGTGCATCGTGTCGCCGCCGCTGCCGCCGCCGCCGCCGGCAGTCCGCACAGGTGACCGTATTGCTCTGGCATGCCGCCGCTCATACGCGCTTCACCTCGGCCTCGCCGAACAGGCCATAGGGCCGGAAGATCAGGAAGATGATCATCACGATGTAGGGGAAGACCATGTGGAAGTTGTGGCCGAAGTGGCCCAGCAGCGGGTTCACATAGGCCTGCGCCAGCACCTGCAGCAGCCCCAGCAGCAGCCCCGCCACCACGGCGCCCAGGGCCGACTCCAGCCCGCCCACGAGCACCGCCG
Organism: uncultured Ectothiorhodospiraceae bacterium; assembly: GCA_937141935.1. Classification (GTDB taxonomy): domain Bacteria; phylum Pseudomonadota; class Gammaproteobacteria; order Nevskiales; family Oceanococcaceae; genus MS8. The sequence goes on from CAKZQS010000002.1 coordinate 19,465, forward strand.
GGAAGGCGGCCAGGGCGACGAAGGCGAGGTTGACCTCGACCTGGCGCGGGAACATGCCCAGGAAGGTGCCGGCCAGCGCGGCGAGCATGCCGGCAATCAGCCAGGTCAGCCCCAGCGTGCGGCCCACCGGGATGCCCAGCGCCAGCGCCGATTCCTGGTCGGCGCTGGCCGCGCGCATGGCCAGGCCCAGCTTGGCGAAGCGCATCAGCAGGAAGTAGGCGATCAGTGCCAGCGCGGCGCCGGCCAGCGCCGCCAGCGAGCCCAGCAGCACCTTGGCGCCCAGAATCTCGACCGTGGCCGTCGGCTCCCAGGGTGTGGGCATGCCGCGCGGGTTGCTGCCCCAGATCAGCAGGATGGCCGTGCGGATCAGGTAGCCAACGAAGATCGTCAGGATCACCGTCACGAACACCGGCCGGCCTACCAGCGGGCGCAGGATCACACGCTCCACGCCCATTGCGAGCAGGCCGGTGGCGAGCATCGCGGCGAGCAGCGCCAGCGGCCAGGGCAGGCCGATGCCGCTGGCCGCGACCATGGCGAAGGCGCCAAAGGCCAGCAGGTCGCCATGGGCGAAGTTGAAGACCTTGGAGGCGCGGTAGATCGCCACGAAACCCAGCGCAATCAGCGCGTAAATCGCGCCCAGGGCGAGGCCCGAGCTGGCCAGCTGCACCAGATCCGTCATCGCTTTGGCCCCGCGCTCATGCCGTCTTCCCCGCGTCAATCGAATCCACCAGGGCGGCGTGGTGACGGGAGCCGCGTAGAGGGGCCCCATGCGCAGCATGGGGATCGCAGCGAACGATCCGGCACCGCACGCGGGCACTCGGCGCTGAGTGAAAGCCGCAGCCGTTCATGCCTTCTTCCCTGCGTAAATCGAATCCACCAAGTCCGCGTGCCGCTCCAGCACCACCTTGCGCCGCACCTTCTGCGTGGCGGTCAGCTCGCCCAGGTCCTGGTTCAGTTCGGCACTGAGCAGCGCAAAGCCGCGCACCTGCTCCACCTGTGCCAGGCCGGCATTGGCGCGGTCAATCTCGCCGCGCACCAGCGTGCGCACCTCGTCGCGCGCCGCCAGGTCGCCAAAGGAGGTAAAGGCGATGCGCTGCTTGGTGGCCCAGTGGCCGACCATCTCGGCGTCGATCTGCACCAGCGCGCCAACGAACTTGCGCGCGTCGCCAATGGCCACCGCCTCCTTGATGTAGGGGCTGGTCTTCAGCGCGTTCTCGATGCGCGCCGGCGAGAGATTCTTGCCGCCGGCCGTGATCAGGATCTCCTTCTTGCGGCCGGTGATGGTCAGGCAGCCGGCATCGTCGATCTGGCCCACATCGCCGGTGGCCAGCCAGCCGTCGGCGTCGATGGCCTCGGCGGTGGCCTCGGGGTTGTCCAGGTAGCCCAGGAAGACATTCGGCCCGCGCACGCGGATCTCGCCATCCTCGGCCAGCGTGCACTCCACGCCCCGTGCCGGCTCGCCCACGCTGCCCAGGCGGATGCGGCCGGGGCGGTTGTAATGCGTGATGCCGCTGGTTTCGGTCATGCCATAGCCCTCCAGAATGGGCAGGCCGATGGCGGCGAACCACTCCAGCAGTTCGGGCGCGACCGGCGCGGCGCCGGAGAAGGCCACGCGGCAGCGGTTCAGCCCGATGCGCTCGCGCAGCGCGCCGAAGACCAGCAGGTCGATCAGGCGCCGCAGCAGGCGGTCGGCCGGGCTGGCGGTGCCGGCCTGCTCTCGGGGCGCCAGCCGCTGGCCCCGCGCGAGCGCCCAGCGGTACAGGCCGCGCTTGATCGGGCTGGCGTTCTCCATGCGCACGGCAATGGCGCTGTGCATCTTTTCCCAGATGCGCGGCACGCCCAGGAACACGGTCGGCGCCACCTCGGCCAGGTCGGCCTGCACGGTGTCGATGGATTCGCCGAAATGCACCACGCCGCCCAGCGTCAGCGGGGTGAAGATCGTGTAGATCTTCTCGGCCACATGGCACAGCGGCAGGTAGGACAGCACGCAGTCATCCGGCGCAAAGCCCAGGTCGCCGGCCACGCCGGGGATCATGGCCATCGCGCTGCGCGAGGACAGCAGCGCCCCCTTGGGCTGGCCGGTGGTGCCGGAGGTGTAGATGATCATGGCCGGCGCGTCGGCCGGCAGCGCCTCGAGCCGGGTCTGCGCATCCAGCGCGGCGATCCGCTCGCGGCCCTGCGCCAGCATCTCGCTGAAGTGCAGCAGCCGGAACTCGCCGTAGTTCAGCGTGCCGCGCGGGTCCACGACGACGATGTGCTCGAGCTGCGGCATCTCGTCCAGGCAGGCCAGCACCTTGTCCACCTGCTCCTGGTCCTCGCAGATGATGGTGCGTGCTCGGGCGTGGTTCACGACATAGGCCACATCGGCCGGCGGGTTGGTCTCGTAGATGCCGGCCGACATCCCGCCAAGCAGCTGGATAGCCAGGTCGGCATAGAGCCATTCCGGCCGGTTGCCGCACAGGATCGCCACGCGATCATCCGCGCCCAGCCCCCAGGCGCTGAACTGGGCGGCGACGGCCTGCACCGCCTCCCAGTACTGCGCCCAGCTCACGGGCCGCCACAGGCCAAAGCGCTTCTCGCGCAGCGCCACCGCATCGGGGTGCAGCGCGGCGTGGCAGGCCAGACGGCCGGGCAGGGTGTGGCCGATGCGCTGCGCGAGCGGCGTATCGAGCAGGGATGCCGCCGCGCTCATGCCGGGTTCTCCTGGGCAGCTTCGCCGGGGTCCCCGTCGTCGGGTGCGCCGCCGATGTAGGCGGCGATGACCTCGGGGTTCTGCCGCACCTCCTGCGGTGCGCCGCAGGCGATCAGGCGGCCAAAGTCGAGCACGGCCACGCGGTCGGCCAGGTCCATCACAAAGCCCAGCTCGTGCTCGATCAGCACGATGGTGATGTCGCGCTCGGCGCGCAGGTCCAGCAGGTAGGCGGCCAAATCCTCGGTCTCCTCCTGGTTCAGGCCAGCGGCGGGCTCGTCGAGCAGCAGCAGGCGCGGGGCCATGCACAGTGCGCGACCCAGTTCGATGCGTTTACGCACGCCATAAGGCAGCAGCCCCACGGGGTAGTCGCGCCAGCGCGCCAAGTGCAAAAAGTCGATGACCTCTTCCACCGCGGCGCGGTGCTCGGCCTCATTGGCCAGCGCGCCGGGCAGGCCGAGCCAGTCCGCCCACCAGCGGCTGCCCATGCGCGGGTGCCGGCCGAGCATCAGGTTGTCCAGCGTGCTCAGGTTGTCGAACAGCGCCAGGTTCTGGAACACGCGGCCCACGCCCGCCGCGGCGATCTGGTGTGGCGCCAGCGCCAGCAGGTCGGCCCCCGCCAGCGTGATGCTGCCCTGCTGCGGCCGGTACAGACCGGAGATGCAGTTGTACAGCGAGGATTTGCCGGCGCCGTTGGGGCCGATGACGGCCAGCAGTTCGCGCTCGTGCACGGCCAGGTCGATGCCATCCAGCGCGGTCACATTGCCAAAGCGCAGGCCCAGGCCGCGCACCTCCAGCAGCGCGCTCACGACAGCCACCGCCGCTTGCGCCGGTAGTGCTTGGCCTGGCGAAAGTCGCGCCGTTGGCCCGCGCCGCCCAGGTAGAACTCCTGCACGTCGGGGTCCTCGCGCAGCGTCTGCGCCGGGCCGTCGATGACCACCTTGCCGCCCTCCAGCACATAGCCGCGCGCGGCCAGCGACAAGGCCAGCGCGGCGTTCTGTTCGACCAGCAGGATCGCGATGCCCTGCTGCTGAATCACCCGGATCAGCTTGCCGACCTCGGCCACCAGCAGCGGCGACAGCCCCAGCGAGGGCTCGTCCAGCAGCAGCATGCGCGGCTTGGCCATCAGCGCACGGGCGATGGCCAGCATCTGCTGCTCGCCGCCGGACAAAAAGCCGGCCTGTTGCCGGCGCCGCTCGGCCAGCCGCGGGAACAGCGTGAAGTAGTTGTCCAGGTCGCGCCGCACCTCGCCGTCGCGGCGCGTGTGGGCGCCGGCGCGCAGGTTGTCCTCGACCGAGAGGTCGGTGAAGATGCGCCGGCCCTCCATCACCTGCACCAGCCCCGCGCGCACGATGCGCTCCGGCGCCTTGCGCGCCAGCTCGGTCTCCTCGAGCAGCAGCCGGCCCTTGGTGATGACCCCGTTGTGGATTGGCAGCAAGCCGGTCAGCGCGCGGAGCAGGGTGGTCTTGCCGGCGCCGTTGGGGCCGAGCAGGGCGACGGTTTCGCCCGCGTCCACGCGCAGGCTGACGCCGCCGAGCACGCGCACGACCTGGTTGTAGACCACCTCAAGATTGTGGATCGCAAGCATCAGACGCGGCTCACCCCAGCACCATTAAGCAGACCAGTGTCACGCAGGTCGCGCCGACCAAATTCAGCAGCAGCCCCTCGCGGGCCATGCGCGCGGCGCTGACCACGCCGGAGCCATACACAATGGCGTTGGGCGCCGTGGCCACCGGCAGCATGAAGGCGCAGCTCGCGCTCATGGCGGCGGGCAGCATCAGCAGCCGCGGGTCGATGCCCGCCGCGAGCGCGGCCAGCGCGAGGATCGGCATCAGCAGCACCGCCGCCGCGGTATTGCTGGTGATTTCCGTCAGCAGTGTGACGCTGAGCGCGATCGTGAACACCGCCAGCCACAGCGGCCAGGCACCCACGCCCGCCAGGGCCTCGCCTAGCAGCGCGCTCAGGCCCGAGACGGAGAAGGCCTTGGCGATGGCAATGCCGCCGCCAAACAGGATCAGCACCCCCCAGGGGATGCGCTCGGCCGCCTGCCAGCTCAGCAGCCGGCCGCCGCGGCCGTCCGGAATCACGAACAGCGCCACGACGGCCAGCAGCGCCACGCTGGCGTCGTTGGCCTGTGGCAGGTTCAGCCACTGGCTCCAGCCGCCGAAGGGCTCGCGCCGGGTCACCCAGGCCAGCGCCGTCAGCGCAAACACGATCAGCGTGCGGCGCTCGGCCGGTTGCCAGGGGCCGACCTCCGGCACCGCCGGCGCGGGGGTGCCGCCCAGGTTTCGCGTCAGCCACAGGCCCGCCAGCGGCACGAAGAGCAGCACCAGCGGCAGCGCCCAGCTCATCCACTGCGTGAAGCTGGGCACCGTGCCGAACTCGTCGCCGTAGACCTGCATGAAGACCAGGTTCGGCGGCGTGCCGATGGGCGTGCCGATGCCACCGATGCTCGCCGCATAGGCGATGCCCAGCAGCAGCGGCGGCGCCAGCAGCGCATGGCCGCTGCCCAGCACGGCCAGCGCGACCGGCAGCAGCATCAGCGTGGTGGCCGTGTTCGAGATCCACATCGACAACAGCGCCGCGGCCGCCATGAAGCCCAGCACCAGCCGCCGGGCATCGCCGCCGCCAAAGAGCCGCACCATGTTCAGCGCCAGGCGCCGGTGGGCGCCGCTGTGCTCCATGGCCTTGGACAGCACAAAGCCGCCGAGCAGTAGCAGGATCAGCGGGCTGCCATAGGCCGCGCCGAGCTGCTCCGGGCTCAGCACGCCGACCAGCGGCAGCAGCGCCAGCGGCAGCATCGAGGTGATGGGAATCGGGATCGGCTCGAAGACCCACCAGCAGGCGCAGACGACGGCCACCGCCGCGGTCCAGGCCCTCGCCGCCGGCTGCCCGTTCGCCAGCAGGGCTGCAAAGGCGCCGCTGGCGGCCAGCAGGCCCAGCAGCAGCGCCAGGCGGTCGCGTGCGCGCATTGTGGGGCCGGGTGCTCAGGGCTGCGCGTTCGGCGTGGCCTGCAGGGCCTGCGGTTGGGCAAAGGGCGCCACCTCGCGCCAGCTGGCCTGGTCCATCAGCGGCTTGAGCACCCGGGCCTCGACGCCCACGACGTAGGGCATGTCGGTGAAGTCCAGCTTGAAGGGCACCGCGCCGCCGGCGTCGTAGTCCTCCAGCGTGGTCAGCGCCTGCATGAAGCCCTCGCGCGACGGGTCGCCGGCGGCCAGGGCGCGGCTGAACACGTCCAGCGCGATCCGGCCCTGCAGGTAGGAGGTCATCATGTAGAAGTCCGGCGGGGCCATGTCGCGGCCGTACTGCTCGTACAGGGCCTCGAATTCGCGGGCGAAGGGCGTGTCCTCGCCCCAGTAGGGCGAGCCCATGACCCAGTAGTAGTTGTCGAAGACCGAGGGCGGGATGACCTCCGGGTCGAAAAAGCGGTCGATCCAGGAGGGCGTGTTGCCGATCCAGATCGGCGCGTAGTCCAGCTGCGCCGCCGTGCCCAGCGCCGGACCGGTGGCCGAGGGCAGCACCGTCAGCAGCACATGGGTGGCGCCGGCTTTTTTGAGCGCATTGATGGCCGCCGTGAAGTCGGCCTGCCCGGGGGCGTTGGCCTGCTCGGCAACGATCTCGACCCCATGGTGTTCGGCGGCCTGGCGCCAGGCCTGCAGGCCGTCTTTGCCGTAGTCGTCGTGCTGGTACAGGATGCCGGGCCGGATCTGGTCCTTGCCGCCGGCATGTTCCACCGCCCAATCGAAGGCGCGCATGGCCTCGACCTGATAGGAGGGGCCGCCCGGGGGCGTGTAGCGAAACTCGGCCATCTTCGAGGACAGCGAGGCGGGGAAGGCGACCAGGCCATGGCGTTGCAGCAGCGGCCGCAGCGGCAGGGTGTTGGGCGTGCCGAAACTGGTGCCGATGAACAGCACCTCGTCGCGGATCTCGTTGAAGAGCTGCACCGAGCGCTGCGGGTTGTAGCCGTGGTCGCGCTCGACCAGCTCCAGCGTCCAGCCCGCGGGCAGCAGCCCGCTGTCCCCGTCGTTCACGTGCTTGGCGAGCAGCCGTTTGCCAATGGCATAGGGGATGCCGACCACGGCGGCGGGGCCGCTTTCGTCGTTCAGCGCGCCGATGCGCAGCACCTTGCCTTCCAGGTCCACGCCCGGAATCGCGGGCGTCGCGGACTCCCGCCCGCCATCGCCCGAACACGCGGCCATTGCCAGCAGCGCGGACCCGAAGGCCGCAGCCGCACCCAACCGGCGCCATTGCACCATGTGTCTTCTCTCCTGCACCCGAGGCGCCAAGGTGCCACAGAGCACTGGGCCGGTCCAGAGTGGATCGGCCGCGCCGCCCGCGGCGTGCCGGGGTGGCCGCAGGGCCCCGCGCCGCGCCGTGCCCCGGCGCCGCAGCGGCGACGGCACCGGCCGTGGCCGGGCAGCGGCCGGGGCACGGTGCGCGGCTTGCGGCCGCCCTGTCGTAAGTTTTTCGCAGGCCGGCCCGCTGGGCACGAGCCGGCGCTAGGATCAGCCGCGAGAGGACGGAGACAACACAATGCGCATTCCCCAAGCCGCCGCTCGCGCGGCTCGCCCCTACCGGCGTCCGCTGCACGCGGCCGCGCTGTCATTGCTGATCCTGAGCCTGTGGGGCTGCGAGGGCGGGCGCGAGCTGGCGCCGCGTGCCGAGACGCCGCGCGCCGCCACGGGCGAGGTCACGATCTACCGCACCGAACATTCGATCGCCAACATCGTGGCGGCCGATATCTACGGCCTGGGCCAGGGTGTGGGCTACGCGCAGGCCGAGGACAACTTCTGCCTGCTGGCCGCGATGTGGACCAACCTTGCCGGCGAGGGCGCGCGCTACGAGGGGCGCTACCTGGGCCGCGGCCGCGTCGACGTGAACCTCTTCAACGCTTACCAGAACGCGACGGCGGGCATTGAGGAGATCCTGAACCTGCCGCCGCCGCAGGGGCCGACTCAGGAAATCCTTGACCTGCTCGATGGTTACATCGCCGGCTACAACACCTACCTCGGCGAATACGGCGTGGACGGGCTGCCCGATGCCGACTGCCGCGGTGCCGCGCACGTGCGCCCCATCGCGCGCATCGACGTTGCCCGCCGGCTGTATGAGCTGATCGGCAAGGGCGGTCGCGACCTGGTCTGGCGCGGCATGCTGGGCGCCAGCCCGCCCAGCGTCACCTCGGCGCCGCGCTTGCCGGCCGAGGCCCCGCTGGCCGGGCGCATCCCGGTCTACTCGGATCTCGCCGACGCGGTGAATGCCGTGCTGGATGACCTGGGCGTCGAGCCGCAGACGGTGGATGCGGCGCAGCTGCTGGCGCTGGGGCAGGCCTTTGCCGCGCGCATCGAAAGCGGCGGCTCCAACGCCGTGGGCCTGGGTGGCGAGGCCACCGACAACGGTTCCGGCTTGCTGCTGGGCAACCCGCACTGGGGTTGGGACGGCTTTGACCGCTTCTGGCAAATGCATGTGCAGATTCCGGGCACGCCGGTGCACACCTCCGGCATGGGCTTCATCGGCCAGCCGCTGATCATGATCGGCCATAACGAACACGTGGCCTGGTCGCATACGGTCTCGGCCGCGCGCCGGCTGGCACTGAGCCAGCTGACGCTGGTCCCCGGCAGCCCGACGCAATACCTGGTCGACGGCCAGGTGCTGGACATGGAGGCCACCGAGATCAGCATCGAGGTGTTGGAGGAGGACGGCACCCTGGGCACGCGCAGCCACACCTTCTATTCCACGATCTACGGGCCGGTGACGACCTCGATCCTGGGCATCGAGCTGCTGCCGTGGACGCAGGCCACCGCCTTCGCGATGATCGACATGAACACCGGCAGCGCGCGCATCGCCAACCAGTTCTGGGAGTCGAACCAGGCCGGCAGCGTCGACGAGCTGTACGCCGTACACGCCAAGTGGGTGGGCAACCCCTGGGCCACGACCACGGTGGCCGATTCGGCCGGCAATGCGCTGTGGACCGACGTGGGCACGGTGCCCAACATCTCCAATGCCCACGCCGCGCAATGCAACACCGCCGTTGGCCATGCGCTGTGGAACACCTTTGCGGTGGCCGTGCTCAATGGCGCGCTGTCGGCCTGTGATGTGCCCACGGCGCCCGACTCGGTTGCGCCCAAGACCATGCCGGCGGCGCTGCAGCCGGTGCAAAAGCGCAGCGACTATGTCGCCAACTCCAACGAGAGCCACTGGCTGACCAATGCCCGCGAACCGCTGACCGGCTATTCCCGCGTGTTTGGCCCGGAGAACTCGCAGCGCGCCATGCGCACCCGCATCGGCCACCGCATGCTGCTGGAGCGGCTCGATGGCCTGGACGACAGCGGCAAGACCACCTTCAGCCGCCAGGAGCTGCAGGATCTGCTGTTTTCCAACCGCAACATGCTCGGCGAGCTGTGGGTCGACGACCTGGTCCGCTATTGCGAGGCCAGTGGCGGACAGATGCCGGCTACCCCCAACGCGGAGGGGCCGCCGCAACTGGTGGACGTCAGTGAGGCCTGCGCCGTGCTGGCCAACTGGGGGCGCAGCAACCGCCTGGACGACCCGGGCGCGGTGCTGTTTTACCGCTTCGCCAAGCTGTCCCTGGCCGAGCTGGACTTCACCACCAGCTATGCCGGTCTGCCGGGGCAGCCGATGTGGCTGACGCCCTTCCGGCTGGACGACCCGGTCAACACCCCCAGCGGGCTGAACCCCGCCTACCTGCCGGCCTACACCGCGCTGGCCGATGCCGTGCTGGACTTTGCGGCGGCCGGCATCCCGCTCGACGCCACGCTGCGCGATTATTCGCGCAGCGAATACGGCCAGGCGCAAACGCCACTGCACGGGGGCGAGGGCACGCTGGGGCTGTTCAATGCGATGCGCCAGGCCTGGCGCGGGGACCACATCGGCGTGGGGCGCAGCGGTCCGAGCTTTGTGCAGGTCACGCAGTTCTTCGCCGATGGCTCCTGCCCGGACGACCGCACGCTGCTGCTGGGCAGCCAGCGCAGCGAACACGCCTGGGATCGCGCCGACGAGCAGCAGCGCAAGTACAGCGAAGGCCTGTGGGTGGACCCGCCGTTCTGCGATGAGGAGCTGGCCGCCGCGCCGAAGGAGAGCGTGACCCGAATCCGGGATGGCCAGGTATTGCGTGACTAGCGACGGCGTGCGCTGATCAGCAGGTTGCGCGGCGTGACCTCGCGGGCGCAGAAGGTCTGCAGCGTGGTGGTGTAGCCGCGCTCCTCCAGCCGCAGGCGCAGGTCCTGCACCAGCCACAGCTCGATCGCGCGGCGAAAGGCCTGGCGGACCAGGCTCAGCCGCCGGGCTCGTTGCAGCCGCTGCGCGCCGGCGCGGCGATAGTGCTCCCAGTCGACGGCGGCGGGCAGCGCGAGCTGCTTGCGCGCCGCCAACTGCTGGCAGACGGCCGGGAAGCCCTGCTGCAGCACCCGCTGGGGCAGTGAGGGCGTGGGCAGGTAAGTGTCCACGCCGCGCAGTTCGCGCTGCAATGTGTCAAAACCCAGGCGCCAGGCCGCCAGTTCCTGCTGCCGGCGCAGCTCGCGCTCCGGGGCGTGCACCGTCTCCTGCACCGCGAGTTGCACCGCGTTGCGCGACAGCGCCAGATCGTGCTGCCGGGCGAGGGCCGACAGCGGCCGATACGGCCCGTCGAGCCACAGGTGATAGCAGCAGGGGGCGAGCAGCAGGCCCTGCGCCGCATCCATCACCGGGCCGTCGATCAGGCGCCGGTGCAAATCGCCGCAGGCATGCAGCGCCAGCACCAGGGCCTTGGGCGGCGCCTGCACCGGCTCGCGCAGCACATCGCGGCATTGGTACTGCGCGCCAACCCCGGCCCGGGCGGCGAGGCGCTCGCCGGCCGCGCACAGCGCCGCGTCGCGCTCCACCGCGTGCAGGGGGCGTTGCTGCAGCCGGGCCAGCGTGCGGCCCAGGTGCGCCTTGCCCGCGCACCAGTCCAGCAGCGGCTCCGGCCCCGGCGCCAGCTGTGCCGCGAAGTGCGCGATCTGCTGCTGCTTGCGCCCGGGGATGCCGGCCAGAGCCCGCGGTGCGATAGCGGACGCGGCGTATGCCGAGCCGCCGCACGGCGCCATGCCCACGGCCATGCCCTCGGCCATGCCCAGCAGTGGCGCCAATGCCTCCAGTGCCGGCAGGCGCGCGCCAACGAAGGCCTGCAGCGCCGCCGGGTCCGCCCGCAGCGCCGCTACCGCCGCGTCGTCCAATGCCAGGCAGTCGGCGGCCAGTTCCGGGTGGGCCGCGCACCAGGCGGGCGAGACCTGCATGAAGGGCGAAGCTCGCCAGTACGCCGCCATCGTCCGCAGGCCGCCGCCGAGCGCGTGCAGCAGCGCGGCGGGTGTGTCTGTGAGGGGTGGCGAGAGGGGCGGCGCGGGCATCCCGCCATGGTGGCGCAATGGCTAGCGCCGCGGGTGTTGCAGCGCAGCTTGTGTCCGCTCGTCGCGGCCTCTACCTTGCACGGGGCGCGAATCAGCGCGCCGCTCGGGAGCCCGGATCGGGCTCGGGGGTGAGCGGGCGCCGAACGGGCCACCGACAGCGACGCTGGCGGTGTTAGCGCGGCCATTCAGGGTTTGGCCGAATACCTAATGTGGGGATTAAGAATGACAACAAGAACAAGGCCATGGGCGCCCTGGATGGCGCTCGCACTGCTGGCGCTCGGCGCCTGCGATTCGCGCAGCGGCGCCGGCCCGGATCTGGGCATGGCGCCCACCCCGGTGCCGGCACCGGTCGCGCAGGCGCCGGTGCGGCTGGATACGCAGCAGCAGGCCGGCTCGGAGCGCTATAGCGCGACCGTGGCCGAGGCCGAAATCGAAGCGCCGGTCGAGGCGCGCTCGGCCCGCTACTCGCTGAGGCTGGACCAATGAGCGCGCGCATTCGTATCACGCGCTGGTTGGCCGCCGGCCTGTTGGGTCTGGCCGCCGCGCAGGTTTCGGCGCTGGCGCCGGAAGCCATCGTGCGCAGTGGCCAGGTCACCGACGTCAGCACCGGCGAGCCGCTCGTTGGCAGCGGCATTCCGATCACGGTGCGCTTCTATGAGTCCGCGCTGGCCGAGACGGCCCTGTACGAGGACGTCATCCCGACGGACTTCGTCAACGGCACCTTCACGCTGCGCATCCCGCTGACCGACATGCTGCGCTCGGTCATCCGCGACATCGAAACGGTGTTCTTCGCCCTGCAGATCGGCGATGACGCCGAGCTGCAGCCGCGCTTTTCGCTGCAGGCCGCGCCCTTTGCGCTGTTTGCCCAGGACGTGGTTGGCCCGATTTCTCCGCAGTCCGTCACTGTGGCTGGCGTGCCCGTGATCAACGAGCGTGGCGAGTGGGTCGGGCCCAACTCGGGCCTGATTGGTCCGGAGGGCCCGGCTGGACCCGCTGGAGCCCAGGGGCCCGCGGGGGCCGTCGGGCCGATAGGGCCCGCAGGCCCGACCGGGCCCGCAGGCGCCGCCGGGCGGGACGGCCGCGTGGGCGACACTGGCCCGATCGGCCCGGCGGGTCCGACGGGGGCCACGGGGGCGACCGGCGCCGCCGGCGCCGACGGCCTGGCCTGCTGGGATCTCAACGGCAATGGCGTGGCCGATATCGACACGCCGGCCAGCGCGCTGGATGAGGACCGCAATGACGACGGCGTGGCCGACGCGGCGGACTGTCAGGGCCCGCAGGGCGACGTGGGTCCGACGGGAGCGGTTGGGCCCACGGGTCCCATCGGCCCGACCGGCGTGCCCGGGCCGACGGGCCCGATTGGTCCGACGGGCGTGCCCGGCCCGACAGGTCCGGCTGGCGCCATCGGCCCGACCGGCCCCATTGGGCCGACGGGGCCGATCGGGCCCACCGGTGTTCCCGGACCGACCGGACCCGTGGGTCCCATCGGGCCCACCGGTGCGCCTGGTCCCACAGGCCCTGTAGGACCGGTTGGCCCCACGGGCCCCGCGGGGCCGCCTGGCTCCCCCGGTACGCCCGGCAGTATGGGGCCGCCCGGCAGCCCCGGCGCGACGGGGCCCAGCGGCCCGCCCGGCCCCACGGGTCCCGCTGGCCCGGCCGGGGCGGACGCCACGGCCAATGCCGACGTGCTCAGCCAGATCTGCGCCTTGAGTGCCGCCGCGGGCTTGCCGCGCCCCACGGGCGTCGATTGCCCGCTGGAGGTGGTAATCAACTCGCCCGCCCAGGGTTCGAACATCGCCAACTTCGTGTTGGTGGGTTTCACCGGCACCAACCACGCCAACAGCAACGGCCTGATCTACGAGTTCGATTACTCGACCAACGGCGGCCTGAGCTATCGGCCTGCGACGGACTTTGGCGGCGGCTCGGTCTTCGGCAACCCCTCCATCATTCCCGTGCCCGATGGAGCGCAAAGCTGGGAGTGGGATACCTCGGCGGATATCCGCACCGACGAGCGCGACGTCGCCTTCCGCGTCACGGTGCGGGATTCGACGACCGGGGACCGCTGGTCCTCGCGCGTGGTCTGGAACGTGCTCAATCAGGCCAGTTGTGCCATCACCGCGCCGGCACAGCGTTCGACGCTGTCAGGCCAGCCGCTGATCAGCCTGTCGATCACGCAGCCCTCGCCGAACGGGGCCGACCTGGTCTTCGAGTACTCGACGGACGGTGGGGCGACCTTCAGCGCGGCCACCGACGGCGGCGGCGGCACGACGACGGGTAACCCGGTGCTTGGCACGCCGCCAGGTGCGCGCACCTGGCAGTGGAACACGGGGACGGATATCCCCGGCAGTGCCGAGGATGTGATCTTCCGCCTGACCGTGACCGATGCGGTCTTCGGCGGCGGCACAAACACCTGCGAGCGGGCCTTCGATGTCAACAACGCCGCGGCGCCGCCTTAAGGCGGGTCCGGAAGCGGTGGGCGCCGTGCTTTTGCGCGGCGCCCAGCCTGGCCCGCGGCCAAGTGTTTGATTCCAGGTCGGCGGCCCGCGCGGCTTGCGCGCAGGCCTCGCCGCGTTCTATACTTCGCATTCCCTGGTGCGGGGTGGAGCAGCCAGGCAGCTCGTCGGGCTCATAACCCGAAGGTCGCAGGTTCGAATCCTGCCCCCGCTACCAACTTTGGTCTACAGGCGAGTCTCTCGCCTGCGGGCGATTGATAACGAGCAGGCAACAAGGGGCCCCTTCGAAGGGGCTTTTTTTTGTCCTGGAACTAGGAACAGAGCGACACGTAGTGCCCCTGGCGCAGGATATCGAAGCCCTGATCAGCCCGACCGTCGAAGGTCTGGGTTATGAACTGCTGTGTCTGGAGCTGGGCCAGGAAGGCCGTGACCTGATGCTGCGGCTGTATATCGACAGCCCCGACGGCATCGGGATCGGCGACTGCGAGGCGGTCAGCCGCGCGGTCAGCGGCCAGCTGGAGGTCGAGGACCCGATTCCCGAAGCCTACCGGCTCGAGGTGTCCTCGCCGGGCTGGGATCGGCCGCTGGCCAAGGCCGCGCATTTCGAGGCCTACCTGGGCCATGAAGCCAAGATCCGTACGGCCGTCGCCATCGACGGTCGTCGCAACTACCGGGGCCGGATGCTCCGGGTTGCCGATGAGGCCGTTCACATTGCGGTGGACGGTGAAGAGTTCGTCATTCCCCTGGCCGCAATCGAGCGCGCCCGGCTGGTGCCGGAAAGCGGGCCGAGCCCGGGTGCGAATTAGTTAGCCGAGGTTTTCGCCATGAGCAAAGATGTACTGAGAGTCGTCGAGGCCTTTTCCGCCGAGCGCGATCTGGAGCCGGAAGAAATCTTCCTGGCGATGGAAGCCATGCTGGTGGCGGCCACGCGCAAGCGCTATGGCGAGGACTTCGACATCCGCGTCACCATTGATCGCGAGACCGGCGATTACGAGACCTTCCGCCGCTGGCAGGTGATCGACGACGAGGACCCGGAGTTCGAAGGCCCGGCCCAGCAGGTGCTGCTGGCCCGTGCCCAGCAAATGCAGGAAGGCATTGCGGTCGGCGACTACATCGAGGAGCCGCTGGAGTCCATCGACTTCGGCCGTATCTCGGCGCAGGCCGCCAAGCAGAACCTGGTGCAGAAGATCCGCGAGTTCGAGCGCGCCAAGGTGGTCGAGCTGTACAGCGACCGCATCGGCACGCTGGTTTCGGGCGAGATCAAGCGCATCGATCGCGGCAATCTGATTCTGGATCTGGGCAACAACGCCGAGGCCATCGTGCCGCGCGAGTGGCAGATCCCGCGCCAGCCGGTGCGGCCGCACGACCGCATCCGCGGCTACCTCAAGGAGATCCGCACCGAGGTGCGCGGGCCGCAGCTCTTCGTCAGCCGCACCGCGCCCGAGCTGATCATGGAGCTGTTCAAGATCGAAGTGCCGGAAATCGGCCAGGGCCTGATCGAGCTCAAGGGCGCCGCGCGTGACCCCGGCTCGCGGGCCAAGATCGCCGTGCAGGCCAAGGACCGCCGCATCGACCCGGTGGGCGCCTGCGTGGGCATGCGCGGTTCGCGCGTGCAGTCGGTCACCAACGAGCTGGCCGGCGAGCGTGTGGACATCGTGCTGTGGGACGCCAACCCGGCCCAGTTCGTCATCAATGCGATGGCGCCGGCCGACGTCGACTCGATCATCGTCGACGAGGACTCGCACAGCATGGACATCGCCGTCATTGAAGAGAAGCTGGCG
This sequence comes from uncultured Ectothiorhodospiraceae bacterium, assembly GCA_937141935.1. GTDB lineage: Bacteria > Pseudomonadota > Gammaproteobacteria > Nevskiales > Oceanococcaceae > MS8. The sequence goes on from CAKZQS010000002.1 coordinate 34,769, forward strand.
CAAGCCATTGGCCGCGGTGGCCAAAACGTGCGCCTGGCCTCAGAGCTGACCGGCTGGAAGCTGAACGTGCTGTCCGCCGAAGAGGTGCAGCAGCGTCAGGAAGAGGAAACCGGCAAGGTGCTCGAGCTGTTCATGGAGCAGCTCGACGTCGACGAGGAACTGGCCACGATCCTGGTGCAGGAGGGTTTCACCTCGCTGGACGAGGTGGCCTACGTGCCCGTCGAGGAAATGCTGGATATCGAAGAATTCGACGAAGACATCGTCGAGGAGCTGCGCAACCGGGCGCGCGATGCGTTGTTGACCAGCGCCATCGTCAGCGCCGAGAGCGAAGGCCGGCCCACCGAGGAGCTGCTGGCTCTGGACGGCATGAGCGACGAACTCGCGGAGGCGCTGGCCGCGGCCGGCTTTGCCGACCGTGAGGACGTGGCCGAAGCCGGCGTGGATGAAATCGAGGGCATTGGCGGGCTCGACGCCGAGGCCGCCGGCAAGCTGATCATGGCCGCCCGCGCCCATTGGTTCGAAGAGGAAAACAGCGCCTCGACCGAAGTAACGGAGGACTGAGCATGGCCGTGACTACCGTCCGTGAACTCGCCGAACAGACCAAGACGCCCGTCGACCGGTTGCTCGCGCAGCTGGCCGACGCCGGCGTCAAGATTGACAACGCCGACGCCGAGATCAACGCCGATCAGAAGCGGCAGTGGCTGGAGCACCTGCAAAGCGGCTCCGCCCGGCGCTCGCTGAGCACCGGTGGCGGCGCGCGCAAGCTCTCGCTCAAGCGCAAGGAGCAGAGCGAGCTGAAGGTCACCCCGGGCCGCGGCCAGCGGACCAAGACCATCGCCGTCGAGGTGCGCAAGAAGCGCGTCGTCGTGCCGCCGCCGGAGGCCGAGGTCGAGCCGACCGCGGCGCCCGAGGCCGCCGCGCCGCCAGCGCCGGAGGCCAGCGCGCCGGAGCCGCAGGCCGAGGCCAAGCCCAAGGGCAAGGCGAAATCCCAGACCGAGGCGCCGGCCGAGCCGGAAGCCCCGGTCGAGGCGCCGGCTCAGCCCGAGCCGAGCGCGGAGGCCGAGGCCGAGGCCGAGGCGAAGAGCGCGCCGGAAGCGGCTGCGCCGGAGGCCGAAGCGGCGCCCGAGCCGGAGGCCGAAGCCGACGCCGCCGCGGTGCCGAGCGCCGCGGACGAGGCCGAGCCTGCACAGGCCGAAGCCGAAGCCGAAGTCGAAGTCGAGGCCGAGGCGGCCGCGGAGCCGGCGGCTGCTGCGGAGGCCGCGGCCGGCACCGGCGAGGATGCCTCGCTGCGTGGTGAGGTCAGCTCGCTGCGCAAGCGCGTGCTGGAAAACCTGCGCCGCGCCAAGGAGCAGGAAGCCGACCTGACCAAGGCCAAGGAAGAGCAGGAGCGCGAGCGCGCCAAGGCCGGCAAGCTGGCCAAGGCCAAGGCCCGCGCCGGTGGCCGCCGGGGCAAGAACGAGCAGCTGCATGTCGCGGCCGACAAGCGTGGCCGCCGGCGCAAGGGCAGCCGCCGCGGCGACAACGTCAAGGTCGAGACCACGCACAAATTCGAGCGGCCGACCGCCCCGGTCATCCGCGAGGTCGAGGTGCACGAGAACATGACGGTCGGCGATCTGGCCTCCGCCATGGCCGTCAAGGCCGGCGAGCTGATCAAGACGCTGATGGGCATGGGCATGATGGTCACCATCAACCAAAAGCTCGACACCGACACCGCGCAGCTGGCGGTCGAGGAGATGGGCCACAGCGTCAAGCGCGTGGCCAGCCAGGACCGCGAGGAAGAGCTGCTGGGCGAGCTTAAGAGCGAGGTCTCCGGCGATCTCGAGGCGCGTTCGCCGATCGTCACGATCATGGGCCACGTCGACCACGGCAAGACCACGCTGCTGGACTACATCCGCAAGACGCGCGTCGCCGCGGGCGAGGCGGGTGGCATCACGCAGCACATCGGCGCCTACCGCGTCGAGACCGACAACGGCACCGTGACCTTCCTGGACACGCCGGGCCACGCCGCGTTTACCCGCATGCGGGCGCGCGGTGGTGCGGCCGCCGACATCGTCATCCTGGTCTGTGCCGCGGACGACAGCGTCATGCCGCAGACCCGCGAGGCGGTCGACCACGCCCGTGCCGCGGGCGTGCCGATCATCGTCGCCGTGACCAAGTCGGACAAGGAAGACGCCGACCCGGACAAGGTCAAGAACGACCTGTCCAAGCTCGAGCTGATCCCCGAGGAATGGGGCGGCGACACGCAGTTTGTGCCGGTGTCCGGCATCACCGGCATGGGCATCCCCGAGCTGCTCGAGGCGGTGCTGCTGCAATCCGAGGTGCTCGAGCTCAAGGCCAGCACCACGGTGCCGGCCGAAGGCTCGGTCGTGGAGTCCTCGGTCGAACGCGGCCGCGGCAGCGTGGCCACCGTGCTGGTGCGCCAGGGCGTGCTGCGCAAGGGCGACCATGTGCTGGCCGGCCAATACTTCGGCCGCGTGCGCGCGCTGTTCGACGACCAGGGCCAGTCGGTTGACGCCGCCGGCCCCGCCGTGCCGGTCCGCGTGCTGGGCCTGGACGGCACGCCGGACGCGGGTGACGAAGTGCTGGTGGTGGCCGACGAGCGCAAGGCCAAGGAACTGGCCGAGGTGCGTGCCGGCAAGCTGCGCGACGCCCGGGCCCGCTCCAACGAGCGCCGCCTGGCCGGCGACTGGACCCAGCAGATGAGCCAGAGCGAGCAGCGCATGCTGAACATCGTGCTCAAGGGCGATGTGCAGGGCAGTGTCGAGGCCCTGATCGAATCGCTGACCAAGCTCTCCACCGACGAGGTGCAGATCAAGGTGGTCGGCGCCGGCGTCGGCGGGATCTCCGAGTCCGATGTGGACCTGGCGCATGCCTCCGAGGCGATTCTGGTGGGCTTCAACACCCGGGCCGACGCCGTTGCGCGCCGTCGCGCGGGCGAGCTGTCCATCGAGCCGCGTTACTATTCGGTCATCTACGACTTGATCAACGACGTGCGCGACGCCGCCTCGGGCCTGCTGGGCACCAAGACGGCCGAGCAGATCGTCGGTGTGGCCATGGTTCGCGATGTGTTCCGCAGCTCCAAGTTCGGCGCGGTGGCCGGCTGTCTGGTCGAGGAGGGTGCGGTGCGCCGTGGCCTGCCGATCCGCGTGCTGCGCGACAACGTCGTGATCTTCGAGGGCGAACTGGAATCGCTGCGCCGGCACAAGGACGACGTCAACAAGGTCGAGGCCGGTACCGAATGCGGCATCGCGGTCAAGAACTACAACGACGTGCGGGAAAACGATCGCATCGAGTGCTTTGAGCGCATCGAGGTCCAGCGCACGCTCGAGGAGTCGGCCGAGGCGTGAACGTCTCCGGTGGGCGGCCCAAGCGTTTTGGCGAAGAGCTGCAGCGCGCGCTGGCCGATATCCTGCGGCGCGGTGTCGGTGACCCGCGCCTGGCCCTGCTGACCGTGACCGAGGTCGACGTGTCGCCGGACTTCGCCAACGCGCGGGTCCGGGTCAGCCACCTCGATCCGCAGGCGGACCTGGATGCCGCGGTGGCGGCGCTGCGCAAGGCGGCGCCGCACATTCGCCACCAGCTCACGCGGCAGGTGCATGCACGGCGCATCCCGCGCCTGCAGTTCGTGGCCGACCGGCTGCAGGAGCAGGCCTTCGCGCTGGAGGCCAAGTTGCGCCAGGCGCGCCCGGCGAGCGACGACGACCCGCAGGCATGAGTCGGCGGCGGCGCGGGCACGCGCTGTGTGCCGTGCTGCTGCTGGACAAGCCGCGCGGCCTGAGTTCCAACCACGCCCTGCAACGGGTGCGCCGGCTGTGCGGCGCGGCCAAGGCCGGCCACGGCGGCAGCCTGGATCCGCTGGCCGAGGGGCTGCTTCCCATTTTGTTTGGTGACGCCACCCGGCTCAGCGACCGGGCGCTCGCCGGCGACAAGACTTACCGCTTCGGCATGGCCTTCGGCCGGCAGACCAGCACCGGCGATACGGATGGCGAAACCGTGCGCGAATGCGCGCAGCCGGCGCCGGACGCCGCGGCGCTTCGCGCCGTGCTGCCGCGCTTTCTCGGCCCGCAGCAGCAGCTGCCGCCGATGTACAGCGCGCTCAAGCGCGAGGGGCAGCCGCTGTACAAGCTGGCGCGGCAGGGCATTGAGGTCGAGCGCGCGCCGCGCGACATCACCGTGCATGCGCTGGAGTTGGAGTCGGTCGAGGGCCAGGTGGCCTACCTGCAGGCGCAGGTGTCCAAGGGCACCTACATCCGCACGCTGGCCGAGGACATCGCCGCGGCGCTGTCCCACTGCGCGCACCTGGTCTACCTGCGGCGCACCGAATGCGCCGGCCTGCGGGCGCCGCTGTGCAGCCTGGATGACCTGGCGGTGATGCCGCCCCCGCAGCGCTGGCGCCAGCTGCTGCCGGCCAGCGTGCTGGCCCCGCACTGGCCCTGCGCCACGCTGGATGCCGAGCAGGCGGGCCGGTTTGCCCACGGCCAGCCGCTGCCCTGGGCCGGCGAGGCGGCCGCCCAGATCTGGGTGCGGGACGAGCCGGGGCGGCTGCTGGGCATCGCCCAGGCCGAGCCACGGCGGCTGCTGCCACAGCGGGTTTTTGCCGCCGAGGCCTGGCAACCGGGGCAGCCGCTGGACGGGCTTGATTTCTCCTCGGCGGCCCAGTAAAATTCGTCGTCTTTTGTGCGGCCATTCTCTTTGGCCGCGGTCGATTATTCGGAGCTCTCTTCATGGCCATGACAGCCACCGACAAGGCTGATGTCATCAACAAGTACGCGCGCGGTAGCGGCGACACCGGTTCGCCCGAAGTGCAAGTCGCGCTGCTGTCTGCCCGGATTAACGAGCTGACGCCGCACTTCTCGTCGAACAAGAAGGACCATCACAGCCGGCGTGGCCTGCTGCGCATGGTCAACCAGCGGCGCAAGCTGCTTGATTACCTCAAGCGCAAGGACCTGGGCCGCTACCAGGAACTGATTCAGAGTCTGGGGCTGCGCCGCTAGAGCCAGCACCGAACACGACAAACCCCCGCCCCTGCGGGGGTTTGCGTTTTTTACAAGCAGGAAAAGTAGGAACGGGATACGTAGTGCAAGCCACCATCAAGGAATTTACGCTCGGCGGCCATCAGGTCCGCCTCGAAACGGGCCGCATCGCGCGGCAGGCCTCCGGCGCCGTGCTGGTCAGCATGGGCGAAACCGCGGTCCTCGTGACCGCCGTCGGTCGCAAGGACGTCAAGCCGGGACAGAGTTTCTTCCCGCTGACGGTGAACTATCAGGAGCGTTTCTACGCTGGTGGCCGCATCCCTGGCGGCTTCTTCAAGCGTGAAGGCCGCCCGACCGAGAAGGAGACGCTGACCTCGCGTCTGATCGACCGGCCGCTGCGCCCGCTGTTCCCCAAGGGCTTTCTGAACGAAGTCCAGGTCATCGCTACGGTGATGTCCATTGACCCCGAAATCGATCCGGACATCCCGGCGATGATCGGTGCCTCCGCGGCGCTGGCGATTTCCGGGCTGCCCTTCAATGGCCCCATCGGCTGTGCCCGCGTCGGCTACATCGAGGGCGAATACGTAATCAACCCCAGCCGCACGCAGTTGGCCGATTCGCAACTGGACCTGGTGGTCGCCGGCACCGCCGACGCCATCCTGATGGTCGAGTCCGAGGCCAAGGTGCTGTCCGAGGACGTGATGCTGGGCGCGGTGCTGCACGGCCACGACGCCATGCAGGACACCATCCGCGTGATCCAGGAGCTGGCCGCCGAAGTGGGCAAGCCGCGCTGGGACTTCACGCCCGCGGCCGCCGACGAGACGCTGGTCGAGAAGGTGCGCGCGACGATCGGCGACAAGCTGTCGGCCGCCTACGACATCGCCGAGAAGATGCAGCGCCAGGAGCAGCTGGCTCTGGTGCGCGGTGAGCTGGTCGAGGCGCTGTGCTCGGGCGAGGAGCCGGAGCACGACGCCGAGGACGTGCTGGGCATCTTCGCCAAGCTGGAAAAAGCCCTGGTCCGCGGCCGCATCCTGGAGGGCCAGCCGCGTATCGATGGCCGCGACACCCGCACCGTGCGTCCGATTTCGGTCGAGGTCGGTGTGCTGCCGCGCGCCCATGGTTCGGCGCTGTTCACCCGCGGTGAGACGCAGGCCATCGTCGCCACGACGCTGGGCACTGGTCGCGACGCCCAGATCATCGATGCGATCGAGGGTGAGTACAAAGACCAATTCATGCTGCACTACAACTTCCCGCCCTACTGTGTCGGCGAAGCCGGCTTCATGGGCGGGCCGAAGCGGCGCGAGATCGGCCACGGCCGCCTGGCCCGTCGCGGTATCGCCGCGGTGCTGCCGCCGCTGGATTCCAGCGAGTTCCCCTACACGCTGCGCGTGGTGTCCGAAATCACCGAATCCAACGGCTCCTCGTCGATGGCCAGCGTCTGCGGCACCTCGCTGGCGCTGATGGATGCCGGTGTGCCGACCCGCGGCGCCGTTGCCGGTGTGGCCATGGGCCTGATCCTGGAAGGCGACCGCTTCGCGGTGCTGACCGACATCCTGGGTGACGAAGACCACCTGGGCGACATGGACTTCAAGGTGGCCGGCACGCAGGACGGCGTGACCGCGCTGCAGATGGACATCAAGGTCGCCGGCATCACCCGCGAGATCATGCAGCAGGCCCTGGACCAGGCCCGCGAAGGCCGCCTGCACATCCTGGGCGAGATGGCCCATGCGATCTCGACGCCGCGTGAAGAGATGTCGGACTACGCGCCGCGCATCACCACGATCAAGATCGACTCCGACCGCATCCGCGACGTGATCGGCAAGGGTGGCGCGACCATCCGCTCGATCACCGAGGAAACCGGCACCACGATCGACATCGACGACGACGGCACGATCCGCATCGCCGCCGTCGACGGCCGCCAGGCCCAGGCCGCGATCAAGCGCATCGACGAGCTGACCAAGGACATCGAGGTCGGCGCCGTCTACGAGGGCAAGGTCGTGCGCATCATGGACTTCGGCGCCTTCGTGTCGCTGATGCCGGGCAAGGACGGCCTGGTGCACATCTCCCAGATCAGCAACGAGCGCGTCGAGAACGTCAGCTCGGTGCTGTCCGAGGGCGACGTGGTCAAGGTCAAGGTCCTGGAAGTCGACAAGCAGGGCCGCGTGCGCCTGTCGATGAAGGCGCTGCTCGAAGACAACGCCTGAGCCACCGCGCTCGGACAAAAAACCCCGCTCCGGCGGGGTTTTTTTATGCCCGCCGCCGGCGCGACAGGCGGGCTCGAACCCGACCCTAGGGCAGCGCGCCGCGGAACTGCCGCAGCGCCGCGTTGTAGGCGCCGGCGCGGTAATCCTTGGTGTCGTTGGTGTACTTGTAGGCCTCGTCTATCGCCGCGCGCATGCGCGTGGAGCGGTTGCCGCTGACCTTGCCCGCGCGGTCCAGCGTCAAGAAGATCGCCTCCAGCGCCATCGTGGCCTGCTCGGCCAGGTTGTAGTCGGCGCTGGCCAGGGCCTGCTGGCTGACGGCCTCCAGCAGCGCCCAGGCCTCGGCTTCGCTGTAGCTGCGACCGGCCAGGCTGGCCTCCAGGTCGCCGGCCTGCGCGGCGAGGTTGCCCGCCTGCGTCTGCAGCGCATCGACGCTGCGCTGCGAGGCCGCATGCAGCTCGCGCAGGCCGCTGCCCCAGGCATTGGCGGCGCGCTCGTCGAGCTGGCGCAGCAGCGTGTGCACCAGCAGCAGGTTCACGCCGTGCAGCCGGACCCGGCCGGGCGCCAGGCCCGGGGCGGGCGTGCGGTCCCAGCGCGTGTCCGTCATTTCGTGGTGGCAGGCGTAGCAGTCGAAGAAGACCAGCTCCGGGAAGGTGCCGTCGCGCAGACGCGGGCCCGCCAGTTCTTCGAGGTAGCGGCGCGCCGCCACCAGCTGGCCGTCTGCCCAGGTCTGCAGCGAGCTGCGGATGCCCTTGCGCGCGGCGTAGTCGGCGTCGAGGTCGTGGTGGGCCGGCTCGATGGCCGTGAAGGTGTCGAGTTCGAAGCCCAGCGGCGGGTGGCCGGCGCCCATGATCTCGTGGTCGATGGGGTGGTCCGGCCCGCCGAGGTGGCAGCTCAGGCACATGCGCGCGCGGGCGGCGGGCTCCTCAGTGGGGTAGAGGCCGGCGGCGAGGTTGTCGGCGTGCGTGGCGCCCCGCTCGACGTGGCTCTCCAGCCAGCGCTCGCTGCCGCCGTGACAGGCCTCGCAGCCCACGCCGTCGCTGAGGCGAAAGCGGCGCCCGCGCTGGGCCTCAGGCACGAAGTCGCTATGGCAGCTCAGACAGCGCGGCGACTGGTGCGGCGTCAGCCCCAGCAGCTCGCCCATGCGCCGCGATTCGGCGCTGAGCAGGGTCTTGTAGGCCTGCGAGTGGCGATCCTCGCGGGTCCAGATGTAGTACTCGTTCTGCAGGATCGGCGAGTCCTGGTGCGGCGTCGCCGCGCCATGGCAGGCGGCGCCGGCGCAGGTGGCGACGCCCTCGTGCACCTGGCCATCGGTATAGGGCAGGGCGGGCAGGGCAAGCGCCACGGCCGGCGCCAGCAGGGCGGCTGCCAGCATGGTGCCTGCCACACGTAGCGTCGCTCTGAGCCTGCGGGCGAGCCCGGGCTCCCCCTGCGCGCGGAATCGCTCCATCTCTTTCCCTCGGACCCGGCGTGGCCCCCAGCATAGCGGCAGCGCGGCCCGCGCGACAGGCGGCGGTTGCGGATGCCGGGGTGCGGGGCTAGGCTGAGCCGGTCTGCCGACAGGGGGTCAAGGTGGCGGAAATTTACGAGGTCGCGGTCGTCGGCTCGGGGCCGGGGGGCATGAGTGCCGCGGCGCGGGCGGCCGAAAGCGGCATGTCGCATGTGCTGCTCGAGGCCGAGCCGCATCTGTCGAACACGATCTTTCGCTACCAGAAGGGCAAGCACGTGATGGCCGAGCCCACGGTGCTGCCGCTGCGTGCGCCGGTGGGCTTCGAGGCCGGCAAGCGCGAGGCCATCCTGGACGTGTGGAATCAGGGCGTGGCCGCGCTCCAGGTCAACGTCCGCCACGGCGCCGAAGTCACGGCCATCGAAGGCGGCCGCGGCGACTTCACTCTGACCCTCAAATCCGGCGACAGCGTGCGCGCCAAGCACGTGGTGCTGGGCATCGGCGTGCAGGGCAACATCCGCAAGCTGGGCGTCGACGGACAAGACCTGGAGCAGGTGCAATACCAGCTCGACGACCCGGATGCCTATGGCGGCGAGACCATCCTGATCGTCGGCGCCGGCGATGCCGCCATCGAGAACGCGCTGGCGCTGGCCCATGCCGGCAATACCGTGTCCATCGTCAACCGGCGCGACGAATTTACCCGCGCCAAGGACGGCAACAACTCCGCGGTGCTGGCCGCCATCGAGGACGGCACGCTGGGCTGTTATTACGAATCCACGCCGCAGGTGGTCGAGGCGCTGCCCGCCGGCCACGCCAGCGGCAAGCCGCTGCGCTTCGTGCTGAACACGGCCGAGGGCGAGGCCGAAGTCTTCTGTGACCGCATCATCGCCCGCCTGGGGGCCACCCCGCCGCGGCGCTTCGTCGAATCCTGCGGCATCGAGTTCCCCTCGGCCGACCCGGCCGCCGTGCCGGCGGTGTCGCCGCAGTACGAATCCAATGTGCCGGGGCTGTACATCATCGGCGCGCTGGCCGGCTACCCGCTGATCAAGCAGGCGATGAACCAGGGCTATGAGGTCATCGAGTTCATCGCCGGGCGCGAGGTCAAGCCGGCCGACGAGCCACTGCTGGAAAGCAAGTTCCAGACGATTCCCTACGGCTTTTCGGTCGACGAGAACCTGGATTTCGTGCAGCAGGTCATCCCGATCCTGGAGCCGCTGACGACGCTGCAGCTGCGCGAGTTCATGCTCGACAGCCACGTGCGCGCGCCGGCCGCCGGCGAGGTGATCTTCGCGCTCAACGACTACACCAACAGCTTCTATTCGATCCTGGCCGGCGAGGTCGAGATCCAGGTGGACCCCGAGCAGCCGCACAAGAAGGTGACGCTGGGCGCGGGCCAGTTCTTCGGTGAGATGAGCCTGATCTCCGGGCGTCGGCGCAGCGCCACGGTGCGCGCCAAGGGCGAAGGCCTGCTGCTGATCGAAACGCCGCGGCGCTCGATGAACAAGCTGATCCAGTCGGTGGATGCGGTGCGCCGCGTCGTCGACCAGACCTTCATCCTGCGCGCCATCCAGAGCCAGATCGCCCCCGGCGCCAGCGCCGATGACCTGGCCGACGTGCTGCAGGCCAGCACGCTGGAGCACTACAAGCCCGGCGAGACGCTGTTCGCCGAAGGCGATGCCGGCGATGCCTTCTACGTCATCCGCTCGGGCTCGGTCACCGTGTCGCGCGACATCGGCGGCCGCAACACCCCCATCGCCTACGTCGCCGCGGGCAACTACGTCGGCGAGATGGCGCTGGTCTCGGACATGCCGCGCATGGCCACCGTCACCGCCGCCGTGGCCTGCGACGCGCTGCGCGTCGAAGGCGAGGCCTTCAAGGGGCTGATGGCGCGCAACCCCGGCGTGCGCGAGCGGGTCGAGGCCATCTACAAGGAGCGCCTGCTGGCGAATGCGCAGGCCGAAAGCCGCAGCCGCGACGGCTCGATGATCGCCTTTCTGGTCAGCCAGGGCCTGGGCGAGGCCACCGATGTGTTGCTGATCGACGAGTCGCTGTGCGTGCGCTGCGACCACTGCGAGAAGGCCTGCGCCAGCACCCATGGCAACGTCTCGCGGCTGAACCGCGAGGCCGGGCCGACCTTCGCCAGCCTGCACGTGCCGACCTCCTGCCGGCATTGCGAGCACCCGCACTGCATGAAGGACTGCCCGCCGGACGCGATCCACCGCGCGCCCAATGGCGAGGTCTTCATCAACGACTCCTGCATCGGCTGCGGCAACTGCGAGCGCAACTGCCCCTATGGCGTGATCCAGATGGGCGCGGTGACCGAGGACCGGCCCAAGCTGTGGACCTGGCTGCTGACCGGCGCCGGCCTGGCGCCCGGCACCTCGGTGCCTTATGACAAGGGCGCGGGCGTGGCCAAGAAGGCGGTCAAGTGCGACATGTGCAAGGACCTCGCCGGCGGCCCCGCCTGCGTACGCGCCTGCCCCACCGGCGCCGCGCTGCGCATGAGCCCGGAAGAGTTCATGGAACTCGCGGCGGACCGCAGCTAGCCCATGGCGCTGCACGAATCCTTTCTCAGCCATGCCGGGGGGCGCTGGCTCAAGCTGGGCCTGCTGCTGATCCTGGCCAGCATCGCCGCCTATGCCTGGCATGACCCGGCGGCCGGGCCCAACGGCGGCACCTGGCTGGGCTACACGCTGGGCACCATCGGCGCGCTGCTGATCGTGTGGCTGACGCTGCTGGGCGTGCGCAAGCGCAGCTATCGCTCGAACCTGGGCACGGTCAAGGGCTGGACCTCGGCGCACGTGTGGCTGGGCCTGGCGCTGATCGTGGTCGGCACGCTGCACACCGGCTGGCAGTTCGGGCTGAACATCCACACGCTGGCCTGGCTGCTGATGATGCTGGTCATCGTGTCCGGCATCTGGGGCGTGGTCAGCTATGTGCGTTACCCGACGCAGATCACCGCCAACCGCGGTGCCATCCCGGCCCAGGAGATGCTGCGCGAGGTGGCCGAGCTGGATCGCCAGCTGCTGCTGCTGGCCGCGGAGCTGGGCCGGGAAACCCACGAGCGCACGCTGGCCTCGATCAACCGAACCCGCATTGGCGGCGGCTTCTGGCGCCAGGTGCTGGGCGTCCGCCAGGGCCAGGCGCCGGCCGAGGGCCTGATCAGCCGGCTGCGCGAAGAGCTGAACAAGCCCGCCTTCGCCGGCTCGGCGCCGCAGATGGGCCGCGGCGCGGGCGACGGCGGCGACAGCGGCCAGACGATGATGTTCATGGCCAGCGCCTTCGTGTCCGCCGAACAGGACGCCAAGCAAAAGGAGACGCGGCGCAAGCTGCTCGATGTGTTGTCACGCAAGAAGGCGCTGGTGACCCAGCTCAACGAGGACATCACCCGCCGGGCGCGCATGAGCGTCTGGCTGTACCTGCACGTGCCGCTGACGATCGGCCTGCTGGCCGCGCTGCTCGCGCATATCCTCTCCGTGTTCCTCTACTGGTAGCGCCATGGCCATCGTGATTCGCCAGCTGCGCGGCAGCGGGAACAACCAGACGATCAGCGACAAGCGCATCGACCGGCCACAGGTGACCATCGGCCGTGGCGCCGACCAGGACATCCTGGTCAACGACCCGCGGGTGGCCTGGGAGCATGCCGAGGTGCGTGCCGGTGGCCTGGGCGGCCACAACATCGAGGTGCTGCGCGAAGCCGGGCCGGTGCTGCTCAACGGCGCGCCTTCGCGTGGCAGCAAGTTGCGCGATGGCGACGTGGTCACGCTGGGCGGCAGCGAGATCGTGTTTCGCCTCTTCGAGGGCCAGGCCTACCTGGAGGTGCGCGAGGCGCCGCGGGTCAAGGATGCCCAGGCGGCGCAGCTGCGGGCGCAGTCCAAGCTGTCGCTGGAGGAGGTCGGCGTCAGCCGCCGCCGCTGGAGCTGGATCCTGTTCGTGCTGCTGCTGCTGATCACGCTGCTGCTGCCGCTGGCCAGCCGCTTCCTGCCGGTGGTCAGCGCGCAGATCCGCCACGCGCCGCTGGTGCCCAGCGATGCGGTGTGGCTGTCGGGGCCGATGTCGGCCGCGCATGAAAGCTTTGGCCGCGACTGCGAGGCCTGCCACCTCGAGGCCTTCGAGATGACGCCGGACCGCGCCTGCCTGGCCTGCCACGCCACCGTGGCGCATCACGATGACGACGTCGCCCTGCTGGAAAGCAGCGGCATCGAGGACTACCGCTGCGCCGACTGCCACCACGAGCACGACGGCGACGAGGGCCTGGTGCTGGCCCACCCCAGCCTCTGCGTGGACTGCCACGCGCTGCCGGGCAGCAAGATGCCGGGCAGCGGACTGCAGCCGGTCAGCGACTTCGATGGCGGCCACCCGCAGTTTTCGCCGACCGTCTGGCGGCTGGACCCGCAGGGCCAGCGCGAGGCCGTGTCGCTGGCGCTGCAGCCGGGCCTGCGCGAGCCTTCGGCGCTGATCTTCCCGCACGATCTGCACCTGGACGCCGATGGCGTCGAGGACCGCGCCGGCGACGCGCAGCTGCTGGATTGCCAGTCCTGCCACGAATACCAGGCCGGCGAGGTCAGCTTCCAGGCGGTGGACTTCGAGCAGCACTGCCAGTACTGCCACAGCCTGGAGTTCGAACCCAGCGACCCGGGCCGCGAGGTCCCGCATGGCAACACGCAGGCCGTGCTCGACGACCTGCGCGGCTATTACGCCCGCCAGGTCCTGCAGGGCACCGAGCAGCCGCCGCTGACCCTGCCGCGCGGCCCGCGCGGGCGGCAGCGCAGCGTGGTGCTGGACGAGGCCGAACGCAACACGCTGCTGCGCAAGGCCGACGGGCTGGCGCGCGACAAGATCGACGAGACCATCCGCGTGCGCCTGTGTGCCAAGTGCCACACGATCGGCCCGGCGCCGCAGGAGGGCGGGGCGGACTGGGATGTCGAGCCCTTCCGCCAGCGCGCGGTGTGGTTCGAGGCGGCGCGCTTTGACCATGGGCACCACCAGACCGAGGGCTGCGAGAGCTGCCACGCGGCCTCGACCTCGGAGTCGGCCGACGAGGTGCTGCTGCCCGGCATCGACGATTGCACCGGCTGCCATGCCGGCAATGCCAGCCGACGCGGGCGTATCCGTTCGCTTTGCATCGACTGTCACGGTTTCCATCTGGCCGGGGAGGCGCTGATGCACGGCGCGGCCCGGGCCAGCAGCGGGGGTTCAGCGGCGGTGCCCTAGGGCCGCCCACGCCAGGGGGGATGACAATGCACACAGCGCTACGCTCGACGGCCGGGGCCATCGTGCTCGCCTTGCTGCTCGCCGCTTGCGGCGAGGGGGACCGCCCGGGGGCGGCGGGGATCGGCGAGGGCGCCGCGCCCTGCGCCGGCAACTGCGCCACCGACCTGGCGGCCGCGGCCGCGCGGCTCAGCGTCGCCGAGGTCGAGACGGTTCTGGCCCAGGCCGCCAACGAGGCACAGGCCCAGGGCGTGGCGGCAACCATCGCCGTCGTCGACCGCGTCGGCAATGTGCTGGCGGTCTACCGCATGGATGGCGCCTCGCCGGACATGCGGGTCGATTCGCTGCGCGCCGAAAACGTTAACACCGGCCTTGAGAACCTCACCGTGCCCAGCGCGCTGGGGGCGATCAGCAAGGCGGTCACCGGCGCCTATCTGTCCTCGGAGGGCAATGCCTTCACCACGCGCACCGCAGGGCAGATCGTGCAGGAGCACTTCAATCCCGGCGAGCTGAACCAGGTCTCCGGGCCGCTGTTCGGCGTGCAGTTCAGCCAGCTCGCCTGCTCGGACCTGGTGCGCCGCGAGGCCGACGCCCGGGTGGGGCCCAAGCGCAGCCCGCTGGGCCTGGCGGCCGACCCCGGCGGCCTGCCGCTGTACAAGAACGGCACGCCGGTGGGCGGCGTGGGCGTGATGGCCGACGGCATCTACGGCCTGGATCTGGTGCTGACCGATACCGATCGCGACCTGGATGAGCTGATCGCCGTCGCGGCCAGCTTTGGTTTCGCCGCGCCGCGGGACCGCCGTGGCGACCGCATCACCGTCGAGGGCAAGACCTTCCGCTTCAGCGATGTCGACTTCGGCGACACGCTGACAGCCGGCACCGCCGCGCCGGCCTTGGGCGCCATCAATGGCGAACTGCTGAGCATCCCCGGCTATACCGAGAACGCCGGCGGCGCGGTGCGCGCCGGCGTGGCCTTCGGCCGCGCGGCCTCCGGCTACCGCCCCAGCAACGACCCCCGTTTTGCCGGGCTGGAGGCCTTTGAGCTGGTCGAGCCCGACGGCAGCCGCCGCTATCCGCCGCGCGCCGCCGCCGACAACCCGGCCGGCGCCGCGGCGCTGAGCGAGGCCGAGGTGGCGGTGCTGCTGCGCAATGCGCTGCGCGTCGCGCGCCAGGGCCGCGCACAAATCCGCCGGCCGCTGGGCAGCCAGATCCACGTGACCGCCAGCGTGGTCGACAGTCGCGGCGCGGTGCTGGGCGTGCTGCGCACGCACGACGGCCCGATCTTTGGCACCGATGTGTCGCTGCAGAAGGCGCGGACCGCGGTGTTTTTCTCCTCCGCCGATGCCGGCCAGCGGCTCAGCGACGGCGGCGCCGTCAGCTACCTGGACATCGCCCGCGACGCCAATGGCGACCTGGCCATCGACCGCCGTGCCCCGGCGCTGGCCTTCGCCGACTATGTGCAGCGCACCCGCGACCTCTTCGGCCCGACGGCGCTGACCGGCACCCACGCCTTCGCCGACCGCTCGGGCGGCAATCTGTCGCGGCCCTTCTTCCCCGACGGCTTGCTCAGCGCGCCGCCGGGCCCCTTCAGCAAACCCTTCGCCGACTGGAGCCCCTTCTCGACCGGGCTGCAGCTGGACATGGTCTACGAGCGCATCATCCAGCACGTCGCCTTCACGCTGGGGCTGGTGCCGGACGTCAGCGACAGTGGCTGCGCCGGCGGCTTCCCGGCCGGCACCGACGCGGCGCCGCTGTTTTTCGGCACCACGATTCCCGAGGGCCTGGACAATGGCCTGCAGATCTTCCCCGGCTCGGTGCCGATCTACCGCGGCGGCGTGCTGGTGGGGGGCATCGGCATCTCCGGTGACGGCGTGGACCAGGACGACATGATTGCCTTCCTGGGCACGCATAACGCCGGCCTGGAGCTGGGCGGGGCGCTGGGCAATGCGCCGCCGGAGATCCGCGCCGACCGGCTCGAGGCGCGCGGCGTGCGCCTGCGCTATGTGCAGTGTCCCCAGGCGCCGGGGGCGCCCAACCCGCCACCGGACGTGGCCGGGCCCCGCTTCCCCGAAACGCCCTTCCCGGGCTCGGACCAACAGCGCGTTTGCGAGGGGCTGTGACATGAACATGCAGCAACACACCCACGACGCCCGCGTGTCCGCCGCGGCCCTGCTTCTGACCACGACCCTGCTGGCTCCGGCGGCCTGGGCCGAGGGGTCCTCCGCCGCGTTTACGCTGGCGCTGCCGCCGGCCCCGCTGCTGCAGCTGGCGCAGGCCGGTGAGCTGGGCGAGGGCGAGCTGGCCCCGACGCAGGCCATCGACCGCCGCGCCCGCCGCCGCCGCGCGACCATCCGCGAGGAGGCCGAGCCCGCCAGCGCGGAACCGGCCGTCGAGGAGGCCCGCGGCCGGCGCCGCAGCCGCTCCACCGAGGCCGCGCCCGGCACGGCCAGCAAGCCGATCCCGCGCGACCACTTCGACCCGAACCGCCGGGCCGGTCTGCGCCCGGTGCCGGCGCCGGGGGCGCAGGCGAATTACGTGAAGGTCGAAGACCGCTGGAAGCTGACCGAACAGCTCGGCATCCTGAACTTCCCCTGGTACGACCCCTACAACTTCAACGTCATCAAGGGCGACCGGCCGGTGCACGGGGAGGACTGGTTCTTCCAGCTCAACCTGATCTCGGACACCATTTTCGAGCCGCGCAGCCTGCCGGTCCCGGTGGGCGCGCAGACCTCGGAGCGGCCGGGCAGCGTGGGCGTGTTCGGCGCCGATGACCAGTTCATCTTCAACCAGAATCTGATCATCGGGCTGGTCTATGTGAAGGGCAACACCACCTTCAAGCCGCCGGATTATGAGTTCCGTCTGACGCCGGTCATCAACTACAACTACGTCGACACGGCCGAACGCCGGTTGCTGCGCATCGACCCGCGCGAGGGCGACAGCCGCACCGATTCGCAGGTGCTGCTGCAGGAGGCCTTCTTCGACTACCACATCCGCAACGTGTCGGATCGCTACGATTTCGACAGCTTCCGCATCGGCATCCAGCCCTTCTCGACGGATTTTCGCGGCTTTCTGTTCCAGGACATCCAGCTTGGGGCGCGGCTGTTCGGCACCCGCAACAACAACATCTTCCAGTACAACCTGGCCTGGTTCCGGCGGCTGGAAAAAGACATCAACTCCGGCTTGAACGACATCCGCCAGGACATCCGCAAGGATGATGTCTTCATCGCCAACGTCTATTGGCAGGACTTCCCGCAGCTGGGCTTCTTCTCCCAGGCCACGGTGGTCTACAACCGCAACCGCGAGGGCGACGAGCCCAGCGCCTTCGACGAGAACGGCTTCATCGCCCGCCCGGCCTCGCTGGGCCTGGAGCAGCCACGCAACTACGACGTGGTGTACCTGGGTTACAACGGCGACGGCCACTTCGGCCGGCTGAACCTGACGGTGTCGGCCTACTGGGCCGTCGGCGACGAGGACCGGCAAAGCTTCGTCGACCGCGAGGGCGACATCTCGGCCGGCTTCTTCGCCGCCGAGGCCGGGCGCGACTACAGCTGGGCGCGGATGCGCTTTTCGGCCGTCTACGCCACGCCGGACACCGACCCCTTCGACGACAAGGCCACCGGCTTTGATGCGATCTTCGAAAACCCGATCATCGCCGGCTTCGACACCAACTACTGGACCCACCAGCCGGTGCCGCTGGTGGCCGGCGGCGGGGTCTCGATCACGCCGCGCAACGGCATGTTGAACAGCCTGCGCTCGTCCAAGGAGCGCGGCCAGTCGAACTTCACCAACCCCGGCACCGTGCTGCTGGGCGTTGGGGCCGACCTGGACCTGAGCGTCGAGAGCCGGGTGTCCTTCAATGCCAATTACCTGCGCTTTGCCGACAGCACGGTGCTGGAGGTCGCGCGCAACCAATCGGACATCGACGAGGAGATCGGCCTGGATCTGTCGACCGCGTGGATCTGGCGGCCCTTTGCCAGCCAGAACGTGGTCTGGCGGCTGTCCGGCGCCGTCTTGCTGCCGGGGAAGGGCTTCGAGGACCTGTTCCCGGACGAGAGCTACCAGTACTCGATCTTCGGCAACCTCGTGCTGACCTTCTAGCCGCAGGCAGGAGATAACCATGCGAAACGCAATCCTTGCTGCCGGTGCCCTGCTGCTGGCCTTCACGGGCGCCCCGGCGCTGGCCGCCGGCGGCGAGAAGCCGGTCGAACGCGACTACGTCACCGCGGACTTCGCGCCGCGCCAGCAAAGCTGGGAAGAGGCGCGCTCCAAGAGCGCCGGCTGCGTGTCCTGCCACGTCGAGACCGACGCCAAGACCATGCACGACAACCCCGGCGTGGTGCTGGGCTGCACCGACTGTCACGGCGGCAATGCCGATGTCTGGCAGCCGGCGAACGCGCAGTTCAAGGATGCCGACTACATGGGCGCGCTGCGCCAGGCGCACGTGCTGCCGCGCTACCCCGAGACCTGGAATTTCCCCTCCAGCGCCAACCCCAAGCACAGCTACACGCTGCTCAACCGCGAGTCGCCGGAGTTCCTGCGTTTCGTCAACCCGAGCGACTACCGGATCATGGATGAGGCCTGCGGGGCCTGCCACCAGCCGATTATCGACAAGGTGCGTACCTCGCTGATGACCACCTCGGCGATGCTCTGGGGCGGCGCCAGCTACAACAACGGCATCCTGCCCTACAAGCGCTACGTCCTCGGCGAGGCCTACACCCGCGAGGGCGAGGCCGCGGCCATCGAGGCCCCGGTGGCGGTGGACGACAACATGCGCGACAAGGGCATCCTGGAGATGCTGCACCCGCTGCCGGCCTGGGAGGTCACGCCGCCGGCCGATGTCTTCCGCGTGTTCGAGCGCGGCGGGCGCAACCTGATCAACCTCTTCCCCGAGACCGGCCTGCCCAACAGCCTGGGCCAGCAGCAGCGGCTGGAGGAGCCGGGCCGGCCCGATCTGCGGCAGTCCAACCGGGGCCCGGCCACCGGCAACCGCATCGCCGTGCCGGTGCTCAACATCCACAAGACCCGGCTGAACGACCCCTTCGCCTGGTTCCTGGGCACCAATGACAACCCGGGTGATTTTCGCACCTCCGGCTGCGGCGCCTGTCATGTGGTCTACGCCAACGACCGCGAGCCCAAGCATTCCGGGCCCTATGCCGAGTTCGGCCACACCGGCCTGACGCAGACGGCCGACCCGACCATCGACCGCGAGGAGCCCGGCCACCCGTTGCAGCACCGCTTCACCCGGGCCATCCCCACGGCGCAGTGCATGGTCTGCCATATGCACCAGCCGAACATCTTCCTGAACAGCTTTCTGGGCTACACCATGTGGGACTACGAGTCCGACGCGCCCGCGATGTGGCCGGAAGAACAGCGCTACCCGACGGACGCCGAGATCCACGAGATCAACAAGCGCAACCCGGAAGAGGCGGCGATACGCGGCAAATGGGGCGACCCGGACTTCGTCAAGCAGGTCTCCGAGCTGAACCCCGAACTCAACGACACCCAGTTCGCCGATTACCATGGCCACGGCTGGAACTTCCGCGCCATCTTCAAGCGCAATCGCGAGGGCGCGCTGCTCGACGCCGACGGCAACATCGTCAGCGACGACGACCCGGAGAAGTTCGACAAGGCCGTGCACATGGCCTCGATCCACGCCGACAAGGGCATGCACTGCGTCGATTGCCACTTCGAGCAGGATGCGCACGGCAATGGCCACATCTATGGCGAGGTGGCGCAGGCCATCGAGATCGAGTGCATCGATTGCCACGGCACCGCCGACCGCTACCCGACGCTGAAGACCTCCGGCCCGGCCTCGCCGCCCGGCGGCAATGACCTGTCGACCATCCGCAACCAGGACGGCAGCCTGCGTTTTGAATGGGTCGGCGGCAAGCTGATCCAGCGCAGCGCCGTGACCCCGGGGCTGGAGTGGGAGCTGAGCCTGGTGCGCGACTCGGTGCAGCCCGGCTCGGGGGATTACAACGCCAAGGCGGCGCGCGCCAAGCTGATGGCGGCCGACCCAGCGCGGCAGAACTGGGGCCCGGAGGTCGAATTCGAGGACCGCGCCCATGCCGACGACGAGATGCTCTGCGTGACCTGCCACACCTCCTGGACGACCTCCTGCGGCGGCTGCCACCTGCCGATCCAGGCCAACTGGAAGACCGAGCGCAACCACTACGAAGGCGGCGAGACGCGCAACTACGCCACCTACAACCCGCAGGTCGCCCGCGACCAGATCTTCATGCTGGGCAAGCACGGACCGGCCAAGGGCAACCGCACGGCACCGGTGCGCTCCTCCTCGGCACTGGTGCTGTCCTCGCGCAATGCGAACCGCGAGCTGATCTACATCCAGCAGCCGCCGGTGGCCGCCAGTGGTTATTCCTCGCAGGCCTTCGCGCCGCACTTCCCGCACACCGTGCGCAAGACCGAGACCAAGACCTGCAGCGACTGCCACCTCTCGGCACAGGGCGACAACAACGCGATCATGGCCCAGCTGCTGGGCCATGGCACCAACTTCATCAACTTCCTGGGCTACTACGCCTATGCCGGCGGCGAGGACGGCATCACCGCCGTGCAGGTCACCGAGTGGGATGAGCCGCAGTCGGTGCTGGGCAGTTATTTGCACCGCTATGCCTACCCCGACTGGTATGCGGCGCACCAGGAGCGCGGCGGCAAGCTGGACACCGCGCACACCATGGACGCGCCGGATGCTGTGCGCTGCCTGCAGCTGCGTGGCGAATACCTCTACGCGGCGCAGGGCCGCGGCGGCTTCGAGGTCTATGACGTGGCCTCGATCGCCAACAAGGGCTTCTCGCAGCGCATCATCAGCGCGCCCTTCTCGCCGCTGGGGCATGACACGCGCGTGGACAGCGAGAACGCGACCTGCATGGCGCTGCCCACCACGCAGCCCATCCACCCGGATCGCAACGAAGGCACCCTGATGCGCGAGATCAACCTCGAGCAGCCCTTCCACCCCATCTACGACTACGCGCTGATCAGCGACAGCGTCGAGGGGCTGATCCTGGTCGACGTCAACACGCTCTCGGACGGCGAGCCGCGCAACAACCAGTTGCACCGCGCGCTGACCTGGAACGCCGACGGCGTGCTCGACGGCGCCCGGCACCTGACCATCGCCGGCCATCACGTCTACGTCACCACGCCCGAGCGCATCGTGGTGCTGGATCTGGACCAGCCGCTGCAGCCCCGCGTGGCCGCCACGATCCCGGTACGCGACGGCCGCGCCACGGCGCTGCAGTTCCGCTACCTGTTCATCAGCGACGGCGAGGGCTTCAAGGTGGCCGATGTCACCTGGCCCGAAGCGCCGCGGCTGATCGACGGGGCCCGGGTCGCCTTGCAAGATGCCCAGCGCATCTATGTGGCGCGTACCTACGCCTACGTGGCCGCGGGCGAGCAGGGCCTGGCCATCATCAACGTCACCAGCCCGGAGGCGCCGCAGCTCTACTCGCTGTACAACGCCGAGGGCGCGCTCAGCGACGCGCGCGACGTGGTGGTGGCCACCACCAATGCCTCGCTCTTCGCCTACGTGGCCGATGGCCGCCATGGGCTGAAGGTGCTGCAGCTGACCTCGCCGGAAAGCCAGCCGCGCTTCTATGGCTTCTCGCCGGAGCCCCGGCCGCAGTTGATCGCCACGCGGGCCACCGCCGCGCCCTTGCTGGCCTTGTCCAAGGGCCTGGATCGCGACCGCGCGGTCGACGAGACCGGCCACCAGATGGCCGTGTTCGGGCGCATCGGCTCGCGCCCCTTCAACTATGCCGAGCAGCGCGCCTTTTACCTCGACGATGACGGTGAGCCCTGGTTCGTCTTTTACGAGCCGCGCGGCGGGGCGGCCGAGACCCAAGGCGCCGAGACGACTCGCGCCGGGGGCGGCGACGGCGCGGGCGCCGGCATGCCCTAGGGCGGTCGCGGGGCGGGGCGCCGGGCGCCCCGGCCCTTGCTCCCAGCGGCTCCGTCGAGCCGGCAGCGGCGCTGTTATCGCAGTGCAACAAAGCGGTCATGTCCGCGCCCTAGGCTGGTACTCCCAGGGTGAGGACGAGAACGCAAAATGGAGAGCAGCACCACGGCGACGGCCGACGGCGCGGGGAGTGGCGGGCGTGCGCGTGCGGTGAACGCGCTGTGGAATCTGAAGCGTCTGTGCGATGCCCGCGCGGCGGCGGGGATGCCGATGATCCACTTCAAGATGCTGCTGGCGGACCCGGAGTATCGCGAGGACATCCTGCAACGTGCGGAGTCCTTGGGCGACAGCGAGGTGCGTGTGCAGGTGGCGCAGATCCGCGCGATGAAGCTGCAGGGCGCGCTGGCGCGCGAGAGCGCCGCGCCGGCCGCGAGCCGGCCACCGCCGGTCGAGCCGCATGTCCAGGCGATCCCGGCCCAGAATCGCGGCAGCCATGCCTCTCCGATCATCATCACCGCCGTGGCGCTGGCGGCCATCCTCGGCCTGGCCTATTACCTGCTGCCGATGGGCCAGCGGGCCGCGGCCGGGCCGAAGACGGTGCAGGCGCCGCAGCAGATCCTTGAGAACACGACCTGGGAGGCGGGCAACACCTACGTGCTCAGCGGCCCGACCTTCGTGGAGAAGGGGGCGCGGCTGACCATCCAGCCCGGAGTGCAGGTCCGTGGCCAGCCCGGCTCGGCGCTGTTCGTGACCCGCGGCAGCACGATCCACGCCCGCGGCACGGCGGCCGAGCCCGTGGTCTTCAGCAGCAACAAGCCGGTGGGCCGACGCGCGCCGGGCGACTGGGGCGGCGTGGTGCTGCTGGGGGATGCGCCGACCAACCGTCGCAGCAACCGCATCGAGGGCCTGGCCGAGGCCGACGCCCGCGGCGAGTACGGCGGCGCTAACGCCACCAGCAGCTGCGGCGTGCTGGACTATGTGCGCATCGAGTTCGCCGGTTATGAGATCTCCAAGGACAACGAGCTGAACGGGCTGACCCTGGGCGGCTGTGGCAGCGGCACCATCGTGCGCAACGTGCAGGTGCACCGTGGCCTGGACGATGGCATCGAGGTCTTCGGCGGCACCGTCGACCTGAAGCGGGTGCTGGTCTCCGGCGCCGGCGATGATGCCTTTGACTGGGATCGCGGCTGGCAGGGGCGGGCGCAATACGTGCTGCTGCTGCTGTACCCGAACATGGGCGACAACGGCTTTGAGGGCGACAACTACAAGGTGGATAACGATGCCCAGCCGCGCTCCGCACCCACCTTCTACAACGTCACGATGCTCGCGGCGCCGGATTCGACCCGCGTGCACCGGGGCATGACCCTGCGCCGTGGCAGCGGGGGGCGCTTCCATAACGTCATCATCTCCGGCTTCAACGGCGAGGCGGTGGATCTGCGCGATGCCGGCGTGGGCGCCCTGTCGGGCAGTGGCGAGCTGGACTTTGCCGGCGTGCTGCTGCACGAGATCGGGCCGGATGGGCGCACGCCCTTTGCCGATGAAGCCGGCGATGCGGACGACGATGGCGGCTTCGACGAATCCGCCTTCCTGCTGGCCGAGGGCCGCGCCGCCGTGGTGCGCAGCGTGGGCCTGCTGCCGGGGGCGCTGACCCGCGGCGCGAGCGATCTGGTGCCCAGCGCCGTCGACCTGCCGCTGACGGCGGTCACGCCGCCCCAGGACGAGTTCTGGGACGAGGGGGCCCGATTCATCGGCGCGATTCCGCCCGGCGGCAGCGGGACCTGGGTCGAGGGCTGGACCGCGTTCCCGGAGAACTGATCCCCGCCGCATTCCTGGTCGCGAGGCCGCTCGCGATCCGCCTCGCGCTGGCGGCGCGGCCGATGCAAAAAAGCCCCCGTGACCGGGGGCTTTTTTGTGCCTGCGAGGGCCAGTCTGGCAGGCCCGGCAGGCGCGCATAAAAAACCCCCGGGGTTGCCGGGGGTCAAGGTGCGAGAAAGACTTTGCGTCTTTCTGGAGGAGACACGGTGTACCAGCTGGCGCGGGTCGCTGCCGGGCTGGCGTATGAGCCGGAAAGCTCATGTTGCGGTGCAGTATAAGGAGTCATGGTGCGCTGCGCAAGTGCACTGCACAAAAACTTTGTCCTCCTTGCGTTTGCGGCCGATTTGCGGGCCAAAAACCACGGCAAAATCACGCGCGCGGAGGGGCCCTTGGGGGCTGATGCAAAGGCCATGCCGTGGCCGCCGCCAGCGGCGCCGTGCAGGCGGCTGCGGCTCCCGCGATTCGCTGACGAGGGGGCTTGGTTGTACGGCGGTAGCGGGTGGCAGTGCGGGGCCGCGGCGCGGCATCGCGGCAAGGCGTCGCGGTGGAGGGGTCGCGCTGGGGAATGCCCGTGCGGGCGTGGCGGCAGTAGCGGCCGCCCGGGCGCTGCTCGGGCTTAGCCCTTGGGCTTGTTGCCGCGCTCGTCCTCGCGGGCGGCGGCCTCATCGCGCTTGTTCAGGCTCAGCCCGGAGATGAACTCCTGGCGAACCTTGCGCCACAGCGGCAGGTTCTCATCGGCCAGCTCGCGCAGGGCCTGAATGGGGTTGCCGGCGCTGCCGACCAGCTTGCGCACCTGGTCCTTGAACTGCGCCTGCTGGGCGGAAAACAGCTCCAGCGACAGTTCCAGGTAGTGGCTGACGCTGTTCTGCATCGAGTCGCCGTAGAAGCGGATGATGTGCAGCAGCACGTCGCGCGACAGGATGGGCGTGCCCTTTTCTTCCTGCTCCATGATCACCTGCAGCAGGATGCTGCGGGTGATGTCTTCCTTGGTGCGCTTGTCTTCGACCCGGAACTCGATGTTCTCGATGACCAGGTCGCGGATTTCTTCCAGCGTGATGTAACGGCTGATGACCGTGTCGTAGAGCCGCCGGTTCGGATACTTGTTGATCAGCCGAACCGAGGAGGCGCTCCCGCGGCGACTCAGGACCTTGGCCATGCCACTGCTGCAATGCACTAAAGCCCTAGTGTGCCAGAAGCGCGGCCCCGGGGGTGGCCCCTCAGCCCTTGCGCGATGCGGCCTGCAGGCAGTCTGGCCAGGCGCGCACGCCGGCCTCCAGCAGCGCGGCCACGCTGTGCTGCGCGCCGACCTGCGGCGGCAGGCCCAGTGCCTGCGCGGCCTGCCGCAGGCTGGCCAGCGGGTCGGTAAGCTCCGCCGCGTCGGCGCCGGTGGCCTTGGACAGCTTGCGCCCGTCGGCGTCGTGGATCAGCGGGTGGTGCAGGTAGCGCGGGGGCGGCGCGCCCAGCGCCTCCAGCAGCAGCAGCTGGCGGCCGGTTGAGGGCAGCAGGTCCTGCCCGCGGACCACATCGGTAATGCCCTGTTCGGCATCGTCCATGCACACGGCGTACTGGTAGCTGTAGTCGCCGGTACGCCGGCGCAGCACGAAGTCGCCGCATTGCGTGGCGACGTCCTGGCTTTGCGGCCCGAGCAGGCGGTCGACAAAGTCGCGGCGCGCCGGCCGGGGCAGGGCAAAGCGCAGCGCGTGCCCTGTGGCGGGCAGGCCCAGGCCGCGGCAGAGGCCCGGGTAACA
Organism: uncultured Ectothiorhodospiraceae bacterium; assembly: GCA_937141935.1. Classification (GTDB taxonomy): domain Bacteria; phylum Pseudomonadota; class Gammaproteobacteria; order Nevskiales; family Oceanococcaceae; genus MS8. The sequence continues at coordinate 60,073 of CAKZQS010000002.1, forward strand.
GGTCTCGCCGGCGCCGCGGTAGGGCGCCAGCACGCGCCGGTTGCAGCGGCAGGCATAAACCCGGTCGCTGCTCAGCCAGGATTCGAGCTGCTCGGCGTAGCGGTCCAGGCGCTGGCTCTGCGCCGGCAGCTCGGCGTCCCAGGCCAGCCCCAAGGCCTGCAACTGGGCGCGGATGGTGGCGGCGTGCTCGGGCTTGCAGCGCTCGCTGTCCACATCTTCGATGCGCAGCAGCCACTGCCCGCCCTGGGCGCGCGCATCCAGCCAGGAGGCCAGCGCGGCGAGCACCGAGCCGGCGTGCAGCGGCCCGGAGGGCGAGGGGGCGAAGCGCCCCCGGTAGCGCGGGCCGGCGTCGCTCAGCGGCCGAGCTGACGCTCGCGGATCTCTTCGAGGCTCTTGCAGTCCACGCAAAGATCGGCGGTCGGCCGCGCTTCCAGGCGGCGGATGCCGATCTCCGAGCCGCAGCTATCGCAGAAGCCGAATTCGTCCTCGTCCAGGCGGCGCAGGGTCTTTTCGATCTTGCGGATCAGCTTGCGCTCGCGGTCGCGGGTGCGCAGCTCGAGGCTGAACTCCGACTCCTGCGTGGCCCGGTCGGTGGGGTCGGGGAAGTTGGCCGCCTCGTCCTGCATGTGGTGCACCGTGCGGTCCACCTCGGCCATCAGATTCGAGCGCCAGGCCTCCAGAATCTTGCGAAAGTGCGCGCGCTGGTCGGCCGACATGTACTCCTCGCCAGCCGCGGGCTGGTAGGGCGTGAAGTTGCCGAGTTCTGGGTTCGCGGGGCTGGTGCTCATGGGCGGTTGATGGCGGTCTGACCGTGGAAACCGGGCATTGGTAGCAGAGCCCGCAGCGCGAGGCAAGTCACACTCCCCAGTGGCACGCCGGCGTGGGTCGCCGCACGCGGGCAGCGCCGGGCCGTGGGCTGCGTGCGCAAGAGCCGAATCGGGCCTGTGTTGCCGGCCGTCACGCGCACGCCGGCGGTGTGCACGCTATGCTGCATGGCTAGACCGCACGCACAGCGCACATGGGAGCGGCGATCCGCCTCGAAGCCCTGCTCTTCGACGTCGATGGCACCTTGGCTGACACCGAGGCGCTGGGCCACCTGCCCGCCTACAACGAAGCCTTCGCCGAACTCGGGCTGCCCTGGGAGTGGAGCCCGCAGATCTACCGCGAGGACCTGCTGCTGCAGCCCGGCGGGCAGGAGCGCATTCGCCACTACGTGCTGTCGCACAAGCCGCAGCTCGGCGAGCATGCCGAGGACGCCGGCCGCAACCTGGCCGCCTGGGTCAACCGCGTGCATGCGGCCAAGTCGCGTATTTTCCGCCGCCGGGTCGAGCAGGGCCATGTGCCACTGCGCCCCGGCGTGGCCCGGCTGATCCGCGAGGCCGCGCAGGGCGGCGTGCGCGTGGGCCTGGTGACCAACGCCTCGCGCCGCAGCCTGGAACCGCTGCTGGCCCATTGCCTGGGCGAGGAACTGCTCGGTCGGCTCGATTGCATCGTCAGCGGCGAGGAGGTCAAGCGCAAGAAGCCGGCGCCGGACCTGTACCTGCGCGCGCTGGAGCGGCTGAACCTGAGCCCCACCAAGGCCGTGGCGGTCGAGGATTCGGCGATGGGCCTGGGCGCCGCGCACGCGGCCGGCCTGGCCACGCTGATCACGCTCAACGACGACACCCGGGGCCAGGCCTTTGGTCTGGCGGCGGCCGTGTGCGACAGCCTGGGCGAGCCCGATGCGCCCTGGCGGGCGCAGGGCTGCGGCATGGAGGAATTCAGCCATGCCACGCCCTCGGCGCTGGCGACGCTGTTGCGCCGCTACCACGCCGGGCGCGCGGCGCCCGAGGGCGGGGCCTAGCCCAGGTGCACCGGTGCCGGCGGGGTCCAGCCCGGCTGGCGGTGTTCGGCGACCACGTCGGTGTAGATGCCGCCACGCACGTAGAACTCGGCGCGCAGGCGCAGGTAGCGCGGCGCCAGCTTTTCGCACAGCGTGTCGGCGATCTCGTTGGTCACCGCCTCGTGGAAGGCGCCGACCTCGCGAAAGGACCACAGGTACAGCTTCAAGGCCTTCAGTTCGACGCAATGCGTGTCCGGGATGTAGTCCAGGTACAGCGTCGCGAAGTCCGGCTGGCCGGTTTTCGGGCACACGCAGGTGAACTCGGGCATGCGCATCCTGATCAGGTAATCGCGGCCCGGCTTGGGGTTGGCAAAGACTTCAAGCTCGCGGCTGGGGGCGGTCGACATCGGCGGGGAGGGGGCGAAAGGGGGCTGATACACTAGCGTGTTTTGCGGGGGGAGCCCTTCTTGCGTCTGACGGCCATCCGGCTCGCCGGCTTCAAATCCTTCGTCGATCGGACCGAGTTGCGCCTGTCATCCAACCTGACGGCCATCGTCGGGCCCAATGGTTGCGGCAAGTCCAACCTGATCGACGCGGTGCGCTGGGTGCTCGGCGAATCCAGCGCCCGGCAGCTGCGCGGCACCTCGCTGGAGGACGTGATCTTTACCGGCTCGCGCACGCGCAAGCCCGTCGGCCGCGCCTCGATCGAGCTGGTTTTCGACAACAGCGACAACACGCTCAGCGGCCAGTGGGGCGCTTATACCGAGATCGCGGTGCGCCGCGAGCTCAGCCGCGACGGCCAGTCGCTGTTCTTCATCAACGGCCAGCGCTGCCGCCGCAAGGATGTCACCGAGCTCTTCCTGGGCACCGGCCTGGGGCCGCGTGCCAACTACGCCATCATCGAGCAGGGCACGATCTCGCGCCTGGTCGAGGCGCAGCCGGATGACCTGCGGCAGATGCTCGAAGAGGCCGCCGGCGTCTCGCGCTACAAGGAAAAGCGCCGCGAGACCGAGACCCGCATCCGCCACACGCGCGAAAACCTGGAGCGCCTGCAGGACCTGATCGGCGAGCTGGACGAGCGCCTGGCCAAGCTCAAGCGCCAGGTCTCGGCCGCCGAGCGCTACAAGGCGCTGCGCGCCGAGCAGCGCACCCTGCGCGCGGCGCACTTCGGCCTGCGCTGGCAGCAGGCCCAGGCCCAGTGCGCCACCGCCGACGAGGGGCTGCGCGAGCGCGAGGCCGCGGCCGAGCTGTCGCGCCGCGCGCTGACCGAGGCCATGGCCGCGCTGAACACGGCCGAGACCGCCCAGTCCGAGGCCGCGGCCACCGGCCGTGCCGCCGACGAGCGCTATTACGCGGCGCAGGCCGACCTGGCCCGCGTCGAGCAGGAGCTGGCCCACCAGCAACAGATGCGCAACGTGCGCGAGGGCGAACTGGAGGAGCTGCGCGCCGAGGCCCAGCGGCTGGAGCAGCGCCTGCAGCAGGCGCGCGCCCTCGGTCATGGCCTTGCCGACCGCGGCGTCTTGGCCGCTCATCGGACCGATGAGCGCGATCTTCACCGTGTCTTCGGCAGCGCTGAAAATCCTGGGCGCGAATATCACGGCCTGTGCGACCACGAAAATACCCAGCAATAGCCAACTCAAAAGGCGCGTCATCCCAGGTTCCCCCAAAATTCTTTGAAATTATTTTCGTATTTTTTAGAAACTTGTAAACATAACTTATTGAACTGTTTTCTTGACATTTTTTGTGCTTTTACATTTTTCTCTTGTTCTACTAATCTCTCAGTTGGTAAGCCATTATTATCAAAACCAAATGGATATATACAATTTCTTATTAAGAAAGAATGGCTATGAAACGGAGGATTATACTTACTTGCTGTTTTATTATCCTAAAGAAGTCGCCGATACTGGAGAATTAATTTTTGACACAAAACTAATCAAAATTAAAACATATCCTAAAAGAGGAGAAAAAGTATTCAAACAAGCAATTAAAATTTTGCAGGGGAATATCAAACGATAGTGGATAAATTTCTAAAATAAAATTATCAATTTATGATATATATCTAATTTAATATAAATAAGTTAAGCACAATCAGGACCGAGATAACAGTCCACATAACATTGTGAATCCAGTCAATATGAAATATAGAGATAATCTTCTCGTAATGGTCATTTATACGGTTTTTCGGGGTCTGCTAATCTCGTCCCGTGGCTATAATAACTCTACGTTTTCACACTAACTACTTTTAACACAGACACAAAATTAAT
>CAKZQS010000003.1 GCA_937141935.1 uncultured Ectothiorhodospiraceae bacterium
GGTCATGCCGCGGGCCTCGGCCACCGACTCGATAAAGAGCCGGTAATCGTGGCGAACCACCAGCGTCAACGCCTGCTGCGCCGGCTCGGACAGCGGCCGCGCCGGATTCAGCGCGCCGGCCCAGACGGTGGTGCCGACGCCATCGGGGTGCACGCCCAGCTTGTCGAAGGTGCCGGCCAGGTTCGGCACCAGGCCGAAGACGCCGATGGAGCCCGTGATGGTCGAGGGCGCGGCGACGATGCGGTTGGCGTCCATCGACACCCAGTAGCCGCCTGAGGCCGCCACGCTGCCCATCGAGGCCACCACCGGCCGCCCACTGGCCTTGAAGGCGTTGAGCGCGCGGCGGATGTCCTCGCTGGCGGCCACGCTGCCGCCAGGCGAATCCACGCGCAGGATCAGGGCCGCCACGTTGTCGTCACGCGTGGCCTGTTCGATCAGGTCGCGGATGCGCAGCCCGCCGGCCTGGCCCGGCAGGCCCTCGCCGTCCACGATTTCGCCCTGCACATGCACCAGTGCGATATAGCGCGGGTCATCCAGCACCTCGACCTCCACCTCGGCGGCCGGCGCCGCGTCGGCGGGCTCCGGGCGCCCCGGCCAGCCTTCACGGTCGACGGCACGCAGGTATTCGCCCTGCCAGATCTGGCGGAAGCTGCCGTGCTCCGCGTCGCGCCCCACCACCTCGGCGGCGGCGCTGCGCACGCCGGCCAGCGGCTCGACGGCACTGACCAGGCCTTGCTGCAGCGCGACCTGGGCCAGATCGCCGTCGGTGGCCTCCAGGTTGGCCACCAGCTCGTCGGCATATTGCTGCAGCTCGCTGGCGCCCTGGCCGCGCAGCGAGGCCACGCGCGACTTCCACAGCGACCACAGGCTCGTCAGCCAGCGCTGCGCGTTCTCGCGCGCCTCCACCGACATATCGTTGCGGATGAAGGGCTCGACGGCCGACTTGTAGGCGCCCTCGCGGAAGACGTGCATGGTGACGCCCAAGGATTCCAGCGCCTCGGCGAAATACAGCCGGTCGACCTCGAAACCCTCGAGAAACACCGCGCCCAGCGGGTCGATGGCGATACGGTCGGCATGCGCCGCCAGGAAATAGGACTGCTGGTCCATCACCGGCGCCCAGGCATGCACGGGCTTGCCGGCGGCGCGGAAGTCCTCGATGCGCCGGCCCAGCTCCTCGAGCTGCGCCTGCCCGGCGACGAAGGGCTCGTCGAGCTTCAAGAACAGCAGCTTGATGCGCGCGTCGTCGGTGGCGGCCTCGATGGCGGTCGTCAGGTCCGCCATCGGCATCACCGCGGGGGGCTCGCCGAGGATCTCGTCGAGCACACGCTCGCGCGGGTCGGTGTCGTCGTATTCGACGATCAGCCCGGAGGGGGCGATGACCAGCGCCACGCCCTCCTCCACCTCCGGAGCCGGCGCGCCCTGCATGGCGACGATGAGCACCGCGATCAGGACGAAGAGCAGAACAATGCTGAGAAGTTTGCGGACGAAATCCGCGAAGCCTGCGAGCAGGCGCCAGAGAAATCGGAAGGGTGCGAGCACGCGCGGCGAGCCAGACAGGGACGCTGCGAGTTTACGCTCTTGGGCGCACGATAGAAGGATTCAATCGTACATATGAAAGACTAGGGCTTGAACTATCGGCGGCGGGCCTCAACAATACGCCTCCCGACCCGATAAGGGCCCGGTTTTTTCGCGAAAAAGGAGTACACCCCATGAGCGTTCTTGTCGGCCGTCAGGCCCCCGATTTCGAAGCCGCCGCCGTCCTGCCCGACGGCTCCATCGTCGAGGACTTCAAACTCTCCGACCTGCGCGGCAAGTACACGGTTCTGTTCTTCTGGCCGCTGGACTTCACCTTCGTCTGCCCCTCGGAAATCATTGCCCACGACCATCGCGTCGCGGCCTTTGAAGAGCGCGGCGTGCAGGTGGTCGGCGTGTCCATCGACTCGCAGTTCACCCACTACGCCTGGCGCAACACGCCGGTCGACAAGGGCGGCATCGGCGAGGTCAAGTTCCCGATGGTTGCCGACGTCAACCACGAGATCGTGGCCAAGTACGGCATTGCCCACCCGGATGCCGGCGTCGCGCTGCGCGCCTCCTTCCTGATCGACAAGGACGGCGTCGTGCAGCACCAGGTCGTCAACAACCTGCCGCTGGGCCGCGAAGTGGACGAAATGTTGCGTCTGGTCGACGCGCTGCAGTTCACCGAAGAGCACGGTGAAGTCTGCCCGGCAGGCTGGAAGAAAGGCGATGCCGGCATGAAGCCGACCAGCGAAGGCGTGGCCGAGTACCTCTCGGGCAACGCCGACAAGCTCTAAGGCCGTCCCCACGGTCGACGCGGGCGGGCCTTGCGGCCCGCCCACTTTCCGCCCCTCCCCTGAATCCGGTTGATCATGAGCACCACGCAGCATCACAAACTCATCATTCTCGGCTCCGGCCCCGCGGGTTATTCCGCCGCCGTCTACGCGGCGCGGGCCAATCTGCAACCCGTGCTGATCACTGGCATGCAGCAGGGCGGGCAGCTGACCACCACCACCGAAGTCGACAACTGGCCCGGCGACCCCGAGGGCCTGACCGGCCCCGACCTGATGGTGCGCATGCAGCAGCATGCCGAGCGCTTCGACACGCAGATCGTGTTCGACCACATCAACAAGGTCGAGCTGGGCCAGCGCCCCTTCACGCTGACCGGCGACTCCGGCGTGTACACCTGCGATGCATTGATCATCGCCACCGGCGCCTCGGCCCGCTACCTGGGCCTGCCCTCGGAAGAGGCCTACATGGGCAAGGGCGTTTCGGCCTGCGCGACCTGCGATGGCTTTTTCTATCGCAAGAAGCCGGTCGCGGTGATCGGCGGCGGCAACACCGCGGTCGAGGAAGCGCTGTACCTGGCCAATATCGCCTCGCATGTGGACCTGGTGCACCGCCGTGACACCTTCCGCGCCGAGAAGATCCTGATCGACAAGCTGATGCAGAAGGTCGACGACGGCAAGATCAGCCTGCACCTGCATTACGAACTGGACGAGGTGCTGGGCGACGACAGCGGCGTGACCGGCGCGCGCCTGCGCAGCCGCCAGGGCGACCCCGAGGTCGACCTGGATGTGCACGGCGTCTTCGTGGCGATTGGCCACTCGCCGAACACCGGCATCTTCGAAGGCCAGCTGGACATGGAGAACGGCTACATCAAGGTGACCAGCGGCACGGCCGGCAACGCCACCGCCACCTCGGTGCCCGGCGTCTTCGCGGCCGGCGACGTCTCCGACCACATTTACCGGCAGGCCATCACCTCGGCCGGCACCGGCTGCATGGCGGCCCTGGATGCCGAGAAGTTTCTCGACACCCACGGCTAGGCCAAGCCACCCTGACCAAGGAGCGCTACGGCGCTCCTTTTTTTTGTCCGCGGCCGCCGCCCCGCGCGGCCAGGGGGCAAGTGCCGCGGCGGCAGGCTAGGATGCCCGCATTGAGGGGATGAGGAAGCCGGCTTGGCGCGCAAGCTGCCCATACAGGTGCTGCTCGGGGGGCTGCTGGCGGCGATGGCCGCCACGCTGCTGCTGCTGTTCGCGCTGATGCAGCGCCAGGGCGACTTGCGCGGCGCCTTCGAGCGCCTTAACGAACAACGCCTGGGCGTGTCCCGCGTGCTGTACGCGGTCGAGGACCGTGCCGACCAGTTGCAGCGCCTGGCCCGCCTGGCCGCCGCGACCGGCGAGGCCGATTACCTGCGGGAGCACGCCGCGCTGCGGCGCACGCTGGACGAGTTCCGCCGCGCCAGCAGCCGCGCCGCCGCCGATGCGCTAGCCGGCCGGCCGGTGAGCGGTGCCAATGCCGAGTTCCGCCGCGACCTGGCCGCCGCGGAGCTCTCCGCCGAAGAGCGCCAGGCCCTGGCGACCCTGCTGGGCAGCGTGGTGGACTGGGCCGCCGCGCAGGCCACCTTGCTCGACACCCTGCCGCCGGGCCGCGCCGATGCCACGCTGCTGCAGCGGCTGGCCGCGCCCGAGCAGGAGCTGGTCAACTGGCGCACCACCGCCGTCGTCGAAGAGCTGGAACACGCCGCCCAGCAGCGGCTGGATGCCGCCGGCCGCGCCTACCTCAGCGAACTCGACCGCCTGCGCGGCCTGCAGCAACTGGCGCTGGGCGTATTCGCGCTGTGGATGGTGATCGGCCTCGCCGCCTTCCAGTGGCTGACCGTGCGCCCGCTCAAGCAGGTGCTGGCGGCGGCCACCCGCATCGGCGGCGGCCAATACCACGTGCGCACCGAGCCGGCCGGCGTACAGGAGATCCAGCAACTGGCGCAGGCGGTGAACTGGATGGCCGCCGGCTTCGAGGCCGACATCCGCGCCCGGCTGGATGCCGAGGAGCGCGCCCGGCAGATGGAGGCGCGGGTGCGCGAGGTCGGCGACCTGGCCCCGGGCGCGATCTGGGCGGCGCGCTACCAGGTGGGCGAAGAGCCGCAGGTGATCTACCTCTCGCGCGGCTTCAACGATCTGTACGCGCTGGGCGCCGAGGCCGTCCGGCGCGACTACCGCAACCTGTTTCGCAGCATCCACGAGTCCGACCGCGCCGCCGCGATGGAGGCCATGGAGCGCTCCGCCCGGCACGGCAGCGACCTGGACTTCGAACACCGCTCGCTGCGCCCGGATGGCAGCTACCGCTGGACCCGCGCGCTGGCCCGGCTGAGCCGCTCCACCGACGGCGCCATGCTGTGGAATGGCTTTTCGATGGACATCCACGAGCTCAAGCGCCTGCGCGAATCCACCGAGGACGCGCTGAGCCGCGCGCAGTCGGCCAGCGAGGCCAAGTCCGCCTTTCTGGCCAACATCAGCCACGAGGTGCGCACGCCGCTAAACGCCATCATCGGCATCGCCGACCTCGCGCTGGCCGAGGAGCACCCGCGGCCGCTGCAAAAAAAGTTCTCGCGTATCCACCAGGCCGGCAGCAACCTCTTGCGCCTGCTCAACGACGTGCTCGACACCTCCAAGCTGGAGGCCGGGCGCATGGCCCTGCACGAGGAAACCTTTTCGCTGCGCGCGCTGCTGCAGGGCGTCTACGACCTGCACCGCGACAGCGCGCGCAACCGCGGCCTGGAGCTGCGCCTGCAACGCGCGAGCGACGCGCCGGACGTGCTGCGCGGTGACCCCATGCGCCTGCAGCAGGTGCTGGGCAACCTGCTGTCGAATGCGCTGAAGTTCACCGATAGCGGCCAGGTCACGCTCAGTGCCGCGCGCAGCCCGACGCCCGGCGACGAGCGCCATGTATGGCTGCGCCTGGGCGTCAGCGACACCGGCCCCGGCATCCCCGCGGCGAGCATCCCCGAACTCTTCGAGGCCTTCACTCAGCACGACCCCAGCATCCGCCGCAGCCACGGCGGCACCGGCCTGGGGCTGACCATCGTGCGCCAGATCGTGGAGCTGATGGGCGGCGAAATCCGGGTCGACTCCACGCCGGGCACAGGCAGCGCCTTCTGGCTGGAGCTGCCCTTCGTCGCCGGGCGCGAATCGGAACTGCCCACACTGCCCGAGCTGCCGGTCATCAGCGACGCGGACGGCGAGGAAGCGGCCAGCGCGGCGACGCGCCCGGCCGCGCCACTGCAGGGCCCGCGCTACAGCGAACTGCTGGCGCTGACCGAGGCGGGGGATGTGCGCGCCCGCGAGCTGCTGCCGCAGTGGTACGGCGAGGCCCTGCCCGGCCCGCTGGGCGCGGTGCAGAATGACCTGGAAGGCTTCGACTTCGAGGCCGCGGCCCGACGCCTGCGCCGCTACCGCGAGGAGGCACGATGAGCGAATCCAGCGCCCGCTTTACCGTGCTGGCGGTCGATGACATGCCGGAAAACCTGGCCCTGATCAACGACATCCTGGGCGAGCACTACCGCATCATTGCCGCCCGCGACGGCCGCCGCGCCTTGCAGCTGGCCGCCAGCGACCCGCGCCCGGACCTGATACTGCTCGACCTGATGATGCCGGGCATGGACGGCTATGCCGTGTGCCGCGAGCTCAAGGCCGACCAGGCGACCGCCGATATCCCGGTCATCTTCGTCACCGCGCGCAGCGAAACCCGCGACGAGCTGCGCGGCTTCGTGGTGGGCGCCGTCGATTTCATCAGCAAGCCGGTCAGCCCCCCCTTGCTGCGCGCACGGGTGCAGAACCACCTGGAGCTGGCGGTGCTGAACCGCCGGCTGCAGCAACGGGTGACCGCCCGCACCCGCGAGCTGGAGCTGCAGGTGCGCGAGAAGGACGCGGCGATGGCCCGCGCCGAATACCTGGCGCTGCACGACCCGGCGACCGGCCTGCCCAACGGGCGGCATGCCCGCGCGCGGCTGGCGCAGATGCTGGAGCACAGTGGCGAGGACGGCCAGTTCGTCGGCGTGCTGCACTTCAACATCGACCGGCTGGGCCTGATCAACCACAGCGCCGGCCCCCAGCAGGCGGACTTGCTGATTATCGAAACCGCGCAGCGGCTGAAGTCGGCCGCCGGCCGCGAGGACTTCGTGGCCCGGCTGGACAGCGACAACTTCATGATGCTGCTGAACCTGCGGCCCGGCGGTGGGCCCCAGGCGGCGCGCGACAAGCTGGCGCGCATCGCCGATGGGCTGCGGCGCGCGCTCGCCAAGCCGGTTGGCGAGATGTCCTCGACCAGTTCGGTGGGCACCGCGCTGCTGCCGGCGGATGCCACCGATGCCGATGCCGGCATCGCCTGCGCCCGGGTCGCCCTGCGCGCGGCCAAGCGCGGCGGCCCCAACAGCCGCAGCGCCTACCACCCGGAACTGGGCTGGGAGGCCGACGAGGAACACCGGCTGGAGCAGCAGCTGGTGGACGCGCTGGATTCGGGCCGCCTGCAGATCCACTTCCAGCCGCAGGTGCACCTGGAGAGCGGCCTGATCAGCGGCGCGGAGGCGCTGATCCGCTGGCCCGATGGCAGCGGCGGCTACATCTCCAACGGCAGCTTTCTGCCGGTGGCCGAGCACGCCGGGCTCTCGCGCGCACTGGACGAGGAGGTCATGCAGCAGGCGCTGGCCTGGCTGACCGCCGAGCAGCAGCGGCTGCCGCCGGGCTTCCGGCTGGGCATCAATGTGTCCACCCCGGGGCTGGCGCGCCCCGGCTGGCTGGAGCGGATCCCGCAGCGGCTGGCCGAGGCCGGCATCGAGCCGGGCCGGGTCGAGCTGGAGATCACCGAGCAGGGCCTGATCCAGAACCTGGCGGAAACCTCCGAGCGCCTGCGCGCGCTGTGCGCCGCGGGGCTGCACATCGCGGCCGACGACTTTGGCAGTGGCTATTCCTCGCTGGCCTGGCTGGAGAGCCTGCCAATCGACCGGCTCAAGCTCGACCGCCAGTTCATCCTGCGCCTGCACGACAACCCGCGGGCGGCCACCATCGCCAGCGCGATGATCCGGCTGGCCGCGGACCTGGATATCGATTGCGTGGTCGAGGGCATCGAGGACGGCGTGCAGCACGACTTTGCGCGCAGCCATGGCGCACCGCATGGGCAGGGCTTTTACCTGCACCACCCCATGCCGGCGGCCGAGTTCAACGCCCTGCTCGCCGCCGAGGTCGCACGCCAGCCGCCGGGCCCGGAGGGGTCAGCGCCGGGAGGCTAGGCCCCGCCCGCCGGTCTCAGTCCGGCGGCTGCAGCGGCGGGTGCGCGGCCAGCACGGCGGCGGCCTCCTGCGCGCGCCAGCCGCCGGCCAGCAGGCCCTCGCCGCTGCGCAGCCAGCGCTCGCAGTCGCCGCGCGAGGCCAGCACCGCCGGCTCGATCCCCAGCCGCTGCGCGACCTCCGCCAGCGCCTTTTGCAGCGCCTTCAGCGCGGCGCGGGGCAGCGGCGCCGGCAGCTCCGGCACCTGCTGCGGGGCGCCGGCCACGACATCCAGCAGCACCGAGCCCTGGTGGCGCAGCAGGCCGGGCGGAAGGTCCGGCACGGCGCGCAGCGCGTCCAGCGTTTCCGGGCGGCGCCGCGCGAGGGCATGCAGCAGGCCGTCCTTGGCGATCCAGGAGCGCGGCTTGTCGGCGCGGCGGGCGCGGTCTTCGCGCCAGACCACCAGCGCGGCATAGACCCGCTGCTCGGCCGGCTCCAGCCGCTCCAGCCCGCGGCTGCGCAAGGCCATCGCCAGGGGGTCCACCGGTGCCCAGGGCTGCTCCCAGCGCGCCATTTCCTCGTCCATCCACGCGCCGCGGCCCGCCGCCTCGAGCTGCTCGCGCAGCAGCGCCTCGAGTGCGGCGAGGTGGCGCACGTCGTCGGCCGCATAGGCCTGTTGCGCCGCGCTCAGGGGCCGGCGCGACCAGTCGGTGCGGGTCTGCCCCTTGTCCACCGCGATGCCCAGGCGCTGCTCGACGATGCCGGCATAGCCGATCTGCGTCGCGCCGCCCAGCAGGGCATGCGCGGTTTGCGTGTCGAACAGCGGCGCGATGCGCTGCACCCCGCAGGTCGCGAAGGCCTCGAGGTCCTGCCCGGGCGAGTGCATCAGCTTGCGCGGGCCGGATTCGAGCGCGGCGCGCAGCGGGTCCAGCCCACCCAGCGCCAGCACGTCGACCAGCGCAATGCCGGGCGCGCCGGCCAACTGCACCAGGCACAGCTGCGGGGCATAGGTCGACTCGCGCACGAACTCGGTGTCCACCGCGAGCCAGTCGGCGGCCTGCGCGGCCTGGAGCCACGCCTGAACTTGCTCGGGCGTGGTGAGATACTGAAAGGAGTTGTCGCCGCTCAAGCTGCGGTCCGGTCGTCGTTCACGGAGAAACATTGTTGCCGATGTTCGCGCAGCTCGTTCAAACCCTGTCCCGTCTGATGCTGCTGCGGGCCGGTCCGCAGGACCTGCCGGCCTGGCCGCTGCTGCTGCATGCCGGCGTTGCGCTGTACCTGATCAGCGCGATGGCGCGCATGCTGCTGCTCAATGACCTGCTGGCCGCCTTTGCCCAGGGGCTGCTGGGCGTGGGCGTGCTCTGGGCCTACACGCGCATGGTGCTGCGCAGCCGCGGCAAGCCCGAACGGCTGACGCAGACGCTGTCCGCGCTGCTGCTCTGCGGCGCGCTGATCGGCCTGTTGATGCTGGGCCCGCTGTCGACGCTGGTGCCGGCGCTGGAGACCGCGGCCTCGGGCGGCGAGCTGGACCCCGCGCAGGCCCCCGCCGGCGCCGCCTGGCTGTGGCTGATGCTGGCGCTGTGGGGTCTGTTTCTGGCCGGCCACATCTACCGCCACGCGCTGGATGCCTCGCTGGGCATGGGCATCCTGGTCGCGCTGGGCTATGAGGTGGTGCTGATTGCCGTGACCACCGTCGCGACCTTCCTGGGCGGCGGGCCGGGCTGAGCATGCACATCCACATCCTGGGGATCTGCGGCACCTTTATGGGCGGGCTGGCCGCGCTGGGCCGCGCGCAGGGGCTGCGCGTCACCGGGCAGGACCGCGCCGCCTGGCCGCCGATGTCCACCCAGCTCGAGGCGCTGGGCATCGCCGTACACAGCGGCTACGAACCCGAGCCGCTGATCGCGCAGCCGCCGGATCTGGTCGTCGTGGGCAATGCCATCAGCCGCGGCAACCCGGCGCTGGAATATGTGCTGGAGCGCGGCCTGCCCTATGTCTCCGGCCCGCAGTGGCTGGCGCAGACGGTGCTGGAGTCGCGCTGGGTGCTGGCCGTGGCGGGCACCCACGGCAAGACCACCACCAGCAGCCTGATCGCGCACATCCTCGACGCCGTCGGGCTGGAACCCGGCTTCTTGATCGGCGGCGTGCCGGCCGGCTTTGGCTGCTCGGCGCGCCTGGGGCAGGCGCCCTTCTTCGTGATCGAGGCGGACGAATACGACACCGCCTTCAGCGACAAGCGCTCGAAGTTCGTGCACTACCGCCCGCGCACGCTGCTGCTGAACAACCTTGAATACGACCACGCCGACATCTTCCCCGACCTCGCGGCGATCGAAACGCAGTTCCACCACCTGCTGCGCACCGTGCCCGGCAATGGCCTGGTGCTGTACCCGCGGGGCGAAGCGGCCCTGGAGCGCGTGCTGGAGCGCGGCTGCTGGACGCCCACGCTGGGCTTCGCGACGGCGGGCCGCGGCCCGGCCAGCGCGGCGCAGCCGGCCCTGGAGCGCGAGTCCGAGGATTGGTCGGCCTTCAGCCTGCACATCGACGGCGAGCGCCTGCCGCTGCGCTGGGCGCTGCGCGGCCGGCACAACGCCGCCAATGCGCTGGGCGCGGTACTGGCGGCGCGGCACGCCGGCGTGCCGGCGCGCAGCGGTGTTGCCGCGCTGGCCGACTTCGCCGGCGTCGCCCGCCGGCAAACGCTGGTGGCCGAACATGCCGGGGTGCGCGTCTACGACGACTTCGCCCACCACCCCACCGCCATCGGCGAAACGCTGCAGGCGCTGCGCCCGGCGGCGCCGGGCCGGTTGCTGGCCGCGCTGGAGCTGCGCAGCAACAGCATGCGCGCCGGCGCCCACGCACAGGCCCTGCCCGGCGCGCTGCAAGGCGCCGACGAGATTCACCTGCACAATCCGCCGGAGCTGGACTTCGACGCCCCGGCCGCGCTGGCCGCCCTGGGCGACCGGCTGCACTGCCACGCCGACACCGAAGCGCTGCAGCAGGCGCTGCTTGGCCGGGCCCGCCCGGGGGACACCATCGTGCTGATGAGCAACGGCGCCTTTGGCGGGCTGCCGGCGCGCATCGGCCCCGCATTGAAGGCTGCCCACCCATGACGACGACCGACGCCGCGCGCACGCGCGGCCCCCTGGACCTGAGCCTGCCCGAGCGCGCCCGCCTGGAGGAGGCCATCGACATCGCCACCCGCGCGGCCACCGACGGCGAGGCCACGGCCTATGCCATCGCGGCCTCGGCGCACACCGGCCTGTCGCTTGCGCTGCGCGAGGGCGAGGTGGAATCGCTGGAGTTCCAGCGCGACCGCGACCTGGGCATCACCGTGTACTTCGGCCAGCGCAAGGGCCATGCCGGCACCGCGGACTTTCGCCCCGAGGCGATTCGCGAGGCGGTGGCCGCCGCCTGCGCCATCGCCCGCCACACCCAGGACGACCCGGCGAACGGCCTGCCGGACGCCGCGCTGCACCCGCAGTCGCTGCCCGAGCTCGACCTGGACCACCCGACCGGCCTGAGCCTGGAGCAGGTGCTCAGCGTGGCCCGGGACTGCGAGGCGCGCGGCCTGGCCGCCGCGCAGATCCAGGCCAGCGATGGGCTGCACCTGGATGCCTCGCGCCAATGCGGCCTGCTGGTCAACAGCCAGGGCTTTGCCGGCTGGCAGCAAAGCAGCCACCACGGCCTGAGCCTGTCGCTGATCGGCGAGGATCGCGAGGGCAAGCGCCGCGACTACTGGTATGCGCAGACGCTGGACGACGCGGCCTATGCCGAGGCGGCCGCGGTGGCCGACCGTGCCGCCGAGCGCGTGCGCCGCAGTCTGGACCCGCGCCAGCCGGATACCGGCCGCTTCCCGGTGATCTTCCCGCCGGAGCTCGCCCGCGGCCTGTTCGGCACGCTGCTCGGCGCCATCAGTGGCAGCGCGCTGTATCGCCGCAGCAGCTTTCTGCTCGACGCGATGGACGAGGCCATCTTCCCGGCCGGCGTCAGCCTGCTGCAGCGGCCGCATCGCCCGCGGCAGCAGGGCGCGGCCGCCTTTGACGCCGAAGGCGTGGCCACGCGCGACCGCACCCTGGTCGAGGACGGCCACCTGCGTGGCTGGCTGCTGGGCAGCTACAGCGCGCGCAAGCTGGGGTTGAGCAGCACCGGCAATGCCGGTGGCGCGCAACGGGTGGAGGTGGCCCCGACCACCGACCTGGATCTGGCCGGGTTGATGCGCGAGGCCGGCAGCGGCCTGCTGCTGACCTCGCTGATGGGCCAGGGCGTCAAACTGACCACCGGCGACTATTCGCGCGGCGCGACCGGCATCTGGTTCGAGAACGGCGAGCCGGCCTACCCGGTGCACGAGTGCACCATTGCCGGCAACCTGCGCGAGATGTACCGCCAGATCCGCGGCATCGGCCAGGACGTGGACCCGCGCGCCGGCATTGCCGTGGGCAGCGTCTGGGTCGACGGCCTGACCATCGCCGGGCGCTAGGGCAGCCGGCATGCGCATCGTCGCCTGCTACAGCGCCAAGGGCGGCGTGGGCAAAACCGCCAGCGCCGTGAACCTGGCCTGGTGGTGCGCCGCGCGGGGCCGCAGCACGGTGCTGGTGGATCTGGACCCGCAGGGCGCCTCCTCCTTCTATTTTCGCGGCGACCCGGCACGCGCCAAGGCGGGCAAGAAGCTGCTGCAGGGACGCAGCCCGCTGACCGAACACCTGCAGGGCACCGACTACCCCAACCTCGACCTGCTGCCGGCGCACAAGGGCTTTCGCGGCGCCGACGCGCTGCTGGCCCAGGCCGACAAGCCGCGCCGCGCGCTGGCCGATTTACTCGGCGCGCTGGAGAGCCAGTACGACCTGGTGCTGCTCGATTGCCCGCCCACGCTGGGCCTGCTGGCCGAGAGCATCTTTGCCGCCGCCGACCGCATCCTGGTGCCGGTTATGCCGAGCACGCTGGCCGAGCGCAGCTATGCGCAGATGCTGGCGCTGTACGCCGACCAGGGCGGCAAGCCCAAGCGGCTGCGCCCCTTCTTCACGATGGTGCAGATCCGCAAGACGCTGCACCGGGAGACCATGGAGCGCATGCGCGCCCAGTACCCCCGCTTCGCCCGCCACTTCGTGCCGCATGCCCGCGACGTGGAATACATGGGCGTGCACCAGGCACCACTGCTGGCCTATGCCCCGCGCAGCGTCGCCGCGCAGGCCTATCACGCGATCTTCATCGAACACTGTGGCGAGCTGATCCGCAGCGTCGCCTAGGCCCGCCGCCAGCAATCACCTGACCCGCAGACGCACGAATGCCCGATGGCGTGGCGAGAGAAGTCAGGGCCGGCCCCAATCGAAACGCAGTCGCACACGCACGCCCCAACGCCGCGAAGCGGCGGAGCGTTTGCGGGGTAGGCCGCGGAAGGCGTGCGGAAGACGGACTGAATTTCGCTCAACGTCGAACGAAGGCGCCCCTTGGCACACGGATGTGCCAACGCCGCGACAGCGGCGGAGCTCTTTGCGGGGTGCGCCGCAAATAGCGTGGAGAGGAAGGCCATGGATGGCCTTCCTCGACGCCATCAATTCCGCTTCATCGCCTTGAAGAACTCGTCGTTGGTCTTCGTTTGCTTCATGCGGTCGATCAAGAGCTCGATGGACTGCAGCTCGTCGCCGGACTGCAGCGCCTTGCGCAGCACCCAGACGGCCTGCAGCTCGCCCGGGTCCATCAGCAGCTCCTCGCGGCGGGTGCCGGAGCGGGTCACGTTGATGGCCGGGAACACGCGCTTCTCGGCGATGCGCCGCTCGAGCACCAGCTCCAGGTTGCCGGTGCCCTTGAACTCCTCGTAGATGACCTCGTCCATCTTCGAGCCGGTTTCGACCAGGCAGGTGGCGATAATCGTCAGCGAGCCGCCCTCTTCGACGTTGCGCGCGGCGCCAAAGAAGCGCTTGGGCTTTTGCAGCGCGTTGGCGTCGACACCGCCGGTCAGCACCTTGCCGGAGCTGGGGGCGACGGTGTTGTAGGCGCGCGCCAGGCGGGTGATCGAGTCGAGCAGAATCACCACATCGCGCTTGTGCTCAACCAGGCGCTTGGCCTTCTCGATGGCCATTTCGGCCACCTGCACATGGCGGCTGGCCGGCTGGTCGAAGGTCGAGGACACGACCTCGCCGCGCACGGTGCGCTGCATGTCGGTCACTTCCTCGGGGCGCTCGTCGATCAGCAGCACGATCAGGAAATGGTCGGGGTAGTTCGCGGCGATGCTCTGCGCGATGTTTTGCAGCAGCAGCGTCTTGCCCGCCTTCGGCGGTGCCACGATCAGGCCCCGCTGGCCGGCGCCAATCGGGCTGACCAGGTCGATGATGCGGGCCGTGATGTCCTCGGTGGAGCCGTTGCCGCGCTCCAGGCGCAGGCGCTCCTGCGGGAACAGCGCGGTCAGGTTCTCGAAGGGCACCTTGCGGCGGCTGGCCTCCGGCGGCTCGTCGTTGATGGTGTCAACGCGGCCCAGCGCGAAATAGCGCTCGTTGTTGGCCGGCGGGCGCACCGTGCCCTTGATGGTGTCGCCCTTGCGCAGCGAGAAGCGACGGATCTGGCTGGGCGAGACGTAGATGTCGTCCGAACCCGAATCCCAGGAGTCGTCGGTGTTGCGCAAAAAGCCAAAGCCGTCGTTGGTCAGCTCCAGTACGCCCTCGACCGTCACCATGTGGTTGCGCAGGATGTAATTGCGCAGCAGCTGGAAGATCAGGTCGGTCTTCTTGACCCGGGACAGCTCGACGCCGAAATCCTCGGCGATCTTGATGATCTCGTGGCCGGGGCGCAGCTTGAGTTCATTGAGATCGATGACCTCCAGCGACTCGTCCGGCTCGTAGCCGGCGTACTCGGCGTTGCGGTCGCCACGGCCGCCCTTGTTGGGGTTGCCCCCGCCCTGGTTGCCGCCACCGCCGCCACCGCCGCCACCACCACCGCCGCCACCGCGGTTGCGCCGGTTGCGGTTGCGCTCGCGGCGGTTGCCGCGGCCGCCGCCGTTGTTGCCGCCCCCATTGCCGCCGTTGCCATTGCCGCCGCCGTTGTTGCCACCGTCGTCGTCGTTGCTGGCCCGGGCGTTGCGCGAATCGCCAGCGTCGCCGCCACCGTCGTCGTCCACCATGACGCGAACGGAGACTTCGCCGCCGTCCTCGCCCTTGGCGCCTTCGGCCTTGGCTTCGCTGCGCCGGCTGCGGCGCGGCTTGGGCGCTTCGGTGTCGCCCCCATCCTCGCTCGCTCGCGCGGCGCGGCGGCGCGGCTTGGCCTCTTCGGCGGCGCCATCGTTAGGGGGGGTATTCAGGTTCTCGGCTGTCGCGGCGTCGTTGCTCACGGGGTCCCTCTCGGACGTGTCGTCCTCACAGATTCAATGCGACCCGGCAACCAGCAGGCACGGCGTTCAAGCCCGGCGGGCAATCGTGTACGGGTTGCGGGAGTTGCGCCGCTGAGGCGGCGCGGCACCCATCGCGGGTGCAAGAATGCGGCCGGGGATCGGGCCTGCGAAGGGCGCGCCCGGCGGGGGGATGCTACTGCGCCCGCTCGCGGCGTGCAAGCGGGCGCAGCGGATCAGCATCCGATCAGAGCGCGGACTCGACGAACTCGGTCAGCTGCGCCTTGGACAGGGCACCGACCTTGGTCGCGGCGACTTCGCCGTTCTTGAAGATCATCAGCGTGGGGATGCCACGCACGCCAAAGCGCTGCGTGGACTGCTCGTTGTCGTCAATGTTGAGCTTGACGATCTTGAGCTTGCCCTCGTACTCGGGCGCCAGCTGCTCCAGCACCGGGGCGATCATGCGGCAGGGCCCGCACCACTCCGCCCAGAAGTCGACCAGCACGGGGTGGTCGGCCTGCAAGACGTCAGCCTCGAAGGTGGAATCGGTTACGTGGGTGATGTGCTCACTCATGGATTACTCCGGACGGAGAGTGGAAAGGGGGAAATATGCGGGCTGCGGGCCGCGGATCAATAGGACCAATGGCATGGGGTGGGCGGGGCGCGCATGACACGGGCCCGGCTGCACCGCTGCGGGTTGCTATGATGCCGAAGCGGCCGCTCCTCGGTACGCACCTATTCTGCTGGGATTTCCCGACTCGATGCAAGACGAAGACGCCGCTCAGAAGTGGCATTTGACCGATCAGGCCTTCGCCGATCTGCCGATCCACCCGCGGCTGCTGGAAGCGCTGCACTCGGCCAGCCTCACGCACTGCACGCCGATTCAGGCCAAAACGCTGCCGCTGGCGCTGGCCGGGCACAGCGTGGCCGGCCAGGCGGAAACCGGCACCGGCAAGACCGCCGCCTTCCTGATCGCCACGCTGCACCACCTGCTGGGCAGCGAGGACGCCGCCGAGCGCCGCGCCAACCAGCCGCGCGTGCTGATCATCGCCCCCACCCGCGAGCTGGCGCAGCAGATCCACGCCGATGCCGTGCCGCTGTGCGAGCCGCTGGGCATGCGCGCCGTGTGCGTCTACGGCGGCAGCGGCTATCAGTCGCAGCAGGATCAGATCGCCGCCGGCGTCGACCTGTTGATCGGCACCCCGGGCCGGCTGATCGACTACTTCAAGCAGCGCATCTACGACCTGCACTGCGCCGAGGTGGCCGTGCTGGACGAAGCCGACCGCATGTTCAACCTGGGCTTCATCAAGGACATCCGCTTTTTGATGCGGCGCCTGCCGCCGCCGGGCCAGCGCCTGAACCTTATGTTTTCGGCCACGCTCTCGCACAAGGTGATGGAGCTGGCCTGGGAGCACCTGGGTGACCCCGAGTGGATCAAGAGCGAGTCCGCCAGCCTGACGGCGCGCGGCATCACCGAAAAGCTCTACCACGTCAGCAAGGACGACAAGCGCAACGTGCTGATCAACTGGCTGCGCGCCGAGCAGCCGCGGCACACGATGATCTTCGTCAACACGCGCCGCGTCGCCGAATACATCGAGGAAAACCTGGAACGCGCCGGCATCGTCGGCGGCATGCTTTCGGGCAACGTGCCGCAGACCAAGCGCGAGAAGCTGCTGGCGCAGTTCAAGAGCGGCGAGATCCACGTGCTGGTGGCCACCGATGTGGCCGCCCGCGGCCTGCATGTGCCGGGCGTCAGCCACGTCGTCAATTACGACCTGCCGCAGGACCCCGAGGACTATGTGCACCGCATCGGCCGCACCGCGCGCGCCGGCGAGCACGGCGACGCGATGTCGCTGTGCTGCGAGGAATATGTCTTCTCGCTACCGGACATCGAGGCGCTGATCGGCTACCCCATCCCCTCCGACCAGCCGCCGCCCGAGTGGCTGGAGCGCCCCGAACTGGGCCCGCGGCCGCCGCGCAAGAAGCGCGAGGAGCTGCCCGGTCGCGGCCGCCGGAGCGGCGGCGGTGGCGGTGGGCGCGGTGGCAGCGGCGGCGGTGGCCGGCGCGGCGACGGCGCGCGCCGTGGTGATGGCGGGGGCCGCCGCCGGCGACCCGAAGGCGCCGCCGCGAATGCGCGGCCCACCAGCGAGGGCGGCACGCCCAGCGTGGCCGGCGCGGCGCAAGCCGCACCGGGCGATCCGGGCGTGCAGGTCGCG
>CAKZQS010000004.1 GCA_937141935.1 uncultured Ectothiorhodospiraceae bacterium
CGAGATCAGGAGCTACGTGGCCTTTTACAACACCACGCGCCTACACTCGGCGCTGGGGTATCGGCCACCCATCGAGTTTGAACAGCAATGCGCCTGAGCACCGCGTGTCTACTTTTTCGAGGGAACTCCCCACCTGACCCGCCACCTGCTTTCGCTGCCGCCAAAGCAGGCGTCGCCTCAAACGCACCTGAGCTAAGGCGTTAGGCGCCTAACTGAGCACCTCGTGCTGACGGCCCCTTTCCTGTGCCGGGATGATCGCCGTGATCACCAACTAGGTGGAGAAATTTCTCGGGGACATTCGATGGTATTTCTGGGGCAGGTTGAGGACGCCGTACTTTGGGCAGTAATCGTAGAGGGCAGTCGACCTTATGTCCGAAGAACTGCTTTCTAATTTCACGACCCAAGACTTCGCCAATCAAACTGGGAACCGCATTTCCGAGTTGCCTCTGCACCTCGGTGATTCCTCCTGTCACTTCGTAGTCGTCTGGCAATGTTTGAAGCCGGCAAAGCTCTCTGTTTGATAAGCGTCTGTCGTTCCAATGAAAGGGACCAATTGCACTTCCAGGCTGAGCCTGAATTGTCCAGGATGGTCGTGATTTTGAAAGTTTGAGCAAAAAGCTCCAATACCTTGTTCGCCAGCCGAACAGCGGTAGTCCATCACCTCTCTTTGTGTGGTGCAAATAGTTGCTGCCTTCAGGGATGCTAGGGAGTAGGTCTGCCCATTTCCCGGTGACCTGTAATCCCGAGTGTTGCAAGTCGTTAAGATCGCCAATCGCATCCCACGCCGTAGTCCATGGTAGCGGCGGAAATAAGTCTTCACAAAGTTCCTGTGGGTCACCGTGAGTCGGGGGGGGGAAGGTAAACTTCTGCCCCTCTCGTGAGCCAACGATGAATACGCGTTCTCGAACCTGGGGAACTCCATAATTCGCAGCATTCAGCACGCCTAAACTAAAGCTGTAGTTGGTTCCTTCGTTCCGATTAATTTGTTCAATCACCGCTCTCAGCAAGTTAACCGCCTCATCCTTTCCCTTGTATGTGATGCCAAAAACATTCTCCATCAAGAATGCCTGGGGCTTTAGGTCTCGAAGAACACGCAAATAGGCAGTGAGAGTGTCTGCTCTAGGATCGTCTAGCCTCTTTGTATCTCCTTTTGACCAATAGGCTGCTTTGGAAAAGGGTTGGCAAGGAGGTCCTCCTATTAGGAGCGCGGGCCCTGCTCGCTCGAATTGTCCAATTTCCGCAATCTCTGAGCTTGGCACGTCATGAATATCACGCTGGATCGGATTCCAGTCTGGGCGGTTTAGTCGTAGCGTTTCGCAAGCCCACCGGTTGGACTCGATCGCAACCGAGGTCTCGAAGCCTGCGGCTTCTAGGCCTAAGTCGAGCCCCCCTGCACCAGTGAATAAGCTAACTGTCTTGAGCATGTGCGCGATTTCTACTACCTTTGGAGGCTTGGTTTGCAAATGGCCCAAAGATGGCCATCTTGTTCAAGCGTAACACTAACAGAATTGTATTGTGAGTACAAGTGATTGAGGTCAAATTGAGGTACGTCATGCAGCTTTACAGCCAACGAAGTGGCAAGAACCTCACATATCAACAGCTAGCAGAAATGACGGGGATTTCAAAAGCAACCTTAGAGGCGATCGGATCAAGGCCTGACTACAACCCGACCCTTTCAACAATCGACACGTTGTGCACTCATCTGAAGTGCTCAGTTGAAGATTTGCTCGTTCACCGAGGAAGCCAATCCCAATGTTGAGCTTGCTGGAGGCCACAGGTTTGGAGCCCGACGAAGTCGCCGACGTTTTACAACAAAACCCACGTGCATACATGGCTGTTCGGGGGGCAGTTGCGGAGCGCCATCTTCATAAGATTTTGCAGAGGTACCGTGAAAACGGAAAAATTGAAATCCTGCGGACAGCCTCCGGAGATATGGATAAAGACTTCTACGTTTCAGTTGGTGGTAGGGATGTAGTCATAGAGTGCAAAAACGTAGAGGTCATAAAGCTCACAACAAAAATAGAAAAGATTTCTTATATCGATTACCTGATCAAAAGTGGTTTATATGGCCGCGAAGATCTAGCTGAAGCCATGGGCAGGGCTGAGTGTAGTTCGAATGTTATTCTAGATTGCTCGGCGAAAGAGGTCGGGGACGTTTTCAAGCGACTTCCTCAGTCTTTTCGCGAGTCGGGACTGCCAAAGTATAGATTTAGCGCTACAAACGTAGCCCAGGCATCTCTAGGGCGACTTTCAGACGAAGACTTTCTAAATCAGTTTTCGGGTAGTCCGCTGACCATTGACTTCCAACGCACGCGCAACTCGACTGATGGTGACGGTGATACCAAGAGAAAGCGTTACTACAAGGCGGGGGAAATAGATATCGTCGCTGCATGCTTGTTCTCACGGACACTCGAGTGGCGGTTTCTATATGCGACGGTAGACAACTTCGAGCGGCATAAGATTTACGAAGATAGGTACGCAAACGGCGTGAAACTCATCCCCGGCCGTTGGACGTCAGACCTGTGGCAATTGATTCGCAAATGACGTATCGATGTGCAGCTTTTTGTGCTTAATGGTGCCGGCGCCTAACAACACGCTGCAAGGGACGTTCGGACTTCCCCCGGTTTGGTGGACACATGTGTCTAACCAGCCCAGGGAGAGAATATGCTTAGAACACACCGCAGCAAGAGAACGCGTCTCTACTCAGACGAGTTTAAGTCCCCAGCGGTCGAGCTGAGCCTGGCAGAGGACGTCCAGGTGCAGACGGTCGCGGAGGCGCTCGACATTCATCCGTTCATGCTGTCCCGCTGGCGTCGGGACTATCGCGAGGGGCGCCTTCGGGTGGAGAAGCGCAGCGAATCGAGCCGCAAGGCGACGAGTGACAACCGGCGTGTGCAGGAGCTGGATCATGACGAAGCGACTGGACTATCCCTTTGAACTTCGCCCCTTGTCAGAGGATGAGGGTGATGGCTGGCTTGTGACGTTCCCTGATCTGCCTGGCTGCATGTCCGATGGCGAAACGCCGGAGGACGCGCTGACAAATGGCCGAGATGCCCTGGGTGCATGGCTGGAAGCAGCACGAGAGATGGGCCGGCCTATCCCCCAGCCGGGCGAACTCCCCAGCGGCAAGTTTGTGGCGAGGGTGCCTCGAAGCCTGCACGCAAGGCTCACTGCGCGCGCGAAGCAGGAGGGTGTGAGCATGAATGCCCTCGTGTCAGCAATGCTGGCGGAAAGCCTTGGGCGCCGGGATGGCATGGGCCGGTGACATCCAGATAATCGCTGCAAGGGGCGTCTGACCCGTCGCCCCATTGGGCTGCCGCGGAAGCGGCCGGCGCATCAAGCGCCGCTGAGTTCAAGCGCGGGGCAACCCTGGGAACGGGACCACGAGTGTGAGCACCTTAGATCTGCAACCGACCCTCACCGGCGAAAGGGTCAGGATCCGGCCTCTGAGGAGCGACGATTTCGATGCGCTGTATGCGGTGGCATCGGACCCTGAAATCTGGGCGCAACACCCCGACAGTCGCCGCCACGAGCGCAGTCACTTCGAGCAGGCCTACTTCAATGGGGCGATGGCATCGGGCGGCGCGCTTGTGGTGTTGGACAGGCAAAGCAACCGGGTGATTGGCGCTACGCGCTACTACGACCTGAACACCGTGGAGCGCGAGATCGCCATCGGCTATACCTTCATCGAAACGCGGCAGTGGGGAACCGGCGTCAACGCGGAGATGAAGCGCCTGATGCTGGATCACGCATTCACCTGGGCGAAGGTGATCTGGTTTCATGTTGGCAGCAAGAACGTCCGCTCCTGCCGGGCGCTTGAGAAGATTGGGGCAAGGCTCAGCCACACAGCGCCTCGTACGGTGAATGGCGTTGCCCATGCGCACGCGTACTACAAGATTGCCGCGTCCGAGTATCTCTCGGTGGCCGACACTGGGAATTAAGACATCCCGCCAGGGTCCGGCCGGAGCGAAGCCATTGGCTTACAGCCTCATCCATGCAGACAATGGCTGAACCGAATCCGACGCCGGATGCCCCAAGCCACGCTGTGGCGCACAAAGCCCAACCTCATGAACAGCGGCAACAAAAAGCTCCTCTTCATCCTCCTGCCCCTCGCCCTGGCGTACCCGCTGTACGCGGTGGTTGATGTCGTGGTCTCCGGCAGCATCGGCGAGCATTGCGCCCGGCCCACCGCGGGCCGGGGCGGCGCCGGTCTGTTCTGCACCTGGGGCCTGGATTTCGGGCGGCTGCTCTTCGGCCCGGCGCAGGCGCATTTGGGCTACGCGCTTTTGTTGGGTGCTACGGCGCTGGGCTTTGCCGGCTTCGCGCTGTGGATTGTTTCCGGCAGTTCAGGTTCCGGCGAGAAGGGGGCTGGTGGCTCGCGCCAGACTCCAACCCCGCCGCGCGAGTAACGCCCCCCTTACCCATGCCCGCACGCACCATCCAGCAGCTGGCCCGCGACGACACGGCCCTGATGCACGCGCTGCTCGATGTCTTTGGCGAGGCCTTTGACGAGCGCGATGTGTACGGCGACCACCGGCCGTCGGCGGCCTACTGGCATTCGCTGCTGGCGGGCGAGTCCTTCATTGCCCTCGTGGCGCTGAAGGCGGGCGCGGTGGTGGGCGGGCTGGCCGCCTATGAGCTGCGCAAGTTCGAGCAGGCGCGCAGCGAAATTTACATCTACGACCTGGCCGTGGCGCGGCGCCACCGGCGCCAGGGCATTGCCACGGCCCTGATTGAGGCCTTGAAGGGCGTGGCCCGCGCGCGGGGCGCCTATGTGATCTTTGTGCAGGCCGATCAGGGCGACGACCCAGCCATCCAGCTCTACACGAAGTTCGGCACCCGCGAGGGTGTGCTGCATTTCGACATCGACCCGGCCGGCGGCGGCGGGCGCGCCTAGCGAGCCGCCGGGCGGCGCGAGCGGATTCGCCCATCGCCTGTCCGCTTCGCACCCACAATACTGTGGCAAACGTCCGATAGACGGCGCCGTGCCGCCATGGGATGTTCGCGGGGCGATGCGGAGGAAGACCGATGTACCAATGCCCCCAGTGCCACCATAGCTTTCGCTTGCGCCAGGCTACCTGCGAGGACCGCTTGGACCCGCATCGGTGTTTTGGCTGCCCCCACTGCGGGGTGTACCTCGTTCGCCAGGTGCGGGCGCCACAATCGGCCGCGATTTTGGGTGGCTTGGCGGGTGGGGCCGGTGGCGGCATCGGCGCCGCATCCAGCACGCTGGTGATGCGCGGCCTGGCCAGCGGCGATACCACGCAGGCCTTGTTGGGCGGCGTGATTGGGGTCTCCACGGTGGTGTTGTTCGCGGTGCTTTTGCTCGCCTACACCAAGGCCATCGTGCTGGCGCCGGTCGGCCCGCCCGCGGCGGCGGGGGCCTAAGCGCCGCGCCCCGGAGTTCTTGCGTCCAGGCGTGCTTGCGGGTCGATGCGCCAGCGCAGGGGAGGCTGAGCGCGGAGCGCACTTTGACTTGCGAAGTGGATCCTCGGTCTTCCACAGCCTTTGCTTACGGCCACCGCAAAGCTCGCTAAGCTGGGGCCCAAGGCCACCACGCCAAGCCCATGCAACCCCTCACCATCCGCCACCTCGAGCCTGCCGATCTCCCCCAGGTGCACGCGCTGTATGCCGAGCCGCATGCCTTTGCGGATACGCTGCAGCCGCCCTACCAGCCGCTTGCGGCCTGGGAGGCCAAGCTGGATAGCACCCGTCCGGGCGTGGTGCACCTGGTGGCCCTGCGCGGCGGCAAACTCGTGGGCCAGCTGGGGCTGGAGGCCCTGCAGTCGCCACGGCGGCGGCATGTGGCCACGCTGGGCATGGGGGTGAAGGCCGCGGCGCAGCGCACGGGCGTGGGCTCGGCGCTGGTGGTGGCCGCCCTCGAGACCTGCGAGCAGTGGATGAACATCTCGCGCATCGAGCTCTACGTGTACACGCAAAACAAGGCGGCGGTGGGCCTGTACCAAAAGCACGGCTTTGTGGTGGAGGGCACCTGCCGCAACTACGCCTTTCGCGATGGCGTGTATGTCGACGCCCATGTCATGGCGCGGGTTGTGGCCTGAGTGCCGCGGCGTCGTGCTGCGCAGCGTGGCGTGCCGTGCCGCTGAACGGGCGCTGAACAGCGCCGGGTAGAAGGGCAGCGGATCCAGCAGCTCGCTGCCGGTGGCCGGCGACCCCCGCATTGAAGCTGATTTCTCGCGCGACAATCGCTGTGGTTGATGTGGTGCTGCACGAACAAGGCTCGGGCCAAGTGCGGTTCAAGCCTGCGCCGCGCGGGCTATACAAACCCGCCCGGCGCGGTCATTCTCAGGCCACGGACACTGGCGGCCTGAGCGCCAATAACAAGCGGAGGCGGAGATGACGGGCAAGTTCCTGCTAATGGTGCTGGCGGCCGGGCTGGTGGCCTGTGGTGGCGGCGAAGACGACGATGGCGATTCGGGCGAGGGCGGCGTGGCCTACTGCAGCGAAGGCTTTGAGGGCGGCAGCAGCAACTGGGGCTGCACCTCCTGCTCGGGCGTGGACCCGCTGGACGACACCGATGACTTCGACCCGGCCATCGACGGCCGCGCCGGCACCTTTACCGAGTTCGGGCTGAGCAGCGGCGGGCAGATGGTGATCTCTGTCGAGGCCCCCTCCGGCGCCTTCGAGGCCGGCAGCGACGCCGGCGCGCTGATCCGCTTCCCCGCGGGCACCTACAACACCATTGGCGTGCAGTTCCGCGCGCTGTTCAACGGCGCGGTGGTCTCCAGCTCCGGTGGCTCCAGCAACACGGCGGTGGGTGGCAACGTGCCCGGCGCCGGCAGCGACACCTACTACCGCTTCACCCCGCAGGCGCCCTTCGACGAAATCGAGGCGCAGATCTCCGCAAGCGGCCACAGCGGCCAGGCCACCTTCCGGGTATATGAGTTCTGCGGGGATCGCTAGGGCCCAGCGCGGCCAGGCAACCCGGCGCATCCAGGTGCCCCGGCGCGGCGCGGGGCTGGTCGCCGCCCTGGCCCTAAGCCTGGCCGGGTGCGCCAGCCCGCGGCCGGCAATCGATACCGGCCCCGGCGCACCGCCCAGCACCGTCCCGGCACAACCGGCCGCCGCCGCGCCCCAGCTCACGCCCGCCAGCGTTGCGCCGCCGCCGGCCGACCTGCACGAGCCCGGCAACTTCGATGCGCTGCGCCAGGCTTACGCCCGCCGGGCCGATTTCTCCGCGCGTTGCGAGGCCTGGGGCGAGGCCGAGCAATACGCCCAGCTGTTCGACGCCCGCCAGTTCGCGCCGGCCGCCGCCCTGGCGCAGGCGCGCCTGCAGCGCTGCCCGGTGGCGGCCAAGGCGCACCTGTGGGCCTCCGCCGCGCTGCGCGAAACCGGCCGCGGCGCCGAGGCCGAAACGCACATGCAGTGGTTTGTGGGCCTGACCGAATCGGCCTTGCGCTCCGGCAGCGGCCGCAGCGCCGACGACCCCATCCAGACCATCTCGGTGGCCGAGGAATACGCCGTGCTGGCCCGCCTGGGCCTGCAGCCCATCCGCCAGTCGCTGCTGGAGGGCGAGCGGCGCATCGACGCCATCGAGGCCGAAACCGACGACGGCCGCAGCCTCACGCTGTATTTCGACCCCTATTGGCACTTTGTGCGGATGGATCGGAAGCTGGCCACGCCCGCGGGCGCCAGCCCCGAGGGGCGTTAGGTGAGCGGGCGGTGCGAAGCAGCAAGCAGAGATTCAAGCGGGAGCTGCGAAGGCGTCGGGGGCGGCCGGCACCTGCTTGGTAACGACAGGGCCAGGGGCAAAGGCTCTGCGTCGCCGCATCACGCGACGGCGCCGGGGCTGACATCCGGAGGGGCGGCCAATGCTGGACCGCCCCCCACTTCTATTGGGAGGACAAAAACATGAGTGAAGACGCGCACACCCCCAACCACGATCTGGAACAGCCGGTCGCCCCCTTGGCGGGGCGGGTACGCAGGCTCGCAGCCGTGCTGGTTGACGGGCTCATCGCGCTCATCGCCGCCATCCCCATCCTGATGTACTTCGACGTGTGGAACACCGCGCTCGCCGGCCAGGAGCCGGGCCTGCTGGTGTACATCGCCCTGTTTGTCTGGGGCCTGGTGGCCTTCGTGCTCATCAACTACAGCCTGCTCGACAAGCGCGGGCAAACCGTGGGCAAGTACCTGTTGGGCGTGGCCATCGTGGGCCTGAACGGCGAGCGCAAATCCGCCGAGCACCTGCTGCTGCGCCGCTACATCCCCGTATCCGTAGCCACCCAAATCCCCGGCATCGGCGGCCTGCTGGGGCTGATCGACGCCCTGTTTATCTTCGGCAAATCCCGCCGCTGCATCCACGACCGCATTGCGGGTACGCAGGTGGTGCGGGTGTGACCCACACCGGCCAATGTCTCTGCGGCGCCGTTCGCTTCGAAGTCCGCGGCGACTTCGAAGCCTTCTTCCTCTGCCATTGCTCGCACTGCCGCAAGGGCAGCGGTTCGGCGCACGGCGCGAATCTGTTTTCGAAGTCGGCCACGCTGCGCTGGCTGTCGGGGGAGGCGCAGGTCACGGCCTTCCAGCTTGCGGGCACGCGCCACGCCAGAAGCTTTTGCGCCACCTGCGGCTCGGCCCTGCCCAGCCTGCAGATGAACGGCACGCTGCTCGTGGTGCCGGCGGGCTCGCTGGATAGCGATGTACCGCTGCGCCCGCAGGGGCACCTATTCACGGAGAGCCGGGCGGACTGGGATGAGGCGTTGGAGGAGCTGCCGCAATTCCCCACCGTCCCAGGCTGATGCGTGCCGCCCGGCCGCGTGCGGCAGGCTGAGCGCGCCGCGGGCGCCTGTGCCGCATCCCTCGCGCCGCCCATCGGTATCGACCCGGGCTGGCGCTAAGCTGTTGGCCCCATGACGCTCGGCAAACAACTCGATACCTGGGCCCGCGCCTTGGGCCGCGGCGTGTTCCCCCACCAAAAGGGCCTGGGTGCTCGACCTGCCCGGCCGGGGGGCGATCATGTCGCCGCGCACGGTGGCGGGGCGGCTGCCGCTGCGGCCCGATGCGCCGGTATTGGAGGTGGGGCCGGGCTGCGGTTACTGCAGCGTGGCGGTGGCCTGTCGCTTCCCGCATGATCGAACTGCGTGGTGAAACGGCGCGGGCTCGCGTGCGGCGGCGCGCGTTGGCGGCACAAGGCTTACTGCATGCGCGGCCATTTGGCAGTGGCCTGCATGGAGCCCGCCATGCCATCAAGCACCTGGGCTATGTGCAGATCGACTCGATCGCCGTTGTGCACCGCGCCCACCATCACGTGCTCTATGCACGGGTTCCCGGTTACGAGCCGGCGATGATGAACCGGCTACTGCGCGGTGGCGATGTGTTCGAGTACTGGGCCCACGCCGCCGCCTTCATGCCCATGGGGGATTTCCGGTACTCCCTGCCGTACAAGCAGGCAATACGCAGCGGGCAAGTCCACTGGTACAAAAATCCCGACACCAAACTGATGCGGGAGGTTCTGGCGCGCATTCGTGTCGACGGCCCGCTGCGATCGCGCGATCTGGAAGCCCGGAAATCGACGGGGTCGGGGTGGTGGGACTGGAAGCCGGCCAAAAAGGCGATTGAGCAGCTTTATATGAGGGGCGACCTCATGGTTGCGGATCGAGAGGGCTTTCAGAAGACCTACGACCTCACTGAGCGTGTGCTGCCTGCTGGTGTCGATACCTCCTTGCCGAGCGTGGAGGCGCTTGCCCGGTATCTGCTTTCACAACAGCTGCGAAGCAGCGCCTTCGTATCGCTGAAAGGCCTGACCTACCTGCGCCGCATACCCGGGCTTCGCACGGCCACCAAAGCTGTGGTGGCAGAAAAGCTAGGCTCGCGAGAACTGGAGCAGGTGCGATTGGAGAGCGGCGAGGTGTACCTGTGCGAGGCCGGTATGCTCGAGCAGCGCCTGCCCCGCACCGCAGCGCGCGTGATAATCCTTTCGCCCTTCGACAACAGCGTCATTCAGCGTGAACGCCTGAGCGCGCTATTCGACTTTCGGTATCAACTGGAGTGTTATGTGCCGGAAGCCAAGCGCCGCTACGGGTATTTCTGCTTGCCCTTGCTTTATCGCGACCAATTTGTGGGGGTGATGGATTGCAAGGCCCACCGCAATAGCGCCCAATTGGAGCTGAAGAGCCTGCACCTCCAGTTGCGCGGCCTCGACGAGTCCGCTTTCGCCAGTGCGTTTGCTGAGGCGCTGCGGCGCTTCGTACGCTTTCAGGGGTGCCGAGCTGTTGCGCTGGGGACAACGCTCCCCAGGCGCATCGGTTTCGCCATCAAGGATATGGTCTAGTCGCATGCGCCTGCGCGCACTCCGAGCGCGTTGGTCAGCCCACTACAGTCCACGCCCCGCAGCCCACACCCTATGAATCTCAAGAAACCACTCGACACCTGGGCCCGCGCCTTTGGCCGCGGCGTGTTTCCCCACCAAATGACCTGGGTGCTCGACCTGCCCGGCCGGGGGCTGATCATGTCGCCGCGCACGGTGGCGGGGCGGCTGCCGCTGCGGCCCGATGCGCAGGTGCTGGAGGTGGGGCCGGGCTCCGGTTACTACAGCGTGGAGGTCGCCCGCCGCATCCCGCAGGGGCGGCTGGCGCTGCTGGATATCCAGCCGGAGATGCTGGCCAAGTGCGCCGAGAAGCTGCGGGCGGCGGGCTTGGAGAATTTTGCGACCTATCCGGCTGACGGGCAGGCGCTGCCCTTCGATGACGCATCCTTCGACGCCATCTTTCTGGTCACCGTATTCGGCGAAATCGCCGAGCGCGAGGCCTTTTTGCGTGAGGCCGCGCGCGTGCTGAAGCCGGATGGCGTGCTGTCCATCACCGAGCACCACCCGGACCCGGACTTCGAGTCCGCCCAGGCCGTGGCAACGGGCCTGCAGGCCCATGGCTTTGAGCCACTGCAGCAGCTGGGCTGGCGCTGGGCCTACACGCTCAACGCGGTCCCGCGGCGAGGCGGGTGATACGGGCGCGCGTGGGGGAAGCATCGCGCTCAGGTCGCGCCCGCCGCGCAGGGGCTGTCCGGGTATCGCAACGGCTTGCGTGGTGGCAGGATGACGATGCGGTAACACCGCGGGAGACGGCCATAGGCCGGGGAGGCAAACATGAAGAAGTTTTTGGGGCTGCTGGCGGTCACGGCGCTGCTGCCGCTCGCGGCTTTGCTGGGCTGCAGCGATTCACCACCGACAGTTGCCAACGCGCAGCAAGTCCCGCAAAAGGGCATATCCGCCGCGGGCTTTTCGGCGCAATTGGACCGGCGGTGTACCTCTTACGCGGCCGGTAGCGTCAGCGTCAGCGCGCAGGCCGACCCCACCTGCCTGGCCTGCGCCGCCTCGGCGCCCGAGGCCACGGTGGACGGCCGCGACGAGAGCTTTGCCACGGCCGATTACGGGCCGGGCGATCGCGGGCCCATCACGCTCACGGTCTCCGCCGCCGAGGGGCAGGTGTTCGCGGCCGGCCGGCGGCCCGCCATCACCCTCAGCGCCCCGGATGCACAGGGCGATTACCGGGTGGATGTGCGCACCCTGCGCGGAGGCACGGTGCAACAGGCGCAGTGCTCGCGCGGTGAGCGCTTTGGGCCGGACCAGCGCATGATTTTCGGCATCGACGCCGAGCAGGACTTCGATGCCTTCGAGGTGCAGCTCAGCCGCGACAACCTCACGGTGGCCACGGTGGACTGCAGCGTGGCGGTACTGAGCGGCAGCAATGTCGAGCGCCTGGCCGCGCCGGCGCAGTTGCGCCTGCACGAGTTCTGCCTCGACTTCGATTACGCCGGCCTTGACTAGCGGGGCGCGGCGGCTCGCCGGTGGCGGGCTCGGCCGCAGCCGCTAGCCCGGACACCGCGTGCCCCTGCAGATTCGCCCCGAGCAGCCTGTGGACGCGGCCGCTATTGGCGCCGTGACGCAGGCGGCCTTTGCGCAGGCCGAGCATGCCTCGGGCACCGAGGCGCAGATCATCGCGGCCCTGCGCGCCGCCGGCGCGCTGTCGGTGTCGCTGGTGGCGGAGGAGGGCGAGGCGTTGCTGGGCCACGTGGCCGTATCGCCGGTGCAGATCTCCGATGGCACGCCGGGCTGGTATGGCCTGGGGCCCCTGGCCGTGCTGCCGGCGCGGCAGGGCCAGGGCATTGGCAGCCAGCTCATGCACGCGGCGCTGGATGCGCTGCGTGCCCTGGGCGCGCAAGGCTGTGTGCTGCTGGGCGAGCCGGAGTACTACGGCCGCTTTGGCTTTCGCGCGCAGGCCACGCTGCAATTCATGGCCGCGCCGGCGCCCTATTTCCAGGCGCTGCGCTTCGCCGGCCCCTGGCCGCTGGGCACCGTGCGCTATCACCCGGCTTTTGACAGCGCGGCTTAAGGCCTTGGGGCCTCGGCGGCGCCGCTTGGATGGGCAGAACCGCGGGGCTGGGCAGGACCGCGGCGCTGGGCAGGGCCGTGGGCGCTGTTTATGCTGGCCGCCAATGCCCCCGCGGGCACGCTCGGGGGCCGGGGAGTCTGTCATGGAGACACGCCTATGAGCCTGCAAGCCTGGGGCCTGCTGTTTGGCTTTGTGATCCTGCCCGCCCTGTGTATCGGGCTGGAAAAGCTGTGGCCGCAGCAGCGGCACTACCGCACGCTGCGTGCCGGCCTGGGCGGCGATGTGCTGTGGTACCTGGCGCAATCGCTGGTCTCGCGGCTGCTGGCCCCCTGGGTGGTATTCGCCGCCGTGCTGCCGGTCTTTGTGCTGGCCGGCCTGCCGCTGGAGAACTACTGGGCCGGCTTCGGCCCGCTGGGCGCGCTGCCTTTCGCCGCGCAGTTGGCGCTGGTGTTCGTGCTGGGCGATTTCCTGAGCTACTGGCAGCACCGCCTGTTTCATACCCGCCGGGCCTGGCCGGTGCATGCCGTGCACCATTCCTCGCGCGAGCTGGACTGGCTCAGCAGCACCCGCTTCCACCCGCTCAATGAGGTGGGCGCGCAGCTCATTTTTGTGGCGCCGCTGATCGCCATCGGTCTGAGCCCGCTGGCCTTTGTGTGGCTGGCCCCCTTCACGGCCACCTATGCCGTGCTGCTGCACGCCAATGTGCGCTGGCATTACGGCCCGCTGCGGCGTGTGATTGCCAGCCCCACCTTCCACCGCTGGCACCACAGCCGCGCCGCCGCCGCACAGCACAAGAACTTCGCCGGCTTTCTGCCGCTGTGGGATCTGCTCTTTGGCACCTATTACCACCCCCGCGGCGCCTACCCCGAGGACTTTGGCATCGAGGACCCGGTGCCGGAGGGCTTCTGGCGCCAGTTGGCTTACCCCTTCCGTGCCGCAGGTGGCGGCCCTGCCGCCGCCAGCGCGGCTGAGCCGGCGCGCCCGGCCACGGCGGCGGATTAGGGCGGCCCGTGCCGGCGTTGCGCTGGGCCCTCGCGCTGCTGCTGTTGGGCGGCTTTGGCGCGGCGCTTGCGCAGCCGGCCCCGCCGGCAAGCTCCGCAGTATCTGCGGCGGCCGCTGGGGGTGCGGCGACGGGCCCGGCCGGCGCAGTTGCGCGCATCGCGCCCGAGGCCGAGCCCGGCACCCAGCCCCGCACCCAGCCGCGCACCCAGCCCCGTACCCAGCCCGGCACAGAGCCCTTTTGGCGCATTCGCATGCGGGTCGGCAACAGCCGGCCGCGGCGCCAGGAGCAACCCCTGCGCGGGGTGAACATCAGCGACGAGGAAGTCCGGCAAATCGAGCAGGCGACGCGGGCGCTGGCGCCGGGCGCGCTGGTCAACATCGGCCCCGTCACCACCGGCTGCCCCTGTGAGGACGGCCCCGATTGCAGCGACCGGGTGTGGGTGGTGGCCTACAGCCCCGCCTACAGCCAGGGCCTGATGCTGTCGCGGCTGGCGGGGCGCTGGCAGCTCGGCGCGCTGCAGGCCTGGTGGCTGGAGCACGACGCGCTGCACGGCCGGCCCTTCCCGCCGGCCGCCGCCTCGCCGCAGCCGGCTGCGGCCCCGGTGTACCCGCGCCACGACGCGCTGCAGCAGTTGTGGGAGGCCTTTCCCGAATGCCCTATGTAGCCGCCAGCATCCGACACGAGCGCGCCCTGAGCTGCGGTTAGGCTGTGGGGAATGAGCGAGTCGCCGCTGTATCACTTTCGCAAAAGCCGTCGTCAGCGCGCGCGGCTGTTCCGGAACATGGCTGCCATGTGCTGGGTGTACGTGGCGGCGGTGGAGGCTTTCGTGCGCTTTGGGGGCGCCCACGTACCCGGCGAAACCCGCATGGCGGTGCTGGTCACATTGCCGCTGGCCAGCGTGGTACTGCTGGGCGTGGCGTGGTGGCACAGGCGGAACCCGGGTGTGTACGAAGCGACCATCACCCGCGAACGATTCACGGTGCGTTACCCGGGCTCGCAGCGATGGTCCTTCAGCGTGCCGCTGGAGGACATCCGCCGCTTCGAGAGTCGCCGCGAACTCTCGCACGCGGGCGCATCGCCCATTACGCAGGGCATCGTTTTGCGTGACGGTCGTTTTCTGCCTATCACCATGAATTACGGTAACCACATCGGACGCATGCACAAGGCCGTACAGGCGGTTCGCCCCGAGGTTGAATTTCCCGCCCGCGTCAATCAGCGAACCCGCGGGCTGGGTCTGGATCGTGACTATGCGGAGTGAGTGGTTGGGGTGCGTGCTCGTCAACGGGGGTTGGGCGCGGCGAGCTCCAGCCTCGGCTCCGGCCCCTGCGATTGGGATATGTCCAGGGAGAGACCATTGCCGCCAAACGCTGCCATGAGCCCATTGGCCTGGGTGTTGAGCCTGAAAATCGCGGCCACGGTGCTGGTCTGGTGCCTGCCGCTGCTGCTGTTCCCCAGCCTGTGGCTGGAGGCGCTGGGCCTGCCCGCGCAGCCAACCACGATGTTCCTGCGCATGCTGGGCTGGGCCTACCTGGCGCTGTGCGTGGGCTATGGCTTTGGCCTGCAGGCGGCGCTGCGCGGGCAGCGGCTGCTGGGGCCGATCTGGGTGGGCATTGTCAGCAATGGCGGCGCCTGCCTCTACCTGCTGTATTTCGGCCTGGCCGGTGCCTTCGCACCCTGGCCGCCCTTGCTGCAAATCGTCGCCTGGGGCTCGGCCGTGGCCACGGCGCTCATCACGCTGGGGCTGTGGCGCTATGGTGTGCGGGGCGCGCTGCCGCTGGCCGGTGTCGCGGCCCCACACCCTTAGATTGAGGACGCACGATGCTGGCTTTCCGCCTGTTTTTGCTGACGGTGTTTCTGACCATTGCGGCCTACACGGTGTATGTCGTGGCCGACCATGGCATCAACCTGCTGCCGGTGTTTTTTGGCGACATCGCGCGCATGGCCTGGCCTGGGCAGTTCAACCTGGATTTCGCCTGCTTCTTGCTGCTGTCGGGCCTGTGGCTGTCCTGGCGGCACCAGTTCCGGCCGGGCGGGCTGGTGCTGGGGTTGTGCGGCGTGTTTGGCGGCGCCTTTTTCCTGAGCGCCTACCTGCTGGTGGTCAGCTACCAGACGCAGGGCGACATGCGCGTGCTGCTGCTGGGGCCCGAGCGCGCGGCCGCTTAAGCCTGCAGCGGCGTGGCCATTTGACCGGTCCACGGGGCCGGCGCATATTCACGCAGGCCCCGGCGCAAGGGGCGCGGAGGACAGGAACGTGAAGCGAAACACCGCTGCAACATGGGCTGCCGCGCTGCTGGCCGGCCCGCTGCTGGCCGCATGTGGCGGCCTTGACGAGGACATCATTTGCCAGCCCGTGGTGGGCAGCGGGGCGGTGATTTCCCGCGCGCCGGGCACCGAGGTCGAAGACGACGGCCGCGCCTACGACCAGAGCCTGTCCAGCTCCGCCGAGATGTTCACGCTCAGCGGCGAGGGCAGCGCCACCTTTCGCGTCAGCAGCCGCCAGCCGGGCGGCCGGGTGGTGGGCGTGCTGCTGGGCATGCCGGCCGGGCAGGTCACCACCGTCGATATCCGCGCCACCAGCGAGGGCGAGGTGGTGCGCTCCGGCCGGGCCGGCACGCAGTCGGATTCCAGCCAGGTCTGTGCCGGCACCTGCGTGCAAAGCAATGGCCTGACCTTTTTTGGATTGCGCGTGGACTCGGCCTTTGATGCGCTGGAGGCCACCATCGGGGTCACGGGCACCACGGCCAGCACCCGCGTGCACGAGCTCTGCGCCCGCAGTTAGGCCCCGGCGGCCCGGCCACCGCGGCATGGCGATGACCTTCGTCCCAGGCATGCGGCCGCAGGCCGGTGCGTGGTCGACGCTGGCTGCCTGGGCGCGCCGCGCCCGACCCACGCAGGAGTCGCAATGAGTCAGGCCTACGCCACCAACACCAAGGTCGAATGGGACTGGGGCCAGGGCACGGCCCAGGCTTATGTCCGCGGGGTGTTCCGCGAGAAGGTCACGCGCAGATTGCAGGGCAGCGAAGTGACGCGCGAGGGCAGCGAGCAAAACCCGGCCTACCTGCTTGAGCAGGACGATGGCGACCAGGTGCTGAAGCTGCATTCGGAGCTGCGCCGGGCCGACTGAGCCGCACTGGGCCAACTGGGCTACACCGGGTCAACTGGGCCGCACCGGGTCAACTGGGCTGCGCCGGGTCAACTGGGCCGCACCGGGCCAACGGGGCCGCGCCGGGCCGCGGGCCCGGGCGCCGCGGCTGGCCGCCGGCGCGGCCAGCGGCGATGATGGCGCCGGGTTTGCCGCCGCAATATCGCCATGGCGCTGGAAGTTCTGAGTCGCGTTCCGTCCACCCCGCGCCGGCGCACGCCGCTGTTGTTCGTGCACGGCGCCTGGCATGGCGCCTGGTGCTGGGACGAGGGCTTTCTGCAGGCCCTGGCGGATCGCGGCTATGCCGCCCATGCGCTGAGCCTGCGCGGGCATGGCGCCAGCCCGCTGCGCGGTTCGCTGCGGCGCGTGCGCCTGGCCGACTACGTGGCGGACGTGGCCGAGGTCGCGGCCGGCTTCGACACGCCGCCGGTGCTGATCGGCCACTCGATGGGCGGCGCGGTGGTGCAAAAGCTGCTGGAGACGCAGCCCGCCCCGGCGGCGGTGCTGCTGGCCGCGGTGCCGCCCAGCGGCGTGCTGCCCACGCTGCTGTCGGTGCACCGGCGCTTTCCGCGTGCGGCGCTGCGCATGCACGCCACGCTGTCGCTGTACCCGCTGGTGCAGGACCCGGAGCGCGTGCGGGCGCTGTTCTTTTCGCCGCAGCTGCCGGAGGCGGAGCTGGCCCGGCATGCGGCGCGCATGCAGGATGAATCCTATGCCGCCTTTCTGGACATGCTGGCGCTGAACCTGCCGCGGCCACGGCGGGTGCGCACGCCGCTGCTGGTGCTGGGCGGCGAGCGCGACACGATTTTTGGCCCCAAGCGCGTGGCTGCCACGGCGCGCGCCTACGGGACCCAGGCGCGGATGTTCGACATGGCCCACGACATGATGCTGGAGCCGGGCTGGCCGGCCCTGGCCACCCATATCGGCGACTGGCTCGACGAGCGCGCGCTGCCCTAGCCGCGGGCGCGGCCCGCCGCGATAACCCGCGAGGTCATTGCGCTGCCGGCGCAGGGCGCGATACTGCCTGCACGCCCGCCCTGCGCAAGGCCCGCCATGTCCCGCCAAATCTCTCTCTTCGCCGATGCCCGGCCAGCCCGCCCGGTTCGGGCTTCCAGGTCATATGCCCCCCGCGCCGCCCGCTTGCTGCTGGGGCTGCTAATCGGCTTGGCCGCAGGCACGGCCCTCGCCGGGTCGGGCGGAACGGGGTTGGCCGGAGCCGCTCCGGTGCTGCAGGTCTATGCCGAAATGGAGCCCGGCCCCGGCAACATCACGCTGACGCCGCAGGGCGCCGTGATCACCAGCCTGCACCAGTTCTATGCGCCCGAGCAGCGCGTGGTGCGGGTGCACCCCGGCGGGCGCATCGAGCCCTACGCGCAGGCGGCCAAACTCGACAGCGTGCTGGGCCTGCAAAGCGATGCCCGCGGCGTGGTCTGGCTGCTGGATAACGCGATGCGGGGTCCGGGCGCGCGCCGCCTGGTGGGCTGGGACCACGACGCCGGCCGGGTGCTGGCCGACATCCCGCTGGGCGGCGCCAGCTCGGCGGGCGCCTTTCTGAACGACCTGGCCGTCGATGCCCAGGCCGGCTATGCCTACATCGCCGACCCGGCCGGCGGGGCGGATGCGGCGCTGATTGTCGTGGACCTGCGCCGCGGCACGGCGCGGCGGGTGCTGCAGGGCCACCACAGCGTGGTGCCCGAGGACATCGACCTCGTCATCGACGGCACGCCGGTGCGCATCCGCCAGCCCGACGGCAGCCTGCAGCGGCCGCGCGTGGGCGTGAACCCCATCGCGCTGGATGCCGCGCGCGAATGGCTGTATTTCGGCCCCATGCACGGCCGCAGCCTGTTTCGCATCCGCGCGGCCGACCTGCGCAACGCGGATCTGGCGCCGGCGGCGCTGGCCGGGCGGGTCGAGCGCTACAGCGACAAGCCCATTTGCGACGGCATCGCCATCGACCGCGCGGGCAACATCTACCTGGGCGACCTGGCGCGCAACGCCATCGGCGTGATCAGCCCGCAGCGCGAGTACCGCGTGTGGGTGCGCGACCCGCTGCTGTCCTGGGTCGATGCCTTTGCCTACGGGGCGGATGGCTATCTGTACCTGGTGGCCAACCAGCTGCATCGCAGCGCCGCGCTCAATGGCGGCACCTCCGCGCTGCAGCCGCCGCTGCGCCTGCTGCGGCTGCGCCCGCTGGCGCCCGGCGTGGTGGGCCGCTGATGGGCGCGCTGGAATGGCTGCGCGCGCTGGCGCTGGGCCTGGCGGCGCTCATCCACCTGCTGCCGCTGTCCGGCGTGCTCGGCGGCGAGCGGCTGCAGGCGCTGTACGGGCTGCGCGTCGACGAGCCCAACCTGGCCCTGCTGCTGCAGCACCGCGCCGTGCTCTTCGGGTTGCTGGGGCTGGCGCTGCTGATCGCCGCATTGCGCCCAACCTGGCAGGCGCCGGCCATCGCCGCGGGGCTGGTCAGCACGCTGTCCTTTCTGCTGCTGGCCTGGAGCCTGGGCGGGCTGAACCCGGCGCTGCAGCGCGTGGTGACTGCGGATATCGTGGCCATCGCCGCGCTGCTGCTGGCCGCGGGCACGCTGCTGTTCCGACCCGCCTGAGGGCTGCCCACCGATGTATGCCATTCCCAGTGTGCTGATCGCACTGGCGCTGTTTGTGTCCCTGCTGCTGGCCATCGAGGCCGGCTACCGGCTGGGCGAGCGCCACCGCCGCGACGACGCGACCAAGGCCCACGTCAACACCATTTCCGGCGCCCTGCTGGGCGTGCTGGCCCTGTTGCTGGGCTTTACCTTCTCGCTGGCGCTGCAGCGCCACGACGCCCGCAGCGCCGCCGTGGTGGACGAGGCCAATGCCATCGGCACGGCGCAGCTGCGCGCCCAGTTGCTGCCGGCGCCCTGGGCCGCGCAGGCGCAAGCGGCGCTGGCCGATTACGTGGCGCTGCGCATCGCCGCCGGGGCCGTGGGCCTGCAGCGCGAGGCCGAGCGCGCCGAGCGCGGGCGCGAGGCGCTGGCGCTGCAGCAGCGGCTCTGGGCCCAGGCCGTCGCCGCCGCGCAGGCCGATGCCTCGCCGGTGCGCAGCGGGCTGTACCTGCAGGCGCTGAACGACTTGATTGATGCGCAGGGCGCGCGCGAGGCGGCGCTGGCCCGGCATGTGCCCGAGCTGGTGCTGTGGCTGCTGTACGGCACCTTCGTGCTGGCCGGCAGCAGCGTGGGCTTTGCCGCCGGGCTGGGCGGGCACCGCGCGGCCTTTGTTTCCTATGTGCTGGTGGGGCTGATCGTGCTGCTGGTCTTCGTCATCGTCGACCTGGATCGCCCCCGGCGCGGGCTGATTGCCGTGGACCAGTCGCCGCTGCAGGCCTTGCAGCCTAGCGTGCCAGCCGCGGCTGGCGGCGCAGCCGGCGCGCCTTAGCGCCGCGAGCGGGCCCACGGGCGTTTCTGGGCCGGCCCTGGGCTGACTCCGCGCACACTTTGGGCCCACTTCGGGCCGACTCCGAGCCCACTTGGGGCCGATCTTGGCTCCGCCCCGCCCCGCCCCGCCCCGCTGGCGTGGGCGCGGCTGTCCAAGGTCACACCTGCTGGCGGGCGGCCAGGGCCGCGGCCTAGCGTGGGCGGGTATTTGTCTCGGGCGATGGGATGCTGCTGGCGCAGGGCGCGGTTGTCGCGCTGTTCGTTGCGGTGCACCTGGGCGCGGGCCGGCTGCGCTTTCTGGACGGCATCCCGCGCAGCCGCTGGTTGTCGCTGTGCGGCGGCATGGCCGTGGCCTATGTCTTCCTGCACCTGCTGCCGGAGCTGTCGGCGGCGCAGCACAGCCTGGCGCAAACGCCGGGGCTGGCCTGGCTGCAGCACCACGCCTACCTGGTCGCCCTGCTCGGGCTGGCCGCCTTTTACGGCCTGGAGCGCTGGGCCAAGGCACAGCAAGCCGGCGACGGGGCGGCGCCAACGCGCCCGGCGGAGGGCGAGGCCGGTCCCAGCGCGCTGCCGCCCGCCGCCTACCGCCTGCACATCGGCGCCTTCGCGCTGTACAACGCGCTGGTGGGCTACCTGCTGGTGCACCGCGAGGAGGCCGGCGCCGCCAGCCTGGGCACCTACGCGCTGGCCATGGCGCTGCATTTTGTCGTGAACGACTACGGCCTGCGCCAGCACCACCGCAGCGACTACGCGCGCCACGGCCGCTGGCTGCTGTCGGCCGCCGTGCTGGCCGGCTGGCTGCTGGGGCTGGCCCTGGCGCTGCCCGAGGCCATCGTGCACGCGCTCTTTGCGCTGCTCGCCGGCGGCGTCATTCTCAACGTGCTCAAGGAGGAGCTGCCCGAAGAGCGGCGCAGCCGCTTTGGGCCCTTTGCCGGCGGCGCCGCGGCCTATGCCGCGCTGCTGTTGGCGCTCTAACCCCTGCAGCGGAGGCCGCCATGAGCCTGAACGAGACCCAGGAGCGGCAGTGCCGCGAACATGATTACGATTTTTCCGGCCTCAAGGCCCTGTTCCTGAACTGCACGCTCAAGCCCTCGGGCACGCCCTCGCATACCGAGGCGCTGATGCAGGTTGCGGCCGAGATCATGCGCCGCAACCAGGTCGCGGTGGAGCTGCTGCGCCCGGTCGATCACACGCTGCCGCCCGGCGTGTACCCGGACATGACCGAGCACGGCTTCGCGCGCGACGACTGGCCGGCGCTGTCGGCCAAGGTCATGGCCGCCGACATCCTGGTCATCGGCACGCCGATCTGGCTGGGCGAGGAAAGCTCGGTCTGCCGGCGGCTGATCGAGCGGCTGTATGCCGAATCCGGCAAGACCAACGACGCCGATCAGTCGATCTACTACGGCCGCGTCGGCGGCGCGGTGGTCACCGGCAATGAGGACGGCATCAAGCACTGCAGCATGACGATCTTCTACGCGCTGGCGCACCTGGGCTACACCATCCCCCCGCAGGCCGATGCCGGCTGGATCGGCGAGGCGGGCCCGGGGCCGTCCTATGCCGACGAGGACTCCAACGGCCCGCATAACGATTTCACGCAGCGCAATATCACCTACATGAGCTGGAATTTGATGCACATGGCGCGGCTGCTGCGCGCGGCCGGCGGCATTCCCGCGCACGGCAACCAGCGCCAGGCCTGGGACGATGGCTGCCGCTTTGACCACCCCAACCCGGACTACCGCTAGCCGGCACTGGCCGCCGGGCCGGCACAGGCGCTAGGCTGCGCGCGTGCCTGCCGCCACCCGGAACCGCCCGTGCCCGCGCTGATGCTTGCGCTGCTGCTATGTGTAGGCCTGCTGGGCTGCGTGGGCACCCCGCCGCAGCCCGAGCCGGTGCCCTGGCTGCTGATCGACGGCAGCCTGACCTATCGCGAATCGGTGCAGCTGCCCGAGCAGGCGCGGCTGGAGGTCAGCATGCGCGCCGACCTGGCCCAGGCCCCGCCGCTGCTGCGCCTGGAGCAGCCGCTGGCCGGCAGCCAGGTGCCCTTGCCCTTCACGCTGCGCCTGGATCGGCGCCGCCTGCTGGCCGGGCAGGCCTATATCGTCGAGGCGCGCATCCACGTGCCGCACGGGCCGCAGTGGGTGGTGCCGCCGCAGCGCGTCCTGCCGGTGGCCGGCGAGGGCCTGATCGACCTGGGCCGGCTCGCGGCCGTGCGCCTGGTGCCGCCGGCGCCGCCGGAGGTCTACCAATGCGGCGAGCACACGCTGGCGCTGGTGGACCAGGGCGCGCTGCTGGAGGCACACCTGCCGCAGGGCGACTTTTTGCTGTTGCCGG
Organism: uncultured Ectothiorhodospiraceae bacterium; assembly: GCA_937141935.1. Classification (GTDB taxonomy): domain Bacteria; phylum Pseudomonadota; class Gammaproteobacteria; order Nevskiales; family Oceanococcaceae; genus MS8. The sequence continues at coordinate 22,228 of CAKZQS010000004.1, forward strand.
AGCCGGCGGCCGATGGCGCGGGCTACCGGGCCAGCGATGACGACTCGACCGTGCTCACCCGGCTCGGCGATGCGGCGCAGGTGCGGGTGGCCGACGTGCCGCTGCCGCCCTGCCGGCGGGTGCAGCCGGCGGTGTTCTTCCGCGCCCGTGGCCACGCGCCGGAATGGCTGCTCGAAATCCGCCAGGGCGAGCTGACGCTGCTGGCGGGGCAGGGCTTGGCCAGCCGCTCCTGGTTCCTGGATGCGGTGGGCGGCGATGCGCAGCGGCGGGTCTACAGCGCCGGCCTGGACGGCGACCCGGTGCGCGTTGTGGTGCGCCGCGCGGCCTGCGAGGACCCGCACAACGGCCGGCCCTGGCCCTATGCGGTGGAGGTGGAGTACCGCGCGCAACGGCTGGCCGGCTGCGGCGGCCCGGCCACCTTCCCCGAGCCACGCCCCGCGGCGCTGCGCCTTGGCGGCGCACCATGATGGTGCGCACCCAGTCCGCCGCCCCGCCCGGAAGCAGCGCAGCGGTAGCGCGCCGTGCCGCGGGCCGGCCTGAGCGGGCCGGCATGACCGGGGCCGGCGCGCTAGCGGTCGGCGTGGCGCGGCTGCGCTAGGCTGCGGGCTTTGCGCCCGGCCCGCCTGCCATGCCCACCGCCATCGATACCGATTTCGTCCGCGAATGGCTGATCTGCTGCGCGATCCTGCACCTGCTGGTGCTGGGCTACTGGTTCGCGATGTTTCGCTGGCGGCATGACTGGCTGTACCGCCTGCACAGCCGCTGGTTTGCGCTGAGCCCCGAGCGCTTCGATGCGCTGCACTACGCCGGCATGGCGCTGTACAAGATCCTGCTGCTGGTGTTCTTCGTGGTGCCGGCGCTCGCCCTGGCGCTGCTGCGCTAGGTGGCGCCCCCCGCGCCGCCGCCGGCCTGCCCGCTGTGCGAGGCGCCCGGCGCCCACGTGCTGCACCAAACCGCCCGGCGCCGCTGGTGGCTGTGTGGCGGGCCCTGCGGGCTGGTTTATGTCGACCCGGCGCAGCGCCCCGACGCCGCCGCCGAGCGTGCGCAGTACGACCTGCACCGCAACGACCCGGCCGATGCCGGTTATGTCCGCTTCCTGGGCCGCCTGGTCGAGCCCTTGCTGGCGGCCCTGGGGCCCGCGCCGCGGCAGGGGCTGGATTTTGGCTGCGGACCGGGGCCGACGCTGTCCGGGCTGCTGGCGGCGGCCGGGCACGCGGTGGCCGATTACGACCCGATCTACCGGCCGGATGCGGCCCTGCTGGCGCGGCGCTATGACTTCGTGACCGCCACCGAGGTCGTCGAGCACTTCCACGAGCCGGTCCGGGAATTCGCCCGGCTGCGGGGGCTGCTGCGGCCCGGCGGTCTGCTGGCGCTGATGACCAAGCGGCGGGCGCAGCCCGAGCGCTTTGCCGGCTGGCACTACAAGAACGACCCGACGCACGTCAGCTTCTACCACGCCGACACCCTGGGCTGGATCGCCGCGGGCTGGGGGGCCACGCTGACGCTGCCGGCGCCGGATGTGGCGCTGCTGCGGCTCCCCGATTCGCCGCCGGCGGACTAGCCGCGCGGGTCGCTGGCTAGAATGGCGGCCAGATTCGCCAGCCCGGGGGCGCGAGTGCGCGCGCTGTTGTACCTGCTGCTGTTGCAGCTCATGCGCCTGCTACGGGCGAGCTGCCGTTACCGCATCCATGGCGAGGCGGGGCTGCCGCCGCGCACGGACGGCCTTCGCGGCGGCTTTGTCATGGCCTTGTGGCACCAGAACCTGCTGGCCGCGCTCCTGGCCGAGACCGGCCGGCGCAGCTTTTCGACGATGATTTCGCGCTCGCGTGATGGCGACGCCATCGCCCATGTGGTCGTCAAGCTCGGCCACCACCCGGCGCGGGGCAGCTCGCGCCGCGGCCAGCGCGACAAGGGCGGCCGCGAGGCGCGTGACGAGATGGTGGAGAAGCTGCGCACGGGCTACCCCGGCGCCGTCACCGTCGACGGCCCGCAGGGCCCCGCCTACGAGGTGAAGTTTGGCGTGATCGACATGGCGGTGAAGGCCGGCGTGCCGATCGTGCCCTATTTCGTGATCGCCTCCCGTTACTGGTCGCTGCCCAGCTGGGACCGCCTGCGCCTGCCCAAGCCCTTCGCCCGCATCGACGTCTATTACGCGGAGCCCATCGCGGTGCCGGCCGCTACGGCCCGTGAGGATTACCCGGCCCTGCAGGCGCGGATCAAGGCCGCGCTGGATGCGCTGGAGGCGCGCTATGGCAGCGGCGCCGGTGGCGCCGACAACGCCTCGGGCGGTGGGCCGGGGGCCGGCGCGGGCGTGCCCCCGGGCGAGGCCGAGCAGGGCCCGGGCGCGACCGGGGCGACGGGCCGGTGATAAACTTGCGCGCTTGATGCGCGGTGACCGCCGCGACGGCCGAATCAGGGAATCCAAGCAGCATGTCCGAGAACAAGAGCGAAGAAGTCGTTAACGGCGTCGTCGTGGACCACAGCCATGACCGGGTGTTTTACGTCACCTTTGGTGCGGTGCTCGGCTTTTTGATTGCGCTGACGATCGTGATCAGCATCATCGCCGGTGCCATCAGCCCCGACCCGGGCATGACCGACCTGCGCCGCGGGCAGGTGAGCGAGCGCATCGCGCCGGTGGGCGGGGTCTACACCTCGGCCGAGGCGCTGGCCGCCGCTGCGCCGGCCGCTGCGGCGACCGAAGCCGACACCCGCAGCGGCAGCGAAATCGTGGCCCAGGTCTGCTCGGGCTGCCACGCCGCTGGCGTGCTGGGTTCGATCAAGCTGGACGACACCGCCGGCTGGAGCGCCCGCCTGGCCGAGGCCGGCCTGGATGCGCTGGTGCAGTCGGTGATCAACGGCAAGGGTGCGATGCCCCCGCGCGGTGGCGCGCCCGGCCTGTCGGATGCGCAAGTGCGCGAATCGGTGCTGGCCATCCTGGAAGGCGCGGGCGTCGACGTCCCCTGAACCGGCCGCCAGCCTCGTAAAAAGCCGCCTCCGGGCGGCTTTTTTGTGCCCGCACCAAAGTGGTGCGCGGCGTCGGATTGCGAGGCGCGCTCGCGCAATGCGCCGCCGCCGCGGGCCGCGCGCCGGGCCCGCCGGGGCAGGGAAGAAGGCCGCAAGGCGGCCGGCAAGGGATGCGCGGCGCCCTGGCGGCGCCCGCGGTGGCGGGCCGCTAGCGCGGCTTTTGCCGGGCTTCCAGGGCCGCCAGGCGCTCTTCCATTTGTGCCAAGCGCTGGCGCGACTTGGCCAGCAGTGCCCGCTGCACGTCGAATTGCTCGCGGGTGACCAGGTCCAGTTCGGCCAGACGGGCCTGCAGCACGGCGCGGAAGTTGTCGCGCAGCTCGTCACGCACGCGGCCCAGGCCGGGCGGCAGCACCGCCGCCAGGCGGTCGGAGAGATCCTGCAGGGTTTTCAGTTCGACCATCGCAAAGACCGGGGCGGGGCAGGGCGCGCAAGCATCGGTGATTCCGGGGTCCTCCCGCAACTTGGCACGCTGCGTGCTTGGGGCAGGGCGCAGTCATTGCGGCAGGCGTATGGGGCGCCTGCACTGCAGATCCCACTACCAGGAGCATCTGATGAAACTGATTAGCGCAGTCATCAAGCCCTTCAAGCTGGACGAGGTCAGGGAAGCCCTGAGCGAAGTCGGCGTCAAGGGCCTGACCGTGACCGAAGTCAAAGGCTTCGGCCGGCAAAAGGGGCACACCGAGCTGTATCGCGGTGCCGAATACGTTGTCGACTTCCTGCCCAAGGTCAAGATCGAAGTGGGCGTGGATGACGCCCAGGTCGAGGCCGTCATCGAGGCGATCAGCAAGGCGGCGCAGACCGGCAAGATCGGCGACGGCAAGGTCTTCGTCATGCCGCTGGAAGAAGCGGTCCGCATCCGTACCGGGGAAACCGGCAAGGAAGCGCTTTAAGGCGCGGCCTGGCCCAAGGAACGAATATGGAAAACCAGATTTTTGAACTGCAGTACGCCATCGACACCTTTTACTTTTTGGTGTGTGGCGCCCTGGTCATGTGGATGGCCGCCGGCTTCGCAATGCTCGAATCCGGCCTCGTGCGTGCCAAGAACACGACCGAGATCCTGACCAAGAACGTGGCCCTGTACGCGGTGGCCTGCACGATGTACCTGATCGTGGGCTACCAGATCATGTACGACGGCGGCATCTTCCTCGACGGCATCACCACCGTCGCCGAAATGGACGACGCCGCGATCGCGGCCGTGCTGGCCGAGTCGGCCGAGGCCGGTTTTGATGGCGATGCCGTCTATTCCGGGGCCTCGGACTTCTTCTTCCAGGTGGTCTTCGTGGCCACGGCGATGTCCATCGTCTCCGGCGCCGTCGCCGAGCGGATGAAGCTCTTCGCCTTCCTGGCCTTCGCGGTTGTCATGACCGGCTTCATCTACCCGATGGAAGGCTCCTGGACCTGGAACGGCGATGCGGTGTTCGGCCTGTTCGAGCTGAGCTACAGCGACTACGCCGGTTCCGGCATCGTGCACATGGCTGGTGCGTCCGCCGCCCTGGCCGGTGTGCTGCTGCTCGGGCCGCGTAAGGGCAAATACGGCCCCGGTGGCAAGATCAACCCGATTCCGGGTGCGAACCTGCCGCTGGCCACGCTGGGGACCTTCATCCTGTGGCTGGGCTGGTTCGGCTTCAACGGCGGTTCGACGCTGAAGCTGGGCGGCGTGGGCGTGGCCAACGAAGTGGCCAACGTCTTCCTGAACACCAATGCGGCCGCGGCCGGTGGCCTGATCACGGCCCTGGTGGTTGCCCGCATCCTGTTCGGCAAGGCCGACCTGACGATGGCGCTGAACGGCGCGCTGGCCGGCCTGGTGGCCATCACCGCCGAGCCGGCGGATCCCTCGCCGCTGGCGGCCACGCTGATCGGCGCCGTGGGTGGCCTGATCGTCGTGTTCTCCATCGTCGGCCTGGACAAGCTGAAGATCGACGACCCGGTCGGCGCCATCTCGGTGCACGGCGTGGTGGGTTTCTTCGGCGTGATGGTCGTGCCGCTGACCGATGGCGATGCCACCTTCGTGGGCCAGCTGGTCGGCGCCGGCGTGATCTTCACCTGGGTCTTCGTCACCAGCCTGATCGTCTGGGGCATCCTCAAGGCCGTCATGGGCCTGCGGGTCTCCGAAGAAGAGGAATACTCCGGCACCGACATCTCCGAGTGCGGCCTCGAGGCCTACCCGGAATTCACCAAGTCGAGCTGAGTTCACCGAACATAACAACAACAAGCCCCCGGGCCGGTGGCGGCACGCCGCCATCGGCCCACCCTTCGCATAGAGGAGCTTCGGCTCCTCTTTTTTTTGCCGGCCGCTTTTGGCCGTGACAGGCCCGATCCGGTAAAATTGTTCGGCTCGCAGTGTCGCGACGCTTCCCACCCCGCTATGCAGATCACGATCAAGAAAGGCTTGGACCTGCCGCTGACCGGCAGTCCGGAACAACGCATCGAGGACGGGCCGGACATCGCACGCGTGGCGGTGCTCGGCGGCGACTACGTGGGCATGAAGCCGACGATGCTCGTGGCCGAGGGCGACCGCGTCAGCCTGGGCCAGCCGCTCTTCGAGGACAAGAAGAACCCGGGCGTGCAGTACACCGCACCGGCGGCCGGCGAGATCGAGGCGATCAACCGCGGCGCCCGGCGGGTGCTGCAGTCGGTGGTGATCCGCGTCGACGGCGACGCCGCCGAGGCCTTCACCGCGCATGACGATGCCGCCATCGACGCCGGGCTGGACCCGCTGACGGTGCGCGAGCAGCTGATTGCTTCGGGGCTGTGGACGGCGCTGCGCACGCGGCCCTATTCCAAGGTGCCGGCGGTCGATGCCAACCCGGCGGCGCTGTTCGTGACCGCGATCGACACCAACTTCGGCGCGCCCGACCCGGCCGTCGTCATCGCCGACGACCCGGCCACCTTCGAGCGCGGGCTGAAGGTGCTGTCGGCGCTGGTCAACCGCAAGATCTGGCTGTGCACGCGGCCCGGCGCGCAGATCCCGCAGCCGCAGCTGGCGCAGCTGGAGCGCGCCGAGTTCGCCGGCCCGCACCCGGCCGGCCTGCCGGGCACGCACATCCACTTCCTGGAGCCGGTCGGCATGGGCCGCAGCGTCTGGTATATCAACTACCAGGACGTGATGATGGTCGGCCGCCTGTTCGCCACCGGCCGCATTGACCCGCGCCGGGTCATTGCGCTGTCCGGCCCCGAGGTCGACCGCCCGCGGCTGCTGCGCACCCGCCTGGGCGCCTGCACCGACGAGATCATCGCCGGGGCCATCGACACCAGCGTGGAGTGCCGGGTGATTTCCGGCCCGGTGCTGTCGGGCCGCCGCGCCGCCGGCTGGGGCCGCTTCGTGTCGCGCTACCACAACCAGATCACCGTGCTGCGCGAAGGCCGCGAGCGCGAGTTCATGGGCTGGGTGGCGCCGGGCATCAACAAGTACTCGGCGAACAATGTGTTCCTGTCGGCGCTCAAGCGCGCCTCGCAGCGCTTTGCGATGACCACCACGCAGAACGGCAGCCCGCGGGCCATGGTGCCCATCGGCAACTACGAGCGCGTGGTGCCGCTGGACACGCTGCCCACGCAGCTGCTGCGGGCGCTGCTGGTGAAGGACACCGATTCCGCCCAGGCATTGGGGTGCCTGGAACTCGATGAGGAGGACCTGGCCCTGTGCAGTTTCGTCTGCGTTGGGAAGTACGACTACGGCCCGTACCTGCGGGCCAATCTCGAGCAAATCGAGAAGGAAGGCTAGAGAGACCCCATGTCCAAGACCCGCGATTTCCTTGACCGCTTGCACCCCCTCTTTGCCAAGGGGGGCAAGTTCGAGAAGTACTACGCCGTCTACGAGATGGTGGACACCTTCTTTTATTCGCCGCCGGATGTGACCCGGACGGCCCCGCACGTGCGCGACGGCATCGACCTCAAGCGCGTGATGATCTATGTGTGGCTGGCGGTGATGCCGGCGATGATCCTGGGCTGCTGGAACATCGGCTACCAGGCGCACATGGCGATGGCCGAGATGGGCGTGAGCAGCATCGACGGCTGGCGCGGCGCCCTGCTGGAGCTACTGGGCACGACCTATGACCCGGCCAGCGCGCTGTACAACTTCCTATTCGGCTTCACCTACTTCTTGCCGGTCTACCTGACGACCTTCATCGTCGGCGGCATCTGGGAGGTGATTTTCGCCGCGGTGCGCAACCACGAGGTCAACGAGGGTTTCTTTGTCACCTCGATCCTGTTCTCGCTGACGCTGCCGCCGACGATCCCGCTGTGGATGGTGGCGCTGGGCATCAGCTTTGGCGTGGTCATCGGCAAGGAAGTCTTTGGCGGCACCGGCAAGAACTTCCTGAACCCGGCGCTGACCGGGCGGGCCTTCCTGTACTTCGCCTACCCGGCCGCGATGTCCGGTGATGCGGTGTGGACGGCGCTGGACGGCTACACCGGCGCCACGCCGCTGGGCATCGCCGCGCTGGAAGGCATTGGTGGCGTGACAGAGGCCGGCTTCAACTGGACGCAGACCTTCTTTGGCCAGCTGCCGGGCTCGATTGGCGAGGTGTCCACGCTGGCCATCCTGATTGGCGGCGCCTTCCTGATCATCACCGGGGTGGCCAACTGGCGGATCATCGCCGGGGTCTTTGCCGGCATGGTGGCGACCACGCTGCTGTTCAATGCCATCGGCTCGGACTCGAACCCGATGTTCGCCATGCCCTGGTACTGGCACCTGACCATTGGCGGCTTCGCCTTCGGCATGGTGTTCATGGCCACCGACCCGGTGTCGGCCTCGATGACCAACCAGGGGCGCTGGATCTTCGGCGCCCTGATTGGCTTCATGACGGTGCTGATCCGGGTCGTGAACCCGGCCTTCCCCGAGGGCATCATGCTGGCGATTTTGTTCGCCAACATCTTCGCCCCGTTGATCGACTACGGCGTGGTCAACGCCAACGTCAAGCGTCGCCGCGCCCGCCTGGCCGCGGCCACCGAAGCCGAAGCGGCCACCTAGGCCCCCGCGAGGACTATCGATGGCATTCAAGGATCTCCCCAACGACAGCACGGCGAAGACGGTGATCGTCGCCACCGCGCTGTGCCTGGTGTGCTCGGTGGCCGTGTCGGCCGCCGCGGTCTACCTGCGCCCGGCGCAGGAGGCCAACAAGGCCGCCGACATGCAAAAGAACATCGTCGCCGTGTCCGGTGTCGACCTCGATGGTCGCAGCGTGCCGGAGGTGTTCTCGACCTTCGATGTGCGCCTGGTCGACCTGGAAACCGGCGACTATGCGCAGGGCATCGACGTCGAGGCCTATGACCAGCGCGCCGCGGCCAAGGACCCGACGCAGGCCGGCCCGATTGCCGCCGAGCGCGACATCGCCGACGTCAAGATGCGTGAGCGCTATGCCACGGTCTACCTGATTCGCGACGCCGCTGGCGCCGTCGAGCGGATCATCCTGCCGGTGCGCGGCTATGGGCTGTGGTCCACGCTGTGGGGCTTTCTGGCCCTGGAAGGCGACGCCAACACCGTGATTGGCCTGTCCTTCTACGACCATGCCGAGACGCCGGGTCTGGGCGGCGAGGTGGACAACCCCGCCTGGAAGGCGCAGTGGGATGGCAAGGAGATTTACGGCCCGGAAGGGGACGTGCAGATCCGCCTGGTCAAGGGTGGGGTGGACCCCTCACGGCCCGGTGCCGAATACAAGGTGGATTCGCTGTCCGGCGCCACGCTGACCAGCAACGGCGTCACCAACCTGCTGCACTACTGGATGGGCGACGACGGCTACAAGGCCTATCTGGACAAACTGCGTGAGGGGCAAGCCTGATGTCCGATTTCGACAACAAGAAGATTCTGGCCGAGCCGGTCTTCGACAATAACCCCATCGTGCTGCAGGTGCTGGGCATCTGCTCGGCGCTGGCGGTCACCGCAAAGCTGGAAACGGCGCTGATCATGTGCCTGGCGCTGACGGTCGTGGTGGCGCTGTCGAATCTGTTCATCAGCATGATCCGGCACCACATCCCCTCGAACATCCGCATCATCGTGCAGATGACGATCATCGCCTCGCTGGTGATCCTGACCGACCAGGTGCTCAAGGCCTTTGTCTACGACATTGCCAAGCAGCTGTCGGTGTTTGTGGGCCTGATCATCACCAACTGCATCGTGATGGGCCGCGCCGAGGCCTTCGCCATGAAGAACCCGCCGCTGCCCAGCCTGCTGGACGGCATTGGCAACGGCCTGGGTTATTCGGTGATCCTGATCGTGGTGGCGGTGATTCGCGAGCTGTTCGGCTCCGGCACGCTGCTGGGCGTGGAGATCCTGCCGCTGGTCACCGAGGGGGGCTGGTACACCCCGATGGGCATGATGCTGCTGCCGCCGTCGGCCTTCTTCATCATCGGCCTGTTCATCTGGGCGCTGCGCACCTGGAAGCCGGCGCAGGTTGAGAAGCCGGATTATCAGATCCATGCGGTGCACCGCACGGAGGCCGTGTAATGGCGGACTTGGTCAACCTGTTCATCAAGGCCGTGTTCGTCGAGAACATGGCCCTGGCCTTCTTTTTGGGCATGTGCACCTTTTTGGCCGTGTCCAAGAAGGTCTCCACCGCCATCGGCCTGGGCATCGCGGTGGTCGTGGTGCAGACCATCACCGTGCCGGCCAACAACCTGCTGTACCAGTACTTGCTCAAGGACGGCGCGCTGGCCTGGGCCGGCCTGCCGGAGGTCGATCTGTCCTTTCTGGGCCTGATCTCCTACATCGGCATGATCGCGGCCATGGTGCAGATCCTGGAGATGTTCCTGGATAAGTACGTGCCGGCCCTGTACGGCGCGCTGGGCATCTTTTTGCCGCTGATCACGGTGAACTGCGCGATCCTGGGCGGCACGCTGTTCATGGCCGAGCGCGACTACAACTTTGCCGAGTCGGTCGTGTACGGCCTGGGCAGTGGCACCGGCTGGGCGCTGGCGCTGGTCGCGCTGGCCGGCATCCGCGAAAAGCTCAAGTACTCGGACGTGCCCGATGGCCTGCAGGGCCTGGGCATCACCTTCATTTCGGTCGGCCTGATGGCGCTGGGCTTCATGGCCTTCTCGGGCGTGCAGCTCTGACCGGCCGCAAGGACACACACCATGCTTGAAATCGGACTCGGAGTCGCGCTGTTCACCGCCATCGTGCTCGCCCTGGTGACGGTGATCCTGGGCGCACGCTCGAAGCTGGTGCCGCAGGGCAACGTCAGCATCACGATCAACGACGAAAAAACCATCGAGGCCCCCACCGGCGGCAAGCTGCTCGGCACGCTGGCCAACGCCGGCCTGTTCGTGCCCAGCGCCTGCGGCGGCGGCGGCACCTGTGCCCAGTGCCGGGTGCAGATCAAGGAGGGCGGCGGCTCGATCCTGCCCACCGAGGAATCGCACATCACCAAGCGCGAGGCCCGCGCCGGGGATCGCCTGTCCTGCCAGGTCACCGTCAAGCAGGACATGAAGATCAAGGTTCCCGAGGAGGTCTTCGGCGTCAAGAAGTGGGAGTGCACCGTGCGCTCCAACGACAACGTCGCAACCTTCATCAAGGAGCTGGTGCTGGAGCTGCCGGAGGGCGAGAACGTCAATTTCCGCGCCGGCGGCTACATCCAGATCGAATGCCCGGCCGACCGCATCGAATACAAGGGCTTCGAAGTCGCCGACGAGTACCGTGGCGACTGGGAGAAGTTCAAGCTCTTCGACCTCGTATCGGCACCGAAAGAAGACGCGCTGCGCGCCTACTCGATGGCCAACTATCCGCAGGAGGAGGGCATCATCATGCTCAACGTGCGGATCGCCACGCCGCCGCCGTCGCGCATGGACCTGCCGCCCGGCATCATGTCCTCCTACATCTTCAACCTGAAGCCCGGAGACAAGGTCACGATCTCGGGGCCCTTCGGCGAGTTCTTCGCCAAGGAAACCAACGCCGAGATGGTCTTCATTGGCGGCGGTGCCGGCATGGCGCCGATGCGCAGCCATATCTTCGACCAGCTGCGCCGGGTCAAGACCGACCGCAAGATCACCTTCTGGTACGGCGCGCGCAGCCTGCGCGAGATGTTCTATGTCGAGGACTTCGACATGCTCGCCGCCGAGAACGACAACTTCCAGTGGCATGTGGCCCTGTCGGACCCGCTGCCCGAGGACAACTGGGAGGGCTACACCGGTTTCATCCACGAGGTGCTGTACGACAACTACCTCAAGGACCACCCGGCGCCCGAGGACTGCGAGTTCTACATGTGCGGCCCGCCAATGATGAACGCGGCCTGCATCAAGATGCTGACCGACCTGGGCGTTGAGCCCGAGAACATCATGCTCGACGACTTCGGTGGGTGAAGCGCGCATAGGCGCGCTTCACGGGCGGCCGGAAGCCGCCCAGGAGTGCCTGTCTGCAAGGCCGGGCAGGAGCCCGGCCGCGGTCGACGGCGGATCGCGCATAGGCGCGCCGCGTATAGGGCCGATGAACCACAGATTGCACAGATTGCACAGATTTTTTCTTCTTCAATCTGCGAAATCTGCGAAATCTGTGGTTGCTTTTCTTCCGAGCCGGCCACGGGAACGCGCCATGGTCGCCCCGGTCCAAGGCAGTCAGGCCCGGCCCGAATCTAAGGAGTTGCAAGCATGCTTAGCACCGTTCTGATCACCTTCGTCGTCATGATGCTGGCCGTGGCCGGCATGGCCGTGGGCGCCATGGTGGCCAACAAGCCCATCAAGGGCTCCTGCGGCGGCATTGCCTCCCAGGATGGTTTCGACTGCGCCTGCGCCGCCGCCGGCGAGAAGGTCTGCGACGAGGGCCCGGTGGCCGCGGCGCAGCAACGCAAGCAGCAAAGCCTGAACGACCGCACTGGCCGCGCCCGCGACGCGCTGGCCGACAGCCGCTAAGCGCGCACCGCAGCCAACAGGGGGAGGACGCATGCTGACGCAGATCACGGCCAAGGACTACATGGCCGCGAACCTGGTGACCTTCAAGCCGGACCAGGACCTGATGAACGCCATCCACGCGCTGCTGGAGAACGGCATCAGCGGCGCGCCGGTGGTCGACAACACCGGCAATATCGTCGGCATCCTGTCCGAGAAGGACTGCATGAAAATCGCGCTGTCCTCGGGTTATCACAACCAGAGCTCGGCCAGCGTCGCCGACTACATGACCACCGATGTCACCAGCGTCGAGTCCGACACCTCGATCATGGAAATCGCGCGCATGTTCGCCGAAACGCCGTACAAGCGCTTCCCGGTCATGGAGGACAACCGCCTGATCGGCCAGATCAGCCGGCGTGACGTGCTGCGCGCGATCCGCGCCCTGAGCAAGAGCTGAGCGGCGCCATGGCGGCGCCGACCTACACCGCCTACGGGGATTCGCGCTCGGGCAACTGCTACAAGGTGCAGCTGGTGCTGGCCCATTGCGGCATCGCCCACCGCTGGGAGGAGGTCGATGTGCTCTCCGGGCGCACGCGCAGCCCCGAGTTCCTGGCCCGCAACCCCAACGGCAAGGTGCCGGTGCTGGAGCGCGCCGACGGCGCGACGCTGTTCGAGTCCAACGCCATCATCGCCTACCTGGGCCGCGACAGCGCGCTGTGGCCGCAGGACCCCTGGCAGCAGGCGCAGGTGCTGCAGTGGCAGAACTTCGAGCAGTACAGCCACGAGCCCTACATCGCCGTCGCCCGCTTTTTAAAGCACTTCCTGGGCCTGCCGGCCGAATGCGCGGCCGAGTTCGCCGCCAAGCAGGAGGGCGGCCACCGCGCGCTGGCGGTGATGGAAAGCTGGCTGCAGGAGCGGGACTGGTTCGTGGGCGGCGCGCTGAGCCTGGCCGACATCTCGCTCTATGCCTACACGCATGTCGCCGACCAGGGCGGCTTTGACCTCGCGGCCTACCCGGCGGTGCGCGCCTGGGTGGGCCGCGTGGCCGCCCAGCCCGGCCATGTCCCCATGCGGGATCCCGCGCCGCCGCAGGTGCCGGGCTAGCGCCCGGGCCCGGCGCCCATGCGCAAGGGCCTGAGCGGCGAGGCCGAGGCCGCCCCGGCCGACTGGCGGGTGCTGCGGCGGCTGTGGCCATACGTGCGCCGCAACCGCGGCCGCGTGTCGCTGGCGCTGCTGCTGCTGGCGCTGGCCAAGGCGGCCACCCTCACCACGCCCTACCTGCTCAAGCTGCTGGTCGACGGCCTGTCCGCGCAGCCGCCGGATCTGCGCCTGCCGCTGCTGCTGGTGCTGGCCTATGGCGGGCTGCGCCTGGCCGGGAGCTGGCTGGGCGAATGGCGCGATCTGGTCTTTGGCCGCGTCACCGAACGCACCATGCGCGAGGTCGGCGTGCAGATCTTTGCCCACCTGCAGACGCTGGATCTGGCCTTTCACCAGGCGCGGCAGACCGGCTCGCTGTCGCGCGACATCGAGCGCGGCGTCACCGGCATCCGTTTCCTGCTGCGCTTTTTGCTGTTCAACATCCTGCCGACCCTGCTCGAGGTCAGCATCGTCGCCGTGATTCTGGTCGGCGCCTTCGGCTGGCAGTTCGGCGCCGTGATGCTGGCGGCGGTCAGCGCCTACATCGCCTGGACGGTGGTGGTCACCGAGCGGCGCACCCGGCATGTGCGCAGCAGCGCCCGGCTCGACAGCCAGGCCCATGGCCGCGCCGTGGACGCGCTGCTGAACTTCGAAACCGTGAAGTACTTTGGCGCCGAGCGCCGCGAAACGCAGCGCTATGAGGCCGAGCTGGGCGCCTGGGAGGGCGCGATGCGGGCCTCGCGCGGCTCGCTGGCGCTGCTCAACGGCGGCCAGGCGCTGATCATCGCCGTGTCGCTGACGGCCATGCTGTGGCTGGCCGCGCGCGCCGTGCTGGCGGGCGAACAGACGCCGGGCGACTTCGTGATGATCAACGCCTACCTGGTCTCGCTGTTCACGCCGCTGAATTTTCTGGGCTTTGTCTACCGCGAAATCAAGGCCAGCCTGGTGGCCATGCAGCGCATGTTCCGCCTGCTCGATGTGGAGCCCAGCGTGCGAGACGCGCCGGATGCGCGGCCGCTGGCGCTGCAGACCGCGCCGCGCCTGCGCTTTGCCGGCGTGGGCTTTGCCTACCAGCCGCAGCGGCCGATCCTCGACGGCGTGGATTTCGAAGTGGCCCCGGGCACCACGACGGCCATCGTGGGCCCCAGCGGCAGCGGCAAGTCCACGCTGGCGCGGCTGCTGTTTCGCTATTACGACCCGCAGCAGGGCCGCATCGAGGTCGAGGGCGCCGACCTGCGCAGCCTGCAGCTCGACAGCCTGCGCGCGGCCATCGGCGTGGTGCCGCAGGACGCGGTGCTGTTCAACGACACGATTCGCTACAACATCGCCTACGGCGACCCCACGGCCAGCGAGGCGCAGATCCTGGCCGCCGCGCAGGCCGCGGCCCTGGGCCCGCTGCTGGCGGCCGCGCCGGAGGGGCTGGACACGATGGTGGGCGAGCGCGGCTTGCAGGTCTCGGGCGGCGAGAAGCAACGCATCGCGCTGGCGCGGGTGCTGCTGCGCGACCCGCGCATCCTGATCCTGGACGAGGCCACGGCCAGCCTGGACACGCAGTCGGAGGCGGCGGTGCTGGGCGTGTTGCGCGAGGCCATGCACCGGCGCACGGCCATCGCCATCGCGCACCGGCTGTCCACGGTGCGCGATGCCGACCAGATCCTGGTGCTGGAGGGTGGCCGCATCGTCGAGCGCGGCGACCACGCCGCGCTGCTGGCGCGCGGCGGGCTGTATGCGGCGCTATGGGCCGAGCAGTCGCGCGCCGCCTCGCCGCGGCCGGAGCGCGCCTAGCGCGCCGCCCGGCGGGGCCGGCTCAGTAGTAGTAGTCGTCGTCCCCGCCGTCACCCTCGCCGCCGAAGCCGAGGGTCACGCCGATCATCAGCGCGCTAGCGTGGTCGTCGCTGCCGTTGTTGTCGAAGTCGTCCTCGTAGATCTGGCGCCAGCTGAACAGCAGGCGCGACTGCGGCGACAGCGCGAAGGCCAGGCCCGCGCCATAGGCGAAGCCGGCCTCGTCGAAGTCCTGGCAGCTGGCCTCCAGGCGCGCATCGCGCACCGGGTCGCCGGTGATCGGCGAGGTCTCGTCCAGGTCGCAGTCGGCGTGGATGTTGATCTGGTTGTAGCCGGCCTCCAGGTACAGCCGCGCGCCGCCCCAGGCCAGCTGCGGGCGCAGGTAGATGCCCGACAGCGAATCCAGCTCGGCCGTCTGCGGCGGGTTCTCACTGATCTCGTCGCGGTCCAGGTCGAAGTTCCACTCGGCCTCGATCTCCAGCCAGGACCAGGGCTCAAAGCCCCCGCGCAGGCCGGCGACCGTCAGGTAGGCCGGCTCGCTGCGGTACTGCACGCCGGGGTCGGTCGGCCCGCCCAGGCGGCGCTGCATGCCCCAGTCGGCGCGGACGATGCCGGCGTTGCCACCCACGTAGAAGCCGCGGGCCTCGCCCTCGCCGAGCCCCTCGAACCACTCGCCCGGGGTGAACCAGTCGAACCAGCCCGCGTGCGCGGCCGGGGCCAGCGTGGTCAGGACAAAGAGCAAGACCGACGAAAGCTTAGTCATGTATGGACCCATGCGAAGAAATCTCCCCCGCGCATGGTAGGCACCATGCGCCAGCCTTGCCAATTCTATGCGCAGCGGAGCCGCCGCGTGTGCCGTGGCCCTGTCATCGGCTTGCCATGTTCGCGTCACGAAAGTGTTGCGTAGCGGTCATAGCCTGAATCGCATCGTCCACGAGGGAAGCGATGCGATGCGAATTGCCTACGGCATCATGGGCTACGGCCGCGGCCACGCCATGCGCTCGAGCGCGATCATCCCCGGCCTGGAAGCGGCCGGCCACCAGGTCAAGGTCTTTGCCGGGCCGGACGCCTATGCGGTGATGAAGGAGCGCTTTGACTGCACGCTGATCCCCACCATCGCCTGGCGTTATGGCCAGGATGGCCGGGTGGACACCGCGCGCACGATTCGCGAAAACGTCGGCCCGATGGCCGATGTGCTCTTCGGCGGCGCCGGCGTGGGCGCGATGCACCGCGATTTCGATGCCTTCCGCCCGCACCTGGTGGTGTCGGACTCCGAGGCCTGGACGCACAAGGTGGCGCGCCAGCGGCGCCTGCCGCGCATATCGCTGGACCACGTGGGCATCATGGCCTACTGCCGGCCCGACTTTCCGCTGGCCGACCGCGCCGCGGCGATGCGCGACGCCTTTGGCTACCGCACGCTGATGGGGCTGCCGGAATACGCCATCGTGTCCAGCTTCTACGACGCCAAGCCGCGCTATCGCAACGTCGAGGTCGTGGGCCCGATCCTGCGCGGCATGGTGCTGAGCGCCCGGCCCACCCGCGGCGATTACCTGCTGGCCTATTTCAACAAGGGCCCGCACCAGTTCCTGCCCGGCGTCGAGCAGGCGCTGCGCTCGCTGGAGCTGCCGGTGCGTGTGTACGGCACCGGCCGCGTCGGCGAGGACGAGAACCTGTCCTTCCGCGCCCCCAGCCAGCAGGGCTTCGTCGATGATCTCGCCGGCGCCCGCGCGGTGCTCAGCACCGCCGGCAACCAGCTACTCAGCGAGGCGATCTGGCTGGGCAAGCCGGCGCTGACGCTGCCCGAGGACGTGGTCGAGCAGCGGCTGAACGCGCACATGGTGGTGCAGATGGGCGTGGGCGAGCAGGCCGACTTGGCCACGCTGACCGGCTATGACATCGAGCGCTTCCTGCGCCAGTGCGACGACTACGAGCAGCGCCTGCCGGAGTACCGCCGCGAGGGCAACAAGGAGGCGCAGGCCGCGCTGGAGCGCGCGCTGGACCGCATCCGCCGCACGGCCGGCGGCGGCCGCAAGACCAGCCTGGGCGCGCTGCGCTCCGGCACGCAGAAGGCCTAGGCGCCCGCGGACTGCGCAAGCGCGCTGCGGGAGCGCGCGGGGTATCGCGGCAGGCGGGGGCCGGCGCCGCCCTCAGTCGCCGGCGAAGTCGACCGTCTCGCGCGCCTCGCCGCCCAGGCTGCCGTCGCTGGCGTAGCGGCGCTCGTACAGATTCGCGCCCTGTGGCCGCCAGTCCAGCACCGTGGTGCTGCGCGTGCCATAGGCCGGCGAGACGATGAAGGGCGGCGACAGCAGCCGCTCCAGCTCCAGGCCCACGCCGGTATCCGGCAACGTGTCGTCGGCAAAGGGCTCGCGCCGCGCGGTGACCTCGGCCAGCGCGGTCTCGGGCGCCTCCCGCGGCAGGGCCTGCAGCGCCGCACAGGCGCTGCGCAGCTTCGGCCAGGGGGTGTCCAGCCCGGCGTTGCTGACGCCGTGAATGCCGGCGGGCAGCGGCGTCGCTTCGCCGTCGCCCGCGTGGGCGCCGGGGGCGGCGCGGTTGGCGTAATGCCACAGCGCGCCCTCGGCCAGCAGCAACAGGTTGAAGCCGGGGTATTCCGCGGCCCGTGGGCGCAGCGCGTCGATGTAGTGCTGCGGGTCGCCCTCGGCCAGCAGGAAATCCCGCACCAGTTGCCCGCGCGAGCGGCCGGCCACGGCCTCGCCGGCCGGGCCGCGCACGTTGGTGGTGGCGGCGAAGCGGCCGTTCGCGGCGACCCCCAGCCAGGTGCCGCCGGCCTGCAGGTCGCGCCCGCCGAAGATGTCCGGCGTGTCCTCCCAGCGCGCCAGCGGCGCCGTGGGCCGCGCGTGGAACTCGTCGCGGTTCGCCACCAGCCGCAGCCGCGTTCCGGGCTGCCAGTCAAAGACAATGAGGCACATCGCTTCTACGATAGAAGCCTTTGCCCCGCCGCGCAGCCATGACGCCCGAGGACGACGAGCAGCAGGAGCAGCCGGGAGCCGCGCCGCCACCGGGCGTGGCCACGCCGGTCGACGACGAGGCGGCTTATGCGCAGCAGCGTGCGGCCGAGATCGCCCGCTGGGCCGTCACGCCGCCCTCCTGGGTGGCGCGCGGCTTCAACCGCAGCCTGGCGCCGGCCTCGCGCGCGGTGCAGGCGCTGGTGCCGGTTGCGCTGCTGCGGCGCGTGCTGGCCGGCAGCCATGAGCTGTCGCGCTGGCAGTTCCACCAGCGCCTGCCGCAGCCGCAGGCCGGCGCAAACCTGCGGGATTGCGACCGGCGCGCGCGCGGCGTGGAGCGCACCGGCATGTCGCTGGCGGCCGGTATCGGCGCGGCCACCGGCGTGGGCGGCGCCGTGGGGCTGGTGGCCGATGTGCCGGCGCTGCTGACCCTGGCGCTGGCCACGATCGACCGCACCGCCCGCTGCTATGGCGAGTCGGAGCCGGACCCCGAGCAGGAGCGCAGCCTGGGTATCGGCATCTTCGCGCTGGCCAGCGCCAACTCGGTGGCCGAGAAGCGGCAGGCGCTGCGCATGCTGCAGGTCGAGCCGGAGGCGCTGACGCTGGCGGCCGCCCGCGACGGGCTGGAGCGCGCCGCGCAGCGGCAGCTGGCCAAGGACGCGGCGCAAATCACGCTGGCGCAGCTGGCGCGCCAGCTCGGCACCCGCCTCGGGCAGCGCAAGCTGGGCCAGGCGCTGCCGCTGCTGGGCTCGGCCGTGGGCTTGACGGTGAACGCGCTGTACCTGCGCGATGTGGCCCGCGCGGCCCAGCAGGTCTACGCGCTGCGCTACCTGCTACGCGGCGCGGCGGACGCGCCGCCGGGGCACGGCGCGGTGGCGGCGCTCAGGCCGCCGCGCTCGCCCTTGCCGACTCCAGAAAGCGCAGGATTTTCGGCAGCAGACGCTGCGGCCGCAGACGCAGCTCCAGAATCGACCGAGCGATAACAAACTTGGCCCCGGGGATCTCGCGGGCCAGCACGCGGGCGTCCTCGAGGTTGTGCAGCCAGTCGCCGCCGTGGCCGATGATCAGCGTCGGCACGGCGATGCGCATGCGGTCGCGCCGCGGCGGCACCGTGGGCCCGGCGATCAGACCGTGGATCATCGCGGCGATGTCCTCGGGCGGGTTGCTGCCGGCGTTGCGGGCCGTGCGCAGGATGTTGCGCTTGGGCTCGGGCAGCGCGCGGGCCAGCGCATTGGTGGCCCGCAGCAGCGGCCGGCCCAGGCCGGCGGCGCCCAGCACGGGCAGCAGCATGAGCGTGGCGGCCGGCGTGGCCCGCTCCAGGACCGGCATCTCCAGCAGCAGCGCCTGCGTGCGCTGCGGGTAGGCCACGGCGAACTGCAGGCTGGTGATCGCGCCCAGGGACACGCCGCCGATGATCGCCTTGTCGATGCCCAGGTGGTCCAGGCAGGCCGCGACCTGCTCGGCAAAGAGGTCCACGCGCAGCCATTTGGCATGGCGCGGGCGGCTGCTGAGCCCATGGCCGAGCAGGTCGAGCAGGATCACCCGGTAGCCCTGCGCCGCCAGCGCCAGCGCCAGGTCGCGGTTGCAGCTGGATTCGAGCAGCAGACCGTGGGTCAGCAGCAGCGGGCTGCCTGCCGGCGGCCCGTGCAGCTCGTAATACAGGCGAAAGTCTTCCCAGTCGCAATGGCCGCTGGCGCCCGGGCCGGGGCGCAGCGGCACCACGCGAGGCATCAGCCGGCCTGTTGCTCGAAGGCGTCGACCTGGTCGACGTACTGCTGCATGGCCTCGTCCTGGCTCATGCCCTTCAGCGCGGCCCAGGCGTCGTATTTGAAGCGGCCCACCGGGTCGAGCATGCCCGGGCGCTTGCCCGAAACATCGCCGTCCTGCGCCTGGCGGTACAGGGCGTACATCTTCAGTTTCTGCTCGTTGCTGGGCTTGAGCGGGCCATCGGCCGGGGCCGTACGGACCTTCTCGACGCAGGCATCAAAACGCGCTTTCAGATCGCTCATGGTTGTCTCCGGTGGTGTCGGCGTTGGCCGGACTATATCGCGATGACCGGCCGGCCGGTGAACCAGGGGTGGGCCCAGATCAGCGCCAGCCACAGCACGGTGCCGGCGATGATGACCACGGCCATGGCCCGCAGCGGGTGCGCCGTTTGCACCGCCGGCGGCTTGCCGCCGTCGCGCCGCTTGATGGCGCGGATGGCCACGAAGGACCAGATCGCGAAGGCGCCGAACAGCAGCAGCGAGCGCAGCTCGCCATTGGCCAGCAGGTGCGCCAGCGCCCAGGTGCCCACGCCCATCAGCATCGGGTGGCCGAGCTTGGCGCGGATGGGGTTGGCCGGCAGGTTGCCGGCCACGACCAGCACCGCCGCGGGCCACATCAGCAGGATGGTCAGGTGGCGCAGCCCATAGGGCGGGTTCCACAGCGCCAGCGGCGTCATGGCCTGCCAGCCCAGCACGATCAGCACCAGCCCGGCGACAATGCCCAGCGCGAACAGCCCCTTGTAGGCCCCCAGGCCCAGTTGCGCGATCAAGCGCGCGCGGGCCGCCGGCGCGGTCGCCGGCAGCAGGTGCAGCAGCATGAACAGCAGCAGGCCCATCAACAGCAGAAACATCGCGCTCCCCTTCGTTTATCGCGGTGCAGGCCGCGCCATCATGCCGGCCGGCCGGCGCCCGCGTCGACTCCCCGCCAGCCTGGGCTGGCGGGGGGCGGCTTCAGGCCTCGTCCAGCGGCAACACCGCCACGACAGGCCCGGAGGGGCCCTCCTGGCGCGAGCCGCCGCGGGGCTCGGTGCTGATGGCCAGCGTCAGGCCCGGCTGCGGGCCCGGCCAGCGCAGCGTCTTGGCGGTGCCCTGGTGGCGCGGCAGCAGGCCGAGCGAGCGCGGCCGCGGGTCGCCCTCGCGGATCAGCCACAGCTCGTGGTCGTGTTCGGCATCGGCGCCGGTGGCGGCCACCGCCTCGATGTGCAGGTGCTCGGGCTCCGCCGTGGACCAGCGCGCCTGCCACAGCGGCGCGTCGCTGACGGCCAGCGGGATGTTGTGCCATTCGCCCTGCGTTTGCGCCGGCGGCTCCGGCCACAGCCAGATGGCCAGCAGCAGCACGGCGCTGGCCAGCGCCCCGGCCAGCCCGGGTATGCCCCACAGGCCGCCGCGGCGCGGGCGGGGCGTATCGATGCGCTGCAGGATGCGGCGCCACAGGGCCGCCGGCGGCGCTTGCGGCGCGACCAGGCCTTGCAGCGGTGCCAGGCGCCGCTCCCAGGCATCGCGCTGCGCCCGCAGGGCCGGCTCCTCGCGCAGCCGCGCCGTCAGCGCGTCCCGCTCCGGCGCATCCAGGGTGCCGAGCACATACTCGGCCACCTGCAGGTCGTCCTGGCTGAACGCGCTCACGGCTGGTCCTCGTCCAGGCATTGCTTCAGCGCGGCCAGGCCGCGGCGGACCCAGCTCTTCACGGTGCCCAGCGGGCTGTCCAGCCGCTCGGCCAGCTCGGGGTGGCTCAGCCCGGCCACGAAGGACAGCGCCAGCGCCTGCTGCTGCTGCGCGCTCAACGCCGGCCAGCAGCGCGCCAGGTCGGTGCGCTCGGCCCACTGGCCGCTGGGGTCCACGGCCTCGGGCTCAGGCGGCTCGGCATGCAGCTCCAGGCGCTTGCGGCTGCGCAGCAGGTCCAGCGCCCGGTAGCGCACGATGCTGCCCAGCCAGGTGCTGACCGCACCGCGACTTTCGCGGTAGGTCTCGGCCTTCTGCCAGATTTGTATATAGGCGTCCTGCACGGCTTCCTGTGCCAGCGACTCGTCCCGGAGAATACGCAGCGCCAGCGCATACAGATGCGCGCTGGTGTGCCGGTACAGGGATTCAAAGGCGCCGCGGTCGCCCAGGCCCACACGGGCCAGCAGAGGGCCCAGCTCGGTGCTGCTCGTTGTGCTCATCGCTGGCTATGCATCCGGATGCGCGGGGCCCCGCGTATAGTCGGCTCGACCCCCAAGGTGCACCAAGGATAACGCTTGCAGATCGCGATTATCGGTTCCGGCATCAGCGGCCTCGCGGCGGCCTATGGCCTGCGCGGGCAGCATGAGCTGACCCTGTTCGAGGCCGAGGATCGCCTCGGCGGCCACACGGCCACCAAGACGGTGGAGGTGGAAGGCCAGTCCTATGCCGTCGACACCGGCTTTATCGTTTACAACGACCGCACCTACCCGCACCTGATCCGGCTGTTCGAGCAGATCGGCATCCAGGGGCGGCCGACCGACATGAGCTTCTCGGTGGCCACCAGCGACGGGTCGCGCGAATACGCCAGCAGCGATCTGAATACGCTGTTCGCCACGCGCCGCGACCTGCTGCGCCCCAGCCAGTACCGGCTGATCCGCGACATCCTGCGCTTCAACCGCGCCGCCGCCGCGCTGGCCGGGCAGACGCAGGACACGCGCACGCTGGAGGAGTTTCTGGACGCCGGCCGCTACAGCCAGGACTTGCGCGAGCGCTATGTCTACCCGCTGTGCGCCGCGATCTGGTCGGCCTCGCTGGACACGGCGCGGCGCTTCCCGGCCGAGCACTTCGCCCGCTTCTTTGCCAACCACGGCCTGCTGTCGCTGGCCGACCGGCCCCAGTGGCGCACGGTGCCCGGCGGCTCGCAGGCCTACATCGACGCCATGCGCCCGACGCTGGATGCCGATATCCGCCTGCGCACGCCGGCGCTGGCCGTGCGCCGCGAGAACGGCGGCGTGACCGTAGACATCGAAACCGGCGCCGCGCGCTTTGATGCGGTGATCTTCGCCTGCCACTCGGATCAGGCCCTGGCGCTGCTGGGCGCCGACGCCTCGCCGGCCGAGCGCGAGATCCTGGGCGCGCTGCCCTATGTCGACAACGACGTGATCCTGCACACTGACCGGCGGCTGCTGCCGCAGCGCCCGCGGGCCTGGGCCAGCTGGAACTACGCGCTGCACGAGGACCCCACCCACGCGGCCACGCTGACTTATGCGATGAACCGGCTGCAGGGGCTCGAGGCGCCGGTGGAGTTCTGCGTGACGTTGAACGCGCGCGAGGCCATCGACCCGGCCACGATCCTGGGCGAATACGTCTATGCCCACCCGGTGTACACGCCGGAGTCGAATGCCGCCCGCGCGCGCCGCGCCGAGATCAACGGCGTGAACCACAGCTGGTTTACCGGCGCCTACTGGTACAACGGCTTTCACGAGGATGGCGCGCGCAGCGCGCTGGACGTGGCGCAGGCCCTGGGCGGTGGCTGGTAGGTGAGTGCGGGCCGGGGGTTCGACGGTGGCCGCTAAGCCGGGCCGGCACTCGCGCGTGGCGCGCGGCTTTGTCGTGCACCGGCGCTTCACGCCGCGCGCGCATCGCTTTCGCTATGGCCTGTCGATGCTGCTGGTCGACCTGGACGAGGGCCCGCGGCTGTTCCGCAAGCGCTGGCTGTGGTCCTGGAACCGGCGCAACTTCGCCGCGATCCTGCGCCGGGACCACCTGCGCCATGGCGGCGCCGACTGGGCGGAGGCGGTGCGCGAGCTGGTGCACACGCGCAGCGGCCAGCGCCCGCAGGGCCCGATTTCGCTGCTGACGCAGCCCCGCTACGCCGGCTATGTGATGAACCCGATCTCGGTCTACCTGATCTGGGCGCCGGGGCGGGAGCGGCTGGAGTGGGTGTTGCTGGAGGTACACAACACCCCCTGGAACCAGCAGGTGGCCTACCTGCTGCCGGTGCCGGCCGACGCGCACAAGGGGTTTACAATCCGCTTCGGGAAGGAAATGCATGTTTCCCCCTTCATGCCCATGGACATGGAGTACGAAATGCATCTGCGCCTGGGAGAGGAGAGGCTGGCGCTGCGGCTCGACAATTATCGGGCCGGGGAGCGCGTGTTCGGCGCCAACCTGGCGCTGCGGCTGCACCCGGTCAATGCCGCCAATCTGGCGCGGACCTTGCTATTCACCCCCCTGATGACGCTGCAGGTCGTTGCGGCGATTCATTACCAGGCGCTGCGTCTGTATCTGAAGGGTGTGCCGTATATCCCCCCACCCAAGGACACGCGCGAGGACCCATCAGGGCCGGTAGTCGGCCCGGAAGCACAACGATGACGACGCGAATCACCGAACTGGCTCCCACGCGGGCCTTCGCACTGCCGCAGGCACTCACCGCCCTGTTGCGCAACCGCCTGCTCGCCCAGCTGCGCCAGCTGCGCGGCGGCGCCTTGCTGCTGACCGAGCCGGACGGCAGCAGCCAGCGCCTGGGCGCCTCCGAGGGGCCGGCCTACCCGGTGCAGATCCATGACCCGCTGGTCTATGCCTACATGGCGCTGGGCGGTACCACCGGGGCCGGCACCGCCTGGATTCTGAAGATGTGGGACAGCCCCGCGCTGGTCGATGTGGTGCGCCTGTTCGTGCGCAACGCCGACACCATGCAGGCCGTCGATGGCGGCTGGGCCGGGCGGCTGCGCGACCCCGCCTATCGCTACCTGGAGCGGCGCCGCCGCAACAGCGAGACCGGCAGCCGGCGCAACATCGGCGCCCATTACGACCTGGGCAACGACTTCTTCCAGCTCTTCCTGGACGATTCGATGACCTATTCGGCCGGCGTCTTCCCGACGGCGGCCACCTCGCTGGCCGATGCCCAGCGGCGCAAGTACGACCTGATCTGCCGCAAGCTGGACCTGCAGGCCGGCGAGCGCGTCATCGAGATCGGCACCGGCTGGGGCGGCTTCGCGCTGCATGCCGCGCAGCACTACGGCGTGCACGTCACCACGACGACCATCTCCGAGCAGCAGCATGCGATGGCCGCCGAGCGCATCCGCGCCGCCGGCCTGGAAGACCGCATCGACCTGCGCTTTTCCGATTACCGCAAGCTCGAAGGCCAGTACGACAAGCTGGTGTCGATCGAGATGGTCGAGGCCGTGGGCCACGACTACTTCCCGACCTACCTGCGCAAGGTGGCCGAGCTGCTGACGCCGCAGGGCCAGGCGCTGATTCAGGCCATCACGATCCGCGACCACAACTACGACTTGATGCGCGCCTCGCAGGATTTCATCCGCGAGTACATCTTTCCCGGCGGGCAGCTGCCCTGCGTGGCCGAGCTGCTCAACGTGGCGCGCCACCACACCGACCTGAACCTGTTCGACCTGGACGACTTTGGCCAGGATTACGCCACGACCTTGGCGCTGTGGCGCGACGCCTTTCACCGCCACGCCAGCGAAGTCGCGGCGCTGGGCTACAGCGAGGAATTTCGCCGCATGTGGGATTACTACCTGGCCTCCTGCGAAGGGGCCTTCCGCGAGGCCTCGATCTCGGTGGTGCACCTGCTCTACACCAAGCCGCGCTGCACCCGCGGGCCGCTGCGTGACCGCGCCGGCGCCACGGAGCTGCCGGCATGAGCCTGATCGCTGCGGCCGAAGCCGGCTGGATTCCCGACCCGCTGATCCGCCTGGGTGTGCGCCGCATCTCGCAGCGCCGGCTCAAGGAGGAATACCGCCTGGACCAGGCCGAGCGCGCCCGCCTGCGCGCCGAGCGCCTGGCGCAGTGGCATGCCGGCCCCATCGCCGTGCACACCCAGGATGCCAACAGCCAGCACTACGAGGTGCCGGCGGCCTTCTTTGAGCGCGTGCTCGGCCCCTATCGCAAATATTCCTGCTGCTGGTTCGACGCCGGCACCCAGGATCTGGGTCTGGCCGAGGCGCACATGCTCGAGCTGACCGCGGAGCGCGCCGAGCTGGAAGACGGCCAGCGCGTGCTGGACCTGGGCTGCGGCTGGGGCAGCTTTTCGCTGTGGGCCGCCAAGCACTACCCCAACGCCCAGATCATCGGCGTGTCCAACTCGCATGGCCAGCGCCAGTACATCGAGGCCGAGGCGGCCCGCCGTGGCCTGAGCAACCTCGAGATTCGCACCTGCGACATCAACGACTTCGCCCCGGCGGAGCGCTTTGACCGGGTCGTGTCCGTCGAGATGATGGAGCACGTGCGCAACCACCCCGAGCTCTTTGCCCGCATCCGCGGCTGGCTGGAACCGGGCGGCAAGCTGTTCACGCACGTCTTCTGCCACCGCGAGTTGACCTACGCCTACGAGGACGAGGGCGACTCGGACTGGATGGCGCGGCACTTCTTCTCCGGCGGCATGATGCCGAGCTACGACCTGTTCTGCGGCTACGACCGCGACCTGCAGGTGGCCCAGCGCTGGTGGGTCAACGGCCGCCACTACGAGGCCACCAGCAACGCCTGGCTCGCCCGCTGCGATACGCAGCGCGAGGAACTGGTCGAGATCCTGGGCGGCGGCCGCCAGGGCCGCTTGCGGCTGCAGCGCTGGCGCATCTTCTTCCTGGCCGTCGCCGAGTTCTTCGGCATGCGTGGCGGCGAGGAATGGGGCGTGGGTCACTACCTGCTGACCGCCGGGGAATAGATAGGGGCGATTGTCCGGCGGCTTCAAGAGCTGCCTGGACAGATGCTTTCGAGACCGCACTGAAGCCATGCGGGGCTTGGCCGTGGCTCGCGGCAGCGCTGCCGGGGCGAGGCGACCGAAACCCGTGCGCACGTCGGGCTGCTTCGACCGTCGGTCGGGGCGTCACAAGTGGGCTCCTGCCCACTCGTGCCGGGCCGGGCGTCCTGCCCGGCCCCCTGCGGGCCTGATCCGCCCGCCGGCCGCGCCCTCCTAAGGCGCCCGGGCTTCGGCCGCCTCGCTCGAACGTGGCAGGGCCTAAACCACCGGGCGGACTGCGTGCTTTCCGAGTCGCCTCACCCCGGGTGCAGGGTCGCTCTGGTCGGTGCTAATCCCGAAAGGGGGGCTTGGCATGGCTGCCATCGCACCAGGGCGGCGTGGCGCTGTGGCCGCAGCCGCAGACCCAGACATAGCGGGACTTGGGCAGGTCCACCACGTGGGCCTGACGGGCGCAATCGCCGCTGCCGTCGCAATGCGGGAAGCGGGTTGCGGCCCCGCACTGGCACAGGCGCTGCCGGCCGGCAGCCAGCAGCAGCGGCCAGGCGGGGTTGTCGGGGCGAAAGGGGCGGGCGGGCATGGTGCGATGATAGGTCGGGGGGCGGCCGCGGGGTCGCGGGCGTGGCGGCCGGCCCGGCGGCGCACTATGCTGAACGGGTGCGATTCGGAGTGCTGACGATGCGTGCGCGCTGGCTACTGGGATTGATGTTGCTGCCCTGCCTGGCCCTGGCGGGCGAGATGTACCGCTGGGTGGATGCCAACGGAAAGGTCCACTATGGCGACCAGCCGCCGCCGCAGGCGCAGCGCGAACAGGCGCTGCCGGACTATGTGCCCGGCCAGTCGCCGCAGGGCCAGGCCGCCGCACCCACGCCCACGCCCGGCGCGCAGGCGCCGCAACAGGTGGAACTGACCGAGCTGCCGGCCTCGCGGGGGGCCGACCCGCAGCTGTGCGCGCAGGCGCGTCAGCGGCTGGCGCTGTACCAGCAGGCGCGGCGGCTGGAGCGGCCGGACGAGTTTGGCCGCGCCCGGCAGATGAACGACGTCGAAAAGCAGGCCGCCATCGACGGCGCCAAGCAGATGGTCCGCCGCTCCTGCGGCGAGAGCTAAGCCCGCGCGACCCCGTCGTGGGCGCGCCTCAGCCGCGCGCCCGGCCGGTGGTTTCCGGCTCCTCCGGCGCGTTTTCGCGGGCCGGTTCCTCGGCCGGTTCGGCGATGTTGCCGCTGCCGATCCACTGCACCCGGTACAGGTCGCGGCGGCGGTCCAGAAAGTTGCGCACCGAGCCCTCGTTCTGCAGCGTTTTCAGCTTGGTCAGATCCAGGTCGGCAATCAGCGTCATCTCGGTATTCGGCGTGGTCTCCGACACCACCGCGTCGTGCGGGAAAGCGAAATCCGAGGGGCTGAACACCGCCGTCTGCGCGTACTGGATGTCGACGTTGTCGACCATCGGCAGGTTGCCCACGCTGCCGGCGATGACCACATAGCACTCGTTTTCGATGGCCCGCGCCTGGGCGCAGCGGCGCACGCGCAGGTAGCCGTTCTTGGTGTCGGTCCAGAAGGGCACGAAGAGCATCTGCATCTCGTGGTCGGCCAGCAGCCGGGCGACCTCCGGGAACTCGACGTCGTAGCAGATCAGGATGCCGATGCGGCCGAAATCGGTCTCGAAGCAGCGCAGCGCATCGCCGCCGCGCATGATCCAGTCGCGCTTTTCGTGCGGCGTGGGGTGCAGCTTGTATTGCGCGTCGATGGTGCCGTCGCGGCGGCACAGGTAGGCCACGTTGTACAGCTCTTCGTTCTCGACCACCGGCATGGAACCGGCGATGACATTGATGTTGTAGGACACGGCCAGCCGCGAAATCTCCGACAGGATTTCCTCGGTGTACTCGGCCAGATGCCACACGGCATCTACCGGGGTCTGCTTGTCGGCGTGGCCCATCAGCGGGGCGTTGAAGAACTCGGGGAACAGCGCCACATCGCACTGGTAGTCGGACAGCGCGTCGATGAAGTACTCGACCTGCTGCAGCAGCTCGGGCAGGTTCTGGAAGTAGCGCATCTGCCACTGCACGCAGCCCACGCGGGCGAAGTCGCGCGGGCCGCCGATCAGCGGCGTGGCCTCGCTGTCGTAATGGATGTTGTGCCATTGCAGCAGCGTGGCGTAGCCATGCGACTCGCGATCCTCCGGCAGGTAGGCCTTGAGAATGCGCGTGACCTCGAAGCCATTGGCCAGCTGGAAGGTCAGGATGGGGTCGTAAAGATCCTTGTCCTTGACCCGCTGCACATATTCCTGCGGGCTGATCTCGGCCGCGTGGTGGCGGTAGTTCGGGATGCGCCCGCCGGCCACGATGGCGCGCAGGTTCAGGTTGCGGCACAGCTCCTTGCGCGCCTCGTACAGGCGCCGGCCCAGGCGCAGGCCGCGATAGGCGGGGTCGACGAAGACATCCACGCCATAGAGCACGTCGCCGTTGGGGTCGTGCGTGGTCAGGTAGGCGTCGCCGGTGAGCTGGTCGTAGGTGTGCTTATCGCCGAACTTGTCGTAGTCGATGATCACCGAGAAGGCGCAGCCCACCACCTCGCCCTTGTCCTCGATGCAGATCTGGCCTTCGGGGAAGGTCTGCACCATCGTGCGGTATTCGCGTTTGGTCCAGGAGCCGCCGAGCGTCTTGTAGACCTGGTCCATCACCCGGCGCACGGCCGCGAAGTCGCCCTCGACCAGGTTGCGCAGCTGAAAGTGATGCTCGGAGGCTTCCATACACGGCTCTCGCGGTGGCAAAGCGCCCATCGTGCCAAAGAGCGCGGCCGCCGGCAGCGCTTGCGTCACCGGCGGGGAGGTCTATAGTCAGGGCACGCACATGGGGAGGACCATAACAATGCGTACATTCCACGACACCGGGCGCGCCGCCCGCCGAGCCGCCTGGATCGCCGCCGCGCTGAGCGCGCTGCTGCTGGGCGCCTGCAGCGATGACGACGACAACGAGCGCGTCATCACCGGCGAGGCGCTGAGCGTGCTGAACAAGGTGGCCCAGCCCAATCGCGACTTCGTCGTGGTCGACCTGGCCAAGCTGGCCGATGCCGACCCCGACAACAATGTCGTGGCGCAAGGCACCAGCGACATCGAGGGCGCCTTCCGCGCCAAGGTGGGCCTGGATGTCGACAGCGTGCTGGTGAACTTCCCCGCGGTCGAAGGCGAGCCGCGCACCTCCGGCCTGATCTCGCTGATCGAGGGCAACCCGCAGCGCAAGACGCTGGAGGACTTCACCGACATCGCCTGCGCCGCCGGCGCCGGTGCGGTGGGCGATGGCAGCGTCGAGGCCAGCGCCATGGACCGCACCCGCATCGCCAACCTGGAACTGGGCGCGCAGCAGGTGTTGTCGGAGCAGAGCGTGGACTTCAACGACCCCGACTCGCTCGGCGCCGCGGTCGCCCGCGTGCGCGAAATCACCAACGACGGCGACAACCCGCCCCCCAGCTAGCGCCCTGAAGACGGCCTGCCGGCGGCCCGCCGGCGGGCCGTAAGGGGGTCGCAGCGGGCCCGTGAGCGGCCCGCGACTGGCCCATGACGGGCCGCGCCTTCAGGGCGGGCCGCGGGCATGCGACACTGCCGGTCTTCGCCAGGAGGACGGGAGACGCGAGCATGTCGATGGCCAACAAGGTGGCGGTGATTACCGGGGCTTCGGCCGGTGTGGGCGAGGCCACCGCGCGGCAACTGGCGGCGCAGGGCGCCACGCTGGTGCTGGCGGCGCGCACGCCCGGGCCCTTGCAGGCGCTGGCCACGGAGCTGGGTGCCACGGCCGTGCCTACCGATGTGCAACAGCCGGCGGATTGCCAGCGCCTGATCGACACGGCGCTGCAGCAGCATGGCGGCATCGACCTGCTGGTCAACAACGCCGGCTGCAACCACCGTGGCGAGGTGCGCGAGGTCGGCGCCGAGCAGCTGGCCCAGGTCATCGATGTGAATCTGCGCGCGCCGCTGATCCTGACCCGGCTGGCGCTGGACAGCCTGATCGAACGCCGCGGCGCGGTGGTCAACGTGGCCTCGCTGGCCGGGCGCACGCCGCTGCCGCACGAGGCGGCCTACTCGGCCAGCAAGTTCGGGCTGCGGGCCTTCACGCTGGCGCTGCATGAGGAACTGCGCGGCTCCGGCGTGCGGGTCAGCGTGGTGTCGCCGGGCCCCATCGACACCGGCTTCATCATGCAGGCCATCGACGAGGTGCCGGACACGGTGTTCTCGCAGCCGATGTCGACGGCCGACGAGGTGGCCGCGGCGATTCTGGCCTGCGCCGCCGACGGTCGGCCCGAGCGCGCGCTGCCCAGCAGCGGGGGGCACCTGACCACGCTGGCCTATCTGCTGCCCGGCCTGGCCCGGCGGCTGCGCCCGGCGCTGGAGCGCAAGGGGGCCAAGGCCAAGGCGCGCTACCGCGCGCGCCAGGGCTGACATGGCCGACCACCAGCCGCGGCAGGTCTTCGTCACCGGCGGCTCGGGCTATGTCGGTCGCAACCTGATCCGGCGCCTGCGCCGCGAGCGCTGCGTGGTCACCGCGCTGGCCCGCTCGGAGGGCGCGGCCAATCAGGTCGCCGCACTGGGGGCCACGCCGGCGCGCGGCGACCTGCTTGACGGGGATTCGCTGCGGCTGGGCATGCAGGGCTGCGACACCGTGTTTCACGCCGCGGCGCTCGTGGATGAATGGGGCCCGCGCCAGGACTTTCGCCGCATCAATGTCGATGGCACGGCCGCGGTGCTCGCCGCCGCGCGCGACAGCGGCGTGGGCTGCTTCGTGCACGTGGGCACCGAGGCGGTGTTCGCCGACGGCCGCAGCTCGCTGGCCGAGCTGGACGAAAGCCGGCCGCTGCCCACCGCGCCGCTGCCGCGCTACCCCGCCACCAAGGCCGCCGCCGAGGCGCTGGTGCGCGAGGCCAACGGCAAGAGCTTTCGTTGCGTGGTGCTGCGCCCGCGGCTGATCTGGGGCAATGACGACACCTCGGTGCTGCCCAAGCTGATCGAGGCCGTGCAGAGCGGCCGCTTTGTCTGGGCCGACCACGGCCGGGCGCTGACCAGCACCACCCATGTCGAGAACGTCTGCGAGGGTTTGTGGCTGGCGGCCTGCCGCGGGCGCGGCGGCGAGGCCTATTTCGTCAGCGATGGCGAGCCCGTGCCCTATCGCGACTTCTTTCCGCCGCTGCTGGCCACCGCCGGCGTCACGATGCCGCGCAAGTCGGTGCCGCTGGCCTTGGCCAGCGCCTACGCCAGCACGATGGAGGCGCTGTGGGAGCGGCTGCCGCTGCGCGGGGCGCCGCCGGCCACGCGGCTGATGGTCGAGCTGGGGGCCAAGCCGGTCACGCTGTCGCACGCGAAGGCGACCCAGGAGCTGGGCTATGCGCCGCAGCTCAGCCGCGCCGAGGGCCTGGCCCGGCTGGGGGCCTGCGGCGCGGGCTGAGCCGCGCCCGGCATCCCCGCCCCGCGCGGCGCCGCGGCCCGCGCTGGCGCCGCGGCCCGGCGCCTTGAGCCCTATTGCGCGGCCGGCCCGCGGGGATGACCTAGGTCAAGGGCGCTCGCAACGCGCGCCGCGGCCTGCCTAGGGTGCCAATCACCGGCCTCCGGCCGGACTGGTTTGACCCGAGGTATCAACATGATTCGCAGCATCGCAATTCTGGCCGCCCTGCTGTTCAGCGTGGGCGCCATCGCCGGCCACCATGCCGAGTCGGTGGCCGTGCCCGGCAGCGACGTGCGTGTCCACGAGGCCAACGGCGTGCGCTATGTCAGCGGCGGCGTGGGCGACACCGAGCAGGCCGCCATCGAGCGCAACTTTGGCGACTACGCGCTGAAAGTGATCAACGTGCGCGCCGAGCCCAACGGGCAGGCCTATGTGTCGGACGTCAAGGTCTGGCTGGGCCACGCCAATGGCGAGAAGATCCTGCAGACCCGCACCGGCGGACCCTGGTTGCTCGCCGACCTGGCGCCGGGCAAGTACCAGCTGCGCGCCTGGTTCAAGGGCGAAGAGCAGCGCCGCGATTTCAGCATCGGCCCCGCCGACCGCCAGCGCGTGCTGCTGTTGTGGAATAACGCACGCTAAAGCCGCTTCGGTCACGCCGATCCCGCAGCGCCGATTCGGCGCTGCGGCCGCGGGCCCCAGCCCGCGTTGGGCCGCGTCAGCGCGAGTCAGCCCGAGTCAAATTAGGGCTGCACGACGGCCTGCGCCAATGACGACAAGGGCGCAAAGCGCCCTGTCGCGTGGGTTGCGCTAGCGTGGCGAACCCAAGGTCTCCTCCTCCGGTCCGGATCGCACCTTGACCGCAGGGGAGCAAGCTTAGCGCGCCTGAGTGCGGCTTGTCTGTCGTAAAAGCTTGCCCATTCAGGGGCATGCAGAGCGCGGGCCATCAACTTCCACTGGCCCGGAGATGCCGGTGTAGGGCTGCGGCCCCATCAGCGGAGTGATCTGCGCGACGCCCTCGTGGCGCAGGCGATAGGTGCCCGGCGCCTGATTGCGCGGCACCCGCCACAGCAGCCGCGCATTCGACGGGCCGGTAAAGGGCGGGTCGAAGGCCAGCGGCGGCGGCACCGCCGGTTCCCAGTAGAACCACAGCTCGGCGTCGCGATCCTGGTAGACCACCTCCCAGTCGCCGTCGGCGCGCTGGCGCTCCACATAGGCATAGCTGCCGCCGATGCGCGGGTCGTTGCGCGGGTGGCCGGCCACGAAGGTGGCCTCGACCACATCGCCCGGCGCCGCCGTGGCGGGCGCGTCGCTGACGGTGGCGCCAAAGTCGCCGCCGCTGCCGGGCAGGTCGGAGGGGATATACGGCGGCCGGATCAGCCGCGGCGTCTTGCGCACCGGGGCCTCGCCCTCGGGCGCCGGCTCGCCGTCGCGCATCGCGCGGGCCAGCACCAGGCTTTGCTGCGCCACGGCCGCGTGCGTCCACGGGCCATACAGCGTCGACGCGCCCTCGTACTGCTGCGCCGAATATTCCTCGCGGGTGGTCAGGTAGTGGGCGAAGTCGTTGACCAGGCCGGCGATGACCAGCGTGTCCACGCCCACCGGTGCCAGCACCGGGTACAGCAGGCTGCGCAGGCGCCGCGCGGCGACCGTGGTCACCTCCCAGGGCAGGCCCAGCACGGCCAGGTTGCCGATGCGGATCAGCTGGAAGGGCAGCGTTTCGGTCGAGGAGGGCAGCAGCACCGGCTTCTCGGCCTGGCAGTCGTAATCGCCCAGAAAGCCCAGCTCGTCGAAGTTGCACATGGCCACCGCCGAGGCGACATGCGGCGGGATGAACTCGGCCGGCCAGCTCTCCGGGAACGGTGCAATCGAGGGGTCCAGCAGCACCGCGACATCGCGCTGCGCGGCCGCCAGCAGGTCGGGCGAGCTGTCGCAGCGCGCGCCTTCCTCGGTAGGGCCGCGGCCGTCCTCGGCGCCGGCGCCAAAGCTCACGCCCAGCGCGCCGTCGCAGGTGCGCTTGGGTTGCGCGTCCAGCGCCTCGGGGTGGGCCAGGCTGTCCAGCACCACCGGGTCAGTGATCTCGATGCCGGGCATGCGCACGCGCATCAGCCGCGTGTCGACCGGCCCCTGCAGCGGCCGGCCCTCGCCAAAGAGCTGCAGCGCCGAGACCAGGTGCTTGGTGCCGGAGATGCGGTTGGACTCATAGTCGTCCGCGCCGCCGCCGCCGCCGCGGCGCGGGTCGGGGAAGGGAAATTCCTCGATGGCGATGTTCGGCGAGGCATCGCCCTCGTCGGCCTGGGCGAAGGCGGCGACGAAGGTGTCCTCCCCTTCGGCCGCGGCGTAATCGGTGCGCATCAGCCGCTCGAAGAGCAGGGCCGCATAGCCCTTGTTGTCGCCGGAGACCAGCGGCGTGGTCGGGCCGACCACGGTCGGGTGCACGCCAAACCAGTGGATCAGGCCGATGCGGCTGCCGTCGGCGCGCTCGAAGGTCAGCTGCACCACGCGCTTGTTGTTGTCGATAATCTCGCCGCGCTCGTTGGTAAAGGCGGCGCGCTCGGCCTCCGGGTTCTGCACGAAGGCCGGCTTGGAGCGGTTGATGTTGGTGTTCAGCAGTTCGCCGGTGGCCAGGCGGATCGTGCCCTCTTCGGGGTGCGCCTCCAGGTTGGCATGGGCACGGCGGATGGCGCGCACGATGCCGTCGACGATCAGCGCGTAGGTGTCCTCGTCGAAGCCGTAGTGGAACAGGTTGCCGCCGTCGTCATGCGAAAAGCCGGCCGCACCGGAGTGCGTATGCGTGGCCGACAGCATGATGTTCTCCGGCCCGTACACGGCCGACAGCTCCTCGTCGGCGGCAATCGCATCCAGCACGCCGCGGCGCAGGCTGGTCCAGATCATGCCGATGTCGGCGGACATGAACAGCAAGCGCTGCCCGTTGCAGGGCGACTCGATGGCAAAGGCCCGCGCGTACTGGCGGGTGTGCAGGCCGGAATAGATCTGGAAGGGGTTCTCCCAGCCGGCGCCGCCGGTGTTGACGATGATGCCCGTCACATCCGCCAGCCCGCTGCCCATGCGGTAGCCGCGCGCCTGCCCGCAGGGCGCCGCCGCGCTGCCGGCAGCCGGGCGGTCGACTTCGAGGCGGCCGGGGGCATCCAGGCCCGCGCCCACTTGCAGCAGCGGGCTGTCGAGCAGGCAGGCGGCCAGTTCGGGCTCGGCCACGCGGCTGGCGACGCTGGCGGTCGGCGCATCGGCGCGCGGCGCGGGGTTCGCATCGGTGGCGTCGCGGCCGCCGTTGCAGGCGCTCAGGCCGCCCAGCAGCAGCAGCGTGGCCAGAATCGATCGCGGGGCCGGCAGGCCCGGCGGGAAGGGGCGCATCATCATCAGGTCTCCGTCTCGCCCAGTCGGGGCGCGGCCGATTATGCCGCCGGCCCCGGGCCGCGCGAGGCACCCACAATGTATTTGCTACCCGTGCCGGGAGGCGGCGCCGCAACCGGGGCGGCGACCACGACGGGGCCACGAATGTGGCTGCTACGGGGGCGCGACCTAGGGCCCGCGGGCCGCCAGGGCCTGCTCCAGCGCGCCGGCCAGCTCGGGCTGGCCAAAGCGGTAGCCCTGTTCGGCCAGCCGGGCCGGGGCGATTTCCTGGTCGGTCAGCAACAGCGTGCTCATCTCGCCCATCAGCAGGCGCAGCGCCGGCGCCGGGGCGCGCAGCAGCAGCGGCCGGCGCAGCACCTGGGCCAGCGTGCGGGCGAACTCCCGCTGCGTGGCCCGCTGCGGCGCGACGACGTTGAAGGCGCCGCGGTAGCGCTCATCCTCCAGCGCGCGGGCGATGACGCCGGTGACATCGGCGCGGTGCACCCAGGCCATGTGTTGCGCGCCCGGGCCCATGACCGCGCCCAGGCCCAGCTGGAAGGGCAGGCGCATCTGCGCCAGCGCGCCGCCCGGCCCCAGCACCACGGCCAGACGCAGGCAGACCAGGCGCTCGACGCCCAGCCGCGTGCTGGCCGCCGCCGCCGCGGCCTCCCAGTCCACGCACAGGCGGGCGGCGAAGTCCTCGCCGGGGCCGTCCTCTTCCGTGTGCACGCGGCCCTGGGTCTCGCCGTAGTAGCCCACCGCGGAGCCGTTGATCCACAGCTTGGGCTGCAGGCCCTGCGCATCCAGCGCCGCCGCCAGCTGCTGGGTGAAATCGATCCGCGAGCTGCGCAACTCGGCCTTGCGCGATTCGCTCCAGCGCTTGGCGCCCAGGTTCTCGCCGGCCAGGTTGATCACGGCATCCAGCGGGCCGGGAATCGATTCCAGGCCCCGCACCACCTCGCCGGCGAGCACTTCGCCGGGCTTGGGCTCGCGGCGAAAGTGCAGCAGCAGCTCGTGGGCGGCGCCCAGCCGTTGTTGCAGGGCGCGGCCGATGAAGCCGCTGGCGCCGGTCAGAAAGATGCGCATCGGATGCCTCCTTGAGGGCACGGGTAGATCATGGGGCCGGCAGCGGCAGGGCCGCAACCGTGTCCGGTCCGGCCGCCCAGACGCGGTCGCCGGCCTGAGGGCGGATCGCGTAGCCGCCGGTCAGCCCGCCGAAAGCGGGCAGGATCAGCTGCGCGCCGCGTTGCCAGAACACTGGCAGGCGCAGCCGCTGGCGGGCGCCGCCGCGCCAGTGCAGCGCCGGGTGGATATGCCCGCCCAGCCCGGGCTCCGTGTCCTCGGCGGGCGCGTCATGCCACAGGCGCAGGCCGCCCAGCGGCGTGCCCTCGTCCAGCAGTTCCAGCCCGAGCAGGCTGGCCAGCCGCCGCGGCGCCCGGTCGTGGTTGCCGACCACCAGCCACAGATCCAGTTCGGTGTGGCGCGCGCGCCAGTCCTGCACCGCCGCCACCCAGGGGGCGCGGCGCTCGGGCGGGGCGGCGTGGACCAAATCGCCCAGCACGAGCAGGCGGCGGGCGCCGCAGGCGGCCAGCAGCGCATCGATGCGGCTCAGGTCGCTCACGCTGGCCCCAGCCGGCACCGCCAGGCCCTGGCGGCGGAAGACATCGCCCTTGCCCAGGTGCACGTCCGCCAGCACCAGGCAATCCTGCGCCGGCCAGTACAGCGCGCGGTCGGCCAGCAGCCGCAGCGGCGCAGTGTCGGCGCGCAGCCGGATGTCGATCATGCCGCGTCCGCCTGCGCTTCCAGGCCCTGGGCCACGCGGGCCAGGCGCTCGGCGAGCGACTCGCTGGACAGCTGCTGGCGCTGCGACTCGGCATACAGCGGAAAGGCGAAGGGCGTCAGCCGCGCCGGCGTCGTGACGACGCGCGGGCGCCGCGGCAGCGCGGCCACCAGCGCCGCCAGCCGCGGGTAGTCCAGTTCGCGCTCCAGCACCTCGCGGCGCGCCTGGGCCAGCAGCGGGTTGCTGGGGTCGTAGCGGGCAAAGACGTCATAGAGCAGGCCGGTGGACATCTGCACCTGGCGGCTGCTCTTGCCGCGGCCCGGGTAGCCGGTAAAAACCAGCCCGGCCGCCTGGGCGATCTCGCGAAAGTGCCGCCGGGCCAGTTCGGCCGCATTCAGCGCCGCATCCAGCGTGGACTCCAGGTCCTCGATGCGCAGCAGGGCGTCGAGCCAGGCCGGGTCCTGCGGCCAGGGCTGCGTGGACAGCAGGTCCAGGCCGTAGTCGTTGCAGGCGACGGTGACGCTGCGCGGCCCCTGCTGCGTGGCCCGCCAGGCCAGGCAGGCGCCCAGGCCCTCGTGCACCGCGCGCCCCGCGCAGGGGTACAGGCACAGATGCCAGCCCTCGCGCGAGCGGATGTGCTCGACCAGCAGGTGCCCCGGGCCCGGTAGCGCGCTCTGCGCCTGTTGCAGGTCCAGCAGGGGCTGCAGCGCGGTCAGCTCGGGCGCGGCCTTGTGCTGCGCTATTGCCGCGCCTGCCTCCGCCGTCTCCGCCGCCGCCGCTGGTTCTGCCGCTGGGTCTGGCCCGGCCCGCCCCTGCTGCAGCACGGCCAGGAAGTGCTGCGCCAGCGGCTGCGACAAGGGCAGCCGGCCGCCGCTCCAGCGCGGCACGGCGGTGCGCTTGCCGCGCGCCAGACGCACCCAGGCCGTGAGCCCCTCGCTGCGCACCAGCTCCAGCACACGGCCGCCAAACAGAAAGCCGTCGCCGGGCCGCAACCGGGCGATGAAGGCCTCCTCGACCTGCCCCAGCCGGCCGCCGCGCTGCCAGCGCAGCGCCACCTGCGTGTCAGCGGCGATGGTGCCCACCATCAGGCGGTGGCGGCGGGCGGTCGTGGCATTGCTGATCTGCAGCCGGCCCTGCGCATCCGTGCCCAGGCGGTGGTATTCGGGGTAGGCGCGCAGCACCTCACCGCCGCGGCCCAAAAAATCCAGCAGCCAGTCCCAGCTCGCCTCGCTGAGCTCGGCATAGGGCGGCGCCAGGCGGATTTCCTCGCGCAGCGCCGCCGCCGGCTGCGGCTGGCCCAGGCAGCGGGTCAGCACATGCTGCATCAGCACATCCAGGGCGCCGCTGGGCGGGTGCCGTGCCTCCATGTCCCCGGCCTCCCAGGCGGCGCGCGCCGCGGCGAACTCGGCCAGTTCCAGCGTATGCGTGGGCACGCAGACGATGCGGCTGACGCCGCCCGGGTGGTGCGCCGCGCGCCCGGCGCGCTGGACCAGGCGGCCCAGCGTGCGCGGCGAGCCGACCTGAATCACCTGGTCGACCGGCTGGAAGTCCACGCCCAGGTCCAGGCTGGAGGTGGCGACGACGCAGCGCAGCCTGCCCGCCTTCAGCCCGGCCTCGGCCGCCGCGCGTTCGCTGGCATCCAGCGAGCCGTGATGCAGCGCGATCGCGCCCTTGAGACCGGGGCGCTCGCGCAGGGCCTCGAACCACAGCTCGGCCTGCGCGCGGGTGTTGGTGAACAGCAGCGTGCTGCGCGCCCGGGCGAGCTGCGCCTCGACGGCGCCGCGCATGTTCAGCCCCAAATGCCCGGCCCAGCTCAGCCGCGCCGGGTTGGGCGGGCGCAGCGACAGGATCTGCAGCGGTCGCGCCCGACGCCCGTGCAGCAGCCGGCCGGGGCGGTCGCCGAGCAGCTGCGCCAGCGCCTGCTCGAGGTTGCCAACGGTGGCCGACAGGCCCCAGACGCGGTGCTTTGGCGCGATGCGTCGCAGCGCGGCCAGCACCAGCTGTGTCTGCACGCCGCGCTTGTTGCCCAGCAGCTCATGCCATTCATCGACGATGACACCGCGCAGGCTGCCCAGGCCGGCCAGCGTATCGGCATAGCTGAGCAGCAGGCTGGCCGATTCGGGCGTGGTGATCAGCACCTCCGGCAGGCGCTTGCGCTGGGCGGCCTTGCGCGCGGCGCTGGTGTCGCCGCTGCGGGTCTCCACCCGCCATTGGGGGCGCAGCACGGCCAGGGGCTTGGCCAGCTCCTGCGCAAGATCGGCGGCCAGCGCGCGCAGCGGCGTGATCCACAGCAGGCGCAGGCCGCCGCCCGCGTCGGCGATGTCCAGCACGCTGCCCAGCGCGGCCAGCGACTTGCCGCTGCCGGTCGGCGCGTGCAGCAGCCCGGATTCGCCGGCGGCCGCGGCGCGCCACAGCGCGCTTTGGTGGCCGAGCACGCGGCGGCCTTCGCCGCGTAGCCAGCCGCCCAGTTCGCGGTTGGCACGGCTCAGGCTGGGGCGTGCTTCGGGCGGGGTATTCATTGCCCCTCCAGCAGCCGCTGCAGCGTGGCCAGCTGATCGGCCTGCTGGGCCGGCTTGTCTTCGCGCCAGCGCAGGATCCGCGGGAAGCGCAGCGCCAGGCCGGCCTTGTGCCGGCTGGAGGGGCGCAGGCCCTCGAAAGCCAGCTCAAAGACCTGCTCGGGCGCCACCGCGCGCACCGGCCCAAAGCGTTCGCGGGTGTGGGCGCGGATCCAGCGGTCGGCACGCAGCAGTTCGGCGTCGCTGAGGCCGGAATAGGCCTTGGCCACGGGCACCAGCTCGCCGTCC
Source organism: uncultured Ectothiorhodospiraceae bacterium (assembly GCA_937141935.1). Lineage (GTDB taxonomy): Bacteria > Pseudomonadota > Gammaproteobacteria > Nevskiales > Oceanococcaceae > MS8. Next base: position 61,727 of record CAKZQS010000004.1, read on the forward strand.
TGCCACACGCCAAGCGTGAAATCGCTATGCAGCCCGGAGCGGCGGCCGTGGCCGGCCTGGGCGTACAGCAGCACCGCGTCGACGGTGTAGGGGTCCAGCTTCCATTTCCACCACGGCCCGCGCGGCCGGCCGCTGGGGTAGGGCGCATCGCGGTCCTTGAGCATTAGCCCCTCGGCGCGCGCGGCGCGGGCCTGCGCGCGCCAGCGCGCCCGTCGCGGCCAGTCGCCCTGGAGCAGCGGGCTCAGGCCGATGCCGGCCGGCGGCGAGGCCAGCAGCGTCTCCAGGGCCCGACGCCGGTCGCGCAGCGGCCGCGCGCGCAGGTCCTCGCCCTCCTGCTCCAGCAGGTCATAGGCCAGGAAACGCACCGGCACATCGCGGCGCAACGCCGCGCCGGGCTTGCGCCGGTTCAGCCGCCGTTGCAGCGCGGCGAAGGGGGCGACGGCGTCGGCCTCGTTGTCCCAGGCGACGATTTCGCCGTCCAGCACGCAGCCGGGCGGCAGCGCCTGGGCGGCCTGCAGCAGCTCGGGGAAGCTCGCGTCCAGCGGCTCCTCGCCGCGCGACCACAGCGCGGCCTGCGCGCGGTGCAGCAGCTGCGCGCGGATGCCATCCCATTTGTACTCGGCCTGCCAGCGCGTCGCCGGGCCCAGCTCCGCCGCCGCCCCCTCCAGCGCGTGCGCCAGCGCGAAGGGGTAGGGCGCCAGCGTGTCGGCGGGTTGCTCGGCGGCGGCGAGGCGCTCGAGCAGGTCGGCGCTGGGGCGGATGCGGCCCATCATGCGCGCGGCGATCTGCCCGGGCTCGCGGCCCAGCGCGGTGGCCAGCGCCTGGGTCACCGTCTGCCGTGCCACCCCGACGCGAAAGCTGCCGGTCAGCAGCTTGTGAAAGACCAGCCGCTGCTCCTGCGGCATGGCCGCCCACCACTGCTGCAGCAGCGCCTGCTGTGCGGCCGCCTCGGCGCGCGCGAGCTGGGGCAGCCGCTGCTCCATCCAGTGATGCAGCGCGACGTCTTCGGCCCGTGCGGGCGGCGGCAGCAGCAGCGCCAGCGTTTCGGCCAGATCGCCGACATGGTGGTAGCTCTCCTCCAGCAACCACAGCGGCAGGTCGCTGGCCTGGGCCGCGGCTTCGCGCAGCAGTGTGGCGCTGATCGGGCGCCGCGGCCGCTGGCCGCTGAGCACGGCCACGGCATGGGCGGCGTCGCGCGGGTCGGCGCTGTGCAGGTAGTCGACGATGGCGGCGCGCTTGACGCTGCTGCGCGTGGTCGCATCCAGGCGCTGGTAGAGCGCGGCAAAGGCCTTCATCGTGCGCCCCGCAGGTCGGCGGCCTCGCGGCCGGCCTCGCGCAGGTAGCGCAGCAGCGGCGCGCTGTCGCCGTGGGTCAGCAGCACCTGCTGCGGGTTCACCTCGTCAATCGTGCGCAGCAGCGACGGCCAGTCGGCGTGATCGGACAGCACAAAGCCCCGGTCCACCGCGCGCCGCCGGCGTGGGCCGCGCAGCATCATCCAGCCCGAGGCCAGGGCCAGCCGGCGCTTGCGGAAGCGCCGCATCCAGGGGCTGCCGGCGGCACTGGGCGGGGCCAGCACCAGCCGGCCCGCCAGCTCGCCTTCGTACTCGCTGAGCGGGCAGGTCGGTGCCAGCGCCACGCCGGCCTCGCGGTACAGCGCCGTCAGCGCCGTCATCGCACCGTGCAGCAGGATGGACTCGGCGCTGTCGCGCAGGCCATGCAGCACCCGCTGCGCCTTGCCCAGCGCATAGCACAGCAGCACGGCGGTCTCGCCGGCCGCGGCGCAGTCCTGCCACCAGTCGCGTATCTGCGCATAGACGGTCGCCGGCTCCGGCCAGCGATAGACCGGGTAGCCAAAGGTGACCTCGCTGACAAAGACGTCGGCGGGAACGACCTCGAAGGGCGCGCAGGTGCCGTCCGGCTGGCGCTTGTAATCGCCGCTGACCAGCCAGACCTCGCCGCCGGCCTCGATGCGCACCTGGGCCGAGCCCAGGATGTGCCCGGCGGGGTGCAGGCTGACGCGCGCGCCGCCCAGGCGCAGCGGTTCGCCATAGTCCAGCGGCCGTCCGTCCAGGGCGCCAAGCCGGTGTTCAAGCACGGGCCAGCCGGGCGCCGCCGCATGCACGCAACCATGGCCGGCGCGGGCATGGTCGGCGTGCGCGTGGGTGATCAGCGCGCGGGGGACCGGGCGCAGCGGGTCGATCCAGAAATCGCCGGCGGCGCAATAGAGTCCGGCGGTCCGGGGCTCGAGCAGTGGCATGATCCCAGAATCATGAACCCAAAAAAAAACGGCCGCGGCGGATGAGGAGGGGGGGTCGCCGCGGCCGGGGTGCCGCCAGGGAGGGAGGGGGCGGCTGGTGACGCCAACTTGCGGTTGGCGTGGGGGAGGGACTCGGGGGTCGGGAGGCTGGCTCTCGACCGTGGATGAAAGATAGCGCACAATATTTGTACAAGTCAAGAGTAGACCGATACAAAATATGGACAACACGCAGGACGCCACAGATTCCAGTTATCGCATCGGAGCCGTCGAGCGCCTGACCGGCATCCCGGCGGTCACGATCCGCATGTGGGAGCGGCGCTACGGCGCCGTGGAGCCGGAGCGCAGCGCGGGGAACGGGCGCCTGTACAGCCGTGTGCAAGTGGCGCGTCTGACGATGCTCAAGCGCCTGGTCGATGCGGGGCATGCGATCTCGACGGTGGCGGCGCTCAGCGATGGCGAGCTGAGCCGGCGCATTGGCGACCTTCCCGATTTCCGGCCCGCGCTGGACGGGCCGCTGGCGGCCTGCGTGATTGGCTCCGGGCTGCAAGGGCGCTGGCCGGAAAGCCCGCAGGATGGCGAGGCCTTTTTGCTGGCCGACTACCCCGACATCGCCACCGCCCTGGCCGCGACGGGCGAAAGCGTGGATGCGCTGGTCGTGGACCTGCTGCTCATCGGGCCGCGCAGCATCGGCGAGCTGACCCGCCTGCGGGCGCATTTTTCGGCGACGGTGGTCATCGCGATCTATCACTTCGCCCCCAGCGAACAACTCGCGGCGCTGCATCGCGCGGGTTTTCACACGGTCAGCGCGCCGCTGCGGGTGGCCGAGTTGCAGCAGATGCTGCCAGCGTTGCTGGGCGCGACGCCGCAGGCCGAGTCCGGCGAGGATAGCCTGGTGGAGTGGCTGGGCGAGCCACCGCCGGCGCGTCGCTTCACCGCCGCCGAGCTGGCCGAGACCGTGGCGCTGGCGCGCACCGTCCAGTGCGAATGCCCCGAGCACCTGAGCCAGCTGATCACCAAGCTGGCGGCCTTCGAGGCCTATTCGCAGGATTGCGAATCGCGCACGCCCGCCGACGCCGTGGTGCATACGGTGCTGCACCAGGCCAGCGCCCAGGCACGGCGGCTGATGGAGGACGCGCTGCAGTACCTGATTACCCACGAGCTGGCCGACGCTGCCGCGGCAGAGCGTGCCAACAACGGCTGATGACCGGCGGTCGCCGGGCCCTGCGGCACGGCGCGCGGCGGCCGCCCCGCGCCGGGGTGTGGTGGCCTTCCTGAAGACGCCGCGCCCTTAGTCGCCCGGCCCTCAGTCGCCGGGCTCGGCCTCTCCGCGCAACCGCGCGCGCACCGCCTTGGCCGCCTCGCGGATGCGCCGCCGCTCGGCATCATCCAGCCGCTCCAGGTTCTTGAGCTGCATGCGCAGCCGCGGGTGGTTGGCAAAGCGCTGGTGGTGGTGCGACAGAAAATCCCAGTACAGCACGGTGTAGGGGCAGGCCTCGTCGCCATGCCGCTGCTTGGGGTCGTAGGGGCACTGCGCGCAGGCGTTGCTCATGCGCTGGATGTAGGCGCCGCTGGCGATGTAGGGCTTGCTGGCCAGCACCCCGTTGTCGGCGTACTGGCTCATGCCCAGCGTGTTGGGCAGCTCGACCCATTCCACCGCATCGACGTAGATCGCGTGGTACCACTCGTGCACCTGGCGCGGCTCGACGCGCAGCAGCAGCGCGAACAGCCCGGTCACCATCAGCCGCTGGATGTGGTGGGCATAGCCCTGCTCCAGCGTCTGCGCCAGCGCGTCGTGCAGGCAGGCCATGTCGGTGTCGCCGGTCCAGTAGAACGCCGGCAGCGGCTCCTCGTGGCCGAGCGCGTTTTGCTCGCGCCAGTCCGGCATGCGCTGCCAGTACAGGCCGCGCACGAACTCGCGCCAGCCCAGCACCTGGCGCACAAAGCCCTCGACCGCGGCCAGCGGCGCCGCCCCGTCGGCGTAGGCCGCCAGCGCCTTGTCGACCACCTCGCGCGGGCGCAGCAGGTGCAGGTTCAGCGCCGCGGCGATGCGGCTGTGGTACAGCCAGGGCTCGCCCAGCCAGATCGCGTCCTGGTACTGGCCAAACAGCGGCAGCCGCTCGGCGATGAAGTCGCGCAGCGCGGCCAGCGCCTCGCGCCGGGTCACCGGCCAGTCGAAGTCGGCGCACTGCCCCGGGTGCTCGGCGTATTCGCGCTCCACCAACGCGATGACCTCCTGGGTGATGGTGTCCGGGCGAAAGCGGCGCGGCTGCGGCAGCTCCTGCGGGCCGTCGCGGCCGAAGCTGTCGCGGTTGTCGGCGTCGTAGTTCCACTGCCCGCCCTCGGGCTCGCCCTCCGCGTCGATCAGGATCTGCTCGCGCCGGCGCAGCGCGCGGTACCAATACTCCAGCCGCAGCTGCTTGCGGCCCCGGGCCCAGTCGGCGAATTCGGCCGGGTCGGCATAAAAATGCGGGTCCTCGCGCCAGCGCAGCGGGATGTCGGTCTGCTCGACCCGGGCGCGTAGCGCGGCATCCAGGTCGTAATCCCCGGGCCGCGTCAGCACGACGGTTTGTGGCGCCAGGCGGTGGAGATCCGCCGCCAGCCAGTCAGCCAGCGCGGCGTGTTCGCGGGCGTCTTGCGTCTCGCGGTAGTGCACGCGGTGGCCGCGCTCGCGGGCGGCATCGCGGAAGTGCCGCATGGCCGCCAGGAAATAGACCAGGCGCGCCTTGTGCGACCAGGCGCGGGTCGCCTCGCCGCGGCATTCGCACATCCACAGCGCGTCCTGCCCGGCGTCGTAGTCATCGGGCAGCACGCTGTCCAGGTCGAGCTGGTCGCCGAGCACGATAATCAGCTGTCGCAGGGGCTCCCCTGGCTTAGCCACAGGCCATCTCTCTGCCGCTGCCGCCGCGGCCCGTCCCGCCGCCGCCCGTCTTGCCCCCCTGGCAGCGACGGGAGCAATGGCGCACCGCTTCCCAGTCACGTGCCCATTTGCGCCGCCAGGCGAAGGGCCGGCCGCAGCGTGCGCAGATCTTTTGCGGCAGGTGGGGTTTGCGGTGCATGGCGGGGGCCCGCGCTACCAGGGGATGGGCTTGCCGGCCCAGTCCAGGTAGGCGATGCCGGGTTCGGCCGCCTCGCGCGCTTGCATGACCGCGAGCAGGTGCGCCGCCGATTGCGCGGGGGTTTGCAGGCTGTCGTCCGGCACCGAGTCGCGAAAGGGCGCCGCCAGCGCCGTGTCGACGGTGCCCGGGTGCAGCAGCGTGACCTGGCAATGCTTGTGGCCGCGTGCCAGCTCGCGCGACAGCGTGACAAAGCCCTGATTCAGCGCCGCCTTGGCGCAGCGGTAGCTGTACCAGCCGCCCAGGCGGTTGTCGCCGATGCTGCCCACGCGCGCCGACAGCACGGCGATGTGGCTGGCCTCGCGGCGCGGCAGCAGCGGCAGCAGCGCCTGCACAACCAGCAGCGGGCCCAGCGCGTCGACCGTCATCAGCTCGTGGAAGGCGGCGGCGTCGAGTTCGCGCAGGCCACGCTCGGGGCGCTGCGCGGCCGTCTGCAGTATGCCGCTGGCAATCAGCAGCCGCGTCAGCGTGGCGTCCGCCGCCGCGAGCCGGGCTTTGACGGCGGCGGCGAAATCGGCGTACTGCCGCGTGTCGCGCAGGTCCAGGGCGAGGGCGTGCTCGGCGCCTTCGCTGTTTGCCGTCACCGCGCTCTGGGCCCTACGGCTGCGAAGCAACAGCGTCTTCGGCTCCTGCTCGGCCAGCGCGTCGGCCAGCGCGGCGCCCACGCCGCCATAACCGCCCACGATCAGCGTGGCCTGGCGGCTCATGCCGGCGCTCGGGGCCGCGCGGCCTCTTGCTGCGCGGCGCGCAGCCATTGCTGCAAGCGCGCGGCGAAGGCACGACGCTCCTCGACGCCCAGGATGCGGCCGACCTCGATGTCCTCGCCGGCATAGAGCAGGTGCACCGCGCCCGGGTCCAGCGGCTTTTGCGGCGCCTGGTAGTGCACGCGGGCCCAGGCCACCGGGCAGCGCAGGCTGCGCTCGGGCCGGCCGTGGCCGGCCTCGAAGTGCAGCTCGTCGGCCTCCACGCGCAGCACCTCGCGGTAGCTGTTGTCGCGCATGGCCACGTACAGCCCGGCGCCCAGGCAGGCCATCTCGAGCCCGGCGAAGGGCAGCACCATCCAAAAGCCCAGCAGGGCGAGGCCGCCGGCGATGCCAAAGGACACCGCACACATGCCGCCGAAGAGCCACAGGGCGTGGCGCGGCGCCAGCGAGGCGTTCGGGCGCACGACAATAGGCCCGGCGATGGCGCCGGGCGCGCCGTGGCCAGGCGGCTGCCGGGGCGTATCGGCGGAGCCCGGTTGGGGCTGCGGGGCGGAGTCGGTCATGCCTGCATCCTGCAAGGGCCGGGGCAGGCAGTGTATAAAGTTTGTACACATATGGTCCACAGCCCTACCGCGACGATGAGCCCGACCCTGTCCGCCGATACCTTGATTCTGGGCGCCGGCATCGCCGGCCTGCGTGCCGCACAGCAGCTGCAGGCGGCGGGGGAATCGGTGCTGCTCCTGGATAAGGCGCGCCACCCGGGCGGGCGTTGTGCCACGCGGCGCCTGACCGCCGACCCGGACAGCCCCAGCTTCGACATCGGTGCGCAATACCTGACCGCGCGTGCGCCCGCCTTTGCCCGCGCGGTGCGCGGCTGGGTGGCGCAGGGGGTCTTGCAAGGCTGGTCGCCACGGCTGGCGCGGCAGAGCGGCCCCGAGAGTTGGGAGCCCAGCAGCGATGCCACGCCACGCTGGCTGGCGCCCGGGGGCTTTAACCAGTGGCCACGGGCCTGGGCGGCGCAGTTGCAACGCGAGGGCCTGCGCCTGCATTGCAGCCACCGGGTCCAGGCGTTGGAGCGATTGGCGCGGGGTTGGCGGGTGCATGGCAGCGGCGCCGCCTACAGCGCCCGCCGGGTGTTGCTGGCGATGCCGCCGGCCCAGGCGGCGGCGCTGCTGATTCCGGTGGCGCCGCAGCTCTGCCCCAGCCGGCGCCTGGCGCCCTGCCTGACGGCCGTTTACGCGGCGCCGGCCGGGGCGGCCGACTTCGACGCGCTCTTCGGCGATGGCGCGCCGCTGGCCTGGGCGGCGCGCAGCGGGGCGCGCCCCGGGGCCCGCAACGGCGGGGCGTCGGATTACTGGACGCTGCACGCCGGCGTGGCCCAGAGCCAGCGCCTGGCTGAGCGCGACCCGCAGGAGGTGGCGGCTGTGCTGGGCGACGCTTTCGCGGCGCTGATCGGGCTGGCGCCGGCGGCGCTGGAGTGCGTGCATGCACGCCACTGGCGCTACGCGCGGCTGCCGGAAGGTCTGGGTCAGGAGCCGCAGGCGGTCTTCGACGCCGACGCCGGGCTGGGCCTGTGTGGAGACTGGCTGGGTCGCGGCCGTATTGAGGATGCCTGGCTTTCCGGCGACGCCGCGGCGCAGGCGGTGTTGACCGCCTGAGACCCCGCGCCGCTGAGACGCCGAGCGTCGAGCGTCGAGCGCCGCAGGCCCGGTTCGCAGCGGCCTTGGGCCGGGGCTACATCTGCGGCAGTGCGAGCACCAGAATCAAATTGCCGTGGCTGTCGCTGGAGGCCAGCAGCGTGCCGGAGAGACGCTCGCCCACAAAGCCGCGCAGCGCGCGCAGGCGTTGCTCGCGGCGCCGACCTTCCAGCTCGTCGACGTTGCCGGGGGGGTGCTCGCGCTGCTGTTCGAAGCGCAGCCGCACGCCATCCTCGGCGCGTTCGCCGCGCAGCAGCACGCGGCCGCGACCGGCCTGACCCTGAAACTCTTGCAGCAGGCTGACGGCGGTGACGCTGAGGCTGCCGGCGTTGGTCATCACGTCAAAGCCCTCGGGCAGCTCGACGGCGAAATCCAGCCCGCCGAGTTCACCGGTGTCCTGCAGCGCGGCATGCAGGTTCTCGAAATATTCGGCCAGCGCGATATGTCGCAGCGGGTCATGGGCCAGGTCGCCGGCCAGGTCGCGGTAGCGCGTGAGCACCCGGCCGAAGCCGTCCAGCGCCTGGCGCAACTGCCGCGCCGGCGCCGGCTCCTCGGGCAGGTCGGCCCAGAAGCTGCGCGCGAGCTGGGTGGAGGCCTCCTTGGCCTTGCGCGCCGGCTGGCGCGCGGCCCGCGTCAGCCCCAGCAGCAGTTGCTTGTCCAGCGCGGCAATGCTGGCCGGGCCGTGCTCCTCACCCTGCAGACCCCCGCCGCGCAGCGATTCCTCCAGCTCGCGGAAGGCCCGCACGGCGGCGCGCTCGGCATCCTCGGCGCGCTGGCGGCTGGCCATCTCGTTGCGCAGCCGCGCATTGGCCCGCTCCAGCTCGGTTTCGCGCTCCTGCCGGCGGCTGATCTCGGCCTCCAGCTCCTCGGCGGTGCGCAGCGCCAGCAACTGCGGCGTCATGCGGATCAACGCGGCCGCCGTCAGCAGCGAGACCACCGCGGTGACCGCCTTCAGCAGCGCCTGCAGGCCATAGACCGGCTGCCAGATCGTGACCATGCCGAAGATATGGGTGATGCCGCAGCAGAGGATGAAGGCGGCGAACATCACGCCGATCCACCAGTAGCGCTGGACCATCTCGCTTTGGCCCTCGGCTTCGCCGCGGGTACTGCGCCGCGACAGGTAGTACAGGATCGAGATGGGGATCGAGAAATAGGCGATCGCAATCAGCGCATCGGCCACGACATGCGTCCACAGCAGGCCAGGCAACCAGCGCAAGCAGAAGCCATGGGGCATGAAGGTGCTGCCCAGCAGCGTGCCGAAGCTGTCCATCGCGTCTACCCTCCGCGGCCGTCCTGGCCGGCTTGCCCGGGGTGGGCATCCATGTCGCCGAGCAGCTCTTCCAGAAAGGCCTGGAAGGCGCTTCGGTCCAGGGGCTTGGTCAAGAATCCGGCAACGCTGCCATGGGCCTCGGCGCGGTTGCGGTCGCGCTCATCCTGCGAGGAGGTCACCATCACCACGATGCCCTTTTCCGGCTTGCTGCCGGCCTCCAACTCGCTCAGAAAGGTGAAGCCGTCCATCACCGGCATATTGATGTCGAGCAGAATCACGCAGCGCTGGCCCGCCAGTGGCCCATTCAACAGCTCCAGCGCCTGGGCGCCATCGGCGGCCTCGCGAATGTGATCTTCGGGAACCCCGATCTTGCGCAGCACGCGCGCATTCAGAAAGCGGTCGGCCTCGTTGTCGTCGACCACCAGGTAAGCGGTGTCCGTGTTCATGCCGCAAGCTCCTCCGGTTGTTTTGTCGGCCATTCCACCTCAAAGGCGGTGCCGTTGCTATCCGAGTACACACGGGCGTTGCCGCCCATGTTCTCGATGTTCTTGCGCACGATATAGGTGCCCAGCCCGGCGCCGCCCATCGAGCTGCTGTGCGCGCGGAAGAACAGCTCAAAGACGTGCGGCAGGGCGTTGTTGGGGATGCCAATGCCGTTGTCGCGCACGCGCAGCGTGGTCCAGCCGGCGGCCTGTTCGACGGTGACTTCTATCAAGGGACGCGACCGCTCCTGGCTGCGGTATTTGACGGCGTTCGAGAGCAGGTTGAGCAAGATTTGTTCCAGGCGCACCGGCTTGGCGGCGACGCTGACATCGTCGGCAAAGGGCAGCTGCAGCTCGACCCGCGCCTCGGGGTGCATGCGCAGCACCTGCAGGAACAGCCGCTTGATCAGCGGCTTGAGCGGAATGCGGGCGTATTCCTCGACGCGCAGGTCCGACTCGCACAGATCGAAGATGCTGGAGATCACCCGCACCTGCTGATCGACCATCGTCTCGATGCGATCCAGGCCGCCGCCCAGATCCTTGTACTCGGCGTCGCGCAAGTCCTCCTTGGCCATCTGCACCAGGCCCTGCAAGGTGCGCAGTGGCGCCACCAGGTCGTGGGAGACGCGATAGTTGAACTGGATCAGTTCCTCATTGCGCTTCTTCAGCTCAATTTCCGAGCGGCGCAGGCTGGCGGTCATCTGCCGGGCCAGCTCGTGGGCGCGGGCATTGGCATGCACCAGCACCAGGAACACGCCGAGCAGCAGCAAGTCGACGGTGAGCCCGCCGATCAGAATCAGCGTGGGCAGGTTCGAGGCGAATTCCGCACGAAAGCTTTGGCTGCTGCGCAGCTCGAAGATCCACTCGCGGCCGTACAGCGGCAGGCTCAGCTCGCTGCTGAACATCGGATAGGGGTCGTAGTCGGCGTGCGTCTCGGCGCTTTGCTGCAGCAGGAAGGTGCCGCCATCGCGCAGCGACAGGGTCAGGTGCTCGGAGGCGAGATCCAAGCTGGCCAGCAGGTCCTCGGCGACGAAGGCGGCGGCCACCAGCGCCGGGCCGCGGGCCAGGGCCTCGCCCTGTGGGGCCAGCGGTGCGTAGAGCACGAAGCCGGGGGAGTGGCGCATGTCCTGCACCAGCGTGATGGGGCCGGTCATTTGCACCTGGCCCGACTCCAACGCGCGCTGCGCGGCCAGCCGGCGCTGCTCCTCGAAGGCCAGGTCCAGGCCGGCGACCTCCTGATTCGGCGTCAGCGGCGCGACGTAACGCACCGGCAGGTGTTCGTCGGCGGCGACGGGCGGCCAGACGGCAAAGCCCAGCTCGCCATACTCCTGCGCCACGCGCGCGTTGTAGGCGGCCAGTTCGGCGCGCGGCACACGATCCACCAGGGCCAGGCCGCTGAGCCCGCCGAGGCGCTGCGGCAGCTCCAGGCTGCTGACCAGCGTCTGCCAGTCGCGCAAGCTGACGCCGCCCGCGGCCTGTTCGGCGCGGGCGAAGCCGACCCCGGCGCGCAGCGTGTTGTCATACAGGCGCAGGCGCTCGGCAAAGCGCTCGACCGTCTCGGCGGCCGCCTGCTCAAAGCGCAGGCGGTGGCGTTCGGCAATCAGGTTGCTGGACACAAACCAGGCCAGCACCGTCAGCCCCAGCGACGCGCCGAGCACCAGCCAGTGCACCAGGTGCAGCCGGGTGTGGAACTCCGCGCTGTCCGGCGCCTGACGGATCCCGGGTTTCATCCCGGCGCCTCGGGCAGCCGGCACAGGATGCGGGTGCCGCCGCCCTCGGCGGCCTCGGCCCAGATGCGGCCGCCGTGGCGCTCGGCAACGCGCCGCGCCGTGGCCAGGCCCAGGCCCGCGCCGGGCAGGCCGGCATCGCTGTGCACGCGGCGGAAGGGCTCAAAGGCGGCCTCGCGCAGGTCCTCGGGCAGCCCGCGGCCGTGGTCACGCATCTCCAGCTGCAGCGTGTCGCCCTCGATCGTGGCGCGCAGCTCCACCCGCGGGGGCTCGCCCTCCGCCGGGTACTTCAAGGCGTTATCCAGCAACGCGGCCAGCAGCATCTGCAGCCCGTCGGGGGCGACCGGCCAGCTCGGCAGCGGCGCGCTCTCCACCTGGGCCTGGCTGGCTTCGATGGCCTTCTTTTGCTGCGCCCGCACCTGCTGCCAGATCGGCTCGAGTTCGGTCGCGCTGTAATCGGTATCAAAGCGGCCGGCCCGCGAATACAGCAGCAGGCCCTGGATCAGGCCCTGCATCTGCTGGGCGCCGCGGTCGATGAAGGCCAGGTACTGGCTGGCGTCCTCGCTCAAATCGTCGCCGCAATCGGCCTTGAGCAGCTGCGCGAAGCTCATCAGCGTGCGCAGCGGCGCCTGCAGGTCGTGCGAGACGGTGTAGGCGAACTGCTCGAGTTCCTGCTGGCTGGCCTCCAGCGCGGCGCGCAGCGCGGCCGCATCATCGGCGCCGGCGTGGCCGCCGGCATCGGCATTGCCGCCGGCGGGGGCGGTGGCCGGTCGCAGCAGCAGGCTGAGCTGCGCATCGCCGGTGGCGAGCAATACGGCCTCGTAGCCGCTGTCGGCCGGCAGCGGCAGCCGCCGCTGGGCCGGGGCTGCGCCCAGCTCGCTGCGCGCCAGCTCGACCGCGATCGCCAGCGCGGGCGGCAGCTCGGTGGCCTGCGCGTCCAGGCCGAGGTGGCGCAGCGCCGCGGGCTCGGCGGCCCGCACGCGACCCTGGGCGTCCAGCAGGATCAAGCCCTGCTCCTGGCCACTCGCCATGTCCGCGTCCTTAGCCGGTGGCGCCGCTGCGGCGCAGCGCGCGCAATTCGTCGCGCAGGGCGCCGTTTTCCTCTTGCAGCAGATGTGCGCGCTCTTCGAGCATCGTGCGTTCGCGGCGCCAGGAGGCCCCGCTGCCCGCATCCTCGTAGACCGGGCGGGCGATGATGCAGGCGCCGATCAGGCCGCCCAGTTCGTCGCGCATCGGCGCCAGCGTCATACGCACCGGCACGCGCCGCCCCGAGGCATGTTTGAACTGGGCGTCGACATCGCGCAGCACGCGGCCGCGGCGGATGGCGCCGAGAATGGTCTGCGCGGCACCGGCGTCTTCCGGCGGGAACAGGTCCACGAAGTTGGTGCCGGCAATGGATTCGACCTCGCGGCCGACAAATTCGGTGGTCGAGCGGCTGCAGCTGTGAATCTGGCCGTCGAGGTCCTGGCTGATCACCGCATCCCGGGTCGCGCTCATGATGACGCCCAGCACCTGCATGGCCTGGTGCGCCCGGCGCGACTCCTCGGCGTCGGCAATCGCCCAGGTGCGGCCGCCATCGTCGCCGCGCTCACCGTGCGGTTGAATCTCCATGAAGCGCGTCTTGCCGCCGGGCAGCAGCAGGTGCACCTTGACCGGGCCGGAGAGCTTGGAGGCATGGCGCAGGATCGAGCTCAGCTCCTCCTGGCGCCGGGCCGGGGCCAGCTCCTGGAAGGGCTGGCCTATGACCTGCTCGGGCGTCCACTTCAGCAGCGCCACGCACTGATCGTCCCAGCTTGTGATCTGGCATTCGCTGTCGAGGCGGAAGCGGCCTTCGCTGCGGATGGAGGGCGTGTCCTCGCGCACCGGCGCGGCCTTGGCCGAAATCGCCTCGCGCAGCACCGGCAGCACGGCCTCGGCCTGATCCATGGGGCGCTTGACCAGGTAGGCATGGGCGCCGGCACGCACCGCGCTGGCGGCGGTGCGCTCGTCATCGACGCCGCTCAGGATCACGACCGGCAGGTCGGGGTTGACCTGGTGCAGGCGGCGCAGGTTGTTCAGGCCGCGGCCGTCGGGCAGGCCCAGGTCCAGCAATACGCAATCGATCCCGTCCTGGCTGGCCATCTCGATGCCGGCGCCCAGCGTATCGGCGCGGCGCACGCTCACCTCGATGCCCGCAGCATCGGCTTCGCGGCCGAGTTGCTTTTCGATGAGGATCGCGTCTTCGAGGCGGTCCTCGATCAACAGAACGTTCATGCAGGGATTGTCCTTGGGGCCGAATTAACACAGGCATACCAGACCGGGGCGGATTTTTGAACTGCGCCCGTCAAAAAACCGTGAAGACGGGCCCCGCTCGTCAAAAAGCCGCCCTCCGTGGGCGGGGTGCCGGCGGCATTCCGCCGCGGTCGCCGAGGTGGTGCTGTCAGCGTACCGGTGGCAGCGACAGCAGCCACAATCCGCCGACGGTCAACCCGATCATCAACAGCAGCAGCGGCCCCTGGCTGCGGGCGGCCACGGCGGGCTGCGGCCAGATGCGCAGCGCGGCGCGGTGGGCCAGCCAGACGCCGGCGACGTGCCCACCCACGATCAGCAGCAACTGGGCCCGCCAGACGGTCTCGACCTCCGGAATCACCGTGCGTTGCAGCCACCCGGCGGTGCCGAACAGGTCCCAGCCGCGGGCGAAGGGATCGGAGATCAGCGTCAAGGCCTTGACGCCCTGGACCGGCAGCAGCGTGTAGTAATGCGCGGCGTGATAGGCCAGCACGATGGGCAGCAATGAGGGCGCAAAGTGCCAGCCCAGCTGCCGCGCCGGCGGCCCGCTGCCCGCAGCGACGCGGGTCAGCCGCATGGTGAGGGCGTAGACGGCCAGATACAGCAGCGGCAGCAACAGCAGCCAGGCGCTGTTCCACCAGCCAAAGGCCGCCCGCATGCGCGGGTAGGCGGCCAGCGGGTTGCTGCCGGCCCAGTCGCGCAAGCCCCAGCCGTAGAGGTCGACAAAGAACCAGCGGTGCCAGAGCGCGCTCTGGTGCAGCCCGTCGAAGGCCGTCGTGGCCAGCCAGGTCAGCAGCAGCAGCACCAGGCCGGTGTCGCGCACCCGCAGCTGCTCGGCGCCCAGCAAGGGCGGGCGCAGCGTCAGTTGCCGCCCGCGCCAATGCAGTGGCGCCAGGCTGCCCAGCAGGCGATAGAGCAGCGCGAAAAGGTCGCCATGGCGAAACCAGCGGGCGCGGCCGAAGAGCGCGGCGCCGCCCAGCATCAGCACGGTGTACAGGCCCAGCAGCCAGGCCAGCTCCAGCGGTTTGGCGCGGCCGAAGAGCTCCAGCCAGACCAGCCCCAGCAGCAGCGCCACCGCCGGCAGGTGGCGCCAGCGCCGGCCCATGCGCAGCGGCGGACGCCGGCGCCGTGGCAGCAGACGGGCCAGCAGCTCCGCCAGGGTCGCCCAGGGGTTCAGGCTGCGATAGCCGTCGCCGAGCAGCGCCGCCGCATAGAGCCCGCCGACCAGAAACAGCACCCAGAACAGCGTCATGCCCAGGTTGGTCGGGGCGCGCGGGCTGCCCCAGAGCGCGCTGGCCAGCGTCAGCAGCAACAGGCCCAGCGCCAGCGCCCGGCCGGGCCCGCAGCGCGGGCGGTGCCAGGGCCGGCGCAGCGTGCGCCGCCACGGCGCGGCCTGCGGCCGCGGTGCGCGCAGCCACCAGGCCGCCAGCACGAAGGACAGCAGCAGCGTGGCCCCCGCGCCCCAGGCGTACATCCAAAAGGGCAGCGGCAGCGTATAGACCGGACCAAAGGAATGCGCCGCGGCCGGCCCGGCCAGGACCGAGGCGGCCAGGGCAAGCGCCCCGTCGCGCAGCGTAGGCCTCTGGCGGCATGAGGCTCGCAGGGTGCGTGCTCCGGGCAGGGGCTGTGTTCGCGGCCGCATGCCAGAAACTATGACAGCACCGTGTCCGGCGCGGCGCTAAGCTGGCCGCAGACGAAGGAGACGCCCATGGCTTATTGCAACCCCCGAACCCTGGCCATCGCGGGCCTTGCGCTGCTGCTGGCAGCCTGCGATGCCGGCGACAAGCGCAACAACGATGGCGGGGGTGGTGACGGCCTGCCGGGCTTTGGCGCTGCCAAGACCCGCTACCAGATGGCCAACGCCTGCTGGGCGCTGCAGGCCCGCGACAGCGGGCTGTTCCTGCGCCGCGACGGCGCCGGCTTCGTGGCCGATGCCGCCAGCATCGGCGAGGCCGAACCGCTGTACTTCAAGCCCTCGGCGCTGGGCCGCTACCTGCTGCTGGACAGCGAGGGCCAGCTGCTGGCCGCGCAGGACGGCGCGCTGGGCCGCGTGGCGCGCGGCGCCGCCTCGCCGGCGGCCGAGTTCGACCTGCGCGTGGTCGGCGACAGCTTCGACTACCCGCAGACCCCGCAGTACAACGTGGAGCCCACGGTCGAACAGGTGGCCGCCTGGGATTACGCCAACGACCCGCTGCGGCGCAGCCGTGACTTCACGCTGAGCGCCGCCGATGCGGTGCTGGGGCAGGACGAGGCCGGGCTGGTCAACGCGGCGGGCAGCCGGGACGCCGCCGCCTCGGCCTTCCGCATCGAGCCGACCACCGGCTGCGCGACCTTCCCCGAGGCCAGCAGTGATTTCAGCGGCACGCCCTTCGCGGGCAAGCGCGCCGATGGCAGCGTGCTCGGGCATGCCGACGTGCATGTGCACATCAGCGCCACCGAGTTCTTGGGCGGCGCGCAGTGGGGCCGGCCCTACCACCCCTACGGCGTGGAGCAGGCGCTGGGAAACTGCACGGTGGAGCATGGCGATTTTGGCCAGTTCGATGCCGTGGGCGGCCTGCTGGGCGGCGACTTCGACGGCCACGCCACCGACGGCTGGCCGACCTTCAGCGACTGGCCGGCGCGCAACATGCTGACCCACGAGGCGATTTACTGGAAGTGGCTGGAGCGCTCCTGGGCGGCCGGCCTGCGCGTGGTGGTCAACGACCTCGTCGACAACGAAACCCTGTGCGAGCTGCAACGCAACCTGACCCGCTCGCCCGCCACCGACTGCGACCCGATGAACAACGCCGGCCGCCAGGCCGGGACGATGTACGGCATGGAGAACTACATCGACGCCCAGTACGGCGGGCCGGGGCAAGGCTTCTTCCAGGTCGTACGCAGCGCGCAGGAGGCGCGGGAGGTCATCGAGGAGGGCAAGATGGCCGTGATCCTGGGCATCGAGATCTCCAACCTCTTCAACTGCCAGCTGACCTACAGCCCGCTGCGCACGCAGGCGCCGCATGAGGAGGATGGCTCCGGCGGGCTCGAGAACCGCTATTCCTGCACCACCGAGGAAGGCCTGCCCAACTCCATCGACACGCAGATGCAGCGCGCCTGGAACTGGGGCGTGCGCCAGCTGATCACGATCCACGAATTCGATAACGCCTTCGGTGGCAACGGCATCTTCGACATGGCCGTGCTGAACCTGGGCAACCGCGAGAACTCCGGCGGCATCCCCGGCGAGGAGCTGGGCAACCTGGCCGGTCTGCTCACCGGCGATGTGCCCCCCGACCAGGCCGCCAGCGTGCTCGCGGCGCTGCCGCAGACCGAAACGCCCACCGGCGAGTTCTGGAACACCTACGACTGCCCGGTCGAGGGCGAAACCGAGGGTTTCAGCGGCTACCTCTGGGGCAGCTCCGGCGGCGCCGCGGCGGCCACCTCGCCGCTGATGCTGAGCTGCCCGCCGCTGAGCCTCAGCGGCACCGGCGGCGGGCCCTTGTACTGCTACCCCGCCGGCGTGAACCAGTGCAACGCGCGCTGGATGACCCCGGCCGGCGTGTACACCTACGGCAAGCTGATGGAATACGGCTTCATGTTCGACTTCGACCACATGGAGATGGGCATGAAGACCCAGGCGCTGGAGTACACCGAGGCGCAAACGCCGCAGTACCCCATCGTCTCGACCCACGGCACCTTTGGCGGCACCACGCTGGACCAGGCCCGGCGCGTGCTGGCCGGCGGCGGCGTGCTCTATCCCAGCAACGGCTCCAGCCGCGGCTTTGTGCGCGACATGGAGGAGACCCTGGGCCTGCACGAAGAGGCCATGGCCACGCTGCCGCCCGAGGAGCGGCTGCTGTTCGGCTTTGGCTATGGCACCGACACCAACGGCCTGTCGGGCCAGACCGGTCCGCGCGGCGACATCGAGGCCGGCAAGGAGATCGTGTACCCCTATGAGTTCTACAGCGGCGCGGTTTGGGATGCGCTGCCCGACTTCGCGCAGATCGACGCCGTGCGCTTCGAGCAGCCGGTGAGCCGCGATATCGACGGCAACGTGGCGCGCGCCTGGCACCAGGACATCGACGGCAACGCCCACCACGGCATGCTCAGCGGCTTCGTGCAGGAGATCGTGCTGGAGGCCGGGCCGGAGGCCGTTGAGCACCTGTTCAACTCCGCCGAGGTCTACCTGCGCACCTGGGAGCGCACCGAGCTCGCCGCCGCGGCCATCCAGGCCGAGGGGCTCAAGCAGCCCGCCCAGCCCTTGCTGCGCCCGGCGCCGCCAGAGGGCCCTATCGCGCCGTGATTCCAGGCTGGCAGCAGGAGCAGGGCGCCGACTGCCCCTATTGCGGCGAGCCGCTGACGCTGCTGGTGGATGAGTCCGCCGGGCCGCAGGCCTATGTGGAGGACTGCGCCGTGTGCTGCCGGCCCATCGAAGTCCGCCTGGACGACGATGGCGCCGGCGGCCTGACGCTCAGCGTCGGCACCGACAGCGATTAACCCGCCGGGGCCCCCGGCCTGCGCGGCTGGCCCGGCGGTGGGCCGGCTTGCGAGCCCGCGCCTGCCCTCGGCACACTGCCCCGACGCTGTGAACACCACCTGCCCATGAACGCTTCCCGCTTGCTTGCGCCGCTGCTGCTGCTGGCCACGCTGGGCCTGGCGCCCGCCCCCGCGCTGGCCGACCCCCTGGCCGAGGCCGCCCACGACTTTTGCCTGAAGATGCAGGGCTGTGCCCGCCAGCGCATGGGCGAGGTGCCGCCCGAATCGCGGGCCATGGTCGAACAGTCGCTGGCCGGCATGTGTACGCAGATGCGTTCGCAGTACCTGCCCGACGACGCCAACGGCCAGCAGCACCCGCTGTACCCGGATGCGCTGGCCTGCGTGCAGAGCATGCAGGCGCAAAGCTGCGCGGCGCTGGAAGCCGGCGGCACCACGCCGGCCTGTGCCCGTTACGAGGAGCGTTCCAACACGCTGCGCTAGCCGCGCGCCCGCCGCGGGCGGCCCTGCGCGCGGCGTCCCACCGGCCCCTTCAGGTCCCGGCCCGCCGCCGCCCTCCCCGGTGCGTGTCCTGCGGCGCTGCGCCGAACGTCATGGGCTCTTGCGCGGGGCCGGCGGGAGGGCTGTAGTAGCCGCATCGTTTCCGCGGAGTTCTGCCATGCCCCTGTTCGCCCGCCTGCTGCTCTGTACGTCGCTGCTCAGCACCCCGCTGTGGGCCCAGCAGCCCACGCCGACCCCGACGCCCCCGCCGGCGGCACCGGAGGAGGGCTATACCCAGGAGGAAATCGTCGACGAGGCCGAGGCCTTTTTTGGCGACATGACCGAGGGCCTGGCCAAGGCCATCGAGCGGGCCTTCTCCGAAATGGGCGAGCCCAATGCCTACATCCTGGGCGAGGAAGTCAGCGCCGCCATCGGCGTGGGCGCCCGCTACGGCCAGGGCACGCTGTCGCTGGCCGAGGGCGAGTCGCGGCCGATTTTCTGGCAGGGCCCCTCCATCGGCTTCGACACCGGCGGCAATGCCTCCAAGGTGATGGCGCTGATTTACAACCTCGACGACGTCAGCAAGCTGTACCAGCGCTACCCCGGCGTGGATGGCTCGCTGTACTTCATTGCCGGCGCCAGCCTGAATTACCTGCGCAGCGGCGACGTGACCATCGCGCCGATACGCACCGGCGTTGGCGCGCGTGCCGGCGTCAGCGTGGGTTATCTGCACTTCACCAAGAAGCAGTCGCTGATTCCCTTCTAGCGGGTCCCAGGCGTAGCGGCCCGCGCGCCGTCAGGCCTGCCGGCGGGTTTCGTGCCGGTCATCCCGCGCTCGGAACCGCCATGCGGCGAGCGTCGCGCGGCCGCAGGGCCGCCCAGAGATTCCCGTTCGCTTGTGCCGACGGGCTCAGGCGGCGGTCGCGGCCGCGCGTTGCCGCCGCCTGGCGGCACTGGGCGCCGGGGCCGGTGTCTCGCGGGCCAGCCGCGCCGGGTCGGGCAGGCGGCGGCGCAGCCAGCCCGGCAGGCGCCCCAGGCCCAGCACATTGTCCTCGCGGGGCCGCCCGGCGGTGGTCTCGCGCGTGCCCAGCAGGTAGTCGCACCAGGGCCGGGTGACGCACCAGTTGGCATTGGGGTTGCGGCCCATGTGGTGGTCGTAATGCCAGGGCAGGTGGCGGCGGGCCCAGTCGGGGTCCTGGTGCGAGCGCTTGTGCACGCGGTAGTAATTGGCCGCCGAATACCACAGCGTGCCCACGAAGAACGGGGCCACCGGCAGCAGGGGCGACACCGCCGCGCTGGCCCCAATCAGCGCCCAGGCCTCCTTGCCCTGCGCATGGGCGCCCAGCGGAAAGCGGGCGTAGTTGGGGTCGTGGTAATCGTTGTCGCGTACCAGGCGGTGGTGCTCGTGAAAGTGGAAGGACCAAAAGGTCCCGCGGCGCCGGCCCCAGCCATGCAGCACATGCTTGTGCACCACCCATTCGACGGCATTCGCCGTGGCCAGTCCGAGGGGGATTCCGATCATGCGCGAGACTCCGGTGGGGCATAACGGCGCAGCCAGGCCTCGACGGCGGCGGCGCCAAAGGCGACGTATTCGCGGGCGGCGCGGGCCGCGGCGCCGGGATCGCCGGCCAGCACGGCGGCGGTGATCCGCCGCGGCTCGTCCAGGCGCTCGTACTCGGGCCGCAGCACGGTGGCCAGCGCCGCCTGGGCGGCGCCATAGGTTTGTTCCAGGGTGTTGAATGCCAGGCGCAGGCCCAGGTCGTCGGCGGCATCGACCAATGCCGACCAATAGGCCAGTGCCAGCGGCTGCCGGGCGGCGCCCTCGGCGGCCTCGAGCGCCGCCAGGGCCGTACTCAGCTCCGTGTTTGGGGCCGTATCCCGGGCCGCAGGCGGCGCCGCCTCGGCACGTGCGGCGGCCCGCTCGGCCACCGTGGGCGCCAGGCCATTGCGCAGCGCCATCAGGCCGCGCACGGCGGCCGCGCGGACCTGACCCTGGCCATCCAGCAGCAGGTGCGGTAGCAGCTCGATGCCCGCATGGCGCCGCCATTCGCGCACCTGCGTGCCGCCGCCGTGGCGGATGCTGACCAGGCCGGATTGCTGCAGCCGCTTCAGGCTTTCGCGCACCGCGCCGCGGTTGACGCCCAGGCTTGCGGCCAAGTCGCGCTCGGCGGGCAGCCGTTCGCCGACCGGCAGGCGCCCGTCGAGAATCCGTTGCCGCAGCTCGCGGTGCACGCGTTGACCCAGCGATTCACGGGGCAGGGGGGCAAACATCACGATCCGGGGCGATTAAAGGTTAGAAGATCATACCACCTTGCCCGCGTGGCTCCATCCCCCCATCAAGGGCTTGTGCTTCGGTCGCAGCGCATGGCCGCCAATAGGGGGCTCCGTCCAGGGCAGGGCGCGACTCCGGCTGGGGCCACGCGGGGATCGGGCCGGGCGTGGGCGCAGCCCGAACCGCAGACCGGTGTGGCGCCTATGCTCGGTGCGGCGCGGTGCTCAGCAGGGCTGTCGCGGGAGCCGGGCTCGTGTCGCCGCTCATGGCGGCGGGGCGATCGGCCTCAGCCGCTGGCGGCCTGACGCAGCACCTGCCAATAGCTCGGCAAGGGCGCTTCGTAGCCGCGCGCCCGCAGGATCCGGTGCACCTGCGGCAGCCGGTAGCAGGGCACCGCGGCCCACAGGTGATGCTCGCGGTGGTAATTGACCTGCATCGGTGCCACCAGCATGCGGGCGAGCCAGCCGGCGCGCGTGCTGCGCGTGTTGCGGGCGATGTCCGGCCCCGGCTCGCACATGCTGTGCTCGGCCAGCGAACGGATCCGCACATACAGCGGGAAGGTCGTGAACCAGGCCGCCACCCACAGCGCATAGGTCCAGCCGATGCCGGCCGCCGCCAGCAGGGCATACAGGGCGATATTGCACAGCACCATCGGGCCGGCGTTGCGACCGAAGTCGCGCAGGTAGTGCCACCAGCGGCGGCCCTGCTGCGGCAGCTTTTCGATGTCAGTGGACACGGTGTAGCGATATACGCCCGCGTCCATCAGCGTCAGGCCAAAGGCCAGCTTCAGGCCCGTGAGGCCGCTGAGGTCCCGGGCCAGCTTGCGCAGCATCGAGGCCCGCCTGGCGGGGTAGGCGGCATGCAGCCCGAGGTCGGGGTCCTGCGGGCTGCCCACATGGCGGTGGTGGCGCACATGGTGCGCGCGGTACTTGGGCAGGTTTTGCCAGATCGGCCGCGCGCTCAGCCAGTCGCCGGCGAACTCGTTCAGGCCGCGATGCGCGAACAGCGTGCGGTGGGCCGCTTCATGCGCCAGCACGGCCAGCGCCAGCTGGCGGCCGCCGAGCAGCACCACGGCAAGGAGCAGCGTGAGTGGATGCGGCCACAGGGCGGCCAGCAGCAGACAGGCGGCAATGCCCGCCCAGACGCCCAGCAGCGCCAGGCCGCCGCGCCAATTGGAGCGGCGGGTCAGCGCGGCCAGTTCCGTCGGGCTCAGCCGCGGCGTGGCCTTGGCCGGGGGCGGGTTTGGGACCGGCGCCGGGCCTGCCGCCGCGGCCGCCGCGGGCCGATCTGCTTGCAATGGGCTCATGGCAATCTCCTCGCGAGGGGAGAAAATTACAACGAAACACAAAAACCCGTCAATTATGTAATTGCTGGCGGCTTGCCGCCGGGGTGGCGGCCTCGCGACAATGGCGCCATGAGTACCGGGGAGCCGGCGCCCGCGCGCCCGTTGTGACCACCACCGCGCCACCATTGCCGCCCAGGCCGCGCCGGCTGCGCGCGCCGCTGTCGCTCATCCGCCGCCTGCTGGGCCCCACGCTGCTGCTGGTGCTGTTTAGCAACCTGCTGATCCTGCTGCTGGTCATCGTGCACATCGACGCCGAATGGCTGCGCCAGGCCGATATCAAGCGCGGCATGCTGGTGGGCCTGGCGCTGACGGCCGCGATGTCGGCGCTGGTGGCGCTGTTCATCGCCCGGCGGGTGGCCGGCCCCATCGTGCAGATGCACCGGGTGCTGCGTCGCCGGGGGCTGGAAACGCGCCCGGATGAACTGCCTCTGTATTGCGGTGGCGAGGCGCAGGATCTGGCCCTGGCCTTTTCCGACCTGCTGGTGCAGCTGCGCGCCCAACGCGAACAGTTGCTGGCGGAAATCGCCGCGCGGGATACGGCGCAAGCGCAGCTGGAGGGCCGCAACCGCGACTTGGCCCAGGCCAATCAGGAGATCGAGCAGTTCGTCTACCTGGCCTCGCACGACCTGCAAGAGCCGCTGCGTACCGTGCGCAGCTGCATCGAGGTGTTGCGCGAGGCGCATGCGCCGGCCCTGGATGCCGAGGGGCGCGAGGTGCTGGACTTCGTCGCGGCCTCCTCAGAGCGCATGCAGGCGCTGATCCTGGGCCTGCTGGAGCACAGCCGCCTGGGGCGCATGTCGGCGCCCGTGGACGTGAACTTGCAGGCCATTCTGGACGAGGTTTGCGCGGATCTCTCCGCACGAATCACCCAGCAGCAGGGCGAGGTGACGGTGGGCCCGCTGCCCCCCGTGCGCGGCCGGCCGCTGGAGTTGCGCCAACTGTTTCAGAACCTGATCGCCAATGCTCTCAAGTTCCATCGCCCCGACACGCCACCCAGGGTCGAAGTGGGTCACCAGGGCGAGGGCGCGCGGGCCGCGTACTTCGTGCGCGACGAGGGGATCGGTATCCCCAGCGAGGCCCAGGCGCAGAGCTTTCAGATGTTCTCCCGCCTGCACCCCGCGGGCGATTACGAGGGCAGCGGCCTCGGGCTGGCCAATGCCAAGAAGATTGTTGAACTGCACGGCGGACGAATCTGGATGGATTCGACGCCGGGCGTCGGTACCACCATTTGGTTCACGCTGAGGGACACGGATGCGCTGTCTGAACACGATTCTGCTCGTTGATGACTACGACGCCGATACCTTTTTGTACAAGCGGGTCATCCGCAGCAGCGGGGCCGCCGAGCAGGTTGAGGTCGCCCGCAATGGCCAGGAGGCGCTGGACTACCTGGCACGCGCCGAGCAGCCGCCCGAGTTGATCCTGCTGGACATCAACATGCCGGTCATGAACGGCTGGCAGTTCCTGGAGGCCTATGCCGGCCTGCCGCCGGAGCGCCGCGCGCAGGCCGTCTACGTGATGCTGACGGCCGAACTCAGCGCCGCCGACGAGGCGCGCATGCGCGACGGGGGTCTGGTGCAGGGTTTCGAGCGCAAGCCCTTGCGCCCGGCCGCGCTGGAAGCGTTGATCGACGCGCACTTCTAGCCACGCCGCCGGCTGCGGCACCTGCGCGCCCCCGCCGCGTGGGGGTGCAGGAGGGTCGTGGAGCCCGCCAAGGCCCCTCCCGCCAAGGCCCCTGGTGAGCGCGCCTCGCGGCTTGTCACGCCACGCATGCCGATCCGCTTTTGGAGGCCCGCGGGCGCCGGCGAGGTGACTTTTGGCACACCCGCGTGCCGCGGACCTTGCAAACCTGGAAATTAGCACTCGCGCCGGGCCGCAGTGTCTGGTTCTCACACAGGCCCGGCGCAGGTTTTGAATTGGAAAGTGAACGGAGAGGTCTCCTCTTTACTGGATCCCCCACCAGTACAAGGTCTCCTCAAGTCTCCAGGACGAACGGGTTCCCCCACCCCCACTCCTGATCCTCTCCCCCCAAAGCCGGCCGCGGTCCTCTCTCCCCGACCCCTCCCGCGGCTGGCTTTTTTAATGCCCGAGATCCCGCGAAGGCCGCAAGCCCCAATGCTTGCGGCCTTTGTCGTTGTGGGCTCCGCCAAAGATGCGATGACGGCTGCGTCCAGTACTGGCCTGGTCTGGGGTGAGCTGGCCTGGCCTG
Organism: uncultured Ectothiorhodospiraceae bacterium; assembly: GCA_937141935.1. Lineage (GTDB taxonomy): Bacteria > Pseudomonadota > Gammaproteobacteria > Nevskiales > Oceanococcaceae > MS8. The sequence continues at coordinate 86,018 of CAKZQS010000004.1, forward strand.
GCCCGGCCCGGCCCGGCCTGGCCTGAACTGGGCTGAGGTGCCTCTACGACCCCATCGCCCTGGGGCCGGCCCTGCCCCCGCCGGGACAACAGCGCCGTCAGCCCGACACCACCTACGCCCTCGACCGGGCCCGTCATGGCCCGTGTTTCTGGCTCGGGCCCTCGCTCGCCCCCGGCCACCGCCCCTCGTTCCCGGCTACGACCGCCAGGCGCCGCCCCCGACCCACCGCGCCAGCCACCGCTTTTGGCCGCCACCCGCCGCCCGCCGCCGGTCGCCCGTCGGCAGGCCCGCAGAACAGTCCGTGGCCGCAGGCCTGCCGTGCGGTGCAAGCACTTCGCGACAAGACGCGAGACAGATCGCCGGCCGGCGCCTGCCGGGGCGTGATCGGGCGGCAGTTGTGTCGCCTAGAGTGCTGCCGCCACCCTGACCTTGGTCACGAAATGCCGGGCGTTTCGCCCCCCGGGCCACGCTGGCCGCGGTGCGGCCGAAAAGCCTGCCGCGATGCCGGAAAAACTGTAGCCATTCACCGACAAGACGTGGGTTTTTGGCGACAAAGGCGGCTGCGGCGGCCTCGGGGCTGTCCACAGACGCCGACGCCGCCACGCGATTCATGGCCGTCCCGCACTCAGCAGGCCGGCTCGGCGGCTGCGCGGCGAAACTGCCACAAACCACTGAATAAAAACAATAAACAGACGATACCGGCGCGTGGGCAGGGCGCTTTGCCATTGCAACCAGACTTGGCACAGCGATTGCCGATATCCAGCTGAGTTTGTCCCGGAGGCGTGCCATGACCCGTCTCGCAACGATGTTCTTCGTCATCGCGCTGATTGCGGCGCTGTTCGCCTTCGGCGGCTTTGCCACGGCGGCCGCCGAAGTCGCACAGATGCTGTTCTTCGGCGCGCTGGCCCTTGCAGTCGCCTGCTACGCGGCCGCCGGAATCGGCAGTCGCGACGTTTCAACCTGATACCGGTCGGCGGCGCCCGTACAAGACCGGGCGCCGCCGGCAACCCCTCTGAGTTTCCCCTTGCACAAAGGAGTTTTTCATGAAAGCCAAGACCACTTCCGCCCTGCTGATTGGTGCCCTGATTGCCGTCGCCGGTTTCGGTGCCTATGCCCTCTTCGAAGAGGACAACGACACCATCACCATCGAAGAGATGGGTGATTCCTTCGACGAAGGCGTCGAGGAAATGGGCGACGAGTTCGAAGACGCCACCGACGGCCAATAAGCCGGGCGCGCACTTTCCCCAGGCCGGCCGTCGGGCGCCACCGTCCTCCGGCGCCGGGCCGGCCGCTTTTCCCACCGGTTTTTGATTTGCAGCGGGTGGGCCCACCCCGCCGGCTGCGACCCGAGATTTCCCCCTACGGCAGCGTGCTGCGCTGCCGCCCCCAAGGAGTATTGCTATGAAGACTGCTATGAAAACCCCTATCAAACGTACGCTTGCCGCCGCCCTGTTGGCCCTGCCGGGTGCCGCCCTGGCCCATGACTACACCTATGTCGAAGGTGGCTACGTGAGCATGGACCGCGGTGCCGATGACGAGGGCGGTGTGCGCCTGGCCGGCTCGGCCGCGCTGACCCCGACGGTCAACGTCTTCGCCGAAGGCGCCGACGTCGATGAATACAACGAGCTGGCCGCGGGCGTGATGATGCACGCGCCGCTGAGCCCGACCATCGACGCCGTGGGCGGCGCCTCGATCGAGCGTGTCGAAGTCGGCGAGTTCGACGACACCGGCCTGGGCCTGCGCGGTGGTCTGCGCTGGACGGTGGTCGACAACACGCTGGAGATCAACCCCGAGATTCGCTACCGCAATCTGGAGGTCGGCGACGACGAGGCCTCCACCTCGGTGCGCGTGGCCGGCCTGTACCGCCTGACGCCGCTGCTGGGCGCGCAGGTGGCCGTGCAGGGCGGTGATGATGATCGCTTCGAGGCGGGCCTGCGCTACGGCTTCTAAGGTCGCCCTCGCCCGACAGGGGCCGCCCGCGCCATTGGCGCCGGCGGCCCTTCTTTTTGCCGGTTTGCGGCCCGCCGCGCCCCATTGCGGGATCCGGTCCGGGCCCCGGTGCAGACCCCCGCACCGGCGCCGGCGCAGAGTCGGGCCGGCTCAGTTCTTGCGCGGCTTGAAGCTCTTGGGGTCCAGGTCGTACTTCTTGAGCAGCTTGTAGATGTCGGTGCGGTTGCGGCCGGCAACGCGCGCCGTCTGGCTGACATTGCCGCGGCACAGCTCCAGCGCGCGCCGCAGGTAGTCGCGCGAGAAGGCATCCCGTGCCTCGTCAAAGGTCTCCAGCACCGCCGAGCGGGCTTCCGGCTCGCCCAGGGCCTTGTCCACCTGGCCGACGCTGATGACCTCGCCGGCCGACAGCGCGACGTTTTGCTCGACCACATTGAACAGTTGGCGGATGTTGCCCGGCCAGGACGCGGCGCAGAGCCGCTGCATGGCATCCGGGCTGTACACCCGCTTGGGCGCGCCGCGCGCCTGCAACTGCCGCAGCCGCTCGTGCACCAGCAGCGGGATGTCCTCGCGGCGCTCGTCCAGCGGCGGGATGCGCAGCCGGACCACATTGAGCCGGTAGAACAAATCCTCGCGGAACTTGCCGGCGGTAATCAGCTCTTCGAGCTCGCGGTGGGTCGCCGACAGCACGCGCACATCCACCGGCACCGAGCGCGCCTCGCCGACCGGGCGGACCTCGCGCTGCTCCAGCACGCGCAGCAGTTTGACCTGCAGCTCGGCCGGCATGTCGCCGATTTCGTCCAGCAGGATCGTGCCGCCCTCGGCGGCGCGAAACAGGCCCAGGTTGTCGCTGGTGGCGCCGGTGAACGCGCCCTTCTTGTGCCCGAACAGCTCGGACTCGAGCAACTCGGCGGGCACGGCGCCGCAATTCATGGCGACGAAGGGGCGGCTGGCGCGCGGGCTGGCCTCGTGCAGCGCGCGGGCCAGCACCTCCTTGCCGGCGCCGGTCGGCCCGTTGATCAGCACCGAGCAGTCGGTCTTGGCCACACGCTTCACGTCGGCCATCAACTCGCGCATGCGCGGGTTTTTGGTCTTCAGGTCGCCGCTCTCGCTGTCGCCCCCACCCGGCGCGGGCTCGGGCTCCGCCGGACCCACATGCTTTTCAATGGCGCGGGCCAGCTCCTCCTTGCGCACGGGCTTGGTCAGGAAGCTGGCGGCGCCCGCCTGCGTGGCGGCCACGGCGTCGCGCACGTCGCCATGCGCGGTGAGCAAGATGACCGGCAGCCCGGGGCGCAGGTGCTGCAGGCGGTCCAGCAGCTCCATGCCGTCCATGCCGGGCATGCGCAGGTCGGTCAGCACCAGCGCGGGCTGCACGTCGCCCATGCGGTTCAGCGCCTCCTGCGCCGAGCTGACGGCGGTGACCTGGTGCTGCATCGCCTCCAGGCGCAGCGTCAGGACGCGCAGGAGCTTTTCGTCGTCATCAATCAGCAGGATTCTGGCCATCCGGGGCCTCCTGGGATTGGGGGGTCAGGGTGGCGGGCGGCAGGCCGCGGGCCGGCCAGCGCAGCACGAAGCGGGCGCCGGGTTCGGCGTCCTCGACATAAACCTCGCCGTTGAGCTCACGCACCGTCTCGGCGACGATGGCCAGGCCCAGCCCGGTGCCGCGCACGGCGCTCTCGATCGAGGCGCTGCCGCGGGCGAAGGGCTGGAAGATGCGCTCCTTCTCGGCATCGGGCACGCCCGGGCCATGGTCGCGCACGGTGATCTCGCAGACGGTGTTGCCTTCCTCCTCGTCATCGTCGGCGGGCCGCGTGCAGGCGCTGACGATGATCACGCTGCCTTCCGGCGCGTGCTTGATGGCGTTGGTCAGCAGGTTGTCGAAGAGCTCGGCCAGCGCGATGCGGCGGCCGTAGATGAACTCGCCCTGCTGCTCGCGGCGGATCAGCAGGCGCCGGGCCCGCACCGCGACCGCGCTGGCCTCGCTGGCTTCTTCGAGCAGGGGTTCCAGGGCCTGCCAGCCGGGTTTGTCCTGGCGCCGCTCCATGCGCCACTCGGCATAGGAGAGCAGGCGCAGGATCAGCGTTTCCAGATCCTCGCTGGCCTCCTGCAGGATGCGCACCAGCTCGCGTTTCTCGGTGGGGATCGCGCCCAGGTAGCCATCGGCCAGCAGCTGCACGCCCTCCTTGAGCGTGGCCAGCGGCGTTTTCAGCTCGTGGGTGACATGGCGCATGAAGCGCTCCTTGTCGGCCTCGAGGTTGGCCAGGCGCAGGCGCAGCCAGTCCAGCGTCTCGCCCAGTTCGCTCATCTCCTCGGGGTAGTGGATGCGTACCGGGTGGTCGTGACGGCCGCGGCCCAACTCACGAATGGCCTCGCGGGCACGGCGGACGGGGCGGTTGATCAGCGTGGTCAGGCCAAAAAACAAGGCCACGCTCAGCGGGATCAGCGCGCCGACCACGATCAGCACGGTGCGCTGCGCATTGCGCACCGCGTCTTCCAGCTCGGCCTCCCCGATACGCAGCGCGGCGGTACCGGCCTGCAGCATCTCCTCCGCACTGACGCCGGCATGGCCAACGACCTCCAGCCCGGTGGTCAGGGCTTCGCCGCGCTCCAGCGCGCCGGTCCAGGCATCGCGGGCCCGGGTGAGGGCCTGCTCGACTTCGACGACCTCCTGGCCAAAGGCGCTGTCCAGGCCAGCCACGTCGATGGCACGCAGCACCGCAATGGCCTGGTCCAGCTGCTCGTAGAAATTGCGCAGCTCGGCCTCGTTGCCGTAATCCACAAAGTCGCGGGCGCTGATCTCCATCGCGCGGATGTCGCCGCGCAACTGCTCGCCCAGCCGCGTGATCAGGATGCTGTCGTGCAGCAGCGAGTCGCTGTACTGGGTCACGCGGTCCAGCGCGCTGATGGCCATCAGCAGGGCGATGGCCAGCGGCATGGCGGCGATGACGAAGCCCAGCGCGACCAGGCTGCTCATGGAGCGGGGTAGCAACCTCATCGTGGCCCTCTGTCGCCAATTACAGACGTGAAACTCGTCACGGTTGGCTCCTGTATTCCTTGGGGTTTTCGGCGTATTGTCGGTGATCGCAGACAGAATTGCCGGCGCAGGAGGACAGTTGGCCCTGCGCCTGCCACCGGTGGGCCATAAGCCCCTGCGAGGATTGAAAAAAATCGGCCTGGCACGATAATTGGCCGCTATGACACCAACAACCCAAGTTTGGAGTCATTGCATGAGCAATTCGGACACGCTGAAAGGACAGTGGAAACAGATCAAGGGCCAGCTGCGCGAGCAGTGGGGCCGCTTGAGTGACGACGAGATCGAGCAGATCCGCGGCAGTTCGCAAAACCTGATTGGCAAGCTGCAGGAGCGCTATGGCCTGGCGCGCGACGAAGCCGAGGCGCAGTTCGCCCGCTTCATGCGCAACATCAGCGAGCGCGCCAATCGGTCCTGATCCCACCCCGCGCCGCCCCTAGCGCTGGCGCATTGAGGGCGGCAGCTGCGGCGCCGGTGTCGCCTCGCGCGCGTCCAGGCGCCGCTCGTAGCGGCCGAACTCCCAGGCGCTGAGCTGGCCGTCGTCGTTGACGTCCACGCTGTGCCAGAACAGGCGAAGCTTTTGCTGCTGGCGAATGCCGGCCTCGTCTTCACTGAGCCGGCCGTTGCCGTCGCGATCCATGCCGGCGAAGCGCGCCTCGGGGCCGCCATCCGCGAGCGCGAGGCCGGGCCCGACGCCGAGCAGGGTGACCAAGGTCCCCACGGCAAGAGGGCGCAGGGCGCCTACACTGAAGTCCCAACGAGGGCCCGGGCCCCGGGAGCCACCATGCTGCTGTCGCGTCATCTGCTGTTTCTCAATCTCGTGGCCCTGCTGGCCGTTCTGAAATTCGCCCAGGAGCCGCTGTTGCCCCTGGCCATTGCGGCCGTGCTGACCTTGTTGCTGGGCCCCTTCGTGACCCGACTGACACGCATGGGCCTGCCGCGCCCCTTGTCGGCTTTGCTGATCACACTGGGTTTTGGCGCCGCCGTGCTTGTGATCGTGACTAACTTCATGCGTCCGCTGGAGCGCTGGGCGCTGGAAATGCCGCGCGCGCTGGCGGTGCTGCAGCAGGAGGGGGCCGGCTTTGGCGAGCGCCTGCGCCGGCTCAGCGATACCTCCGCGCAGGTCGAGGCCATGGCGGCCGACATGGCCGGCGGCAAGGACGAACCGGTGCGCGTGGCGGTGGAAACGGGGAATGCGACGGAACGCGCGATGGAGCTGGCCGTCAGCAGCGTGTATGTGTCGCTGATCGTGCTGATCACGCTGTTTTTCCTGCTGACGCTGGGGCCGCGCATGGTGCGCAGCGCTCTGATGATCCCGCGCGAGCGCGAGCGCCGACGACGCTGGGTGCGCATCGTGCGCGGCATCCAGCACGGCTATACGCGCTACATCCTGACGGTGACCTTCATGAACATCGCGCTGGCGGTGTTCACGGGCGTGGCGCTGAGCCTGATCGGCGTGCCCGATGCCTGGCTCTGGGGCGTGATGGCCGGCGTGCTGAACTATGTGCCCTTTTTCGGCACCGCCGTCACCACGATTGCGATCACCACGGCCGCCCTGATTTCGCAGCAGGAGATGCTGTGGATGCTGCTGCCCGGGATCGTCTACCTGCTGGTCAACGGCATCGAGGCCAACATCATCACGCCCACCCTGCTGGGCGAAAGCCTGTCGCTGAACCCGCTGGTGGTCCTGCTGGCCATCGTCTTCATGGGCTGGCTGTGGGGCGTGGGCGGCATGTTCGTGGCTGTGCCGTTGCTGGTGGTGCTGAAGGTGGCGATGGCCGAGCTGGAGCCCAACGCGCACGGCGTATACCGGCTGCTGTAGGCGGCCCGGAGGCCGCTGGCCCCCGCCGGCGGCGGCGTTGGCGCGCGCCTGTGCCACACTAAAGGGCGCAAGACTGCGGGGGAGGCAGATGGAGAACCCGGCACAGCGGTCCGCGAGCCTGACGGCCGCGGCAAACCGCGCCATCGCATCGAGCCTGTGGCAACAGCCGGTGATTGCCCAGGCGGGCGCCTGGATTTCAGTGTGCGTGGGCACTGGCTTCGTGTGGATCGCCTTGCAGCTGCGCGACGTGCCGCCGCTGGCCGTCTGGCTGCCCTCGATCGTGGTTGTGATCCTGACGCTGCTGGCCCTGGCGCTGCATTTCGTGGGCCGGCGCCTGTTCTACCGCCTGGTGGTGACCTGGATCAGCCTGGTGCAGGTCACGATCACCGCCCAGTTGCTCAGCCTGCATTTTGGCCCTGAGAAGGCCCTGGTGCGCGAAGGCATGGTGCCGCTGCTGGGCGTGGCCGCGCCGGTGCTGCTGGTCGGGGCGCGGGCCTATCTGGCGCAGGAGCATGCGCGGCTGCTCAACGGCGGCTTCATCGGCGCGCTGATGCTGATCAGCGGCTTGTATGCCCTGCAGAACTGGGATCAGGCGACGACGCCCTACGCGATCATCGTCATGCTCATCATCGCGTTCTTGCTGGCGCCGCTCACCGAGCTGCTGCTGGCCCAGCACTTGCGCGTGCAGTCGGCCGCCGCCGCGGCCTTGGCCGCGCAAGCCACCGAGCTGGAAATTCGCGCCCGCGAGGCCGAGGCGCGCGAGCGCACCGACGAGCTGACCGGCCTGTACAACCGCCGCGGCACGCTGCAATCGCTGGGGGCCTCGCTGGCGCAGGCCCCGCGCGTGGGCGTGGCGCGCCTGTGCCTGTGTGGCGAGGAGGCCCTGGCCGCGCAGCTGGAGCCCAAGGACTGGGACCAGCTGCGGCAGGACTTGGCCCGGCTGCTGCGCGACAGCCTGGGCGAGGATTACGCGCTGGGCCGGGTCAAGGCCTCGCAGCTCGTGGTGTGGTCGGCCCGCGAGGATGCGGTGGCCGGCTGGGCCGAGGACATGGCCGATCTGCGCGAGCGCCTGCAGCGCGAGTTCGCCGCGCAGGGCCAGGACTGCACGCTGGGCCTGGGCGCCAGCGTGTGGGAGCGCGGCGCCGAGGCGGCCCGCGCGCTGGAGGACACCAGCTTTCGCTGCTACATGGACTGCCTGGACCAGGGCGAGCGCGGCCCGCGCCGCTGAATTGTCCACCACGTCGCCCACCACGTCGCCCGCCCCATCGCAAGGAACGTCAATGCACCCCAACCACATTCTTGAAGTCGGCCGCCGCGACCTCGCCGCCACCCGCCTGCTCGGCGAGCCGCTGCCGACGCTGGCGCCCGGCGCCGTGCGCCTGGAGGTCGAGCGCCTGGCCCTGACGGCGAACACCGTGACCTATGCGCTGACCGGCGACCTGCTGGGCTACTGGCAGTTCTATCCCGCGCCCGACGCGGACTGGGGCCGCGTGCCGGCCATGGGCTGGGCGCGCATCGTCGAGAGCACGCGGCCGGAGCTGGCGGTGGGCAGCCGCTACTACGGCTGGTGGCCGATGGCGCGCTTCGTCGATGTCCATGCCGAGCCCAACGGGCGCGGCTTTCGCGATGTGGGCGCCCACCGCGAGGGCCACGCGCCGGTCTACCGCCAGGCACTGGATACCGCCGCCGACCCGCTATACGAGCCCGGCCGTGATGCCGAGGACCGCCACGCGCTGCTGCGCGGGTTGTTCCAGACGGCCTTTCTGGCCGACGACGCGCTGGCGGAGCAGGAGGACTACGGCGCCACCCAGCTGCTGCTGACCTCGGCCTCGAGCAAAACCGCCATTGCGCTGGCCGAGCTGGCCAGCGAGCGCGGCCAGCGCGTCATCGGCCTGACCAGCGCCGCCAACCGCGACTTCGTGGCGGGCCTGGGCTGCTATGCCCAGGCCGTGGACTACGCCGACATCGAATCGCTGCCCACCGAGCCCGCCGTGATCGTCGACATGGCCGGCAACACCGGCGTGCTGGATCGTCTGCATCGGCACCTGGGCGAGGCGCTGAAGCATTCCATGGCCATTGGCCGCTCGCATAACGACGCACCGCGGCAGGACATCGGCGGGGTGCTCAAGCCGCAGTTCTTCTTTGCCCCCGCGCAGGCGAAGAAGCGCACCGCCGACTGGGGCGCCGAGCGCCTGAATGAGCGCATGGCGCTGGCGCTGCGCGCCTGCGTGGCGCGCAGCCGCGACTGGATGCAGGTGGAGTCGGTCCGCGGGCTGGAGGCCGGCGCCGCGACCTGGGAGGCGCTGCGCAGCGGGCAGGTGCCGCCGGAGCAGGGGCAGATTCTGGTGCTGGCCGAGTAGCGCCTAACTCTTCGCCCGCGGGAACTGCCCGCGCACAAACAGCACGCCGCCGACGGCCAGCATCAGGCTGGCGAGCTGCCGCAGCTGGGGTCGCAGCTCCTCGTCGAAGGTAAAGCTCGCGCCTGCGAAGGCGATGGTGGCCAGCACCAGCAGCAAACACCCGGCGACCAGGCAGTTCTCCTGCAGCGTCGGGCTGGGCTGCAGCAGCCAGCGTCCCCAGGCTTTCATCGTGTTCTCCTCGACGGCACCAGGCTCGATCTTAGCGCCAGGCAGCGCCTTGCGGGTGCGCTAACCCAACTGGGTTGACCCGGTTGGGTTAAGGCCCCACACTGGCGCCATGAACGAGGAGACCCCCGTGGCGCCGGCGCAAGCCGCCGCACGCGCCGTGCCGCCGCTGGCCGAGGCCGTGCCTGAGCCTGTGGCCGCGGCCGAGGCCGACGTGCCCGCGCGGCTGGTATCGACCGCGATCGCGCAGTATGGCGAGCGAGGCACACGAGCCGTGTCCAGCCGCGCGATTCAGCGCGCGGCGGGCGTGCTGAACGAGGCCGCGGTGCGCTACTACTTCCGTGACCGCATGGGTCTGCTGGAGGCCTGCCTGGCCCGCATCGCGGCCGATTTCGCGCCGCTGATCGACGAGGCCTGGGCGGAGCTGGAGACGCTGCGGCAGGCCGATGAGCTGCAGGTGCGCAATGTCGTGCAGGCGCTGGTGTATGCCTTCCATGCGCTGCACCAGCAGGACCGCCCCGCCGTGCAACTGGTGGCGCGGATGATCCGCGAGGACGGCGAGGCCGGGCAGGACCTGCTGCTGCGCCACTTCGGCCCCGTGATCTGGCGCTTTGAAGGGGCGCTGGCCAGCCTGCTGCCCGGCAAGTCGCCGTCCGCGCTGCGGCTGCATGCCTTCCTGGCCATTAACAGCGTCGTCAACGGCATGGTCGACCAAAGCCTGCTGTGGCGTCTGCCGGCCACCGACGACAACCAGGCCCACTACAGCCTGCGCCGCGAGGTGCTGGCCGAGGGCTTTATCGAATACGTGACGGCGGGCCTGTGTGCGCCGTCGGCCATCGACTAGGAGAGCACGATGCTGCGCAAGACCCACCCGCCGATGTCCCTGCGTGCCGCGGGGCTAGCCCTGTTACTGGCCCTGTTACTGGCCCTGGGCGCCTGTGGCGACGCCGACCCCGGCGCGGCACCCCGCAGCCTGGCTGATGAGGGCGAGCCCGGGCATACCGGCAATGACCGCGACAGCTACCCATTTGGCGCCGCCTGCGGCTGGGAGTTCGCCAGCAACATCGACACGATGAACGTGGCCTTCCCGGATGAGTCGGCCAAGTACTGGGTGGCCCTGATACCGATGCTGCCGCAGACGCGGCTGCGCATCGATGGCTATTACCCGGATGCGCGCTACTTCTCCTTCAACGTCTACGACCCGCTGCTGCGGCCGACGGACGCCATCGCCGATGCCCAGCTCGGCCCCGCGGACGACACGGGCCGCAACCCCTTCGTGGACGCCGCGGCGCCCTGGGGCGATGCCTATACCGCCTATGTCGACTTTGCCGCCAAGCCCGACGCGCCGGCGGCGAACACGATCTACGCCGGCGAAATGCGCCTGGGCCCACAGGCCGTGCCGCAGCCGCTGCTGACCGCGCTGATCTACCGCACCTATGTGCCCGGCGCCGGTCAGGACTTCGACGGCGGCGTGGGCCTGCCGCTGCTGACGCTGGAGACCGCCGACGGCGACATCGAGCTGCTGCCCACCGCCAACTGCGTCGAGCCGCTGCTGCCGACCCTTGGCGACACCCTCCCCAGCCTGGGCCTGAACGACCAGCTCGAAAACAGCGACGTCATCGACGATCCCTTCCTGGCCCAGCCCGGCACCGTGCCGCTGGGCAACCCCGCGGCCGGGCCCAATGTCTTCTATGGCCTGCCCAGCACCGTGTTCAACCTGCTGCGGGGTTTTCTGGGGCTGCCGGTGCCGGCCGAGGCCGAAAGTGCCCTGCCGTTGCCGGCGGGCGGGGGCTTTCTGTCCAATATCCACAACGCCTACCTGACGCACCTGTTCAGCCGCAGCTACGGCAATGTCGTGCTGATCCGCGGCAAGGCGCCCAGCTACCGCGATGGCCAGTCCGCGCTGGGCAGCGAGCAGCTGCGCTATTGGTCGGTGTGCCAGAACGACCTGCCCACCCAGCGCTACGTGGCCTGCGTCGCCGACCATCAGGCCCACCTGGACGAGCAGGGCTATTTCACCATCATGGTGTCGGACCCGGCGGATCGCCCGGCCAACGCCACCGCCGCAAACGCCATCGACTGGATGCCCTGGGGCCCCTATGTGGATGCGTTGCTGATCTACCGGCACATGCTGCCGGCGGCCGATTTCGCCCAGGCCATCCACAACGTTCCGCAGGGCACCGCGCCCGGCGACGTGATGGGCGCATACCTGACCGGCAGCGCGCACTGCCAGCGCGAGATCGTCGAGGCCGCCGGTGCGGACCCGGCCGCCATCTTCGCCGCCTGCCGCGCCTACACCGAGGCGCTGGGGGGCTGAGCCCCAGCGTGGCAATGTTTACGACTGTGCACTGGGCGCAACTGCACTAAGCTCGCGCTGCGCCGCGGGGCACAGGTCGCGGGCGCAGGATTCGGTCGTGCCCCTGGGGCGGCCACCGCCATGGAACTGGAGACCACCCGTGAAGACATTGCGCTGTGCTGCGCTAAGCACCCTGTTGATTGCCGCTTGTGGTGGTTCCGATCCGGCGCGCGACGCCGCGACCCGGGTGTTGCCGGCCAGCGATTGGGCGCAGGCCTGTGCGGAGCTGCATGCCCCGTTTGCCGGCCCGATTGTCTGGGCGCGCGACGCCTATCGCGCCGGCGGCGGCGAAGCCTTGCGTTTTCACCTCAAGCCCGCCGGGCTGGCGCAGGTCCTGCTGCACGACGATGCGGGTCGCTACCTGAGCCGCTCGACCGCGGGCGAAGTCCAGGCCCTGCCGCGTGCGGCGGAAGCGGCCCTGTGGCAGGTGCGCCCGACGGCGGCCGGGCTGAGCCTGTGGGCGGGTGAGCAGGCGCTGGCGGTAGACGGGGAGACCGGTGCACTGCAGCTTGCGGACGCGCCCACGGCATTCGCGCTGCGTGCGACGCAGGCCTGCCGCAAGGTGGCCGAGGCGGAGCCCGGCGCCAGCGGCCCGACCTTCGCCGGCACGAATGCCGACGGAACGGTCTTTGGCATCGCCGATGCCCACACGCACATCTCGGCCTATCAGCGCCTGGGCGGGCGGGTGATTGTCGGCGCGCCGTTCCACCCCCTGGGCGTCGAGCACGCGCTGGCCGATTGCGATGAGGACCACGGCCCGGAGGGCAATGCCGACTTCATAGGCAATTTCGTGCGCGATGGCGCACCGGTCGGCAGCCACGCCACCGAGGGCTGGCCGCGTTTTCGCGACTGGCCTGCGCACGGCACCTACACCCACCAGCAGACCTACTACACCTGGGTGCAGCGCGCGTGGATGGCGGGGCTGCGGTTGCTGGTCAATCACACCTCGGGGGACGAGCAGCTTTGCCTGCTGGCGCCACTGAAGGCGCATGGCTGCAACGAAATGGATCAGGTCAAGATCCAGGTCGAGGGCATGTATGCCCTGCAGGATTACATCGACGCCCAGCATGGCGGTGCCGGCCAGGGCTGGTTTCGCATCGTCGACGGGCCGGAGCAGGCCCGCGCGGTCATCACCCAGGGCAAGCTGGCCGTGGTGCTGGGTATCGAGTCCTCCAAGCTCTTCGATTGTGGCGAGTTCATGGGCGCGCCCGAATGCACCCGCGCCGATATCGATGCCGGTATCGAAGAATTTCACGCGCTGGGGATCCGCAGCGTGTTCATCGCGCACTGGTTCGACAACGCCTTCGGTGGTGCGGGGCTGTTCGACCAGAGTGAACTGACGCTGAATGCGCTGAACAAACCCGAAACCGGCCATTACTATGCCGTGGAGGAATGCCCGGAGCCGGATATGGGGGCGAACCTGCAGTCGGCGGGCGTCTACCTGCCGGACGACAACCCCGTGGCGGGCGCCATCAACGAGGCCCAGCGCGCCGCGGTGCCGACCTACCCGCCGGGCCCGCATTGCAACGCCAAGGGGCTGACCGACCTCGGCGTCTACGTCATCGAGCAACTGGCGGCCCGCGGCATGATCATCGAGACTGATCATCTCGGCGCCAAGATGAAGAACAGCGTGCTCGATATCGTCGAGCGACTGGACTACCCCGTGGTGGCCGGGCATTACCACGCGGGCGGCATTTCCTCGCCGACGCAAATGCGGCGCATCCTGGCGCTGGGCGGCATCGCCGCACCGATCAAGCCCAACGCACGCGACCTGCACGCGCGCCTGCGCGAGCTGCGGCCGCTGGCCAGCGCCGAGCACTACTTTGGGCTCCCCATGTCCACGGACAGCGGCGGCATCGCGTCGCTGCCCGGCCCGCCCAAGGCCGAGGAGCCGCCCGTGGTCTACCCCTTCCGCAGCTACGACGGCCAGGTGCTGTTCGAGCAGCAGGTCAGCGGTGAGCGTGCCTTCGACTACAACACCGACGGCGTGGCGCACTACGGCCTCTTCGCGGACTGGCTCGAGGCGGTGCGCCTGGCCGAGGGCGGCGAGGAATCGCTGCAGGCCTTGTTCCGTTCCGCCGAGGCCTACCTGCGCATGTGGGAGCGCACCGGCCCGCGCTGAGGCCGCGTTATTCGCGCAGCGTTGTCACGCTCTGCGCCGCCGCGCGCACGTCCTCGGGGCAAAACGGCACTTCGACCCATTGCTTGTCGCGGTACATGCGGGTCTGGTCGCTATGCCAGGGCGAGGTCGGGTCCTGCGACTGGCCGTAGGTGGTGATGGTGGACAGCCGCGGGCAGGCCGCGCCGTCAAAGCTGACCACCTGCGTGTAGGTGTTGCCGTGGTGCGGGTTGGCGTAGGCGCCGGCCTCGGGGTCCCAGTCGATGTTGAGGATCGAGAACAGGCCGTGGCGGTCCAGCCCGCCGTGCAGCGGGATGCGCTCGCCGGCGCGCTCGACATACTGGTGCTCGCCCAGCGGCGCATCCAGTGGGATGCCCAGGGCCTGCAGCTCGGCCACGGCGTCGGCAAGCGCCTGCTGCACCTGCGGCTGCGCGATGTTCAGGCCGCGCGGTGTGCCCACGGGGTCGGCCGGGTCGAAGGGGAACAAAAAGCCCGAGGTCGGCGGTAGGCGGGTCTGCGTGGTGGTGCCCGAGGGCAGGGTTTGCCCGAGCAGGCGGGTGGCAATACGCCGGAACAGCAGCGCGCCGCGGGCCTCGATCTCGTCGGTGCGGGACCACCCGGCCAGCACCGGGCAGGCCGCGCTGACATCCACCGGGCCGTTGCTGCCCAGCGCGACCGGCAGGCTGCTGCACAGCGTCAGCAAGTCATCCAGCCACAGTTCCGCGAGGTACTGGCGGGCATCGAACATCCAGTCCATCAGCAGCTCGTGGTCGAAGCGCTGGCCCGGGCGGTCGTCGCGGCCGGCCAGGCGGTCGGCGATCATCGTCAGCCCCAGGCGGGTGCGCAGGCGGCGCTCGGTACCCTCTTCGCCCAGCACGCGGGGGAAGCCGGTCAGCGGCTCGGCGGGGTTGGACAGCCAATAGCTGTCGTTGCTGTTCAGCAGGTAGTCGCGGCGGATCTGCCAGGGCAGTTGCGCGGGGCCCATCGTGCCGGGCTGGCGGGCATCCGGCGCATCCGGCGGCTGGCAGGCCGAGCGGCTGCCGTCGAGCACCGGTAGGCCCACCGCAGCGAAGGCGGCGGCGCCCAGCGGGGTGCTGCAGCTCAGGGCGAAGGCGTCGTCGATGTTGGCCACCACCGTCAGGTCGGCATACAGCGCATCGCCCTGGGCATCCGCGGCCACCGTGTTGGCCCAGGGGATGCCCTGCAAGTCGGCCAGCAAATCCTTCAGCTCACGCACGCTGCCGACCTGGCCGATCTCCAGGAAGTGCTCCAGGTAGCGCATGTGGCCGGCATTCGCATCCATGATCGAAAAGCCCAGCGTCGGCGTCCACGCAAAAGCGTCCAGCCCGGCAATGTTGGTGACCATCGGCCCGTAGCGCGTGCTGTAGAGCGTGCGTTCCAGCGTGCCGACGCTGCCGTCGGGCTGCAAGGCCGCAATTTGCAGCGGCCAGGCCTGCATGGCCTGGGGCTGGCCGTCGACGAGGTAGGTGTAGGGTCCGGCCAGCGTGAGCTGCACCGGCACGAAACGAAACGCCGCCGAGGTCGTGTGCGACCAGGCCATCGTCGGCGTGCTGCCGATGACCACGAAGGGCAGGCCCAGAAAGCTGGTGCCGTTGACCTCGAAGCGGCCGGGGATGCGCAAGTGCACCTGGTAGAACAGTGCCGCATCGACCCAGCCCTGGTGCGGGTTGCCCAGCAGCAGGCCGCGGCCGTTGCTGCTGGCCTCGCTGCCTATGCCCAGGGCGTTGCTGGCCATGGCCGGCTGCAGCGCCGCCCGCGCCTGCGCCGCGGCCTCCGTGCCGCCCAACTCGGCGACAAAGTCGGCGAATGGGTTGGTGCCCGGCGGCAGGTCCAGCAGGGGCGCCGCGCTGCCGATGCCACCGGCCGAGGGCGCCCAGCCGGCGAAGATGCCCAGGGTGTGCGCCAGGCGGTACACGTCGGTTTCGCTGATGGGCTGCACCCAGGCCGCGCCACGGCAGGCCGGGTCGCGGATGTTGTCCACGCCGGTCTCGCGCAGGTAGCGGTTGTAGCCGGCGATATGGCCGCGCAGCAGCGCCTGCATGCGCGCGCTGGGGCCCCGCGGCGCGGGCGCCGCACGCAGCTCGTCGATCTGCCCGCTGGCGTGGATCAGCTTGAAGAAGAAGTCGCTGTCGGCGTTGCGAAATTCGAAGAGATTGGCGGGGAAGGGGAAGGTCGCATCCGGGCCGTGATAGCGCGAGCGCTCGCCATTCACCGTCAGGTAAAAGTCCGCCAGCCGGCAGATGTTGTCCTGCGCCACCGCGTAGCCATAGCCATAGCCCAGGCTGCCCCAGTCGCCCGCCTCGATGTGCGGAATGCCGTGGGCGCTGCGCCGGATCGTGACCTCGTAGCCGCCGTCGCGCGCAGGCGCCTCGGCATGGCCGGGCAGGCTGCCGCGGCCGCCCTGGCAGGCCGCGAGGCCGGCGAGCAGAGCCGGTGCCAACAGGGCGCAAAGGAATCGGCGAGTCGAAGGGCGAGGCATGGCGGGGGTGGGCGCAAGCGGGCCGCCAGTGTCGCGGCGCGAGCCGGTGCCGGGAAGTCGGCAATTTTGCGGACGCCGCGCCCGCCCCCTGTGCAAAGGGCGCGGGCGTGGCGGGTCGAGAACCTAGCGGCCCAAGCTCAGCGAGGGCGGCGAGCCCAGATCCATGGCCACGCCGGCGAGCGCGCGCAGTTCGTCCTCCAGCGGGACATCGTCGAAGCCGCTGTTGCTGCGGTAGCCGAGCTGGAAAGGGAAGGAGAGCCCGGCGATCTGGTAACTCAGCGTGGCCGTCAGGCTCCAGCGGTCGCGGCGGCCAACCGCGCTGCCAAAGTGCTCGTAGTCCGCCGCGATATCCAGCCGCGAGGCGCGCTGCAGCGGATCTTCCGGCGTGGGCGCTTGGAGCTGGCGGCCATAGGCGGCCGTGAAGGACAGGACGTTGGTTGCCGGCAGATCAACCTCGGGCCCTTCGCCGAAGGCCAGGCCCGCGCTGCCGCGGCCCCCTCCGCCACCGCCACCGTCGCCGCCCAGCAGCGGATCGAGCAGCGGGTCCAGGGGCGCCAGCGGGCTGCCGCCGGTATCGCCCCCGGCACTGCCCTCGGCCTGCAGGTAGTCGTCGAGGTCGACCTGGAGCTCGGAGAGGCGGCCGTAGCTGAGGTTGAGCGCGAAGCGGTGGCCGGTGTCCATGTCGTCTTGTAGGTTCTCGACATAAGTTGTGTATTTCTTCAGACAGCGCGACCACGGGTTGAAGGTCTGGGTTACGGGCTGATCCAACTCCGCAGCACAGTCCTGTTCCTTGCGTCGCAGCGCTTCGATGCCCGCGAAGCTGATTTCCCAGCGCACGCGGAGCGCCGTCAGGTCCGCGCCGACCAGCTCGTCACGCTCGGCGCGAAACACGCTGACGACCAGCTGAGACTGATGCGACAAGAGGCGGCCGAAGTCGGCCAGCCTGGCGCGGTCGGCAGACGCCTCCAGCGCGTCAATGCCTCGGGCCTTCAAGTCCACGACCTTGTCGATTTCTTCCTTGATCAACTGACGGCAGGCGGGGTCCACAGCACCGAAGTCCGCGTCGGGCCCGGCGTCTGGATCAAGGACGGTGGCGTCGGGGTCGCAGCGCGGGACGCGCAACTGCGCATTGCGGGCGGCGGCATTGGCAAGCGCCTCGTCGACCGTGAGATACGACGCGGGCGTGTCGGCTTGCTGATAAAAGGCCCGCACCAGACCATCGAACATGTGGCGGTACCGCTTGGGGTCGCGCCCGAAGGGCCCCCGGTGCACCACAACGGCGAGGTCGATATCCAGGTCATCTGCAGTGTTCAGAGCATCGTTGAGCTCGTCGATCTGCCGCCCGCGGCCGGATTCGCGCATCCGCGCCGCGACCAGCTCGGAAACCTCCGCGTCGACCGGCGCGCTGAGCCGCGACTGCAAGCCGTAGGACGAGGGGTTCAGGCCCAGCGCTTGGTCTGAGGCGGCAAACGCAAAGCGCGACGCGCCGCCGCCATCGTCGCCACCCGCCAGCAGGCCGGCCTGCAGCGGGGCCAGTGCGGATCGCAAGGTGCCGCTGGCGATCGCGACGAGGGGCGTCGCCGGCAGCAGCTCGAGCAGGTCGCTGCTTTGCGCGGCCAGGGCCTCGCGTGCGCGCTCGGCGCTCGGCGATTGCGGCTCGGCTGTGGCGTCCCTCGCGGCATCATAGGTTTCGTCAAAGCACTCCGCGGGGGTGCTGTCGCATTGCGCGCGTGCGGGGCTCCAGCTAAGGCTCAGCAGCACGAGCAGCCACAGGGCCGACTTCACACCGTCACCGTGATGGTGGCTTCGCCGATGCTCTTGTTCTTGGGGATGCGCGCGGTTCCCGTTTTGCGCGCGCCGTCGGCGGACGTTCGCGCTTCGTAGGAATAGCAGCGCGCCTCATCGGGGTTCTTGCTATCCGCCTTCACCCGAATGACAAACACGGCCCTCTGTGTGATCGGCTGCGACTCGGTCACCTCCCCACCTTCCCAGGCGGGCCGGGCATTCGTCATGGATTCGGGCTCGTCGCGCAGTAGCCAGACGCTGAATCCGCCGCTGTGCGTGCTGCTCCCGCCTGACACCGTCAACTTGGCCCCAGCTTGCGCTGAG
Organism: uncultured Ectothiorhodospiraceae bacterium; assembly: GCA_937141935.1. Classification (GTDB taxonomy): domain Bacteria; phylum Pseudomonadota; class Gammaproteobacteria; order Nevskiales; family Oceanococcaceae; genus MS8. Next base: position 104,487 of record CAKZQS010000004.1, read on the forward strand.
AGTCTCAGGCTCTTCGTTTTACACATCTCCTCACCCTCCAATCCCCGCAACATCTCTATGAGTTCCGGCTGCGGATGGCAGTCGGATTTGTCTGGCCGGAAGGAGGTGTGGCTGTACACGCCGGGCTCGCCGGCCAGGGCGTCGTGTTCCACATCCCACATCGTGGGCCGGTAGGCGAGCGGGATGTCGGGATAACGCTCGGCCTGCCACCAGCGCAGCAGCTCTTCGACGCTGCGCAGTTGTTCCTCGGTGTATTTCTCAAAGCCGTGAAAGCCGCGGTAGCCATCGGCGTAGACCTGCACGCGATCCGTGGGGATGCGCCGGCCAAAGCTGCTGTACCAGGCGCCGTCGCGCTGGGTCAGCCCGCCGGCGCTGTCGATTTCGATGGCGATGGACTGCTGGTTCAGGCGCAGGTTGCGCGACTCGACGGCGTCGAAGCCCTGGGCGCGAAACAGCGCCCGCTTGCAGCCCAGGTGGTGCGCCCAATAGCGGCTGGAAAAACACTGCCAGGGCGTGCCGTCGTGGTGGATGATCAGGCAGGTGGCGATGCGGGCGCTGTTGCCCAGCCAGGTGGCGATATCGCCATCTATGCCCACGCCGCTGACGGTGTGGTGCAGCACGATCTGCCGCTTGGGGTGTGCGACCTGTGCGTACTGCGCACGCGGGAAGTCCACGCGGCGAATGCGGTCGAGGATGCTCATGGCGCCCTCCTTGTTCTTGTTTGCCCTCGGCGCCTGCTGTCGCTAAGCCTTGGCCAGGCGCCCGATGCGGTTGTTCGACAGCCAGCCGATCACCCGGCCTTCGTCGGTGACGAATACGTCCTGACAGCCCTGCATGGCCTCCATGGCGGCCTTGGCTTCGGACACGCTGGCGTCGGCGCTGACGCTGACGAACTTGCTGAAGGTGGCGCCCTGCTGCGGGGCCGTTTCCAACAGGGCCTGCAGCGTCCAGTCGGCGCGCGGCTTGCCGGCGCCGGCCGGGCTGGCCAGGAATTTGTTCAGCTCGCTCAGGTGCACCATGTACAGCGGCTGGCCGCCGTGGCGCAGCACCGGCATGCGCTCGAAGCGTGGCTGCGACTGGCTCATCGGGCCATGCAGGTGCTCGTCAATCCGTACCTGGCCGGTGTCGTCACCCTCGGCGAGCTGCACCTTGTGGACCTTGCCGATGGGCTGCATGTGCTCGCGCACTGGCAGCTCGCGCAGGCGCTGCAGCGGCGTCATGGCCGCGGCGAGCTGGCGCATCGAGGTGCTGGTGGCCTGCACCGAATTGGTGGCGGCCTGCAGGTTGTCGCGCGAGAAGTAATAGGCCAGCACGGTGCCGACCCAGGTGCCCAGCAGCGGCAGGATGGCCGTGACCACGAGCTGAGCGGTTTCGGTGTCGGTCTCGCCGCGCACGATGGCCACGCCAATGGCGCACACGCCGAGTATGGACACGATCAAGGTGCCCATCGCAATGCCAGTACGTACCCACCAGGGGTCGGCCGGCCCTCCGCCATTGTCCGCGTTCGACATGAGCTCCCCCTCGCGTCGCGCGTCAATATTTTGTCAGGCCATCCTGCGCCTCTGGATGGAGGGGGTCAACCCGCCGCGGGGGGCGCTCAGTCCTCGCTGCGCTGGATGCGAATCGGGCTGTCCAGCACCCGCACCTCGCGCTGCGGGAAGGGGATCTCGATGCCGTTCTGCTGCAGCGTTTCCAGGATCAGCAGCAGCAGGTCACCGCCCACGCGGTTGGTGCCGTCGTCGATGCCCTCCATCCAGAACTCCACGAACATGTTGATGCCCGAGTCGCCAAAGCTGGCGATTTCGCAATCCGGCCGCTCCTCGATGGGCAGTTGCTCGCCGGCGAGCACCTGCGGGTGCGAGCCCACCGCCTCGCGGATCAGCTCGCACAGCGCGCGCACGTCGGTGTTGTAGGCCACCGAGAAATCCACCCGGTAGCGCTGCTTGCGGTGCTTGTGCGTCCAGTTGGTAAAGGCGGCGCTGATGAAGGTCTCGTTGGGCACCAGCACGTTTTTGCCGTCGAAGGTCTCCAGCGTGGTGTGGCGCATGTTCAGCTCGCGCACGTAGCCCTGCAGGCCGTCCTCGGTCTCGACGTAGTCGCCGACCGAAATCGAGCGGTCGAAGAGGATGATGATCCCCGAGATGAAGTTCGAGGCGATCGACTGCAGGCCAAAGCCCAGGCCCACGCCCACGGCGCCGGCGAAGACGGCCAGGGCCGTCAGGTCGATGCCCATCACCTGCAGCAGCAGCAAAAAGACAACGACGATCAGCGAGAGCTGGAAAAGCTTGGCCACCACCTCGCGCGTGCGCAGGTCCAGCCGCGCCTGGCGGCGGATGAGCTGCTGGCCGGCGTCGTTTGAGACCCAGCCCAGCCAGAACAGCAGCGAGCCAAAAATCAGCACCCGCAGCACGCCGGCCAGCGTGATCTCCAGGTTGCCCACGCGCAGCGCCATCGATTCCAGCGCGGTGCTCAACGGCGCCAGCACCCCGGTCAGGTACAGCGCCGCCAGTGGCAGCAGCGTCCAGCGCAGCAGGCCCGCCGCAAAGCTGCCGCGCACCAGGTGGCGAATGGCCCGGTGCAGCAACAGCAGGCAGGCCAGCACCAGTGCCGCGCGCAGCAGGGGCAGGTCGGCATAGAGCGTGCGCAGCGCCGCGTCGGCGCAGGCCAGCAGCAGCGTGGCCGCCGCCGGCATCGCCAGCGGGCGCGCGCCCTGCAGCCAGCCATGAATCACCACCCAGCGCTGCGGCAGCCGGCGCTGCGCGGCCGTGCCAAAGCGCGCGGTAATCAGCCAGGCCAGCAGCAGGGCGACCACAATCAGCCCGAGCTGCAGGCCGGCCTCCGGCCCGGCCAGCGGGTGGCGCCATTGCGCCAGCCAGGCCTCCAGGCGGGCGCTCATGGGCATCGGGCTCGGCAAGAGGGGCGCGGCATCAACGGCGGTCTCCGGGAGTGCGACTGCCAGCATAGACAAGCCGGGCCTGCCTGCGCAGGGGCCGGCGCGTGGGGCGTACGGCTCTGCGTGCTGCCGCCGTGTGGCGGTGCAGCACTTTGGTCATGGATACGGGCCTGGGCGCGCCAGGCGCTCGCAGCATGCAATCCGAATCCTTGATCTATGGAGTAATCCCATGAACAAACGCTACTGGCCGCTGATTGTGGCCCCCGCGCTGCTGCTGGGCTGCACCGAGCGCCAACAGGACGCCGCCGAAGACTTTGAAGACGCCACCGAATCCGCCATGGCCGCCGAAATGCGCGACTTCCGCGCCGGCATGAAGAACACCATGGCCGAAGCCGACGAAGAGCTCGCCGAGCTGGAGGCCCGCGCCGAGGCCGTGGGCGAGGAAGTCGACGAGGAATGGGCCCAGGCCGTCAACGGCCTGCGCGAAGAGCGCCGCGAGTTCGCCCGCAACTGGGAGCAGATGGAAGCCGCCAGCGAGGCCGAATGGCGCGAGACCCGCACCCAGATGTCCCAGCAGTGGAACGAATTCGAGGCCGGCCTGACCCAGGCCCGCCTCGAGGCTGCCGAGACCCGCGAGGAATTCCAGGCCGAGTACAGCGAGGAAATGGCCGAGCTGGACCGCGAGTGGGAGGCCCTGAAGGCCCGTGCCGACAGTGCCGGCGACGAGATGCAGGCCGAGTATCGCGAAGAGATGCGCGACCTCGAGGCCCAGCGCAAGGCGCTGGCCGCCGACTGGGAGCGTTTTGAGGACGCCTCGGCCGAGGAGTGGGAAGAGATGCAGGCCAGCCTGTCCGCCCAACTGTCGAAGTTTGCCAAGTACATGCGGGCCGCCGGCCGCGACATCGAACGCGCCTTCGACCCGGAGGGTGATCTCTCCTAAGCCCCGCGCTTAGCTGCCCCAAATGGCGCAGGTCGCATAGCGCGGCCTGCGCTTTTTTTGTGCGTGGCGCCCTCAGGCGGGCACTTGCCGGGCGCTGGGGGGCTGCGCCGCCTCCAGGGCCGCCAGCGCCGGGGGCAGGTGGGCGGCCAGGTAATCCATGCAGGCGCGCACCCGGGCATTGCGCCGCAAGTCGGGGTGGGTCAGCAGCCAGATACCCACCGGCGGGAAGTCGCGCACCTCGGCCACCCGGCGCAGGCCCGGCTCGCGGTTGGCGGCCAGCAGCGGCAGCATGGCCAGGCCGGCGCCGGCCGCGGCCGCGCGGGCCAGCCCGATATGGCCGGAGAAGCGCAGCCGTGGCTGCAGCTCCGGCAGGTGCTGCTCCAGCCATTGCGCCTGCGGGCCGCGGGCCAGGGCCCCGCAGTGGCCGAGCCAGGGCAGGCGCGCCGGCGGGCTGCGCTCCAGCGCGGCCGCCAGGTGCTCCTCGGCAAAGATCGCGGTGTGGGCCTGCGCCAGGCGCCGGCCGAACAGGGCCGGCGGCGGCTCGCGGGTGGCCCGCAGCGCCAGGTCGGCCTGGCGGCGATCCAGGTCCTGGGCGGCGTTGTCGATGTCGATTTCCAGCGTCAGCTCGGGCAGCGCCTCGCGAAAGCCGGCCAGCAGCGGGGGCAGCAGGTAAGTGGCCAGCAGTTCGCTGGTGGTCAGCCGCACCCGCCCGCTGAGGCGGCTGTCGGCGCCCTGCAGCGCCCGCTCCGCGGCCAGCGCGGCGCGCTCCATCTCCATGGCCGCCTCCGCCACCCGCAGGCCGTGGGCGTTGGGCTGGTAGCCGCGCCGGCGTCGGTCGAAGAGCACCAGCCCCAGCCGCGCCTCCAGGTCCTGGATGCGCCGCAGCACCGTCGAGTGCTGCACGCCCAGCAGGCGGGCCGCGCCGGCCACGCTGCCGGCGCGCTGCACCGACAGTACGGTCTGCATCTCATCCCAGCCCAGCGGGGCTGTGCGTTCGTGCACATTTAAATGGCGCATATTGCGATTTTATGCGCAGATGGACGGGGCTAGGGTAGGGACCCCATCAGCCACCCATTGGATTTCCCCATGTCCCGCTTCCAAGACCAGAACATCCTCATTACCGGCGGCACCAGCGGCATCGGCCTGGCCACCGCGCAGCGCATCGAGCGCGAGGGCGGCCGCGTGATTGTCACCGGCTCGCGGCCGCAGAGCCTGGAGGCCGCGCGCTCGCAGCTTTCCGCGCAGGCCCTGCTGCTGCAAAACGATGCCGGTGAGCCGCACAGCGGCAACGAGCTGGCCGAGCAACTGGCCGACGTGGGCCCTTTGCATGGCGCGTTTCTGAATGCCGGCTTCGGCCGCTTCCACGACATCAGCCACTACAGCGTCGAGGAATTCGATGCCCATTACCACGTCAACGTCCGCGGCCTGCTGCTGCACGCCCAGGCGCTGGCACCGCGCCTGGGCGAGGGCGGCAGCCTGCTGGCGACCACCTCCGTCGCGCGCAGCATGGGCATGCCGGCCGCCGCGATCTACAGCAGCACCAAGGGCGCCGTGCGCACGCTGGTGCGTGGCCTGGCGCGCGAACTCGCCCCGCGCGGCATCCGCGTCAATGGCGTCAGCCCCGGCCCCATCGAAACCGCCTTCGTCGCCCGCACCGGCCTGCCCGAGGCCGACATCGCCGCCTTCGGCGAGCAGGTGCAGTCGCAGGTGCCGCTCGGCCGCTTCGGCCGCCCCGAGGAAGTGGCGGCCGTCGCCACCTTCCTGCTCTCCAGCGACGCCTCCTACGTCACCGGCTCCGAGTACGTCGTGGATGGCGGCATGAGCGAGCTCTGAGGCCAAGCGGGATGCGCAGGGCCCACCCCAAGCTCGCCGGCAACGCCTCCCGCCCCCGTGCTGGCGGGAGGCGTTGACTGTCGAGGCAGGAAGCCGAGTCCAATCCGCAACCGAGCGCACCCGTGCGCTGGGCAGCGCCGGCGATTCGAGGGCTGGTCTTCGGGCAGGACGCCCGAACGCTCGCATCGCGAGCGGAGCCTCCCGGCCACTTGTTGGCGAGAGGCGTTGATTGGCGAGGCAGGAGCCGAGTCCAATCCCGAAACAGGTTGCGCCCAGGATGTGGTTGCCTCAGGCGCATCCTAAAGGCACCCTTCGGGCAGGACGCCCGAACGCTCGCATCGCGAGCGGAGCCAACGGGCCACTTGTTGGCCGTTGGCGTTGATTGGCGAGGCAGGAGCCGAGTCCAATCTCATTAATGGCGCGCCCGGCAGGATTCGAACCTGCGACCCCTGCCTTCGGAGGGCAGTACTCTATCCAGCTGAGCTACGGGCGCGCGGGCCGCACATTCTACGCAAAAAAAGAACCCCCAACCGCCGGTTGGGGGCAGGGCCGTGCGCGGATCAGGGAGGGGGGTTGCGCTGCGCAGGCCTGGGGTAGACGTCGGGCGGCCGGAATTGACTGCACCCGGGGCCCGGCGGCCGGCACATTCAGCGCGCTTTTTGCACGCGCCGCTTGGCGATCCAGGCCACATGGCGGGCGATGGCCGGGTCGGCGCGCAGCGCCTCCAGGGTGTTGAGCTGCCGGCCCAGCGCCTGCTCGTCGTGGAAGCGGTGCACCGCGCGGTGGCAGGGGCGGCACAGCCACAGGCCGCGGCCGCGCATTTCCTCGCGGCTGAAGTGGCGGCGAAACCAGGGCTTGCCGTGCACCTTGCGCGGGATCAGGTGATGGAAGGTCAGCGGCATCGGCCGCGCGCACAGCTGGCAGTGCTCGGGCCGCGGGGGGTTGGGCACGGCGGCGCTGGCTTGGCTTGGGCGAGCCCGCAGCATAGCCTGAAGCCCCCCCACCGCCGCCGCTGACCATGACGGACCCGCTCGCATTCGATTTCTCCGGCCATACGGTGCTGATCAGCGGCGCCAGCCGCGGCATTGGCGCGGCCACCGCCCGGGCCTTCGCCGCGCAGGGGGCCGCGGTGGCGCTGCTGGCGCGCGACGCGGATGCGCTGGCCGAACTGGCCGCGCAGATCGAGGCCGAAGCGGGCGCATCGCGGACACTGGTGCTGCCCACGGACATCACCGATGCCGCCGCGGTGGCGCAGGCCTGTGTGCGCGCCACGCGCTGGGCCGGGCAGGCGAACGGGGGCGGCATCGATGCGCTGGTCAGCAACGCCGGCGCCGTCGACCCCATTGGCCACCTGGCCGACACGGACCCGCAGGCCTGGGCGCGGGGCCTGGGCGTGAACCTGCTCGGGCATTACCACCTGCTGCACGCGCTGCTGCCGGGCATGGCGGCGCGCGGCCGGGGCAGCGTGGTGCACATCAGCACCGGCGCCGCCAATGGCCCGATGGAGGGCTGGAGCCAGTACTGCGCGGCCAAGGCGGGCGCGCAGATGCTGACCCGCTGCGCCGATAAGGAATATCGCGGCGCCGGCCTGCGCATCGTGGGTCTGTCGCCGGGTACGGTGGCCACACAGATGCAGCGCGAGATCCGCGATTCGGGCGTGAACCCCGTCAGCCAGTTGCCCTGGGAGCGGCATATTCCGCCGGAATGGGTGGCCCGCGCCGTGCTCTACTTGTGCACGCCGGCCGGCGATGACTGGCGCGGCGAGGACTTTCCGCTGAAAACGCGCGCCGGGCGCGAGGCCCTGGGCCTGCCCTGCGACGACCTGCCCGCCTGATCGCCCGCCGCTCTTCGACCAAGGGATTGCCCCGATGACGCTGCTGCTCGCCTTTTTGCTGCTGGCCCTGATCGTCTCCTTCGCCTGCTCGATGTGGGAGTCGGTGCTGCTGTCGGTCACGCCCAGCTATGTGGCCCGGGCCCAGGCCGAGGGGCGCTCCACCGGCCGCCTGCTGGCCGAGTTCAAGCGCGACATCGACCGCCCGCTGGCCGCGATCCTGACCTTGAACACCATCGCGCACACGGTCGGCGCCATCGGCGTGGGCGCACAGGCGCACGAGATCTACGGCAGCCAGGGCATCGAGCTGGGCGGCTGGTCGCTGAGCTACGAGGCGCTGATTGCCGCCGGCGCCACGCTGGCGATTCTGGTGTTCTCGGAGATTATCCCCAAGACGCTGGGCGCCACCTACTGGCGGCGCTTTGTACCGATGACGGTGTACAGCCTGAAGGCGCTGGTCTGGCTGCTGTACCCGCTGGTGCGCCTGAGCGAGGGCATCACCCGCTTTTTGAAGCATGGCGCCAAGGGGCCGGTGTTCAGCCGCGCGGATTTTCTGGCCATGACCGACCTGGGCCATAGCCAGGGCGGGCTGGAGCCGCGCGAGGCGGCGGTGATCCGCAACCTGCTGGCCTTTCGCGACCTGCGCGTGCGCGAGGTGATGACGCCGCGCACGGTACTGGTGGCCGCGCAGGCCGATGAGGCCGTCGAGGCGGTGCTGGCGCGCACGGCCACCGAGCTGCCGATGTCGCGCCTGCCGCTGTACGCCGACAGCATCGACGAGGTGGTCGGCCTGCTGCTGCGCGATGACCTGCTGGCGGCGGCGGCCGAGGGCCGCGGCGGCGAGCCGGTGTCGGCGCTGGCCCGCGAGGCGGTCTTCGTGCTCGATTCGATGCACCTGCCCGCCGTGCTGCGGCTGCTGATGCAGGCGCGGCAGAAGCTGGCCGTGGTGGTGGACGAATACGGCGCCACCAGCGGCGTGGTCACCATCGAAGACCTTTTCGAGACGCTGATCGGCGAGGAGATCATGGACGAGGCCGACGAGGTGGCCGACATGCAGGCGCTGGCACGCCGCCGCGCAGCGCGTCGCCAGCCGCCGTCGGCCTGAGCCCGTCGGCCTGAGCCCGGCGGCCTGAGCGCGGCAGGCTGGCGCGGCGCCGGCATGGCAAGATCGCGGCTGGAACGGGGAACCCACAGACAATGAGCAACAGGCAGCAGGCGCCCGCTCGCGCCGCGGGCAGCCGCGGCGTGATGGATCGGTTTTTGGATGGCGTGGAGTGGCTGGGCAACCTGCTGCCGCACCCGGTCACGCTGTTTGCGCTGCTGGCCTTTGCCGTGGTGGTGCTCTCGGGCCTGCTCGACCTGGTGGGGCTGAGCGTGCCCGACCCGCGGCCGGAGGGCGCCCGCGGCCGCGAGGCCGACGGCATCATCGAGGTGGTCAGCCTGTTCAACGCCGAGGGCCTGCGCCGCATCCTGCAGGGCCTGGTGCCGAACTTCGCCGGCTTCGTGCCGCTGGGCACGGTGCTGGTGGCGATGCTCGGCGTGGGCGTGGCCGAGCATTCGGGCCTGCTCTCGGCCACGATCCGGGCCATGGTGCTGCGCGCGCCGCCCAAGCTGGTCACCGCGGTCATCGTCTTCGCCGGCATCCTCTCCAACACGGCCTCGGAGATGGGCTACGTCGTCATGATCCCGCTGGCGGCGGCCATCTATTACGCGCTGGGCCGCCACCCGCTGGCCGGCCTGGCGGCGGCCTTCGCCGGGGTTTCGGGCGGCTATTCGGCCAATTTGCTGCTGGGCACGGTGGATCCACTGCTGGCCGGCATCACCCAGGAAGCCGCGCGGATGATCGACCCCGAGTACTTCGTGCACCCGGCGGTGAACTGGTACTTCATGATCAGCAGCACCTTCTTGATCACCGCGCTGGGCACCTGGGTCAGCACGGCCATCGTCGAGCCGCGGCTGGGGCCCTATGACCCCGGCCAGGCCAGCGAATCGCTGGACGACGCCCACCGCCTGGAGCCGCTCAGCGAGACCGAGCGCCGCGGCCTGCGCATGGCGGGCCTGAGCGCGGCGCTGCTGGGCATCGGCATCGCGCTGATGGTGGTGCCCGAGGGCGGCTGGCTGCGCGACCCGGCGGCCGACTCGACGCTGGGGGCCATCACGCCCTTCCTGAAAAGCATCGTGGCGCTGGTGTTCGTGGTCTTCGTGATCCCCGGCTTCGTCTACGGGCGCATCACCGGCACGATGCGCAACGACCGTGATGCCATCGATGCGATGGCCAAGGCCATGAGCAGCCTGGGGCTGTACATCGTGCTGGTGTTCTTTGCGGCCCAGTTCGTCGCCTTCTTCAAGTGGACGCAGCTGGGGCAGATCACCGCCGTGCTGGGCGCGCAGTTCCTGACCGATGTCGGGCTGACCGGGCCGCTGGTCTTCGCGCTGTTTATCCCGATGTGCATGCTGGTCAACCTGTCGCTGGGCAGCGCCTCGGCGCAATGGGCGGTGACCGCGCCGATCTTCGTGCCGATGCTGATGCTGGTCGGCTACAGCCCCGAGGTGATCCAGGCCGCGTACCGCATCGGCGACTCCACCACCAACATCATCACGCCGATGATGAGCTATTTCGGCCTGATCCTGGCCTTCGCCACGCGCTACGTGCGCACGCTGGGCATCGGCACGCTGATCGCGACGATGCTGCCCTACAGCCTGATCTTCGCGCTGGGCTGGAGCGCCTGGTTCTTCCTGTTTGTGTTTGGCCTGGGCTGGCCGGTGGGGCCGGGGGCCGCCACCTACTACCCGGCCGGCTAGCGTAGCGCGGCCGGACCGGCCTGGGCTGGGCAGGGCTGCGCTGGGCCGGCCTTTACGGCGCCTGGCCTCAGCCGGCCAGCTGCTTGACGAAGAGGCGCTTGATCAGCGCCTGGTACGCGGTGGGCAGCAGCCGCTGCACCCAGTCGATCACCCGGGCATCCACGCCCACCAGCACCCGGCGGCGATCGCGGCGCACGGCCTTGAGGATCGTGCGGGCGGCATCGTCGGCGCTGGTGATGAACAGCTTTTCGAAGTCGGCCCGCGCGGTGTCCGGGTCCTTCTTCGACAGCGCCTGGGTGCTTTGGTCATAGCGTGATTTGGCGGCAATGGCGGTCTTGATGCCGCCCGGGTGCACACAGGTCAGGCTGACCGGCAGCTGCTCCAGCTCCAGCTCCATGCGCAGGCATTCGGAAAAGCCGCGCACGGCGAACTTGGTGGCGTTGTAGGCGCCCATGCCGGGCTGCGCAATGAGCCCGCTGATCGAGGAGGTGTTGATGATGTGCCCCTCGCCGGACTCGATCAGCAGCGGCAGAAAGGCGCGGCAGCCATGCACCACGCCCCAGTAGTTGATGTTGGTGATCCACTGCAGGTTGGCATCGTCACTGCTGCGCAGGGTGCCGGACAGGGCCACGCCGGCGTTGTTGAACAGCAGGTTCAGCCGCCCGTGCTCGGCACGCACGGCCTCGGCCCAGGCGTAAATGGCCTCGCGCTGGCCCACGTCCACCTGGTGCTGCGTGACCTGCACGCCGTCGGGCAGGTTGCGCACCGTGTCTTCCAGCCCGGCGGCGTCGATGTCGGCCAGGGCCAAGTGGCAGCCCTGCTGGGCCAACTGCTGCGCCAGTGCGCGGCCCATGCCCGAGCCGGCGCCGGTGATGGCCGCAACGCGGCCGCGAAAATCCTGCATGTGTCTCCCCGGTGGGGCGCGGCCTCCGCCAGGGTGGCGGGCGCGCCGGCGGCCATTCTGCCGCAGGCGCGCCCGCGCGTCAGTCGTCGAAGCGCTGGCGCAAAAAGGCCAGCGCGCGCGACCAGGAGTCCTCGTCCGCGGCCCGGTCGTAGGCTAGTGGCAGGCCGTACTCGGCGCCCACGGCATCGGCGCCGGGGTTGGTGAAGGAGTGCTGGATGCCCGGGTAGCCGACATAGGTCAGGTCGGCGCCGGCGGCGCGCATCTCCTCGCGAAAGGCCTTGACCTGCGCGGGGGGCACAAAGGGGTCGGCCTCGCCGTTGAGCACCAGCATCGGCGTGACCCGGTCGCCGGCCTGGGCCGGGTTTTCGGTGCCCAGGCTGCCGTGGAAGCTGACCACGCCGTCCAGGTCCACGCCCTGCCGCGCAAGGTTCAGCACCACGCCGCCGCCAAAGCAATAGCCGATGGCGGCAATGTCGTCATTGCGCACCCCGGGGCGGCTGGCCAGCAGCGCGCGGGCGGCCTCGAAGCGGCGCGCGACGGCGCCCTGCTGCTGCGTCACCGCCTGCATGAAGGCCTTGGCCTGCTCCGGGTGGCCGGTGTTGCGGCCCTCGCCGTACATGTCCAGCGCCATGGCCACAAAGCCTTCGCCGGCCAGCATGTTGGCCCGCTGCCGGGCGTAGGCGTTGTGGCCCCACCACTCATGCACCACCAGCACGCCGGGGCGCGGGGTGGTCCAGCGGGTGTCGTAGGCCACATAGCCGCGAAAGCTTTGCCCGTCCACCTCGTAGTCGACGGGCTGGCCCACCACCTGGGCAAAGGCGGGGGCTGCAAGCAGCCCCCCAAGCAGTATCAACAGGCGCATCGCAAGTCCTTGGCCGCCAGCGCGGTCCGTGCGGGGGAGAGATCAGGCCTGGGCACGGCGCGCGTCCAGGCTGTAGCGACCGGGCCCATGGGCGGCCAGGATCAGGAAGCCACCGGCCATCGCCAGGTTCTTGAAGGCCAGCGCAAACTGGGTCTGGTCGCCGATATTGGCGTGGAACAGCGCGGCCGAGAGCACGCAGAAACCGGCCAGCAGCAGGCTGGACAGCCGTGTGTACAGCCCGCCGACCAGCGCCAGGGCGCCGCCCACTTCGAGCGCGATGACGGCGGGCAGCAGCAGCGCCGGCACGCCCTGCGAGGCCATGTAGGCGGCGGTGCCTTCGTAGCTGCCGATCTTGTTCAAGCCGGCCAGCAGGAAAATGGCGGCGAGCAGGATGCGGCCGACGAGGATGGTCGAGGATTGCAGTGCGGTCATGGTGTCGCTCCGGGTTGAGGAGCGGCTATCTCACCATTCGCCTGAGTCGATGAAAAGCGCAATAAATCGCCAAAATTCATCTATAAATCCGAATAATTAGCCGAGATAGGCCACGCCGGTCAGGCTCTCGGAGACATCCCACAGCCGCGCCGAGACATCGGTGTCATAGGCCGCGCGCCGGCCGCGCACGCGCCGCGGGTGGCCGCGCAGCTCGCGCAGCCCGTCCGGGCCCCAGTAGTCGCCACCGCGCACCTCCGGCATGGCCGCGGCGTAGATCTGCGGCTCGGCCCCCTGCTCGGCGGACTGCGCGAAGATGGCGTTGGCCGCATTCATGGCCAGCAGCGACAGCCGCGAGCCGCTCATTTCCGGCCCCGCGGCCTGCAGGTGCGTGGCGGCGTAGCCGGGGTGGGCGGCCACGGCGATGGCCGTCTGGCCGTGGCTGCGCAAGCGCCGCTCCAGTTCAAAGGTGAACAGCAGGTTGGCCAGCTTGGACTTGCCGTAGGCATCCCAGCGCGCATAGCGCTTGTGCTTCCAGTTCAAGTCGTCCAGGTCCATGCCGCGGGTCATGCGGTGGGCCAGGCTGGCGGTGTTGACGATGCGCCCGGCCGGCGCCGCATTGAGCAGCGGCAGCAATCGGCCGGTCAGCGCGAAGTGGCCCAGGTGGTTGGTGCCGATCTGCATCTCGAAGCCCTGCGCGGTGCGCCGCAGCGGCAGCGCCATCACGCCGGCGTTGTTGCACAGGATGTCGATGGCCTCGCGCTCGGCGGCGATGCTCTGCGCAAAGGCGGCTACCGAGTCCAGGTCGGCCAGGTCCAGGGTCTGCAGTTGCAGCCGGGCCTGCGGCAGCTCCGCGGCCAGCTTGGCGCGCGCCGCCTCGCCACGCTCGGCGTTGCGGCAGGCCAGGATGACCTCCGCGCCCGCGGCGGCGAGGGCGCGGGCGGTGTAATAACCCAGGCCGCTGTTGGCGCCGGTGACGATGGCGCAGCGGTTGTCGAGGCGGGGCAGGTCTTGCGGCGACCAATGGGCCATGGGGTCTCTCCTTGCTGGGGGCGGGCGGGGCGGCGGCGAAATTGGCAGCCTGCGCGACGACAGGGGATACTGCGCGGTGCGCCCCTCGCGCCGCACAGAACGGAGACTTCAATGCGCCTGACCGCTGTCCTCATCCTCAGTGTAGCCCTGCTCGGTTGTCAGGGGGGCGGCCGCCCCGCGGCCACCGGAGGGGGCGGCAGCGCGCTGGCGCGCTCCGAGCTGCCCTATGGCGGCAGCGAGGAGGTGGCCTCCTGCGCGGCCGGCGCCAACCTCGACGGCGGGCGCGCCTACCAGGTGATTTTCCCGTCGCGGGTCGATGAGGCGAACGTCAGCATCCAGGTGCACGAGCCGGACAGCATCGACTGCGCCAACCGCCACGCGCTGATTCTGGAAGGCCACGGCTACGGCGGCGGCCGGCAAACCGCGGTGGGCAGCTTTGCCGCGCTGACCGGCGCCGGCTACACCGTCATCAGCATCGACCAGCGCGGCTCGCCCGATTCCGGCGGCACCGTGCGGGTGATGGACCCGGATTTCGAGGGCGAGGACCTGGTGGCCATCGTCGACTGGGCCGAGCAGCACTTGGACTACCTGCGCTACCGCGACGGCAACCTGCTGCTGGGCTCGATTGGCGGCAGCTACGGCGGCATGTACCAGTACCTGCTGCTGAACAAGGACCCGGACCGCCGCCTGGACGCCATCGTCCCCGAGATTGCGCCGCACGACCTGACCTACTCGCTGAACCCCGGCGGCGCCGTCAAGTCGCAGTGGGCCCTGCTGCTGGCCGGCGCCGGTGACGCGCAGACCCAGTTTGGCCAGGACCCGCTGATTCGCGCCACGCTGATCGAGGGCGCCGTGACCGGCGAATTCCCCGAGGGCGCGGTGCCCTTCTTCGCCTACCACTCGATGCGCTATTTCTGCGAGAACCCGCTGGATTTGCAGCCGGGCGACGGCGGCAACACGGAGGACTACCTGCTGGACCCGGCGCTGCAGCTGCTGCCTCTGACCGGCGACGGCGCGTTCACCGTCATCACCCCGTCCACGCGCAGTGTGCCGCAGGTCGATGCGCTGATCTGGCAGGGGCCGCGCGATGACCTGTTCAACCTCAACGAGGCCTGGCGCAACTACGAGTGCCTGAAGCGCGCCGGCGGCGATGTGCGCCTGCTGACCTACAGCTTCGGCCACCACTTCCTGACCCCCAACCTGGGCCTGGGGCTGCAGACGCTGAACACGCTGGCCAGCCCGCTGAACACGCAGTGCGGCGTGATCGACAAGGACGCGGCCACGCTGGCCTGGTTCAACGAAAAACTGCTGGGCATCGGCAATGCCAACGAGATTGTGAGCACCGGCCGCGACATCTGCTTCTCGCTGACCGAGGGCGATGCCGTCAGCCTGCCGCAGATGCCGGTGGGCGGCGAGCCCTTCCCGGTGGAGCTGCCCGGCGGCGCGCCGGTGCCAGTGCTGATCGAAAACCCGCTGCCGGTCGTGGTGCCGCTGGCCACCGCGGGCGAGGGCAGCGAAGTGCTGGCCGGCATCCCCACCGCCGAACTCACGCTGACGCGCGGCGACGCCGCCCTGGACGCGCTGTGCCAGGAAGAGACCGACCCGATCCTGCGCCTGGGTACCTGCGATGCCACCGTGTACGTGGGCCTGGGGGTCGTGCGCCTGCTGGGTGGCGAGCTGGTGCCCGGCGTGCCCGATCTGATCGAGGAACAGGTGATGCCGCTGAACGGCCTGGGCACGCACAGCGTCGAGCTGGTGGGCGTGGCCGAGCGCATCCAGCCCGGCGACCAGATCGTGCTGCTGCTGTACGGCCTGAACGACGCCTTCATCGTCTCCAGCTCGCGCGACCTGGCTACGCCGGTGGTGTTTGTCAGTGGCGAGGTGCAGGTGCCGATGCAGGGCGGGCTGCCCAACCTGGTGCCCTGAGGGGCCCAGCCGCGGCCCGGGGTGGCCAACGCAGGGGCGGCCAACGCAGTGGCGGCCAACGCAGGGGCGGCCAACGCAGCTTTGCCGGACGCGGCCGCAAGCCGCCGCGGGCGGTGAGCGGCTAAGGTGCCGGGCGACATCAACGCAGGGCCCGCGGGCCACGCGACAAGGGAGATCGACTATTGGCGGCGCTCATCACGACCGAGGTGCTGATCATCGGCACCGGCTTTTCCGGCCTGGCGGCCGCGATCCTGGCGCAGGAGGCGGGCTTTGAGGTCCAGCTGGTGGAAAAGGGCGAGGACGTCGGCGGCGTCTGGCGCGAGAACACCTACCCGGGTGCGGCCTGCGATGTGCCCTGGCACCTGTACAGCTTTTCCTTCTTCAAGCGGGTGCGCTTCTCGCGCCGCTACCCGCAGCAGGCCGAAATCCTGGCCTACCAGCGCGAATGCGCCCGCCACTACGGCCTGTACGAGCGCACGCGCTTTGGCACCGAAATCGCCAGCGCCGACTGGGACGAGGCCGCCGGGCTGTGGACGGTGCAGGCCGTCGACGGCACGCGCTTTGAGGCGCAGGCGCTGATTTCCGGCGTGGGCCAGCTGTCACGGCCCGGCTGGCCGAAAATTCCCGGCCTGGACGACTTCGCGGGCGATCTGTTTCATTCGGCCGAATGGGATCACGAGGTGCCCCTGGCCGGGCGCCGCGTGGGCGTGATTGGCACCGGCGCCAGCGCGATCCAGTTTATCCCCGAGGTGGCCGAACAGGCCGGCGAGCTGACGGTGTTCCAGCGCAGCGCGCCCTATATCCTGCCGCGCTTCGACGGCCCCTATGGCTGGCTGAACCGGCAGTTGTTCCGCCACCTGCCCGGCTATGACCGGCCGTTTCGCTACATGCTGTGGCAGCTGGGCGAGGCCAGCACCGATGCCTTCGACGAGGGCGACAACCGTATCTCCAAGCTCTACCAGTGGGTCACGCGTACCTTTCGCGAGCATCAGGTCAAGGACCCCGCGCTGCGCGCCAAGCTGACGCCGGACTACCCCATTGGCTGCAAGCGCATCCTGTTCTCCAGCAACTACTACCCCACCTTCACCCGCGACAACGTGCAGCTGCACACCGGCGGTATCGAGGCGGTCACGGCGCAGGGCGTTCGCGACAGCGAGGGCGTCGAGCACCCCTTCGATGTGTTGATCATGGGCACCGGCTTTCGCGCCACCGAGTTCCTGTCGCCGATGCGGATCACCGGCCGCGAGGGCGTGGCGCTGGAGCAGCGCTGGGCCGGCGGGGCCGAGGCCTACCTGGGCATCAGCGTGCCCGACTTCCCCAACCTGTTCATGATGTACGGGCCCAATACCAACCTGGGCGGCAACTCCATCATCTTCATGATCGAGTGCCAGGCGCGCTACATCGTGCAGGCGCTCAAGGCGCTGCGCGGCCACCGCGCGCTGGCCGTGCGCGAGGACGTGCACGCGCAGTTCAACGCCGAGACCCAGGAACGGCTCAAGCACACGGTGTGGAGCGCCGGTTGCTCCAGCTGGTATCACACCGCCGACGGCCGCATCACCAACAACTGGCCCGGCCGCACCGCCGAATACCGCCGCCTGACGGAAGCCTTCGACATCGCCGACTACGAGCTGGGCTGAGCCGGCGCATCCTCGGCGCGGCCGGCAAAGTAGCTGGCGACCGCGCGCTGCATCTGCGGCTTGTTGCTGGCCCAATAGAAGGCCTGGCCGGGCGCCGCGCGCACGTCGCGATACGGGTCGTAATCGCGCACAAGATCGTGCCGTTCGACGTAGCGGCGGTTCGCATAGTCACCGTGGCCGTAGCTGTGGGCATGCCCCGGCACCACGCCCAGCCCGCGGGTCAGCGCCGCCGGGAGCCCCGCCGCCCACTCCAGGTAATGCGCCCAGGCCGGCGCGCTCTTCACGCGGTGGACCCAGCGCGCCTCGACGATCTGGCGCCACTGTGGCCAGCTCAGCGTACCGAGCAGGCAGCCGGCCCAGAACAGAAAGTCGCCGCCGCCGATGACATCGTGCTGGTACAGCGGCACGGCCTCGAGAAATTCGGCGCGCGCGGCCCAGGCGCCGCCGACCACGCCGCCGGTGATCCGGCCCGTGTGCACGAAGTCCCAGGTGGGGCTGCGGCTATGCCGGCGCTGGTCGGCGTAGTCGGCCGACAGGCTGCTGAAGGCCTGCACTACATCGTGCGTGCGCAGGGCGGCGCGCACCCGCGTCAGCCAGTCCGGCGCCTGGAAGACGAGGTCGGCATCGGCCCAGATGATTTCGCGGTAGCCCTGCGCCAGGGCATGCTCGATGCCGATCTGCAGCAGCCGCTCCTTCTGCCACAGCACATCGCCCCCATGCACATGCAACACGCCCTCGCCCTGCAGTGCCGGGCTTTGCCCGGGGTAGACCAGCTCCACGCTGAGCAGGGGTGCGCGGGGCAGCGCACGGCGAAAGCGGTGGTAATTGGCGGTCAGCGCGGCATAGCCGCAGGGGTTGAACAGGCAGCAGACGACGACGGTCGTCGCCGCCATCAGGCCACGCGCTGTGTCGGCCGCTCGGCGACCGGCTGGGCCAGCAGGTGCACGCGGCGCGCGCCGTTCGTCGTCAGCAGGGCATCACCCCGGTAGCGTTGCAGTGTGGCGGCCGCGGGGAACACCACGTCGTCGGCGCGGATGTCGCGCCGCCAGCAGTGCCACAGCGCTTCGGCGCCCTGCGTGGAATAGCGCCGCTGCTCGTATTTGCGGCGGATGTGCTCCCGACTGAGCACCTGGTAATGGCGCATGGGGAAGGACACCGGCGCCCGCCGCAGGCCGGCAAAGTCGACCCTGTGGCCGGCCGAGGCCTGGAGCCGCACAGCGGCCTCGGTGCGCTTCCAGGCCTTGAGCTGAAAGACGGCGTGCGGCGTGTGGGCGTAGTAATGCCGCATGGTGCGCAAAAAGTCCGGGTGGTCGTGATCCGGGGCCTCGCGCGTAGGCACGAAGGTGTATTCCTGAAAGTTCACCGCGTTGTAGCCGCAGTGGTCGACCCAGGCCAGGGCCTCGCACAACCGGGCATGGCCGTGCGGGGGCAGGCGGAATTCGTCGGCGTCCATGTGCATGAACCAGTCGGCGTCGAGGCGGGCCGCCAGGGCTTCCTTGCGCGCGAGTTGGGCGCGCAGGTCAAAGCAGCCGGCGCGCGGCAATGTGTCCCAGCCGCACAGGCCATGGCCCGCGAAGCGCCTCACGATGGCCAGCGTGTCGTCGGTCGATTCGTTGTCGATCACATAGAAGTCGATGCCCTGGGCGCGCAGGTGGCGCAGGCAGGCGGCGATGCCGCGGGCCTCGTTGTAGGTCGCAATCAGCGCCACTACGCGCATGAGGCCTGCCTCGCCGCCGCCGCCGCGCTGGCCGTGCCCGCATTGGTCGACAGCGCGTTCTTGGGCGCCCGCGTGCCCGGCGCGGTGGCCGGTCGCGCCTCTACGCACGCCAGGGCGCTGTCGCAGCCCAGGTACTCGCGCCCGGCGGGCAGGGGCTCAAGGCGCAGGCCCTGCTCGTCGCGAAAGTAGTCATAGCCGACGCGCTGCCAGCGATTGTCCGGGTCGGCCTGGCGGTACTTGGCCAGCCGGCGCTCGCGCTGCGCGGGACCGAGCATGCCCAGGTGGTAAACCAGTGCGTCGACGGGCGGATAACCGCCGTCGGTCTTGCTGTTCAAGGGGGCCCACTGGCCGTGCAGCCGGCGGTCGTCGAAGACGTGGTCGTAGCGGGCGCGGAACAGCCGGGCGATCAGCTTGCTGCCCCACACCCCGTCCACACGGTGGTGACGGCCGTCGTTCCAGGGGTGCAGTACGCGTAGCGCGTAGGCCGGGGCGCCCCGCGCGGCAGGGGCTTCCAGCAGGGCACGCACCCGTTCGCGAAAGCCGCACTCCAGCCGCTCGTCGGCATCCAGGCACAGGAGCCAGTCCGGCGCATGGGCCCAGGCCGCCTCCACCAACAGGCGGTGATTCAGCCCGTCCTCCCAGACGTGCGCCGCGGAGTGCGGCCGCCGGATCAGCTCCAGCAGGCCCGGCTGACGGGCGACGAAGGCCGCCGACCCATCGCGCGAGCCGTCGTCCAGCGCGACAAAGCCATCGACGTGGGGGGCCACGCTGCGAAAAAAGTCCGGAAGGTGTCGCATCTCGTCGCGAAAGGTCAGCAGAGCAATCACGCGCGGCCGCGCAGCCGAGCAGCCGACCCAAGGGATGGCCGGGGCCGCCGCGGGCCTGTGCGGCTCCACCGCCGGCGCGTTGGCCGGGCCCCGTTGCAGGCCCCGTTGCAGGCCGCGGTGGAAGGCCGCATCCAGCAGCCACAGTACCGGCGCGGCGAGCCTGAGCATCCAGCGCTCGCGCCGCCGGCGCGCGCCGGCCAGGGCCAGTTGCAGCCGCTGGCGTACCCGGCGGCCGCGCGCCAGGTGCGTGCCATAGATGCGCGGGCTGGCGGCCCCCTCGTGAATCAGCCGTGCGGCCCGCGCGCCCCGCGCACCCATTTCGCGCCACAGCGCCCAGGGTTGCCAGGCGTGCGCGTGCTCGCTGATGACGTCCTGCCCGGCCCAGGTCGGCGCGATGCGGTCGCCGATGCGTTGGTGGAACTCGGTGTCCTCGCCGGTGCGCAGGTGGCCCGCAAAGAGGCCGAAACGCCGGAACAACGGCCGGGCGTAGGACACGCCGTAATGAATCCGGTCGGCCGCGGCGGTGCCCGGCATGCGCCGCGGGTACATATAGGCCTGCACGGCCCAGGAGAAGGGGTTCCATTGGCGCTGGCCGAGCACCGCGCTGGAGACCATCTGCGCGCCGCGGTCATGCGCGGTCAGGCGGCCGCGCACCCAGTTGGGGCGGGCCACGCAGTCCGCGGCCAAAAAGGCCACATAGGGGGCGCGGGTCTGCAGGATGCCGACATTGCGGGCGGCGCCCGGCGCCAGCAACACCGAGCGGTGCTGCACCGGAACCGCAAGCCCCGCGCGGCGCAGGCGCGGCGTCGGGTCGGGGCCGCCACTGCTGACCACGACGATCTCCACTGGCATGTCCTGAGCCTGCAGCGAGCGCACCGCCGCCTCGACACCGGGCGCGGCGCCATGGGCGATGACCACGCAGCACAGGCGCGGTGGCGCCGTCTCCTGATTTTCCACAGCTTCCCCCTGTCGGCGCGGCCGCGGGCCGCGCACCCCGGTCCCAGCCTACCCCAGGCGCCCGCCCGCCCGAAACTCGCTTGCCGCCTTCCGGGTCGCCTGACGGGCCGCGCCGGGCGTGCGGTCGGTCGCGGGCCGGCGCGCCAGCGCGGGCCGCAGGCACTACACTGCCGCCCATGAAAATCCCCCCGGCCCTGCGTCCGCTGCTGGACGACGGCATCGTCGACGCCGTGTTGCGCCAGCTCAAAAGCGGCAAGGAGGCCGCCGTGTACGTCGTGCGTTGCGGCGGCGAGGAGCGCTGCGCCAAGGTCTACAAGGACATCGGCCAGCGCAGTTTCCAGAACGTGGCGGCCTACCAGGAAGGCCGCAAGTCGCGCGGTAGCCGCGACAGCCGGGCCATGAGCCGGCGCAGCCGCCATGGGCGCTCGGTGCAGCACGCGCAATGGAAGTCGGCCGAATCCGATGCGCTGTACGCGCTGGCCGCCGCCGGCGTGCGCGTGCCGCACAGCTATGGGCTGTTCGACGGCGTGCTGCTGATGGAGATGATCCGCGACGCCGATGGCGACCCGGCCCCGCGGCTGAACCAGGTCGAGTTCGATGCCGAGCAGGCGCGCGAATGGCATGCCTTCATGGTGCGCCAGGTCGTGCTGATGCTCTGCGCCGGGCTGATCCACGGCGACCTCTCCGAGTACAACGTGCTGGTCGACGAGAGCGGCCCGGTCATCATCGACCTGCCGCAGGTCGTCAGCGCCGCCGGCAACAGCAACGCCTTCGCCATGCTTGAGCGCGACCTGGCCAACATGCGCGCCACCTTCGGCGCCCAGGCGCCGGAACTGCTCGACACCGACTACGCCTACGAGATCTGGACGCGCTACGAAAACGCCAGCCTGCGCCCCGACACCCCGCTCAGCGGCCAGGTGCGCCGCAGCCAGCAGCGCGCCAATGTGGGCGCGGTACTCGGTGAAATCGAGGACGCCCGCCTGACCGCCGAAGCCCGCGAACGCGGCCGCGTCGAAGCCGAACGCGAGCGCGGCGAGCGCGACTGAGGCCTTGGCGCCGTCCGCGCCCCTGCGCCTATACTCGATGCTGGATCAAGGGCGCCAAGCACGCGCCTCCTCCCTGTAGCCTGGGACAAACCCACGCGGCGACAGGGGGCGGGGGCAGGCGCACAGCCTGCAAGCGGTTCAGCGCCCGGTCTGGAGAACCCGCATCCGCGCCACGGCCGCCGAACGGCTGCCCGTGCTGCGAGCGCCATAAAAAAACATCGAAGACCTGGGAGGGAGCGCGTGAAAATCGCCCATATCGCCGCCGCATGGCTTTGCGGCCTGTCGGCCTTGTGCCTGCCGACGCTGTGCCTGGCCGCCGTGCCGCTGGAGCACTTTGCCAAGCTGGCCGCCTACGAACAGATCGCCATCTCGCCCAGCGGCGAGCACGTGGCCATCAAAACGCCGATGGACGACCGCTCCGGGGTGGCCATCGTGCGCCTGGACGACATGAAAATGACGGGCGCGCTGAAGCTCTCGCAGGGTTTTCATGTCTACGATCTACATTGGGCCGGGCCCGAGCGGGTGTTGATCGAGCTGGCGCAGACCTTTGGCGCGCTGGACGCGCCGCGGCCCACCGGGGAGCTCTATACGATCAACGCCGACGGGGGCGACAAGAAGTATCTCTTCGGCTTTCGCGGCGCCAAGGCCACCGGCTCGCACATCAAGAAGGTGACGCAGGAGTACGCCTCCGCCCATCTGGTCGATCCGCTGCTCGACCAGCCCGACCATGCCCTGGTCGCCATCAACGTCTGGGCCAACGGGCCGAACGGCTATACCTCGGTCGAGCGCATCGACCTGCGCTCGGGCAAACGCGTGCCCGTGACCACGGCGCCCGCGCCGGGCTATTCGGCCTTCGCGACCGACCGCGACGGGGCCGTGCGCTATGCCATCGCACCGACGGAGAACCTGACGGGGCTGCAGTCCTTCCGGCTCTCCGCGAAGGGTGATGAGTGGCAGCCGCTGAGCCGCGGCGAGCGCGCCGGGGCCACGATCGCCCCGCTGGGTGTGTGGTCGAACCGCGCGCTGCTGGCCTCCAATGAAGCGGGCGACCGGCTGTGCCTGGTCGAGCACGACCTCGCCCGGGACAAGCGCAAGACCGTGGTCTGCGACCCCACCGTCGACCTGACCCGGGTGATCCTGTCTTTCGACCGGCGCGACGCGATTGCGGCGATCTTTGACGATGGCCGGCCCAGCTATCGCTTTCTGAATTCGGGGCACCCGAACGAGAAGGAGCTGCGCGACCTGCTGAAGGCTTTTGGTGGCGAGTTCGTGGAGCCGGTCTCGGCCAGCGCCGATGGGCAGCGGGTGATCCTCAAGGTCAGCAGCGACCGCAACCCCGGCGAGTATTTCCTGTTCGACCGCAAGAGCGGCGCCGTGAAGTTCCTGATCGCCCAGCGGGCGTGGATCAAGCCCGAGCAGATGGCGGGCCAGCAGCCGCGCACGCTGAAAGCACGGGACGGCACCAAGCTGCACGGCTACCTGACCCTGCCCGAGCAGGCATCGCCCAAGGGGCTGGTGGTGCTGCCGCATGGCGGGCCGCGCGGGATCCGCGATACCTGGCGATGGCATGCCGACGTGCAGATGCTCGCCAGCCGCGGCTATGCCGTGCTGCAGCCCAACTTTCGCGGGTCCGGCGGCTACGGCGCGCGCTTCGAAAACGCCGGACGCTACGCCTGGGGCACGACGATGATCAATGACATCGTGGACGCCACCCGTGAGGTGCTGGCCGACAAGACGCTGGGGCTCAAGACCGCCTGCATCGTCGGCAGCAGCTACGGCGGCTACGCCGCGCTGATGGCCGCCGTGCGCGAGCCGGAGCTGTTCGCCTGCGCGGTGGCCGAGGCCGGCATTTACGACCTGGTCGAGTGGCGCAAGACCTCGGACGTTTCGGGGTCGCGCTTTGGCCGCAATTACATAGCCGATCAGGTCGGCCGCGACGATAAGCACCTGCGGGTGCAGTCGCCGCTGACCCACATCGACAATCTGCAGGCCCCGGTGCTGATCATTCACGGCCGGGAGGACGAGCGCGTGCCTTTCTCGCAGGCCGAGCGCCTGCGCAAGGCCTTGAAGAAGCGCCGGCATCCGCACGAATGGCTGGCGGTGCGCGGCGAAGGCCACGGCTTCTACGAGGTCGAAAACCGCGTCAAGCGTCTGGAGGCGATCGAGGCTTTTCTGCGCCAGCACCTGTAGGCAGGCCGGCCTGCACCGGGCCGGGCTCGACGGGGGCCGGCACCACCCGCAGCTCGCTGCGTTGCCCCACCTGGTGCCAGACGAAACCCAGCTGCTCGCAATAGCGGGCGATGCCGGTGGCGCGCTCCAGGTCCAGGCCGGGCACGAAGAAGCTGGGCTCGGCCTCCCAGTCGCTGCCCGCCGGCGGCACACCCAGGCCCGGCCAGTGGGCGAGGCCCTGTTTGAGCAGCCAGCGCTGCAGCGCCGCGGTGCGCCGCGCGTTGGCGCGCTCGTCCAGGCGCTCGCCGCGTGGGTTGGCGTTGCTCAGAAAGGCGCCCGCCTGGGCGCCCTGCGCGGCGAGCCAGGCGTCCACGTCGGCGTGGCTGTGGCCGATGCGCAGCGTGTGCACCTGCTCGCCGGCGGCGAAACGGTACTCGGTGGCCTCCCAGGCGGCGCGCAGGGCGGGGTCGAGGGGCCGGGCCTCAGTCACGCACGAATTGCGCGGCGAAGAAGTTGCCCGGCACCCACTGCGGCGGCTGCTCGCTGTTGGCGATGCCCCGCGCCAGCCGCGCATTGATGCGGGCGAAGCGTTCGGCCGAGGGCCAGTGCACCGGCCGGCTCAGGTCGTCGCTGGGCTTGTGGTAGTGCGTGGCCAGGTGGCCATAGACCTGCGCCTCGCCGTCCACATCGGGGTCGGCGCTGGCGAAGCCGGGGAAGAAGAACAGCCCGGGCACGCCCTCGCGCACGAAGGAATAGTGGTCGCTGCGGATAAACAGCACCTCGTCCGGCATCGGGTCGGGGGCCAGCGCGATGTCCTCGGCCGCGGCGGCGGCGCGCACGAATTCGTCGAGGTTGGAATGCTCGGCGCCAAAGCCGATGACCTCGCGCATCGGGAACAGCAGCAGCGGCATATCCAGCGTAATGGCCGCAACCATGCGCTCGACTTCGGCCGGCGGGTTGCGCGCCAGATAATGCGAGCCCAGCAGCCCGCGCTCCTCGGCGGTCACCGCCGCAAACAGCACCGAGCGCCGGGTGCCGCTGGCGGCCAGCGCCCGGGCGGTTTCGATCAGCAGCGCGATGCCCATCGCGTTGTCGTAGGCGCCGTTGTAAATCGCGTCGCCATCGACCGGCGCGCCGATGCCCAGGTGGTCCAGGTGCGCCACCAGCACCATGTGCTCGCCGGCCAGCGCCGGGTCCTGCCCGGGCAGGCGGGCCACGACATTGGGTGAGCGCAGCGCGGACAAGGTGGTTTGCGTGCGGATGCTGGCCTCGACCCCCAGGGGGAAGCGGGGCAGCGGCTCGCCGGCGGCCTCGGCCGCCAGCAGCGTCTCGAGGTCGGTGGGCGCGTCGACAAAGAGTCGCGGCGCCACGTGGTCGGCCAGGGTGGCCGAGGCGCGGATCTGCGGCGTGTAGTCGGCCGGCTGCCCGGCCGCATCGGTCCAGCGCATCGTCGGCTGGGTGCCGGCATTGCGGGCAGTGTCGGCCCAGGCATAGCGCTTGCGCGCGTAATCGCTGCGGATGCTCAGCATGCCCACCGCGCCGCGCGCCGCGGCCTCGCGCGCCTTGCGCCGGCCCGAGCTGTAGAAGGCCCGCTCGTCGGCCGGGAAGCTCTTGGGCGCCCGCGGGAAGGTCACGACGATCTTGCCGGCAACGTCCAGCCCGGCGTAGTCGTCATGCCCCAGCGAGGGCGCCACGACGCCGTGGCCGGCAAAGACCAGCGGCGCACGCACCTGGCGCTGCGCGCCGCCGAGGTTGGCATACACCACATAGTCGTCGCGAAAGCGCAGCGTGTCGCCGCCGGGCACGCCGTGCAGCACCAGTTGCGATGCGGCGATGTCGAGCTGGCCGGCCAGCAGCGGCACGGGGCGCAGGTAGGCGTCCTCGCCTTGCTCGGGGTCGGCGCCGCCGGCCGGCGTCAGCCCGATCTGGCGGAACTGGCTGGCCACGTAACGGGCCGCGATCTCGTGGCCGGGCTCGCCGCTCATGCGGCCGGCGAGCAGGTCGTCGGCCAGGAAGCGGTAGTGCGCTTGCAGCGCATGCGCCGGGATGGGCGGCAGGGGCGTGGCTCCCGCGGCGGGTTCTGCGGCGGGCCGGTCGAGCAGCGCGCAGGCGCTGAGCAGCAGGGCGGCGGCCAGTGGCGCCAGGTCGCGACGAAGCATGTGGGGTCTCCCGATGTCCTGTCGCGCATGGTAGCCGGGCGCGGCGGACTTCCGTTGCCGCGCCGGTAGCGCCCCGGCGTGCGGAGCTGCCGCCCGGCGCCGCTCCCGGCCAAACCTTCCCCGGCCACGCCCAGGCCACACCCAGGCCACTCACGGGGTTCCGCGCCCAAGTCCCCGCGCAGGCTAGAGTGCCCGCCATCGCATTCACCAGGCCCGCGCATGTTGCGCAACCCCGCCGCGCTTTCTTCCCCCACGCCACCATCCCGGCCGGCGCGACTCGCTGCGCTCGCGCTCCTTCTGGGGGCGGCGGCCGGCCCTGCGGCCGCGCAGGCCCCGGCCCAGGAACACGACCAGGCCCAGGCCCAGCAACCAGTCCAGGCCCGGGAACAGCAACAAGCCCAGGCGCCGGTGGCCACGCCGGAGCCCCAGCCCGCGACAGCGGCCCCGCCGCCCGCCGCGACGCGCCTGGATACCTTGCGGGTCGAGGCCGCGCCGCTGGCGCTGCCGCTGGCGCATAGCGAGCGGCTGCAGGCCGAGGTGCTGGCGCCGGACCCCCGCGGGCTGGGCGACCTGCTGCGCCCGGTGCCCGGCCTCTATCTGCAGAATGCCGACAACGTGGCCCAGGGGCTGCGGCCCTCAATCCGCGGGTTTGGTGCGCGCGCCGCCTTTGGCGTGCGCGGAATCCGTGTGCGCCTGGATGGCCTGCCGCTGACGCTGGCCGACGGGCAGACCGAACTGGACCTTGTAGACCGCTATCTGCTGGCCGGCGCTGAAGTCGTGCGCGGGCCGGCCGCGAGCCTGTACGGCAATGCGGCGGGCGGCGTCATCGCGCTGCGCACCCGCCCGCTGGACGAGAGCGGTGGCCGCTGGCAGGCCGGCCTGCAACGGCACGATGGCTACAGCCTGCGCGGGGAGTGGACCCGGGCGCAGGCCTGGCGGGCCAGCCTGGCGCGGGCGGCCGGCGACGGCCCCCGTGTGCACAGCCACAGCGCGCGCACGCTGGGACAGCTGCGCGTTGAGCACGGCGCCTGGCGCTGGGATCTCGCCAGCCTGCAGGTGCAGGCGCAGGACCCCGGCGGCCTGGACGCGCAAACCGCCGCGCAGACGCCACGCGCCGCGCGCGACCGCAATGTGGACTTCGACGCCGGCGAGGAGATCCGCCAGCAGCGCCTGGGCCTGCATTGGCGACACAGCGCGGGCCTGTGGGACTGGCGATTGCGCGGCCAGGCCCTGCGCCGCGACTTCGCCAACCGCTTGCCTTTTGCCGAGTCGGGTCAGGTCGATTTCGAGCGCGATGCCGGGTCGCTGGCGCTGCTGGCCAGCCGCAGCCCCGATGCGCGCTGGCCCGGTCGCAGCAGCCTGGGGCTGGACCTCCAGCTGCAGCATGACGCGCGGCGCCGCTACGACAACACCTCCCGTGGCGAAGGCGGCGGCCGCGCGGGGCAGCGCGGGGCGCTACGGCTGGACCAGGACGAACGGGCGCTGGCCGCCGGCCTGTACCTGCGCCACGCGCAGCCGCTGGGGGCGGCGTGGACGCTGACGGCGGGCCTGCGCCAGGACTGGCTGCGCCTGGAGGCGCGCGACCGCTTTGGCGCCGATGGCGACGATTCCGGCCGTCGGCGCCTGACCGACAGCAGCGCCGATGTGGCGTTGCGCTGGGCGGGGGATGACCGGCAGGGTTTTGTGCGCTATGCCAGCGCGCACCTCACGCCGACCATCAGCGAGCTGGCCAACCCGGCCGGCGGCGGCTTCAACCCCGATCTGGCCTCCAGCCGCATCGACGGGCTTGACCTGGGCTATGGGCAGGATTGGCGGGAGGGCCATGTGGGCCTGGTGCTGTTTGCCCAGCGCAGCCGCGACGAGTTGCTGCCCTTCGAGCGGGAGGATCAGCCCGGCCGCCGCTTTTATCGCAATGCCGGCCGCAGCGAGCGCCGCGGCGTCGAGCTGGAGGCGCGCTGGCGGCCGCGCCCCGCCTGGACGCTGGATCTGGCCTACACGCTGCTGCGGGCGCGCTTTGTCGACGACGGCGGGGCGCCGGATGCGGGCGCGTCGCTGGCCGGCCGGCGCCTGCCCGGCCTGCCCGAGCAGTGGCTCGCGGCCCAATTGCAGCACCGGTTGGGCCTGTGGACCTGGGGGCTGGAGCTGGACGCGCAGGGCGCGCGTTTTGCCGACGATGCCAACACGCTGCGCGTGCCCGGTGTCGCGCTGTGGCACCTGCGGGCGCAGCGCGAGGCCTGGCTGGGCCGGCCCGGGCTGCGACTCTCGCTGGCGCTGGACAATGCGCTGGACCAGCCCTACACGGACAACCTGCGCATCAACGCCTTTGGCGGCCGGGCCTTCGAGCCCGGTGGCGGCCGCCGCTGGCGGCTGGCGCTGGAGTACGCCTGGGCCCGCCCCTGAGCGGCGCCGTCCGGGCCAATCACGCCGGGCTCCGCGGCCCTCACAGCCAGCAGCGGTTTCGCGATCGAGCCCCCTAGCGCCGCCGCGCGCGCAGCTCCTTGAGCTCGGCGGCGTGGCGCAGGCGGGCCTCGCGGCGCAGCTGGGCCTCTTCGAAGCGGTTGCGCTCGGTGGTGCTCTCGGGGATCACCGCCGGCACGGGCCGGGGCCGGTTGTGGCCGTCGAGGGCCACGAAGGTGAAGTAGGCCGAGACGATGTGCCGGCGCTCGTCGCCGTCGTGCGGGCGGGCGTCGACCTTGACGCCAATCTCCATCGAGCTGGTCCAGGCGCGGTTGACGGCCGCCGAGAACAGCAGCACGTCGCCGCGCCGGGCCGGGGCCATGAAGTGCACGGCGTCGACGCTGGCGGTCACGCAGGTGCTCTGCGCATGGCGGTCGGCGACCACCGCGGCAAAGCGGTCCATCTGCGCCATGATCAGCCCGCCGAACACGGTTTCGTGGGCGTTCAGGTCATTGGGAAAGACCATGTAGACCTGGTCGGCAATGGCCGAGGCGGCCACCGGGCGGCTGTCAGTCATGGCGGGCGGCTCCTGCTTCGGTGTGGTCCGTCGGCATCATCCAAGCGAGCTGCGCGCCGGGCCTGTTTGGGCCGGGCCCGGCGCGCGATCCCTTTAGCCGCGGCGGCGGCGCGCCGCGAGCAGCGGCAGGGCCAGCAGCGCCAGCAGCAGTGGCGCCAGGGCCCCGCCGGCGGTGCGGCTGGCGGCGCGGGCGGGTGCCGGCGTGGGCAGCGGGTCCAGCCCCAGCGTGGCAATCGCGTCCACGGCGGCCAGCGCATCGACGCGGCCAAAGCCGAACACGTTGTTGGGGATGTCGCTCGGGCCGGTGCCGCCACAGCTCTGGCCGCTCGCAATCGGCACGGCCGTCTGCTGGATCAGCTCGCGGATCGTATCCACCTGGCCGCGCAGGCGCGGCTCGGCCGAGATCATCAGCGCGACCAGGCCGGCGACATGCGGGCCGGCCATGCTGGTGCCGGACTTGGTCCCGTAGGTGCCGTTGAGCTCCGCCGAGTTCACGTTGACGCCGGGGGCCACCACGTTGGGCTTGAGCCGCTGCGAGAGGTCGGAGAGCACCGGGCCGCGGCTGGAGAAGCCGGCCATCGTGTCCTCGAAGGTGCTGGC
The DNA here is from genome assembly GCA_937141935.1 of uncultured Ectothiorhodospiraceae bacterium. GTDB lineage: Bacteria > Pseudomonadota > Gammaproteobacteria > Nevskiales > Oceanococcaceae > MS8. The sequence continues at coordinate 134,025 of CAKZQS010000004.1, forward strand.
GCCCACGGTGAAGGTGGTCTCGTAGATGGCCAGCGGGAACACGATGGTCGAGCACAGCAGCTCGCCCTCGCCCTCGTTGCCGGCGCTGCCCACCTGCACGATGCCGGCGGCCTTGGTGGCCTCGTCGGCGGCCTGCAGGATGCCCGGCGGGCAGGCCTCGGCGCAGCCCCAGGAGTTGTTGACCACGTCCGGGGCCATCGCCGGGTCGGCGGCCTCGGGGGCGCCGGCCGGGTAGGGGGCGATAAACCACTCCATGCAGTCGATGTAGGTCGGCAGCGTGCCCAGGCCCACGATGGGGTCGAGCAGCGAGCGGCAGCCCATCCACTGCGCCTGCGGCGCCATGCCGATGCGCAGGTTCATCGCCAGGTCCTCGCCGACCATCGTGCCGGTGGTGTGGGTGCCGTGGCTGTTGCTGTCGCAGGGCTCGACTTCGGGGCAGTAGGGGTCGTCGGCGCCAAAGGCATTACGCCAGTGGTAGGCGTGCTCGGCGCTGTCGCTGGCCGCGTCATAGCCGCGGTACTGGCGCTTGAGCGAGGGGTGGGTCCATTCCACGCCGATGTCGTGGTCGCCCACGACAACGCCCTGGCCCTCGACGCCCTGCGCCCAGACCTCCGGTGCGCGCGTCAGCTGCAGCCCCGGCTCCACCAAAAAGCCCGACGCCGGGTCGAGCATGCGTGCCTCCGCCGTGACGGCCCCGCCGCCGCTGTTGCGCGGCGAGCGGCTGAAGTCCGGCGCGGCCACGCCGTGCACGAAGCTGACGGCGGGCAGGGCGGCCAGCGCCGCCAGGTCCGCGGCATCGCCGCCGCGCACGTGAATGGCGTTGCTGATCCAGAAGGCGCGCGCGTCCAGCCCGCGCTGCGCCAGCAGGGCCAGCACCGGGCCCTGGGTCGCGGCGGCCTGGGCCTTCAGCGTTTGCATCACGAAGGCGCCCTTGAGCGTCTTGTCCGCAATGCGGTCGGCCGGCGAAAGGTCGGCGCTGTTGGGCAGCTCGACCAGCCATTCCAGCGCCGAGGGCGCCTCCAGCAGCGCGCTGTCGACCTTGGCCTGCCACTGGGCGAGCGCCAGCGGCGTAAACAGGCACAGCGCGAGCGCACGCAGTCCTTGCGAGGCGAATGAGGGCATCGGGTTCTCCGGCCTATAGTTGTTTTCGGGCGCCCATCTTAGCGGGCGCCCGCCCCGGCGGCCGGCTGGCGCGCAGGGCAGACCGGTTACTGGCCGGCCAGGGCGCTAGTCGGCGCGGTCCTGCTGGCGCAGCTTGGTCTGGATGAAATCCTGATGCGGCAGGTGCAGCAGTTCGGCCAGGCGGCGCACCGTGGCCTCCTCGTAGGTGGCCAGCTCGCCGTCGGCAAAGGCCACCCGCCACAGGGCCTGCAGCAGCTCGCGCTTGCGCTGCGCGCTCCAGGCCTCGTTGATGGTGCGCAGGAAGCGGTGCAGCGACACCTGTTGCTCCTGCGCGTCGCGGGCCTCATCCAGCAGGGCGTCGGCCTCGGCGGCGCTCAGGCCCAGCTGTTCGCACAGGGCGTGGCAAATCGCATCGCGCTCGCGGGGGTCTTCCTCCCAGTCGGCGCGCGCCACGTCGACCAGCAGCACCGCGCAGGCCAGGCGCAGGCGCTGCTGCGCGGCGGCCTCGTCCTCGGGGCCGGAGTCGGGCTGCAGTGCGGAGAGCCATTTGCCGATCATTGCGATCCTTTCGGTGTACCCAGCGCGCACCCTAGCCGCCGCGCCCGCCGGCGGCCAGTGCCCCTGACAAGTGGCACGGGGGCTTGCCGGGCGCGCCCACGGCGGCGAGGCTGTGCCGCATGAAGCTGCTGACCCTGAACATGCACAAGGGCTTCTCGGCGCTCAACCGGCGCTTCATCCTGCACGAGCTGCGCGAGGCCATTCGCGCCTCCCAGGCCGACGTGGTCTTTTTGCAGGAAGTGCTGGGCGACCACCGTGAGCATTCCACCCGCTATGAGGAATGGCCGGATGGCTCGCAGTATGAGTTCCTGGCCGACACCATCTGGTCCAGCTTTGCCTATGGCAAGAACGCGGTGTACCCCGAGGGCCATCACGGCAATGCGCTGCTGTCCAAGTACCCGATCCTGCGCCACGCCAACCACGATGTGTCGACGCGCAAGGCCGAGCGCCGCGGGCTGCTGCATGCGGTGATCCACCCGCCGGAGGAGCCGCGGCCGATGCACCTGGTGTGCGTGCACCTGGGCCTGACCGGCGGCCAGCGCCGCGAGCAGATCCGCCTGCTGTGCGAGCTGCTGGCCCGCGAAACCGATCCGGAGGACCCGGTGATCGTCGCCGGCGACTTCAACGACTGGCGTCAGCAGGCGCACGACCCGCTGGCCGCGGGCGCCGGCTTGCGCGAGGTCTTCATCGAGGCCTATGGCCGTGCGGCGCGCACCTTCCCGGTGCGTCGGCCGCTGCTCAAGCTGGATCGGGTCTACCTGCGCAATCTGCAGGTGGAGCAGGCCGAGGTGCTGAGTGGCCACCCCTGGCGCGACCTTTCCGACCACGCCGCACTGAGCTGGCACGTGCACAGCCACGCGTCGCGGCGCAACTGAGGCTCGCCCCGCGGCGCTGCCGCCGGGTGTGAGGCCGGCGAGGGGCGCCAGGGCCGCGGCGCCCCTCGCGCCCGATCAGTTGAAGCCGCGCCGTTCCAGCAGCGGCTCGATGCGCGCATCGCGGCCGCGAAAATCGCGGTAGAGCTGCATCGAATCCTTCGAGCCGCCCGGCGCCAGCAGCGTCCTGGCGAAGTGCCGCCCGTTCTCGCGGGTGAAGCCGCCGTTCTCCTCGAACCACTGCACCGCGTCGGCGTCGAGCACCTCGCTCCAGATGTAGCTGTAGTAACCGGCCGAATAGCCGCCGGCGAAGATGTGCGCGAAGTAGGGGCTGCGGTAGCGCGGGAAGATCTCGGGGATGCGCGCCTGCGCGGCGTCCAGCGCTTCGCCCTCAAAGCGCAGCACGTCGTCGACCTGCGCGGCCTGCGCCGCGCTCAGCGTGTGCCAGGCCATGTCCAGCGCCGAGGCGGCCAGGTATTCGGTGCTGGCGTAGCCCTGGTTGAACTTCTCGGCCGCCTGGATCTTGTCGACCAGGCTTTGCGGCAGCGGCTCGCCGGTTTCGACGTGGCGGGCGTAGTTCTTCAGCACCTCCGGCCAGGTCACCCACATCTCGTGCACCTGCGAGGGGAACTCGACGAAGTCGCGCGGCACGGTGGTGCCGGAGAAGCGGCGGTAGGTCACATCCGACAGCAGGCCATGCACCGCGTGGCCGTACTCGTGGAACAGCGTGTTGACCTCGTCAAAGGTCAGCAGCGCCGGCTCGTCGCCGGCCGGCTTGTTGATGTTCAGGTGGTTGCCGACCACGGGGCGGGCGCCCTCCAGCCGGTTCTGCGGGATGTGCGCGTTCATCCACGCCCCGCCGCGCTTGCTGGGCCGCGCGTAGGGGTCAAAGATGAACAGGCCCAAGCCTTCGCCGGCCTCGTCGAACACCTCGTAGACCGTGACGTCGGGGTGGTAGGTCGGCAGGTCGGTGCGGCGCTCGTGGCGCAGGCCGTAGAGCCGCTCGGCCATGAAGAACACGCCGTCCTCCAGCACCCGGTCCAGGGCGAAATAGGGCTTGAGCTGGGCCTCGTCGAAGGCATAGCGCTGGGTGCGCAGCTTCTCGGCGTAGTAGCTCCAGTCCCAGGGCGCCAGCTTGAAGCGCTGCCCGTCGGCGTAGACCAGCTCCTGCAGCGCCTCGGCCTCGCGGCGGGCATTGCGCACCGCCGGCGGAATCACCCGGCCCAGCATCGATTGCACGGCCTCGACCGAGCCGGCGGTCTGCTCGACCAGCTGCACGGCGGCATGCGAGTCATAGCCCAGCAGCTCGGCGCGCTGGGCGCGCAGGCGCACCATCTCCAGCATGGCCGCGCGGGTGTCGTGGGCATTGCCGTTGCTGCCGCGGGCGATCGAGGCCAGGTAGATCTCGCGGCGCAGGTCGCGGTCCTCGAGCCGGGCCAGGCTGGGCTGGTTGGTGGGCAGGATCAGGCTGATCCGGTAGGCGCCTTCGTGGCCGGCATCGGTTGCGGCCTTGGCCAAGCTGGCGATTTCGGTCTCCGACAGCCCGGCCAGGCGCGCGCGGTCGCGCACCAGCACGGCCGAGTCATTGGTGTCGGCGCGCAGCTTTTGCGAGAACTGCGTCGACAGCGCGGTGAGCTGCTGGTTGAGCTGCTTGAGCTGGGCCTTGCTGGCGGCGTCCAGCCGCGCGCCGGCGTTGACGAAGTCGCGGTGGGTGCGCTCGAGCAACCAGGCGTCCTCCGGCGTCATGGTCATCGCCGCACGCTGCGCGTACACGGCCTGCACGCGCTCGAACAGCGCGGGGTCGAGCAGGATGGCGTCCAGGTGCGCGGCCAGCTCGGGGCCGATCTCGGCCTCGACGGCCTGCCGGGCGTCGTTGGTGTCGGCGGCGTTCAGCGCGTAGAAGGCGCGGGTGCTGCGGTCCAGCAGCTGGCCGCTGCGGGCCAGCGCGACGATCGTATTGGCGAAGCTGGGCGCCTCGGCGTTGGCCTTGATCGCCTCGACCTCGGCCATCTGCTGGCGCATGCCGGCGCGCATGGCGGGCAGGAAGTGGCGATCTTCCAGGCGGGTGAAATCCACCAGGCCGTAATCCAGCGTGCTGGGGCTCAGCAGCGGGTTGTCGGCGCGCGGCGGGGCCTCGCTGGGCGGGATGGCGGCACAGCCGGCGAGGCCGGCGGCAAGCAGCAGGGTCGGGGCGTAACGAAGCATGGCGAAGTTCGGGGCAAACGCAGGCCGCAATCTAACAGCCAGCGCGGCCGGGCGCCGCTATGGCGCCGGCCGGCGGCCCCCCCACGCCGTCAGGGGCAGGTGGCGAAGGCGCCGCTGTCGAGCAAATCGCACTCCGAGAAGCAGCTGCCGCCGCCCGGGTCCTGCTGCACCGACAGCTGCAGCGTCGGGTTCGGGCCGCCCGGGAACAGCAGGTCCATGCTGTGGCCCGGCGAGCCGAAGAAGACGAAGTTGTTGCCATCGCCGCGGAAACGCCAGGCATCGGGGGGATCGCCGGCGCGCAGCGGCTCGTCGAGCAGATCCACCTGGTCGTTGCCGGGCAGCCCATCCAGCGTGACCGGGCTGCCGTCGGTCACGAAGAGCCGCTCGCCGCTCTGCACGAAGCAGCCGCTGTCGCATTCGTAACAGCCCTCGACCGAGGCGCTGCTGACGGGGGTGGGCGTGGGTGTCGGTGTGGGGGTCGGTGTGGGCGTGGGCGTCGGTGTCGACGTGGGGGTGGGCGTCGGCGCCACAGTTGCAGTCGGTGTGGGCTCGACGCTGGGGCTGGGCGCCACGCCACTGGTCGGCGTCGGGCTGGGCAGCGGCGGGCAGGGGCAGTCGGCCTGCGCGGCGCCGGTGGTCTCCTGGCCGGGGTTGCCGTCGCCCCGCGTGGCGCTGGCGGCGCCGGGCTGGCCGCCGCTGGCGGCAAAGTCGCCGCAGGCACCGCCGTCGCCCGAGCGCGCATCGGCCCCGCCGGGCTGGGTGGCGCCCGGGGCGCCGCCACTGCCGCCACGGGCGCTGGCCGCGCCGCCCAGGCCGCCGTCGCCACTGGCCGGGATCGGGCAGGCCGTGCGCTCATCACCGCCGTCGCCCCCGCTGCCGCCCTCGGCGGTGGCGTCACCGCCTGCCGCGTCCTGCGGCGTAGGCACCCGGCCCACGGCCTGGCCCACGGTGCGGATCGAGGCATCGCCGCCGACGCCGCCGTTGGCTGTGGCCGCGCCGCCGGTCGCGCCGGTGGTGCCGGCGCCATCGCAGTTGCTGTCGCCGGGCCCGCCGCTGGCGACGGCGTTGCCGCCCGCGCCGCCACGGAAGTCCTCGACCTGGATCGCGCCGGGGCGGTCGATGCCGACGGCCGTCAGCACGAAGTCGGCCGCACCGCCGGCGCCGCCCGTGGCCTGCGCCGCCGCGCCGGGTCGCGGGTTGCATTGGGTGCGGGCGTTGGGGTCACCGGTGGCGGTGGCCGCGCCGCCGGCGCCGCCGGTGCCGGGCACCACGGTGATGCTGCCGGCGGGCTCGATGATCAGCCCGCCGTCGGCGGCGATTTTCAGCGTGCCGGCCCGGCCGCCGGCCCCGCCCTGGGCGGTGGCATTGCGGCCGGTGGCCTGGGCCTCCTGGCCGGCACCCCCATCCATCAGTTCCAGCCGCGCCGCGGTGGCCACCCGCACCTGGCCGGCGGAGCGCAGGTTCAGGCTCAGGCCGCGGCGCCCGTCGCTGCCGCTGGCGGTGGCGGGCTGGTTGCCGCGGTTCACGCGCAAGGCGGGCGGCGCGGCCCAGCGGGGGGCATTGACCGAGAACGGCGTCGCCGCCGTGCCCGGGTCGCTGCCGGGCGCGTCCACGAGGGCCACGTCGCAGGCCGCCCAGACATGCACCGCGCGGCTGCGGCCGCGGTCCTGGTCGAGCACGCGCGGGTTGGTGAACCAGGCGCCGCCGAGCTGATGTTCGGTGTCGTTGCTGCGCTTGGGCTGAAAGCGCGCTCCGGCCTTCATGCCGGGCGTGGGCTCGGGCAGGCTGGCCACGGTGGGGGTGCTGCCGTCGTGGCTCAGCGCGTCGGCCAGCAGCTCCTCGGGCGTGGGCGCCAAGCTGGGGTCGTCGACGATCAGCAACTGGCCGTCCATATCGGCGGCAAAGCCGGACAGCAGGCGAATCTGCCCATTGGGCACTTCGACGCGCACGAAGGTGTCCTCGCCATCGGTCTTGCGGCTGCTGCCCGCGAGCTGGCGCAGCGCGCAGCGCAGGTCGAGGTCGCCGCCAACCTTGAGCAGCAGGTCGCGCACCGCGCCGTCGAGCTGGATCAGCCCCGAGCAGCCCAGGTCGCCATCGACGTCGATGCTGACGGCCCCGTCGCCATCGCCGTCGCGGATTGCGAGCACCTGCCCGGCGTCCACGTCCAGGCTGACAAAGCGGGCGTTGTCGCTGGCCTGGATGACGGTGGGGGTGGCCACCGGCGTGGGCGCGGCGGCGGGCGGTGTTCGCCGGGGGATCTCGCTCTCGCTACAGCCGGCCAGCGCCAGCAGGCTGAGGAAACTGATGCCGATGCCGGCCGCCAGGATCGTCCGCAGCGATGCGTCCATGCCGAGCCCCCTTCGTACTCGCGCAGTGGACGATCCTTGTTACGCCCGCCGGCGCGGCCTGTCAACCGCGCCGGCGGCGTTGCCGACTAGCGTCGGCCTTCGCCCTGGCCGCGGCCGCGACCGCCGCCCCCGCGGCCACCGCGGTTGCGCCGGCGGCGACCCGGTGCCGGGGCCTGGCCATCGCCACGCGGCGGGCGCGGCTTGCGCGCGCCGGCGGGGCGCTGCGGGGCGGCTTCCGGCGCCACCTCGATCGGCGTGGGCGGGTTGGCATAGGCCTCGCGCGCCGCCTCGCTCAGGCTCATGCGCGGCAGCTTGCGGCCGAGCAGGCGCTCGATGTCGCGCAGCAGCTTGCTCTCTTCGGCGTCGACCAGCGACACCGCCTGGCCACTGGCCTGGGCGCGGCCGGTGCGACCGATGCGGTGCACATAGTCGGCCGGCACGTTCGGCAGCTCGTAGTTGACGACCTGCGGCAGCTCCTTGATGTCGATGCCACGGGCGGCGATATCGGTGGCCACCAGCACGTCGATGTTGCCGTCCTTGAAGCCCGCCAGGGCCTTTGTGCGGGCCGTCTGGCTCTTGTTGCCGTGAATCGCGGCGGCGGTGAGGCCGTCGCTCATCAGCTGCTTGGCCAGGCGGTTGGCGCCGTGCTTGGTGCGGGTGAAGACCAGCGTCTGGCGCCAGCTCTCACCGCGGATCAGGGCCGACAGCATGCGCCGCTTGTCCCCTTTGTCGCAGTCCAGCGCGTGCTGGGTGACGGCCTCGGCCGGCGCGTTGCGCGGCGCGACGTCGATCGACAGCGGGTCGCGCAGCAGGCCGCGGGCCAGCCGCTCGATGTCCTTGGAGAAGGTGGCCGAGAACAGCAGGTTCTGGCGTTGCGCCGGCAGCAGCTTGAGCACCCGGCGGATGTCGTGGATGAAGCCCATGTCGAGCATGCGGTCGGCTTCGTCCAGCACCAGCGTTTGCAGTTGCGACAGGTCCAGCGCGCCCTGGCCATGCAGGTCGAGCAGGCGGCCGGGGGTGGCCACCAGCATGTCGACGCCGCGGCGCAGCGCCTCGACCTGCGGGTTCTGGCCGACGCCGCCGAAGATCACGGTGCTGCGGATTTTCAGCGCGGTGCCGTACTTCTGGATCGAGGCGTCGATCTGCGCGGCCAGCTCGCGGGTGGGGCACAGGATCAGCACGCGCGGGGCGCGGGAGCCGCGGCCCTGGGCGTGCAGCCGCTGCAGCAGCGGCAGCGCGAAGGCGGCCGTCTTGCCGGTGCCGGTCTGCGCGGCGGCGAGCACATCGCCGCCGTCGAGCAGCGCGGGGATCGCGCGCTGCTGAATCGGGGTCGGGGTGGTGTAACCGGCGCGCTCCAGCGCGCCGCACAGCTCGGGGATCAGGCCGAGCTCGGCAAATGTCGTCATGGGGTCATCCAGAGCACAGCGTAGGGGCGCTGCCGCGCGGGGCGGCGGCCCCGGCGCCGGTGCTCGCGGCGTGGGGCTTGCGCTCTGGGTGGCGGCCTTGGGGCCGCCGAAAACTTGCGGCACCGGCCCGCGCAGGGCCGGCGCCGCGGGGCGCCTTAGTGGTCGGCGCCGTCCTGGTGCACGTGGCCGTGCTCCAGCTCCTGGGCGGTGGCTTCGCGCACGTCGGTGATTTCCACATCGAAGTGCAGCGTCTGGCCGGCCAGCGGGTGGTTGCCATCGACGGTGACTTCTTCGTCCGCTACGGCGGTCACGGTCACCATGCGCGGGCCAGCCTGGGTTTCCGCGGTGAAGCGCATGCCCGGCTCGACTTTCTGGTCGCCAAAGGCCGAACGCGGCACCTGCTGCACCAGCTCGTCATGGGTTTCGCCATAGCCCTGCGCCGGGTCCACCACGGCCTGCACCTCGTCGCCGACGGCCTTGCCGTCCAGCGCCGATTCCAGGCCCGCGATGATGTTGTTGTGCCCGTGCAGGTAGGACAGCGGCTCACGGCCATCGGAGCTGTCCAGCGTTTCGCCCTCGGGGCTACGCAGGGTGTAATGGAAGCTGGCGACGCAGTCCTTGCTGATATTCATGGGGATCCTCGTTGGGGTGTTGCAGCCAACCTGACCCACGACCAAGGCGTGCCGGCGACATATACAACAAAGCCCGCACGAGGGCGGGCGTTGTTGGCGGGTGGGAAGCCGCTTACTTGATCTTGGCTTCCTTGAACTCGACGTGCTTGCGCACGACGGGGTCGTATTTCTTGAACACGAACTTGTCGGGGGTGTTCCGCTTGTTCTTGTCCGTGGTGTAGTAGTAGCCAGTCCCGGCGCTGGAGACGAGCTTGATCTTGTCGCGGGCGTTGCTCTTGGCCATGGTTTAGACCTTCTCTCCGTTGGCACGCAGCTCGGCAATCACGGTCTCGATGCCGCGCTTGTCGATGATGCGCATGCCGTGGGTGGACACGCGCAGCGACACATAACGCTTCTCGCTTTCCAGCCAGAAACGCTTGTTGTGCAGGTTCGGCAGAAAGCGACGACGCGTCTTGCGGTTGGAGTGCGACACGTTGTTGCCGGTTTGCGGGCCCTTGCCCGTCACCTGACACACTCGGGACATGACGAATAATCCTTGGATTGACTGGAAGGCCAGCGCCCAGACAGGGCTGCCGGCAGCAGCGAGCCGCCTTTTATAGCACGGCGCGGGGGCGCTTACAACCACCCGCGCTCGGCAAAACTCACGTGCCGGGTGTCGCCGATGACGATGTGATCGAGCACGCGCACCTCGATCAGCCGCAGCGCCTCGCGCAGCCGGCTGGTGATGTCGCGGTCGGCCGCCGAGGGCTCGGCCACGCCCGAGGGGTGGTTGTGCGCGAGGATGACGGCGGCGGCATTGAGCTGCAGCGCGCGCCGCACCACCTCGCGCGGGTAAACGCTGGCCCCGCTGATGGTGCCCTGAAACATCTCGTCCAGGCGGATCAGGCGGTGGCGGTTGTCCAGCCACAGGCAACAGAACACCTCGGCCTGGCGCTCGCGCAAATGGCAGGCCAGCAGGTCCACCGCGGCGCGCGAGTCGGTCAGCGGGCCGGCCCGCTGCAGGCCCTGCGCCTGAAAGCGGCGGTTGATCTCCAGCATCGCCTGCACGGCAATGAACTTGGCCGGGCCCAGGCCGCGCTGGGCGCAAAAGGCTTCGCGCTCGGCGGTCATCAGGCCGCGCAGGCCATCGAAGTGACGCAGCAGGTCGCGCGACAGCGTCAGCACGTCGCGCCCGGCGCTGCCCACGCCCAGAAAGATCGCCAGCAGCTCGGCGTCGCTGAGCGCGCCGGCGCCGTAGCGCAGCAGGCGCTCCCGCGGCCGCTGGTCCAGTGGCCAGTCTCGCATCGCCATCGCAATCGTCGCTCGTGAATAGTCGCTCGGGGCTGTGCGCTACCATTTCGGGCTTTGGTTTCGGGGGCGGACATGGCCCGCAAGGTGCTACTTGGCGTCAGCGGCGGCATCGCGGCCTACAAGGCCTGCGAGCTGACGCGCCGCCTGCGCGAACGCGACTGCGAGGTGCAGGTCGTCATGACGGCCGGCGCGCAGCAGTTTGTCAGCGCGTTGAGCTTCCAGGCGCTCTCCGGCCGCAGCGTGCGCAGCGCGCTGTTCGACCCGGCCGCCGAGGCCGCCATGGGCCACATCGAGCTGGCCCGCTGGGCCGATGTGGTGCTGGTGGCCCCGGCCAGCGCGGACCTGATGGCGCGGGCGGCGGCGGGCATGGCCGACGATTTGCTGACAACGCTGCTGCTGGCCAGCCCCGCCCCGGTGGCGATGGCCCCGGCGATGAACCAGCAGATGTGGGCCCACCCGGCGGTGCAGCGCAATTGCGCCACCCTGCGCGGTGACGGTGTGCGCCTGCTGGGCCCGGGCGTGGGCGACCAGGCCTGTGGCGACGTGGGCGCCGGGCGCATGCTGGAGCCGGCCGAAATCCTGGACGGCATTGCCGACTGGCTCGACGGCAGTGTCGGGCCAAGCCGCGCCGCTGCAGCGGGGCCGCTGGCCGGCCGCCAGGTGCTGCTGACCGCCGGCCCCACCCGCGAGGCCATCGACCCCGTGCGCTTCATTTCCAACCGCTCCTCGGGGCGCATGGGCTTTGCGCTGGCCGAGGCCTTCGCCCGCGCCGGCGCGCAGGTCACGCTGGTGCACGGCCCCGGCGCGCTGGCCGTGCCCGCCGCCGTCCAGGGCGTGGCGGTGGAGAGTGCGGCGCAGATGCACGCCGCGGTGCTGGAGCGGGTGGCGACGGCGGACATCTTCATCGGCTGCGCCGCCGTGGCCGACTACCGGCCGGCCGAGGTCGCCGCGCAGAAACAAAAGAAGGCCGCGCAGGCCCAGACGCTGCAGCTGGAGCGCACACCGGACATCCTGGCCGACGTCACGGCGCGCCGGCCGGAGCTCTTTGCCGTGGGCTTTGCGGCCGAGACCGAGCAGGTCGAGCACTACGCCCGCGGCAAGCTGGAAAAGAAGCGCCTGGCGCTGATCTGCGCCAACCTGGTCGGCGCGGGGCAGGGCTTCGACGTCGCCGACAACACGCTGCAGGTGCTTTGGTCCGGCGGCCAGACGCAGCTGGGCCCCGCGCCCAAGACCGAGGTTGCCACGCAGCTGGTCGACCTGATCACCACGCATTACAACGAACGCGCATGAACATCGAATACCGGGTCCTGGACCCGCGCCTGGGCCGCGACTTCCCGCTGCCCGCCTACGCCACCGACGGCTCCGCCGGCCTGGACCTGCGGGCGCTGCTGGAGCAGCCACTGGAGCTGGCGCCGGGAGCTACCGAGCTGCTGCCGACCGGCATGGCGGTGCACATCGCCGACCCGGGCGTCGCGGCCGTGATCCTGCCGCGCTCGGGGCTGGGGCATAAGCACGGCATCGTGCTGGGCAACCTGGTCGGGCTGATCGACTCGGACTACCAGGGGCAGCTTTTCGTCAGCTGCTGGAACCGCGGCGCGACGAGCTACCGGATCGAGGTGGGCGCGCGCATCGCGCAGCTGGTCTTCGTGCCGGTGATTCGGCCCACGCTGACCGAGGTGGCCAGCTTCGACCCCAGCGAGCGCGGCGTCGGCGGCTTCGGCCACACCGGGAGCGCCTGATGGCCCTGGACCCCAAGCAGGCCATGCAGGTCGCCCACGTTCTGACCGAGGCGCTGCCCTACATCCGGCGCTTCCGGCGCAAGACGGTGGTCGTGAAGTACGGCGGCAACGCCATGACCGACCCCACGCTGCAAAGCGGCTTCGCCCGCGACATCGTGCTGATGAAGCTGGTGGGCATCGACCCGGTCATCGTGCACGGCGGCGGCCCGCAAATCGGCCAGTTGCTCGACCGCCTGGGCAAGAAGACCGAGTTCATCGACGGCATGCGGGTGACCGACGCCGAGACGATGGACGTGGTCGAGATGGTGCTGGGCGGCTCGGTGAACAAGCGCATCGTCAGCCTGATCAACCAGCACGGCGGCCGCGCGGTGGGCCTGTCCGGCAAGGACGGCGGGCTGATCCGCGCGCGCAAGCTGGAAGCGGCCGGCGATCTGGGCCGCGTGGGCACCGTCGAGTCGATCGACCCGGACGTCGTGCGCAACCTGGAAACCGGCGGCTTCATCCCGGTCATCGCCCCGGTGGGGGTCGACGAGGACGGCGCCACTTACAACATCAATGCCGATCTGGTGGCCGGCACGCTGGCCGGCGTGCTGCAGGCCGAGAAGCTGATCCTGCTGACCAACACGGCCGGCGTGCTCGACCGCGACGGCGAGCTGCTGACGGGTTTGTCGCCGGCCCGGGTGGAGGCGCTGATCGAAGACGGCACCATCCACGGCGGCATGCTGCCCAAGATCCGCTGCGCGCTGGACGCGGTGGCCAGCGGCGTGCGTGCGGCGCACATCATCGACGGCCGCGTCGAGCATGCCTGCCTGCTGGAGCTGTTCACCGACGCCGGCGTCGGCACGCTGATTAACGGCAGCTAGCCTGCGGCCAGGGATTAACGGCAGCCAGCCTGCGGCCGGGGATTAACGGCAGCCAGCCTTCGGCCGGGGATCAACGGCAGCCCGCCTGCGGCCACGCGCCCACCGGCGCGGATTCGCGCCGGCTGCATCGCGCCCGGAATGACGCGCGCCGGTGATTACTCGCGGTAGGCGCTGCGGCTATCCAGCAGCTCGGCCAGCCGGGCGCGGTCGCGCGCGAAGTCGGCGGCCACGTTCTCGCGCTCGCGCTCGACCGACACGATGCGGCGGCGGGCCTCGGCGTGGGTGTCCTCGAAGGCGGCGATCTGCGACTGCAGCTTTTCCGGCACCGGGCGGCCGTTGGATTCGATACGCGCGGCGCGTTGCTGCAGCACCTCCAGCGCATTCAGCGCCTCTTGCTGCGACTTGCGCGCGTTGACGATCTGGCCGTCCATGATCGCCAGGCGGTCGTCGCGCGCGCGTTCCAGCGCGCCGACGGTGGGGTAGGTGCTGAGCAAGAAGGAGTCGTAGCGGGCCTGCTCGGCCTCCTGCTGGCGCTGCTGCTCGCGGGCGATGCGGGCGCGCTCCTCGGCGGCGCGCTCGTCGGCGGTCTTCTCGCGCGAGCGCACGTCCACCGTCTGCCCCTGCTGGTTCAGCTTGGAGCGCTCGTTCTTGGCGTATTTGGCCGGGATCTTGTCGCCGTAGTGCACGCGGCCTTCGTCGTCGACCCAGCGGTAGATCTGGGCGGCGGCCGGCGCGGCCAGCAGGCAGGCAAGCAGTGCCGCGAGGATGCGTGCGGCGCGCGGGGAGGAGGGTGCAAACATGGTCTTCATCGTGGCGCGGTCTCCGCTTCTCACTATACGCCCCTGCAAGGGCGGCCCCGGGGCGGCGGCCCCGGGACGGATGCCTCAGTCGGCGGCGACGCCCCATTGGGCGCGGTAATCGCGCACCGCCGCGGCGTGCTCGCTGTCGGACAGCCAGGATTCCAGGTCGTTCAGGCCGGCAATCGAAAACACCTTCAGGCCCTGCTCCTGGGCCAGCTCCTGGGCCGTCGAGCGCGGGCCCTGGCCGCGCTCCTGGCGGTCAAAGGCCAGCAGGGCCGCGACCGGCTCGGCGCCGGCGGCGCGCAGCTGGCTGATCGCCTGGCGCAGCGCGGTGCCGGCGGTCAGCACGTCGTCCAGGATTACCACCCGGCCGGCCGGTTCGCCGACCAGCAGCCCGCCTTCGCCGTGGTCCTTGGCCTCCTTGCGGTTATAGGCGAAGGGCACATCGCGGCCGCGGCGGGCCAGTTCGGTGGCCACGGCGGCCGCCAGCGGGATGCCCTTGTAGGCCGGGCCGAACAGGCCATCGAAGTCGAGCCCCGAGGCCAGCAGCGTATCGGCGTAGCAGGCGGCCAGCTCGGCCAGCGCGGCGCCACTGCTGATGCGGCCCAGGTTGAAGAAATAGGGGCTGCTGCGGCCCGACTTGAGCGCAAACTCGCCGAACTGCAGCACCTGGGTGCGCGCGGCCAGGGCCAGGAAACGCTCGGTGGGGGCGGCGGGGTCGTTGGTGGCGGCGCCGGTCATGGCAGCAGGGGGTGCGGGACGGCCCGTATGATAACGGCCGACTCACGCCGCGGGGCCGGCACCTGATGCGGATCATCACCGCCAACGTCAACGGGCTGCGCAGCGCCGCCCGCAAGGGATTTTTCGACTGGTTGGAGGGCTGCGGCGCCGACGTCGTCTGCCTGCAGGAGGTCCGCGCCAGCGCGGCCCAGGTCGAGGAGGTGGGCGGCAAGCCGCCCGGCTGGCATGTCTACCAGCGCGAGGCGGAAAAGCCGGGCTACAGCGGCGTGGCCATCTACAGCCGCGAGCCGGCGCGCGAGGTGGTCGACCACTTCAACTGCGCCGAATTCGATGCCGAGGGGCGCTACGTCGAGGCGCGCTTCGACGGCCTGCGCGTGGTGTCCGCCTACCTGCCCTCGGGCAGTTCCGGGCCGGAGCGGCAGGCCGCCAAGTACCGTTTTCTGGACGAGTTCGCGCTGCACCTGGACAAGCTGGCCCGCGGCCGCGACGAGGTGGTGCTGTGCGGCGACTGGAACATCGCCCACACCCCCATCGACATCTGCAACGACAAGGGCAACCGGCGCAATTCGGGCTTTCTGCCGGCCGAGCGCGGCTGGCTGACCGAGGTGCTGGGCCGTGGCTGGGTCGATGCCTTCCGCCAGCTCTACCCGGCGGAGGAACCGGGCGGCTACACCTGGTGGTCCAACCGCGGCCAGGCCTTCGCCAAGAACGTGGGCTGGCGTATCGACTACCAGCTGGTCACCACCGGCCTGGCCGCGCGCCTGACGCGCGCCGAGGTCTACAAGGCGCAGCGTTTTTCCGACCACGCGCCCTTGATCGTCGATTACGCCGACTGAGCCGGAGCCCGACCCGATGAGCACGCCCGCGCCGCCCCCACCTCCCCCGCAGCAGGGCTGGCGCGCCGCGCTGGCCGCCTACCGCGAGCCCGCAGTGGCGGCGATGCTGTTCCTGGGCTTCTCCGCCGGGCTGCCCTTTTTGCTGGTGTTCTCCACCTTGTCGGCCTGGCTGGCCCAGCTCGACGTGGCCAAGAGCACCATCGGCGCCTTCGCCTGGGTGGGCCTGACCTATTCGATCAAGGTCTTCTGGGCGCCGGTGATCGACCGCCTGCCGCTGCCTCTGCTGGGCCGGCGCCGCGGCTGGATGCTGCTGGCGCAGCTGGGCATCATCGCGGGCCTGCTGGGCATCGCCGGCACCGACCCGGCGCAGGACCTGGGCCTGCTGGCCGCCTGGGCGCTGGTGGTGGCCTTTTCCTCGGCCACGCAGGACATCGTCGTCGACGCCTGGCGGATCGAGGCCGCACCGGCCGAGAAGCAGGGTGCGCTGGCCGCCAGTTACCAGCTTGGCTACCGCATCGCGCTGATCGTGGCCGGCGCCGGCGCCCTGCTGGTGGCCTCGCAGGCCGGCTGGCCGGCGGCCTACCGCACGATGGCCGCCTGCGGCCTGGTCGGCGTCGTCACTACGCTGTGCATCCGTGACCACGCCGGGGCGCTGGTCAAGGGCGAGGGTCGCGACGTGCTGGGCTGGTTTCGCAAGGCGATCATCGGCCCCTTCGCCGACTTCTTCGCCCGCAACGGCCTGGCCACCGGCGCGCTGATCCTGGCCTTCGTCGGCAGCTTCCGGCTGACCGACATCACGATGGGCGTGATGGCCAACCCCTTCTACCTGGACATGGGCTACACGCTGGCCGAGATCGCCTTCGTGGCCAAGGGCTACGGCGTGTTCATGACCATTGCCGGGGCCATGCTCGGCGGCGTGCTGGTGGCCCGCTTCGGCGCGCCGCGTTCGCTGATCATCGGCGGGCTGCTGGTCATCGCCACCAACCTGACCTTCGCCGCGCTGGCGCTGTATGGCGAGCCGGCGCTGGCGGGGCTGGTGGTGGTCATCAGCGCCGACAACCTGGCCAGCGGCCTGGCCGGCACGGCCTTCATCGCCTACCTCTCGGGGCTGACCAGCGTCGCCTACACGGCCACGCAGTACGCCCTGTTTTCCTCGCTGTTCACGCTGCCGGGCAAGCTGCTGGCCGGCGGATCGGGACTTGTGGTGGAAGGACTCGGCTATGTCGGCTTTTTCCTGTATACGTCGCTGCTCGGGCTGCCGGCGCTGCTGATGATCTGGCTGTTGCTGCGCCGCCTGCCCAAGCCGGCCCCCGCGCCCGCCGCGGCGGCCACCGACTGAGCCCGCCATCCCCCACTTGCCCGAGGACACGCCGATGCCCCGCCCCGACCGCGCGCAATACCGTCGCCAGGCCTGGCCGCGGCCGTTGCTGGACCGCAATCCGCAGGGCGACCCGCGGCGCCTGGGCGCCGAGCTGGAGTTCATCGGCGTGACGCCGCAGGACGCCGCCGAGGAAGTGCGGCGGCTGTTCGGCGGCGAGCTGGACCCGATCTCCGACTACGAGATCGCCGTGCGCGACACCCGCCACGGCGACTACAACGTCGAGCTGGACATGACCTACCTCAAGGAGCGTGGCCGCAAGCGCGACGCGGAGGGCGGCTCGCTGGAGGACGTGGCCGAGGAGGTGGCCGAGGGCGTCATCGCCCTGGTGGCCAAGCAGCTGGTGCCGGTGGAGATCGTGACCCCGCCGATCCCGATGAACGATCTGTGGGAGCTGGAGGACCTGGTGCGCGCGGTGCGCAAGCTCGGCGGCAAGGGCACCACGCACTCGCCGCAATACGCCTTCGGCCTGCATTTCAACCCCGAACTGCCGGCGCTGGATGGCGAAACGCTGCGCCGCTACCTGCAGGCCTTTTTGTGCCTGTACCCCTGGCTGCTGCGGCGTTCCGACGTGGACCTGAGCCGGCGCATCACCCCCTACATCGACCCCTTCCCGCGCAGCTACCTGAAGCTGGTGCTGCAGCCGGATTACGTGCCCGACCGCGCCACGCTGATCGATGACTACCTGGAGCACAACGCCACGCGCAACCGCGCGCTGGACATGCTGCCGGTGTTCAAGCACGTCGACGAGGAGCGGGTGCTGGCGGTGGTCGACGACCGCCGGGTCAAGTCGCGGCCCACGCTGCATTACCGCCTGCCCAACTGCCAGCTCGACGAGCCCGAATGGCAGCTGGTGCACCCCTGGCGGGATTTGCTGCAGCTCGATGCGCTGGCCGCGCAGCCCAAGGTGCTGGCGGAGGCCTGCGCCTATTGCTACGAGCGCGCCGACAGCCTGCGCGAGTGGCTGTTTGGCAACTGGGCGGAGACCGCCTACGACTGGGTGCTGCCGGAGCTGCTGTGAGTCGACCGCTGGTGGCCGTGACCGGCCCGGATACCTGGTTGCCGCTGGCCTGGTGGTTCATCGCCTGGGCCCTGCGCCGCGCCGGCGCCGAGCCCGTGCGGCTGACGCCCGAGCGGCCGCAGCCGCCGCGCCCGCCGGATGCGGTGGTCATCAGCGGCGGCGATGACATCGACCCCGGGCTGTACCTGCCCGACGCGCCGGACGTGGCCCCGATGGACCCGGCGCGGGATCGCTTCGAGATCGGCATGATCGAACAGAGCCTGGGCCGCGGCGTGCCCCTGCTGGGCATCTGTCGCGGCGCACAGCTGATCAACATCGTGCGCGGCGGCCGGCTGCACACCGACCTGCGGCGCATCCGCCGGCACACCTCGAACCGGCGCACGCCCTTCCCGGCGAAGACGCTCAAGGTCGTCGGCGGCTCGGCGCTGGCCGGCATCCTCGAGCGCGAGCAGGCGCGCATCAACAGCCTGCATCACCAGGCCGTCAGCGACCTGGGCGAGGGGCTGCGCGTCGTCGGCCGCGACCTGGACGAGATCGTGCAGGCCGTGGAGGACCCGGAGCACCGCTTCCTGCTGGGGGTGCAGTGGCACCCGGAGTACCTGCCGCAGCACGCCTGGCAGCGGCGGATCTTCGCCACGCTGGTCGACCGCACCCAGCCGGCGTGAACGCCTACCTGATCGTCTTCGCCAGCGCCTTTGGCGCGGCGACGATTCTGCCCTTTTATTCCGAGGTGGTCGTGCTGGCCTATCAGCAGCAGGGCTACCCGGCCGGGCCGCTGTGGCTGGCGGCCACCAGCGGCAACACGCTCGGTGCCGTGCTGAACTGGTGGATCGGCCGCGAGCTGACCCGCTTCCAGGGCCGGCGCTGGTTCCCGGTCAGCGCGGCCGCGCTGCAACGCGCCCAGGAGCGCTTTGCCCGCTGGGGCCAGTGGTCGCTGCTGATGGCCTGGCTGCCGGTAGGCGGCGACGCGCTGACCTTCATCGGCGGGCTGATGCGGGTGCGCCTGCTGCCCTTCGTGCTGCTGGTCGGCGCCGGCAAGGGCGCGCGCTACGCGGTGCTGCTCGGCGGCGGCAGCCAGTTTTAGCGGCCGTTCCCCTCGCTGATTTCGGCGCTCAGGCCGGGGCTGGCAGCAGGCCCGCCCGTTCCAGCCATTCCTGCGCATCCTGCGCGTCGCGCTCGAACCAGGCCCGGGCGCTGCCCAGGCGGAAGCTGTAGCCCCAGGCATCCATGTCCGCCAGCATCCGCGCGCGGCCCATCTCCGGCAGCGCGTCGGCCAGCAGGATCTGCAGGTAACACACGGCGCATTCCTCGGCGTCGTCGCCGCCGGCGTCGGTGTGCAGCGCGTCGCGCCGCTGCGCGCCCATGCAGATCGCATGGCAGGCCTCGTGCAGGATCGAATGCAGTGGCGTGTCGGGCCGGGCGTAGACGCTGCTGCCGATCAGCCCGGCCTCCTCGTCACCCCAGTAGCTGCCGGGAATCGCCGCGTCGGCAGCCACGGCCTCGAGCCTCAGGCCATGGCGGGCCAGCAGCGTGGTCAGGCTGTGCGGCGGCGCCGGCAGGTCGGCAAGGCGCAGTACGGCGGGCGGGGCGTCGGGCACGGTGTCAGAATGGCGCATGGTCACAACCGCCACGCATGATGCCAGCCTGCTCTTCGTCAAGATGCAGGGGCTGGGCAACGACTTCGTCGTGCTCGACGGCCACGCGCCCCTGCCCGAGCTGACGCCGGCGCTGCTGCGCCGCATCGCCGACCGCCGCGCCGGCATCGGCTGCGACCAGATCCTGATCGTGGACCCGCCGCCCGAGCCGGGCGTGGACTTTGGCTACCGCATCTACAACGCCGATGGCGGCCGCGTGGGCCAGTGCGGCAACGGCGCGCGCTGCCTGGCGCTGTACATCGCCCGCAGCGGGCTCAGCGCCGCGCGCGAGTGGACGGTGCAGACGGCCACGGCGCGCATGCGCCTGGCGCTGGAGGGTGCCGGCGTGCGGGTCGAGATGCCGGTGCCCGACTTTGCCCCCGCCTCGCTGCCGCTGACGCGTGCGCCGGCCGCGAGCTACGAATTCGATGCGGCCCCGGGCTGGCACTTCGCCGCGCTGTCGCTGGGCAACCCGCACCTGGTCACCGAGGTGGACGATGTCGCCCAGGCGCCGGTCGCCGAGCTGGGGCCGCGTCTTGCGACCCACGCCGATCTGCCCGAGGGCGCCAACGTCGGCTTTGCCCAGCGCCTGGATGCGCGGCGCATCCGCCTGCGGGTCTACGAGCGCGGCGCCGGTGAGACCCCGGCCTGCGGCAGCGGCGCCTGCGCGGCCGTGGCGGCGCTGGTGCGCAGCGGCCGCCTCGAGGCCGACGCGCCGGTTCAGGTCCTGCTGCCCGGTGGTAGTCTGGAGATCCGCTGGGCGGGAGGGGACGTCCCGCTGTGGATGACCGGCCCGGCGGATTGGGTCTTTGAAGGTCGAATGCCGCTATGACACAACCTGCTCGCGCCGCCGCGGCGATCGACGAGGCCCGCGAGGCCGCGTTTCTGGATTACCTGCGCGACCACCCGGACTTTTTTGCCCGGCACGAGGATGCGCTGTCGCGCATCGCCTTCACCCACGGCAGCGGCACCGCCGCCTCGCTGCTCGAGCGCTCGACCGCGCGCCTGCGCGAACAGGTCGGGCGGCTGGAGGCGCAGCTGGCGGACCTGGTGGAAATGGCGCGGCTCAACGAGGTGCACGCCCGCAACCTGCACAAGCTGGCGCAGGCGCTGCTGCAGGCGGCCGACGGCGACCACGCGATCCAGATCCTGCAGGAGGCGATGGCGCGCGATTTCGACATCGAGGCCACCCGCGTCGTAATGCTGTCGGGCGATGAGCACGCGCCACAGCAATGCCTGGAGTTCTCCGGCGCGCTGCCCAGCGAGCTGGCCGACGTGATGCGCACCGGCATGACCCGCTGCGGGCCGATCACCGACGCGCTGCGCGAGGACGTCTTTCCCGACCAGCGCGAGCTGCAAAGCTGCGCGATCGTGCCGCTGGACCGGCAGGCCCGCAATGCGGTGCTGATCCTGGCCAGCGGGGCCTCGACGCAATTCGTCGAGGGCATGGGCACTTTTTTTCTGGACCTGACCGCCGGCCTGCTGGCGGCGGCGATGGCCCGTGGGCATGGACGACTGGGCGCGGGTTGAACACTGGCTGCGCCGGGTGGCGGACGAGGGCCGGCTGGCGGCGCTGACCCAGCAGACCTATGCGCGCGAGCTGCGTGCCTTTGCCGACTGGGGGCGGGCGCAGGGCCTGCCCTCGCCGCTGACGCTGGGCGCGCGCGAAATCCGTGCCTATGCCGCCCGCCGCCGCGGCCAGGGCCTGGGCGCGCGCAGCCTGCAAAAGTCGCTGTCGGCGCTGCGCAGCTATTACCGCGACGAGCAGGCGGCCGGCCACATCAGCGCCTGCCCGGTGCCGGCGCGGCTGGTGCGGCGGCGCGCCGAGCACCTGCCCAAGGCGCTGGACCTGGAGCCGCTGAACGCGCTGCTGGATGCGATGCCGCGCGCGGCGCCCATGGACGCGCGCGACCACGCGATGCTGGAGCTGTTTTATTCCTGCGGCCTGCGCCTGGCCGAGCTGGCCGCGTTGAACCAGGCCGATGTGGCCGCGTTGCCGGAGCGCTGGATCGTGCGCGGCAAGGGCGGGCGCGAGCGCATGGTGTTTCTGGGCGGTCGCGCCCGCGCGGCGCTGTCGGGCTGGCTGCGCCAGCGCAATGCCCTGGCCACGCCGGGCGAGCCGGCCTTGTTCGTCAGCCGCCGCGGCGGCCGGCTGTCGCACCGGGCCATACAGCTGCGCCTGGCGCACTGGGCGCAGGCGCTGGGCCTGGGCGCGCACCTGCACCCGCACATGCTTCGGCACAGCTTCGCCTCGCACCTGCTGCAGTCCTCCGGCGATTTGCGCGGCGTGCAGGAGCTGCTGGGGCACAAGAACCTGACGACCACCCAGGTCTATACCCGCCTGGACTGGCAGCACCTGGCCCAGGCCTACGACGCCGCCCACCCGCGGGCGCGCCGCGAGGGTGGCGATGACTGAGTCGGCCGCGGCGCACTATGTGCTGACGCTGCGCAGCGAGGACCACCCCGGCATCCTGGCCGCGCTGACGCAGGCGCTGCTGCCGCTGGGCGGCGACATCCGCGACGCCGTGCAATACGGCGACCCGGACACCGGCCTGTTCTTCGTGCGCCTGCACTTCACCGTGCCGCCGGCCCAGGCCATGGCGCTGGGCCCGGCGCTGCAGGCCGTGGCCACGCGCGAGGGCTTTGACTGCCGCCTGCACGAGCTGGCGCGGCCGCTGCGCAGCGTGATCGCCGTCTCCCGCGATGGGCACTGCCTGAACGACCTGCTGCACCGCTGGCAGGCCGGGCAGCTGCCGACCGAGATCGTGGCGATCGTTTCCAACCACGAGGATCTGCGCCCCTTGGCCGAATGGCATGGGCTGCGTTTCGTGCACCTGCCAACGAGCCCCGAGCGGCGCGCCGAGCAGGAGGCGGCGCTGCTGGCGCTGCTGGAGCAGGAGGCCGTCGACCTGCTGGTGCTCGCGCGCTACATGCAGATCCTCAGCGACGACCTCTGCCGCCAGCTGGCCGGGCGTTGCATCAACATCCACCACTCCTTCCTGCCCAGCTTCAAGGGCGCGCGGCCCTACCACCGCGCCCATGCCCGCGGGGTCAAGCTGATCGGCGCCACCGCGCACTACGTCACCGCCGACCTCGACGAGGGCCCGATCATCGAGCAGGACGTGATTCGCGTGAACCACGCCACCTCGGCCGCCGAGATGGTGGCGCAGGGCCGCGAGGTCGAGGCCCGCGTGCTGGCCCGGGCCGTGCGCTGGCACCTGGAGCACCGGGTGATGCTCGACGGCCACAAGACGGTGGTGTTCAGCTAGGTCGCAGGCAACGGATCAGGGCGGCGGCGCGGCTTGGCTTTGCGCCGGCGGTGCCCCCAGGCGCCGCAGCAGCGCCTCGGTTTGCGCGTCCGCGGGGAAAAAGCTTTCGACCCGCAGCTCGTCGGTGGTCACATCCAGCGGCGTGCCGAAGGTGGTCAGCATCGAATACAGGCTCAGCTGCAGCGGGCCGGCCTGGATGCGCGCCGGCAGCACCGGCAGGCGCGCGGCGTCGAGGTCGATGCGGCGCAGCTTGCGCGGCAGGCCGGGGTAGCGCAGCACGGTGTCCAGCACCGCCTGCGTGGGCGGGTGCGACAGGGCCTCGTGCGCCGTGCGCGCCAGCAGCGGCGGGGCGAACTCCTCCAGGTTGGCCCAATAGGGGCGCAGGCCGTGCTCGTGCAGCGTCATCATCAGCACGTTGCGCGGCCCGTCGCCGCAGACGCGCTGCCACATCGTGTCCCAGTCGCCCAGCGCGCCGAAGATGCGCGGCACTGCGGCGTTGGCCAGCAGCTGGTTCCAGGCGCGGTCGACGACGATGGCCGGGAAGGGCTCGTGGTGGGCGATCAGCATGCGCAGCGCCTCGGTGGCCGGCGCCATGTCGCGCTCCTCCAGCCGGCGCTCGGGGTAGATGCCGGCGAAGCCGGCGCCCAGCAGCAGGCGGTTGCGCTCGCGCAGCGGCAGGTCCAGCGCCGTGGCCAGCTGCAGCACCATCTCGCGGCTGGGCCGCGCCCGGCCGGATTCGAGAAAACTCAGATGCCGCTGCGAGACCTCGGCCTGGCCCGCCAGGTCGAGCTGCGAGAGCTTGCGCGCGCGGCGGCTGTCGCGCAGCAGCGTGCCAAAGCGTTCCGGGGGCAGGGCGGTGTCCATGGGGCGATAGTGGCACGCGTCGCCGCGGGCCACGATTACCCGGCGCGTAATTGCGGCCACGCCCGGGCCGGGGACAATCCAGGCTGGCAAACCCGCAAGGAAGACCTTCGATGCGTACCCAACACCTGGCCCTGTGGGTCATCACGCTCGCCTTTGGCGCCTACAGCGGCTATGTGCTGCTGCACTACGGCTACCTGGGCCTGTTCCAGGCCGCGATGGCCAACGCCGCCACCTGGCAGGTGCTGCTGGACCTGGTCATCGTCTGCGCGCTGGCCATCTCCTGGATGCTGCGCGACGCGCGTGAGCATGGCCGCCGCGCCTGGCCCTATGTGCTGCTGACGCTGGCCGCCGGCTCCTTTGGCCCGCTGCTTTATCTGCTGATCGAGCGGCGCCCCGCGCCCGCCGGCGACAAGGCGCAGACGACCTACGCGTAGTTAGCCGCTGAATCCATCCGTCCCGGATGGCTCAGCGCACGGCGCGTGCGGCGCATGTCCGCACGCGCCTCCGCCGGGTCGATGGCTGCCGCCATCGCCCCGCGCCGGGCCGTCCGTGGGCCGGGTTTGGCGCTGAATCCATCCCTCCTGGATGGCTCAGCGCACGGCGCGCGCGGCACATGTCCGCACGCGCCTTCGCCGGTTCGATAGCTTTCGCCATCGCCCCGCGCCGGGCCGTCCGTGGCCCGGGGGCAACCCCGACACCGTTGCCGTGATCCCAGGCACGCGTGGCGGCCGCGCGGGGCGCCCGGTTGCGGTGACCATGGTCGCCAGGCCTTGAATCCGCGCCGGTCGGCCTGATCTATTGCTGCTCACGCTCGTACCTTGAAGGAAGGGTCGGATGGAGCAGTTCCACGGAACGACGATCTGTGCCGTGCGCAAGAACGGCGAGGTCGCCGTTGGTGGCGATGGCCAGGTTTCGCTGGGCAACACCCGCATCAAGGGCAACGCCCGCAAGGTCCGCCGCCTGTACGAGGGCCGCGTCATCGCCGGTTTTGCCGGCGCCACCGCCGATGCCTTCACGCTCTTCGAACGTTTCGAGGGCCAGCTGGAAAAGCACGGCGGCAACCTGACCCGCGCCGCGGTGGAGATGGCCAAGGACTGGCGCACCGACCGCGCCCTGCGCCGCCTGGAGGCCATGCTGATCGTGGCCGACGCCACCGCCACGCTGATGATCTCCGGCACCGGCGACGTGATGGAGCCCGAGCACGAGGTCATGGCGATTGGCAGCGGCGGCAGTTTTGCGCTGTCGGCGGCGCGGGCGCTGGTCGCGCATTCGGACCTGTCCGCCGCCGACACCGTGCGCGAGGCGCTGCTGATCGCGGCCGACGTGTGCATCTACACCAATGACAACCTGACCATCGAATCGCTCGCGGAGTCGAACGCCTCATGACCGAAGCTGCCCCTGCCCCCATGCCCGCACCGGCCGACCGGCCCGAGCGCTCGATGATGACGCCGCGCGAAATCGTGCAGGAGCTGGACAAGCACATCATCGGCCAGGCCGAGGCCAAGCGTGCCGTGGCCATCGCGCTGCGCAACCGCTGGCGCCGGCAGCAGCTGGAGCCGGCGATGGCCAATGAGGTCACGCCCAAGAACATCCTGATGATCGGCCCCACCGGCGTGGGCAAGACCGAGATCGCGCGGCGGCTGGCCAAGCTGGCGCAGGCGCCCTTCATCAAGGTCGAGGCCACCAAGTTCACCGAGGTGGGCTACGTGGGCCGCGAGGTCGATTCGATCATCAAGGACCTGGCCGATGTGGCGGTGAAGCAGGTGCGCGAGCGCGAGATCGCCAAGGCCCGTCCGCGCGCAGAGCTGGACGCCGAGGAGCGCATCCTCGACGCCCTGCTGCCGCGCGCCGAAGGCAACGAGGCCGGCGGCAACGACGCCACCCGCCAGGTGCTGCGCAAGAAGCTGCGCGAGGGCCAGCTGGATGACCGCGAGGTGCAGGTCGAGATCGCCGGCCGCGGCGGCGGCGTCGAAATCATGGGCCCCCCCGGCATGGAAGAGATGACCTCGCAGCTGCAGGGGCTGTTTCGCAACATGCAGCAGCAGCGCAGCAAGCCGCGCAAGCTGCGCGTGGCGGATGCGCTGAAGCTGATGATCGACGAGGAGGCCGCCAAGCACGTCGACGAGGAAAAGCTGCGCGCCGCCGCGGTGCTCGAGGTCGAGCACAACGGCATCGTGTTCCTCGACGAGATCGACAAGGTCTGCAAGCGCGAGAACACCGTCGGCGCCGATGTCTCCCGCGAGGGCGTGCAGCGCGACTTGCTGCCGCTGGTCGAGGGCAGCACCGTCAACACCAAGTACGGCATGGTCAAGACCGACCACATCCTGTTCATCGCCTCGGGCGCCTTCCACCTGGCCAAGCCGGCTGACCTGATCCCGGAACTGCAGGGCCGGCTGCCGATCCGCGTCGAGCTGGCCGCGCTGACGGCCGAGGACTTCGAGCGCATCCTGACCGAGCCCGACTTCTCGCTGACCGCGCAATACGCGGCGCTGATGGGCACCGAGGGCGTGCGGCTGGAATTCGCCCGCGACGGCGTGCGCCGCCTGGCCGAGCTGGCCACGCAGGTCAACGCCGAGACCGAGAACATCGGCGCGCGCCGCCTGCACACGCTGCTCGAGCGGCTGCTGGAAGACATCTCCTACCAGGCGCCGGATCGCGACGGCGAGGCGATCAGCGTGGACGAGGCCCTGGTCGACGAGCGGCTCAGCAGCCTGGTGCAGAACCAGGATCTGTCCCGCTACATCCTCTAGCGTGGCCGCGACCCCCAACGCCGCCGCCGTGCCGCAGCAGCTGCGGCTGGCGCCGGACAAGCAGGCGCTGACCGTGGTCTGGGCCGACGGCGAGCGCCGCTTTGCCGCCGAATACCTGCGCGTGTGCAGCCCCTCGGCCGAGGTGCGTGGGCACGGCGGCGAGTGGCAGATCGTGGGCGGCAAGCGCGATGTGCGCATCGAGCGCATCGAGCCCGTCGGCCGCTACGCGGTGCGGCTGGTGTTCTCGGACGGCCACGACAGCGGGCTGTACAGCTGGGAGGGCCTGCGCGAGCTGGATGCGCAGCATGACGCCTGGTGGGCGCGCTACCTGGAGCGGCTGGCCGCCCACGGCATGAGCCGCGAGGCCGCCGCCAACGTGATGCCGCTGAACGCGCTCAAGCCGCGCAAAACCTAGGCCAGCGCTGAATACGGCAGCGTTGCCCCGGCGCTCCTAAAACGCCCAGCCGCCGCGCACGAAGATCTGCGTGTAGGCCCACTGCAGCACCGCGCCGCCCAGCGCCAGCAGCAGCACCGCACCGAGCGCCAGCCCGGCCAGCCGCGGCCGGCCGCGGGCCTGGGCCCAGGCCCGCAGCGCCAGTAGCGGCGCCGGCAGCAGCGGCCAGATCGGGAAGTCATAGCGCACGGTGCTGCGCCAGAAGGACTGGTTGTGCGACAGCGCCAGCAGCGCGAACAGCAGGCCCAGCAGCAGCCAGTCGCGGCGCCAGGCCAGCCAGGCCAGCAGCGGCAGCGCCAGCGCCAGCAGCGCAATCGGCGCGAGGTGGCGCTGGCTCCAGTCCACCCAGTCGGCCGGCGGCGGCAGGTGGGCCAGCCCGCCCCAGGCGCCGCGCAGCCCGTCGAGCAGGTGGCCCTCGGCCATCAAGAACTCCGACTGCACGGCCAGAAAGGCCAGCGGCGTGCCGGCCACCGCGTAATTGATCTGCAGCCACAGCGCGATGCCGGCGCCGGTGGCCAGCGCCTGCCAGCGCCCGGCCAGCAGCAGCAGCAAAAAGATCACGCCGCTGATGCGCAGCAAGGGGGCGGCGAACAGCAGGCCGAGCAGCAGCAACTGCTCGCCGCGCCCCAATGGCGCCGGCCGGCTCAGCAGCGCGATGACCTGCAGCGTCAGCCACAAGAACAGCGTGTCGGAATAGGGCGCCAGCACGAAGTACAGCGCCGGAAAGCACAGCAAAAAGGGCCGCACCGGCGCCGGGTCCAGCCCGAAGCGGTCGCGATAGATGCCCTCCAGCGCGCGCATCGCGCCCAGCAGCGCGACCAGGTTCAGCAGCATCGCCACCCGCGCAAAGTCCAGCCCGCTCAGGCTGGACAAGGTGCCGACGAGCAGTGAATACAGCGGCGGGAAGGCGATGGTGTGCGGCTGGGCGGCGTAGCCGGCCTCCCAGATCGAGCGATACCACAGCCCGTCCCAGCGATCCCAGTCGGCGAACCAGCCCGGCTCCGGCCCCAATCCCCAGCTCAGGCCAATGATGGCCGCGAGCCACAGGCCCATCAGCCACAACCGCCGCAGCGCCGGCTCCGCGAGGCCCCCGGGGGGTGTGGCCGCTGTCGCGGATGTTGCGGGTGTCGCCGGTGTTGCCGCCGGGGCCGGAATGGCTGTCGCGGACGCGGCGGGATCGGGCTGCGGCGCGCCCAGCAAGCGATGCCGGCCGCGGGCCAGCGCCAGCGCCCACAGCGGGTAGAACCAGATCAGGTGGTTGGCATGCACCTCGGTAAACAGCGCCGCAAAGGCCGTCAGCACCAGCAGGCCCTGCCAGAGCAGGGTGTGCGGCGTGGGCATGGTCGCGGGCGCGCGCAGCCACAGCACCGCCAGCAGCAGCAGCGGCAGCGCGCGCAGCGGCGCGTGCAGCGGTTCGGGCAGCAGCGGGTACAGGCTGGTCGAATCCGGGCCGATGCCGGCCCGCAGCAGGAACACGTTTTCGACCAGCGCGCGTGCGTCCCACAGCGCGAAGGCGAGGTAGGGGCTGGCGCCCAGCGCCAGGCCGACCAGTAGCCGCGGGGGGCAGCGCAGCCGCAGCAGCAGCGCGATAAAGACAAAGGCCGGGGCAAACTTGGCGGCGAAGGCGGCGCCCAGCAGCAGGCCGCAGGCCAGCCAGTGCTGGCGCTGGTGCGCGACCAGTCCGGCCAGCAGCAGGGCCACCGGCAGGATGTCGCTGGCGCCTTGGTGCAGCAGCTCGAACCAGAAGCGCTCGGCGCCCAGCGCGATCAGCGCGGCGAAGGCGCAGGCCACGCCCCAATCCAGCCGCCCCTGTGGGCCGAGCGGGCCCGCGACCGGGCGCAGCAGCGCGGCCAGGGCCCACAGCGCCAGCCCCAGGGCCGCCAGGCTGGTCAGCTTGAAACCCAGTTCCGGCAGCCAGGCGCTGGCCGCGTAGGCCAGAAACATCAGCGGCCCGTAATGAAAGCCGCGGTGCTCGGGCGGCAGTTCGGCGCGCGGGTTGATCTGCGTCGATTGATAGGGGTTGCCGCCTTCCAGGAAGAACAGGCGGGCGGCGTTCTGCGTGGTGTAGCCCACGTCGACCCAGGGGCCGTGAAAGGCGTGCTCGGCGTAGGCCGCCAGCAGCGGCCGCAGCGTGGCTGCCAGCAGCGCCGCCAGCAGCAGCGCTTCCATCGCCAGCGCGGTCTGTGGCCGGGTGGGCAGCGGCCGCGCCTGGGCCCGCTGCAGCCAGGCCACCAGGCCGAGCAGGGTGGCGAAGGCCGCCGTCTTGACCAGCGGCTGGCCCCAGTCATAGCTGTGCAGCAGGCCATAGACCCACAGCACCAGGCCGGCGACGAGCAGGGGGGAGGCGAGCTGCGCCGCCGTGCCCGCCAGGCTGCGCATCAGCCCAGCGGGTCGAGCTTGGCCAGCGCGATCAGCAGCCACTTGGCGCCGGCATCGCGAAACTGCACATGCACGCGCGAGCGCGGCCCGTCACCGTCCAGCTCCAGCACCACGCCCTCGCCAAAGCGCGCGTGGCGCACGGCCATGCCCACCCGCAAACCGCCGCGGTCCTCGGCCAGCCGGCCGCCGCCCAGGCCGGGCCCGGAGTAGTCGCCGCCGCCGCGCGGTGCCGCGGGTGGCATGCGCGGCTGGCTGGGGCGCACCTCGCTCAGGTGCTCGCGCGGCAGTTCGCCCAGAAAGCGCGAGGGGTAGGCGCGCATCACGCTGCCGTGCAGCAGCCGCGATTCGGCATGGCACAGGTGCAGCTCCTGGCGGGCGCGGGTCATGCCCACATAGGCCAGGCGGCGCTCCTCCTCCAGCCCTTCCGGGTTCTCCGAGGCGCGCTGGTGCGGGAACAGGCCATCCTCCAGCCCCACCAGAAAGACCAGCGGAAACTCGAGCCCCTTGGCCGCATGCAGCGTCATCAGTTGCACGCAGTCCTCCCAGGCCTCGCCCTGGGCCTCGCCGGCTTCCAGCGCCGCGTGGGTCAAGAAGGCCGTCAGCGGCGGCAGCTCGGCCTCCTCGCCGGCGCGGTCGGCGATCTCGAAGCCGCGGGCCGCGTTGGAGAGTTCCTCCAGGTTCTCGCGCTTGGCCTCGCCGCGGTCGTTGCCGACGCGGCCGTGGTGGTCGATCAGGCCCGAGGCCTCGACCACATGCGCCACCGCCTCGTGCAGCGGCAGGTCGGCGATGGCCTGGCCCAGCTGCTCGATCAGCTGCAAGAAGCCCATCACCGCGCGGCCGGACTTGGCCGGCAGGCCATGCGCGGCCATGTGCCCGGCCGCTTCCCACAGGCTGACGCGGCGCTCGCGCGCGGCGGCGCGGATCTTGTCCAGCGTGCTGGCGCCAATGCCGCGGGTGGGCAGGTTGACGATGCGCTCGAAGGCGGTGTCGTCGGCGCGCAAGTCGATCAGGCGCAAATAGGCCAGCGCGTCCTTGATCTCGGCGCGCTCGAAGAAGCGCAGGCCGCCATACACCCGGTAGGGGATGCGCTCGCGCACCAGCCGCTCCTCGAACAGCCGCGACTGCGCGTTGGAGCGATACAGGATCGCGCAGTCAGCACGGCGCCCGCCCTCAGCCACATGCTGGGTGATGCGGCCGATGACGTACTCGACCTCCTCGTGGTCGTTATAGGCGGCAAAGAGCTGCACCGGCGTGCCTTCGCCGGCCTGGGTCCACAGCTCCTTGCCCAGCCGCGAGGCATTGCCGCGGATCAGGCCGTTGGCCGCGCCCAGGATGTTGCCGGTGGAGCGGTAGTTCTGCTCCAGGCGGATCAGCTCGGCGCCGGGGAAGTCGCGCTCGAAGCTGAGCATGTTGCCGACCTGGGCGCCACGAAAGCTGTAGATCGACTGGTCGTCGTCGCCCACCGCGAAGAGCTTGCCGCTGTCGCCGGCCAGCACCCGCAGCCAGGCGTACTGCAGCTTGTTGGTGTCCTGGAACTCGTCGACCAGCACATGGCCGAAGCGGCGGCGGTACTGGGCCTGAATCTCGGGGTCGTCGCGGCACAGCTCGTGCGCGCGCAGCAGCAGCTCGGCGAAGTCGACCACGCCGGCGCGCAGCCGCGCCTCCTCGTATTCGGCATAGATCGCGCGCAGCTCGCCGGCGGCGAAGTCGCCCTCGTCGTCCACATGCGCGGGGCGCAGGCCCTCTTCCTTGTTGCGGTTGATGTAGCCCACCACCGAACGCGGCGCGAAGGCGCCCTCGTCGCGGTTGGTGGCCTTGAGCAGGCGCTTGACGAAGCGCAGCTGGTCGTCGGCGTCGAGGATCTGGAAGGCCTGGGGCAGTCCGGCGGCCTCCCAGTGGCGGCGCAGCAGGCGGTGGGCGATGCCGTGGAAGGTGCCCACCCACATGCGCTCGGCCGCGCTGCCGATCAGCTGCGCCAGCCGCGCGCGCATCTCGGCCGCCGCCTTGTTGGTAAAGGTGACGGCCAGGATGCCCCAGGGCGAGACCTGCTCGACCTGCAGCAGCCAGGCGATGCGGTGCGTCAGCACGCGGGTCTTGCCGCTGCCGGCGCCGGCCAGCACCATGCGGTGCGCCAACGGCGCCGTGACCGCCTGCTCCTGCGCCTCGTTCAGGCCATCGAGTATCGGTGACAGGTCATCGCTGCCCAGTGCGGCGCGGCTCATGCGCCCCCATCGGGTTGGCGGGTGCGCAGGAAATGCTCCTCCGCGAGGCGGGAATAGGGCAGCACCTGGTCGCGGAAGGCCTTGTAGGAGGCATAAACCTTGGCCGCGAAGGTGTCGGCGGCGGCGAAGTCGGCCACCACCGTGGCCGCGGTGTCGCGCAGCGCCGTCAGCACGGCCTCCGGCCAGGCGTGCAGCGTCACGCCATGCTCGTTGACCAGCGTCTCCAGCGCCTGCTGGTTGCGGGCCACGTATTCGCTCTGCATGCGCAGGTTGGTCTGCGCGCAGGCGGCCTCGACGATGGCCTGCAGGTCGTCGGGCAGCGCGTCGAAGGCCTCCTTGTTGACGATGGCCTCCAGCGTCGGGCCGGGCTCGTGCCAGCCCGAGTAGTAATAGTGCTTGGCCGCCTTGTGCAGGCCGAAGGCGAGGTCGTTATAGGGGCCCACCCACTCGGTGGCGTCGATGGTGCCGGTGGACAGCGCGGTGAAGATCTCGCCGCCGGGAATATTGACGGTGGCCGCGCCCAGGCGCGCCAGCACCTCGCCGCCGAGGCCCGGCATGCGGATCTTCAGGCCCTTGAGGTCGTCCAGGCTGCGGATGGGCTGGCGGAACCAGCCGCCCATCTGCGTGCCGGTGTTGCCGGCCGCAAAAGGCACCAGGTTGAACTGGGCGTACAGCTCGCGCCACAGCGCGTTGCCGCCGCCAAATTCCAGCCAGGCGTTCTGCTCGGCGGCGGTGAAGCCGAAGGGCACACAGGTAAAGAAGGGGGCGGCCGGGGCCTTGCCCTTCCAGTAATAGGCGGCGCCATGGCCCATCTGCGCGCTGCCGCGGGCCACCGCGTCGAAGACCTCCAGCGCCGGCACTCGTTCGCCGGCGCCGTAGAGCTTGACCGTCAGCCGGCCGGCGCTGAGTCGGCCAATCGACTCGGCCAGGTGCGCCGCGCCGCTGCCCAGGCCCGGAAAGTTGCGTGGCCAGGTGGTGTACATCGTCCACTGGATGGGCTTGTCGGCCTTGGCCGGAGCGGGCTGGCCCGCGCTGCCGGCGGCGGCCGCGGGGGCGGCCTTTTCGCCGCAGGCGGCCAGCCCCAGGGTGCCGGCCGCAAGGCCGAGCATGTCGCGTCGTTTCATCGTGTGAGTTCGAGCCCGGATCAACGAGCGCCAAGCATACCCGGAGCAAAAAAAAACCCGGCGGGATGCGCCGGGTTAATGCCATGCTAGGCTGGAGAACCTTGGGTGCCACACGACGGATCGTCCAGATCCCCTTCGTGCGGCGGAGCGTCCGAAGACGCCGCGAGTCGCCTCGCTATCGATACATTCCATGCTCGATGCAGACATCATGCCACGGGCAATCGTTCCGGCAATCCGCCTATGCCGACAGTCACTGTAGGAATAGTCCTACAAGGGCGTGCCGGCCCACGTTGCGGCCAAAAAAAACCCGGCTTGCGCCGGGTTTAAGTGCCTGAGAGGCTGGAGAACTTGGGTCCTGAAGGCCGGTGAAGGCGATCAGGTGAGAACCGTGTTGCCACAGGTGAACGGGGACATTCACCGTGGGGATATCCTCGCTCCGCCGCAGGGTGCGATCTGTCGCCTGCTGCCCACAGCCCTTGTAGGAGATTGCCGATGACCGGGGTGAGACCGGCATGAAGGTCGTGTTGCAACGCGTTGCCCAGGCCCGTGTGGACGTGGCCGGCGAGCTGGTGGGCCGCATCGGGCCTGGTTTGCTGCTGCTGGCGGGCTTTGCCCCCGGCGACGAGCCGGCCCAGGTGCGCGCCGCGGCGCAGCGGCTGCTGGCCTACCGCATCTTTCCCGACGAGCAGGGGCGCATGAACCGCGACGTGCGCCAGGCGGGCGGTGGCGTGCTGGCGGTGCCCAATTTCACGCTGGAGGCCGACACGCGGCGGGGCTTGCGGCCTAGTTTTGCCAGTGCGGCGCCCCCGGCGCAGGCACAGCCGCTATTTGAGGAGTTCTTGGCGGCGCTGCGCGCCTCGGGCCTGGACGTGGCCAGCGGCCGCTTTGGCGCCGATATGCAGGTGCAGCTGGTTAACGATGGGCCGGTAACGCTGAGCTTTGCATTCTGAAGCGGTGTACGCCGTGCCAGCGGGCCTCGCCGGCATCCAGCGAGCTGGCCGGCGCCCACATCGCGCGGTGGCCCTCGGGGGTCAGGATCACGCGGCACTCGCGCGTGCGCGCGGCCCAGCGGCGGCGCAGCAGCAGGGCGATCACGGCCTGGCCGTTCTCGCCCGGGAAATCCTGCGGCCGCAGCAGCGCGCCGGAACGCATGCGACGGGCGCGCATCGCGGCCAGCACGGCCTGCAGGTCCACCTCGCCGTCCTGGCGCGCCGGGCTGGCGGCCAAGCGGCACACCGGGCCCTGATCGCAGCGCGCGAAGCGGCCGGGGGCGTCGGGCACGGGGCGCACCGCGCCGGCGCGGTGCAGGCTTTGCAGCGTGCGCTGGGCATCCGCGCCCAGGCCCGCACGCACGTGCGCGGCGCGCAGGCTGGACAAGCTGGCCTCGGGGGCCTCGCCAAACAGGCGCTGCAACAGGGCGCGGGTGGGCGCGGGCAGGGCCGGGCTGGGGGGCGGATTGGGGGCCGCTGTGCGGGGCAGGCTGGACATGCGCCCGATCCTCGGTGCGGCCATGTCAGCAAAGCGTCAAGGCGGCATGGGGCTGCCGCCGCAGAGCCGGTTCTCGATGACGATTGCGGGTCAGCGATGTGACGGGCGCTGCGCGCAGCGGTATCCTTGGCGCCGGATTTCATCTCCCAGGCCCATGTCGGCGCGCGAGGCGGCCGTTTCCCGCCACACCTCCGAAACGCAAATCGATGTTCGTGTCGGCCTCGACGGCCGTGGCGAACGCCGCATCGAAAGCGGCATTCCCTTTCTTGACCACATGCTGGACCAGGTGGCCCGTCACGGGCTGATCGACCTGGACATCACGGCGCGTGGCGATCTGGAAATCGACGACCACCACACGGTTGAAGACCTGGGCATCACGCTCGGGCAAGCCTGTGCCAAGGCCTGGGGCGACAAGCGCGGGCTGACCCGCTATGGCGAGTCCACCGTGCCGCTCGACGAGGCGCTGAGCCGCGTCGTTATCGACCTGTCGGGTCGCCCGGGGCTGTTCTACCGCATCGACTGGCCGCGGGCGCGCATCGGCCGCTTTGACGTGGACCTGCTGCGCGAGTTCTTCCAGGGCTTCGTGAACCACGCCGCCGTCACGCTGCACATCGACATGCTGCAGGGGGCCAACGCCCACCACGTGGCCGAAACCGTGTTCAAGGCCTTTGGCCGCGCCCTGCGCCAGGCGATGACGCCGGATGCGCGCCAGGCCGACATCATCCCCTCCACCAAGGGTTCGCTCTAGCCGCCCCAACCCATTGCAGTAGCGCAGACATGGCCACCATCGGAGTGATCGACTACGGCATGGGCAACCTGCACTCGCTGACGCGGGCGCTGGAGCGCGTGGCCCCCAGCCATCGCGTGGAGTTGTCCTACGACCCCGACCGGCTGATCAAGGCGGACCGCCTGGTGCTGCCCGGCGTCGGCGGCGTGCGCCACTGCATGGCCGAGCTCGAGCGGCTGGAGCTGACCGATTTCGTGCGCGAGCAGCTGGGCGCGGTGCCGTTGATGGGCATCTGCCTGGGCATGCAGGTGCTGCTGGAGTACAGCGAGGAAAACAACGGCGTCGATGCGCTGGGCGTGTTCCCCGGGCGGGTCTGCCGCTTTCCCGACCCACCGCCGCTGTCGCCGGCGCAGGACTTCCGCCGCAAGGTTCCGCACATGGGCTGGAACCGCGTCGAGTTCACCCAGGACCACCCGCTGACCCGCAACATCGCGCAGGACAGCTGGTTCTACTTCGTGCACAGCTATTACGCCCGGCCGCAGTTCGAGGACCACGTGCTGGGCACCACCGAATACGGCGAGCACTTTTGCAGCATGTTGCTGCGCGACAAGGTGTTCGCCACGCAGTTTCACCCGGAAAAAAGCGGCCGTAACGGGCTGCAAATGCTGGTCAATTTCGTGAACTGGGACGGAGACGTGTGATGCTTCTGATACCGGCCATCGACATCAAGGGCGGCGAGTGCGTGCGCTTGCGCCAGGGCCGCATGGACGACGTGACCGTGTTCGGCGCCGACCCGGCCGAAATGGCCCAGCGCTGGATCGACGCCGGTGCCGAGCGCCTGCACGTGGTCGACCTGGACGGCGCCACCAAGGGCGAGCCGGTCAACCTGGAGGCGATCAGCCGCATCTGCGAGGTGGCCGGCGAGATCCCGGTGCAGGTGGGCGGCGGCATCCGCGAGGAAGACGACGTCGAGGCGCTGCTGGATGCCGGCGCCGGCTATGTCATCGTCGGCACCCGCGCCGTGACCGCGCCGCATTTCGTCGGCGATCTGTGCTGCGAGTTTCCCGGCCACGTCATCGTGGGCCTGGATGCCAAGGACGGCAAGGTCGCCACCGATGGCTGGTCCAAGCTCAGCCAGCACGACGCCATCGACCTGGCCCAGCACTTCGAGGCCGACGGCGTCGAAGCCATCGTGTTCACCGATATCTCCAAGGACGGCATGATGCAGGGCGTCTCCGTCGAGGCCACCCGCGCGCTGGCGCAAAGCGTTGCCATCCCGGTGATCCTCTCCGGCGGTGTCAGCCGGCTGGAGGACATCGACGCGCTGCTGGGCCTGGAAGAGGACGGCGTGCAGGGCGCCATCATCGGCCGTGCGCTCTACGAGGGCGCGCTGGATCTGTCGGCCTGCCGCGACCGCCTGTTGCAGGGGCGCTCATGAGCGCAGGCGCCCCCCGGGCCAACGGAGCCGCGGGCCGATGAGTCTGGCCCGCCGCATCATCCCCTGCCTGGACATCAACAAGGGCCGGGTGGTCAAGGGCGTGCGCTTCGAGGACATCCGCGATGCCGGTGACCCGGTCGAGATCGCCCGCCGCTACGACGCCGAGGGCGCCGACGAGTTGGTGTTTCTGGACATCACCGCCAGCCACGAGCGCCGCGACACGCTGTACCCGGTGGTCGAGCAGGTCGCCAGCGAGATCAGCATCCCGCTGACGGTGGGCGGCGGCGTGCGCAGCCCCAACGACGTGCGCCGGCTGCTGCGCAGCGGGGCCGACAAGGTCTCGATCAACACCTCGGCGGTGGAAAACCCCGAAGTGGTGCGCGAGGCCTCGGACCTCTATGGCAAGCAGTGCATCGTGGTGGCCATCGACGCCAAGCGCGTGAACCGCCGCAAGGAAGAGCCGCGCTGGAACGTGTTCACCCACGGCGGGCGCAAGGATTCCGGCCTGGATGCGGTGGAGTGGGCGCAGCGCATGGTCGCCGAGGGCGCCGGCGAGCTGCTGCTGACCAGCATGGACCGCGACGGCACCCGCTCCGGTTTTGACCTGGAGCTGACCCGCGCGATCAGCGACACGGTCAGCGTGCCGATCATCGCCAGCGGCGGCGTGGGCCGGCTCGAAGACCTGGAAGACGGCCTGGCCGTGGGCAAGGCCGATGCCGTGCTGGCCGCCTCGATCTTCCACTTTCGCGAATACACCGTCGGCGAGGCCAAGGACTTCCTGGCCGAGCGCGGCCTGCCGATGCGGCGATGAGCGCCTTGCTCGACGCCGTGCGCTTCAACGCCGACGGCCTGGTCTGCGCCATCGCCCAGGACGCCCGCACCGGCGCCGTGCTGATGCAGGCCTGGATGAATGCCGAGGCGCTGGAGCGCACGCGGTGCAGCGGGCTGGCCACCTTCTGGTCGCGCTCGCGCCAGTCGCTGTGGGTCAAGGGCGAAACCTCCGGCAACCGCCTGCACGTCGAGGCGCTGCGGCTGGATTGCGACGGCGACTGCCTGCTGCTGCAGGTGCGCCCCGAGGGCCCGGCCTGCCACACCGGCGCCCGCGATTGCTTCTTTCAGAGCCCGGCCGAATCCGGCTGGCAGGACGCCGCGCCGCTGGCGCCCGAGGCACTGGCCCGGCTGCGGCAGACGGTGGCCGAGCGCCGCCAGGCCGACCCCGGCGAAAGCTATGTGGCCAAGCTGCTGGCCCGCGGCAACGAGAAGGTGCTGCAAAAGCTGGGCGAAGAGGCGGTGGAAACCGTGCTGGCCGGCGCCGCCGGTGATCGCGAGCGGATCATCAGCGAATCGGCCGATTTGCTGTTTCACCTGTTTGTCGCATGGGAAGCGCACAATGTCGGATTGGACGATGTGCAGGGCGAGCTCGCCCGGCGCGCCGGCATGTCTGGCCTGGCCGAAAAGGCGGCGCGCGGGCGCGACTGACCCCTAAGGAGTAAGGACGATGGGTCTTGGTGGAATTAGTGTCTGGCAGCTGCTGATCATTCTGGCGATCGTGGTGCTGCTGTTCGGGACCAAAAAACTGCGCACGCTCGGCGGCGACCTCGGCTCGGCGGTGCGCAGCTTCAAGGGCGCGTTGAAGGACGGCGAAGAGGGCAAGAGCAGCGAAGAGTTCGAGGCCGATCAGGCCACGGACGACGACCGCATCTCGCCAGAATCCATCGCCACCGACCCCCGCAAGGACGCCAAAACGGCCGCCGAGAAGATGGCCGAGCAGGAGCACAAGCGCAGCTAGGCGCCGGCCATGTTCGACATCGGCTTTGCTGAACTGCTGATCATCGGTCTGGTGGCCCTGCTGGTGCTCGGCCCCGAGCGCCTGCCCAAGGCCGCCCGCACGGTTGGTTACTGGGGCGGCCGCGCCCGTGGCTACATGCGGCAGATGACGATGGAGCTGGAGCGCGAGGTGCAGCAGGCGGAGATTCGCGAGCAGATCGAGAAAACCCGCAAGTCGCTGAACCAAAAGATTTCCCTCGACGGCGACAGCCCCTCACCGCCCTCATCCGCACCCAGCCAACGTGGCGAGCAAGACCCCAAAGACTGAAGGCACGACGGGCGGCGAACAGCCGCTGATCGAACACCTGCTCGAACTGCGCTCGCGCCTGCTGCGCATCGTGCTGGGCGTGCTGCTGTGCCTGATTCCGCTGCTGCCCTTTGCGCAGCAGATCTTCGCCACGCTCGCCGCGCCGCTGCTGAGCGTGATGCCCGAGGGCACCAGCCTGATCGCCACAGAGGTGGCCTCGCCCTTCCTGACGCCCTTCAAGCTCTGCCTGCTGCTGGCCATCGTGCTGTCGATGCCGTGGACGCTGTGGCAGATCTGGGCCTTCGTGGCGCCGGGCCTGTATGCGCACGAGCGGCGCTTCGCGCTGCCGCTGCTGGCTTCCAGCACGCTGCTCTTCTACACGGGCATGGCCTTCGCCTACTTCGTGGTCTTCCCGCTGGTCTTCGGCTTCTTCGTCGCCGTGGCGCCGGAGGGCGTGGCGGTGATGACCGACATCGGCCGTTACCTGGATTTCGTCATCACGCTGTTCCTGGCCTTCGGCGCCGCCTTCGAGGTGCCCGTGGCCCTGGTGCTGATGGTGCGCACCGGCATCACCACGCCCGGCGCGCTGCGCGAAAAGCGCCCCTACGTCATCGTCGGCGCCTTCACCGTGGGCATGCTGCTGACCCCGCCGGACATCCTGTCGCAAACGCTGCTGGCGCTGCCGGTGTACCTGCTCTACGAAATCGGCATCATCGCCGCCCGCATCATGGTCCCCGGCTCGGTCGAGGTCGACGCCCAGCGCGAGCAGCAGAAAGCCGGACGCTAGATTCAGCGGCCCCGGAGCCCCGGCCCCTTAGCCGTCAGCGGTTGGCGCGGGGCCGCCCGCGGCCACCTCCGCGGACTACGCTCCGGCTGATCCGTGCTCCGGAGGGGCTGGCCGAAGGGGCATCCATGCCCCTACGGCCAGGGCGCGCGTCCTGCGCGCCCCCTGCGGGCTGCTCCCTCCTCCACACGGGCCTGCGCTCATGTCCGCTGCGGTGGCCCCGGCCGGCCCTTTCAGGTCGGGCGGGCAGCCGCGGCGAATCGGCTCACCGACCCAGTCATCGCGCCGTGCGCCCGGTGAGTACGGGCGCTAGTCCATTCCTGGTTCGCGCCACCTGTCGGCGGGTGATTGGCTTCAGCCCCCTGGGAACGACTGCACGCTTTGGAGTCCTGAGTCGTCCGGCGCAGAGGGTCCTGCTGCCCAAGCGTGGCGGCATCGGCAAGACGGGGCGCCGGGGTGCCTGGAGCGGACATGAGCGGAGGCCCGCCCGACGGCGGGATAGCCCCGAAGGGGGGCGCGCAGGACGCGCGTCCCGGCCGCAGGGGCATGGATGCCCCTTCGGCCGGCCCCGCCGGCGGGTGGATCAGCCGCAGCGTAGTCCGCGGAAGGCACACCGGCGCCCTGCGCCAACGTTGGCCAGCCCGGGCAACCCGCTCAGGCCTAACGATGCAGCGGCGCTGTATCCGGGTGCTGGCCGGTCCACAGTGCGAAGGACAGCGCGGCCTGCTCGATCAACATGCCGTGGCCGTCGATGACGCGCGCGGCGCCTTCACCTTCTGCCCAGTTCAGGTAGGGCTGGGCGGGTTGGCCGTAGGAGAGGTCGTAGGCCCAGCCGCCCTCTGCGAACAGGCCGTGCGGCAGCATGGGCACCTGGCCGGCGTGGCCGGCCGAGGTGGCGTGGATGACCAGATCGAAGCGGTCGCCCTTCAGCGCCAGGTTGGCGCAGGGCCGCAGCGGGCCCAGGCCGGCGAAGTCCGCGACCGGCTGCTCGAGCTTGAGCGGGTTGCGGTGGCTCCAGACCAGTTCGGCCGGCTGTGCCGACAGCAGCGGCTCGACCACCGCGCGGGCCGCTCCCCCGGCGCCGATCAATGCGATGCGTGCGCCGGTCAGCGGCGCGCCCAGGCGGCGCAAATCGGCCACCAGGCCATCGCCGTCGGTGCTGCTGCCCTCCACACCCCCGCCGTCGCGGGCGTAGAGCGTATTCACCGACTGCGCGCGTTGCGCGGCCTGGCTGACATCGCTGCACAGCGCCATCACGGCCAGCTTGTGCGGCAGGGTGACATTCAGCCCGCGGCCGCCCTCGGCAAAAAACTGCTCGACGGTGGCCGCCAGCTCGTCCGAATTGCAGCGCAGCTTGCGGTATTTGAGGTCGACGCCGGTCTGCGCGGCGAAGGCGTGGTGGATACCCGGCGAAATCGAGTGTTCCACCGGGTCGCCGATCAGGCCGCAATGGAGCGTCATGCCGCCCCCTCGCGCAGCCAGCGCGCCACCTGCGGGGCGTAGTAGCTGAGGATGGCGTCGGCGCCGGCGCGCTTCATGGAGGTCAGCGCCTCCAGCACGGCGGCGCGCTCGTCGAGCATGCCGGCGGCGGCGGCGGCCTTGAGCATGCCGTACTCGCCGCTGACCTGATACACGAAGGTCGGCACGCCAAACTGCGCTTTGACCCGTTGCACGATGTCCAGATAGGGCAGGCCGGGCTTGACCATCACGGCATCGGCGCCTTCGGCCAGGTCCTGCTCGACCTCGCGCAGTGCCTCGGCGCCATTGGCCGGGTCCATCTGGTAGCTGTATTTGTCGGCGCCGGCCAGGTTGGCGGCGCTGCCCACGGCATCGCGAAAGGGCCCGTAAAAGCCCGAGGCGTACTTGGCCGCATAGGACAGGATCAACACGTTATGCAGCCGGTCGCGCTCCAGCACCGAGCGGATCTGGCCCACGCGGCCGTCCATCATGTCCGAGGGGGCCACGATGTCGGCGCCGGCACGGGCATGCACCAGCGCCTGGCGGGCCAGCATGTTGACCGTGGCGTCGTTGCGCACATAGCCGGCATCGTCCAGCAGGCCGTCCTGGCCGTGGCTGGTGTAGGGGTCCAACGCCACGTCGGTGACCACCAGCAGCTCGGGCTGCGCGGCCTTGAGCGCGCGGATGCTGCGCGGCACCAGGCCGTCGTCGTTCAGGGCCTCGGCGGCGTCCTCGCTCTTGTCGGCGGCCGGGATCACCGGGAACAGAACCAGGCCAGGGATGCCCAGTTCCACGGCCTCGGCGGCCGCTTCCAGCAGGGCCTGTGGGCCGAGGCGCTCGACGCCGGGCAGGGTGGCCACGGGCGAGCGGCCTTCCTCGGGCTGAATAAAGACCGGCCACAGCAAATCCTGCGGGGCCAGGTGGGCCTCACGCACCAGGGCGCGGCGGGCGGCCGACGCGCGCCAGCGGCGCAGGCGGGTGTGCGGGTAGGTACCAGCGCTCATCACTTTGCAGACTGCACGGGGGCGCACAGTCTAGCGGGCCGATGGCGCGCCTGGCCGGGGAGGGCGGCCGTGGCCGCACGGGGTCGGCGCCCGGCCGCGCCCGGTCGAGCCCGTCCGCGCCCGGCGGCGCGGGGCCGCGCTGCAATCAGGCAGCCCGCTGCGGCGTCTGCCACTCTATGACGCTTGGCCCGTCGCTGCTCGCAACCTGGCGGCGCGGCCCCAGAGGAGATCCGATGCGCCCGACCCTGCCCCACCTGCAACCCAGCGACTTCCCGGCGCTGCGCCGCCGCCCGCTGACGATCCTGCAGGCCAACCTGGGCTATCTGTGCAACCAGGCCTGCCTGCATTGCCACGTGAACGCCGGCCCCACCCGCAAGGAGCTGATGGACCGGCCCACGATGGACCTGCTGCTGGCCATGCTGGATGCCCACCCCATCGAAACGCTGGATGTGACCGGCGGCGCGCCGGAGATGAACCCCGACTTTCGCTACCTGATGCGCGCGGCCCGCGAGCGCGGCGTGCATTGCATCGACCGCTGCAACCTCACCATTGCCGAGCAGCCCGGTTATGAGTGGGTGGTGGATTTTCTGGCCGAGAACCAGATCGAGGTGGTGGCCTCGCTGCCCTGTTACCTGGAAGACAACGTCGATGCCCAGCGCGGCAGCGGCGTGTTTCGCGCCTCGCTGAAGGCCCTGAAGCGCCTGAATGCCGCCGGCTACGGCCAGGCGGGCAGCGGCCTGCGCCTGTCGCTGGTGTACAACCCGCAGGGCCCCAGCCTGCCGCCCGAGCAGACCGGGTTGGAAAGCGCCTACAAGGAGCACCTGCAGGACCAGTTTGGCATCGTGTTCAACCAGCTCTTTTCGCTGGCCAACATGCCCATCCAGCGCTTTGGCTCCACGCTGCTGTCGCGCGGCCAGTTTGCCGACTACATGCAACTGCTCAAGGGCTCCTACCGGCGCGAGAACCTGGGCGGCGTGATGTGCCGCGACCTGGTTAGCGTCGACTACCAGGGCTATGTCTACGACTGCGACTTCAACCAGATGCTGGGCCTGGAGCTGGGCGCCGGCAATGGCCGCCGCACCCACCTGCGCGACTTGCTGCAGCGGCCGCTGGAGGATGCGCCGATTACCGTGGCCGACCACTGCTATGGCTGCACCGCCGGCCAGGGCTCCAGCTGCGGCGGTGCGCTGAGCTAGGCGCGGCCGGGTCGGGGACGCAAGGCCATGGGGCGCGTCGCGCGCTGGTCGCGCCGCTTGTTGCTGGCGCTGGCCCTGCTGGTGCTGCTGCTCGCCGTGTGGTGGCAATGGCCGCGCGATGCCGGGCCCTATGCCGAGCTGGCCTTGCCCGCCGCGCCGCAAGCCCGCACCGCCGAGCCCGCGCCGCCGCCGGGCGGCAGGCTGCGCCTGTCCTGGTGGGGCGTGTCGGCGGTGCTGGTCGAGGATGGCCGCAACGCCATCTTCATCGACCCCTTCTTTACCCGCCCCGAGGGCCTGCTGCCGCTGCTCAGCTACCGCCCCATCGCGCCCAACCGGGCGCGGGTGCAGGCGGGGCTGGCCGCGGCCGGCGTTGACGCGCTGGACCTGGTGCTGGTCTCGCATGCGCATTACGACCATTCGATGGATGCCGGGCTGGTAGCCCAGCTCAGCGGCGCCACGCTGGCCGGCGACCGCTCGACGCTCAATGTCGGCCGCGGCGCCGGGCTGCCCGCCGCGCAGCTGCGCCTGATCGAGCCCGGCGATGTGCTGCAGATGGGCGACTTCCGGCTGACTTTCGTGGCCAGCGCCCATGCCGGCGCCACCGGCGGGCGGCCGCTGGGCAGCATCGACAGCCCGCTGCAGCCGCCGGCGCGCTACAGCGCCTACAAGCGTGGCCAGGTGTGGTCGGTGCTGATTGAGCACCCCGAAGGCCGCCTGCTGCACCACGGCTCGGCGGGCTATGTGCCCGGCGCGCTGGCGCCCCACCGCGCCGATGTGGCCTTGCTGGGCGCCGCGTTGGTCGAGGACTGGCCGCGCTACCTGGCGCAAACCGCGCAGGCCGTCGGCGCCCACACGGTGCTGCCGCTGCACTGGGATGACTTCCTGCGGCCGCTGGACGAGCCGTTGCGGCCCATGCCGCTGGCCGTCGACCTGGCGGCCATGTACGCGCACTTTCGCAGCAGCCCGGCGGCCCCGGCGCTGCACACGCTGCCGCTGGGGCGCAAGGTCGCCCTGCCGGCGGCGCCCCCCGACGCCACACCCACAACGAGACCCCCGCCATGAGCATCGACAGTGTTTTGGACCGTTATTCCGCCGGCGCCAAGGCGCGCGAAGAGGCGCTGTGCTGCCCGGTCGATTACGACCCCAAGCTGCTGCAGATGCTGCCCGACGAGGTGCTGCAGCGCGACTACGGCTGCGGCGACCCCTCGCGCTATGTGCGCCCCGGCGACACCGTGCTGGACCTGGGCTCGGGCGGCGGCAAGATCTGCTTCATGGCCGCGCAGCTGGTGGGCGAGGGCGGCCACATCATCGGCGTGGACATGAACGACGACATGCTGGCGCTGGCCCGCGAACACGGCCCCGCCATGGCCG
Source organism: uncultured Ectothiorhodospiraceae bacterium (assembly GCA_937141935.1). Classification (GTDB taxonomy): domain Bacteria; phylum Pseudomonadota; class Gammaproteobacteria; order Nevskiales; family Oceanococcaceae; genus MS8. The sequence continues at coordinate 178,072 of CAKZQS010000004.1, forward strand.
AGCGCACCGGCGCCCCCATCGACTTCCACAAGGGCCGCATCGAAGACCTGGCGCTGTCGCTGGATAGCGCCGAGCGCTGGCTGGCCGAACAGCCCGTGGCCGACAGCGCCGCGCTGCTGCGCTTCGAGGCCTGGGCGCGTGAGGAGCGGCTGCGTACGCCGATGGTGGCCGACGCCAGCGTGGACCTGGTCGTGTCCAACTGCGTGCTGAACCTGGTCGACAAGACCCGCCGCCAGCAGATGATTGCCGAGATCTTTCGCGTGCTGAAGCCGGGCGGCCGCGTGGCCATCTCCGACATTGTCAGCGACGAGCATGTGCCCGAATCACTGCAGCGCGACCCCGAGCTGTGGAGCGGCTGCATCTCTGGCGCCTTCCAGGAGCAGGAGTTCCTGGCCGCCTTCGTCGAGGCCGGCTTTGCCGCCGTGGCCTATGACAAATGGGACGCCACCCCCTGGCAGGTGGTGGAGGGCATCGAGTTCCGCTCGGTCACGCTCACCGCCAGCAAGCCCCACGGCAGCGAATGCCTGGATCGCGGCCACGCCGTGATTTACCGCGGCCCCTTCGCCAGTGTCTGGGACGAGGAAGGCCACGAATTCCCCCGGGGCGAGCGCATCGCCGTGTGCGAGCGCACCCACGCCTGGCTCACCGCCGGCCCGCTGGCCGAGCACTTCATCGGCATCACTCCGGCCACCCTCGGCAAGCCCGTGCCCATGTGCGCCCCCAGCGGCACCCGCCGCCCCGCGGCCGAAACCAAGGGTGGGGCGCATAGCAATGGGGATGGGGGGAGTGGGGGTTGTTGTTAAGCAACCAGTGTCGGCGACGATCCGAGTAAATCAGCAGTCGCCGTTCAACGGTCGTTACCGTGCACATCGCCGCCTGCCTTGTTCGTTACCGCCTCTAGGCGGCGCTTCAGTTGCCCTTTTAGGTCAGTAACATTTTTGTATTCAGGGCAGTTGTAGGCCGCGAGATCGAAATGAATCCTAGTTCCAGAGCGGCGATACATAATTACTCGGCGCCCACGCGAGTGCGCGTACCCGACTTCGTAATAAACGCTTGGGCGCTCCCCGGTTAGATCCGCGATTAGAAACTCCGACGTCTTAATTTCGTTAAGAATCTTCGCCGTTATGACTTCTTCGTGTTCTATCTCATCTGCCCTTACGGCGTTTAGGTTATAGAGTCGGCAGGTCGATTTTATCGCGTCGTAAACGTCCTCCAGTTCCGGTCTGGATGGGTCGATCCACATCATCACGAAGACTGTGTTCTCGCGATACTTGGTGACGCCCGCCGCTGATAAAGGCGCTTCTATATTTCGTAGGTCGGGTGATGAAGAGACGAGCTCCCAAAGGCGCAGCAACTCCTCAATGATTCGGTGCGTCGTTCTGATCCCATCTCTGGGCAGCATCCACTCATCTTCCGATTGGCGAGCTGGGCTCACCCCCAGCACAACACCTTCGTCGTGGATTGCCTCAGCGTCCCACGCAGAATATCTCCGAAGACGAAGTGCAGCTCGGAGCTCTTTAGCCGCACGGCTGACATCGCGCTCATCTGCCTCAGACGCTAGCGATGAGTGCTTGACGTACGCTCCAAAGTCACCGAGTACTGACGCAGCTGTTGCTTGCAGTGCGCGTGAGGTCTGTTGAAGATGAGGGGGCAGAGTGGACCACAGCTCATCGCAGTTGCTAACGGAATCAAGTGACGCACAGTGGTAATGAGCGGCCTCAAGATACCTTTCGGCATCTCTTGTGAGTTCGGCTAGATCAGCTCCAATTTGCTCAACGCTTCTCATGGCCACGTCTCAGGGTGAAATAAAGCTCGGCCTAGGGTTTGCCGCTCAGGGTTGCTACTTCATCTTTTGTAATGAGGCGCAGTTCCAGATTCTGCGCAGTCCTCTAGCAAGGTTGAGGCGCAGAATGGAGTGCATTGAGCCCTACGGCGCATTAATACTCCAGTCGTACTCATAGTCATCAATGTCCTTCACCGCCTGCAGCCGCTCGGCCAGGCTTTCAGGGGCGTGCTTGCGCAGGTGGGCGATGACGCCGGCCTCGTTGCCGCCGAAGTCGGCCACGAACCAGTCGTAGATCTTGGAGGCGATCAGTTCGCCATCCTCCAGGCGCGCGCCGCGGGCGCTGGCCACGTAGCGCTGGGCGCCGGCATTGAGCATGGCTTCGAGCCGGGCGCCGGTGTAGGGCTTGGCGGCCAGGCTGGGGCAGCCGATGGAGGCGCAGTTCACGGCGTAGTGAATGCGCGGGTCCTGCCAGATGGGGCGCAGGATGCGGTGCTCGATGTCGTTCAGCGTCAGCGCCTCGCCGTCGACTTCCAGCAGGTCCATATCCCAGGGCCCGCCGGAGAAGAAGGAGGGCTTGATGTCGCGAATGCTGTCCACCGGCCACTCGCGCAGGATCAGCGCGACGGTGGCGGCGTTGTACAGGTTGACCCAGTAGGCCATTTGCTCGTCGCGGTTGTAGTCGGCGATGGCCACGGCCTGCAGCGCGTCCAGGTAGTCCTCCAGCGCCTGGCGGTCGGCATCGCTGACCTGGTCGTAGCGCAGCAGCGCGGGCTCGGTGCCGGGCACCAGGTAGCGCTCCAGAAAACGGCCCCAGGCGGCGTGGTCGATGGTGGCCTCGCTGTCGGCCTGGTGGGCCTGCCAGCGCGGCCACAGGTCGGCCTTGGGCGCGGCGTGCAGCGCCAGGCTGGGCAGCAGCAGGGCCAGTAGCAGGCCCAGTGGCAGCCAGGCGCGCGGGGCAGGGCGGCCGCGTGCCGATGTCGGGGCCAGGGTGTGGGCGCGCATGGGGTCTCCAGGGTCGGGGGATGGGCCCGCCCATCATGCCGCCGCACTGCGGGCGGGGCCACCCTTGTTCGGGCCTTTGCCGGCGCCGGGGCCGGCTCTGGGTCCGGGCTCCGGTCAGGCCAGCGGCGCGCGGCGCGGCGTGCGGGCCCAAGCGGCCGCTCTGGCATCATGTCGGCCGGCAAGACCGCCCGCAGCGTTCCCCGGGGGAGAGAGATGTCGAATCTGCTGGCCATCGACCAGGGCACCACCAGCACCCGCGCCATCGTTTTTGACCGCGCCGGCCGCCGCCTCGGCCTGGCGCAGAAGGAATTCGAGCAGATCTACCCGCAGCCGGCCTGGGTGGAGCACGACGCCAGCACCATCTGGCGCGACACGCTGGAGGTCTGCCGCGGCGCCATTGCCGATGCGGGCCTTGCGGCCGGCGACATCATCAGTTGCGGCATTACCAACCAGCGCGAGACGGTGGTGCTGTGGGATCGCGCCACCGGCGAGCCGCTGCACAACGCCATTGTCTGGCAGGACCGGCGCACCGCCGCCCGCTGCCAGGAGCTGGCCCGCGAGGTCGATGCCGACTGGCTGGCCGAGCGCACCGGCCTGCTGCTGGACCCCTATTTCTCCGCCACCAAGCTGGCCTGGCTGCTCGACGAGCTGCCCGATGCGCGCGCGCGGGCCGAGCGCGGCGAGCTGGCGTTCGGCACCATCGACAGCTGGCTGATCTGGCAGCTCAGCGGCGGCGCGGTGCATGCCACCGATGCCACCAATGCCTCGCGCACGCTGCTGTACAACATTCGCGAGCAGCGCTGGGACCCGGAGCTGCTCCAGCTCTTCAACATCCCCGCCGCGCTGTTGCCCGAGGTGCGCGATTCCTCCGGCGATTTCGGCCAGATCGCGGCCGAGCATCTGGGCGCGGCGGTGCCGATCCAGGGCGTGCTGGGCGACCAGCAGGCCGCCACGGTGGGCCAGGCCTGCTTTGCGCCGGGCATGGTCAAAAGCACCTACGGCACCGGCTGCTTTGTGGTGCTGAACGTGGGCAAGGAGTTCTGCCTGTCGCAGAACCGGCTGCTGACCACCATCGCCTACCGCCTGAACGGCCAGGTGACCTACGCGCTGGAGGGCAGCATCTTTGTGGCCGGCGCGGCGGTGCAGTGGCTGCGCGACAGCCTGAAGCTGATCGGCCACGCGGCCGACACCGAAAAGCTGGCGCGCAGCGTGGAATCCACCGACGGCGTGTACCTGGTGCCGGCCTTCACCGGCCTGGGCGCGCCCTATTGGGACCCGGATGCGCGCGGTGCGCTGGTGGGGCTGACCCGCGCCAGTGGCTTTGCCGAGATCGCCCGCGCCGCGCTGGAGTCGGTTTGCTACCAAACGCGCGACCTGATCGACGCCATGGCCGCCGACGCGCGCCCGCCGCAAACGCTGCGCGTGGACGGCGGCATGGTGGCCAACGACTGGCTGGTGCAGTACCTGGCCGACACGCTGCGCACGCCGATCGAGCGCCCCGCGGTGCTGGAAACCACGGCCCTGGGCGCGGCCTATTTCGCCGGCCTGGCCGCCGGGGTCTACGACTCGCTGGAGGACATCGCCGCGCAGTGGCAGGTCAGCGCGCGCTTCGAGCCCAGCCGGGAGGAGGCCAAGATGAACGCGCGCTATGCTGGCTGGCAGGCCGCGGTGCGCCGTGTGCTCAGCCACTCCGAATAGGGCGATTCGAGCGTCGTGAATCTGATTCCCGGGTTGCCGGTTGCGGCAGCCCTGCTCCTGTTATTGCTGGCGGCCAGCGCGCCGCTGCTGCTGGACGAATCGCGCCAGCGCAGCCTGCTGGCGGCCACCGCCTTCTGGGCCGGCCTGTGGGCGCTGACCGGGGCGCTGTTCTGGCAGGGCGTGCCGCTGCTGGCGCCGGTTTTTGCCGGCCTGTCGCTGTGGCTGCTGTGGTGCCAGTGGCGTTTGTTCGTGGTGGTCGGCCATTCCGAGCTGCGCCGGCGCACGCTGCTGTGGCTGTGCCGGCTGACCCTGCTGGTGTTGTTGCTGGCCGCGCTGGTGCACCGGGGCGAGCCCTGGCTGGTCGAGGGCCAGTGGCGCAACCTGGCCTTGCTGCGCCTGGCCGCGCTGGTGGCCGTGGTGCTGGCCCTGCTGGCGCTGCTGGAATGGCTGCTGGCCCTGGTGCTGCCGCGCGAGCGCAGCCGCGTGGCGCCCTGGCTCGGGGTGTGGGCCCTGCTGACCGGCGCCGTCGCCTGGGATGTCGCCGCGGCGCTGCCGGGCCTGGCCGGGCGCCTGCCGCCGGTCGGCAGCGGGCTGCTGGCGCTGGCCTTGCTGCTGGCCCTGGGCCTTAGCCTGCGCCGCAGCGGGCCCTTCCCGCTGCAGGGGGGCGTGCCCCCGGCCGCCTTTGGCCATGTGCGCGACGCCGTGCTGCTGGTCGATGGCGCCCAGCGCATCCAGGCCGCCACGCCCGCCGCCGCCGACCTGCTCGAACACAGCAGCCGCAGCCTGCTGGGCCGGCGGCTGCAATCGGTGCTGCCCGGCGCCGCCGCGGCCGGCGATGCCTGGGAGCCGCCCACCTGGCTGGCCCGCGAGGATCGGCTGGATGGCGGCCTGTGGCTGCACTGGGGCGATCTGCATGCCCAGCAGGGCGGCCAGATCGCGCGCCTGTTGCACCTGCGCGGCGGCAATGCGATGCCGCCGGAGTCGGTGGCCGTGCGTGCCCACGCCGCGGCGCGGCGCACCTGGAGCCAGGGCCCGGTGGTGCAGCAGACGCTGGAGGCCACGCTGCGCCGCTATGGCGCCGGGCGCCAGGCGCTGGCCGCCAGCGTGCATGTCGATTACGACTGGGTGCGGGTGCAGCAGGAGCACGGCGATGCGGTGCTCGACGGCCTGGTCGAGCGGGTGGCCCAACGCCTGCTCGATGTCTGCGACTGGACGGTGGAATGCCTGCGCCTGGGTCGCGGCCAGTTCGTGCTGCTGCTGACCGACGTGACCGGCCCCGAGGAGGTTAACGCGCTGGCCGAGCGCGCGCAGTCGCTGCTGGCCCAGCCCTACCTGATGGCCCGCAAGCGCTGGGAGTTCGCGCTGCAGATCGCGGTGGTGCCCGATTTGCGCCTGTACCGCCGGGTCAGCGACTGGCTGCAGGATGCCGACGCCGCGCTGCGCCAGTCGCGCGGCCAGAGCGTAACCACCACCCCGCCGGCCGAGCGCCGCGCCCGGCTGTCGCTGGCGCTGGAGCAATCGCTGCTGCACGACGGCATCGACTGGGATGCCGAGCCGGTGCTGAACCTGACCACGCAGCAGTTCGCGGCCTGGCGGCTGCACCCGCGCTGGTCGCCCGAGGCCGACGTGCTGTGGGAGGACGAGCGCCTGATCGACGCGGTGGCCGGCCTGCACATGCAGCGTGCCTTCTACACGCTGGCCGCCAGCCAGGCCGGCGCCTGGCCGGGCCCCGCCTGGCTGCCGCTGCGGCTGGAGGACTTGGCCAGCGCGCTGCAGGGCCTGGGCCGCGCCGGCGCCGAACTGCTGCTGGAGCTGGACCGGCTGGATACCGAGGTGCTGCACGCGCAGAACCTGCGTGCCGTGCGGGGCGAGGCGCAATACATCGCGCCGATGCAGGGCGGGCGGGCCTTTGGCTATGGGCTGCAACCCGCCGTGATTCGCCTGGAGCCCGAGCTGGTGCTGCCGGGGCTGGCCGATGACCTGCCGCGGCAGGCCCTGATTCGGGGCGCCCGCGCCGCGGCCCGCGGCCGCGACCAGCGGCTGTATGCGGCCGGCGTGGCCAGTGCGCTGGAGCTGAAAACGCTGCGCGAGCTGGGGGTGGACTACGCCACGGGGCCGGCAGTCGGCGCCCGCGTCAGCCCGCGGCAGGCCCCGGGGCTGCGCCGGCGCCCGCGGCTCTAAGCAGCGCCCGCGGCTCTAACCGACGCCCGCGGCTTTAACCCGCGCGCGCAGCCGGAGTCGAGGCCCAGCCGGCACCGGCGACGGCGCCGGCGCACAACCGGATCTAGGCGGCGGGCTGGCCCTCGGCGCCGCGGCCGGTGGCCTCCACGCACATGCGCCACAGCCGGGCCGCGTCGCCGGGCCGGGGCCGGGTGCGGGCGATGCGCACGGTGGGCCGCACGCGGCGGTCGCACCAGAAGGCGCCGCTGCGCGCCACCTCCGGCGCCACCGCCAGCCACACGGCGGTGTCGATGCCTTCCTCCGGCGGCCGCAGCAGCGGCCCCATGACCCGGCTGAAGCCCGGCAACGAACGGGCCACGCCCGGCGTGGCGGCCCAGCCCGGGTGCATGGCATTGACCTTGCGCCGCGGCCACAGCTCGGCCCAGCGCCGCGTCAGCACCAGCTGCGCGCGCTTGTGCTCGGCATAGGCGCGCACCCCGTCCCAGCGGCGCTGGCGAAACTCGGGGTCGCGCAGGTTCAGCGCGGCGCCGTACATGCCGCCGGAGGACACGGTGACGATGCGACCGTCCTCGCGCAGCCGCGGCGACAGCGCCCAGGTCAGCGCAAAGGTGCCCAGCACGTTGATGGCAAAGCTCTGCTCGCGGCCGCGCTCGTCCAGCTCGCGCTGGCGGTTGAGCACGCCGGCGTTGTTGATCAGCGCATCCAGCGGCGGCGCATCGGCCAGCGCGGCGGCCGCCGCATCGATGCTGGCCATATCGGCCAGGTCACAGGCCACGACCTCCAGTTGTGCCTGCGGGTGCTGCGCGGCCAGCTCGCGCACCAGCGCCTGCGCGGCGTCGGTGCTGCGGCACAGCAGGCTGATGCGCGCGCCGCGCGCCGCCAGCATCTGCGTGGCGGCGGCGCCCAGGCCGGAGTTGGCGCCGGTAATGGCAATGTGCCGGCCGGCCAGCGATTCGGGCAGTGGCGCAAAGTGCGGCCGGCGCAGCTGGTAGCCCAGGCGGGTAAAGCCGCCGACGATGCTGGCATCCAGCCAGCGGTCCCAGTATTTGGGCTGCATGGGCCTAGCGCCCCGGGCCGGGCAGCAGGCTCAGCAGCGGCGCCGGCGCGGCCTCGTCGTACCAGCGGGCCAGCAGCAAAAACGACAGCGTGAAGGGTGGCGGCACGTGCAGCCGGCGCGCCGACAGGCCCTCGGCCAGCTCCTCGCGGCTGAACCAGCGCGCATCGGCCAGCTCGTCCTGCTCGACCTGCGGCGTGTCGGCCTGCGCCTGGGCATGAAAGCCCAGCAGCACCGAGGCGGGGAAGGGCCAGGGCTGCGAGGCCACATAGCGGGTGCCGTGGATGCGCACACGCGCCTCCTCCCAGATTTCGCGGGCCACGCAGTCCTCGATGGTTTCGCCGGGCTCGGCAAAGCCGGCCAGCACCGAATACAGGCTCTCCGGCCACTGCGGCTGGCGGCCCAGCAGCGCGCGGTCCTGCGGGTCGCGGGCCAGGCACAGCATCGAGGGGTCGCTGCGCGGGTAGTGCTCGACCTCGCAGGCCGGGCAGTGCAGCACGTGGCCGGCCTGGCGCGGCTGCGTGGCGCCGCCGCAGCGGCCGCAGTGGCGGTGCTGGCGCTGCCAGTAAACCATCGCCCGCGCGTAAGCCAGCAGCGCCGCGTCGGCGGTTTCCAGGACCGGCACGGCGCCGCGCAGGTCGGCAAAGCGCAGCCGCTCGCCCAGGTCGTTGTCGTGGCTGGCGTCAAAGCAGAACACCGCGCGGCCGTCGTCCGGGCGCAGCCCCAGAAAAATCGCCCGCTCGGGTTCGGCCGCCAGCTCCGCCCAGCGCAGTCGTTGCGGCTGGCCCTCATCGATGGCGCAGCGATAGCGCCAGATCGGCAGCCAGTCGGCCTGCGGCCGCAGCCCGGCGACCCAGTCGGCGTCGCCGCGGCGTTCGCTGGCGCGATCCAGGTCGGCGCCGCGCAGGCCGGGTGCGTCGGTGGACGGGTAGGGGCTGAACACGGCGGGCAACCTTTGCGGCGGCTGGGGGCGGCTGGGCAGCATCGCAGAAGCCCGCGCGGCCGCGCAAACCGCTGTGCGAGGCGGCGCGGCCGGCCCTGGGCCGGTAGCTGGCCGGCGTCTGCCCGGCCTGTGCCCGGCCTCGCGCGGCCCCGGGCGGCGCCGCCATGGCGCCTGCCAGCAGAGGGTCCAAGGCCCCTTGCGGCGCGATTTGGGCGCGTATCGGTCGGCCGTGGCGAGGCGGTAGACTGCAAGGATGAACAAGCCTTCGACCCTGCTTGGCGCCTTGGCGCTGCTGGCCGCCCTGGCGGCCCCGCCGCTGAGCCATGCCGCCGCGGCCACCAGCGAACTCTGGGTGGCCCCGCCGCCGGCCGCCGAGGCCCTGGCGGCCGCACGCGCGCAGACCCGGCCCTGGCGGTTTGCCGTGGCCGTGCCGGTCGGCCTGGACCCGGCGCGCGCTGGCCACTGGAGCGAGGAGGGCGCCGAGCGTGTCTGGCGCATGCGCCTGCACAGCCCCGGCGCCGATTCGCTGTCGCTGCATTTCGACCGCTGGGCGGTCGCCCCGGGCACGGCGCTGTGGCTCCACGACCCGGTGAGCGGGCAGCGGCAGGGGCCCTATGGGGCGGGCCACAACGCCCGCGGGCAGCTGTGGACGGCCCTGCTGCATGGCGACACGGTGGACGTCGAACTGCGCCTGCCGCGGCAGGCCCCGGCGCCGCAGATTCGCCTGGCCAGCCTGCAGCACGGCTTTCGCACCGCCGATGCGCAGCAGGGCTTTGCATCCAAGGCCGCCGGCGACTGCAATATCGATGTGGCATGCCCGGAGGCCGCCGATTACGACGAGCAGGTCCGCGCGACCGTTCTGATCCAGTTTGATGGCGGCAGCACCTGCTCCGGCCTGCTGGTGAATAACACCGCGCAGGATTTTGACCCGCTGCTGCTGACCGCGGCGCATTGTCAGATCGACCCCAGCAATGCCGATTCGGTCATCGCCTACTTCAACTATCAGCGCAGCCAGTGCGAACGTGGCGGCAACCGCACGGAATTTCCGCCCGACCCGCAGCAAAGCGTGTCGGGCGCGCAGTGGCTGGCCAGCCTGGCGGAGTCCGATTTCACGCTGCTGCGCCTGGGCAGCAGCGCCTCGCCGGCCATCATCCCGCCCGAGTGGCGCGCCTACTGGGCCGGCTGGACGCGGCGGGAGGCGGCGCCGGCGCAGGGGTCGGGTATCCACCACCCGCGGGGCGACGCCAAATCCATCGCGCTCTACTCGGCGCCGCTGGAGTCGATGTTCGTCTGCGCAACGACCAATACGATTCAGGAGCGCGTGTCCTCCTGCCCCAACGGCGACCTGGTGGATGTCTGGCGCGTCGTGTGGAGCCAGGGCACGACCGAGGTCGGCTCATCGGGCTCGGCGATCTTTGGCGACGACGGCTTGATCCGCGGGCAGCTGTTCGGTGGCAGTGCGTCCTGCAGCCAGCAGAACGCGCCCGATTACTACGGCCGCTTCTCCAGCTCCTGGGATTGCGCGCCGGAGGACTTTCGCCAGCTGCGCCCGTGGCTGGACCCGCAAGGGCTGAACCCGGAGGCGCTGTTCGGGCGCTCGCAGTTCAGTTCGACCGGCACCGTGGTGAACCCCGGCACGACCACGCGCTTCGGCAACTGCCCCGCGGTGGGCAGCCCTGAACCCCCGCCGAGCCCACCGAGCAGCCCGCCGCCCAGCAGTGGCGGGGGCGGCAGTTCCGGCTCCGGTGCCCCGGGCTGGGCCTGGCTGGCGCTGCTGGCTGTCACCGTGCTGTCACGCCGGCGTGCCTCAATGCGCAGATGACCGCCGAGCCGCTGCCGCCGCTGGAGCATTACCTGCGTCCGGCCAATTTCCACAACCGCGAACTGTCGCTGCTGGAATTCAACCACCGCGTGCTGGCCCAGGCCCGCGATGGCCGCGTGCCGCTGCTGGAGCGGCTGAAGTTTCTGTGTATCTCCTGCTCGAATCTCGATGAATTTTTCGAGATACGCGTGGCCGGCCTGCAGCAGCGGCTGCGCGCGGGCGCGCCCGTGTCGGGGCTGGAAAACCGCCCGCCGCAGGAGCTGATTGATGCCGTGGGGCGGCGCGCGCATACGCTGGTCGAGGACCAGTACCGCACGCTGAACGAGGTGCTGATCCCGCGGCTGGCCGAGAACAACATCCGCTTTTTGCGGCGCACGCGCTTCACCGCCGACCCCACGTTGAACGACTGGCTGCGCGACTACTTTCGCCGCGAGGTGCTGCCGGTGCTCTCGCCCATCGGGCTGGACCTGGCCCACCCCTTCCCGCGAGTGCTGAACAAGTCGCTGAACTTCATCGTCTCGCTGGAGGGCAAGGACGCCTTTGGCCGCAATGCCGACATGGCCGTGGTGCAGGCGCCGCGCGCGCTGCCGCGGCTGATCCAGATCCCGCAGGAGGTCTGCGGCAACCCGCATGACTTCGTGTTCTTGTCCTCCGTCATCCACGCCTACGTGGACGAGCTGTTCCCGGGCATGGATGCCACCGGCTGTTATCAGTTCCGCGTGACGCGCAACTCCGATCTCTTCGTCGATGAGGAGGAGGTCGACGACCTGATGGACGCGCTGGAAGGCGAACTGGCCTACCGCGACTTTGGCGACGCGGTGCGCCTGGAGGTGGCCCACAACTGCCCCGAGCCCATGAGCCGATTTTTGCTCGAGGTGCACAAGCTGGGCCCGGAATCGCTGTACCAGGTCAACGGCCCGGTGAACCTGAACCGGCTGATGAAGCTGGCCGACATGGTCGACCGGCCGGAGCTCAAGTACCGCAACTTCACCCCCTACACGCCGCCGTCGCTGGCCCGCGGCAACGACTTCTTCGCCGCGCTGCGCAAGAAGTCGGTGCTGCTGCACCACCCCTACGACAGCTTTGCGCCGGTGGTGGATTTTTTGCGCCAGGCCGCCAAGGACCCGCAGGTGCTGGTGATCAAGCAGACGCTGTACCGCACCGGCGCCGACTCCTCGGTGGTGGAGGCGCTGGTCGACGCGGCGCGCGCCGGCAAGGAAGTCACCGTGGTCATCGAGCTGCGGGCGCGCTTTGACGAGGCCGAGAACATCGACCTGGCCGAGCGCCTGCAGGATGCCGGCGCGCACGTGGTCTACGGCGTGGTGGGGCACAAGACCCACGCCAAGATGATTCTGGTGGTGCGCCGCGAGAACGACGGGCTGCGCCAGTATGTGCACCTGGGCACCGGCAACTACCACCCGCGCACCGCGCGGCTGTATACCGATTACGGGCTGTTCTCGGCCGACCCCGAGGTCGGCGAGGACGTGGCCAAGGTCTTCCTGCAACTCACCAGCCTGGGCCGGCTGACCAAGCTGAACAAGCTGCTGCAGTCGCCCTTCACTTTGCACAAGGGCGTGCTGGCCAAGATCGAGCGCGAGATCGAACACGCCCGCGCTGGCCGCCCGGCACGCGTGATCCTGAAAATGAACCAGTGCGTGGAGCCGCAGAGCGTGGCGGCCCTGTACCGCGCCAACTCGGCCGGCGTGCAGGTGGACCTGATCGTGCGTGGCATGACCACCGTGCGCCCGGGCATCGAGGGCGTGTCGGAGTCGCTGCGGCTGGTGTCGGTGATCGGCCGCTTTCTCGAGCACACCCGCGTATTCTATTTCGAGAACGGCGGCAGCCCCGAGGTCTTTTGCTCCAGTGCCGACTTCATGGAGCGCAACTTTTTCCGCCGCGTCGAGGTGATGTTCCCGGTGGAGGAGCCGCGCTCACGCGACCGCGTGGTGCGTGAGCTCAAGCTGTATCTGGCCGACGAATCGCAGGGCTGGCTGCTGCAGCCTGATGGCCAGTACGAGCGCATCAAGCCCAAGGCCGGTCGGCGCAAGGTGCGGGCGGCGCAGACGCGGCTGCTGGAAGCCCAGCGCCGCTAAGGACCACGGCCGGGCCTTTTTGCGGGCCACCAGCAACCCAAGCGCCAGATCACGCGGATTGTTGAAGGTCTGCCCGCGGGCTATTGAAGGCCCGCCGCGAATCGCCGGCGGACGCCATGGATTCGGCGGAGGCGAGTGCGCACAAGCGCCGCGCGCCGTGCGCTGACAAATCCAGGACGGACTTGTTCAGCGTCAGACCTAAGACTTTTCGCGGGTGAAGTAGCTGTCGATGCCCTCACGGGCCAGGCGCTGCATGACCTCGCGCGCCGCGGCCGTGTCCGGCTGCGGGCCGATTTTCACGCGGTGAAAGCGGCCCTTGCCGGGGATGCTGACCGACTCCACACGCGCCTGCAGGCCCAGCAGGATCAGCTCGGCGCGGCGGGCGTCGGCGTCGTCGGCGCTGCGAAAGCTGCCGGCCTGCACCCAATAGCGCTCGTCGGCGGCCGGCGTGCGCGGCGGCGGTGTGTTGGCGCGTGCCGTGCTGTCGCCGCGCGCCGGGGCTTCGCTGCGCGCCGTGGCCTCAGGCGAGCCGCGCTGCGGCGCGGCCGTCGGCGTGGGGTCGACGAAGGGGATGACCTCGAGGTTGGGCAGCAGCTCATAGAACTTGAAGCGCGCCGGCTCGGCCGGCGGCATCGTGGGCTGCGCATTGCGCGCCGCGGCCACCGTGGTCGGCTCCGGCGTGGGCGTGGCCTCGCCGGGGTTGCGCAGCAGGCGCTGCTCGTTCTCCGGCAGCGGCGTGAACAGCACGGTGGCCAGCAGGGCCAGGCCGCAGCCGATGGCGATGCCGGCCAGCACCGGAATGACCGGGAAGCGGCGTTGCGAGCGGGAGGCGAAGTCGCGGGTCACTACATGCGCTCCGGCGCGCTGACGCCGAGCAGGTCCAGGCCGTTGCGCAGCACGGTGGCCACGGCGCCGGCCAGGCACAGCCGCGCGCGGCGCAGCGCGACCTCGTCGACCAAGAAGGGCTCGGCGTTGTACCAGCGGTGGAAGCCCTCGGCCACGTCGCGCAGGTAGTGCACGATGATCTGCGGGCCCAGCTGGCGGGCGGCGGCCTGCACCGTTTCCGGGTAGCGGGCCAGCAGGTTCAGCAGCGCGGTTTCGCTGGGCGCGTCCAGGCGCTCGCGCTCGTCCAGCCCGGATTCGGGCTGGGCGTCGGCCGCCTCGTAGCGTTCGCCGGCGGTGCGCAGCACGCTGCAGATGCGCGCGTGCGCATATTGCAGGTAGTACACCGGGTTGTCGGCGCTCTCGCGGGTGGCCAGCGCCAGGTCGAATTCCAGCGTCTGGTCGTTGCTGCGCATCACATAAAAGAAGCGGCTGGCGTCCTCGCCCACTTCGCGGCGCAGGTCGGCCAGCGTTTCATAGGTGCCGGCGCGGGTGGACATGCTGACCTTCTCGCCGTCGCGCAGCAGGCTGACAAACTGCACCAGCTGCACGTCCAGCCGGTCGGCCTGGCCGGTCAGGGCCTCGACCGCCGCCTTCATCCGCGGCACATAGCCGTGGTGGTCGGCGCCCCAGACGTCGATCAGCCGGTCATAGCCCCGGGCCAGCTTTTGCTGGTGGTAGGCGATGTCGTTGGCGAAGTAGGTGGCGGCGCCATTGGCCCGCAGCAGCACGCGGTCCTTGTCGTCGCCAAAGCGGCTGCTGGCGAACCACAGCGCGCCCTCCTGCTCGTAGGTCTGGCCGTTGTCGCGCAGCGTGTCCAGCGCGGCCTGCACCAGCCCGGCGTCGACGACCTCGCGCTCGGAGGCCCAGTGCTCGAAGTGCACCCGGAAGGCCTCCAGGTCCTCGCGGATGTCGCCCAGCTGTTCGGCCAGGATGTGCTCGAGCACGCGGCGGTAGTCGGCCGCGCCCAGCAGGGCCTTGGCCGCGGCGATCAGCGCGTCGAGGTGGGCGTCGCCGGTCTCGTCGTCATCCGCCGCGGGCGGCTGGTTTTCCAGGTGCGCGCCGAGGTCGCGCTCCAGCACATCGCCCACGGCCTCGCGCAGCCGCGCCGCGGAGGCGCCGATGTAGGCGCCCTGGTAGGCTTTGCGCGGGAAGGGCTGCTTGCTGCCGCCGGCCTCCAGATAGCGCAGCCACACGGAGGTGGCCAGGATGTCGATCTGCCGGCCGGCGTCGTTGACGTAGTACTCGGCGTCCACCGTGTCGCCGGCGGCGCGCAGCAGCCGCACCAGGCAGTCGCCATAGGCGGCGCCGCGGCCGTGGCCGACGTGCAGCGGGCCGGTGGGGTTGGCCGAGACGAACTCGACCAGCACCCGCTTGCCGCTGGCTGCGCCGCTGCCGAAGGCGGCGCCCTGCGCGTAGATCTGCGCCAGAACTTCCTGGCGGGCGTCGGCCTGCAAAAAGAAGTTCAGAAAGCCGGGCCCGGCGATCTCGACCTTGGCCACCAGCGGCGAGGCGGGCAGGGCGGCCAGCAGCTTCTCGGCCAGCGCCCGCGGCGGCATGCCCGCCGTCTTCGCGGCCACCAGCGCATGGTTGGCCGCCAAGTCGCCATGCGCCTTGTCGCGGGTGTTTTCGATACGGGCCTGGGCCGGAGCATCAAGCTCCAGCGCGGCAAATGCCTCGGCGAGCAAGGCGTGCAGCGCGTCCTTCATCAGCTACAAGCGGGGGGAAAGGGCGCTATTGTAGCGATTGCACCGGGGCCGCCGTGCGCGGCGACCCTGGCCAGGCCAGGCCGCGCACGCGAGGGAGACATGAAAGCACTATCACCACAGGACGCCGGTTTTCTCTACCTGGAGCGCAGCAACCAGCCCATGCACGTGGGCGGCTTGCACCTGTACAGCCTGCCGGCCGACGCCGGCGAGGGGTATATCGCCGAGCTGATCGAGTCCTGGCGACGCGGGCCCTTTGAGCCGCCCTTTAATCAGAAGCTGGTCTGGCCTCTGCGCCGCCTGGGGCAGCCCGCCTGGGTGCGCGATGCCGAGATCGATGCCGAATACCACCTGCGCCATTCGGCGCTGCCCTCGCCGGGGCGTTACCGCGAGATGTTCGCGCTGGTCTCGCGCCTGCACGGCACGCTGCTGCACCGCGACCGGCCGCTGTGGGAGGCGCACCTGATCGAGGGCGTCGAGAGCAACCAGTTCGCGCTGTACACCAAGATGCACCACGCGATGATCGACGGCATGGGCGGCATGCGCCTGCTGCAGCGCGCGCTGTCGACCGACCCCGACCGCCGCGACATGGTGCCGCCCTGGGCGCTGGGCCGGCGCAAGCGCGGCGCGGGCAGTGCCGGCAACGCGCTGAGCCTGGGCGGATTGCGCAGCATCGCCGAGCAGGTGGGCGAGACGGTCGGCGCGGTGCCCGGCGCGGTCAAGGGCATGCTGGCCTACGCCGATGCGATGCGCCACGCGAACGACGACGGCCTGGCCTCGCCCTTCCGCGTGCCGCGCACCCCGCTGAACAGCCGCATTGGCGCGGCCCGCCGCTTCGTGGCCCAGAGCTGGAAGATCGAGCGCATCCGCGCCGCCGGCAAGGCCCTGGACGCCACGCTGAACGACATGGTGCTGGCGATGTCCGCCGGGGCCCTGCGCCGCTGGCTGATCGCGCATGCCGAGCTGCCGCGCACGCCGCTGTCGGCCATGGCCCCCGTGGCCTTGACGCCCAAGGATGCCGACGACTACGGCAATGCCGTCAGCGCGATCCTGTGCTCGCTGGCAACCAACATCGAGGAGCCGGTGGCCCGGCTGCAGGCGATTCAACGCTCGATGAACCAGGGCAAGGCGCTGCTGCAGTCGCTGTCCCGCGCCGAGATCATGCTGCTGACGACGCTGGGCGCGGTGCCCACGGCGCTGCCGCTGGTGCTGGGCCTGGGGCACCGGTTGCCGCCCTTCAACGTGGTCATCTCCAACGTGCCCGGGCCGCGCGAGCGGCTGTACTGGAACGGGGCCCGGCTGGACGGCATGTACCCGGTGTCCATTCCGGCCAACGGCGTGGCCCTGAACATCACCGTAACCAGCTATGTCGACAGCCTGGACTTTGGCCTGATCGCCTGCCGGCGTTCGGTGCCCAGCGCCCAGCGCCTGATCGACTACCTGGAAGAGGCGCTGGCCGAGCTGGAGCAGGCCGCCGGCATCCCGACACCCACGCAGGCCGCCGCCGGCCCGGTGCCGCAGGCCACCGCGCGCAAGCCGACCGCCGCGGCCGCCAAAGCCCGGCCGGCGACAAAAAAATCTCCGGCCAAGGCGGGGGGCTCAGCGGCCGCCACGAGCCAGGCCGGCACCGGCCGTAGCGGGGGCGCCAGTGGCCGTGCCGCTGCCGGCAAGTCGAGCGGCGCCAAAGCCAAGTCGGCTGGGGGCGCGGGCCGCGCCAAGGCCGCGACGAGCCGCCGCCGCAAGGCCCCCGCGAAGTCCTGATCGGGGCCGCTCGCGGCGGCGGCGAGGGGCGCCGGGAAAGCCGTCATGCCGGGCCTTCCCGGCGCACGACGCGCGTTGACTTTTGCGGACAAAATCAATAGCGTCCACATCCTTGCGACCATGGCGACAGAAGGCGTGGCGCATGAGTTCCGTTCACGAAGTGAGACATGCGGGCTCGGTGGAGAGCCCTTGGGGAGTAATCAGCACAATGAAGTTCACGTTGTCCCGGCACGGCAGTCTGCGCCGGCAGGTGGCTCTGGTCACGGCTGGCGGTCTGGCGGCTGCGGCCGCACCGGCCATTGCCCAGGATGCCCAGGATGATGCCGTCGATCTGGATAAGGTCGAGGTCACCGGTTCGCGCATCCGTCGTGTCGATATCGAAACCGCAAGCCCGGTCTTCGTCATCGATCGCGAAGCCATCGAAAACTCCGGCGTTGCGACGCTGGGCGACCTGATGCAGGAAATGCCGTCGATTGCCGGCGCTGCAACCAACCCGCAGGTGAACAACGGCGGGGGCTCGGGTGCCTCCACGGTGTCGCTGCGTGGCCTGGGCAGCCAGCGCACGCTGGTGCTGCTGAACGGCCGCCGCCTGAACCTGTCGCCGCAGCTTGACGCCATCGACGTCAACGCGATCCCGGTGAACATGATCCAGCGCGTCGAAGTCCTGAAGGACGGCGCCTCGGCGATCTACGGTTCGGATGCCATCGGCGGCGTGGTGAACTTCATCACCCGCAACGATTTCTACGGCACCGAACTGCTGTTCAACGCCGGTGGCAGCTCGCGCGGCGACGCCGAGCGCGCCAGCATCTGGACGACGATGGGCGTGCCGACCAACAACGGCATGGTCCTGATGGGCGTCAACTACGACACCCGCGAGAAAGTGTCCTCGGCCGACCGCCCCTTCTCGGCGGTGCCGGTGGCCCTGTACAACGGCCAGCAGATCTCCTTTGGCTCCTCGCGGATCCCCAATGGTCGCTACGTGATCTCCCGCGAGGCCGCCACGGCCGGTGGCGTGGATCTGACCGACCCGAACTGCGGCGACGGTGACACCGTGGCCGTGACCCGGATCGAAGGCCGCGAAGGCTCGGATTCCGCGGATTACCGCTGCTACATCGCCGGCGGCCCGGGCAACGACACCTACAACTTCCAGGGTCAGAACGTGAACGTCACCCCGCAGGAGCGCTTTGGCGCCTTCCTGAACGGTGAGTGGAGCCTGTTCAACAGCCTGGGCCCGGTCAGCGACCTGCGTTTCTACACGACGGTGCTGGCCAACAACACGACGGCGAACTTCCAGATCGCGCCCGAGCCCTTCGACTCGCGCCCGCCCTTCGCCAACGTGGTGGCCTCGGAAGACAGCGTCTTCAACCCCTTCGGCGAGGACATCAGCGACCTGCGTCTGCGCCTGCTGCGCGTCGGCAACCGCGTCGAGGAGTTCAAGACCGACAAGTTCTACGTCGCGACCGGCCTGGAAGGCTATGTCTTCGACGACTGGGCCTGGGACCTGAACTACATCGACGCGCGTGACCGTCAGCAGACGGAAGCCTTCGGCGAGCTGTTCACGACCCCGACCCAGGCCGCGATCGGCCCGAGCTTCCGCGACGAGAACGGTGTCCCGCGCTGCGGCACCCCGGACAACGTCATCGAAGGCTGTATCCCGGCCGACTTCTTCCGCGAGTTCGACCCGAACCGTGACAACCAGGCCCAGGCCTTTGCCCGCCTGGCGCCGCTGGTTCACGACCGGGCCGACACCTCGCTGAAGTCCTACAGCTTCAACGTGACCGGCGATGCGATGTACCTGCCGGCCGGCGCCCTGGGCGTGGCCGTGGGTTATGAGCACCGCACCGAGGAAGCCGAGACCGTGCCTGACGCCCTGCGCGTCAACGGCCTGGTTTCGGGTAACCAGTCCTCGCCGACCTTTGGTTCGGTCTCGGTGGATGAGGTCTATGCCGAAGCCGCGATTCCGCTGCTCTCCGACATGGACTACATCGAGAGCCTGGAGCTGAGCCTGGGCGTGCGCTTCTCGGACTACTCGACCTTTGGCGATACCACCAACAGCAAGATCGGCCTGCAGTGGCGCCCGATCCGCAACCTGCTGGTGCGTTCGACCTATGCCGAGGTCTTCCGCGCCCCGACGATCGACGATCTGTTCGGTGGCCAGAACGACAGCGCCGAGAGCTACTCGGATCCCTGTAACGGTCTGACGACCCCGCAGGGCCAGAACGCGAACATCGATGCCGCCTGCCAGAACGTGGCGCGTGACGGCAGCTTCCAGCAGGGCGACAGCCAGCTGCCGGCCACCGTGGGTTCGAACCCGAACCTGCAGCCGGAGGAAGGCGATGTGCTGACGGCCGGTTTCGTCTGGAGCGCGCCCTTTGGTTGGGAGCCGCTGACCTTCGAAGTGGATGCCTTCTCCTTCGACATCTCCGACACGATCGGCGAAGTCGGCACGAACATCCGCCTGTCGCAGTGCTTCAACAACGGCCTGTTCTGTGATTCCTTCACCCGGGACGAGAACGGTCAGGTCAACTCGCTGATCGATGTCACCGACAACGTCGGCCGCCTGCAGGCGGAAGGTGTGGACATCGGCCTGCGCTACGACTTCGGCCGCACTTCGCTGGGCCAGTTCAACTGGAACATCGACTCGACCTGGCTGCACGAGAACACCAACGAGCGCATCGAAGGCGATCCGACCACCCGGGTTGAGAACGTGGGTCGCTTCAGCGAGTCCTCGGCCGGTGGTGATGGTCACTACGCCCGCTGGCGTGCCCTGTCGCGCCTGCGCTGGTCCGATGGCAACTGGAGCGGCAACTGGTCGGCCCGTTACATCGGCGCGGTCAAGGAGACCCCGGGAGACTTCGGCGATCCGAACAACCCGAACTTCGTTTCCGAGCGTGAAGTGGGCTCTCAGCTGATTCACGACGTTCAGCTCTCGTACAACTTCGAGGAGTACAAGACCAAGCTGAGCCTGGGCGTGGACAACGTGACCGACGAGCTGGCCCCGATCATCTACTCGGGCTTCAACGGCACGACCGACGTCCGCACCTACGACACGATCGGCACCTTCGTCTACCTGCAGGCGAAGATGACCTTCGAGTAAGCGCGACAAGGCCGCCCCTCGCGGGGCGGCGGTCTACGCACAAAGAGCCGCGCCCAGCGCGGCTCTTTTTTTTTGCCCGCGGCAGGCTGCTAGGCTGTGGCCTTTGTCGCCCAGCCGGCCCCGAGCGTATGAGCCCCAGCGCGCTGCCCACACCCCGCCCCTACAGCGGCCGCGAGGAAGCGGCGCATGCGATCACCCACGGGCTGGCGGCCGTGGCCAGCATCGTCGCGCTGACCGTGCTGGTGACGATGGCGGCGCTGCATGGCAGCACGCTGCATGTCACGGCCGTGGCGATCTACGGCGCCAGCCTGATCCTGCTGTACACGGCCTCGACGCTGTATCACAGCATTCCCGTCGAGGCGGCGCGGCGCGTGTTGCACACGCTGGATCACGCGGCGATCTATGTGCTGATCGCCGGCTCCTACACCCCCTTCGCGCTGGTGGCGCTGGAGGGCGCGATTCGCTGGTGGCTGATGGGGCTGGTGTGGTCGCTGGCGCTGGCTGGCGTGATCTTCAAGGTCTTCTACACCGGCCGCTTCCGGCGCCTGTCCACGGCGCTGTATCTGCTGATGGGCTGGATGGTGGTCTTCTTCGCCGAGCCGATCCTCGCCGCGGTGCCGGCCGGGGGGCTATGGCTGCTGGCGGCCGGCGGCGTGGCCTACACCATTGGCGCCGTGTTCTACCTGTGGCGCAGCCTGCGCTACAACCACGCGATCTGGCATCTCTTCGTGATGGCGGGCAGCGTGCTGCAGTTTCTGGCGGTGTACTGGTACGTCATTCCGCACCCGCCCGCGACGTAGGCGCGCGCCGCCGCCACGCCGACCGGTCGCAACCCGCGGACAGCCGCGCGGGGGACTAGGCCCGACGGCGGCGCCAGATCGCCCAGAGCAGGGCCGCCACCGCCAGCAGCAGCAGGAATGCGGGGCGCAGGTTGCGCGGCGCGTCGTCAGCCGGGGCCACGCCCGGGCCGCTGCCATCGGCCTCCAACGCCAGCGTGCGGGCCGGGCCCGCCCAGCGGCCGTTGTCGCAGGACAGCGGGGGCCGCCGCGCCGCGCCGACCTCCAGCCGCAGCGGCAGCGGCGTGCCCGCCGGCAGCCGCAGCTCCAGCGCGTCGTGGGCGAGTTGCCAGCGCAGCGCCAGGTCCTCTGGCTCGGCGCGCAGGCGCCACTGGCCGTCGCCGACGGCGGCAAAGCCCACCTCGGCCGGGCCCTGGCCGGCCCGCCAGCCCCCGCGCGACTTCCAGGCATCGCCGTCGTCGAGCCGCGAATCCACGCGCATGGCGCCCAGCTGCGCCGGGGCGCCCACCGGCCGGGCGCCGCGGATCGGCAGCGCGCGGGGGTTGTCGGCCACGCCCTGCGCATCGGTGGGCAGGGTGAACCATTGCAACGGGCGCTGGCCGCGGTCCTGCTGCAGCAGGATGCCCATCGCCGGCGGCACGTCGCGCAGGCCGGGGCTCAGGTCCAGCGCCATCCAGCTCGTGGGCAGCGGTTCCACCAGCAGCAGTTTGCCGCCGCTGCGGCGCAAGGCCAGCGGCAGGCTCCATTGCTCGAGATTCGGGCTGCTGCGCAGGGTCAGCTCGCGGCCGGCCAGCGCCGGGTCCAGTTCCACGGCGGCCACCCGGCCCGGCAGCCCGCGCAGGTCCAGGATCAGCCGCGGGTAGGGCGGCTGCGCGCGTACGCCGGGCGGCAGGCGCAGGCGGGCGCTGCCGTCAGCGCCGACGACGGGCTGCGCGCCACGCGGGGCGGCCAGCACCGGGACTTCGAGCCCCGCCTGCAGGCCGCGCTCGGCGGGCACGCACAGCGCCAGGGGTTGCTCGCGGCCTTCGGGGCCGAAGGCCTGCAGGGCGCGCGGATGCGCGCCGGCCAGCGCGCGCCAGGCGGGCTCGTCTAGCGGCAGGCGCAGCCAGCCGGGGGCGGGCTCGGCGTCGACCCGCAGCGCCGCGGCCGCCGCCGTGGGCAGCGCACCGGCGAGCAGCGCAGCGAACAGGGTTGCTGCGAACAGGGGCGCGGCGAACAGGGGCGCGAACCATGCGGCGGGCGAAAGGGGGCGCAGTCGGGCGACAGGCATGGCTCAGTCCAGGGTCCAGGGATCGACGTCGAAGGCCCAGCGTACCGAGCGCGCCCAGCGCGCGTCTTGCAGCGTGGCTCGCAGCTGCCGCAGCAGCGGGTGCAACTGCCCGCGGCGGCTGGCCCGCCACAACAGCTGGGCACGCTCGCGGCCGGCGCGCCGTGGCCGCGACACCGGGCCCAGCAGGTCCACCCCCTCGGCCTGCCAGCGGCCCGGCTCCAGGGCTTGCCAGAAGGCCTCCAGGGCCGCGCTTTCCGGGGCTTCGATGCGCAGCAGGGCCACGTGTGCGTAGGGCGGCCAGCCGGCCTCGGCGCGTTCGGCCAGCAGCGCCTGCGACAGGCCGCCGTAGCCGCCGGCCAGCCAGGCCTGGAGGTGGGGGTGGGTCGGCGCGCGGGTCTGGATGACGCAGGCCGCATCCTGGGCGCGGCGTCCGGCGCGCCCGCGCACCTGGCTCAGCAGCTGGCCCAGCCGCTCGGTGGCGCGAAAGTCCGCGCTGTACAGGCCGCCGTCCGCATCGACCACGGCCACCAGCGACAGGGCCGGAAAGTCGTGGCCCTTGGCCAGCATCTGGGTGCCGACGACGATGGGCGCCCGCCGCTGCGCGATGTCCTCCAGCGCGCTTTCCAGCGCGCCGCGCTGCCCCAGGCTGTCGCGGTCGAAGCGCAGCACGGGCGTATCGGGAAAGGCGCGCTCGGCCGCCTCGACCACGCGCTGCGTGCCCCAGCCCACGGGCAGCAGCTGGCTCCCGTCGCAGCTGGCGCAGCCCGTCGGCGGGCGCTGGCGGCTGTCGCAATGGTGGCAACGCAGCTCGCCGGCGCCGCGGTGCCAGACCATGGCGCTGTCGCAGCGTGCGCACTGCGGCGACCATTGGCACTCCGGGCAATACAGCACCGGCGCGTAGCCACGGCGGTTCAGGAACAAGAAGCACTGCCCCTGCGCGTCCAGGTGCTCGCGCATCAGCGCGCGCAGCGCCGGCGACAGCGGCTCGGCCGCCGGCAGCGGACGCAGGTCGACCAGCCGCAGGTCCTGCTGGCCGCGCTGCGGCGCCGGCAGGCTGTGCTCGACGTAGCGGCCCTGCGTGGCGTTGTGCAGGCTTTCCAGGCTGGGTGTGGCGCTGCCCAGCA
Organism: uncultured Ectothiorhodospiraceae bacterium; assembly: GCA_937141935.1. GTDB lineage: Bacteria > Pseudomonadota > Gammaproteobacteria > Nevskiales > Oceanococcaceae > MS8. Next base: position 201,288 of record CAKZQS010000004.1, read on the forward strand.
GCACGGCGCAATCCTGCAGCTGGCCGCGGTACACGGCCAGGTCCCGCGCGGAATAGCGCAGGCCGTCCTGCTGCTTGTAGGAGGCCTCGTGCTCCTCGTCGACGATCAGCAGCCCCAGCCGCGGCAGCGGCGTGAACACGCCGGAGCGCGTGGCCAGCACGAAGTCGGCCTCGCCGCTGGCGGCGGCATGCCACAGCGCGTGCCGCGCCCCGTCCGGCAGGCCCGAGTGCAGCACGCCGACGCGGGCCCGCAGGCGGGCGCGCACGCGCGCGATCATCTGCGGCGTCAGCGCGATCTCCGGCACCAGCATCAGCACCTGCTGGCCGGCGGCGATGACCTCGGCGGCGCGCGCCAGGTAGACCTCGGTCTTGCCGCTGCCGGTGGGCCCGATCAGCAGCTGTGGGCGCGAGCCGGCGCCGCGGATGGCCTCCAGCGCCTGCTGCTGGCCGCTGCGCAGTGTTGCCGGCTCGGCGCCGGGGCTGTGCGGGGCCACGTCGTCGCAGCGCTGGCTGACCTCCGCCCACCCCTGCGCGACCAGGCGGCTGAGGACCGTGGCCGGCGCGTGCAGGGCCTCGCGCGCGCAACCCTCGGGCGCCGCCGCCAGCTGCTCCAGCACCGCACGCTGGCGGGCGCCGCGCGGGCGCCCGGCGGCCAGCGTGGCCTGCCCCGCGGCGGTGATCTGATAGTGGTGTACCCTGCGCGGCGCCCGATGCGCCTGCGCGGGCAGGGCGGTGGCCACGCACAGCCCCAGCGGGTGCAGATAATGCCGCGCGGCGAATTCGAGCAGGGCGCGCAGCGGCGCGTCCAGCAGCGGGGCCTCGCCCAGCACGGCGGTGGCGGCGCGCAGCTTGGCCGCCGGCACGGCGCTGTCGGCCGCGCTGTCCATCACGATGCCGACCAGTTCACGCCGCCCGAAGGGCACGCGCAGCGCGTGGCCCAGGGGCGCGGCGCCGCTCCAGCCGGCGGGCGGGCGGTAATCGTAGACCTCGCTGCCGGCCACCGGCAGCGCCACCCGCCAGACCGCCACTAGACCGTTACGCCGACGCGGCGGTCGGTCAGCACGCGGGCCAGGCCGATCATGGCCGGCGACAGCAGCAGCGACAGCGCGATGATCAGCACCGTCAGCTTGTAGGTGAACTCGCCAATCGCACCCGTGGCCAGGCCCGCCGCGACCAGCACGAAGGAGAATTCGCCGATCTGGGCAAGCATCGCGCCGGCGATGACGCTGTGCCGCCAGGGCTCGCCCAGTGCGCGGAAGGTCGCCGCGTTCACCGCCCAGTTCAGGAACAGCACCAGCAGCAGCAGGCCGATGACCAACGCGCGGTTCTCGGCCACGAAGCCCAGGTCGACCAGCGTGCCGATGGACACGAAGAACAGCGCGACGAACAGCGTGCGAAAGGAGTCCAGCCGCTCGCCCACCCAGCGCGTCTCGCGCGCGGCACCGACCAGCATGCCGGCCAAAAAGGCGCCCATGGGCGCCGAGAGCTGCAGCCAGCCGGCCAGCGCGGCGAAGGACAGGAACAGCACCAGCGCGGCGAAGACCTGCATCTCGTGGTCCTGGTGCAGGCGGGCGCCCAGCGGCAGGCGGATGCGCTCGGCGCGCGTGATCCAGGCCAGAAACAGGCCGATCAGCACCAGCCCCAGCACCTGGCGCTGCAGGTCCGCCGCCTGGAGTTCGCCATCGCCCAGCAGCGAGATCGTGATCAGCATGCCGATCAGAGCGAGGTCCTGGGCCAGCAGCACGCCGATGACGTCCCGGCCGATGCGGCTGTCGGTCTCGCCGCGATCCTCAAGGTAGCTGAGCACGACGGCCGTGCTGGACAGGCTGATGACAAAGCCCAGCAGCACCACGCGCGGCAGCGGCCACTCGAGCAGCGCGCCGACCACGCCCACCAGCGCCAGCGACAGCGAGATCTGCGCCAGCGTCAGCAATATCGTGCGCCGCCAGCGCGCAATCAGCTTGCGCGGGTGGATCTTTTGCCCCACGAAGAACAGGAGCAGCATTACGCCGATGTCGCCCAGGCGGCTGAACAGCTCGGCGTTGCCGATCAGGTCCAGCCCATGCGGGCCGCAGGCCATGCCCACCAGCAGGTAGGCGACGACATGCGGCTGACCGAAATAGCGCAGTATGCTGCCCATGACCAGCAGCAAGGCGCTGGCTATCAACAATTGCAGCAACATCGGGTCCGCATGCATAGCCGCGATGATCGCACATGGGCTCCCCGGGTCATCGCGCACCGCGGCGATAGTGCCCACGCCCCCGAGAACACCGCCCCGGCCTTCGACCGCGCGCTGGAGGTGGGCGCCGACGGCATCGAGCTGGACCTGCAGCTGTCGCGCGATGGCGTGGTGGTCATTTACCACGACCACAAGCTGGCCAAGCTGGGGCTGCGCAGCCGCCATATCCGCGATTACGACTGGGCGCAGCTGGCGCTGCGCGACGCCGGCGTGTGGCGCGGCCCCGAGTTCGCCGAAACCCGCATCCTGACGCTGGCCCAGGTGCTCGAGGGCTGGGCGCCGCGCACCCGGCTGCTGCTGGAGATCAAGGCCTATGGCCGCAACCGCCAGGGCAGCCGCGACCTGCTGTTGGCGCGCAAGGCCGCGCAGATGCTGGCCGAGCTGCCGGCCACGGCGCTGGACAACATCCGCGTGCTGAGCTTTTCCGCCGCCGTGCTCGACACCGTGGCCGAAACGCTGCACGAGGCCGGCCTGCTGCCGCCGCGCCTGGTGCGCAACCTGGCCACGCCGGCCGAGCTGGAGCGCACCCGAGCCGCCCAGCTGGCCACCTACGCCGCCTGCTGCGTCAACATCGACGCCTTCGTGCCCGAGCAGGTACGGCGCGTGCACCGCGCCGGGCTGCGGCTGTATGCCTACACCGTGGACAGCGAGGCGCAGATCCGCTGCGCCCATGCGCTGGGCTGCAGTGTGCTGATCTGCAACGACCCGGCCCTGGTGCGCGAGCGCGTACAGGCGCTGGCGCTGCCCGAAGCGGCGGTGCTTGCGGACTAGCGCGGTTGCCGGCGCCGCCTAGGGAAAGCCGGCGGCCGTGTACAAGTGCGCTTCCATCTCGCTGATGCCGGATGCCGGCAGCCCCCCGGGGCGCAGGGATTGCGCCCAGTGCCGCACGCCGTCGGTCAGGTCCGCGGCGACATCGGGGACTTGCGCGCTGCGATCCTGCTGCGGCTGCTCCGGCGCGCCGGCGGCGAAGAGGTAGCGGCGGCCGTCGCCCAGCCACAGCAGCGTCCAGTCCGCGTCGCGCACAGCCGCCTGATTCATCCAGCGCCAGTACAGGCGGCGCTCGGGCGGGTTGGATTCGCCCCGCAGCCAGGGCCGCAGGTCGCGCCCGTCGCCGAGCGGATCCCGCGATAGGCCGGCGGCCCCGAGAATGGTGGGGGCGATATCCAGGCTGCTGACCGGGTGCGCTTCCACGCGGCCCGCGGGCAGCGCGCCGGGCCAGGCGATGATGAAGGGAACGCGTAGCCCGCCTTCGGTGAGCATGCCCTTCTCGCCAATCAGCGGGCCGTTGGAGGAGCCATTGCGAACGGTCTCCAGCTCGGGCGCGCCGTTGTCGCTGGCGAAAATAATCAGCGTCCGGCGCGTCAGCTCATGGCGCGCCAGGGCCTCGCGGAGCGTCCCCAGGCCACGGTCCATCGCGTGGATCATCGCGAGCGCATCGCGCCGGACGGCGTCCGGCTCGCCGGCAAACACCGCCCGATCCTCGGCGGTGGCCTCCAGCGGCACGTGCGGCGCGAAATAGGGAACATAAAGGAAGAAGGGCGCATCCGCGTGCCGCGCGATGAACTCTTCCGCCCAGCGCGTCGTCAACGCGATGCGATCGCCGGGAAAGGCCGTCTGGTGCTCGCCCTGGGGCAGCGCATGACCCTCGGGGCTGTGCGAGGCGTGCCAGTGCTCGCGGTAGCCCTCAAAGTGTTCGTCGAAGCCCTGCGCACGTGCGCGGAAGGGCGCCGGGCGGGCATCGGCGGGCAAATTCTGGCGGTTGTTCTGGTCCAGGCCCAGATGCCATTTGCCGGCCATGCCAGTGCGGTAGCCGGCCTCTTGCAGCCGCTCGGCGATGGTCACGGCTTTGGGGCGCAGGGGGCCATCACTGTTCGTTTCAAAGCCGAAGCGGCCCTGATACTGCCCGGTGAGCATCCCGGCACGCGAGGGGCTGCACTGGGGCGCGCTGACATAGGCGCGCTGGAAATAGGTGCCGGCGGCGGCGAGGGCATCGGCCTGCGGCGTATGCACCGCCGAATCGAGTCCGGCGACGCCGACATCGGCAAAGCCCTGGTCGTCGGTATAAATCAGGACGATGTTGGGACGGCCGTCGTTGCCCTGCGCGGGCTCGTCGGGTGTCGGCGTTACGGCCGCCGGCGGGGTGGCGGCTGAAGTCGGCGCGTCGCCGCCGGTGGGGCCCGCGCCACAGCCCAGCGTCAGCAAAGCCGCCAGCAGTGACGCGTGCCCTTTCACCGGGCGGCCCCGCGCGGGGCGCGGGCCTAGTGGCCGCCGCCCTCGAGTTCCTTCACCGCGGTCAGCATGTCGACCATCACCTTCTGGGCGTCGCCATAGACCATGTTGCAGTTGTCGGCATAGAACAGCTCGTTCTCCACGCCGGAATAGCCCTTGCCCTTGCCGCGCTTGACGACATAGACCTGGCGCGCCTTGTCCACGTTGAGGATGGGCATGCCGTAGATGGGGCTGGACTTGTTCGTGCGCGCCGCCGGGTTGACCGTGTCGTTGGCGCCCACCACCACCGCGACGTCCGCCTGCGCGAACTCCTCGTTGATGTCTTCCATGTCGTAGATGATGTCGTAGGGGACGCCCGCCTCGGCCAGCAGCACGTTCATGTGCCCGGGCATGCGCCCGGCGACCGGGTGGATGGCGAACTTGACGTCGACATCGTTGGCCTGCAGCAGCTTCACGAACTCGAACAGCTTGTGCTGGGCCTGCGCCACCGCCAGGCCGTAGCCCGGGGCGATGATGACCTTGCTGGCGTAGCGCATCTGGATCGCCGCGTCGGAGGCGTCGGCGGGCTTCATCGAGCCCTCGATCTCGCCTTCCTCTTCGGCCGCGGCGCCGAAGTTCGAGAACAGTACATTGCTGACGCTGCGGTTCATGGCCTTGGCCATCAGCAGGGTCAGCAGCGTGCCGGCCGAGCCGACCACCATGCCGGCGATCATCAGCGCCGGGTTCTGCAGCACATAGCCCTCAAAGCCCACCGCCAGGCCGGTGAAGGCGTTGTACAGCGAGATCACGACGGGCATGTCGGCGCCGCCGATCGGCATCGTCATCATCACGCCGTAGAACAGCGCCAGGATGAAGAACACGGCGATGAAGGCGTGGCTGACCTCGCCCCCCTGCACGATGGTGTAGCCGCCCATGGCCAGCAGCACCAGCAGCAGCGAGCCGTTGACGGCCTGCAGGCCGCTGAAGCGCCAGGTGCCGTTGACGCGGCCGTCCAGCTTGGCCCAGGCGATCAGCGAGCCCGACAGGGCCATGGCGCCGATCAGGCCGCCGAGCACGGCCATCGTCAGCACGATGCTGCCGTGCGTCTTGTAGCCAAACAGCTCGATGGCGGCGATCGCCGCGGCGGCGCCGCCGCCCATGCCGTTGTACAGCGCCACCATCTGCGGCATGGCGGTCATTTCGACCTTCTTGCCGCTGCGCCACGCCCAGCCCAGGCCCAGGGCCAGCGCGATGGCCACCAGCACAATGTTGGTCGTCAGGTGCGGCTTGGCCGATTCGTTGACGTCCAGCACATAGAGGAAGCTGGCCAGCACGGCCACGACCATGCCCCAGCCGGCCCAGACGATGCCCGAACGCGCGGTGACCGGGCTGGACATCCGCTTCAGGCCATAGATAAACAGGAAGGCGGCGGCGAAGTACGCCGTCTGGATGATGAAATCCGGTGTCATGAGGGCCTCGCCTTATTTCTTGTCGCTGGACTTGAACATTTCCAGCATCCGTTCGGTCACGACATAGCCGCCGGCGGCGTTGCCGGCGCCCAGCAGCACGCCAAAGAAGCCGATGGCCTGCTCCAGCGGCGTCGCCGCGTTGATCAGCGCCCAGGTGGCACCGACCACGACGATGCCGTGCACGAAGTTGGAGCCCGACATCAGCGGCGTGTGCAGGATGGACGGCACGCGGCCGATGATCTCGTAGCCGGTGAAGGCCGCGAGCATGAAGATGTAGAGGGCGACGAATCCGGTCAGCATGATCAGTCTCCTTGGCCCAGGGCCTTCTTGGTGGCCTCATGGCGAATCTCGCCGGCATGCGTCAGGCAGGCGCCGGCGACGATGTCGTCGTCAAAGTTCAGATCCAGCTCGCCTTCCTTGACGATCAGTTCCAGGAAGTTCAGCAGGTTCTTGGCATAGAGCTCGGAGGCGTGCTCGGCCAGGCGGCTGGGCACGTTCAGCGGCGTCACGATCAGCACGCCGTGCGTATCGACCTCCTCACCGGGTTGCGACAGCGGGGTGTTGCCACCGCCGTCGCCGGCCAGGTCGATGATGACCGCGCCGGGCTTCATGCCGGAGATCTGCTCCTCGCTGACGATCTTCGGCGAGGGGCGGCCGGGGATGGCGGCCGTGGTGATCACGATGTCGGCCGACTGGATGTGCTTGGTCAGCACCTGCTGGGCCTGCGCCTTCTCCTCGTCGGTCAGTTCGCGGGCGTAGCCGCCTTCGCCTTCGGCCTTGACGCCGGTGTCGACGAACTTGGCGCCCAGCGACTCGACCTGCTCCTTCACCGCGCTGCGCACGTCGTAGCCTTCGACGATGGCGCCGAGCCGACGCGCCGTGGCGATGGCCTGCAGGCCGGCCACGCCGGCGCCCATCACCAGCACCTTGGCCGGGCGGATCGAGCCGACGGCGAAGGTCACCATCGGCAGCAGCCGCGACAGCTTGGTCGCGCCCAGCAGGGCGCCGTAGTAACCCGCCAGGGCCGCCTGGCTGGACAGCGCGTCCATCGCCTGCGCGCGGGTGGTGCGCGGCACCAGCTCCATCGCAAAGCAAGTGATCTTGCGGGCCTTCAGGGCCTCGACGATCTCGGGCTGGCGCGTCGGGTAGACAAAGGAGAACAGCACGCAGCCCTCGGGCAGCGCCTGCACCTCCTCGGGGCTGCTGATCGCGACCCGCAGCACGATCTGGGCGCCGTCGACGGTGGCCGCGGCGTCGGCCGCCAGCTCCACCTCCTGATACAACGTGTCGTCGATGCGGCTGGGGTTGCCGGCGCCTTGCTGGACCCGCAGGGCGGTGCCGAGCTTGGCGACGCGGGGCACCACGGCCGGAACCATGGCCACACGTTTCTCATGCGCGCCGGTCTCGGCCGGCACTGCGATCTTCACAGTCATGGATGTACTCCCGTCGGGGTGTCGCGGCGGCTGTGTAAGCTGCTTATACGGGCCCTCGCGACCAACCCTATGAACGAATCCTCAGCGCCATCAGCGCCATCGAACTCGGCCGGAGTCTACCTGATCGATGCCGCCGTCTACGTCTTTCGCGCCTGGCATTCATTGCCAGAATCTATCGTGGACGGGTCGGGGGTAGCCATTAACGCCCTCTACGGCTTCGCCGGATTTCTCGGCGACCTGCAGCGCCGGGTGGGGCCGCAGGGCCGCGTCGCGGTGGCCTTCGACGAAAGCCTGACTACCAGCTTTCGCAACCGCATCTATGCCGACTACAAGGCCAACCGGCCGCCGGCGCCGGCGGACCTGAAGCGGCAGTTCCTCGCCTGCCAGGCGCTGTGCACGGCGCTGGGGCTGGCCTGGCATGCCGACGCCGAATACGAGGCCGACGACATCATCGGCACCTGGGCCGCGCGTGAGGCGGCGCAGGGGCGGGCGGTTGTCATTGTCAGCCGCGACAAGGATCTGGCCCAGCTGCTCGGCCCGCAGGATGTGTGGTGGGACTTTGCCGCCGACCGCCGGCTGGACCCGGCGGGGGTCGAGGACAAGCTCGGCGTGCCGCCGGCGCAGGTGGCCGAACTGCTGGCCCTGACCGGCGATGCCGTGGACAACATCCCCGGGGTGCGTGGCGTGGGCCCCAAGGCGGCGCAGGCACTGCTGGCGCGCTACGCGACGCTGGAAGAGATCTACGCCGACCTCGACGGCGTGGCCGCGCTGCCGCTACGCGGGGCGCGCGGCCTGGCGCAGAAACTGGAGGCCGGCCGCGAGCTGGCCTTCCTGTCGCGCGAACTCGCCCGCATTCCCACCGATTGCCCGCGGGTGCCCGCGTTGCCGGCCGAGCCGCCGCGGGCCCGCGCCGATGCGGAGGACACCCTGCAGGCGCTGGGCCTGGGCGGACGGGTGCGCGGCCGCCTGCAGGGCTTCTTCGCCCCCGACTAGGCGCGGATTCGGCCTGACGCGCCGGACTGGTGCGCGGCGCACCAGCTTGGGGCGCCGCGCTGGATGTTGGCCCGAGGCGCGGCCAGACGCTGAGCGAGAGGCTTAGGAGGCCTCGCTGCAGAAGCGCTCAAAGCGGCTGCGCGGCACCGTCGTGGTGGCGCCGTTGAGCTGCACCGTGACGCTGCCGTCGTCGTTGGCCGTCACGATCGCGCTCTGGGCGTTGTCGTTGCTGATTTCGACCCGGCCCGAGCGCACCCGGCCCGCGTTGTCGATGCGGACCTGATCCAGCGTGGTCACGCTGATCATGCCGCTGTTGCATTCGAGGTCATCGCCGGCCAGCGCCAGGCCGAAGCGGCCATCGACGTCGTATAGGCCGCCACCGTTGCCGTCGCTTTCAAAGCGGCGGCGGTAGGACTGGCTGACCGCGACCAGCTCGAAATCCTCGGCCTGGTCGTTGATGCGCAGCTCCAGTGAATGCGACACGGTGGCGCTTTCCTGAGTGGACGTAAGGCGCCAGTCGCCCAGGATGCGCAGTTCGCTGCTGCTGTCGGCCACGCGGAAGCTGGCGCTGTTCTGGCCGTAGTCGATTTGCGTCGTGCGGCAGCTGCCCTCACCGTCGAAGCTGCCCTGCAGGCACTCCAGCTCCAGCGCGCCATCGAGCAGCGTGCTCTCCTCGCGGCAGTTGTTGAAGTCGAAACGCCGGTAATCGTTGCTGCCGCGCGGGTTTTCGTCGGTAAAGCGGAAGCTGCCGGAGGTCTCGCAGTTGTCGCTGAGCTCGAGCTTGGTGGCGGCGCCGAAGCCAAAGCCGGTGAAGTCGGTGGCCTCGTCCAGCTCCAGAAACACGCCGATGTAGGCGGCCGCCTGGGCGGCCTCCTCGGCGGTGTCGAGCTTGGCCGGGGCGGTAGCATCGCCCAGCGACAGGCCGTCGTCGTCGGAGGAGCCACAGCCGCCCAAGAGCAGCATGGCGGGCAGCAGGGCCGGGAGCAATGTAGAGGCGAAGGCACGCAGGGTCATGGCCAAACTCGTAGGTTTCACGCGGGTGTGCGGCGCAGACTACGCCGCGGCCATGGCACTGACAAGACGGCCCCGGCCCGCCCGCGCGTCAGTGCCTGCCGCCGGCCGCTGTCGGCCGAGTCGCCGGCATCCGGCGCGTGCGGGGTGCGCCGCGCTCGCCCTGCGCTGACAAGTCCTGGACGGGCTTGTTCGGCGTTTTCCTAAAAGGCGTCGCCCTAAAAGGCGTTGCCGGGGATGCGCACCCAGCCGTCCATCAGCACGCGCGCGCTGCGGCTCATGACCACCTTGTCGATGTGCCAGCCGGCGTCGGTTTCGCGCGCCTGGGCGCCGACCTGCAGCGTGCCCGAGGGGTGGCCAAAGCGCAGGCTGTCGCGCGCGCCGCCACCGGCGGCGGCGTGCACCAGCGTGCCGGGAATCGCGGCGGCGCTGGCAATGGCCACGGCCGCCGTGCCCATCATCGCGTGGTGCAGCTGGCCCATCGACAGCGCGCGCACCAGCAGGTCGATGTCGCCGCCGCGGATCGGCTTGCCGCTGGAGGCGACATAGTCGGCCGGCGGCGCCACGAAGGCGACCTTGGGCGTGTGCTGGCGGCCGGCGGCCTCCTCCAGGCTTTGCACCAGGCCCATGCGCAGCGCGCCGGCGGCGCGGATGGCCTCAAAGCGGGCCAGCGCGGCGGAATCGCCGTTGATGGCCTCCTGCAACTCGGTGCCGCTGCAGCCGATGTCGGCGGCGCGCACGAAGACCGTGGGAATGCCGGCGTTGATCAGCGTGGCCTGCAGCGGCCCCAGGTCCGGCACATCCAGCGTATCGACCGGGGCGCCGGTGGGCAGCAGGGCGCCCTCGCCGTCGGCCGGGTCGTGGAATTCGACCTGGATCTCGGCGGCCGGGAAGGTCACGCCGTCCAGTTCGAAGTCGCCGGTTTCCTGCACGGCGCCCTCGTGCATGGGCACCCGGGCGACGATGGTCTTGCCGATGTTGGCCTGCCAGATGCGCACCTCGGCCACGCCGCTTTCGGGCACGCGGGCGCCATCCACCAGGCCGTTGCTGATGGCGAAGGCGCCGACGGCCGCGGTCAGGTTGCCGCAGTTGCCGCTCCAGTCGATGACCGGGCGGTCGATGGCGACCTGGCCGAAGAGGTAATCGACGTCGTGATCGGCCTTCTCGCTCTGGCACAGGATCACGACCTTGCTGGTGCTGGAGGTCGCCCCGCCCATGCCATCGGTGTGTTTGCCGTAGGGGTCGGGGCTGCCGATCACCCGCAGCAGCAGCTTGTCGCGGGCACTGCCGGGGCTGCGTGCGGCCTCGGGCAGGTCGGCCCGGTTGAAGAACACCCCCTTGGAGGTGCCGCCACGCATGTAGGTGGCGGGGATGCCGATCTGCGGGGGGTGTTGCTGTGCCATTACGCGGCCTCCGCGGCCAGGAAGTCCTGCGCAAAACGCTGCAGCACGCCACCGGCGCTGTAAATCGAGACTTCCTCCAGCGTATCCAGCCGGCAGGTCACGGGCACCTCCTCGCTGCGCCCGTCCTGGCGGTGGATGACCAGCGTCAGTGTGGCCTGCGCGGCCGGCTCGCCGCGCACATCGAAGGTTTCGCTGCCGTCGATGCCCAGCGTCTTGCGCGTGGTGCCGGGGGCGAACTCCAGCGGCAGCACGCCCATGCCGATCAAATTGGTGCGGTGGATGCGCTCGAAGCCTTCGGCGGCGATGGCCTCGACGCCCGCCAGGCGCACGCCCTTGGCCGCCCAGTCGCGCGAGCTGCCCTGGCCGTAATCGGCTCCGGCAATGATGATCAGCGGCTGGCGGCGCTGCTGGTAGGTTTCGATGGCCTCCCACATGCGCATCACGCTGCCCTCGGGCTCCAGGCGGGCCAGCGAGCCCTGCCGCACATGGCCCTGCTCGTCGAGCACCATCTCGTTATAAATCTTGGGGTTGGCCAGCGTGGCGCGCTGCGCCGTGAGGTGGTCGCCGCGGTGGGTGGCGTAGGAGTTGAAGTCCTCCTCGGGCAGGCCCATGTGCGCCAGGTATTCGCCGGCCGCGCTGTCCGCCAGGATGGCATTGGAGGGCGACAGGTGGTCGGTGGTGATGTTGTCGCCCAGCACCGCCAGCGCGCGGAGGCCGCGCAGCGTGCGCTCGCCGGCCAGCGCGCCCTCCCAGTAGGGCGGGCGGCGGATGTAGGTGCTTTGCGGGCGCCAGTCGTACAGCGGCGAAATGCCCTCGTCCTCGACGATCTCGAAGCGAAACATCGGGTCATAGACCTGGCGGAAATGCTCGGGTTTCACGCTGGCATCGATGACGGCCTGGATCTCCTCGTCCGAGGGCCAGATGTCGGCCAGACGCACCTCGCGGCCTTCGGCGTCGGTGCCCAGCACGTCCTTTTCGATGTCGAAGCGGATTGTGCCGGCCAGCGCATAGGCCACGACCAGCGGCGGGCTGGCCAGGAAGGCCTGCTTGGCATAGGGGTGGATCCGCCCATCGAAGTTGCGGTTGCCCGACAGCACGGCCACCGAATACAGGTCGCGGTCGATGATCTCCTGCTGGATCGCCGGGTCCAGCGCGCCGCTCATGCCGTTGCAGGTGGTGCAGGCGAAGGCCACGATGCCAAAGCCCAGCGCGTCCAGCTCGGTCTGCAGGCCGGACTCCTCCATGTACAGCTGCACCGCCTTGGAGCCCGGCGCGAAGGAGGATTTGACCCAGCTCTTGCGCTCCAGGCCGCGGGCCCGGGCATTGCGCGCCAGCAGGCCGGCGGCGATGACATTGCGCGGGTTCGAGGTATTGGTGCAGCTGGTGATCGCGGCGATGATGATGGCGCCGTCGGGCATCGTGGCGCCGTCTTCCGGCGGCTTGGCGCCGGTGGCAATGCCGCGCTCGGCCAGCTCGCTGGTGGGCACGCGGGCATGCGGCTTGGAGGGGCCGGCCACGGTGCGGCCCACGGCCGAGAGGTCAAAGCGCAGCACCCGCTCGTATTCGGCCGACTCCAGCGCGTCGGCCCACAGGCCGGCCTGCTTGGCATAGGTCTCGACCAGGGCCACCTGCTCGGGCTCGCGGCCGGTCAGGCGCAGGTACTCCAGCGTTTGCTCGTCGATGGAGAACATGCCCGCCGTGGCGCCGTATTCCGGCGTCATGTTGGCGATGGTCGCGCGGTCGCCCAGCGTCAGCGCGCGGGCGCCCTCGCCAAAGAACTCCAGGTAGGCCGACACCACGCGCTGCTCGCGCAAAAACTCGGTCAGCGCCAGCACGATGTCGGTGCCGGTCACGCCGGGCTGCGGCTTGCCGCGCAGCTCGACGCCGACGATGTCCGGCAGGCGCATCCAGGAGGCGCGGCCCAGCATCACGCTCTCGGCCTCCAGCCCGCCCACGCCGATGGCAATGACGCCCAGCGCGTCGACATGCGGCGTGTGGCTGTCGGTGCCGACCAGCGTGTCGGGGAAGGCCACGCCCTCGCGCACCTGCACCACCGGCGACATTCGCTCCAGGTTGATCTGATGCATGATCCCGTTGCCCGGGGGCACGACATCAATGTTGCGGAAGGCCTTCTTGGTCCAGTTGATGAAATCGAAGCGGTCGGCGTTGCGGCGGTCTTCGATGGCGCGGTTCTTGGCGAAGGCATCGGGCTCGAAGCCGGCGTGTTCGACGGCCAGCGAGTGGTCGACGATCAGCTGCGTGGGCACCACCGGGTTGACCTTGGCCGGGTCGCCGCCCTTGGCCGCGATGGCATCGCGCAGGCCGGCGAGGTCCACCAGCGCCGTCTGGCCCAGGATGTCGTGGCAAACGACGCGGGCCGGGAACCAGGGGAAGTCGAGGTCGCGGCGGCGCTTGGTGATCTGCTCCAGCGCGCGCGGCAGCAGCTCGGGGTCACAGCGGCGCACCAGGTTTTCGGCCAGCACGCGGGCGGTGTAGGGCAGGCCGTCCCAGGCGCCGGGCTGGATCTCCTCCACCGCCGCGCGGGCGTCGTAATAGTCGAGATCGGTGCCGGGCAGCGGCTTGCGATAGGACGTGTTCATTGGCGGGGCCTCGGCATGGGGCACAAAGCAGGACATTGTCGCATCTGCGTCAGGCCATTCCCAAATCCTTGTGAATACAGACACTTGCCGACCCGCGGCGCGCAGGCTCCGGGGCGGCTCTGGGGCGCCTTTGGCGCCGCGGGCGCAAAAGTTGGCAAGGCGATTGCTAGGTGCTGGGGCGAAGCGGGCCGCTTGGGGGCTTTCGACCTTCGAACTCGAAGGGGTCTGCAGCTTCAACCACAACGTACCGACAAAGGACATGAAGAGCATGAGCAAGAAGCAAACTCTGGTGGCAGGTGCCATCGCTCTGGCGGGTCTGGGAGCCGCCCTGCCGGCTGCTGCTGAAGTCACTGGCAACATCGGCGTCGCCTCGCAATACATCTTCCGCGGCATCAGCTTCGGCGACCCGCAGGTCTCCGGCGGCATCGATTACGCCGGCGACAGCGGCATCTACGCCGGCACCTGGATCTCCAGCGCCGGTGGCGAGCAGGAAGTCGACTTCTACGCGGGCTGGGCCAATGACGTGCTCGACCTGGGCTACCTGTACTACTACTTCCCGGATCGCTCGCTGGGCACCGAGGACGCCGCCGAGGTCTACGCCGGCCTGAACCTGGGCATGCTCTCGCTGTACGCCTACTACGCGCCTTCGGGCTTCTTCAACGTGGAAGACGATGAGTACGTCTACGTCTCCGGCGATGTGACCTTCCCGCTGACCGACAAGGCCAGCCTGACGGCCCACGTTGGCGTGAACGAGATCGTTGGTGATGCCGCGGACGCCCCCGGCGCCGAGAGCACCTTCATCGACTACGGCCTGACGCTGGGCATGGGCGACCTGTTCATCATGGTCACCGCCACCGACTTCGAGCAGGCCATCTCGGACGAGAACGATCCGACCTTCACGGTTGGCTATAGCTGGTCCTTTGAGGATATCCTGTAAGGCAATCCCGAATATTGGCTGGAGAGCGCCCTATTCTGGTGCAACAGTTGCTGCGCTGCACATGGACAGTGCGGACGCGCACATGATAGAAAACCGCGCCTAAATCAAAGGGACAGGCCCGCAACTCCAACGAGTTGCGGGTCTTTTTATTCTTCGATGACTACAGAGATTAAGCACGCCATCATGCCTAGAGAGCTGATCGCCGGCCTCGTCCTCGTCGCCAGTGGGGCTTTGGCCCTGCCCGCGGCCGCGGACACGCTGGATACGACGATTTCGATGCAAGAGCGCATCGATTCCGATGCCCGTAAGTCGCAGGTTGCGATCAACCAGCTGGACGACGAGGCCGACCGTTTGCTGACGGAGTACCGCGTAACCACGCGGGAAGCCGACAGCTTGCGCCGCTACAACGCCCAGTTGGAGAAGCAGATCGCTTCCCAGCTCGAGGAGATGGGGTCGATCGAGCGCCAGCTCGAGCAGATCAACGACGTGTCCCGCGAAGTGGTGCCGATGATGCTGCGCATGATCGACACGCTGGGCAAGTTCGTAGAGCTGGACCTGCCCTTCCTGCTGGAAGAGCGCAACAGCCGGGTCGAGACGCTGCGCGAGACCATGGATCGCGCCGACGTGTCCACCTCGGAAAAATACCGCCGCATCGTCGAGGCCTACCAGGTCGAGATGGAATACGGCCGCACCATCGAGGCTTACCAGGCGGAACTGGAGCTGGATGGCGCGAACAAGGTTGTGGACTTCCTGCGTGTGGGTCGCATCGCCCTGATGTTCCAGACGCAAGACGGCCGGATCACCGGCTACTACGACCCGACGAGCAAGAGCTTCGTCGAAGACAACGACTACAAGATCGCCGTCCGTGACGGCCTGCGCGTGGCTCGCAAGCAAACGGCGCCCGACCTGCTGGTCGTGCCCGTCCAAGCCCCAGTGCAGCCCTGATCGCTACGGAGATGCCCACCATGTTGAAAAAGGTCCTGATCGCGACGGCCCTGGTGCTTCCCACCGCGGTCTTCGCCCAGAACGATCCGCTGCAAGACCTGCTGCAGCAAACGAAAAACGCCCGTGCCGCCGAGCGCGCCGAAAACGACGCCCGTGAGCGCCGTTTCCGCGAGCGCCGTGACGAACAGGCCACCCTGCTCAAGGAGGCCCGCGCCGAGCTGGCCACCCAGGAGCGCCGCAGCGAGGAGCTGCTCAACGAGTTCGAAGCCAACGACAAGAAGCTGGCCGAGCTGGAAGAGTCGCTGACGCTGAAGATCGGCCAGCTGGGTGAGATGTTCGGTGTGGTGCGCCAGGTCGCCGGCGACCTGCGCGGCATTGCCCAGGGCTCCTATGTCAGCTCGCAGCCCGGCATCGACCGCGTCGAGTTCCTGGCCGAGCTGGGCCGCAGCAAGGAGCTGCCCTCGATCGAGAAGCTCGAGCGCCTGTGGTTCGAGATGCAGCGCCAGGCCACCGAGACCGGCCGCGTTGTGGCCTACGAGGCGCCGGTGATCGGCCCCGATGGCACGCAGGAGACCCGCGAGGTCGTCCGCGTCGGTGCCTTCACCGCGATCTCCGACGGCAAGTACCTGGTCTGGAATGCCGACACCCAGCAGCTGGGTGAGCTCGAGCGTCAGCCGCCGGGCCGCTACGGCTCGATGGCCTCCGACCTCGAAGAGGCCGAGTCCGGTGTCGAAGGCATTGCGCTCGACCCGACCCGCGGCGCGCTGCTGTCCGTGCTGGTGCGGGCCCCGAACCTGTCCGAGCGCATCGCGCAGGGCGGCATCGTGGGCTACATCATCATCGCCATCGGCATCATCGGCCTGCTGATCGCGGCCGAGCGCGCCATCGCGCTGGGCCGGATCGGCGGCAAGATGAACAAGCAGCGCACCGAGCCGGCGCGGGACGACAACCCGCTGGGCCGCGTGCTGCTGGCCTACGAAAAGGATCCCAACGCCGACCTGGAGACCGTCGAGGCCCGTCTGGACGAGGCGATCATCAAGGAAGCGCCGGATCTGGAGAAGCGCCTGGCGATGCTGAAGATCTTTGCCGCCGTCGCGCCGCTGCTCGGCCTGCTGGGCACCGTGACCGGCATGATCGTGACCTTCCAGGCCATCACGCTCTTCGGCACCGGCGATCCCAAGCTGATGGCCGGCGGTATCAGCCAGGCGCTGATCACCACGGTGCTGGGTCTGGTCGTCGCGATTCCGCTGGTGATGCTGCACCAGTGGCTGGCGGGCCGCAGCAAGGCCATGGTGCAGATTCTCGAAGAGGAATCCGCCGGCCTGGTCGCGGAGCGCACGGGCGGCGCGAAGGTCTGATCCGTGGAATTCTTCACCGCGATCCGGGACTTCCTCGAGACCGGGGGTGCGGTTCTGTGGTTGATTCTGGCGGTCGCCATCCTGCTCTGGGCACTCATCATCGAGCGCCTGGTCTATTACCGTCGGGAATACCCGGCGGTGGCCAAGCAGGTCATCGATCGCTGGAATCAACGCACGGAGTACGCCAGCTGGTCGGCCAAGCGGCAGCGCGAGGCGCTGGTCAGCGAGGTCAACCGCACCTTGAAGAAGTCCACCGGTCTGATCAAAACGATCATTGCGCTGTGCCCACTGCTTGGGCTGCTGGGCACAGTGACCGGGATGGTGCAGGTTTTCGACGTGATGGCCGTGCTTGGCACGGGTAATGCGCGTGCGATGGCGGCTGGCGTGTCCAAGGCCACGCTGCCGACGATGGCGGGCATGGTTGTCGCGCTGTCGGGCCTGTACTTCAGCTCCCACTTTGAACATGTCGTGCGCCGGGAAACGCAGTTCCTCAATGATGAACTCGGCCTGCACGAACGGAACTAGACGGTAAAAGCCATGCGACGCAGACACCACGGCTCTGAAGAAGAGGCCGAAATCAACATGACGCCGATGCTCGACATCGTGTTCATCATGCTGATCTTCTTTATCGTCACCACCAGCTTCGTCAAGGAAACCGGCATCGATGTGTCGCGCCCCAACGCGAACACCGCCGAGAAGAAGGAGCGCGGCAACATCCTGATTGCGATCCGCCCCAACGGCGATATCTGGATGGACAAGCGCAAGGTGGAGCTGGCCGCGGTGCGCGCCAACACCGAGCGCCTGCACGCCGAGAACCCGGAAGGCTCGGTTGTCATCATCGCCGACCAGGAGAGCCAGACCGGCGTGCTGGTGCAGGTGATGGATCAGGTGCGGTCGGCCGGCGTGTACAACGTCTCGATCGCCGCCAAGTCGGGCGAGTAAGCGGTTGGCCCGATGAGATTGATCGCAGCACTGGGTGGCGCCACGCTCGTCGCCCTCTTCCTGTTCTGGTTGATGCAGTACCTGGTACTGGGCCAGAACAAGGAAATGGACAAGTCGCCCGGCCTGGGTGGCGTGGACTTCGTGCGCTTGAAGCGCGATGACGATGTCGAAACGCGCAAGCGCGAACTGCCCAAGAAGCCGCCGCCGCCCAAGAAGCCGCCGCCGCCGCCGAAGCTGAAGGTGGCCCAGGCCAACAAGCCCAATCCGCAACCGCAGAAGTTCGACATGCCCGATGTCAACCTGCCGGTGAACGCGGGCAACGGCCCCTTCCTGGGCAGCTACCAGAAGGCCTCGGATTTCCAGGGCGATGGCGAGCTGATCCCGCTGGTGCGCATCGCGCCGCAGTACCCGCGCCGCGCCGCCCGCGACCGCATCGAGGGCTGGGTGAAGCTGGAGTTCACCATCAACCAGGATGGCACCGTCTCCAACCCCAGCGTGGTCGAAGCCGAGCCGCGTCGCGTGTTTGACCAGGCCGCCCGTCGCGCCATCCTGAAATGGAAGTTCAAGCCGCGGATCGTCGATGGCAAGCCCGTGGCGCACCGCGCCACGCAGACCATCGAGTTCAAGCTGGCACAGGAGTAGGGCACCCATGAAGACATTCACTTGGCTATTGGCGGCCCTGTCGATCGTCTGGGGTGGTTATGTCCACGCCCAGACCCTGTCCGAGTCGACCTACCGTCGCCTGACGCGCATCCATGAGCACATCGGCGAGGAGCAGTACGCCGAGGCCATCGACAAGCTGAACAAGCTGCTGCCGGCCACCAAGTACAGCCCCTACGAGACGGCCATGGTCTACCAGACCTTTGGCTTTATCTATGCGCAGCAGGGCCAGTACGGCCGCGCGGCCGACTACTTCCGCCAGGCCATCGAGCTGGATGCGCTGCCCGAGGCGCAGGTCGAGAACATGAAGTACGCCCTGGGCCAGTTCCAGGTCGCCGTCGAGGACTACCGTGCCGGCGCACGCACCCTCGAGGAATACTTCGCCACGGCCAAGAACCCGATCCCGACCGAGGCCCGCGTGCTGCTGGCCACGGCCTATGCCCAGCTCAAGCAGTACCGCAAGGCGCTGCCGCCGCTGAGCCAGGCCATCCGCGAGTCCAAGGAGCCCAAGGAGATGTGGTACCAGCTCAAGCTGGCGCTGCACTACGAGCTCAAGGACTACCCCGCCAGCGCGAAGACGCTGATGGCGATGGTGCGGCTGTTCCCGGTCAAGGAGGAGTACTGGAAGCAGCTCTCCGGCATGTTGCTGGAGCTGCGTGAGGACGAGGAGGCGCTGGCCGTGCTGGGCCTGGCGGACCGCCTGGACTACATCGATGACTCCAAGGAGATCATCAACCTCACCAACCTCTACCTTTACCTCGACATTCCCTACAAGGGCGCACGCCTGCTGGAGGGCGCGCTGGAGCGCGGCGCCGTGGAGGGCAACGAAAAGCACTTCGAGCTGCTCTCCAACGCCTGGATCAACGCGCGCGAGACCGACAAGGCCATCGATGCGCTGGCCCGTGCCGTCGCCCGCACCGAAGACGGCGAGAAGGTCTTGCGCCTGGCCTACCTCTATGTCGAGCAGGAAGACTGGGAAAAGGTCATCCCCGCGCTGGACAAGGCCCGTCGTCTGGGCGTGAAGAAGCCGGGCGAGGCGGCGATGCTGCAGGGCATCGCGGCGGCCGAGCTGGGCCGCTTCGAGGAAGCCTTGCAGGCCTTCGCCGCCGCCGCCAAGGACGAATCCACCCGCGAAGAGGCCCTGGCCTGGCGTCAGCACGCGCTGAGCATGCAGGCCGAGCAGCGGATGGATGAGGGTTAACAGCCGGCCGCGTCGGGCGTACAGGACAGGAGGGCCGGCATGCCGGTCACGGCAGGATGCTGGCCTACGCGCTTGACACCTTCGTCACCTTCTTCGTCGTTATCGATCCGATCGGCCTGGCGCCGATCTTCATCGGCCTCGTCGGGGCGGTGCCGCGACGCGAACAGCGGCGCATCGCGCTGCGCGGCGTGGGCATCGGCACCGGCATCCTGCTGGCCTTCGCGCTGGTGGGGCAGCCGATCCTCGACAGCCTCGGCGTCTCGCTGGCGGCGCTGCGCATCGCCGGGGGCATCCTGCTGTTCATGCTGGCCGTCGACATGCTGTTCGCGCGGCGCACGGGCCTGAGCTCGACGACGCAGAGCGAGACCGAGGAGGCGGCCCACCGCGAGGATGTCAGCGTGTTCCCGCTGGCCATCCCGCATATCGCGGGGCCGGGGGCCATTACCGCCGTGCTGCTGATGGTCAGCGAGGCGGGCAACAATTGGGTGCAGTTGGGCGTGGGCCTGGCCGTGTTCTTGCTAGTGATGGCGCTGCTCGCCGGCGCCTTGCTGATGGCAGGCACGCTGACCCGACTGCTGGGGGAGATCGGGGCCAATGTCATCAGCCGGGTGCTGGGCATCCTGCTGGCGGCGCTGGCCGTGCAATACGTGATCAATGGGGGGCTGGCCGTCTGGGCCGCCCGAGGACTGACATGAGAACACTCGTCGCCGGCCTGCTGCTGGGCACCACGCTGCTGGCCCAGGCCGACCCGGCCACGGACGCGGCCAACGCGCGCTTTGCCGGCGTGCTCGAGTCCATCGAGGGCGGCCGCCAGGGTTTTTCGCCGCGCATTGGCCGGCTGATCGGCTGGAGCGGCGGCGACGTGCGGCCGCTGGCACCGTCCGAGCAGCTGGACCAGCTGCTGGAGGCCTACTGGGCCTGGAGCCAGACGGTGCAGCCCGAGTCCGCGACCTTCACCGGCTTTCCCGGCCAGAACAACCGCTGGAGCGATGTCAGCGCCAGCACCCGCGCCGAGATCGACGCGCTGGAAGTCGCGCTGCTGCGGGTGATCGACGGCATCGACGCCCAGGCCCTGGCGCCGGATGCGCGGCTGAACCTGGCCCTGCTGCGCACGCAGGTGGCGCACGATGTCGATGCGCAGCAGTTCCCCGAGCATGTGCTGCCGGTGAACCAGATGTTCGGCCTGCAGACCTGGATCCCGTCGGTGCTGGGCGCGCAGCCGCTGCGCACGGCCGCCGACCGCGAGGATTTCCTGGCCCGCTTGCGCGGCCTGCCGCTGCTGCTGACCCAGGCCCGGGCGCTGCTGGAAGAGGGCCTGGAGCGCAACATCACGCCGCCGCGCATCACGCTGGCCAAGGTGCCCGCGCAGTTTCTGGCGCTGGCGCCGGAGCAGGGCCTGGATTCGCCGCTGCTGGCCCCGCTGAAGTCGCTGCCCAAGGACTGGGACACCGCCACCCGCGAGGACTTCCAGGCCCGCGCCCTGGCGCTGTACGGCGAGCAGCTGCGCCCGGCCCTGCTGGCGATGTACATCTATGTGCGCGACACCTATGTGCCCGGCGCCGTGCGCGCCACCGGCCTGAAGCACCTGGAAGACGGCGCTGCCTGGTACGCCCACGAGGTCCGTGGCTACACCACAACGGAGCTGAGCCCCGAAGAGATCCACCAGATGGGGCTGGACGAGGTCGACCGCATTCGTGGCGAGATCGAGGCGGTGATGGCCGAGGTCGAGTTCCGCGGCAGCATTCAGGCCTTCGCCGCCAAGCTCAAGCAGGACCCGAAGTGGTACTACACGCAGGCCGAGGACTATCTGCAGGCCTACCGCGCCCTGGGCAAGGTGGTGGATGCGCGCCTGCCCAAGCTGTTCTCCGAATTCCCGGGCCTGCCCTACGGCATCGAGCCGGTGCCGGAGTTTCGCGCCCAGGGCGCGCCGGTGGCCTACTACCTGCCGGGCAGCATCGACTTCGGCCGGCCGGGCGTGTTCTATATCAACACGCTGCGCATGGCCAGCTCGCCCAAGTACGAGATGGAGGCCCTGCTGGTGCACGAGGCCGTGCCGGGGCACCACTTCCAGATCGCGCTGGCACAGGAGCTCAAAGACGTGCCGGCCTTCCGCCAGCACGCCCGCTTCACGGCCTACATCGAGGGCTGGGGGCTGTACGCCGAGAGCCTGGGCCCCGAGCTGGGGCTGTACGAGGACCCCTATTCGCGCTTCGGCGCCTTGTCCTTCGAGATGTGGCGTGCCGTGCGCCTGGTGGTCGACACCGGCCTGCACGCCCTGGGCTGGTCGCGCGAGCAGGCCATCGAATATTTTGCCGAGCACACCGGCCGCGACCGTGAGCGCATTGCCACGGAGATCGACCGCTACCTGGTGTTGCCCGGTCAGGCGCTGGCCTACAAGATCGGCGAGCGCAAGATTCGCGAACTGCGCACCCGCGCGGAAGAGCAACTGGGCGAAGCCTTCGACCTGCGTGCCTTCCACGCGCGCGTGCTCGGGGCCGGCGCCCTGCCGCTGTCGCTGCTGGAGCAGCGCATAGACAGCTGGATTGCCCAGCAGCAGAACAACACGGAGACCCAACAATGATGCGCATGCGATGGAGCGCGGCCATTCTGGCGGCCGTCCTGGCCGCGGCCGGCCTGCCGGCTGCCGCCGCGGAGCTGGCCAAAGAGCAGATTCTGCACAAGGGCAACGGCGCCGAGCCGCAAACGCTGGACCCGCACCGGGCCGAGGGCGTGCCCTCCTCGCACATCCTGCGGGACCTGTACGAGGGCCTGACCTCCTCGGCGCCCAATGGCGACCTGATCCCCGGCGCGGCCACGCATTGGGACATCAGCGACGACGGCACCGTGTACACCTTCCACCTGCGCCCCAAGGCGCGTTGGTCGAACGGCGACCCGGTGACCGCCGAGGACTTCGTCTATGGCCTGCGCCGCAGCGTGGACCCGGCGACGCTGAGCAAGTATTCGCAGATCCTGTCCTCGATCCGCAATGCCGAGGCCATCATCGCCGGCGACAAGCCGCCGGAGTCGCTGGGCGTGCAGGCCCTGGGGCCGCATACGCTGCAGATCACGCTGAAGGCGCCCACGCCCTACCTGCTGGGCCTGCTGAACCATTCCAGCGCCTACCCGGTGCACCGCGCCAGCGTCGAAGAGCACGGCGAGCGCTTCTCGCGCCCCGGCAACCTGGTGTCCAACGGCGCCTACATGCTGCATGCGCAGGTGCTGCAGTCGCATGTGCACCTGAAAAAGAACCCGCATTACTGGGAGGCCGATGACGTCGTCATCGAAGAGGTCTACTACCACGCCACCGAGGACCAGTCCTCCGAGCTCAAGCGCTACCGCGCCGGCGAGCTGCACTGGACCAACGAGGTGCCGCTGTCGCAGGTGCGCTGGATCCGCGAGAACATGGACGAGGAGTTCCGCGTCGCGACCTACCTGGGCACCTACTACTACGGCTTCAACCTGACCCAGCCGCCCTTCAAGGGCAACCTGCCGCTGCGCCGTGCGCTGACGATGGCGATCGACCGCGAGATCATCGTCAACAAGGTCACCCGCCTCGGCGAGCAGCCGGCCTATTCCTGGGTGCCGCCGGGCGTTTACAACTACGAGGCGCAGGTGCCCGAGTGGGCCAGCTGGCCCTGGGAGCAGCGCCTGGCCGAGGCCCGCCGGCTGTACAAGGAGGCCGGCTACGGGCCGGACAACCCGCTGCGCATCGAGCTGCGCTACAACACCAGCGAGAACCACAAGAAGATCGCGGTGGCCGTGGCCGCCATGCTCAAGCAGAACCTCGGCGTGCGGGTCAACCTGATCAACGAGGAGTGGAAGGTGTTCCTGCAAACGCGCAAGCAAAAGCGCATCACGCAGCTCTTCCGCGCCGGCTGGATCGGCGACTACAACGACGCCTACACCTTTTCCGAGCTGCTGCACTCCAAGCACGGCATCAACGACTCGGCCTATAACAACCCGGCCTACGATGCGCTGCTGGAACAGGCCGCCGTCGAGGGCGACTTCGAGCGCCGCCGCGAGCTGCTGCAGGAAGCCGAGGAGCTGATGCTGCAGGATCAGCCGATCATGCCGATCTATTTCTACGTCAGTAAGAAGATGGTCAGCCCCCGGGTTGACGGCTTCCAGACCAACATCATGGACCACCACTACACGAAGAACTTCCGCCTGCTGGCCCGCTAGGGCCCGGCAACAGGGGAAGGGGAGTACACATGCTGCGCTATGCCTTGCGGCGCCTGGTGGGGGCCATACCAACCCTGCTGGTGCTGATCACGCTGGCCTTCTTCATGATTCGCGTCGCCCCCGGCGGCCCGTTCGACAGCGAGAAGAGCCTGCCGCCCGAGATCGAAGCCAACCTCAACGAGGCCTACCACCTGGACGAGCCGCTGTGGCAGCAGTACCTGCGCTACATGGGCAACATCCTGCAGGGCGACTTTGGGCCCAGCTTCCAGTACCGCGAGTACTCGGTGAACGAGCTGATCGCCCAGGGCTTCTCCGTGTCGCTGACCATCGGCGGCACCGCGCTGCTGGTGGCGCTGCTGGTGGGATGCACGCTGGGGATCATCGCGGCGCTGCGACAAAACCGGCCCACCGACTATGCGGTGATGACGCTGGCGATGACCGGGATATCCATCCCCAACTTCGTCGTCGCGCCGCTGCTGATCCTGGCCTTCGCGGTGGGTCTGGGCTGGTTCCCGGCCGGCGGCTGGGAGGGCGACAGCCTGGCCAAGATCGTGCTGCCGGTCATCGCGCTGGCGCTGCCCTACATCGCCTACATCTCGCGGCTGATGCGCAGCTCGATGATCGAAACCCTGCGCAGCAACTACATCCGCACGGCGCGGGCCAAGGGCATGCCGGAGCGGGTGGTGATTTTGCGCCATGCGCTCAAGCCCGCCTTCATGCCGGTGCTGTCCTTTCTGGGCCCCGCCGCGGCGGCGATCATCACCGGCTCCGTGGTCATCGAGATGATTTTCGGCATCCCCGGCCTGGGCCGCTATTTCGTGCAGGGCGCGCTGAACCGCGACTACACGCTGGTGATGGGCGTGGTCGTGTTCTACGGCATCCTGATCATCCTGTTCAACTTCATCGTCGACCTGCTCTACGGCGCGCTCGACCCGAAGGTGCGCTATGACTGATGTGCAAACCACCAGCCCCGCGGATGCGGTGGCGGCGGTGACCGACCCCACCCAGGACATCGCCGGCCGCAGCCTGTGGCAGGACGCCTGGCGGCGCCTGCGGGCCAACCGCGCGGCGCTGACCGCCGTGGCCCTGCTCAGCGTGATGACGCTGCTGGTGCTGTTCGGGCCGATGCTCTCGCCCTATGACTTCGACTACACCGACTGGGACAACGTCTCGGTGGCGCCCAGCTTTGCCAGCGGGCACTACTTCGGCACCGACTTCGTCGGCCGCGACCTGTTCGTGCGCACGCTCGAGGGCGGCCGGATCAGCCTGCTGATCGGCGTGGTGGCCACGCTGGTCAGCCTGGTCATCGGCATCTCCTGGGGGGCCACCGCGGGTTATCTGGGCGGGCGTATCGACAACGTGATGATGCGCATCGTCGACATCCTTTACGCGATGCCCTTCATGTTCTTCGTAATCCTGCTGATGGTGTTTTTCGGCCGCAACATCCTGCTGATCTTCATCGCCATCGGCGCGATCAACTGGCTGGACATGGCGCGCATCGTGCGCGGGCAGACGATCTCGCTCAAGCAGCGCGAGTTCGTCGAGGCGGCCGTGGCCTGCGGCGTCTCCAGCCGGCGGATCATCTTCCGCCACATCGTGCCCAACCTGCTCGGTGTGGTTGCCGTGTACGTCACGCTGACCATCCCGCAGGTGATCCTGGTCGAGTCCTTCCTGTCCTTCCTGGGTCTGGGCGTGCAGGAGCCCTACACCAGCTGGGGGGCGCTGGTGAACGAGGGCGCGCAGCAGATGGAATCGGCCGTGTGGATGCTGATCTTCCCCGCAAGCTTCCTGGCGTTGACCCTGTTCTGCTTCAACTTCATCGGGGACGGGCTGCGTGACGCGCTCGACCCGAAGGATCGCTGATCATGTCCGCCAACAACCTGCTGGAGGTGCACAACCTCCGCGTGCGCTTCGCCACCCAGGACGGCGAGGTCGAGGCCGTCAACGGCGTGAACTTCTCGCTGGCCCCCGGGGAGACCCTGGGCATCGTCGGCGAGTCCGGTTCCGGCAAGAGCCAGACCGTGCTGGCGATCATGGGCCTGCTGGCCGGCAACGGCCAGGCCAGCGGCAAGGTCGTCTTCGGCGGCAAGGACCTGCTGACGTTGGGCAGCCGTGAGCTCAACGCCGTGCGCGGCGCCAATATCGGGATGATCTTTCAGGACCCGATGACCTCGCTGAACCCCTTCCTGCGAATTTCGACGCAGCTCACCGAGAGCCTGGTCGCGCACCGCGGCATGAGCAAGAAGGAGGCGCTGGCCCGCGCCGTCGAGGTGCTCGATGCCGTGCACATCCCCGATGCGAAGAACCGCGTGCACTACTACCCGCACGAATTCTCCGGCGGCATGCGCCAGCGGGTGATGATCGCGATGGCGCTGTTGTGCAAGCCGCAGCTGATCATCGCCGACGAGCCGACCACTGCGCTCGACGTGACCGTGCAGGCCCAGATCCTGGCCCTGCTGGACGAGCTCAAGCGCGACTTCGGCGTGGCCATCATCCTGATCACCCACGACCTCGGCGTCGTTGCCGGCCTGTGCGAGAAGGTGATGGTGATGTACGGCGGCCAGGTGATGGAGTGCGCGCCGCTGGACGACATCTTCGCCCACCCGCGCCACCCCTACACCCGCGGCCTGCTGCGCAGCGTGCCGCGCCTGGACGGCGCCGGTGAGACACGCCTGGCCACGATCCCCGGCAATCCGCCGGACCTGCTGCACCTGCCGGTGGGCTGCCCCTTCAGCCCGCGTTGCCCGGATGTGCGGGACCTTTGCCGCAGCGATCGCCCGCTGCTGCGCTACCAGGACGCCGACAGCGCCCGGGCCTGCCATGTCCCGGTGGAGGAGCTGACATGAGTACGCCGCTGCTCAAACTCGAGGACGTGCGCGTCCACTTTCCCATCGCCGATGGCTTCTGGCACAGCCGTGCGCTGAAGGCCGTGGACGGCGTCAGCTTCGAGCTGGAGGCCGGCAGCACGCTGGGCGTGGTCGGCGAGTCCGGCTGCGGCAAGTCCACGCTGGCCCGCGCGATTCTGGGGATCCACCCGCCGACCTCGGGCCGCATCTGGCTCGATGGCACCGAACTCACCGGGCTGTCGCGGCGCGCCATGCAGCCGCACCGGCGCACGATGCAGATCGTGTTTCAGGACCCGCTGGCCAGCCTGAACCCGCGCATGACGGTGGGCGAGGCCATCGCCGAGCCGCTGCGCGTGTTCCGCCCCGAACTGTCGGCCGCCGACCGCCGGCGCAAGGTGCGCCAGTCGATGGAGCTGGTGGGGCTGCTGCCCAACCAGATCAACCGCTACCCGCACGAGTTCTCCGGCGGCCAGTGCCAGCGCATCGGTATCGCCCGGGCGCTGGTGGTCGAGCCCAAGCTGCTGCTCTGCGACGAGCCGGTCAGCGCGCTGGACGTGTCGATCCAGGCGCAGATCGTCAACCTGTTGATGGACCTGCAAAAGGAAATGGGCCTGGCGTTGCTGTTCATCGCCCACGACCTCTCCGTGGTGCGCCACATCTCCGACCGGGTCATGGTGATGTACCTGGGCAAGACGATGGAGCTGGCCGACCGCGACACGCTGTACAGCCAGCCGCAGCACCCCTACACGCAGGCGCTGATCGGTGCCGTGCCGATTCCCGACCCGGTACGCGAGCGCGAAAAGGAGGTCACGCTGCTCTCCGGCGAGCTGCCCTCGCCGCTGTCGCCGCCCTCGGGCTGCGTGTTCCGGACCCGCTGCCCCATTGCGCAGGAGGTCTGCGCGCAGTCGGTGCCCGCCCTCAAACCGGCCGAGCGCAGCCCTGCCGCGGTGGCCTGCAAATTCGCCTGAGGCCGCGTGCGGCGCCCGTTTGGGTATCATGCGCGGCAGCATTTTCGTATAACAGAACTAGGACACTCGACATGCAACGGATTCTTTGCGGTCTGGTCACCGCCGCGGCGCTGAGCCCGGCCTTCGCGGCCAGCGAGATCAACCTGGGCGTTTCTTCCGAATACGTCTTCCGCGGCATTCCGCAAAGCGATGGCGCCCAGGTCTGGGGCTCCTTCGACTACTACATGGAGTCCTGGGGCACCTACGCCGGCATGTGGGTCTCCAACGCCGGCCTGGGCGGCAACGAAGAAGTGGACGTCTACGCCGGCTATGCGCTGACGCTGGGCGAGACGCTGTCGCTGGACTTTGGCGGCATCGGCTACTTCGACCCGAGCGCGCCGGAGAGCGGCACCAGCACCAACAGCGGTGAGGCCTACCTGGGCGTCAACTGGGGCCTGTTCAACAGCTATGGCTACTACGGCTTCGGCACCACCGCCGAGGACGAGGACGAATACGCCTACGTCGAAGCCAACTACGAGATCGAGGTCCTGCCGGACGCCCGCGTGCGCCTGCACGGCGGCTACTTCCTGGGCCTGGGCGACTACTACGATCAGTTCGCCGATGACGACTACATCGACTACGGCGTCAGCTTCATCAAGGACTACGGCCTGGCCGGCCAGATCGCGCTGGCGGTGACCGCGACGACGATCGACGCCAACCATGGCTTCACGGCCATCGACGGCAGCCTGGAAAGCGACCGCCCGCAGTTCACGGTGGGCTGGAGCCGCAGCTTCGGTTCGGCCTTTTAAGCGGCGCGCATCGCGGCTGGCCCGCAGTTCCGCCCTGCCGGCGGCTGCGGCAGCACCGGATCACTGTTTGATCTTCAGGGGGAGCTTCGGGCTCCCCTTGTTTTGCCCGGGGAGACCGTCATGACCCAACTTGCCGACGCGCTGCAGCTGCCCTGCGGCGTCACCTTGCCCAACCGCCTGCTGAAGTCGGCCATGACCGAGGGCCTGGCCGACCCGCTGGGCCGGGCCACGCCGCGCCACGCCACGCTGTACCGGCGCTGGAGCGAGGGTGGGGTGGGGCTGCTGATCAGCGGCAACGTCATGGTCGACTACCGCTACCTGGAGCGGCCCGGCAACATCGTCAGCGACGGCAACGGCGGGGAGGCCACGCTGGCGCAGATGGCGGCGGCCGGCACCGCCGCCGGCAACCAGCTGTGGATGCAGATCAGCCACCCCGGGCGCCAGTGCACGCGGCTGTCCAACCGCGAACCGCTGGCGCCGTCGGCGGTGCAACTGCGCCTGGGCGGGCTGTTCGGCCAGCCGCGCGAGATGAGCGAGGAGGACATCCGCGCCGCCATCGCCGGCTACGCCCGCGTGGCCGGGGCGGCCAGGACGGCCGGCTTCACCGGCGTGCAAGTGCACGGGGCCCATGGCTACCTGCTGAGCCAGTTCCTGTCGCCGCGCACCAATCGCCGCGACGATGCCTGGGGCGGGCCGCTGCAGAACCGCGCGCGGATGCTGCTGGAAACGGTGCGTGCCGTGCGCGCCACCGTGGGCCCGGACTACCCGGTCAGCGTCAAGCTGAACTCGGCCGACTTCTCCAAGAACGGCTTCACGCTGGAGGAGTCCTGCCAGGTAGCCCAGTGGCTGCAGGCCGAGGGCCTGGATCTGCTGGAGATCTCCGGCGGCACCTACGAGGACTTCGCGCCGCTGGACGGCAGCACGCGCAAAAGCGACAGCACCATCGCCCGCGAGGCCTATTTCCTGGAGTACGCGCGGGAGATCCGGCGCGCGGTGACGCTGCCGCTGGCCATCACCGGCGGCTTTCGCTCGCGCCCGGTCATGGACAGCGCGCTGGCCGAAGGCGCGCTGGACGTCATCGGCCTGGCGCGGCCGCTGTGCGTCGAGCCGGATGCCGGCCACAAGCTGCTGGCCGACCCGCAGTACCGCCTGCCCGAGCCGGAAGAGGGCCTGCGCCTGGGGCCGGGCGTGTTCGGACCCTATTCCTCGGTGGCGCTGTTCAAGGCGCTGAACGTGCAGGCCTCCGTGGCCTGGTTTTACCGCCAGATCATCGCGCTGAGCGAGGGGCGTGCGGTGCCCGAGCCCATGGGCGCGCTGCGGGCCTACGCCCGGCACATGCGCGACGAAATCGGCCTGGCGATGGCCCGGCGCCGCCAGCTGCGCGCGGCCGGCCGCGACCTGCAAACCTACACCGCGGACGGCGCGGCCAGCGGCGCCGACTGAGGTCCCGCCGGGGGCGGCTAATTCTGCGTCACGGTGCCCGGCAGGCTGGAGATCAGCGCGGCAACCTCGCGCACATTCACCGGCTTGACCAGGTGCGCCGTGAAGCCCACCTCGGTGGTGCGCTCGCGCTCGGCCTGCTGGCCGTAGCCCGTCACCGCGACGATGCGCGTGTGGTGCAGGTCCGGCATCGCGCGCAGGCGGCGGGCGACCTCGAACCCATCGATGACGGGCAGGCCCAGGTCCAGCAACACCACGTCGGGGCGCATCTCGGCGGCCGCGCGTAGCGCATTGGGCCCGTCCAGCGCGATGCGGGTCTGGTGGCCCAGGTCGCTCAGGTATTCGGACAATCCCTCCGCTGCGTCACGGTTGTCGTCGACCACCAGCACCTTGTAGGGCTGCTGGGTATGGGTGGCCGGGGGTGCGTCGGCGTGGGTGCCGGCGCCGTCGACCGGCGCCTCGGCCTGCGGCAGCGTCAGCCGGAAGGTGCTGCCGCAGCCCGGCCCGTCGCTGTGCGCCTCGATCTGGCCACCATGCTGCTGCACCAGGCTGCGCACGATGGCCAGGCCCAGCCCCAGGCCGCCCTGCGAGCGCTCGATGCCCTGCGCGCGCTGCGCGAACATGTCGAAGATGCGCGGCATCAGCTCGGGGTCCATGCCCACGCCGTTGTCCTCGACCTCGATGACGACCTGCTCGCCCCGGGGGTGGGCGCGCAGCGTGATGTGCCCGCCCGGGTCGGTGTACTTGGCGGCATTGGTCAGCAAGTTCGACAACACCTGCGTCAGCCGCGGCGCATCGCCATCCAGCCACAGCCCCGGCTCGACCTGCCGGCTCAGCCGGTGGCGGCGCTCCTCCAGCAAGGGGCTGGCCGTCTCCACCGCCGACTGCAGGATCTCGTCCAGCGCCACCGGCGCCCGGCGCAGGGCGATCTTGCCGCGGGTGATGCGGGAGACGTCCATCAGGTCGTCCACCAGCCGGGTCAGCTGCTGGGCCTGGCGCTCGATCACCTCGCGCTCGGTCGGCAGTGCCTCCGGGTCGCGCATGCGCATCAGTTCCAGCGCGGTGACGATCGGCGCCAGCGGGTTGCGCAGTTCGTGGCTGAGCATGGCCGGGAACTCGTCCTTGGCGCGGCTGGCCTCTTCCGCCTGCTGGCGCAGGCCCTCGATCCGCTCCCGGGCGTTGACCTGCTCGGTCACGTCAAACGCGGTCGCAAGGACGCCGTCGACCTCGCCGTCCACGTTGCGCAGGGGGGCGTAGATGAAGTTGTAGTAGTACAGGCGCTCCTCGCCGCTGTCCGGGTTGCGCAGCATCGCGGGGGTCTCGTGGCCGATGTGCGCTTCGCCGGTGTCCAGCACGCCGCGCAGCAGTTCGGGGAAAGCCTGCTCGCGCAGCTCCGGGATCACGTCCAGCATCGGCCGGCCAATGACCTCGTCGTGGCTGCGCCCCCAGATCTGGCAGGTGGGCTCATTGGCCAGTTCGATGATGTGCTCGCGGCCGCGCAGGATGACGACCGGCGCGGGCGCCTGCATGAACAGCGATTCCAGGTGTTCGATCTGCAGCGCGGCGAGCCGTTGCGCCTCGCGCTCGCGCGCCTGCAGTTCGCCGCGCTCGCGCTCGATGCGCGCCAGCGCCAGCTGGGCGCCCACCCGCGCCAACAGCTCGCGCGCCGAGAAGGGCTTGACCAGGTAGGCATTGACGCCGGCGCGAACGCCGTCGATGCGCGCCTCCTCGCCGGCGCGCGCCGACAGCATCACGATGGGCAGGGCCGCGGTGCGCTCGTCGGCGCGCAGCGCGCGCGCCAGTTCCAGGCCGTTCAGGCGCGGCATCATCACGTCGGTCAGCAGCAGATCCGGCGGGTCGGCCTGAATCATTTCCAGCGCCTGCTGGCCGTCGCAGGCCAGCTCGACCCGCCACTGGGGCGCCAGCAGCCGCTGCAGGTAGTCGCGCATGTCGGCGTTGTCGTCGGCAATCAGCACCCGCTCCGGCGGGCCGTCGAGGTCCTCGCTGCCGGTCAGCGTGTCGTAGAGCATGGCCTCGCTGTCGGCCGCATCCAGCGTGTCCAGCGCATCGGCCGGCAGCCAGCGCAGCGCCTCCTCGACAAAGGGGGCCGCATGATCGGCAAGGTTAGCCGGCGGTTGCAGGCCGGCACCGGCCGGTGTGCTCGGCAGCGCCGCGTGCAGCGGCAGGCGCACGCGGAACAGGCTGCCGCGGTCGGGCTCGGATTCGACCTCCACGCTGCCCTCGTGCAGCAGCGCCAGCTCGCGCACCAGGGCCAGGCCGATGCCGCTGCCCTCCTGCGTGCGGCCGGCGCTGCCCTCGACCCGCGCGAAGCGCTCGAACAGCCGCCCGAGGTGTTCGGGGGCGATGCCGACTCCGCTGTCGCTGACCTCCAGCACCGCCTGCCGGCCGCGCGCGTGCAGCGCGACGCGGATATGGCCCCGCAGCGTGAACTTGAAGGCATTCGACAGCAGGTTCAGAACAATCTTTTCCCACATGTCGCGATCCACCGGCACGGGCCGCGGCAGGGGCGGGCAGTCCACCTGCAGCTCCAGCCCCGCCTTGTCGCAGGCCGAGCGGAAGTTGCTGGCCAGGTCGCGGGTCAGCTCGGCGAGGTTGGTCGGCTCGCGCTGGGCCTGCATGCGGCCAGCCTCGATGCGGGAAAAATCCAGCAGCGAATTGACCAGCTTGAGCAGCCGCAGCGCATTGCGATGCGCCAGGGTCAGCTGCTGGCGGGTGGGTTCGTCGATGCCGGTCTCGTCGAGCACATCGCGTAGCGGCGTCAGGATCAGCGACAGCGGCGTGCGGAACTCGTGGCTGACGTTGGAAAAGAAGATGGTCTTGGCGTCATCGATCTCGGCCAGCGCCTCGGCGCGGCGGCGCTCGGCCGTATAGGCCTCGGCGTTGGCGAGGGCCGTTTCGACCTGGGCGGCGATCAGGTCGCAGAACTGGGTGTAGTTGTCGTCGGCCGGCAGGCGCGAACTCAGCCCCAGCACCAGCACGCCACGCAGCTCCTCGCCGCCGCGCTGCTTCAGCGGCAGGCACAGCGCATCGCGCGCGGGCTCCTCCCAGGGCCCACCGGGCAGGCCGAGCTCCGGGCACAGGCTGGCGCGGTGACTGCGCGTCCGCGGCAGGGCGGCCGCCAGCGGCCAGTGCTCCTCGGCCATGTCCACCAGCGGCAGGCTGTCGGGGCACAGGTGGCCGGGGACCTCGTCGCAATATTTGGCCGCCAGCCGCAGCGGGCCCGGTTCGTCGCCCGTGAGGTAGAAGAGGGCGAAGGGCAGGTCGACGTTTTGCGCCGAAAGCACCTCCACCGCACGCTGGCAAACCTCCTTGGCGCTGCGGGCACCGGCGGTGCGGGTGCTCAGGTCATTCAGCGCCTCCAGGCGGCGCTCCCCGACGACCTCGCGAGTGGTCTCGGCGCAGGTGCAGAACAGGCCGGCCACCTGGCCGTCGTCGCCGCGCACGGGGCTGTAGGAGAAGGTGAAGTAGGTCTCCTCCAGAAAATCATGCCGGCGCATGAAGAGCTGCAGGTTTTCCCACCAGATCGACTCGCCGGCAAAGGTGCGCGCGACCAGCGGCTCGACATCGGCCCAGACATCGGCCCAGATATCGCGAAAGGCGCGGCCCAATGCCCGGGGGTGCTTGGCCCCCAGAATCTGCGCATAGGCGTCGTTGTAGAAAAAGGTCCGCTGCTCGCCCCAGGCCAGAAACATCGGGTAGCGCGAGTGCAGCAGGATGCCCACCGTGGCGCGCAGGCTGTTCGGCCATTGCGCCGGCTCGCCGAGCGGCGTCCGGCTCCAGTCGTGCTGGCGCATGCGCGCGCCCATGTCGCCGCCGCCGCTCAAAAAATCCAGGGTCTTGTCCGGGGCATCCTGCGGGGTCTGGGCGCTCATTGGGGCCTGGGTTTCTCCAAGATGGCGGGCAGTCGGGGCCGCGCCGTGCCATGCCGGTGCCGCCCCCCGCCCGCAGTAATCCATGCGCCCGCCACCGCGTCAAGCCGGCGTGCGCTAGAAATAGAACTCCCGCGCCAGTTCGGCATCCACCTGCGCGCCCGGCGCCTCGGCGGCGGCCCGGGCGGCGTCGAAGTCCGGCACGGTGATGCGAATGCGATCGAGCGGGTCCTCGGGGATTTGCGGCAACGCGGCCACCCGCTGCAGGACCGGGCCGATGCCGCGGCCATTGGCCAGCTGGATCGACAGGCCCGGGCGCGCGTTCAGCTCCAGCACCAGCGGCCCGTAGCGGCGGTCGAGCACGACGTCCACGCCCAGGTAGCCCAGCGGCGCCAGCTCATAGCAGCGCGCGGCCAGCTCCAGCAGGCGCGGCCAGTGCGGGATCGGGAAGTCGGCCAGCACGGCGCCGGTGTCGGGGTGGTGGCTGACCGGGTAGTTGTGGTGCACGCCGCCGACCGTGCGGCCGCTGTGCAGGTCGATGCCGGCCCCCACGGCGCCCTGGTGCAGGTTGGCCTTGCCGTCGGATTCGCGGGTCGGCAGGCGCACCATGGCGCAGACCGGCACGCCGCGAAACACCAGCGTGCGGATGTCCGGCACGCCGTGGTGCGTGATCGGCGCGAACACCGGGTCAAAATCCACGCAGTATTCGATCATCGCCTGGTCGGGCAGCCCACCCAGGCTGAACATGCCCGACAGGATGTTGGACACGTGGTGGCTCAAGGCGCCCAGCGTGATCGGCGCGCCGCTGGCACGCAGGTAGTCCTGGCCCTGGCGGCCGCGCACGACCACGATGCCCTCGCCGCCCGCGCCGTGGGCCGGCTTGATGACAAAGTTCGGGTGCGGCGCCAGCAGGCCCTCCAGCGCGCGCACGTCGTGCTCGGTGTACAGCGTGCCGTAGAGCTCCGGCACGCTGATGCCGGCCTCGACCGCCAGCCGCTTGGTTTGCAGCTTGTCGTCCACCAGCGGGTACAGGCGGCGCTCGTTATAGCGCGCGATGTAGTGGCCGTTGCGCGCGTTCATGCCGACGATGCCGGCCTCGCGCAGCTGCTGCCAGGGCCAGCGCATCAGCCCTTGCCCATCCACACGCTGCGAAAGCGCCAGTACTCGCTGAGCCGGTAGCCGGTGTAGCGACCCAGCAGCAGCGTGGCCGCCAGCAGGATCAGCAGCACTTCGGGGAACAGGCTGACCACGTGCTGCAGCAGCGGCTGGCTCATCACGATGAAGGCCGTGGCGGCAACCGCCAGGCTGCCCAGACCCTGGACGATGGCGTCCTGCGGGCCGTGTTCCTCCCAGACGATCGACATGCGCTCGATGGTCATGGCCAGGATCACCATCGGGAACAGCGCCACCGACAGCCCGCGCTCGAAGCCCATGCGGTGGCTGGCGATGGACAGCAGCAGCATCAGCAGGATCACCAGCACCAGCACCGCCGCCAGCCGGGGCACCAGCAGCAGCTTCAGGTGCTCCAGCCAGAAGCGCAGCGCCAGGCCCACGGCCACGACGCCGGTAAACAGCACGCAGCCCCATAGCAGCTCGGTTTCGCGAAAGGCCAGCGCGATCAGCACCGGCATGAAGGTGCCGAAGGTGCGTATGCCCACGACATTGCGCAGCAGCACGACCAGCAGCGCGCCGAAGGGCACCATCAGCAGCACCGTGTAAACGTTCTGCACGTGCAGCGGCAGCCCCAGCAGCGACAGCTTGGCCAAGGGGCTGTCCAGCTGTCGCGCCAGGTCCACCGCGCGCGGCTCGGCGCGGCGTACCGAGAAGCGCAGGTCGGCGGACTCGCCGTTTTCCACCGTCAGCAGCCGCCCCGGGCGCACCTGCCAGACCAGGAAATTCTCGGGCCGGCCCATGTCGCCGGTTTCCGGGTTGAAGGCCAGCCACTGCTGCTCGTTGTGCACCTCCAGCCAGGGTTTGAGCCGCCCCTCCAGCACGCCGTGGCGCAACTCCAGGCCGTGCACCACCCGGGCGGGGATGCGCGCGCCGGCCAGGATGTCGACCACCTGGCGGGCGCGGGCCTCGGGCGTGGTGGCCTCGTCGCGCAGCAGTTGCACGGCCGGGTCCGAGCTGGTGTTCAGGCGCAGGATCAACTGCCGGGCGAAGGAGGCGATGTCGGCGCTGCGGCCGCGCACGTCCTTGAGCAGTGTGTCGATGGCCGGCTGGAACAGCTCGGGGTAGTCCGGCACCTTGGGGTAGCCGGGGAAGGCCTCGCGCGCGCTGCCCGGGGTGTCATCCGGGTTGACCGACAGGCGGTAGTAGAGCGCCTGCGGCCCGGCGACGCGGCGCGCCGACAGCAGCGCATAGCGCTGGCCGCCATCGAGCTCTTCGGCCAGGCCGAAGTCGCGCACGACGAAGTCTTCGTCGAGCACCTCGAAGCCGGGCGGGTTGCTGGGCAGCGCCAGCCGGGCCTTGACGTTGCCCTGGGCGTAGAAGCTGGCGCGTGCCTCCACCGTCCACACCGCCGAGGTGGCGTCCGGCTTCAGCGGCAGGCCCACCCAGGCGACCTTGGCGTAGATCATCGCCGCCGCGACGATGCACAGCGCCGCCGCCAGCCAGGCGACCGCCGGCAGTCTCACGAGTCGGATCCGCCTTCAGGCTCGCTGGGGCAGCGGGCCTGGGTCAGAAAGGTGGCGCCGGCGTCGACCAGCGCGTGGTCCTCGAGAAAGCGCCGGCCCAGCAGCACCGGGTAGATGAAGCGCGAGCGGTCGGCCAGCGTGAACTGCGCGCTGCGCCGCTCGCCGGCGATGCAAAAGGACATGCGCACCACGGGGCGGCGGTCGTACTCGCCCTCGTGCTCCTTGATGCGCACCCGGCGCACGCGGCGGCGCTCGAGGACGACGTCGTGGTCCTTGCCATCGGTGTCCTCGACCTCCAGGCGGAAGCGGACCCAGTTGTCCCCGTCCTTCTTGAAGATCTCGATGTCCTTGGCATGCAGCGAGGAGGTCTTGGCGCCGGTATCGAGCTTGGCCTTGAGCGGGATCGCCCCCGGCTCGATCAGCACCTTCTCCACCCAGCCCATGCGCTGGCGCTCGTCACTGTCGGCCTGCGCGGCCGTGGCGAAGCTGCCGGCGGTCACCAGCAGCAGAGCGAAAATTCGAGCCGGCCACGCCTTGCGGCGGGCAGGGCCCAACTTCACGTCTTGCAACGTCAACACGGAGGGTCGTCCCTGGCTTCTATAATTTTCGCCATGTTACTGCAAGGACCTGCCGCCGCCCGCGGTCTTGTGCCCTTGGTCCTGCTGCTGGCCCTGAGTGGCCCGGCAGCGGCCCAGCCGGCACCGGCCGCGACGACCGCCCCCAGCGGGCCTACCCCGACCCCCGTGGCCGCGCCGCCGGACACGGCCGCGCCCGCCGCCGCGCCCCTAACCGCACCCGCAGTCGCGCCGACGGCCACGCCGGCCGCCTCGCCGGCTCCGGCGCCCACGCCCAGCCCCAGCCCCACGCCCGAGCCCTGGGCGGCGCTGCAGATCCTCGACAGCGCGGTGCCGCCGGGCGAGATGCGCCGGCTGGCCTGGCGCACCGGCTTTGGCTATGGCCTGGTCGACGAGCCGGTGCCGGTGCTGGTCGCCCGCGGCAGCAGCCGCGGCCCGACGCTGTGCCTGACCGCGGCGGTGCACGGCGACGAGCTCAACGGCATCGAGATCGTGCGCCGCGTTGTGTCCGGCATCGACCCCACCGCGCTCAAGGGCACCGTGATCGGCGTGCCCATCGTCAACGTGCACGGCTTCCAGCGCCGCAGCCGCTACCTGCCGGATCGCCGCGACCTGAATCGCTATTTCCCGGGTGACCCCGAAGGCTCGCTGGCCTCGCGCGTCGCGCACGATTTCTTCGGCCGCATCATCGCGCAGTGCGAACAGCTGGTGGACGTGCACACCGGCAGCTTCTACCGCAGCAACCTGCCGCAGCTGCGCGCCGATCTGCGCGAGCCCGCCGTGGTCGAGATGACCAAGCATTTCGGCGCCATCACCGTGCTGCACAGCAGCGCCGCGGACGGCACGCTGCGCGGCGCCGCCGTCGCGGCCGGCATCCCGGCCGTCACGATGGAAGTGGGCGAGCCCAACCGCCTGCAGGCCGACGACGTCGCGCTGGCGGTTAAGGGCCTGGAGACCCTGCTGGCGGGCATGGAGATGAGCGGCAAACGCCGCCTGTGGGACCGCGCGCAGCCGGTGTTCTACGAGTCGCGCTGGGTGCGCGTGGACCGCGGCGGCATCCTGTTCTCGGCCGTGGAACTGGGCCAGTCGGTGCGGCCGGGCGATGTGCTGGGCACGGTGACCGACCCGCTATCCAACGTCTATACCGAGATCACGGCGCCCATCGCCGGCCGCGTGCTTGGCCGGGCGCTGAATCAGTTCGTGATGCCGGGTTTTGCCGCCTTCCGCATCGGCATCGAAACCACCGAGACCGAAGTGGCCGAGGAGCCGCCGCAGCCCTCCGACGAGGCCGCGGCGGCCGACGACGACCAGCCGCCAAACTAGCGGCCGCGGCGCGCCGCGCCGGGCCGGAGCCGGAGCCGGGGCCGGAGTTGGCGCCGCGGTTTAGGCCGCCTGCGGCAGCAGGCCGTCCTGGGCCAGCAACGCGTCGACCTGCGGGTCACGGCCGCGGAAGGCGCGGAACAGCTCGGCCGCATCGGCGCTGCCGCCGCGGGCCAGGATGGTGTCGCGAAAGCGCGCCCCGGTCTGCGGGTTGAACAGC
This sequence comes from uncultured Ectothiorhodospiraceae bacterium, assembly GCA_937141935.1. Classification (GTDB taxonomy): domain Bacteria; phylum Pseudomonadota; class Gammaproteobacteria; order Nevskiales; family Oceanococcaceae; genus MS8. The sequence continues at coordinate 239,551 of CAKZQS010000004.1, forward strand.
CCCTCTTCGCGGAAGGCCGCGAAGGCATCGGCCGACAGCACCTCGGCCCACTTGTAGCTGTAGTAGCCCGCCGCATAGCCGCCGGCGAAGATGTGGCCAAAGCTGTTGGCGAAGCGGTTCCACGCGGGCGGCCGCAGCAGGGCCACCTCGTCGCGCACCGCGCCCAGCACCGCCTCGATGTCGGCCGGCGCCGCCGGGTTGTAATCGCGGTGCAGGCGCAAATCGAACAGCGAAAACTCCACCTGGCGCAGCGTCGCCAGGCCGGCGTTGTAGCGCCGGCTTTCGCGCAGCCGGGTCAGCATTTCGCCCGGCAGCGTACTGTCGTTGTCGATGTGCCGCGCGAACAGGTCCAGCGCCTCGCGCTCCCAGCACCAGTTCTCCAGAAACTGGCTGGGCAGCTCCACCGCATCCCAGGCCACGCCGTGGATGCCGGCGACGCCGGGCACTTCGACCCGCGTCAGCATGTGGTGCAGGCCGTGGCCGAACTCGTGGAACAGCGTCAGCACCTCGTCGTGCGTCAGCAGCGCCGGCCCCTCGCCGGTGGGCGCGCGGAAGTTGCAGGTCAGCGTGGCGATCGGCAGCTGGGTGTGGCCGTCCTCGCTGTGGCGGCCGGCGCAGTCGTCCATCCAGGCGCCGCCGCGCTTCTTCTCGCGCGCATAGAGGTCGATGAAGAACCAGGCGATCTGCGTGCCCTGCGCGTCGAAGACGGCAAAGCCCTGCGCATCGGCATGCCACACCGGCAGCTCGGCGGCCTCGACCCGCACGCCGAACAGGCGCTCGGTCACGGCGAACAGCCCTTCCAGCACGCGTGGCAGCGCGAAATAGGGCCGCAGCTTCTCGTCGGACAGGCCCAGCGTCGCGTCGCGATGCTTCTCGGCCCAATAGCCCACATCCCAGGAGGCCAGCGGCAGCTCGGCGCCCTGCGCCGCGGCAAAGTCGCTGAGCGCCTGCAACTGCTGCTGCGCGGCCGGGCGCGCGCGCTCGGCCAGCTCCAGCAGGAAGCGCTCGACGGCCTGCGGCGAGTCGGCCATCTTCGGCAGCAGCGACAACGCGGCGTAGTTCGGCTGGCCCAGCAGCTGCGCCTCCTCGTGGCGCAGCGCCAGGATCTCGTCCATCAGCGGCCGGTTGTCGGCCTCGCCCGCCTGGGGCCCCTGGTCGGAGGCGCGGGTCACATAGGCGGTGTAGATCTGCTCGCGCAGCGCGCGGTCGTCGGCGTGGCTGATCAGCGCGTCGAAGCTGGGGTAATCCAGGCCGTAGACATAGCCCTCCAGGCCCTTGGCCTGGGCCTTGGACCGGCCCAGCGCCAGCGCCGATTCGGGCAGGCCGGCCAGGCGCTGCGTGTCGGGCAGGTGCAGCTGCCAGGCATCGGTGGCGTCGATCAGCTGCGACTCGAAGCGGTTCGACAGCTCGGCCAGACGCTGCTGGATCTGCGCGTAGCGCTGCTGCTGCGCCGGCGGCAGGTCCACGCCGGAGAGGCGGAAGTCGCGCAGCGTGTTGTCGACCAGCTTGCGCTGGGCGGGGTCCAGGTCCTCGCGCTTGGCCAGCGCCTGCCAGCCCGCGTACAGCGCGCGGTTCTGGCCCATCTGCGTGGCGTATTCGGTCAGCTTGGGCAGGCAGGCCTCATAGGCGCTGCGCCAGGCCTCGTCGTTGCACACGCTGTGCAGGTGGCCGCCGGGGCTGAAGGCCTCGTGCAGCCGCGCGTCGATGCGCTCCAGCGGGGCGGCGAAGCCGGCCCAGCTGTGCTCGCCGGCATCAATCACCGCCTGCACCTGCGCCCGCGCCTGCGCCAGCACGGCATCGACGGCGGGCTCCAGGTGGGCGGCGCGAATGCGGTCCCAGGGCGGGGTCGGCCCGCCCCAGTTGAGCAGCGGATTGGCCGCGGCCTCGCTCATTCGAGCACCTCAAAGCGCAGGCCGGCATGGGTTTCCAGGCGGGCCCGCAGCCCGTCGCCCAGCGCCGAGGCCGGGGTCCAGAAACCGCCGCCGATCTCGCTGCCCACATCCTGCGCCAGGCAGGCGCCGGCCTCGCCCAGCATCTTGGCGGTGGAGCCATAGCCCGGGTCGCGGTCGCCGGTGACGCGCGTGGTCAGCGTCTGGCCTTCGCCGCCCAGCGCATAAAAGCGGTAATCCCAGTAGCCGTTCTCCTGTGCCTGCGGGCTGGGGCCCTCGCCCGGCGCGGGCAGCACGGTCTTTTCCATCAGCCAGCGGGTGGGCGGCAGCGCGGCGCCGGCGAAGAAGGCGGCCAGGCCGCCGGTCATGCCCAGCGCGGCCATGCGCCCGCGCAGGCCGGCGCCGGTCATCATGGCCTCGTCGTAGAGAAAGTCCTGGCCCCAGCGGTGCGCCAGCAGCGCGTTGCTGCGGTGCACGACCCGGGTGTTGATGGCGGCCATCACGAAAGGCGCAACCCAGCGCTGGGCATGCTCGTCGTACTGCGCGCCGGAGACATTGGGCTGGCGCAGCGCCGGCCGCGCATCGGGCGGGCACAGCGCATAGGGGTTTTGCAGCAGCTTGCGGGTCTCGGGGCTGGCCAGCACCTCGCGGGTGGCCTGGATCATGCTGGCCACGGTGCCGCCGGAAAAGGTGCCGCGCATCGCCTTGACGCGCATCTTGATCTGCCGCGCCGGGCCGCCGTGGCGCTCGGCCATCTGCTGCTGGGTGTAGGCCACGCCCAGATCCGAGGGGATCGAATCAAAGCCGCAGCAGTGCACGATGCGCGCGCCCGAGGCCTTGGCCTGCGCCTCGTGGCGCTCCAGCATGCGCGCGATCCACTGGGTCTCGCCGGTCAGGTCGCAGTAATCGGTGCCGGTTTCCACGCAGACCTGCACCAGCGGGTCGCCGTACAGCGCGTAGGGGCCCACGGTCGAGATGACGACCTTGGTCTGCTCGCACATCTGCCGCAGCGCGGCGCTGTCGGCGGCGTCGGCGGCAATCAGCGGCAGGGCGTCGGCGTCCGCGCCCAGCTCCTGGCGCACATGCGCGAGCTTGGCCGGGTTGCGGCCGGCCAGCGCCCAGCGCAAAGACTCGCCCGAGGCGCCATGGCGTTGGTACAGGTAGCGGCACAGAATCTGGCCGACAAAGCTGGTGGCGCCAAAAACGACGACGTCGTACTTCGCGTTGCTCATGCGGGCGGTCCATCGAGAGAGGGACCCGCATTATCGAAAAAAGCCGGGCAACTTGCTGCGCAGCGCGCACAAGGCGCCGCGCGGCCGGCTACAGCCGCAGTTCGCTGCCTTCCGCCGGGGCGATGACCTGCGTCTGCGAGCCGCGCTCGGCCAGCTGCCGCTGCGCGATTTCCAGCTTGCGGTCGATGGCCGCGTCGTCCTGCTCGGGGTCGTGGTGGAACAGGCACAGCGTGCGGACCTGCGCCGCATCGGCCAGCGCCACCACCTCGGTGACGGTGGAATGCCCCCAGTGCACCTTGCCCTGGTATTCGGCCTCGGTGTAGGTGGTGTCGGTGATCAGCACGTCGCAGCCGCGCACGAAGTCGGCCAGCTGCTGGCGGTACTCCGGGTTGTGCCACTCGGTGGACTCGGGGTACAGCTCATTGTCGGTGACGTAGGCGATGCGCCGGCCGCCGTAGTCCACGCGATAACCCAGGCAGCGGCCGGGGTGGCTGAGCAGCAGGCAGCTCACGGCAATGCCGTCGACCTCGCAGTCGCCCTCGCCCAGGTCGCGGTAGCGCATGTGCGCGGCGAATTCGCTGATGGTCACCGGGAAAAACACGCCGTCCATCTGCGCCGAGATCAGGTCCTCCACGCCGCGGTCCTGTTGCGCCGGGCCGAGGATCTCGAACTCGTTGGACTTGATGTACAGCGGCGTGAAAAAGGGCAGGGCGTTGATGTGGTCCCAGTGCGGGTGGGAAATGAACAGGCTGGCGCGCAGCTTGCCGGGCCGCTCCGCCAGCAGCGTGTTCGCCAGGGTTTTGATGCCGCTGCCGGCGTCGAAGATGAACAGCCGCTCGTCCGGGAATTCGAGTGACACGCAGGAGGTGTTGCCGCCATAGCGCAGCGTGTGCTCACCGGGCACCGGCAGCGTGCCGCGCACGCCCCAGAAGCGGATGCGCAGCCGGCCCTGAACGATCTGCTCGATGCGAGCCAGCAGCGCCTCGCGCGGCGTGGTTTTGGGGATGAAGCCATCGGCGCCCAGGCTCATCACGCGCTGGCGGTCGGCGTCATAGGGCTTGCTGGTCACGACGATGATGCGCATCTCGCGCAGCGTCGCGTCGGCGCGCAGCGTGGCCAGCAGGGCGAAGCCATCGACGTGCGGCATCATCAGGTCGAGCAGCACGACCTCGGGTTGCCATTGCGCCGCCTGCGCCGCCGCCTCGCGGCTGTCGAGCACGCTGCGGACTTCGTGTCCGGCCTCGGTCAGCAACTGCTCGAAGAGCGCTGCCGAAACCTTGCTGTCGTCGATGACCATGAAGCGCATGCGGAGCTCCTCCCGCGACCGCTGTCGATTCTAGCCGCCTTTGCGCGCCCGCCGCCGGGCGGGCGCCCGGGAGCCTGGCCGCAACTCAGCGTGCGGGGTCGACGCCGCGCAGCCAGTCCAGCAGCAGGCCGGCCACCGCCTCCGGGGCGGCATGGTGTGGCGAGTGGCCCACGCCGGGCAGCAACTCGGCGCGCGCGCTGGCCACGACCGGCAGCACGCGCTGGCCGTGGTTCCACCAGGGCACCAGCGTGTCGGCCTCGCCATGCACCAGCAGCAGGGGCTGCGTGATCTCGCGGTAGCGCGGGCTGAGCTCCTGCATCCACTCGCTGAGCTCGCGCATGTCGCGCGCATTGGCGAGGAAGGTGCCGCCGCGCAGCGCCAGCGGCGCGGCGATGCGCTCGGTGTAGTTCGTGGGCACCGGGTTGGGCGCCAGCACGTCGCCAATGGCGTCTTCCAGCAGCAGGCTGCCCAGTGGCCACAGCAGCGTGTGGGCAAAGGCCGGGCCCAGCAGCGGCCAGCCCCCCAGGCGGTGCTTGAAGTCCGGGGCGCCGGCCCAGTGCCCGGCCACGCCCGACAGCAGCACCGCGCCGCGCACTCGCTCGGGGTGCTCGACCAGCGCGGCCATGGCCACGCTGCCGCCCCAGGAATGGCCCAGGATCACCGGGCGCTCCACGCCTCGCTGCGCGGCCGCGGCCAGCAGCAGCCGCGCCTGCTCGGCCGGGTTGCGCCAGGCGCCCCGGTGGTGCGGCGAGTGCCCGAATCCGGGGCGGTCGATGCTGATAACGCGCGTATGTTCGCGCAGCAGCGGCGCGATGGAGGCCTCGAAGTCGCGCAGGTTGGAATTGCTGCCATGCACCAGCAGCAAGGGCGGCAGCGCGGGCGCCGGATCGCCGGCCGCGGCTTGCGGCCCGCCGTCCACCAGGTGCAGGCGCTGGCCCTCGACCTCGACGAATTCGCCCAGCGGCGGGTAGCGGTGGTTGAGCACCGGCGTGGCACAGCCACCCAGGCCGGCCAGCAGGGCCAGCAGCACGGAACGCGGCATGCGGCGTATCGAAAGAGGCGAGGGCGCAATGTAGTCAAAACGTGCGACCCGCGTCATCTGCATGTTGCATTGCGGCAAACTGGCGCCCCCTCGATACCGACTGGACGCTTGGCGATGCGACTCGATGCCCTGGTGCTGCGGATGTGGCAATGGCGTGGCCGCCTGGCCCTGCTCGGCCTGCTGCTGTTCGCGCTGTGCGCGGCCGGCCTGGCGCAGCTGCGCGACGAGAACAACTACAAGCAGTTCTTCGATGCCGACGACCCGCAGCTGGTCGCGCACGAGGCGATGGAGGAGGCCTATACCCGTTCCGACAGCACCTCGATCCTGTTCGGCAGCCGCGACGGCAGCACGCTGCTGACGCCGCGCTACCTGGAGCTGATCGAGGAGCTGACGGCGCGCATGTGGCAGTTCCCGCGCGCGCTGCGGGTGGATTCGATCACCAACTTCCAGCACTCGCAGGGCGTGGGCGACGACTTGCAGGTCGCGCCGCTGTTCGACGACGCGGCCAGCCTGAGCCCGGCCGAGCTGGAGCGCCGCCGCGCGGTGGCGCTGTCCGAGCCGGCGCTGGTCAATGCGCTGATCGCGCCGGATGGCTCGGCCACGGCGATCCGCACGCGCCTGAACATGCCCACCGAGGATCTGGACGAGGCGGCCGCCGCCACCATCGACACGGTCAAGCGCATGCGCGCGCTGCAGGCCGAGCTGCGCGAGGACTACCCCGAGCTGGAATGGCATGTGCTGGGGCTGCCGCAGGTCGACTACGCCTTCAAGGAATCGATGGACCGCGACATGCGCGAGCTGGTGCCGCTGATGTTCGCGGTCATCTGCCTGCTGTGCTGGTTCCTGATGCGCTCGCTGGCTGCGGTCGGCGCCGTGGTGCTGGTCATTGTGGCCACCGTGCCGGCCAGCCTGGGCCTCGCGGGCTGGGTGGGCCTGCCGCTGAACGAGGTCAGCGGCGCCTCGCCGGTGATCATCCTGACGCTGTGCGTGTGCGACGCGGTGCACGTGCTGGTCTCGCAGCTCAAGGCCCGCGCCGCCGGGCTGGAGCGCGAGGCGGCGGCGCAGCGCGCACTGCGGCTGAACCTGGCGCCGGTGTTCCTGACCACGCTGACCACCGCGGTTGGCTTTGTCAGCCTGAACTTCTCCGATGCGCCGCCCTTTCGCGACCTGGGCAACATCACCGCCATCGGCGTGGTGCTGGCCTGGGCCTTCAGCCTGTTGCTGCTGCCCTGGGTGATGAGCCTGCTGCCGGCGCCGTCCAAGCCGGTACGCGAGCTGGGCCTGGGCCGGCTGGCCGGCGTGGTCATCCGCCAGCGGCGGCCGCTGTTCTGGGGCTTGCTGCTGGCCGCGCTGGTCATCATCGGCTTCTCGCCGCGCAACGTGCTGACCGACAGCACCTATCAGTACTTCAACCCGGGCACGCCGATCCGCGATGCCGCGGACTTCGTCGAGGAGCGGCTGACCGGCTTCGACAACATCAATTACTCGCTGCCGGCCGCCGGCCCGGGCGGGATCTCCGACCCCGAATACCTGCGCCAGGTCGAGGCCTTCGCGCAGTGGTACCGGCAGCAGCCCTACGTGGTGCACGTGGCCGCGATCACCGACACCTTCAAGAAGCTGAACCGCAACATGCACGGCGAGGACCCGCAGTGGTACCGCGTGCCGCAGAACCCGGAGCTGGCGGCGCAATACCTGCTGCTCTACGAGTTCTCGCTGCCCTTCGGGCTGGACCTGAACACCCAGGTCAACTTCGACAAGAGCGCCACCAAGTTCGTGGTGACGCTGCGTGGGGTCAAGGCCAAGCAGATCCAGGAAACCCAGGCCGCGGCCGATGCCTGGCTGCGCGCCAACGCGCCGGCGATCCACGCCCCGGGCACCGGCGTGTCGGCGATGTTCGCGGCCATCGGCCAGAACAACATCCGCTCGATGCTGGTCGGCAGCATCATCGCGCTGCTGGGCATCAGCCTGACGCTGATGGTGGCGCTGCGCTCCTGGCGGGTGGGCCTGATCTCGCTGGTGCCCAATGCCATTCCCGCGCTGATGAGCTTTGGCATCTGGGGCCTGCTGGTCGCCGAGGTCAACCTGGCGGTGGCGGCGATCTTCTCGATCACGCTGGGCATCGTGGTCGACGACACCGTGCACTTCCTCAGCAAATACCTGCGCGCGCGCCGCGACGAGGGGGCCGATGCCGCGCAGGCGGTGCGCCATGCCTTCGACACCGTGGGTGCGGCGCTGCTGGTCACCACGCTGGCTCTGACGGCCGGCTTTGGCATCCTGGCGCTGTCGGACTTCCAGGTAAATGCGCTGACCGGGCTGCTGACGGCCATCACCATCTCCATTGCGCTGTTCTACGACCTGTTGTTCCTGCCGCCGCTGCTGATGCGCCTGGATCGCTGGTTGCTGCCCGCCCGCACGGCGGGCGAGGCCGGGTCGGAGCAGCCGGCCGCGGCGGGCCAGGGCGCCGGCACGGCCGCGGGCTTGCCGCCGCAATAGGCCCGCGCCACACTGCCGCGCATGACCCACGCCCCCGATTCCGGCCCGCGCAACGTGCTTGGTGGCGCGCTGGCCACCTGCAGCAGCAAGCCCCTGACCGGCTTTCTGCGCGACGGCTGCTGTCGCGCGGTACCCGGCGATACCGGCCTGCACCTGGTCTGCGCGGTGATGACAACCGAGTTCCTGGCCTATTCGCGCGAGCAGGGCAATGACCTGGTGACCCCGCGCCCGGAGTTCGACTTTCCCGGCCTGGTGCCGGGCGACCGCTGGTGCCTGTGCGCCCTGCGCTGGGAGCAGGCCCGGCGCGCCGGCTGCGCGCCGGAGGTGGTGCTCGAGGCCACGGCGCTGCAGGCCTTGCAGGTGCTCGACCTGGCGCAGCTCAAGGCCCACGCCCGCGCCGACTGAGCCTGTCACGCGCCGGTAACGCCGGCGTCAATTGCCGCCCATCTGTGTGTCACACGGCCTTTCTAGGCTTGGCGATTGGTCCCGATCACCAATCATCAAACACACGGGGTGGAGTCAAGCATGGATCGTCAAAGCCAGAAGGGCCGCGAGCGCCTGTCGCGCAGCGCAAGCCCGCATCTCAACGAATTGCTCGAGCATCAGGTTTCGCGGCGCAGCGCGCTGCGGGGTGGCCTGGGCCTGGCCAGCAGCACCTTTTTTGCCGGCGCCGGGGTCAGCGCGCTGAGCGCCTGCTCGGAAAGCGACGGCGTCGCGCCGCTGGAGCTCAAATTCCAGAGCGTGGCCGGCTCCGATGCGCCCGACCTGCTGCGCGTGCCCGCCGGCTACATCACCGAAATCCTGGCCCCCTGGGGCACGCCGCTGCTCAGCGGTGCGCCGGCCTATGCCGGCGACGGCAGCAACACGGCGGCCGACCAGGCGCAGCAGGTGGGTACCAACCACGACGGCATGCACTACTTTCCGATCGAGGGCAGCCGCCGGGGCCTGCTGGTGGTCAACCACGAGTACACCAACGGCACGCTGTTCGCCGGTGATGGTCGCCAGGAAGACGCCACCGGTGCGCCCACCGACGTCGACGAAGTGCGCAAGGACATCAACGCGCATGGCCTGTCGGTGATGGAAATCGTGCGCGGCGATGATGGCCGCGTCAGCCTGGTGGCCGGCAGCCCCTTCAACCGCCGCATTACCGCGGCGACGCCAATGGCCATCTCCGGCCCGGCCGCCGGCGACGCCAAGCTGCGCACGCCCTTCAGCCCCACCGGCACCCGCACCCGCGGCACGGTGAACAACTGCGCCTATGGCTCGACGCCGTGGAATACCTATCTCGCCTGCGAGGAGAACATCCAGGGCTACTTCATCACCAACGATGCCAACCCGCCGCGCGAAACCGCGCGCATGGGCATCAACGCCGACGGCTTTGGCTACAAGTGGAGCAACGTGGCCGGCGACGCCAGCGAGGACAATGGCGAATTCGCCCGCTGGAACGTCAGCCAGACGGGCGCCAGCGCGCTGGACGACTGGCGCAACGAGGCCAACACCTTCGGCTGGATCGTCGAGGTCGACCCCACCGACCCGACCTCGACCCCGGTCAAGCGCACGGCCATGGGCCGCATGCGCCACGAGGGCTGCCAGCCGGGCCGCGTGCGCAATGGCGAAAAGGTCGCGTTCTATATGGGCGACGACGCGCGTTTCGAATACTTCTACAAGTTCGTGACCGCCGACGCCTACAACGCCAACGGCAACAACGCCGACATGCTCGACCGCGGCACGCTGTACGTGGCCCAGTTCAACGCCGATGGCACGGGCCAGTGGCTGCCGCTGGACTATGCCAACAACGCCGCGCTGGCCAATGATTTCAGCAGCCAGGCCGACGTGCTGGTCAACACCCGCAGCGCCGCCGACACGCTCGGCGCCACGCCGATGGACCGCCCGGAGTGGTCGACCACCGACCCGCTGACCGGCGAGGTGTACCTGACGCTGACCAACAACACCCGCCGCGAGGCCGGCCAGGAGAATGCGCCGAACCCGCGGGCCTCCAACTCGCACGGCCATGTCATCCGCATCGCCGAAAACGGCGACGACCCGGCGGCCACGAGCTTCACCTGGGACATCTTCGTGTTCGGCTCGGCGGCCAGCGCCGACCCCAGCTTCAACATCTCGGGGCTGGATGCCAACAACGAGTTCGGCAGCCCGGACGGCATCTGGTTCGACCCGCGTGGCGTGCTGTGGATCCAGACCGACAACGGCGCCCCGCTGGACTATGGCGATGACCCCAACGACCAGATGCTGGCGGTGATTCCGGCCCGCCTGGACGGCGAACGTGTCATTCGCCCGGACAACCAGGCCCAGCTCAAGCGCTTCTTCGTGGGCCCGGCCGGCTGCGAGGTCACGGGCATCCAGATGACGCCGGACTACAAGACGATGTTCGTCAACATCCAGCACCCCGGCGGCAGCTGGCCGGCCAACGATGGCGTTTCGCGTCCGCGTTCGGCCACGGTGGTCATCCGCCGCGAGGATGGCGACGAGATCCTCTAGCTCGTCTGTACAAGCACTGCAAAGCCCCGCAATGCGGGGCTTTTTTTATGCGCGAGCGAACGCTGAAAGGGGCGTAGGCGTAGGTGCAGGTTGCACAGTGAAACGGGCGGATAACCGCAGCAGCAATAGCAGTCAGCGTCGGCGCGACTGCGGCCGGCCTTTGCCCTCCGCCGGCTGCGCACTCGCCGCTGCGCGCTGCCCTCCCGCCGGCAGGGCGGAGGCCGCTGCCCTCGAGGGCCCAGGCCTGCACCACTCCGGGCGGCTCTTGCGCCGCTACGCGGTCCCCGGCTGCCCGTCAGGCTTGGTGGGGCCGGCCTGAGGGGGCGTCCATGCCCCCACAGGCCTCAATCCGCCGTCCGGGCGGATTGACCCCAGTCACCTGCCGGTCATCCGGCGCAAGGCCTGACAGCCCGGAGCAGTGCAGCCCTGCGCCATTGGCAGTGGTGGAGGGGCTGGTCCTTCCGCCCTCGTTTACAGGCAGAAGCCGTGCGCCGCGCGGAGGTTGACCGGTGGCGGGGGCTGGGGCTGTGGGGGCGGCATTAGGCGTGCTCGCCGGACGGCGGTGCGGCGAATGGGGTCAAGCGGCCCGGACGGCCGCTTGAGGCCCGCTCAGGCAGGACGCCTGATCGGGCCGGCCCCACCGAGCCGCGCCGACGGGAGGGAACCGCGCAGCGGCGAGTGCGTAGCCGCATTCACAGCCCCAGCCCCCGCCGCCATCGCGGCGGACGTGCCGCTAAGGCGGCATTGGCGCCGAATCCTGCGGCGCTTAAACCTTCGTGACCCGCAGGTAGGGCCGCACTTCATCCCAGCCTTGGGGGAACAGGTCGCGGGCCTGCTCGTTGGCGATGCTGGGGGGGATGATCACCTTGTCGCCGGGCTTCCAGTCGGCCGGCGTGGCGACCTTGTGCGCATCGCCGAGTTGCAGCGCGTCGATGACCCGCAGGATTTCGGTGAAGTTGCGGCCCACGCTCATCGGGTAGGTCAGCGTCAGCCGAATCTTCTTGTTCGGGTCGATGATGAAGACCGAGCGCACCGTCGCGGTTTCGCTCTCGCCCGGGTGCAGCATGCCGTAGGTGCGGGCGATCTCCAGCTCCTTGTCGGCCACAATCGGGAACTTCAGCGTGGTGTTTTGCGTGGCGTTGACGTCCTCGATCCAGCGCAGGTGCGAGTCCACGCTGTCGGTCGAAAGACCCAGCGGCTTGACCTTGCGCGCGGCGAATTCGTCGGCCAGCTGCGCCGTGCGGCCCAGCTCCGTGGTGCACACCGGTGTGAAATCGGCCGGGTGGCTGAAGAAGAACACCCAGGAATCGCCGGCCCAGGTGTGAAAGTCGATCTCGCCCTCGGTGGTGGCGATCTGGAAATTGGGGGCGGTGTCGCCCAGACGCAGTGACATGACAGTCTTCCGTGCGGGTGTTCCCTCATCGTTGGGGACGGGCGGGGCGGATGCAAGCCCCGCCCGCATGTGGCCTCAGCGCGATTTCAGCCGCTTCTGCAGCGCCTCCACGCCCTGTTGCAACTGCGCCAGCTGGCCGGCCATCTGGCCCAGCTCCTCGTGCAGCGCCGCGTTTTCGGCCTGCAGGCTGCGGTCGATATGGGCCTCGGTGCGCGCCAGTTGCTCGTCCTCGATGCTTTGCATCGCGTCGACCATGATCGCGATGAACAGGTTGAGCACGGTGAAGGTGGAGACCAGGATGAAGGGCACGAAGAAGGCCCAGGCCCAGGGGTGCGCCTCCATCACCGGGCGCGCGATGCCCATCGACCAGCTCTCCAGTGTCATCACCTGGAACAGCGAGTACAGCGAGGCGCCCAGCGTGCCAAACCACTGCGGGTGGCTGTCGGCGAAGAGGTTGGTGGCGATGATGGCGAAGACGTAAAAGACCAGCAGCAGCAGGCCAAAGATCGAGACGATGCCCGGTACGGCGTGCAGCAGCGCCTCGACAATCACCCGCAGCTTGGGCACCACGCGCACCAGCCGCAGCAGGCGCAGCACGCGCAGCACCGAAGCCGGCCCGCTGCTCGGCACCAGTGCCACCGCGACCACGGCAAAGTCAAAGACATTCCACGGCTCGCGCCAGAAGCCGCGGCCGTAGGCATAGAGCTTGATCGCCACCTCCAGCGTAAAGATCCCGAGGATCAGCCGGTCCAGCGCCAGCAGCAGGCCGCCGGCGCGCTGCATCGCGGCCTCGCTGGTCTCCAGACCCAGCGTCACCGCGTTGATCAGGATCAGCACGATGATGAAGGTCTGCGTGCGCGGGTCGGCCACCAGGGCCTGCAGGCGGGAACGGATATCCATCGAAGAGCCTCGTCAGGCGCGGCCTGGCCGCGGCGGTGGTGGCGATGCGTTGAATTGTGCAGCGCAGCGGGGCATGCTCGCATCCATGTCGGAACCCGAGGCGCGGCCCAGCGTGGCCCCTACCGCTGAACCCGCTGCCAAGGCGCCCCGGCCGACCTGGCGTTCGCGCCTGACCCCGCTGGTCACGCGCGGGCCCAGCGCGCTGGAACGCGCGCGCGGCGCCGGGCCGCGGCAGCTGGATTTCTATTACGAGCCGGGCGATGCGCACTCGCATCTGTGCGCGCAGCTGCTGCCGGGCATCGCCCGCCGGCTGGGGCTGCCGCTGCGGGTGCATGTGGTGCCCGCCCCCGAAGAGGCCGCCTACCCCGAAGCTGAGCGCCAGCGGGCCTTCGCGCTGGGCGATGCGCGGCGCATCGCGCCGGCCTGGGGTCTGCGCGCGCCGGGCCCGCAGCTGCCGGGCAGCGAGGATTGCCGCCGCGCGGCGCGCACGCTGCTCGGCGCGCAAACGCTGGAGGACTTTGCCCGCCGCGAGGCCGATTGCGCCCGCGCCCTGTTTGGTGGCGAGGACCTGCGCGAGGCCGTACGCCGGCACGCCGCGCTGGACGGGGCCGCCGCGGCCCGTTTGCTCCGCGCCAATGCGCAGCGCCGCAGCCGGGGCGGGCACTACCTGCCGGCCATGTGGCATTACGACGGCGAGTGGTTCTGGGGGCTGGACCGCCTGCCGCTGCTGGAGGACCGCCTGCGCGCGCGCGACCTGCTGCGCGGCTCCGAGCCCCTGGCCACGCTGCAGCCCGGCGCCGCCGCGCTGCCGGAAGTGCCCGCCCAGGCCCCGCTCGAGTTCTGGTTCAGCTTCCGCAGCCCGTATTCCTACCTGGCGGCCTGGCAGCTCGCCCAGCAGCCCGCCCTGCGCGCCGGGCTGCAGGTGCGCCCGGTGCTGCCGATGGCCATGCGCGGTTTCGTGGTGCCGCGGCCCAAGCGGCTGTATATCGTGCGCGATTGCCAGCGCATCGCCGACCGCCTGGCCATTCCCTTCGGCCACATCGCCGACCCCATCGGCGAGGGCGCCCGGCGCTGCCTGGCCGTGTTCCCGCTGGCCGACGGCGTGGACCAGCAGCTCGATTTTCTGCTCAGCGCCGGCCGCGCGATCTGGGCCGAGGGCATCGACGTCGCGCAGGACGAGGGCCTGCGCTTTGTCGTCGAGCGGGCGGGCCTGCGCTGGACCCGCGCCCGGGCCATGCTCAACCCGCCGCTGGACATCGACTATGCGCAGCACAACCGCGACGCGCTGTTCGCCGCGGGCCTGTGGGGCGTGCCCAGCTTCCGCATCGGCACGGCGGCCACCTGGGGCCAGGACCGGCTGTGGCTGGTCGACCGGCTTGTCGCCAAAGCGTCATAGCGCCGCCATAGACTCGCCGCAGTTTCGTCACGGGTCCGACCCATGGTCGCCGCAGTGCTCGGCGGGCTGCGTACCGGCGCCCGCCTGCTGATCTTTCTGGCCTTGCTGCTGCTGGCCTTTGCCGTGGCCACGCTGCTGCGCCTGGCCGGGCCGCGGCGGCTGCGCCCGGCCTGGGGCGCGGGCTGGTGGAGCCGGCGCGCGCTGGCCTTGCTGGGCATCCGCGTGCAGCGCCACGGCCCGCGCTCGCGGGGGCGGCGCATGCTGATCTGCAACCACGTCAGCTGGCTCGACATCCTGGTGCTGGCCGCCTCCGAGGAGCCGCACTTCATCGCCAAGAGCGAAATCCGTCACTGGCCGCTGGTGGGCTACCTGGCCAACAGCGTCGGCACCTTCTACATCCGCCGTGGTCGTGGCGGCGCGACGCCCTTGCTGACGGCGCTGGTGCCCTGGCTGCGCGCCGGCGAGGCCTCCTTCGTGGTGTTCCCCGAAGGCACCACCACCGACGGCCGCGATGTGCTGCCCATGCACCCGCGCCTGTTCGAGGCCGCCGTGGCCGCCGGCGTGCCCGTCCAGCCGCTGGCCCTGCGCTACCGGCCCGACGCCCGCGGCCGCGACATCGCCCCCTTCATCGGTGCGGACACGCTGGCCGCGCACATCGGTCGGGTGCTGGCGAGCCCGGGGCTGACCGTCGAACTGCACTACGGCGCGCTGCAAACGCCGCGCCAGCCGCGCGACGTGCTGGCCTGGCGCGCCGAAACGGAGGTGCGCCGCTGCCTGGGCCTGGCCGCGCGGGCCGCGCCCTCGTCTGTGCATGTTGGGGCGCCCGCACCTGCTGCGGCGCCCGCCGCGGAGGCGGCCGCGGCGTAGAATCGCGGCATGAGCGAAATCGAGCTGAGCGCCGTCGAGGCGCGGGTGCTGGGCGCGCTGGTCGAGAAGTCGATCACCACGCCGCAGTACTACCCCATGACCCCCAACGCCATCATGGCGGCCTGCAACCAGAAGAGCTGCCGCTACCCGGTGATGGCCCTGAGCGAGGGCGAGGTGGGCCGTGCGCTGAATGCCTTGCAGGCACAGCGGCTGGTCGACCGCGAGGACAGCCGCAGCCGCGCGCCGAAGTGGCGCCAGCAGATGCGCAGCCAGCTGCTGCTCAAGGGGCCGACGCAGGCCGTGCTGGTGACCCTGCTGCTGCGCGGCCCGCAAACCCCGGCCGAGCTGCTGCGCAATGCCGAAGCGCTGGGCGGGCCGGGCGATCGCGAGGCCTTGCTTGCGGCGCTGGAGGACCTGGCGGACCGCGCCCAGCCGCTGGTGCGCGAATGGCCCCGTGGCGCCGGGCAAAAGGAGGCACGCTGGGTCGCCTTGCTCGGCGGCGAGCCCGAGGCCCCGGCCCCCGCGCCCGCCCGTACCGTCAGCGAAAGTGCGGCCGCGACGTCGGCGGCGGCCAGCCGCCTGGACGCGCTGGAGGCGCGTATCGCCCGCCTGGAGGCGCGCCTGGCGGAACTGGAGGGCGGCGGCTAGGCCGCGAGTCGCGGCAGCCGCGGCCCCAGCGGCACCTGCACCGCCGCAAACAGTTCGCGGTAGCGCGCGGCCAGCTCCGCGCGGTTGGCATCGAAGGCCTCGCCATCGAAGGCCGTGCTGGCGAACAACTCCTCGACGCCGACGGACTGAACCTGGTCGACCGCGATCGCGGGCACCGCCAGCCGTTGGCAAAGCTCGCGGGTGCGGGTGTCGTGCGTCAGACACAGCGTCGGCACGCCGGCGGCCAGCGCGATCATGCTGCCGTGGATGCGGGTATTCAGCGTGTGGCTGCAGCCGCGCAGCAGGTGCAGCCAGGCGGGGATCGAGTGTGGGACCTGGGTGCGAAAGCGCAGCAGGGCCGCGAAATCGGCGAAGGCCAGCTCGGGCGCCAGGTAGCGGTGCAAGGCCTCGATGGCCGGGCCGGCCCCTGGCCGCTGCTCGGCCAGGTAGACGCGCAGCCATTCCAGCGGGGCCTGACAGACGTAAAAGCGGCCCGCCTCTTCGCGGGTGGCGGCAAACAGTGCCCGTTCGACCGCGCGGCTCGCCGGGCGCGTCGTGCAGGCGTGTTGCGCGACGCGCAGCGGGGGCTGGGCCCAGCGCGCCGCCACCTTGCGACCCAGTTCCGGGTCGGGGTTCAGGAACAGCGAGGGGCAGCCCAGCGCCGCGACCTGGTCGACGCCATGCGCCCGGCAGACCTCGGCGCTGAAGGGGCCGCGCACCGCCAGATCCGGGCCATGCGCCGCGGCCGCCTGCAGGAAGCGCACGCTGCCCGGCGTCAGCTCGGGGATGCGGGTTTCCTCATCCGCCTGGGCGCCCAGCCCCAGGACCACGACGGGCACATCCAGGCCCTCGATCAAATCTGCCAGCCAGCCAAAATCCTGCCGCCCGTTCAGCCAGTTGGCGGCGGCGATGACCAGCGCATCGATGCGGCCCAGGTAGTCCTCGGCGCGGGCGCGAAAGGGCACCAGCACCGGCTCCTGCGCCAGCATGGCGGCACTGGCGTGCCAGAAGGCGAAGTTGCCGAGGTTGTGCCCGGAGTGCTTCATCAGCGCCGCGGCGGTCATGGGCATGCCCGCCGGGAAGGCGCCGAGGTTCTCGGCCAGTAGTCCTATACGCATCGCAGTCGGAGGCTCGGCGCGCAGGCGCTCAGTAGTGCGGCGGCCGTTCGTCCGCGTCGGCCGGGCTGTCGCCGGGCGGCTGGCTGCGCAGCTCGCGCAGCTGGCTGGCCAGCGCGCCAAGCTGCTGCTGCAGCGTGTCGATCTGGCGCTGCTGGCGGGCGATCACGTCGTCGAGCGTGCGCAGGGTCTCGTCCTGAAAGGCCAGGCGGGTTTCCAGCTCGGCGACGCGATCGTCCATGCCGGCTTCAGTCGCTGCGTTCGGTGATTTCGAGCAGGTGGTAGCCGAACTGGGTCTTGATCGGCCCATGCACGGTGTGCAGCTCGTCACGGAACACGACCTGATCGAACTCGGGAACCATCATTCCCTGGCCGAAGCGACCCAGGTCGCCGCCGGACTGGCCGGAGGGGCAGGTCGAATGCTGGCGCGCCAGCTCGGCGAAGTCGGCGCCGTCGTTGATCTGCTGCTTGAGATCGGCGGCCTGGCCCTCGGTGGGCACGAGAATGTGGCGAGCGGAAGCGGTGGGCATGGGCTTATCCCTTAGCGGTCGGCCGCAGATGCTAGCCCATGTGGCCGTGACGGGGCCGGCTGCGTAGAATGGTGCGATGCAACAACAGACCCCTCGCGGCGCATTCCGGGCTGCTCTGGCCTCGACCGCTCTGACCCTGTCCGCCCTGGCGCTGACCCTGGCGCCGGGCGCGGCGCCGGCCTTCGAGCTGCGCCTGAGCGCCGAGGGCAGCGCCTATGCCGCGCTGGAGCCCGCGCTGCAGGCCTCCGCGGCCGCGACCTTCGAGCACCATGTGTATATCCGCGAGCGGGGCGGGTTGAGCCACACGCTGGATTTCGTGGCCTTCGGCCGCTACGCCGACGGCGCCGAGGCGGTGCGCAAGCACGCCGACCTGCGCGAGTTCAGCTACATCCGCGCCACCCGCAACAGCGAGCTGCGCTTTGGCATGGCCCGCGCCTTCTGGGGCGTCACCGAGGCCGTGCACATCGTCGACATCCTGAACCAGGACGATGCGCTGGAAGACATCGACGGCGAGGACAAGCTGGGCCAGCCGCTGCTGGCCGGCAGCTATCGCCTCGGGCCCGGGCGCCTGGGTGCGGTGGTGCTGCCGCGCTTTCGCCCGCGCGAGTTCGGGCCGGGCTTTCGCGCGCTGAGCCCCTTTCCGATTGCCGCGGAGCAGGCCCGCTACGAGGACCCGCGCGCCCGCAAGCATGTCGACTACGCATTGCGCTGGACGCAACGGCTCGGCGACCTGGATCTGGGCCTGTCCTGGTTCGAGGGCACCGGCCGCGAGCCGGTGTTGCAGCCCTGCGCGCGCGCCGGCAGCGGGCGCCCCGGCACCAGCGACACCCAGGCCAATTGCGACCTGGGCCAGGCCTTCGCGCCGCCGCAGACCACGCCACTGGAAGACGCCGCCATCGATCTCTTTGCCCTGCTGGGGCTGGGCCCCAGCCGCGAGGAGCTGGAGCAGGACTTCATTGAGGCCGCGCAGGCGGACGTGGTGCTGATCCCGCATTACGACCAGATTCGCCAGCTGGGTCTGGAGGCGCAATGGCTGCAGGGCAACGCCGCCTGGAAGTTCGAAGGGCGTTTGCGCGAGCAGCGCGGCGAGCGCCAGCTGGCCTTCGCCGCGGGCCTGGAGTACAGCCTGGGCACCTTCGTGAACGACCTGCTCGATATTGGCCTGCTGGTCGAGTACCTCTATGACGACCGCCCGGCCAACACCTACCTGACGTTGTTCGACGATGACATCTTCATCGGTACCCGCATCCTGGGTAACGACGTGGCCGGCACCCAGCTATTGGGCGGCGTCATCGTCGATCGCGACAGCCGCGACCTGTTCTGGTCGCTGGAGGCCAGTCGCCGGCTGGGGGGCAGTACGCGTCTGGTCTTCGAAACCCGCGGCCTGGAGCCGCGCGGCGGCAGCGCGACCGGCCAACTGCTCAACGACATCGACCAGGCGCGGCTCGCGTGGGAGCTGTATTTCTAAAGGGCCCCAAAAAAGGCGAGCCCGCCATCCCTGGCGGGCCCACCACGTACCGTCGCGTGGGGGCTGCAACGGCACGTTAGCGAAACTGTAGCCAACCCGACCCCGATCCTGACTCCGGTCATGACCTTGGCCTTGACCCTGGCGGAGCCGGAGCCGGAGCCGGAGCCGGTGCCGGTGCCGGGGCTTGCGCGGCGCCGCCAAGTGTCGCGCAGGGGCCCAGCGCGGGGGCGCCGCTGGCTGCCTGCCGGGTCGTCCTTGTCGCTGCGCGTGGCTTCAGGCCGGCGTTGGCGCTTGCGCATCCTCGTTGTTTGGGGCCGGGCCCAGCAGGCGCTCGGCCTTCTCCAGGGCATCCGGCTCCAGCAGCCAGTGGCCCATCTTGCGCCGTGGCCGTGGCGTCTTGCCGTAGGTGATGATGCGCCCGCCCGCCTGCTCTTCCAGCTGGCGCACACGGCGGTCGCCGCGGACTTCGTGTTGCGGGTACAAATTCAGCATGGCCGCGTCGCGGGTCTGCAGCTCGGGCAGCGGCATGCCGACGACGGCGCGCATGTGCAGCGCGAACTGCGAGCAGTTGGCGCCAAACTGGGTCAGGTGGCCGCTGTTGTGCACGCGCGGAGCGATCTCATTGACCAGCACCCGGCCGTCGCGGGCCAGGAAGAACTCGACGGCGATGACGCCGCGGCTGGGCCAGGCCTCGGCAATCGCGTGCCAGACCTCCTCGGCGCGGGCATGCGCGGCCTCCGGCAGGCCGGCCGGCCAGCGCGACCTGTACAACTGGCCATCCACGTGGTCGTTGCGGATCGGCGGGTACAGGCGCAGCGCGTCGCCCGCGCCGCGGGCGCCGACCAGCGAAAACTCCAGCTCGAAGTCGATCGCCTCTTCCAGCACACAGGGCGCACGGCCCAGTTCCTCCCAGGCCGCGGCCAGGTCGGCGCCCCGGGCCACGCGCATCTGCCCCTTGCCGTCATAGCCGCCGCGGCGGCGCTTGAGAAAGCCCGGGAAGGGCGCGCTGCGCTCGGCCACGGCCACGGCCGCGGGCTTGTCCACCGAGAAAAAGCGCGGTTGCGGCGCGCCCAGGCGCTCCAGAAAGCCCCGTTGCGCCAGGCGGTCGCGCAGCCGCCGCATCATCGTGGCCGAGGGGTGCAGCGAGACCTGTGCGCCGAGGTGCATCAGCGTTTCGTCGGGCAGGTGCTCGTTATCCAGCGTGATGACCTGGCAGCTCGCCGCCATGCGGTCCAGCGCTTCGGTGTCGGTGTATTCGGCGCAGATGTATTCATCGCAGCTGCGCGCCGCGGGCGCCCGCGACTCCGGGCACAGCACCACGGTGCGCAGGCCCAGTTCGCGCGCTTCCTCGCACATCAGCATGGCCAGCTGGCCACCACCAAGAATGCCTACACAGGTGTTCATGGCAACTCCTGGGCGCGTACTTGCGCCGTTTGGGCCGCGCGGAAATCGCGCAGCCGCTCCGTCAGCGACGGGTTGTCCAGGGCCAGAATCGACACCGCGCTCAGCGCGGCGTTGGCCGCGCCGGCGGCGCCGATGGCAAAAGTCGGCACGGGGATGCCGCGCGGCATCTGCACGATCGACAGCAGCGCATCCACGCCGCGCAGCATCGAGGCCTGGTGGGCCACCGGCACGCCCAGCACCGGCAGTTCCGTCATCGCCGCCAGCATGCCGGGCAGGTGCGCCGCACCGCCGGCACCGGCGATGATGATCTTCAGGCCGCGATCGGCGGCGCTGGCACCAAACTCGTGCAGTTCCACCGGCATGCGGTGCGCGGACAGCACGCGGGCTTCATGACCAATATCGAAGTCGTCGAGAACGGCAACGGCATTTTCCATGACCGGCCAGTCCGAGCGGCTGCCCATGACAACGGCGACTTCCGGGGTGGGGCTCATGACATCAGGCTCCGAGCGGCAGCCGGTACGCCGCCCTCGATGACGATCGCCCGGCCCTTGAAGGGTGAGTTGTGCGCAGCAGCGATGCTTTTCGGCCCGGCGCCAGGGCCGTGGCACAGGGTGCGAGCCGCAGCGCTGCGCGCACGAAGATATAGGAGGCGCCGCCCGCGCGCATGCCCCGCCCGCCTGATCGGGCCGGGGTCAGGCGGCAAAACCGCCGCCGTGGGCAGCGCCCGATCATCAGGCGGCGGGCTCCGCCAGGCGCGGCATCGGGGCCGGCAGGCGGCGCCGGTTCAGCTCGCGGTCCAGCGCCTGCTCGGCGCGTCGGCTGGCCTGGTGAATCGCCTGGTACATGTCCTCGCTGCGAGCCTGCACCACGATCGGCTGCATCTGCGGCAGCCCGAACACCATGCGGCAGCGCTTGTCCACGCCGCCGCGCGGCCCGTTCACGTCCTCCAGGCGGACGCGTGCGTAATGCAGCCAATCGCCAAAGCGCGCCTGCAGGCGGGCCAGTTGTGTGCGCACCGCGTGCTTGAGCGCGGCGGTCATCGTGAAGGGGCGGGATTGCAGATCCAGTTGCATCGTTCGCACTCCGGCGGGTGGGGGTGAACCCAGCTTAGGTCGCTTTACCCTTCGGAAAAAGTCGTTTATTACTCGGTCACCATCAACTAAAGCCGAAGTATTGATGCGTGAACTGAACCTCAAACATCTGCACTATTTCTGGGTGGTTGCCCAGGAGGGGTCGATCAGCGCGGCCAGCGAGCGCCTGTTCATCACGCCGCAAACCATCAGTGCCCAGCTTCGCGAACTGGAGGAGCGCATGCACTGCAAGCTCTTCGAGCGGCGCGGCCGCGGCCTGGTGCTGACCCGCGCGGGGGAAACCGCCCGCGGCTACGCCGACGCGATTTTCGATCTCTCGCGCGAACTGACCAATGCGCTGTCCGAGGAGGAGGCCGGGCTGCGCCAGGTGCGCATCGGCGTGGTCGACGTCGTGCCCAAGCTGATTGCCAGCCTGGTGCTGCTGCCGCTGCTGCGGCGCGAGCCGGCGCCCCGGCTGCAATGTCGCGAGGGCGATGCGGCCGACATGCTCAACCGCCTGGCGCAGCACCGGCTGGATGCGGTGCTCAGCGACCACCCGGCCACGCCGGACCCCAATGTGCGCCTGTACACCCACGAGCTGGGCCGCACCGGCATCAGCTTTCTGGGCGCCCCCGGTTTGCTGGCCGAGCCGCTGCAGCCCTTCCCGCAATGCCTGCACGGGCTGCCGATCTTGTTGCCGGGGCGGCGCACGGCGCTGCGCATGGCGCTGGAGAACTGGCTGCGCGAGCAGGGCGTCGAGATGCGGGTAGCCGGCGAATGCGACGACAGTGCGCTGATCAAGGCGCTGGGCCAG
This sequence comes from uncultured Ectothiorhodospiraceae bacterium, assembly GCA_937141935.1. Lineage (GTDB taxonomy): Bacteria > Pseudomonadota > Gammaproteobacteria > Nevskiales > Oceanococcaceae > MS8. The sequence continues at coordinate 261,614 of CAKZQS010000004.1, forward strand.
GCCGGGGGCGGCATCTTCACCTGCCCAACGGCCATCGAGTCGGAGGTCTGCCGGCAGTATGCGGTCGAGGCCATCGGCCGCACCGAAGCCGTGCAGGAGCAGTTCTTCCTGATCACCGCCAGCTCGCAGGTGGAGCGACCGCTGCTGGCAGAGCTGATTGCACGCGCCCGCGGCGACGTCTTCGAGGCCCGCGCCGGGTCGGATTAGCTGCCGCGGCGCGCGCGCGCGTTTGCCCGCTCGCGCGCGACTGCTATCGTGTGCGCCAGGGGCCGAGGGCCATGCTGCGACCGCGATGCAAATCGAATACGACTTCGAACTCGACGACGGCACCAGGCACAGTTTCGTCGTCGACCTGCAGCGTGAGGAGCGCCACCCGGAGAATGCGCCGGCCTGGACCCACCTGACGCAAAACCAGTGCCCGCACTGCCCGCATGCCGGCAGCCATTGCCCGCCGGCCGTGGACCTGCAGGCCGTCGTCGATGCCTTCACCGAAATTCTGTCGCACCACACGGCGCAGATCACCGTGCGCACGCCGCAGCGCACGGTCAGCGCGCAGGCCAATGTGCAGGCCGGCCTGGCCAGCCTGTTCGGCCTGATCATGGCCAGCAGCGCCTGCCCGATCCTGAAGCCCATGCGCGGACTGGCACGCATGCACCTGCCCTTCCAGAGCCTGGAGGAATCCAGCTTTCGCATGATCGGCGCCTACCTGCTGGGCGAGCTGTGCCGGCACCGCGAGGGGGGGCAGGCCGACTGGTCGCTGGCCAGCCTGCGCGAGTACTTCGACGATGTGCTGCAACTCAATGCCACCTTCCGCGAGCGCATCGGCGAGGCCGCGGCGCGCGATTCCACGCTGAACGCCGTGGGCACGCTGGCCACCCAGGCGCTGTGGGTGCAGATGTCGCTGGACGAGATCCTCGAAGAACTCAAGCCGCTGGCCCTGGTGCCACCCGCCAGCGCCGACTGAGGCCGCCATGTATCGCCGCAAGATCGTGCTCGGCGCCATCGCCGCCGTCGGCCTGGTGGTGGTCGCCGCGCTGCTGGCGCTGTGGGCGGTGCGCGCCACCGAGGCCAACATGCGCCAGGCCGAGCAGGCGCACTCGCTGCTGGCCGAGCACCTGCAGCTCTCGGTGCACGCCTACCGCCTGTTCAAGCAGCTCACCGACGAGGTGCTGCTTGGCGCCCAGGCCAACCAGTCGGTGGCCCGCAACAAGCGCGCGGCCATCGCCCGCTCGCTGGCCCGCATCCGCCTGCTGGAGCTGCAGCAGCGCGAGGACCTGGGGCCGGCCGCGGTCCCCGGCGCGGTGGAGGACACCGACGGCCTGGAGGCGCTGATCGACACCATCGTGCGTGACTTCGAGGCGCTGCTGGCGCTGCCGCCCGGCACGCCGCGGCCGGAGCAGGTGGCCGTGATCCTGGAGGATCGCATCGACGTCAGCTTCCGCGAGGCGGTGAACGCGGCGCTGGAGCGCCAGCGCGGCGTGGTCACGCGCATGCAGGCGCAGGTGCGCCGTGTGCATGGGCAGCTGCTCGCGGTCTCACTGGGCCTGGCCGCGCTGGCCGTCCTGGGCGCGCTGGCCGCCGGCGCCTCGCTGGTGCGCGGCCTGTCGCGGCCGCTGGCGGCGTTGCAGCAGGGCGCCAGCGCGATCGGTCGCGGCGACTTTGCCCACCGCGTGCCGCAGGGCTATGACGCCGAGTTCGATGCGATGGCCACGGCCTTCAACGCGATGGCCGCGCAGCTGGCGCAGCACGATGCCGAGCGCGAGGACGCCCGCCGCGCGCTCGAGGCCGCCGTCGGCGAGCGTACCGTCGAGCTGACCCGGGCCAACGCCGAGCTGCAGCGGGCCGATGCCGCGCGGCGGCATTTCTTTGCCGATGTCTCGCACGAGTTGCGCACGCCGCTGACCATCATCCGCGGCGAGGCGCAGGTGGCGCTGCGCGCGGCCCAGCGGCCGCCGGAGGAGCTGCGCGAGGCGCTGCGCTCGGTGCTCGACCAGGCGGTGGGCCTGAGCCGGCTGGTCGACGACATGCTGTTCATCGCCCGCGCCGATGCGCAGGCCGTGCGCCTGCAGCGGCGCAGCATCGACCTGGCCGCGCTCAACGAGGAGCTGCTGCGCGACCTGCGCGGCCAGGCCCAGGCGCGCGATGTGCGGCTGGAGGCGGCGCCGGTGCCAGCGCCGGGGCAGCTGGTCGCCGACCCGGACCGGCTGCGCCAGCTGCTGCTGACGCTGCTGGATAACGCCCTGCGCTACAGCCCGCCGCAGGGCCGCGTGCGGCTGCGCTGGGAGCATGCGGCGCAGGGGTGGATGGCAACCGTCGAGGACGAGGGGCCGGGCATCGACCCCAGCGATCTGCCGCATGTCTTCGACCGCTTCTTCCGCGGCGCGGGCGCCGGCGAGCCCGGTCGCAGCGATGGCGGCGCCGGCCTGGGTCTGGGCCTGGCGGTCGCGCGCGCCATCGCCCAGGCGCATGGCGGTGACATCGAGGCCGACAGCGCGCCGGGGCAGGGCACGCGCATGCGCCTGCGCCTGCGGCTGCCGGCGGATTAGCGATGCAGATCTTGATCGTCGAGGACGAGGAGCGGGTGGCCCGCTTCATCGCGCGCGGCCTGGAGGCCGAGGGCCATCGCTGTCAGGTGGCGCCCGATGGGGCGCAGGGCCTGCGCGAGGCACGGCATGGCGACTATGACCTGATCGTGCTCGACCGCATGCTGCCGGCCATCGACGGCGTGGCCCTGTGCCGGCAGTTGCGTGCCGACGGCCTGCGCACGCCGGTGCTGATGCTGACCGCGCTGGACGCCGTCGAAGACCGTGTCTCCGGCCTGCGCGCCGGCGCCGACGACTACCTGGCCAAACCCTTCGACTTCGATGAGCTGCTGGCCCGCATCGAGGCGCTGTCGCGCCGCGGCGGGCTGGACAGCAGCGAAACCCTGGAGGTCGGGCCGCTGTGCGTGGACGTGCCCGGCCGCCGCGTGACGCTGGCCGGCAGCGAGGTCGAGCTGACCGCGCTGGAATTCGACCTGCTGCGCCTGCTGGCCAGCAGCGCCGGCCGCTATTGGTCGCGTGAGCGCATCCTGAACCGGGTCTGGGGCAGCGCCGCCGACCCCGAGACCAACGTCGTCGATGTCTATGTCAGCCGCCTGCGGCGCAAGCTGGGCGAGGGCGCCGGCCTGATTCAGACCCGCCGCGGCGTTGGTTATTGCCTGCAAGCCCCGGCCGATTAGGGATCCGCCCGCGGCGCGAAGCCGCTCGCGGCCGGCGCCGGCACGCTGTTCATCTTCTGTTCATTTTGCCGCCAGTTCCCGGTCAGGCTGGCGCGCGCACCATCTGCACTCCGACGGGCACACCCCCCATGCCAGCCCGCACCACGACCAGGGAGTTGCTTGATGACGACCGACCGTAACCCGCAGTCTCAAACGCTGGCGCGCTCCGCGCCGCACACCCGCGCCGCGCTGCTGCTGGGCGCGCTGACCGCGACCGCCGCCATGCTGCTGCCGCCGCCCGCAGCGGCCGGCATGTGCGAGGGCTTTGGCCCGCAGACGCCGCGCGACATCAGCCAGACGGCGGGCAGCAACCCCATCAACTACGGCCCGGCGCCGGACATCGCCGAGATGAACCTGTGCAACATCCACTTGCACGAGAACGCCGAGCACCGCGGCCCGGGCTTCAACATCTACGCCGGCCGTGGTGATGCCGACGGCATCGGCGGCGGCTATGAGTGCGGCATCGCCCAGTCGCTGACCGCGGCCGAGCTGAGCCCGCCCAAGGTGAACCACTGCAGCGGCCTGCAGACCGGCGACACCGTCGAGGTGCACTGGGTCTTCAGCAGCTGCGACATCGAGCCCGGTGCCGGCCTGGGTGCCTGCTCCAGCGCCGCCTGCGCCAACCCCACGCTGCGGGTCGAGGCCCAGGTCTTCACGCTGGTCAACGACCCCAATGCGCTGAGCTTCGACGACCTGCGCTACGCCGGCCCCGATGCCAGCGGCCGCCACCAGCCCAAGGCGCTGCCCACCAACACCGGCGAGCCGGTGGAATTCTTCGGCAGCACCACCGGGCCCAAGTACGACGCCAGCACCCAGTGCTCGCCGCTGCAGGTGCACTGGAGCGTGCGTCCGCAGTGCGCCAAGCTCGATATCAACAGCCTGAGCGCCTGGTGCGAAAGCAACGTCTTTGAAGAATCCGCCCCGCACGGTGTGCGGGCCCTGGTCACGCACCCGGCGCTGCTGTCGCCGATTCAATAGGGCCGCCAACTCCCTCCCTGAGCTCCCAAGCCTCGAAGCAACCCGGCCCTCTCCCTCGCCGGCCGTGTGGTGCCCCCACCACCGGCCGGCGATTTTTTTTCCGTGCGCCGCGGCGGTGGACCGCCCCGCGGCTTTGCGCCAGACTGCGCGGCATCCAAGACTTGGGGGAGACCGCGTGGGCAACAAGCCTTTCGCCGAATACGCGCAATACGATGGGGTGGGCCTGGCCGAACTGGTGGCCCGCAAGGAGGTCACGCCGGCCGAGCTGCTCGCCGCCGCGCAGCAGCGCGCCGACGAGTGGAATCCCAAGCTCAATGCCATCGTGCTGCGGCTGGACGTGCTGGCCGAACAGGCGCTTAAGGCCGGCCTGCCGCAAGGGCCCTTTCACGGCGTGCCCTTCCTGCTCAAGGACCTGAGCAATGCGCTGGGCGGCGTGGTGCGCTCCTCCGGCTCGCGCTTCCTGCAGGACTTCAAACCCGATTTCGACAGCGAACTGGTGCGCCGCTACAAGCAGGCCGGCCTGCTGACCTTCGGCAAGACCAACACGCCCGAGTTCGGCACCATGCCGATTACCGACCCCGAGCTCTTCGGCAGCGCGCGCAACCCCTGGAACACCGCGCGCACGCCCGGCGGTTCCAGCGGCGGCGCCGGCGCCGCGGTGGCCGCGGGCATCGTGCCGATGGCCAATGGTGGCGATGGTGGCGGCTCGATCCGCATTCCGTCCTCCTGCTGCGGCCTGGTGGGCCTGAAACCCACCCGTGGGCTGGTGCCCTGTGGCCCCGAGGTGGGCGAAGCCTGGTTCGGCATGGCTATCGAGCATGTGCTGACGCGCAGCGTGCGCGACAGCGCCGCCATGCTCGATGCCACGGCCCGCGGCGAGCTGGGCTCGCCCTATGCGCCGCCGCCGCTGCCCGAGGGCGGCTATGCCACCGACCTCGACGCCGGCCCGGGCAAGCTGCGCGTGGCCTGGACCACCCAGCCCTGGTTGGGCACCGGCCTGGACCCCGAATGCGTGCGCGGCGTGGAGCAGACGGCCACGCTGCTGGAAAAGCTCGGCCACGAGGTCGTCGAGGCCGACCCCGGCATCGACCGCGAGGCCTTCATTTACGCGATGGGGACCGTCATCGCCGGCGAGACCTCGGCGATGATCACGGCGGCCTCGCAGCTGATCGGGCGCAAGCCGCGGCGGCAGGACTTCGAGCCGCACAACTGGGCGCTGTACAAGCTGGGCCGGGCCTTCACCGCCGCCGAGCTGCAGGCGGCCGTGGCCTACCTGCGCCAGGTTGGCCGGCAGATGGCGACCTTCATGCAGGACTACGACGTGCTGCTGAACAGTGCGCTGGGCATGCCGCCGGTCGAATGCGGCGCGCTGAAGGCCACCGGCGTGGACCGGGTGATGCTGGAGCTGATCAACCGGCTGCCGCTGGGCCGCGTGGCCACGCGCCGCGACCTGCTGGTGCAGAACTACGAGCCCATCTTCAACTGGATTCCCACCACGCCCATCGCGAATGCGACCGGCGAGCCCTCGATCAGCCTGCCGCTGCACTGGTCGGCCGACGGCCTGCCTGTGGGCATGATGTTCACCGCCCGCTTCGGCGAGGACCGCACGCTGCTGCGCCTGGCCCGCCAGCTCGAGCAGGAGACCGGCTGGCTGGACAAGCACCCCAGCGGATTCGCCTGATCGGCGCCCGCTCTGGGCGCTGGCTCTGAGCCGGGGCAGGGGTCGACGTTGATGCTGGGGCGGCGGGCGCAGGTCCGCCCAGGGATTCCGCCGCAGTGTCAGCCCGCCAGCGGCTGCGCCAGGATCCACAACCCGAAGGCGGTGTAGGCCATCATCAGCGCCAGCATCGGCAGCTGGCTCAGTGCGGCCCGGCGGCGGCCGGGGAAGAGCCGAAAGGCCTCCAGGTGGGCGATATACACGCCGACGATATGCCCGCCGACGATCAGCGCCAGCTGCGTATGCCAGATGCTGTCGGCCGCCACCGTCCAGCCGCCGCGCAGCAGCTCGCGGCTGCCAAACAGGTCCCAGCGCCAGCCGAAGGGGTCGGATAGCAGGCCCAGGATCTTGGGCCCCTGCGCCAGCAGCAGCGGGTAGTAATGCGCCATGTGGTAGACCAGCGCGATGGGCAGCAGCGAGGGCGCGAAGCGCAGCGCCAGGGCCGCGGTGCCCTGGCTGCCCCCGCCCAGGCGGCCGGCCAGGGCCACGGCCAGCAGGTAGATCGCGAGGTACAGCGCCGGGGCCAGCAGCAGCGCCGCGCTGCTGAACAGCAGGTACAGCGGCTGCATGCGGTGGTAGGCGGCCACCGGGTCCTTGCCGACCCAGGGTTCGAGCCACTGGTATAGATCGACCCAGAACCACTGCGCCCAGGGCGCCGTGGCGCGCAGCCCATCAAGCGCCGTGGCGGCCAGCAGCAGCAGCACGAACAGCAGCAGGGCGGGCTCGGCGACGCGCAGCTGCAGCAGGCCGGCGCCCGGCGCGCGCAGCCACACCTGGCCAGGGCGGGCAAAGCCCAGCGGCGCCAGCGCGCCGAGCAGGCGCATCCACACCGCAAGCAGGTCGCCCCGCGCGAACCAGGCCGGCGCGCCGAAGGCGACGACGCCCAGCAGCGTCCAGCCGCTGTAGGCGAGCAGCAGCAGACCCAGGCCGCGCGGGCCCCACTGCGTATGCAGCTCGACCCAGGCCAGCGCCAGCAGGGCCAGCAGCGCGGGCGCATGCCCCAGCCGCGCCGGGTAGGCCCAGCGCCCCGCACAGCTCGCCGGCCAGAGCCGACCCAGCAGCGCCGCCAGGCCGCGCCAGGGGTTCAGCGTGGGCTCCAGGTTGCCCAGCAAGGCGCACAGATAGGGCAGGCCCAGCAGCAGCAGCACCCAGAACCAGGTCATCGCGAAGTTCGCATAGGGGTTGCGGCTGCCGACGAGCGCGCTGGCAATGGCCAGCAGCAGCGCGGCCAGCGACAGCCCCTGCGCCAGCGCCCGCAGCCGCAGGCGCCGCGCCCAGCGCAGCGGCGCCGCTTGGGTCAGCTCGCGCTCCGGCCCGGCGGCGGCCGCGCCGCCCACCGCGAACCAGGCGATCAGCGCGAAGGAGGCCAGCAGCGCCGCCGCGGCGCCGTAGAGGTACATCCACACCGGCACCGGCAGCGTGTACAGGCGGCCAAAGCCGTGTGCGGCCACGGCCGGCGCCAGCAGCGCCAGCGCGGCGGCCAGCAGCCAGCGGCCGCAGCCGCGCCCCTTGGGGGCCAAAGACGGCCGCATCAGCCTGCGGGCCGCGCGCTCAACCGCATGGCAGCTCTTGCACGACGTAGGGCGTGCTGAGGTCGGTGGCATAGCCGCGCAGGGTCAGCGTGCCGGCGCGGTCGTCGCCGTCCACCTGCACCTGCCAGACGCGGGTCGGCGGGTCGGTGGTGAACTCAATGCCCATGCCGGGCAGTTTGGGCTCGCCGGGCGCCGGCTCGGCCGCGCTGTTTTGCAGTGCCACCAGTTCGCGCGCGGCCTGGCGGGGCGTGTTGTGGCCGTAGCCGGTGCTGGTGTAGCCGCATTCGGCGGTGGCCGCGGCCATGTGCACGGCGGCGCGCAGCTGCACCAGCAGCCCCGGGTTGACCGGGCCGGCGGCGATGCCCTCGCCGGTCGGCGCGTGGCGTTCGGTCTGGTCGAGCAGCAGCAGCATCGAGCCGATGGCCAGCACCAGCAAAAAAATCAGAGTTCGCATGGGCCGTCCCCGGGCGGCGAGCGCAGCGCGCATGATCCCGCAGGATGGGCGATACGGCAAAGGCCGGCGCCCGGGCATGGGCCCCGCCGCGGCCGCGGTTTGGCGCCAGATCGGGCTTGCGGCGTTGCGATCGTGTTGGTGTCGGCGCTGCTGCCGTTGCTCGTACTGCGGGCGCGGATGCGGGCGCGTCAGCGCCCCATCAGCAGCACGCCCAGGCCGAGCAGAACCTGGTCCAGCGGCAGGGGCTCGCCGTCGTTGACCCGCATCTGGCCGTCGGCCACGGTGATCTCGCCGCGCAGCCGGCCGGGGCCGTCGGCCTCGATCCAGCCCGCCGCGGCCAGGGCATTGACCTGCGGCACCCAGCGGCCGGGCACCATGTCCAGCGGCGCATGCACGGCGAGCCGGCCGCCGCTGTTGCCGATCCAGCCCAGCACCGCCACCGGGTTGCCCAGCGATTGCGCGGGCGGCGTGTCCAGCGCCAGGGCCAGCGTCGCCTCCTGCGCGTCTTCCCGCAGGCGCAGCTCGGCGCGCAACGCCAGCGGCTGGTCAAAGGCCTTCAGGTAGGCGCGCAGCGCCATGTGCTGCTGCGCCTGCGCCAGCCGGTGGTCGGCGGGTATGGCCTGCAGCACCTCGCGGTATTCGCGGCTGGCGGCCGGCGGCGGCAGCGGGCCGGCGCTCAGGTCCAGTTCCACATCGGTCGGCGCAAGCAGGGCATCCAGCTCCAGCTCCTGGATGCGCAGCGCCACCTCGCTGTGCACGTATTCCGCGCCCGGCCCCGCGCTGTCGTCGGTCGCGCCGTCGTCGGTCGCGCCTGGGGCCGGGCCAGTGCCGACAGCGGTGCCCGCGGTGGGCGTCGTTGGCCGGTTGCGGACCTCGAGCCGCGCCTGGGCGAACCACAGCGTTTCGCCGCCGGCCTCAAGATCCAGCGCGCCCAATGTCAGCGCGCCCGTACCGAAACCGGCCGTGTCCCAGCGCGCGTCGAGCGCGGCGCTGTCCAGCGTGAGCTGCAGGCCCTGGTCCCAGACGCGCAGCGCGCCGGCCTCGCCCCGCGCCTGGGTCTGCGCCTCCCAGGGCCGGCGCTGCAGCTCCAGCCAGGCCGGCGCGGCGTCCAGGATCAACTGCTCTTCGCGTGCCTCCAGCGCGGCCTGCTCCCAGCGCAGGCGGTCGCCGCTGGCGTCGTGCACGCTCCACAGCTGCCAGGGCTCGGCGCCGGCGGCCCAGCCACGCAGGCGCGTGCGTTCCGGCCCCGCGGCCAGCGTGGTGTGGCTGCTGACGCGCAGGCGCGAGCCGCTGATCCGGGTTTGCGTGCGCACCAGCGTCCGGCCGTTGTCGCGGCGCCGCAGTTCGCCATCGATCCACCAGTCGCCGCCCTCGGCCCGCAGCTCGCCCAGGGCCAGGCGCAGCCCGGCGGGCTCCAGCAGGGTGTTCAGGCCGGTGGCGACCTCGGCCGCGCCGGCCCGAACCTCGGCCTCCGGCAGGGGCGCCACCAGCGCCAGGGCGCGATCCACGCCGCGGCCCACGGGTTCGCCCAGCGCACCCCGCGGCCCGGCCGCCAGGGCCAGGCCGACGGCCAAGCCCAGCAGGCCGAGCGGCAGCACCAGCGCGCGGCGCATCAGGCGGCCACCGCCAGGGCGGCGAAGGCCAGCATCTGGCCGATGCCGACCAGCATGCCCAGCGCGGCGCCGGTGGCAATCAGGATCCACTCGTCCTCTTCAAAAGCCGGCCGCAGCATGGCCTCGAATCGGGGCGGGGGCAGCGCCTCGAGCCGCGAGGACAGCGTATGGGCGATGTCCATGGCCTCGCGGGCATAGGCGTCGACGCTGCGCACGGCGGCGGGCAGGCGTTCGATGATGCGCTCCACCGCGCGGTTCTTCATGTCGATGTAGCGCCGTGTGCCCACCGTCCAGGCCACGAAGGGCTTGGCCAGCCCCGACTGCGCGTCGATGACCTCCTTGACGTGCACCGAGATCATGTCGAACACGCGGTCGGCATAGGGCCCCTTGAGCACCGCCTCGATGATGTGCGAGGGCGTGACGATCTCCTCGGCGATCAGCCGCGCGTAGTCGCGCGCCACCTCGGGCTGGCGCTTGTGGAACAGCCCCTGCACCGTCCACGGCCCGTAGCGCCGCGGCTGCTGCGGGCGGAAGATCAGCCGCAGGGCGATCCAGTTGGTCAGAAAACCCACCACCAGGCCGAACAGCGGCAGCTGGAAGCTGCCCTTGTACAGCGTCCAGCCGATCATCTGCAGCAGGCCGAACAGCGCGCCGAAATAGAAGCCGGAGCGGCCGATGAACACGAACTCCTGGCGGCCGGTTTCCAGAAAGATGCGGTTGATCAGCTCGGGGTCGCGCACCAGCGTGCTGACCACCATGTCGTTCAGGTCGAAGACCTCGGTGATGTTCTCGCGGATCTCCGCCATCACCGTTTCCACCACCTCGGGGGCGTCGCGCTCGACGCGGGCGATGATCAGCTTCTTGGCCCGTTTGGGCAGCGTCTCCCACAGCGTGGGCTCGTATTCGTACATCAGCTCGTCGACGATCTGGTCGACGGCGCGCAGGATCGGCTCCTCGATCTCGCGCGTGACCCGCTTGGGGTCGAGGCGGTCGAAGATCTCCTCCTCGGTGACGAGGTCGGGGACGATGGTGTTGCAGGCGATGGTGGCCATCTTGCCGGCCTTGCGCGGCACGATGCCCTGCCAGCCGAGCCAGGGCGGGCGGCCCCAGAACTCCAGCGGGTGAAACATCATGCGGATGGCCAGCACGTTGGTGCCCCAGCCCACCAGGCCGCTGGTCAGCGGCATCGACAGGTACAGCCAGAAGTTGGCCTGAAAGTCGGCCCAGGCGGCGGCGATCATGCGGCAATGCTCCCTGTGCGGCCCGCGGCGGGCGCGGGCCACCCTAGCACCGGCCGTCGCGGCGCGCTCATCCCTGCCCGGGTTCGAGCAGCAGCGCGCGCTGCTCCAGCAGGGTGCGCATCGCGAATTCGTAACCGGTGCGCACCAGCTCGTCGATGGGCTCGAACTCGAACATGCCGATGCGCGGCACTGGCATCTGCAGGAAGACATCGGCCAGCTCGGCGCGGCGGGCGGTGCCCGAGTCCGAGGTCAGCGTGGCCGTGCGGGTCAGGATGTCGAAGAGCGAGGGCCGCGGCTCCTCCAGCGGCCAGTCGTGCAGCACGCCGGGGTCGGGACCCTCGACGCCGCGGCAATGCACGGCGCCCACGGTGTTGACGCTGCAGGCCAGCACCGGGCCGCGGGCGCGCTGGTGCATCACGTCGGTGGGCAGGTTGTTCACGATGCCGCCGTCGGCATGCAGGTTGCCTTTCCAGCCGATGGGCGGCGCGATGCCGGGGATCAGCATGCTGGCCGCCAGCCACAGCGCCAGCTCGCCCTCGATGTGCGCGTGCTGGCAGCCCAGCGTCAGGTTGGTGCTGACGGCGTAATAGGGCCGCCACAGCGCCTCGATCTGCTGCTCGCCAAAAATATCCCGCAGCCCCTCCAGGAAGCGCTGGCCGCGGATCAGCGACACGCGCGGCAGCGTGTAGTCGTTCAGCAGGTTGCGCTCGACAAAGTTCTCCCGGCACACCCCCACCATCTCGCGCGCGCTCAGGCCCTGGGCCCACAGCGCGGCGATGAAGCTGCCCATGCTGGAGCCGCCGAAGAGGTCCACGGGGATGTTCAGCTCGTTCAGCGCGCGCACCAGCCCGATGTGGGCGAAGCCGCGGGCGCCACCGCCGGAGAGCACCACGCCAATGCCATGGCCGGTCAGCTGGCGGGCGATGGCCTGCACGTCCTCGTCGCGGCCGGGCCGCCAGTAATGGTGCGCGCTGGCGGCGGCGTCGCGGCGTAGGCGCATTACGTCGCCCACCGGCCCCTCGCGGTGCCGGCGCAGCACCAGCTCGCGCTCGGCCAGCGTGGGCAGCCCGGCCAGCAGCTGGCCGACCTCGCGGCCCATGTGCGGCTCGTCGGCCTCGCTCAGCAGCAGGATACGGTCGGCCTGGCGCAGGCAGCGCTGGGTCCATTCGCTGGAGCCGTCGCCGGCCAGCAGCACGACGATGTCGTGCAGCTGCTCCTGCGCGGCCAGCCAGCGCACCAGCTCGCGGTTCTGCGCGCCGTCCTCGAAGGGCCAGGTCGAGGCCTTGGCGCCGAGTGCCTGGTCCACGGCGGCGGCATCGATGACGCAGACCTCGTCGCGCAGCCGCAGCGCCTCGATCAGCCGGCCATGGAACTCGCTGCCGCCGGCGCCCGGGTGCAGCTCCAGCAGGGCCAGCGTCTTCAGCGGCGAGCTGCTCGGCCCATGGTGCCGGCGCAGCAGCCGCTGCATGCGCCGCAGCACCGCCTGCATCACCACGAACAGCGCGCCGGGGTAGGGCTGCAGCGCGTCCAGCATGGCGCCGCCCTCAAGCTCCAGCACCACCGAATCACGCACCGCGTGCACCGTGGCCAGGCGCGGGCCGTTGGCCGCCACGCCCACCTCGCCGATGGCCTCGTGCACACCGATGTCGGTGGGCTCGGCGCTGGTGCTGGACTGGGCGCGCATCCGGCCCGTCACCACGACGTACAGCGAATCCGAGGGCTCGCCCTCCTGCATCAGGCAGGTGCCGCCGGCAATCTCGCGCAGTTGCGCCACGCCGGCCAGGGCCGCGAGAGGTTCATCGTGCAGCCGCTTGAACAGCGCAGTGCGACGCAGAATCGCCTCGATGTCCATCGACGCCCCATGAGCCCGTGCAGCAATCAGCGCAGTCTGCCACGTTGCCGCTACCCTTGGCGCCCATGGCGCAGTTTTGCTTCTACGACCTCGAGACCTTCGGCACCGCCGCGGGGCGCGACCGCATCGCCCAGTTCGCGGCGCAGCTCACCGACGTGCAGCTCCAGCCGCAGGGGGCGCCGGTGGTCGAGTACTGCCAGCCGCCACCCTGGCCGCTGCCCGAGCCGGAGGCCTGCCTGCTGACCGGCATCACGCCGCAGCAGGCGCAGCAGCAGGGCCTGCCCGAGTGGCGCTTCGCCGAGGCGCTGCTGGCGGCCCTGGGCGGCCGCAATACCTGCATCGTCGGCTACAACTCCAGCCACTTCGACGATACCTTTGTGCAGCATCTGTGCTGGCGCAATTTCCACGACCCCTATGCCTGGTTCTGGCGCGACGGCAACAGCCGCTGGGACCTGTTGACGGCGGTGCGCGCCGCCTATGCGCTGCGCCCCGAAGGCCTGGTGTTCCCCGAGCGCGAGGGCGGCGGGCACAGCCTGCGGCTGGAAGACCTGGCCCGCGCCAACAAGCTGCCGCAGCCCAAGGCCCACGACGCGCTGGGCGACGTGACCGCCACCATCGCCCTGGCCCAGCGCCTGCGCGAGGTGCAGCCGCGGCTGTACGACTACGCGCTCAGCCTGCGCGACAAGCACACCGTGGCCGGCATGCTGCGGCCGGGCGAGCCGCTGGTCCATGTCAGCGGCCGCATCAGCGCCGCCGAGCGCTGCCTGACGCTGTGGCTGCCGCTGTGCCCGCACCCCGAGCAGGGCAACCAGTGGCTGGGCCTGGACCTGCGCGGCCCGCTGCAGCCCTGGCTGGAGCTGGACCCGGAGGAGCTGGCCGAGCGCATCTACACGCCGCGCGAGGACCTGCCCGAAGACATTGAGCGCCCGCGCTTCAAGGCCCTGGCGATCAACCGCGCGCCCTTCGTCGCGCCGCTGGCCACGCTCGACGAGCCGGCCGCCAAGCGCGCCGGGCTGGATGTCGAGGCCGCGCTGGCCAAGGCCGCCAGCCTGCGCGAGCAACTGGAGCTGGTGGCCGCCAAGGCGGCGGCGCTGGTGTTGCTGCGGCCCGAATTCCCCGAGCGGGATGTCGAGGCGCAGCTGTATGACGGGTTCATCAGCGGCGACGACCGGCGTCGCTGCGAGGCGCTGCGCGCGCTGCCCCTGGAGGACCTGGCCACCGCCGAGCCCTTCGCCGACGAGCGCCTCAACGCGCTGCTGCTGCGCTTTCGCGCCCGCCATGCGCCCGAGGGGCTCAGCGAGACCGAGCAGGAACAGTGGCAGCGTGAATGCCGCCGCCAACTCGAATTCGCCCCCAATGGCGGGCTGACACTGGAGCAGTACATGGGGCAGATTCAGGCCCGCGCCGCCAGCGCGAACGAGGCGGACAAGGCGCTGCTGCGCGAGTTGTGGAACTGGGGGCGCACCCAGGCCCGCAACGCCGGGCTGGCCGAGCAATGAGCGGCCCACAGTCCGGCGCCGGCGACGGCGACGGAGTGCCGCAGGACCCGGTTGCCGGGTCGGCCGCCGGTTCGGTCCCCGGCTCCTTCACGGCCCGGCCCGGCCTGAGCCCGGTGCCCACGCCGCTGCGCGTGGCCTACGGCCTGGGCTCGATGGCCGAGGGCACCAAGGACACGCTGTTCAACATCTTCCTGCTGTTCTATTACCACTCGGTACTGGGGCTGTCGGGGGCGCTGGCGGGGCTGGCGATCTTTCTGGCGCTGTGCCTGGATGCCGTGACCGACCCGCTGCTCGGCGCGATTTCCGACCGCACCCGTTCGCGCTGGGGCCGGCGCCACCCCTGGATGTACGCCAGCGTGGTGCCGCTGGCGCTGGCCATTGTGGCGCTGGCCGCGCCGCCGGAGGGGCTGTCGCAGGCGGCCCTGTTCGGCTGGCTGCTGGGCTTTGCCGTGCTGGCCCGCCAGGGCATGACGCTGTACGCCGTGCCCAGCAACGCGATGCTGCCGGAGCTGACGCCGCACTACGACGAGCGCACCGAAATCGTGGGCCTGCGCTTTCTCTTCGGCTGGCTGGCCGGGCTCAGCGTGGCCGTGCTCGGCTACACCGTGTTCTTCGCCGAGCAGCCGGGCGGGGTGGACGGGCGTCTGGACCCGGCCGCCTGGCCGGCCTTCGGCGCCTTCTGCGCCGTGGTGGCGGTGGCCGGGGTGCTGATCTGCGCGGGCGGCACGCACCGCGCCATCGGCCGGCTGGCCACGCCGCCCGCGGGCCCGCTGCGCCCGCGCGCGCTGCTGGGCGATGTGCGCGAGGTGCTGGGCAGCAAGCCCTTCCGCCCGCTGCTGTGGGCCGCGCTGTGCAGCGCCGCCGGCTGGGGCTACATCAACGCCACCAGCCTCTACATCAACACCTGGTACTGGGGGCTGTCCTCGCAGGCCATCGGCGGGCTGACGCTGGGCATCTTTGTCTCGGTGTTCATCGCCGCGGGCGCCGCGCCGGGCCTGGCGGCCATGAGCGATAAGCGCACGGTGGCGGTGAAGCTGAGCCTGTTCGCGCTGGTCTTCGGGCCGCTGCCGCTGCTGCTGCGGCTGCTGGGCTGGTTCCCGGAGAACGGCACGCGCGAGCTGTTTGCGGCGCTGCTGCTGCACACGATCATCCTGTTCGCCGCGCTGATCGCCATCAGCATCATCACCGCCTCGATGATTGCCGACCTCGCCGACTGGAGCGAGGCCACGCACGGCCGCCGCCACGAGGGCGTGTTTGCCGCGGTGATGGCCTTCGTGATCAAGGCGACCTCGGGCCTGGGCACGCTGGGCGCCGGCCTGATGCTGGAACTGATCGGGCTGGAGGCCAGCACGGCCGCCCTGCAGGGCGCGGACGCGGCGGCCGGCGGCGCGCCGGCCAGCGCCGCGCTGAATGCGCTGGGCGGCGCGGTGGCGCTGGGCATCAGCCTGCTGTTCGCGCTGTCGGTGTGGTTCCTGTCGCGTTACCCGCTGACCCGCGAGCGCTTCGCCGCGCTGCGGCCGCAGGCCGAGTCAGCCTAGATCGGCGCCGCACCCATCCCCTTGAGGGGGCGGGCGCCGCCTATTCCGGGCGCAGCAGGCTGCGGCCCAGCAGGCCGCCCAGGCCACGCAGCGCCAGCGCCATCGGCGCGCGCAGCGCATCGGCCTCCAGCAGCCAGGGCTCCAGCGTGCGCGCATAGGCGCGCAGCCAGTCGCCCTCGCGGCCGGCCAGCGTGTCGGCCAGCGCCACCGGCTGCCAGGCATTGCGCAGCGTGTATTCGGCCAGCCGTTCCCAGCTTTGCGGCTCGGCCTGCAGCCGCGTCAGCAGCGCGCGCGCCAGCGGCCGCAGCCGCAGCGGGCCCGCCTCGCTCTGCTCGCGGTACAGCGCCGGCAGCCCGGCCAGGTAGTCGCGCGCGCCGACCTCGCGGGCGCACATGATCAAAAACATCGCCGCATAGCGGGCGCCGCGGCCCTCGGTTTCGAAGCGCCGCGCCGAGGTCTGCAGGTGGCCGGGCAGGGTGCGCCACTGGCCTTGGGCGTGGATCTGCGCGCCGAGGGCCTGGTCCTCCAGGAAGGGCAGGGACTCGTCAAAGCCGCCCAGCCGGTCCAAAAAGCTGCGCCGGATCAACAGGCCCTGGTCGCCGTTGAAGCATTGCGGCCGGTTCAGCGCCGACTTGGCCTCCAGGTGGGCGTAGAAGCGCGGCTTGGGCCAGGGGGTGTGGATGAACTCCAGCGCGAAATGGCCGGCGGTGCGCGCCGGCCAGGCGCGGGTCGCCCGCAGCGCCCGGGCCAGCAGCCAGGGGTCGGGCAGCAGGCTGTCGGCGTGCAGGAACAGCAGCCAGTCCTCGTCCTGCCCGCGCCAGCCAGCATTGAGCTGCCGGCCCCGCCCGGGCGGGCTTTGCCGCACTTCGGCCCCGGCGCGCTGCGCCAGCGCCACGGTGGCATCCGTCGAGCCGCCATCGACGACCGTCAGCCGCGGGTCGACACCTTGCTGGGCCTTGAGGTCCGCCAGCAGCGCGGGCAGGCTGGCCGCCTCGTTGCGCGTGGGAATGATCACGTGCAGCGCTTGCGGTGCTTGCGATGGTGGGGGGCCGGGACTACGCTGGCTTTCCACGGGGGAGCGAGGCAAGACGCCATGTCGGCTCTGGATCGCGAATTCTGGCCCTTGGCCGCTGGTCTGGGAAGCGCCGCCGGCGAGATCGAGGTGCTTGCACCCTGGGATCGCCAGCCCATCGCCCGCGTGGCCACCGCCGGGCCGCCGGCCGTGGAGGCCGCGCTGGCCCGCGCCGCGGCCCTGCATGCCGACCGCGATGGCTGGCTGCCGGTGCCCCGGCGCATTGCCGTACTCGAAGCGCTGCATGCGTTGCTGGACGAGCATCGCGAGCTGCTGGCCGTCGAGGCCGCGCGCGAGGGCGGCAAACCCCTGCCGGATTCGCAGGTGGAGGTGGCCCGGGCGATGGACTGCGCGCAGATCGCCATCGAGGAGCTGCGCACCCGCCCCGGCACGATGATCCCGATGGGCGTCACCGCCTCCAGCGCCGGGCGGCTGGCCTTTACCCGCCCCGAGCCCATCGGCCCGGTGGTGGCGGTGTCGGCCTTCAACCACCCGCTGAACCTGATCGCGCACCAGGTGCTGCCGGCCGTGGCCGTCGGCGCGCCGGTGCTGGTCAAGCCGGCGCGCGCCACGCCGCTGTCCTGCCTGCGCCTGCTGGCCTTGCTGGAGCAGGCCGGGCTGCCGGAGGGCTGGGCCACCGTGGTGATCCCCGAGGACAACACGCTGGCCACGCGCATGGTGGCCGACCCGCGGGTGGCCTTTTTCAGCTTTATCGGCAGCGCCAAGGTGGGCTTCGCGCTGCAGCGCGAGCTGGCGCCGGGTTGCCGCAGCGCGCTGGAGCACGGCGGCGTGGCGCCGGTGATCGTGGCCGCCGACGCCGACCTGCCGCGGGTGCTGCCGGGGCTGGTCAAGGGCGGCTTCTACCACGCCGGCCAGGTCTGCGTGTCGGTGCAGCGCATCTACGTCGCCCGCGAGCGCGCCGAGGAGCTGTGCGCCGGCCTGGTCGAGGGCGCGCGTGGGCTGCGCGTTGGCGACCCCACCCACGCCGACACCGAGGTGGGGCCGCTGATCGAGCCCGGCGAGCGCGAGCGCGTGGCCGAGTGGGTCGAGGAGGCCATTGCCGCCGGCGCGCAATGCCTCTGCGGCGGCGAGCGCATCGGCGCTACCGCCTATGCGCCG
Source organism: uncultured Ectothiorhodospiraceae bacterium (assembly GCA_937141935.1). Taxonomy (GTDB): domain Bacteria; phylum Pseudomonadota; class Gammaproteobacteria; order Nevskiales; family Oceanococcaceae; genus MS8. The sequence goes on from CAKZQS010000004.1 coordinate 279,488, forward strand.
ACCGTGCTGCTGGACCCGCCGGATTCGGCGCGGGTCTCGCGCGAGGAGGTCTTCGGCCCCGTGGTCTGCGTGTACCCGGTGGACGACCTGGAGGCCGCGCTGGCGCGCGCCAACCAGCTCGAGGTCAGTTTTCAGGCCGCGGTGTGCACGCAGGACCTGGACCGCGCGCTGGATCTGGCGCAACGGCTCAAGGCGCAGGCGGTGATGGTCAACGACCACACGGCCTTCCGCGTGGACTGGATGCCCTTCGGCGGCCAGCAGCGCTCCGGCTATGGCCTGGGCGGCATCCCCTATTCGATGCACGAGATGCAGGTGCACAAGATGATTGTGCTGCACTCGCCGGCGCTGTAGCGCGGCACGTCCAGCCCCCACTGCCCCGATTTTCCCCGCGGGCCGCCAGCGACCCGCCCGAGACGGAGAGCGCCGATGAGCGAATTGCAGCCGCAGGCCGACCAGCAGCCCTGCACAACCCACAAGGCCTCGGATCTGTTCGTGCGCTGCCTGGAGGCCGAGGGCGTCACCCACATCTTCGGCGTGCCCGGCGAGGAGAACGCCGATCTGATGATCAGCCTGCTCGACTCGCCGATCGAATTCGTGCTGTGCCGGCACGAGCAGGCCGCCGCCTTCATTTGCGACGCCTACGGGCGGCTCACCGGCCGCGCCGGCGTCTGCCTGTCGACGCTGGGGCCGGGGGCCACCAACCTGGTGACCGGGCTGGCCGACGCCAACATGGACCGCTCGCCGACCGTGGCGCTGATCGGCCAGGCCTCGACCAAGCGGCTGCACAAGGAAAGCCACCAGAACATGGATGCGATCTCCATGGTGCGGCCGATCAGCAAGTGGGCGCAGACGGTGATGGACCCGGAAACCATCCCCGAGGTCGTGCGCAAGGCCTTCAAGCTGGCCGAGGCCGAAAAGCCCGGCGTCACCGTCATCGAGCTGCCCGAGGATCTGGCCGAGGAGCAGGCCGTCGGCCGGCCGATGAACGTGTACAAGACCCGCCGCCCGGCCGCCGACCACAAGGCGGTGACGGCCGCCGCCGAGCTGCTGGCGCAGGCCAAGAACCCGGTGATCCTGGCCGGCAACGGCGCGCTGCGCAAACGCGCCGCCAGCCAGCTCAAGCGGCTGGCGCACAAGACCGGGCTGCCGGTCATCAACACCTTCATGGGCAAGGGCGCGATCCCGCGCAGCGACCCGCATTGCCTGTTCACGATGGGCCTGCAGGGCCGCGACCATGTCAACGTGCTCTTCGCCAAGGCCGACGTCGTGATCTGCGTGGGCTATGACCTGGTCGAATACAGCCCGCATTTTTGGAATGCCGACCAGGAGAAGGCGATCATCCACATCGACTTCGAGCCGGCCGAAATCGACACCCACTACACCGTGGCCGTCGATGTGGCCGGCGACGTGGCCGACGCGCTGTGGCAGCTGAACATGGAGCTGGAAAAAAACCACGCTGCGGCGCTGCCGCTGCAGGACATCCAGCAGTTCCAGGCCCTGCGGCAGACGATCCTGGACGACTTCGCGATGGAGAAGGACAGCGACGCGCTGCCGATGAAGCCGCAGAAGATTCTGTGGGACGTGCGCGCCTTCCTGGATGCGCAGGACATCCTGCTCTCGGATGTGGGTGCGCATAAAATGTGGATCTCGCGCTATTACCAGTGCGATGCCCCCAACACCTGCCTGATCTCCAATGGCTTTTGCTCCATGGGTTTTGCCCTGCCCGGCGCCATCGGCGCCAAGTTCGCCTGTCCGGACCAGCGCGTGCTGGCCATCTGCGGCGATGCCGGCTTCATGATGAACGTGCAGGACCTCGAGACCGCCGTGCGGCTCAAGCTCAACGTCGTCTTCATGGTCTGGGTCGACGGCGAGTACGGCCTGATCAAGTGGAAGCAGCAAAACCAGTTCGAGGGCCGGCATTCCAAGCTGGACTTCGGCAACCCCGACTTTGAAAAGCTGGCCGAATCCTTTGGCATGTGGGGCCGCGAACTGCGCGAGGCGCAGGCGCTGCCGGCCTTGCTGGAGGAGGCCTTCGCCCAGGAGGGCCCGGCGCTGATCAGCATCCCCGTCGACTATGGTGAGAACCGCAAGCTCACCGAGCGCCTGGGCAAGATCGACGTGACGATTTGAGCCGCGGTGGTCACAGGCGGCGCGCCGGGGGTGGCCCGCCGCCGGCGCGGTCGCGCGCGCCCGAGGCCGCGGCAACGTCTGCGGGCGGCGGCCAGCTGCGGCTGATTGCCGGCCGCTGGCGCGGGCGCAAGCTGCCGGTGGCCGCAGTGCCCGGGCTGCGGCCCACGCCCAACCGGCTGCGCGAGACGCTGTTCAACTGGCTGGCCTTCGAGATCGACGGCGCCCGCTGTCTGGACCTCTATGCCGGCACCGGCGCGCTGGGGCTGGAGGCGCTGTCGCGCGGCGCCGCGCATTGCGATTTCGTGGAGCCCGACCGCCGCGCCCGCGCGATGCTGGAGCAGAGCCTGCAGACCCTGCAGGCCACGGACCAGGCCGGCGTGCATGCCGGGCCCGCGCTGAGCCTGCTGGCCGCGGCCGGGCCGCCGGCGCAGCCGGGCCGGAGCTACGATCTGGTCTTTGTCGACCCGCCCTTCGCCGACGAGGCCTGGGCCGATGTGCTGGCCGCGCTGCCGCCGCGGCTGGCGCCCGGCGCGCGGGTGTACCTGGAGCGGCCCGCCCGTTACAGTGCGCCCTGGTCGCAGGCCTGGACGGTACTGCGCGAAAGCCGCGCCGGGGAGAGCATGGGCGCGCTGCTGACCCATACGCCTGGAGAATCATCACGATGATTGCCGCCTATACCGGCACCTTCGACCCGATCACGCTCGGCCATGCCGACATGATCACCCGCGCCAGCAAGATGTTCGATCGCGTCATCGTGGCCATCGCGGTGTCCAGTGCCAAGAAGCCATTGTTCGACCTGGACACGCGCGTGGCCATGGCCCGCGAGTCGCTGGCCGACCTGAGCAATGTCGAGGTGCGCGGCTTTTCCGGCCTGATGGTCGATTTCGCCCGCGAGCACCAGGTGAGGGTGCTGGTGCGCGGCGTGCGCAACGTGACCGACTTCGACTATGAGTCGCAGATGGCGCGGATGATCAAGCACCTGGACGCCGACCTGGACACCGTGATCCTGCCGCCCACGGCGCAGTTCGCGCATATTTCCTCGACGCTGGTGCGCGAGATCGCCAGCCTGGATGGCGACATCTCCGGGCTGGTGCCGCAGCCGGTGCTGGAGGCGCTGGCACGGCAGAAGGCGCAGTCGTGAAGCGCGTCCTCGGCGCGGCGCGGGTGTTTGCCCTCGCGCTGGCGGCGACGCTGCCGCTGGCCGCGCTGCCGGTGCTCGCCCAGGCCCAGGCCCAGGGCCAGCCGCCGGCCGCCGCGATTGCCAGCGCGCACCCCGAGGCCACCGCCGCCGGCGAGCGCATCCTGCGCCAGGGCGGCAATGCCTTCGACGCCGCGGTGGCCGTTGCCGCAGCGCTGGCCGTGGTCGAGCCCAGCGGCTCGGGCCTGGGCGGCGGCGGTTTTTTCCTGCTGCACCAGGCCGACAACGGCCGCAAGACCTTTGTCGACGCGCGCGAGACGGCCCCGGGCCAGATCCGCTCGGCGCTGTACCTGGACGAGCAGGGTGAGGTGGTGGCCGAGCGCCTGCGCGCCGGGCCGCTGGCCGCCGGCATCCCCGGCCTGCCGGCGGGGCTGGTGCACTTGGCGCAGACCTATGGCGCCCTGCCGCTGGCCCGCGTGCTGGAGCCCGCCATCGCGCTGGCGGCGCAGGGCTTTGTCGTCGACGAGCCGCTGGCGCGGCGCGTGGCCTTCCGCGCCGGCGATCTGGGGCAGTTCGCCAGCAGCCGGGCGATCTTCCTGCCCAAGGGTGAGCCGCTCGAGGCCGGCGCCACCCTGCGTCAGCCGGATTTGGCGCGCACCTTGCGCAAGCTGGCCAGCTTTGGCCGCGAGGGCTTTTATGGCGGCCCGGTGGCCGATGAGCTGCTGCGCAGCGTGCGCGCCGCGGGCGGCGTGTGGACGGCCGCCGACCTGCGCGACTACGAGGTGGTCGAGCGCCGCCCGGTGATCCTGGCCCATGGCGATTGGCAGATCGTGGCCGCGCCGCCGCCGTCCTCCGGCGGGCTGGTGATCGGCGAGATCTTGCATATGCTCGAACTGGGCGGTTATGCCGAACTGCGCGAGCCGGCCGCCCGCCACCACCTGCTGATCGAGGCCATGCGCCGCGCCTACCACGACCGTGCGCGCTACATGGGCGACCCGGACTTTGTGCCGGTGCCCAGCCGCGAGCTGCTCTCGCGCGATCACGCCGAGCGCTGGATGGCCGATTACGACCCCGACCGGGCCACCCCCAGCAGCGCACTGTCGCCGGAGCCCATCGCCTCGGTGGGCTTTGGCACCGACACCACGCACTTCTCGGTGCTCGACGCGCAGGGCAACCGCGTGGCCGCGACGCTGTCGATCAACTACGGCCTCGGCGCGGCCTTCGTCGCCGGCCGCACCGGCGTGCTGCTGAACAACGAGATGGACGACTTCGTCATCGTGCCCGGCGTGCCCAATGCCTATGGGCTGACCGGCGGCGAGGCCAACCTGGTCGAGCCCGGAAAGCGCATGCTGAGCTCGATGTCGCCGACCTTTCTGGAAGGCGCCGACCGCACCGCGGTGCTGGGCACACCCGGCGGCAGCCGCATCATCACGATGGTGCTGCTGGGCCTGCTGGAGCTGATGGAGGGCGCCAGCGCCGAAGCGGTGGTGGCCGAGCCGCGCTTCCACCACCAGTACCTGCCCGATGTCGTGCAGCACGAGCCCGAGGCCCTGGCGCCGGCGCTGGCGCGCGGCCTGGTCGACCGCGGCCACACGCTGCGCGAGCTGAGCCGGCAGTACGGCAACATGCAGGCCGTCGTCTGGGACCATGCCGCCCAGCGCGTGGAGGCCGCCGCCGACCCGCGCGGCGTGGGCGCGGCCGTCGTGCTGCCCCGCGCGCGGCTGCAAACCGACCCGAAATCCCCCGCACCCGCTCCGGAGAGCCCGACCCGATGATTGTTGTTCACCACCTGGAGAGCTCGCGCTCGCAGCGCGTGCTGTGGCTGCTCGAAGAGCTGGGCGTGGATTATGAGATCCGCCACTACAGCCGCGACCCCAAGACCAGCCTGGCGCCGCCCGAACTCAAGGCGGTGCACCCGCTGGGCAAGTCGCCGCTGGTCAGCGAGGGCGACACCGTGGTGGCCGAGTCCGGCGCCATCGTGGAATATCTGCTGGACCGCTTTGACGACCAGGGCCTGCGCCCGGAGCCGGACAGCGAGGCCTTCCTGCAGTACCGCTACTGGCTGCATTACGCCGAGGGCACGCTGGCCCCGCTGCTGGTGATGAGCCTGATTTTCTCGCGCGTCGAAACCGCGCCGATGCCCTTTTTCATCAAGCCCATCGCCAAGGGCATCAGCGGCAAGGTCAAAAGCGCCTACCTGGGCCCCAACCTCGCCGCCAACTTCGATTTCATCGAGCAGCACCTGGCCCGCTACCGCTGGTTTGCCGGCGCGACCTTCAGCGCCGCCGACGTGATGATGAGCTTCGGGCTGGAGGCCGCCAGCGCCCGCGCCGGCCGCATGGCCGATTACCCGCGCATGCGCGAGGCCCTTGAGGCGATGCACGCCCGCCCGGCCTACCAGCGCGCTCTGGAGCGCGGCGGGCCCTACAACCTGATGCAGGGCTAGGGCCTAGGGGCTAGGGGACTAAACCGCCTCCAGCACCGGCCCGCCGCTGCCGCCGTAGCGGGCAAAGCGGAACTGCGCCCCGGTGGCCTCGACCGGGCCGCGCAGCGCGGCTTCGTCCTGCGGCCGGCCGACGACGATGACGACGGCGCCACTGAGGTCGGCGCCGGCCAGTTCGTCCAGCGCCTGCAGCAGCAGCTCGCGCATGCGCTGGGCGTTCTCGGCGATGACGCCCAGGTAATCCTGCTCGGCGTGCGCCGCGCGCAGCAGGCGCTTGAGCTGGCGGGGCAGGATCTGCTACATTATTTGATGGCACGCTTCCTCCAGGACTAAATGCCTCTGCCTGCCACGAATAGCTTCCTCCAAATTCAAGCCCACTCTCAACCCAATCGGTTGCAGGATCCATATTGGTAAGTGTTCCATCATTACCATTATTTGAACTATCAGATGCAATAGAACCTGAATTTTCGTCAAAATGCCAAAGACCAACTATATTTGGATTGGTATCATCATATACTCCCCGAGAATGATCTAACATCTCAGTTCCACTGAGTGCTGTATCATATATTCTCACCTCGTCAATAAAACCATCAAAGTATCTATTATTCAACCCAGCATCATTATTTCCTATCACCCCGATTACGCTGGAAGCTGGAATTGCTCCAGTTTTGGGTGTATTATCTACCTCCACACCATCAATATAAAGACGTATAAAAGCTCCATCATATGTAAATCCAATATGACTCCATCTATTCTGTGGGATAGCGAATCCCGGAAACCAAGAGGTTCCTGTAAGACGTAGGCCAACACTACCACTGCTTAGATTGAGAGAAAATATATAATTTGGATTACTTGAACTAGTACTAGAGCTTTTTGCAACAACTCTATCGTCACCAAAACTCTCTGGATTTACCCAAGCCTCTACTGTCAATTCATTTGCTCCACCAGAAATAATATTTCCAATATTTACATAATCATCGCTCCCATCAAAATCTAAAGCATATCCCAAGCCCATATCATTATGAGGAGAAATTACATTAGAAGATGTCGTTGCAGGAGAAGTACGATGGAGGTCGTATGAAGTTGCGTTGGTAGCTGGAGTCCAGGAAAGATCCGCTCGTAAGTATGATCCGACACATTGGGGCCCTTGGTCTAGGCTCAGGATAAAATCT
>CAKZQS010000005.1 GCA_937141935.1 uncultured Ectothiorhodospiraceae bacterium
CGCCTCCCTCGGTTGGTTAGACACTTGTGTCCACCAAACCGGGGGAAGTCCGAACGTCACCTGCAGCGATTTGTTAGCAGGCAACTGCACCGAACCATGGCCTGCTATTTCCATTCTGGATATCCCAGACTTTGACCAAGCCGGTTCACAGTCTTGACCGTGGAATCCGATGCATCCTTGATGGCTGATTTTAAGAAATTAGCATCGTCTCCATTACCAATTTCTTCTCCGCTCGAGGTCCGTGTGGCCCAGCCGGCACTTGCACCAGCCTCGGCTAAACAAAGTGCTATGAAATGCCGGTCCTCGACCGGTAACTGCTCCATGAAATTCACGGACAATTCGCGGATTTCTCGAATTTGATCAGAGATCGCAAGTGCAGCTTTCCCCATATCGTCAGCAGATATTTCTTTCTCAAGGTCCTCGTCTCTCCAGGCGTTCCACTCCGTGTGTATATTGCTCAGATTACCTAGCAAGATGCTCAATCGCATCAAGGGCTCATGCAACATCAGGCAAGCAGTAAGTTTCTCGCTATTAGCTTTTGTATGAGCAAGATTGGTTTCCCTCAAATATCTGTGGGCAGCCAAAATCAGGGTTGCTGAAACGACAATAGCCTGCATCCACGTAGCCATCGCTATCCAGCCACTTCCAGTAAGTTGCAAGGTCTGGGTAAGGAGCGCGATGAGTATTACAAGCAATCCGCCAGCAACAAATGCGCAGCCTCTATCAATCCAACGATAAGCTGCCTCCGGGATATCAGTCATGGATACAATTGCCTGCTAACGCCCACGCTCAGGGGCGTTTGAGGCGGGGAACGTTTTTGCGATAGCAAAAATGGGCCACGGGTCAAACGTCCCTTGCAGCGTGTTGTTAGACGGCACCTCGCCAACGCCAAAACCATGTGTGTTCACTTTAGGCACCCAACTCACAATCAAGCTCAATCACGACACCATAGCCCGACACCGGATTGGTGATTGTGATTTCTTTCACCGACTTCTGGGCGCTGCCAAAGAGCTGCTTAACTTCCGCTTCCGAGGGCGGTTCTTCGTCGATTTGTTCCAGAACGACGTGACGCAGTTTTGGATGTTGGGCAATAACACCCCACTCCAGATGATCGATCGGGGAAGTGAGCGTCAAGCTCTCGAGCAAAGGTAGGCCCTCAAGCCAGGACAGTTCCGTACAGCGCAACTTCGGCACATCCAACGATAGTGACTCAAGGCTACGAAGGTGCTGGACGCACTCGATGCTTTGAACTTTGTTCCTGCCAGTGAGTGTGAGTGATCGAATGCCCAACCCAAGCAATGGTGATATGTCTGTGAGTTCGCTCGTACGGTCGAGTGTGATGTGATGTAACCGTGGTAAGGACCTCGCTCCCGTTAAAGTTCGCAGCCGCCCCGCAACAAACGTAAGAATTTCTAACCGATCAAGGCCAGCGACCACTTCGAGATCAATACCCTGAAACCTGTGGATCTCAAGTTGTCGAAGAGCTGGGCATTTCAGGAACTCCATTTTCATACCCTTTCCCCAGCCAAACTTGAGTTTCTTCAGTTTCGGAAACCGTCGAAAGTCGATGGCAGGCTCAGGAATTTCGTCGAGCTCCAGTTCCTCTAGGCTGGAGATGGCATCTATTCCTGCGGTTGAATCAGGCCCGTTACGCACGGACAAGCTGCGGACATAAGAATTGCATTCTTGGAGTGGACTGTAGTCAGCCCAATCTGCAGCGTGCAGCTTGATCAGTTCATAACCGCCAGTAACCACAGCCTGACGTGAGTCATCCGTCCATGGACCTCTAAGCAACAGTTGCCGTACGCCGTCGGCCCGTGTCGAAAGGTTGATGAACGTTTCAGGCAAAGCAAGTTACCCCCAAGTGCCTTCTAACGCCTAATTCTGCGTCGCTCAGGACGCGTAACACCGACGCATAGCACCGCCCAAGTGCCGGATAGCACCGCGGCGCTAGTTGGTAAGAAGCACACCCTGGCACCGCTGGCACCTCTTGGGCGCCGCCAACCGCGCGTTATTGCTGTGTTTATGTGTGGCGTTATGTGGCGCCGCATAGTGTCCCTCCCTGCTCGCCCTGTCCGGGTCTGTCTGCGGGTTTCGTTATAGCCCGCTGGGCAAGCAGTGGCAAACGGGTGAGGGATGGCAAAAGGCGTGCTGGCGGAGCTGTCCTCCCCCCTGATGCAGACCATGCAGGCGGAGCTGCGCAAGCGGCACTACAGCCTGCAGACGGAGCGCACCTACCTGCGTTGGGTGTTGCGCTTTGTGCGCTACCGCGGCCTGCGCCACCCGGCGGATATGGGCGCGCTGGAGGTCGAGGGTTTTTTGTCGGCCCTGGCGGTGCAGGGTCGGGTTGCGGCCAGCACGCAGAACCAGGCGCTGTGCGCGGTGTTGTTCCTGTATCGCGAGGTGCTGGGGGTGGACTTGCCCTGGCTCGACGGGCTCACGCGGGCCAAGCGGCCGAAGCGGCTGCCGGTGGTGCTGTCGCAGGCCCAGGTTGCGCAGGTCCTCGCGGCGCTGGAAGGTGAGATGGGCCTGTTGGCGCGCCTGCTGTATGGCGCGGGCCTGCGGCTGATGGAGGGCTGCCGGCTGCGCATGCAGGATCTGCACCTGGAGCGGGCCGAGCTGACGGTACGCGGCGGCAAGGGCGACAAGGATCGGCGCACGCTGATTCCGCAGGCCTTGCTGCCGGCCTTGCGCGCCCAGCAGCAGGCGGCAGCGCGGCTGCACCGGGCCGACCGGGCGGCCGGCCTGCCGGGCGTGGAGCTGCCGGGGGCGCTGGCGCGCAAGTACCCCCGCGCGCCGCAGCAATGGGCTGGTACTGGCTGTTCCCGGCGCCCGCGCTGGCGCTGTGCCCGCGCAGCGGCCTACGGCGGCGGCACCATATCTACCCGCAGCGGGTGCAGCGGGCGCTGCGCCTGGCGGGCCAGGCGGCGGGGCTGCAGCCGCGGGTGTCGCCGCACGTGCTGCGCCACAGCTTTGCCACACACCTGCTGGAATCGGGCTATGACATCCGCACGGTGCAGGAGCTGCTGGGCCACGCGGATGTGCGCACCACCATGTTCTACACGCACGTGCTCAACCGCGGCGGCCGCGGCGTGCTGAGTCCGCTGGATGGCCTGGGTCCGGCGGCGCTTGGCCGGCGCGATATTGATGGCCTTAGGGGCGGGGGTGCTGGCGGCGGCCACGGCGGGTGGCCGGGCCTGCCGCGCTAGCCATTGGGGCACTGGGCTTTCGGGCCGGGGTGCGCGCCCTGCTCCGCCCCCACCAGGCTCTTGAACATGATGTGGCTGTCCACGTAGCCCAGCCGGCTGTGGCAGTAGGCGCCGGGCACGGTGCCGACGATGGCGTAGCCGTGGCGCTGCCACAGGCGGATGGCGCCGGTGTTGGTGGCCACGACGGAGTTGAACTGCATGCCGCGGTAGCCGCGCTGGCGGGCCTGGGCCTGGGAGTGCTGGCACAGCGCGCTGGCGATGCCGCGGCCGCGGGCGGCCGGTGCTACGGCGTAGCCGCAGTTGCAGATGTGCGCGCCCAGGCCGGGGCGGTTGGGCTTGATGTAGTAGCTGCCCAGCACGGCCCCGCTGGCGGGGTCGGTAGCCACGAAGGCGGCGTCGGGCTGCTCCAGCCAGGCGGCACGGGCAGCGTCGGGGCGGATGTCGGGGGCGAAGCTGTAGGTTTCGCCGGCGGCGAATACGGGCTGCAGCACCTCGCGCCACAACTCGGGCCAGTCTTCCGCGGTGGCGGCGCGAATGGGCCAGCGGCTGGTGCCGTTTTCGGCGTCGCTGTTGGCGTCGGCACCGGGATGAGGGCCAGTGCCGCTATCGATATCGGTGTCGGCTGGCTCGGCGGGGCTGCTGGGCTTGCTGGCGGGTGCTTCGGGGCTCATCCCTGCTGTTGCCGGCCGCAGCCGGTGTAGGTCTGGCCGTCCAGCCTAACCTTTACGGTCGCGGGGAAGGGCTTGCCGCTCATCACGTCGTGGCAGGGCTCTTCGCTGATGCGCACCTCCAGCGGGCCGTGCTCGGTGTAGCTGCTGTACACACGGGCGCCGGGCTCCCAGCTGGGCGGCGGGCTGGGCACGATCAGCTCGCGCTGGCCGTAGTCCCAGGCAAAGCGCAGCTCGCCGCTGGGGTGGATGTCGAGCAGCCAGCCGGGCTCCTGGCCCAGGCCGTGGAAGGCGGCGCGCGGCGGCCCGTCGGGCTGCGCGGGGCGGGTGGCGTCCTGGCCGCAGGCCGGCAGCAGGATCAGCAACAACAGCAGTGCCGGCAGCACGGTGCGCCGGCGGTGCAAGGGCGGGGTGGTGTGGGGCATCAGGCGGCTCCCCGCGCCGCTGCGGCGCGAGCGTTGGTGTCGTGTTCCTCCGCCGTGCCGCGGCGCACCTGCTGGCGCCAGCCGGGCGCCCGGCGCCGACGCTCGCGGCGGCGGGCCTGTTGCTCCCACAGGTCCACGGCGGCGCGGCCCAGCGAGCCCACCAGCATCAGGAAGGCGCCGGCAATGAACAGCCAGGTGCCCAGGGTGCGGTAGGCCTCGAAGGCGGGCAGGAACAGCACGCTGCCCAACAGGAAGGTGATGTTGCCGATGAGGCCCAGCGTCAGGTGCACCCAGCGGTATTCCTGTACGAGTACGCGCAGGGGCTTGTGCATAGCGAAGCGGTGGAATCCAAGTGTTGCCCGCAGGCTAGGGGGCCCCGGCCAGGCCCGGCCAGCAAGCACGCCCTTGGTCATAGCGGGCGCGGCGGGGCGGCGGGGGGCTGCATTGGCGGCCTGTGCGGCGGCCGGGAGCGGTGGGCGGTGGCGCCGAAGCGGCCGCCGGGTTCGCTGGCGCCGGCCTTGCTTCCCGGCCCTGGCCCCGGCCTTGGCCCGGATTGCAGCCCTGGCCCGGATTCCCGCGTGGGCCCTGAGCGTGGCCCGAGCGCGTGCCGGCGCCCTAGCGCTGCGGCGAACCCTTGCGGCTGGAGGCCCGCGCCCCGCCGGCCCCGCCCTCCGGCTCCGCCTCGCCGCTGCCGTCGCCATCGCCGCCATGGGCGCGGGCGGCGGCGGCCACCGCCTCGCGGTCAGCGGCCAGCGCCAGCGTGGCCGCGGCGCGCTGGCAGGCGGCCTGGGCCTGGTCGCGGGCGGCGGCGGCCAGCGCGGCATCGCCGTTGCGGGCCACGGTGGCCAGCGCCCGCTGCAGGCGGCAGGCGCAGTCCACGTCCGCGGCGCAATGCCGCGCGAAGGCGGGCACGGCGGCCTGCAGCAGGTGTTCGCCGCGCAGCGGCGGCAGCTGCACGCGCGGGCAGTCGGGCTCCTGGGGCTCGGGCCGCGCGCGGCCCCAGTCCACCAGCAGGCGGGTCAGGCTGTCCACGGCCTCGGCCGCGGTGCCGGGGTCGTTCACGGCGGGCGACAGCGCCTTGCCGGCGATCTCGGCCAGCACCTCCAGGCCAAAGGCGGGGTCGTGGTCCAGCGTGCGCCGCGCGCCCACCACAAAGCTGGCCCGCAGCGCCTCGGCCAGCGGGCCGTCACCGGCCCGGGCATCGGGCGCGGCATCGGTCCAGGCCAGCGGGCGGGTGGGGTCCACAAAGTCGCCGGGCACGGCGGCCACGCGCACCTGGGTGTCGGCCGCCTCGGCGGCCTGTTGCAGCTGGCGCACGTCCACCAGCTGCACATGGCCGGTGCGCGGGCCGTAAATCGGGTGCAGCGGGGTCTGGCCGGGCCGCGCCGGCGCGGCGCCCAGCGTGGGCCGCTCGCGGCGCCGGGCCAGCGCCTGCGCGGTGGCGCGCTCTACCTTGTCGATGGTGTGGCCCAGCCGGCCCAGGCGGGCAATGCGGTCGGTCCAGCGCACGAAGATGCCAATCACCACGGCAAACACGCCCATGGTCAGCACAAACAGCGTGAAGCGGCCGGCGGGGCCGTAAAAGTCGTTTTCGACCGCTGTCAGCCCGACGATGCTGAAGATGAAGGCGGCCACAAAAATCGACAGCGCGTTTTGCGACACATCGTCGGCCACCACCAGGGGGAAGGCGCGCGGCGTGGCGGCAATGCTGGCCGAGGCATAGGCCTGCACCATCGAGGCCACGGCAAAGGTGGCAATGACCAGCATGCCGCTGGCCATCACCTGCAGCAGCGTGCGCAGCGTGGGCTGGCCGATCTCGGGCAGCAGCTCGGCCAGCGGGGTGGCATCGACCACCCGTGCCAGCAGCACGCCGGCCACCGAGCAGCCGCAGGCCAGCAGCGGGCGCACCCACAGGCGCTCGCCGAGGCGGTTGAGTACAAAGCGCAGCCGGCCTTCCAGGCGCAGCCGCCAGTCGCTACGGCGCATTCGTGGCGGGGGGACTCAAGGGACCTGTGATGCTAGGCCGCCGCCGCCGCCGCGGCCAGCAGGCGTGACTGCCGGCATCGGCGGCCCGGCCGGGCTACAGGCGCAGCTCGCCGGCCTCCAGCGCGGCGCGCTGCTCGGCCGTCAGCGGCTGGTAGGCGGACTCGCCCGCCGGCAGCACGTACAGCGGCTCGTCGTCCACGCGCCAGGCGGTGTCCTTGAGTTCGACCTTGCGGTACTTGAAGGTGCCGGTGGTCTCGTGCGCCTCGCGGATACGGATCAGCACCGGCACGGCGTAGCGCGGCAGGCGCTCGCAGAGCACGGCACCGGCCTGGGCCGGGTCGAACGCGGCCCCGGGCGCCAGGCTGATGGCGGCCATGCCGGCGCGGCCATCGGCGCCGGGGATCTGCACGCCATACACCACGGCCTGCTCGACGCCGGGCACGGCGGTGAAGGCGCCCTCCACCTCGGTGGTGGCCACGTTCTCGCCCTTCCAGCGGAAGGTGTCGCCGGTGCGGTCCACAAAGGCGATGTGCTTGTAGCCCTGGTCGCGCACCAAATCGCCGGTATCAAACCAGCAGTCGCCCTCCTTGAAGGCGTTGTGCAGCAGCTTTTTCTGCCCGGCCTTGGGGTCGGTGTAGCCGTCAAAGGGCGCGCTCTTGGTCACCTCGCTGATCAGCAGCCCCGTGTCGCCGCGGGCCACGCGCTGCAGTCGGCCCTGGGCGTCGCGCACCGGCGCCTCGGCCTCGCGGTCGTACTCGACCACGGCAAAGCTCATCGGGCAAAAGCCGGCGGTGCGGTCGACGTTGAAGCCGTTGATAAAGCCCACGTTGCTTTCGCTGGCGCCGTAAAACTCGTTGATGACCTCAATGCCAAAGCGCTGCTTGAACTCATCCCACAGCTCGGGCCGCAGGCCGTTGCCCACGATCACGCGCACGTTGTGGGCGCGGTCGGCCGGGCTGCGCGGCTGGTTCAGCAGGTAGCGCAGCACCTCGCCGATGTAGCAAAAGGCGGTGGCGCGGTAGTGGCGCACCTCGTCCCAGAAGCCGCTGGCCGAAAAGCGCCGCCCCAGCGCCAGCGCGCAGCCGGCGGCCATGGTGCTGCCCCAGCTCACCGTCAGCGCATTGTTGTGGTACAGCGGCAGGCAGCAATACAGCACGTCCTCGCGCTCGAGGCGCAGGCTGGCCAGGCCCATGCCGGCGCCGGCCTTGAGCCAGCGCGCGTGGCTCATGATCGAGGCCTTGGGCAGCCCGGTGGTGCCGCTGGTAAAGATGTAAAAGCAGGGCTGGCCGGCCTTGACCTGCGCCGTTTCCGGGCGGTTGGCGGCGCTGGCCTTGCGCAGCAGCGGGGCGATGTCCTGCCAGCCGCGCGGCGGCTTGGGCTCGTGGCCCTCGGCATCGGCCTCGCCCCACCACAGCCACACGGGCTTGTGCGCGCGGGTAATGGCGGCCTTGCTGCCCTCCAGCGCCTCCAGGCATTCGTGGCCCACGATGATGGCCCGCGGCTTGATCAGCCCCACCGAGTGCTGCAGCACCTCGCCGCTTTGCTTGTGGTTGAGCATGCCGGCGATGGCGCCCAGCTTGAGCACGCCGGCCACGGCGGCCAGCGTTTCGGCGCGGTTGTCCATCAGCAGGCCCACGGTGTCGCCGGGGGCCACGCCCTGCGCCGCCAGCGTGTCGGCCACGCGGTTGGCCCAGGCGTTGAACTGCAGCCAGCTGTAGCTGCGGTCCTCAAAGGCCAGCGCCACCGAATGCGGCCGCTTGCGCGCCCATTTCTCCAGCACGCGGCCCACGCTGTTGTGCCGCTCGGGCTTGGTCAGGGCCAGCGTCAGCAGCCCCCGGTTGATCTTGCCGGCATCGCCCAGCCCCTTCAGGGCGCCGCGGGCGAGCTGGCGCAGCGAAACGGTATCGGCCTGGCTCATGGTATTGGGGGGGTGTCGTCCTGCCCCCATCCTAGCCGGGCCGCGGGGCGGCGCGCAGCCCGTGGGGCCCGGGCCGGGCCGCGGTGGCCAAGCGCTGTGTGGCGGGCGCATTGCTAGAATGTTGCAATGCAAAAGACACGAGTCGTAATCATTGGCGGCGGCTTTGGCGGCCTGTTCTGCGCCCGCAGCCTGGGCAAACGCGCCGACATCGAAGTCACGCTGATCGACAAGCGCAACTTCCACCTGTTCCAGCCGCTGCTGTACCAGGTGGCCACCGGCATGCTGACGGTGGGCGATGTGTCGACCCAGCAGCGCGTGGTGCTGCGCCGCTACCCCAACGTGCGCACGATCATGGCCACCTGCTTCGACATCGACGTCGAGCAGCGCGTGGTGCGCCACGACCGGGGCGAAACCCCTTACGACCAGCTGGTGGTGGCCACCGGCGTCAAGCACCAGTACTTTGGCAAGGACCACTGGCGCGCCTACGCGCCGGGCCTCAAGACCGTGGAGCATGCGCTGGAGATCCGCCACCGCATCTTTCGCGCCTTCGAGATGGCCGAGACGGAAACGGTGCCCGAGCGCCGCCGCCGGCTGCTGAACTTCGTGGTGATCGGCGCCGGCCCCACCGGGGTGGAGCTGGCCGGCGCGCTGGCCGAGCTGTCGCACCGCACGATGGTGGGCGACTTTCGCGCCATCAGCTCCGACGATGCCCACATCACGCTGATCGAGGGCGCCGACAACGTGCTGCCGCCCTACCCCACCAAGCTGCAGGCCAAGGCGCATGCCTACCTGGAGGGTCTGGGCGTGGAGGTGCGCACCGGCACGATGGTCGAGGAGGTGGCCGCGGGCCGCGTGCACACGCGCAACAAGGCCGGCGACACCGACATCGTCGAGGCCGAAACCATCCTCTGGGCGGCCGGCGTGCAGATGAGCGCCTTTGGCAAGATCCTGGCCAAGCGCACCGGCGGCGAAACCGACCGCGGCGGGCGCATGGTGGTCGACGAACAGCTGCGCCTGCCCACGCATCCCAACATCCACGTCATTGGCGACCTGGCCTGCGCGCAGCGCCACGACGGCAGCGGCCCGCTGCCGGGGCTGGCGCCGGTGGCCATCCAGCAGGGCCGCTACGTGGCCAAGGCCATTCGCCAGACCCACGCCGGCAAGCCGGTCAAGCCCTTTCGCTACTTCGACAAGGGCAGCATGGCCATCATTGGCCGCTACCGCGTGGTGGGCTCGGTGGGTGGCGTGGCGCTGACCGGCGCCGTGGCCTGGCTGTCCTGGGCGCTGGTGCACATCTGGTCGCTGATCGAGCCCGGCCAGCGTGCCAGCGTGGCGCTGCAATGGCTGTGGCGCGGCTTCGGCCGCACCGCCGACCGCCTGATTACCGGCAACCCCCCCAAGACCGCCGACGTGCTCAAGGCCCGCGGCATCGACCCCGTCACGCTGGAAAAGGCGGAATGACCTAAAACTCCCAGCCCAAGTGCACGGTGGCCCCGTCTAGCGTGATATCCACGGCGTCGTCGCCCTCGGAGACGTCGTAGCGCTGTAGCTGATAGCCCGCACCGATGCGCAGGCCGCCGTAGGCGTATTCGAGGCCGGTGTTCCAGGAATACACGCGGTCGTCCTCGTAATCGACCCAGTCGCCGCCGGCGCTGAGCGTCCAGCGCGAGCCCAGCGGCCACACCAGCCGCGAGGCCAGCTGCGGGAATACGGCCTCGACCTCCTCCTGGCCGATGGTGTCGCCCTCGCGGGCATCCAGCGTGCCGGACAACCCGCGCACCGCCACGCCCACCTGCCAGGGCCCCAGCGCCAGCGGGTACCAGTCCAGCATCCAGTCGTCCAGGTCCACGCGGCTCTGCACGCGGGCGGTGCCATCGCCCAGCGGGATCAGGCCCAAAAAGGTTTCGTCGAACTCGATCACGCCCTCGCCCTCGGCGTGGATCGGCTGCCAGCGCAGGCCCCAGCGCGCGCCGTGCAGGCGCAGGCCCACGACCTCCTCGTCGTCGATGCCTAAGTCGCGCTCGACGTCGTAGCGGGTGCCGTTTTCGACCACCTCGCCTTCGGGCGCGGCAAACCACAGCGGGATTTCCAGCGCCACGCCGGCCTGCGCCAGGCCCAGCGGCGCGGCGCTGGCGGCCAGCGCCAGCAGGGCGACCGCGGCGCGCGGCGCGCGGGCGGAAACTTTGCCGGCGGCGGGGCTGTCAGAGGCCGGTCGCCGGCGGGGAGCGCGGGGGCGCGTGGGGTGGTCGTTAAGGCTGTTTCGCACGTCGCGGATTCCTGGCGTTTTTGAGCGGGCGTCTTGAAAACGGTCGGGGTCGGCCCTATGCACGGGCTGGCTGCGGCGGCACGCCGCTGCCGACGAGACACACCCTACACGCGAGAGTTCCCATGGGCCGGACCGGGCTTGCCCTGCGCTACATGATCATCGCCCTGCTGCTGGTGGCCGGCAGCGGCGCGCTATGGGCGCACTGGCCGCCGACCGGCGGCGGTGGGCAGCGCAGCATTGCGCCGATGCTGGAGCGGGTGATGCCCGGCGTCGTCAACATCGCCACGCGCACGCAGCTGGCCCAGCAGGACCACCCGCTGCGCCAGGACCCCTTCTTTCGCTTCTTCTTCGACCGGCCCTCGCCGCGGCAGAGCAATGCGCTGGGCAGCGGCGTCATCGTCGACGCCCGCGAGGGGCTGGTGCTGACCAACCACCACGTCATCGACAAGGCCAGCGAGATCAGCGTGACGCTGAACGACGGCCGCACGCTGGCCGCCGAGCTGGTGGGCTCGGATGCCGAATCCGACATCGCCGTGATCCGCATTCCGGCCGAGGACCTCACGGCCGTGCCGCTGGGCGATTCCGATGCGCTGCGTGTGGGCGACTTTGTCGTGGCCATTGGCAACCCCTTCGGGCTGGGGCAGACGGTGACCTCGGGCATCGTGTCGGCGCTGGGCCGCTCGGGCCTGGGCATCGAGGGCTATGAGGACTTCATCCAGACCGACGCCTCGATCAACCCGGGCAACTCCGGCGGCGCGCTGGTGGACATCGACGGCCGCCTGATCGGCATCAACACCGCCATCATCGGCCCGGCCGGCGGCAACGTGGGCATTGGCTTTGCCATCCCGGTGCTGATGGCCAAGGCGCTGATGGAGCAGATCGTTGAATACGGCGCCGTCAGCCGCGGCCGCCTGGGCGTGAGCCTGCAGGATCTCTCGCCCGAGCTGGCCGCCGCGCTGGGCGCCGAGCAGGTCCGCGGCGCCGTGGTGGCCCAGGTCGAGCCGCGCTCGGCCGCCGAGCAGGCCGGGCTGCGCTCGGGCGACATCGTTACCGCCGTCAACGGCCGCGACATCGACTCGGCCACCGACCTGCGCAACGCCATCGGCCTGGTGCGGGTGGGCGAAAGCCTGCGCCTGCAGCTGTTCCGTGATGGCAGCACGCGCACGGTGACGGCCACCATCCCCGAGCGCGCAGCGCTGGATGCGGCCCGGCTGTCGGAGCTGCTGGGCGGTGCCACGCTGGGCGACATGGACGAACGCCACCCGCTGTTTGGCCGCGTGCCGGGCGTGATGGTCAAGGCGGTGCAGCCGCGCACGCCCGCCTCGCGCGCCGGGCTGCGGCCGGGCGACGTGATCACCTCGGTCAACCGCCAGCCGGTGGCCGGGCTGGAGCAGTTCAAGCAGGCCGCCGGCGGCAGCCAGCAACTGCTGCTGAACGTGCGCCGGGGGCGGCAGGCCTTCTTTTTGATGCTGCGCTAGCGGCCGGTTTTTTCCGGCGCGGGCCCGCCCCGTGCCGGCGCCCTGCGGCCCGCGGTCTACGGATGGCGGTTGCGGGGCCACCACAAACGCTTCGCCGTTGCGGCGGCGAAGGGGGACAACGCAAGAGGACGACCATGAGTACACGCACAGGAGGCCGGCATGATTGATGTGCAGGCCCTGACCAAGGACTTTGGCAACCGCCGCGCGGTGGACAACCTGTCCTTCCGCGTCGAGCCGGGGGAAGTGCTTGGCTTTCTGGGGCCCAACGGCGCCGGCAAGTCGACCACGATGAAGATGATCACGGGCTTTCTGACGCCCACCTCCGGCACGGCCACGATCAACGGCCACGACATCCGCACCCAGCCGGTGGCGGCCAAGCGCGAGTTTGGCTACCTGCCCGAGGGCGCGCCCGGCTATGGCGACATGCGCGTGCTGGACTTTTTGCACTTCTGCGCCGACCTGCGCGGGCTCGAAGGCGAGCAGCGCCTTGCCCGGCTGGAGCAGGTGGTGGCCGATGTGCACCTGGACGGCGTGCTCGGCCAGCGTATCGACACGCTGTCCAAGGGTTTTCGCCGCCGCGTGGGCCTGGCGCAGGCCATCCTGCACGACCCCAAGGTGCTGATTCTGGACGAGCCCACCGACGGCCTGGACCCGAACCAGAAGCACGAGGTCCGCAAGCTGATCAACGGCATGGCCAAGGACAAGATCATCGTGATCTCCACCCACATCCTCGAGGAGGTCGACGCCATCTGCACCCGCGCGATGATCATCGCCAAGGGCCGGCTGCTGGCCGACGACGCCCCGCAGGCGCTGGCCGACCGGGCCGACTCGGGCCGGCTGGACGACGTGTTCCGCGACATCACCTCCGGAGGCCTGTCATGAACCCCGTGGCCGTGATCTTCCGGCGCGAATTCGCCGCCTATTTCGCCACGCCGCTGGCGGTGGTCTTCATCGTCATCTACCTGATGCTGGCCGGCGTGTTCACCTTTTACCTGGGCAACTTCTTCGAGCGCGGGCAGGCCGACCTGCAGAGCTTTTTTGCCTTTCACCCCTGGCTGTACCTGTTCCTGGTGCCCGCCATCGCGATGCGGATCTGGGCCGAGGAGCGCAAAGCCGGCACCATCGAGCTGCTGCTGACGCTGCCGGTCACGATGGCGCAGGCGGTGCTGGGCAAGTTCCTGGCGGCCTGGGCCTTCGTGGCGCTGGCGCTGGCCGGCACCTTCCCGATCTGGCTCACCGTGAACCTGCTCGGTGACCCCGACAACGGCATCATTCTCGCGGCCTACCTGGGCAGCCTGCTGATGGCCGGGGCGTATCTGGCGGTGAGCGTGTGCGTGTCGGCGGCCACCAAGAGCCAGGTCATCGCCTTCATCATCGCGCTGGTGCTGTGCTTTGCCTTCACGCTGGCCGGCTTCCCGCTGGTGCTCGACGCCTTTGCCGCCTGGCTGCCCGATGGGGTGGTCAACGCCATTGCGTCGCTGTCCTTCCTGACGCACTTCCAGTCGCTGCAGAAGGGCGTGATCGACCTGCGGGACATCGTCTTTTTTGCCGCCTTCATCGCCGCCTGGCTATACGCCTGTGCGCTGATAGTTGACGCGCGCAAGGCCGACTGAGGGGAGAAGAACACCATGCATCATTTGCACACGCGGTCCGGCCTGCTGCTCGTTTTCGTGATCCTGCTGGCGGTCATCGCCGTCAGCCAGGTCGCGCTGAAGGGCGCCCGGGTGGACCTGACCGAAAACCGCGTTTATTCCTTGTCGGAGGGCAGCGAGAACCTGATCGACAAGATCGAGGAGCCGATCCAGCTCTATTTCTTCTACTCGCGCGACGCCGCGCAGGGCCTGCCGCCGCTGCAGGCCTGGGCGCAGCGCGTCGAGGAGTTTCTGGAAGAGGTGGCGCTGGAGGGTGGCGACAAGATCCGCCTGTCCGTCGTGGACCCCGAGCCCTTCTCCGAGGAGGAGGACCGGGCGGCCTCGCTGGGCGTGCAGCCCGTGCCGCTGGGCGACGGCGAGCGCACGCTGTACTTCGGCCTGGCCGGCAGCAACAGCGTGGGGGAGACCGAGACCATCCCCTTCTTCCAGCTCAACCGCCAGGAGCAGCTCGAATACGACATCGCCAAGCTGCTGTACACGCTGTCCACGCCCACCAAGCCCAAGGTCGGCCTGCTGAGCACGCTGCCGGTGATGGGCGGCTTCGACCCCGCCAGCCGCCAGCCGCGGCCGGCCTGGATGGCCTTCGAGCAGCTGCAGCAGTTCTTCGAGATCGAAACGCTGGAGAACGAGCTGGCCGCCATCCCCGGGGATGTCGAGCTGCTGCTGCTGGTGCACCCGGTGGGGCTGAGCGAGACCACGCTGTATGCCATCGACCAGTTCGTGCTCGGCGGCGGCCGGCTGCTGGCCTTTGTGGACCCCTACTCGCAGGTGGCCGGGCCCATGTCGATGGACCCGACGGCGCAGGGCCCCGGGCCGAACTCCGCGCTGGACCCGCTGCTGCCGGCCTGGGGGCTGAACCTCTCCGGCGATCTGGTGGGCGACGCCCAGGCCGCGCTGCAGGTCAACGGCCCCAACGGCCGCCCGTCCTACCACCTGGGCATGCTGGGCTATGGCGCCGAGTACCTGAACGATGAGGACATCATCACGCAGGACGTCGACAGCGTGAACCTGGGCCTGGCCGGCTACCTGACGGCCACCGAGGGCGCCAGCACCACGCTGACACCGCTGATCACCTCCAGCGACCAGGCCGACGACCTGCCCAGCTACCTGATCCAGCCCGGCATGGACCCGGCGCGGCTGGCCAGCGCCTTCTCGCCCAGCGGCGAGCGCTACACGCTGGCGGCACGCCTGTCCGGCCCGGCGCAAAGCGCCTATGGCGAGGCCGCGCCCGCCGGCGTGGCGGCCGAAGGCGAGCACCGCAGCGAGGGCGAGATCCAGGTGGTGGTGGTGGCCGATGTCGACTGGCTGGCCAACCAGTTCTGGGTGCAGGTGCAGAACTTCCTTGGCCAGCAGGTCGCCTCGCCCTTTGCCGGCAATGGCGATCTGCTGCTGAACGCCGTGGACAACCTGCTGGGCAGCGCCGACGTCATCTCGATCAAGAGCCGCGCCGGTTACGCCCGGCCCTTCACCCGGGTCGAGCAGATGAAGCGCGAGGCCGGCCGCCAGTTCAGCGCCAAGGAAGAAGAGCTGCAGCAGCGCCTGCGCGAAACCGAGCGCAAGCTGACCGAGCTGCAGGGCGCCGAGCAGGAGGGCAACCTGCTGACGCTCTCCGACGCGCAAAGCGCCGAGCTGGAGCGCTTCCTCGAAACCAAGCTGGAAATCCGCAAGGAACTGCGCGCCGTGCGCTACAACCTGAACCGCGACGTCGAGCAGCTGGAGGGGCTGATCAAGTTCCTCAACATCGCCGGCGTGCCGCTGCTGCTGGTGCTGGGCGCGCTGATCGTCAGCCGGGCCCGGCAACGCAAGGAGGTCACCATCCGATGAAAGCCAATACGCTGATCTGGCTGGTCGTGCTGGCCCTGGGCCTGTCCGCGCTGGCCTGGTTTTTGACCGCCCGCGAGGCCGCCGAACACACGGTGGCCGAGCGCGGCCTGTTCGCCCCCGAGCTGGACTCGCGGCTGGACGACGTGACCGCGGTGGAGATCCACGCCGCCGGCGAGGCGCCGCTGCGCATCGAGCGCCAGGGCAACGCCGGCTGGGTGCTGCCGGCCAAGGCCGGCTACACCGTGGATGCGGCCAAGCTGCGCGAGCTGCTGCGCTCGCTGGCCCGCGTCGAGGTGCTGGAGGCCAAGACCGCCAACCCCGAGTGGCACGGCAAGCTCAAGCTGACCCCCGTCGGCGAGGCCGAGGACACCACCGTCGAGGTGGTGGCCCTGGCCGGCGACGAGCCGCTGCTGGCCGTGCTGCTGGGCAGCCGCGCGCAGGGCGGCCAGTTCGCCCGCCGCAGCAGCGAGAACCAGACCTGGCTGCTGGCCGAGGCGCTGAGCCCGCCGCGCACCGCCAGCGAGTGGCTGGACAAGGCCCTGGTCGACATCAAGCGGGCCGACCTGCGGGCCGTCGAGGTGCAGCCGGCGGACGCCGAGCGCTACACGCTGGCGCAGGCCGAAGGCAGCACCGACTTCCTGCTGACCCCCGCCCCGCCGGTCGACCGCGAGACCAACGCCGCCAACATCAACCGCCTGCTGGCCGCGCTGTCCTCGCTGCGCCTGCTGGACGTGCGCGATGCCACTGCGGAGGACGACGGCGGCGAGTGGCGCCAGCTGCGCTTCCTGCGCAAGGACGGGCTGGCCGTCGAGGCCCGGGTGCGCCAGGACGGCGGCGACTACTGGCTGCGGCTGCAGGCCCAGGCGCCCGAGACGCTGCCGGCCGCGGCGCCGCAGCTCGAAGGCGAGGACGGCGACGCGGAGACGGAGGCCGAAGCCGCCGACCCGGGCGCCACGCTGGCCGCGCTACGCGACGAGGCCGCCGCGCTGAATAGCCGCGCGCGCAACCGCGTCTTCCAGATCAGCAGCTACCCCGGCACCGGCCTGCTGCTCGACTACGAGCAGCTGCTCAAGCCGCCGCCGGAAGACGACGCGGCGGAATAAGCCCGCACACGCCCCTTGGAAAAACCCGGCCCCGGCCGGGTTTTTCTTTGCGCGACGCCCGCGCACGGCCCCCCGCCGCAGCCTCGCGCTAAAGTGGCCGGATGGACGCCACCGACCGCCTGGGCCGCATCGCCTTTCAGCTCGCCACCGGCGACGAGGATGCGCGGGCCTGCCGCGACATCGACGATGCCCAGTGCCGGGATCAGCCGCGCAACTTCGGGCTGACGCTGTTCGCGCTGACGGCCACCAAGGCCGGCGACGAGTTCGCCAGCGCGCGGCTGGTGCTGGCCTGGGTGATGGCCGCGGTTGGCGCGCCGGAGTTCATGCTGGCGCTGCTGGTGCCCATCCGCGAGTCCGGCGCGCTGCTGCCGCAGCTGGTGGTGGCGGCGATCATCCGCCGGCAGCCGCTGCGCAAGTGGTTCTGGGCCGCCGGCAGCGTGGCCCAGGGCCTGTGCGTGCTGGGCATGGCCGCCGTCGCCGTCACGCTGGAAGGCGCGGCCGCCGGCTGGGCGCTGCTGGGCCTGCTGACGCTGTTCGCGCTGGCCCGCGGCGTGTGCTCGGTGTCCTTCAAGGACGTGCTGGGCAAGACGGTGGACAAGGGCAAGCGCGGCTCGCTGACGGGCTGGGCCACCTCGACCGCGGGCTTTGCCGCCATCGGCGCCGGCCTGCTGATGCAAAGCATGCAGGACGCCGGCGTGTCCGCCCTGGCGCTGCTGCTGGCCGCCGCGGGCACGCTGTGGCTGCTGGGCGCCGGCCTGTACGCGGCCGTGGCCGAAGAGCCAGGCGCCACCGAGGGCGGTGCCAACGCGCTGGGCGAGGCCCTGGCCTCGCTGCGCCTGCTGCGCGACGACGCGGCCTTCCGCCACTTCTGCATCACCCGCGCGCTTCTGCTGTCCACCGCGCTGGCCTTCCCCTTCTATGTGCTGCTGGCCAACCAGAGCAGCAACGGCGGCAGCGAGTCGGCCGGCGTGCTCGGCACCATGGTGGCTGCCAGCGGGCTGGCCGGGCTGCTGGCCGCGCCCTTCTGGGGGCGCTGGGCCGACCACTCCAGCCGCCAGGTGATGGTGGCCAGCGCGCTGCTGGCCGCGGCGCTGGGCGCCGTGACCGTGACGCTGGCGCAGAGCGGCTGGCTGGCCCAGGGTGGCGCGCTCGCCGGGGGCTGGACCTTCGTGCCGATCTATTTCGTCATGGCGGTCTCGCACCACGGCGTGCGCATCGCCCGCAGCACCTACCTGGTGGATCTGGGCGACAGCCAGACCCGGGCCGCCTACACCGCCGTCAGCAACACCCTGATCGGCGTGCTGCTGCTGCTGGGCAGCAGCGTCGGGCTGCTGGCCGAATGGCTGGGCGCGAGCGGGGTGATTGCCATCCTGTCCGGCGTGGCCCTGCTGGCGGCCGCCAGCGCCTGGCGTTTGCAAGAGGTCTGAAGATGAGCCGAGTCCGCCCCCCTTCCCCCCACCGTCTGCCGCTGTGGGCCGCACTGCTCGGCGGCGCGCTGCTGTTGGCCGCCTGTGGTGGCGGCGGTGGCCGGCCCACGCCGCCTCCCGGCGGCGCGCTGCCGCTGCAGGAGGGGCCCTTCGCGCTGCTGGTCTTCAGCCGCACCAGCGGCTTTCGCCATACCTCGATCGAGGTCGGCCAGCAGGCGCTGCGCGAGCTGGCGGCCGAGAACGACTTCGCGGTCGATTTCACCGAGGACCCCAGCGTGTTCACGCCCGAGGGCCTGGCGCCCTATGCCGCGGTGCTGTGGCTGAACACCACGCTGACCGTGCTCGACGAGCCCAGCCAGCGCCAGGCCTTTGAGGACTTCATCGCCGCCGGCGGCGGCTATGTCGGCGTGCATTCGGCCGCCGACACCGAATACGACTGGCCCTTTTACGGCGAGCTGGTCGGCGCCTACTTTTTGGCCCACCCGGTGCTGAACCAGCCGGGCACGCTGTATGTCGAGGACCCCGGCCACCCCAGCACCGACCACCTGGGCCCGCAGTGGTCGCTGCCGCTGGAGGAGTTCTACAGCTTTCGCACGAACCCCCGCGAGGAGGTGCGCGTGCTGCTGCGGCTGGAGGAATCCGGCCTGATCCAGGACCCCAACACCAGCTGCGACCCCAGCGGGCCGACGTTCCCGCAGGGCTACAGCGCGGTCATGGGCGACCACCCGCTGGCCTGGTGCCACGACCGCCTGGGCGGGCGCGCCTGGTACACGGCGCTGGGCCACGAGGCCTATCTGTACCAGTTGCCCGATTTTCGCGAGCACCTGCTCGAGGGCATCCTGACCGCCACCCGGCGGGCGCCGGCGCAGTGCGCGCCGCTGCCGCCGCCACCCGACCTGCCGCCCTACCAGCCACCCGTGCTCGAAGGCTGCGAAAACCAGCTGCTCCCCGGATAAGCCACCATGCCCCCCATCCCCGCCACCGAATTCACCCCGGTCAGCGCGCTGCTCGGCGGCCTGCTGATCGGCCTGGCCGCGCTGCTGCTGATGGCCGGCACCGGGCGCATTGCCGGCATCAGCGGCATCGTGGGCAACCTGCCGGAAACCCGCGGCGCCGAGGCCGGCTGGCGGCTGCTGTTCTTGGCCGGCCTGCTGGTCGGCGCGGCCCTGTGGGTCCATGCCGGCCCGCCCGGCGCGGTCGCGGTGGAACTGGTCGGCGGCGCGCCGCTGCTGTTGCTGGCCGGCCTGCTGGTCGGCGCCGGCACCCGGCTGGGCAGCGGCTGCACCTCCGGGCATGGCGTCTGCGGCATCGGCCGGCGCTCGCCGCGCTCGCTGGCGGCCACGGCGACCTTCATGGCGGTGGCGGCGCTGACCGTCTACCTCGTGCACCACCTGCTGGGGGCCTAGGGTGGGCCTGCTGCTGCCGGCGCTGGCCGGCCTGCTCTTCGGCCTGGGCCTGGCCGTGTCGCAGATGATGAACCCGGCCAAGGTGCTGAACTTTCTGGACCTCGCCGGCAACTGGGATCCCTCGCTGGCGCTGGTGATGGGCGGGGCGCTGGCGGTGACGCTGCCCGGCTTCGCCTGGCTGCGCGGGCGGCCCCGGCCCTGGGCGGCGCCGCGCTTCGCCTGGCCGCAGGCCACCGACATCGACGCCCCGCTGCTCGGCGGCGCGGCGCTGTTCGGGCTGGGCTGGGGGCTGTCGGGCCTGTGCCCCGGCCCGGCGCTGGCGGGCCTGGTGACCGGCCAGCCGCTGCTGTTTGGCTTTGTGCTGGCGCTGCTGGTCGGCTACCGCGGCACCGCCTGGCTGCAAGGCCGAGCCCGCGCTGCCTAGTAGCGCCAGCGGGCGCCGACCGTCAGCTCGTACTGGCGCATGTTCAGCTGCAGCGTCTGGTCATTGGGGTCGGCGCCAAAGGCGGCGACTTCGCCACCGCCCAGGCCCGCCAGTGCCGCGGCGTCCAGCGTCACGTTGGACAGCGGGTTGGGCCCGCGCACCGGGTTCTGCGGCGCGTACATGCCGGCGAGTTCCAGCGCGAAGCCGGGCGAGAGCTGCCAGGCGAAGCCGGCGGTGTAGTGCTCGGCAATGACGCCGGTGGCCACCACGTTGAACAGCACCGCGCTGCTGGGAATCGGCTGGCGCGAGCGCGAATAACCCAGCCGCAGCGCGTAGTCGCCCCAGGTGTACTGGTAGCCGTACTTGTGCACGCGCATGTCACGCCAGCCGAAGCCGGGGCCGGTGGCGGCGCCCAGGCAGCTCGGGCTGTCGGCGCTGCTGCCCAGCAGCCGCGGCAGCGCGCAGTTGTTGACGAAGTCGTTGGGGTCAAAGGGCGCGCCCACAGAGGCGACCTCGCTGTAGGCGATGTGCTGGAAGTCGTAGAGCAGGCTGTGGCGCGCGCCCAGCTGCAGCGCCAGCCCCAGGTTCCAGCTGGGCGGGATGTCGAAGTCGCCCTGCTCGGCAAACAGGCCCTTGTAGTCGTCGAAAGGGCTCATCCAGATGCGCGACTGCCAGGAGCCGCCCAGCGTCAGCCCGGGCAGCAGCTCGGCCATCGCTCCCACACGGTAGCCGCCGCCATAGGCCAGCTCGTGGCCGCGCTCGGATACGTTGCCGGGGTCGTTGGAGAAACGGGCGAAGGCCTTGAGGCCCTGCGCGGCGAAGCGGTTCAGCGCGAAGATCGGCGCCACGCCCAGCGCGATGCGCCCGCCCACCTTCGCCGCCAGCGAGGGCACCAGGAAGACCTGCGCCATGTCGGCGCCCAGCCGCGAGGTGCCGCGGCCGCAGAACTCGGCCGGGTCGTTGCTGCCGGCGCGCGGCGCACCGCCGCCAAAACTGCCCTCGCAGCGCGCCTCCAGCAGCGGGATGTTCTGGGCGAAGACCGAGCTGTGATCCAGGTATTCGGTGTTCAGCCCGCCGTTGCCGTACATCGCCACGCCCCAGTTGCCCCAGTCACCCAGGCGGCGGCTGTAGCTGACCGCGGGGATCGGGTAGTACTCGTTGTGGCTGCGCACCTCGCTGGTGGGGTCGATCGTGAAGATGCCCGCCTGCGCGCCGGCGCCGCGCTCGCTGGCGGCGTAGTCGCGGATCGGCCGGAACAGCGAGAAGGTGGCCTCGAAGGCATCGCCCACAAAGGCCATGCCGGCGGGGTTGATGGTCACGATCAGCGCATCGCCGGGGTAGGCCGTGCCGGCGCCGCCCAGCGCCTTCTGGCTGACGCTGTAGCCATGGGCGAAATAGCCATTGGTGGCCTGCGCGGGGCTGGGCAGGGCCAGGCCCAGCAACAGCGCCAGCGCGACGGCGGCGACGCGACCCGGCGCCGTGGCCAGGGCCGGGGTCGGAACCGGTGCCGGTGCCGGAACCGGGGCCGGAACCGGGGCCGTGTTCGGCCGACGGCGGAGCAGCCTTGAGGAGCGGTGGGCGGGGGGAGTTTGGCGACGCATGGCTAGGGCCGGGCGCGGGGCCCGAATCGGTGTGCGCGCGCAGTTTAAATTCGCCTGCGGAATAAGCGTTGCTTGTTTTTAGAACGAATTGGCATGATGTCTGCAAGCCGCAGCGCTGCCCACGCTGACAGCCCCGCCGCCACAGGCGACCATAGACCCATGCGCCCCCGCCTTGCCCCGCCCCCCGCCGCGACCGCCCTGCTGCGCGCGCTGCTGCTGGCCGTGCTGCTGCTGCCCTTCCTGGCGCCGCTGCTGCTGACGCTGGCCGGCTCGCTGCACCCGCCGGGGCGCGTGCCCACGGCCGGCGCGCTGTGGCCGGAGGAGCCGGGCCTGGCGGCCTATGCCGCGGCCTTTGCCCTGCTGCCGCTGGCGCGCGGGCTGGCCAACTCGGCGCTGGTGGCCCTGCTCTACCTGCCGCTGGCCCTGAGCGTCGCCGCCTGCGGCGCCTACGGGCTGTGCCAGATGGGGCCGCGGGCGCGGGCCTGGTCCCTGGCGCTGCTGGTGCTGGCGGCCTCGGTGCCGGCGGCCGTGACCTGGCTGCCACGCTTCTGGGCCTTCCACCAACTGGGCTGGGCCGACACCTGGCTGCCGCTGCTGGCGCCGGCGCTGTACGGCGGCAGCCCGCTGCTGCTGCTGCTCTATTACGTGGCGATGCGGCACGTGCCGCAAAGCCAGATCGACGCCGCCCGCCTCGAGGGCCTGGGCCACGCCGCCGTGCTGTGGCGCGTGGTGCTGCCGCAGGTGCGGCCGGCGACCTATGCCGTGGCCGTGCTGGCACTGGCCTGGTGCTGGGCCAGCTTCGAGGCCGCGCAGCTCTACCTGCAAAGCCCGCAGATGCAGACGGCGCCAGCGCTGCTGTACCAACTGGAGCTGCTCGGCGCCAGCCACCGCGCCGCCCTGCTGGCCGCCGCCGCGGTGCTGGCGGCGCCGATGCTGCTGCTGGCGCTGTGGCTGCCCGCGGCGCTGGACCGATCCCTGGAGGAGCATTGATGTTCGTCGCCCCCTATTCCCTTAGTGCGGCGCCCGCCACTGCAGCGCCCACCGCACCGCCCAACGCGGGGCGGCGCCCGCTGCGCCCGCTGCTGGGCCTGGCCGGCGCGCTGCTGCTGGCCGCCTGCGGCCAGGGCGCCGACGAGGCCGGCCCCACGCTGCGCCTGCAGGCGGTGGCCGACCCGGTCGAGGCGGCGGCCTATCGCGACCTGGCCGCGGGTTTCATGGCGCAGCGGCCGGGCGTGAAGGTCGAATTCATCGCCGTGCCGCGCCATTCCGAACAGCTCAGCCGGCTGCTGACGGCGCACGCCGCCGGCAATGCGCCGGATCTGTTCCTGATCAACCACCGCCGCTGGGGCCAGCTGCTCAGCCGCGATCTGATCGACCCGCTGGGCCCGCGGCTGGCGCAGGTGGCCGAGCACGACCTGGCCGACTTTTACCCGCTGCCGCTGGAAGCCTTCACCCGCGCGGGCGTGCTGCAGTGCATGCCGCAGAACATCTCCTCGCTGGTGGTGTACTGGAACCGCGAACTCTTCGCGCAGGCCGGCGTGGCGCCGCCGGCGGCGGACTGGCGCTGGAAGGAGTTTCACGACGCCGCGGTGGCGCTGACCCGCGACCTTGATGACGACGGCCGCATCGACGTCTGGGGGCTGGATGTGGACCCCTCCATCGTGCGCCTGGCGCCCTTCGTCTGGCAGGCCGAGGGCGAGGTCGTCGACGACGTCGACAACCCGCGGCGCTTCTGGCTGCGTGGCCGCGGCGGCGCGATGGGCCTGCTGTTCCTGAAGGGCCTGCTGAACGACCGCAACGTGATCCCGCCGCTGGCCGAGCGCCGCGGCATCGACCCGGACGCACGCTTTTTGAGCGGCGGCGTGGCCATGACGCTGCAGAGCCGGCGCTTCACGGCGACGCTGCGCGCCCGCGAGGACCTGGACTGGGACGTGGCGCCCATGCCCGCCTACCAGCAGCCCGCCTCGGTGCTGCACAGCGATGCCTATTGCCTCTCGCGCGGCAGCAAGCACCCCGATCTGGCCCGCGACTTTGTCGTGTACGCCACCAGCGAGGCCGGCCAGGCGCGGCTGGCGCATTCGGGGCGCATCGTGCCCTCGCGGCGCAGCGTGGCCACCAGCGCGGCCTTCCTGGACCCCAGCCAGCCGCCGGCCTCGGCGCAGGTCTTCCTGGACCAGATCCCGCATCTGCGCCGGCTGCCCAACACGCCGAACTGGTACGAGATCGAGACCCGCATCAACCCGATCATCGAGGAATGGATGTTCGAGCCGGCGGCGCTGCTGGCCGGCGAGGCCAACTTTGGCCTGGTGGATGGCGTACGGGTGGCCACGATGATCGAGCGCGCCGCCGGGCAGCTGCTGCGCGATGACGCCGCCGAAGCCAAAGCCGAACCGGCTGTCGCCGCCGAAGCCAAGGCGGAAACGCCAACCGACGCCGCTGCCGAGCCCGCGTCCGACGAGGCCGACGCCGACGCCGCGCCTGGGCCCGAGCCCGAGCCCGAGCCCGAGCCCGAGGCCAACTGATGGCCGGCTTGCAGATCCGCGGCCTGTGCGTGGACTACGGCACCCGCCGCGTCATCGACGGGCTGGACCTGGATGCGCAGCCCGGCGCCTTTGTCGCCCTGCTCGGCGAATCCGGCAGCGGCAAGTCCTCGCTGCTGCGCGCCATCGCCGGCCTGCAGGCCCCGGCCGCCGGCAGCGTGCATTTTGGCGGCCAGGCGCTGGACCCGCTGCCGCCCGGCCGGCGCGAAATCGCCATGGTCTTTCAGGACCATGCGCTGCTGCCGCAGCTCGACGTGATCGGCAACCTGACGCTGGGCCTGCGCGCCCGGGGCGTGGGCGCCGCCGAGGCCACGCGCCAGGCCACCGCGGCGGCGCAGCGGCTGGGGCTGGAACCGCTGCTTGCGCGCCGCGCCAGCACGCTCTCGGGTGGGGAGGCGCAGCGGGTCGCGCTGGGGCGGGCGCTGCTGCGCCAGGCCAAGCTGGTGCTGATGGACGAGCCGCTGTCGGCGCTGGATGCGCCGCTGCGCGCGCGCCTGCGCGAGGAGCTGCTGGCGCTGCACCGCGAGCAGGGCTGGACCACGCTCTATGTGACCCACGACCAGGCCGAGGCCTTGGCCATGGGCGACCAGCTTGGCCTGCTGGAGGGCGGGCGCCTGCTGCAGTACGGCCCGCCGGCCCAGGTCTACAGCCGCCCGGCCTCGCTGGCCGCGGCGCGCTTTCTGGGCCAGCCGCCAATGGCGATCCATCCGCTGGAGGGCGAGCCCGGCGCCTGGCGCTGGTTGGGCCAGCCGCTGCCGGGCACGCTGGCGGCCGATCAGCCCCCCGGCCGTGTGCTGGCCGGGCTGCGGCCGGAGGCGCTGCACGTGCAGGGCTCGCGCTGGCAGCCGCCGCGGCCGCCGGATCTGCAATGGCAGGCGCGGGTGACGGGCGTGGAGAACGCCGGCGAATCGCTGCGCCTGCGCCTGCGCCTGGAGGTCGACGGCCAGCGGCTGGATGCCCGCGACGCCCCGGAGGCCGGCCACGCCGCCGGAGACACGCTGCAGCTCGGGGCGCATTCGGCCGACCTGCGCCTGTTCGACGCCGACAGCGGCCAGGCGCTGGAGCCCGACATCACGACGTCCGGGGCCGCCGCCTGATGCGCGCGGGCGGCGCCCACTACGCGCTGCCGGCGCTGGCCGGCACGCTGCTGCTGTTGCTGCTGCCGATGCTGGCCACGCTGGCGCTGGCGCTGTTCCGCTTTGACAGCCTGTCGGCGCCGCAATGGGTGGGGCTGGAGCAGCTGCGTGCGCTGGCCGCCGACCCGCTGTACCGGCAGGCGCTGCACAACTCGCTGCTGCTGGTGGCGCTGGCCGTGCCGCTGCGGCTGGGCCTGGCGCTGCTGCTGGGCCTGCTGCTGGCGCGGCGCGAGCCGCTGGCGCAGGCCGCGCTGGCGCCGGTGCTGCTGCCGGTGGTGCTGCCCGGCATCGTCTGGGCCCTGGCCTGGCTGTGGCTGCTGAGCCCCAGCCACGGCCCGCTGGCCACCTGGCTCGACCGCGACACCACCGCCTGGCTGCTCAGCGCGCCGGGGGCGCGGCTGTCGGTGATCCTGGTGCTGACGCTGCTGGTCGGCGAGTTGGTGCTGATCCTGCGCGCGGCGCGGCGGCTGATTCCGCAGCGCCACTACGAGGTCTGCGCGTTGGAGGGCGCCTCGCCCTTCTTCGCCCTGCGCCGGGTCACGCTGCCGGCGCTGCGGCCGGTGCTGGGCCTGCTGGCGCTGCGCGACCTGGCGCTGTGCCTGCAGCTGAGCTTTTTGCCGGCGTTGATCATCACCAAGACCGGCCCGCAGTTCGCCACGCTGTACCTGCCCTATTACGGCTGGCAGAACGCCTTTGAGTACCTGCGCTTTGGCTATGCCGCGGCGGTCAACTCGGCGCTGGTGCTGCTGGTGCTGGCCGGCCTGGCCGGGCAGCTGTGGCTGCTGCGGCGCTGGCAGCCGCCGCGCTAGGGCGCGGCCCGCATCTCCGCCACACCCGCGGCACCCGCCGCACCCGCCGCACCCGCCGCTCCGTCAGCCTGCCGCGGCGCCGCGATCCTGCTCCAGCGCCGCCACGGCCGCGTGGGTCGACAGGTGGATGCGGCCCTCGAGCCGCCGCGCCAGCCGGCCCTGGCGCAAGCGATCCATCACCGGCCCCTTGACCTCGGCCAGGTGCAGCCGCAGGCCGCGCTCCTCCAGGCTGTGCGCCCAGGCCTCCAGCGCCTCCTCGGCGCTGGCATCGATGGCGCTGACGGCCGAGAGCACCAGCACCAGGTCGCGCACCACGGCCGGCCCGCCGGCGGCGGCCAGCTCGGCCTCCAGCCGATCCTCCACGGCGGCGATGTTGGCGAAGTACAGCGACTCGTCCACCCGCAGCAGCAGCAGCCCCGGGCTCTGCTCGACCGCATGCCGGCGCGGGTTGCGGAAGTGCTCGGTGCCCGGCACGCGGCCCAGCGCGGTGATATGCGGGCGCATGGTGCGGCGCAGGGCCTGGCCCAGCGCCAGCAGCACGCCCACCAGCAGCCCGGCCTCGATGCCCAGCAGCAGCACGCCGGCCAGCGTGATCGCCAGCGCCAGCGCCTCGCGGCGGTCGTAGCGGTAGATCTCGGCGGCCCGGCGCCAGTCCAGCAGCGCGACGACGGCGACGATGATGATGGCGGCCAGCACGCCGCGTGGCAGCAGGGCGAGCACGCCGCTGCCAAGCAGCGCCAGCGCGCCCACGGCGAAGGCCGCGATGACGCCGGCCAGCTGCGTGCGCGCGCCCGCCTGGGCATTGACCACCGAGCGCGAAAAGCTGCCGGCCACCGGCATGGCGCTGCTGAAGGCGGCCGCCAGGTTGGCCAGCCCCAGCGCGCCAAGCTCGGCATCCGGGCGCACGGCCTCACGCCGGCGCGCCGCCAGCACCCGGGCCACGGCGATGGACTCGACAAAGGCCACCAGCGCGATCAATGCGGCCGAGGGCAGCAGCGCGCGCCACAGGCCGGCGTCGGCCAGCGCGGGCAGGTCCACCGCCGGCGCCGCCCAGTCCAGGGGGCCGACGAGCTGCAAGCGCGCGCGGGCGGCCTCGGGCAGCAGGGCCACGGCCAGCAGGGCCAGCAGCACGACCACCAGCGGCAGCGTGCGCAGCGTGGTGTCGATGGCGTCGGCGCCCAGGCGCGCGCGCCTCAGCGCGGCCGCCCACAGCGGCCGGGCGAGCAACATCAGCATGGCCAGCAGGCCCGGCGCCGCGGCCAGCGGGTCCACCCGCGGCAGCGCGGCCACCACGGCCTGAAGCGTGGCCAGCGGGCCGGCGCGCGGCAGCGCCAGCCCCAGCAATGGCGCGAGCTGGCTGAGCAGGATCAGCAGCGCGGCGCCGGCCGTAAAGCCCAGCAACACCGGGTGGCTGATCAGCGCGACCAGCCCGCCCCAGCGCAGCCCGCGCAGCAACAGCAGCAGCAGGCCCACCTCGGCCGCCAGAATCACGGCCGCGGTGCTGACCAGGGCGGCCTCCGGCGCGTGCCGCGCCAGGGCCTCGGCCACCATCAGCGCGGCCACGGCCACCGGCCCCACCGCCAACGCCCGGCTGCGGCCGAACAGGGCGTAGACGATGGCCGGCAGCAGGCTGGCCAGCACGCCGGCGCGTGCCGGCAGGCCGGCCAGCTGCGCATAGGCCAGCGCCTGCGGCAGCAGCAGCGCCGCCGTCAGCAGGCCGGCGGCGACATCATCGCGGCGCGGCCGGCTGTCCGGCCGGCGCAGGTCGGCCAGCAGCGGCAGGGCGCCGAGCCGCAGGCGCATTCAGTTCTGGCCGCAGGCCAGGTTGGCGGGGATGGCCACATCCATCAGCTTGGGGTCGGGCAGGTCCAGCGCCTGCATCAGCGCGATGTATTCGGCCTCGCTGCGCCCCGCCAGGCGCGGGTTGTGGCGGCGCTCCTCGCCGATGCTGGAGACCGTCCAGCCCTTGTAGTCATGCGCCGGGTACACGGCGCAGCTGTCGGGCAGCGCGAACAGCACCCGGGTGATCGAATCCCAGGAGCGCGCCGGGTCGCCGCCCTGGAAGTCGGTGCGCCCGGTGCCGCGGATCAGCAGCACATCGCCGGTGAACACGGCGGCGTTGTCGCCCAGCACGAAGCTGTAGGACTCGTCGGTATGCCCCGGGGTGTACAGCGCGCGCAGCGTGAGGCCGTCGATGCGCAGGCACTCGCCGTCGCGTACGCGCTCGGACACGCATTCGGCCTGGCTCTGCGCGCCCATGATGGTGGCGCAGCCGGTGGCGTCGCGCAGCCCGCCCAGCGCGGTGACGTGGTCGGCGTGGGTGTGGGTGTCCAACGCGCGCACCAGGCGCAGGTCCAGCTCGGCGATCAGCTGCAGGTAGGCCGGGATCTGCTCGCGCACCGGGTCGATCAGCAGGGCCTCGCGGCCCGGGCCCGAGGCGAGCAGGTAGGTGTAGGTGGAGGACTGGGCGTCGAAGAGTTGCCGGAACAGCATTCGCGAACCTCCTAACTTTTGTGCATATGCTTATGCACTATAGGATTCCACCGGCCCCGCCGTCCAGGCGCGGCCGGTCTGCCGCCGGCCGCGCTACAGCGCGCGCAAGGCCTCGCGCAGCATGCCCGGGGTCAGCAACTGCGGCAGCACCTCGACCTCGCCCGCCCGGTCGTAGAGCAGGTAAAGCGGCACGCCGTTGCGGCCGAACTCGGCCAGTCCGGCGGTCACGGCCGGGTCCTGGCGGGTCCAGTCGGCCTTCAGCAGCACCACACCCTTGGCCGCGATCAGCCGCTGCACGCCGGGGTCGGCAATGGCCGCGCGCTCGTTGACCAGGCAGGTAATGCACCAGTCGGCGGTGAAATCGACAAAGACCGGCTCGCCGGCGGCGCGCAGCTCGGCCACGCGCGCCTGTGACCAGGGCTGCCAGTCGCCGGCCAGACGCGACTGCGCCGGCGGCAGCAGCGCCGGCGCCAGCACCAGCGCGGTGGCCAGGCCCAGGCCGGCGCCGCGCAGCCAGGGCCCGCCCAGCGGCCGGCCATCGCGGCGCTGGTAGGTGACGGTGGCCAGCAGCGCCAGCGCGGCCACGCCCAGCAGCACCGCCAACAGGCCGGCTTGGTTCCACACCACCCAGTACAGCCACACGGCCGTGCCCAGCAGCGGCAGCGCCATCAACAGCTTGAAGCGGTCCATCCACGGCCCCGGGCGCGGCAGCCGCTTGGCCAGCGCCGGCACGCCGGCCAGCACCAGGATCGGCAGCGCCAGGCCCAGGCCCAGGCTGGCGAAGATGGCCAGCGCCACCAGCGCCGGCTGGGTCACCGCATAGCCCAGCGCCACGCCCATGAAGGGCGCCGTGCAGGGACTGGCGACGACCACGGCGAGCACGCCGGTGAAGAAGGCCGCACGCGGGCCGTCGCCGTGGGTGAGGCCCTGGCCCCAACCCATCCAGCGCACGCCGATCTGCGTCCAGCCGGCCAGCGCCAGACCCAGGAAGGCCATCAACACCGCCAGCCCGGCGACCACGGCCGGATTTTGCAGCTGAAAGCCCCAGCCCAGCGCCGCGCCGGTGGCCCGCAGGCCCAAGAGCAGCAGCGCCAGCAACAGCGTGCTGGCCAGCACGCCGGCGGTGTACAGCAAGGCCTCCTGGCGTTTGGCGGCCAGGTTGTCGCCGCGCGCCAGGCCCATGGCCTTGATGGCCAGCACCGGGAACACGCAGGGCATCAGGTTCAGCAGCAGGCCGCCGCCCAGCGCGAAGAGCAGCGCCAGCAGCATCGTGGGGCTGGCGTCGCCCGCGGCCGCCGCGGTGCCCGCAACGGGGTCGGCCGGCGGCACGGCGGCCACCGCGCCGGCCTCGAAGTCCACCCAGCGCGCCTGCCCGGCGCCGACCACCACGGCGCGCAGCTGCTCCGGGGTTTCGACGCCCTCGAAGGCCAGCGGCCAGGCCAGCCGCGCCGCGCCGCCGGCAGCCGTGCCATCCACCGCCGCATCGGCCCAGCGCGGGCCGGCGGCGTGGTCCACGAGGTAGGGCCGCGCGGGAAAAACCTCGGCGCCGCGCGCGATGCCCGGCGGCAGCGCCAGGCGCAGCTCGCCTTCGGCCAGCTGGAAGCGGCCCGGCGGGCCCGAGGCCGGCGCCGGCAGGGCCGCCTCGGCGGCGGCGAAGACATCGCCATGGGCGGCCGGGCCGCGCGGGCCCAGATCCAGCGGCTCACGCAGCGTGGCGCCGCCGGGGATGCAGATGTCCTTGCACACCAGCCAGTCCACTCGCGCGTGCAGCAGTTGCGGGCCCTCAAGGTCGGCCGGTGGGGTCAGCGTGTACAGCAGCGTGTGCGTTTCGCTGAAGCCGTAAGTGACCAGCTCGCCCTCGTCCTTGGCCTTCGGCGCCGGCCATTGCGGGCCGTCGACGGCCAGGCCGGGCAAGCCGCTGAAGCGCGTTTGCGTGCCCCGACCCGCGTCGCCGGGGTTCAGCCAGTAGGTATGCCAGCCCGCGTCCGGGGTCAGCCGCACCGCCACCCGCAGCGGCTCGCCGGGTGGGGTGCGGGGGTGTTCGAGCAGCAGCTCGGCGGTGACCGGCCCGTCCTGGCCGCCAAAGTCGGCGCTGCCCGTGGGCGGGTTGCCAAACACCGGGGCCGGCACGCCATCGCCGCCGAACTGCTGCAGGTCGAAGCCGCCGCGGGGCTCCGTATTCTCGTTCGCCTGGCTGGCGCCGTCGGGCTGCGTCGCGGTTTCGGACTGCGCTGGCGCGGCCAGCGGCAGCAGCGCGGCGGCCAGGAGCAGGGGGGGAAGGCGGAGATTCATCATGCGGCGGTGTCGGCGAGCAGGCGGTCGGCGGCGGCAATGACGGCCTGCGGCTGCAGCAGGTCCATCACGCCGGCTTCTTCGATCTTGTGGCCCCAGCGAAGTTCGCCGGCCTCGCGGCCGCGATAACGGCGCGCGGCCTCGGGGTAGGCATTGGCGGCGTAGTCGCGCCAGTGAAAGGGGCCGCTGCGCTGCGGGTCGGTGGCCGCATACAGCCCCAGCACCGGGATGCCGGCCACGGTGCCAAAGTGCGCCGGCCCGGAATCCGGGCTGACCAGCAGGCGGGCGCGGCGCAGCAGGGCCAGGAACTGCGGCAGCGTGTCCTGGCCGACGAGATTCAGGCTGGGCTGGCGCATGCGCGCGGCGATGGCGGCGGCCACCTCGCGCTCCAGCGCGCTGGGCCCGCCGCACAGCAGAACCCGCAGCCCATGCTGGCTGGCAAGGTGGTCGGCCAGCTGCGCGTAACCCTCGACATGCCAGTTGCGCCGCTCGTGGCTGGAACAGGGGCTGATGACCACATAGGGCGCATCGCCGGGCGCGGCCTCGCGGGCCCACTGCGCATCGGCCGGCGCCTCGGGCAGGCTCCAGTCCCAGCGCGGCGTCGCACCCAGCGCGGTGGCGAATCGCATCAGCGTCTGCGCCACATGGCCGTCGGGGTGTGCGGGGATGCGCCGGTTGATGAACAGCCCATGGCCCTCCTTGGCGCGCGCCCGGTCATAGCCCCAGCGGGCCCGGGCCGGCAGCGCCCGGCTGAGCAGGTTGGCCCGCAGCGAGAGCTGCATCAGCAGCAGGTCATCAAAGCGGCCGCCGTGCAGCGCCTCGGCCACTTCGCGGGTGAGCTGGCGCCGGGCGGCGCGACCGCCGCGCTTGTCGTAAACGTGAAAGCGCACCCCCGGCAGGGCCCCGACCAGCTTGTGCTCGAGCTTGCCGATGACCCAGTGCAGCGCGCGCCCGGGCCAGTGGGCCTGCAGGCTGTGCACGACCGGCAGCACATGGGTCACATCGCCCAGCGCCGACAGGCGCAACAGGCACAAGGGACCAGGGTTAGGGGTGGACATGGGCCGATTCTAAAGGCCCGGCCGCCGCCGGCGTTCCGCGGGCCTGCTGCGGGCCGGGGCCCTGCTGCAAGCCAGCGGTCGGGTCTTATTCCAAAAACACATGACAGGTCGACGCCTTTAGACCCAACTCGTAGTATTGCCCGCTCCTTTCCCCGGGCTCTGCCCCATGTCCGAAGCCGCCACCGCCGAACGCCTGCCCCTCGAGGCTGAGCAAGACCCGCCGAACAGCGCGGGCCTGAGTGCGCAGCAGATCGATGCGCTGAACGCGGAGTTCGCCGACCTGCACTTCGAGGAGCGCATCCGCCGCCTGTACGACCACTTTGCGGTGGACAAGGTGCTGGTGACCTCCAGCTTCGCGGCGACCTCGGCCTACTTTCTGCACATCATCCACCGCATCCGGGCGGACCAGCGGGTGGCCTTCATCGACACCGGCTACCACTTCCAGCAAACGCTGGAATACAAGGACTACCTGAGCCAGCTCTATGGCCTGGAGGTCTTCGCGCTGAAGGCCGAGGACTGGAAGCACCAGTTCACCGTGGATGACCACACCTGGGAAAAGAACCCGGATTTTTGCTGCTCGATCAACAAGGTCGAGCCGCTGGAGGCGGTCAAGCCCAACTACCACGTGTGGGTGTCGAGCCTGATGGGCTGGCAGACGGACAACCGCTCGGACATGCAGATCTTCGAGGTGCGCCGCGGCATTTTGAAGTTCAACCCGATGATCGACGTGAGCCGCGAGCAGCGCGACGCCTACATCGCCGAGCACGAGCTGCCCTTCCACCCGCTGGTGGCGGAGGGCTACCAGTCCATCGGCTGCACGCATTGCACCGTGAAGGGCGATGGCCGCAGCGGCCGCTGGGCCGGCAAGCCGAAGACGGAGTGCGGTTTGCATTTGTAGTTCATTGGCGCTGGATGAGGCCATCCTGGCCTCCCCAGCGCACGGCGATTGCGGCGCATGTCCGCAATCGCCTCCGCTTCGCGGCGGGCCATCCTTGGCCCGCGGGGAGCGCTGAAACAGCCACATCCTGGCGTCCACGGCGCACGGCGATTGCGGCAGATGTCCGCAACCGCCTCCGCTGCGCGACGGGCCATCCTTGGCCCGCGGGGCGCGCTGACACGGCCACATCCTGGCGTCCACGGCGCACGGCCATTGCGGCAGATGTCCGCAACCGCCTTCGCTGCGCGGCGGGCCATCCTTGGCCGGCGGGGCGCGCTGAAACAGCCACATCGTGGTCTCCCCAGTGCACGGCCATTGCGGCGCATGCCCGCAATCGCCTCCGCTGCGCGACGGGCCATCCTTGGCCCGCGGGGCGCGCTGAAACAGCCACATCGTGGTCTCCCCAGTGCACGGCCATTGCGGCGCAGGTCCGCAATCGCCTCCGCTACGCGGCGGTCCATTCTTGGCCCGCGGGGCGCGCTGACAACGCACCATCCGGGCCTTCCCGGTGCACGGCCGTCACGGCACACTCCGTACCGGCCTTGGCTTCGCGGCGGGCCGTCCTTGGCGCGCGGCTGCAGCACCCCGCCGGTACCTCCGTCACGGGGATGCGGCAGCGGCGTGGCGCTGCCGTAGAATCGGGACACCATCACCGCGGAGTTGCTGATGCCTGCCGTGTTTGCCCTACGCACCCGTGTGGCCCTTGTCGCCGTGCTGGTGGCGGCCGTGGTCGCCTGCTCGACCTCGCCCACCGGCCGCCGCACGATCAAGCTCTTTCCCGATGACCAGATGGCGGCCATGGGCGCCGCGGCTTATCAGGAAACCAAGCAACAGATGAAGATCTCCGGCGACAGCGGCGATCGCAACTATGTGGCCTGCGTGTCGCGCAACCTGACCGCGCTGGCCGACGGCAGCTGGGAGGTCACGCTGTTCGAGGACGAGTCGGCCAATGCCTTCGCGTTGCCCGGCGGCAAGATCGGTGTGCACACCGGCCTGCTGGATGTGGCCGAAAACCAGGACCAGCTGGCCGCCGTGATCGGCCACGAGATCGCCCACGTTCAGGCCGAACACGCCAACGAGCGCGTGTCGACCGGCTATGTGGCCCAGGCCGGCCTGCAGGTCGCCGAGGCCGTAACCGGCGCCTACGGGGCCGCCAACCAGCGCCAGATCATGAGCCTGCTGGGCCTGGGCGCCCAGTTTGGCCTGCTGCTGCCCTTCTCACGGGCACAGGAATCCGAATCCGACGAACTGGGCCAGGACCTGATGGCCCGCGCCGGCTTCGACCCGCGCGCCGCGATCACGCTGTGGCAGAACATGGCGCGGCAGGGCGGCGGCGCCCCGCCGGAGTTTCTGTCCACGCACCCCTCGCACGACACCCGCATCGAGGATCTGCGCAACAACCTGAAGTCGGCGATCCCGATTTACGAGCAGGCCAAGCGCCAGGGCCGCAGGCCAAGCTGCCGCCGCTAAGCGCGGCGCGAGCGCACCGGGGGGTGCCCATGCAAAGGGAGAGAGCCGCGCCGCGCCCACGGCGCCAGCACCGGGCCGCCCGGCACCGGGCCGCCCCGCACCGGGCCGCCCCGCAAAGGGCCGCCGCATGAGCGCCATTGCCGACATCGCCATCTACTTGCTGGCCGCGCTGGTCGCGGTGCCGCTGTTTCGCGTGGCCGGTTTTGGCGCCGTGCTGGGCTACCTGGCCGCCGGCGTGGTCATAGGCCCCGAGGTGCTGGGGCTGATCGGCGAGGTCGAGAGCGTGATGCACGTGGCCGAGATCGGCGTCGTGCTGCTGCTCTTCGTGATCGGCCTGGAGCTCAAACCCAACCGCCTGTGGGCGCTGCGCAAGGCCATCTTCGGCACCGGCAGCGTGCAGGTGCTGGCGGCCACGCTGCCGCTGGCCTGGCTGCTGCAGTGGGTGTTCGCGCTGGGCTGGCCGCAGGCGCTGTTCGTGGGCTTTGCGCTGGCGCTGTCCTCCACCGCCTTCGTGCTGCAGTCGCTCGCCGAGCAGGGCACCTTGTCCACCAACTACGGCCGCGGCGCCTTTGGCGTGCTGCTGTTTCAGGACCTGGCGGTGATCCCGGGCTTGGCCATCCTGCCGGTGCTGGCCGCCGGCAGCAGCGGCGGCGCGCCGACCTGGACGGCGGTGCTCGAAGGGCTGGGCGCCATCGTCGCGCTGGTCGTGGGCGGCCGCTACCTGCTGCGCCCCATCCTGCGCGCCGTGGCGCGCTGGGGCAGCGAGGAAACCTTCACCGTCGCGGCCCTGCTGGTGGTCATGGGCGCGGCGCTGGCGATGGAGTACGCCGAGTTGTCGGCC
The DNA here is from genome assembly GCA_937141935.1 of uncultured Ectothiorhodospiraceae bacterium. GTDB lineage: Bacteria > Pseudomonadota > Gammaproteobacteria > Nevskiales > Oceanococcaceae > MS8. Next base: position 34,964 of record CAKZQS010000005.1, read on the forward strand.
GGGCTGGGCGCCTTCCTGGCCGGCGTGCTGCTGGCCGATTCGGAATACCGGCACGAGCTGGAGGGCAACATCAACCCCTTCAAGGGCCTGCTGCTGGGGCTGTTTTTCATGTCGGTGGGCATGTCGGCCGACCTGTCGCTGTTTGCCGCCCACCCCTGGATGATTGCCGGCGGCACGCTGGCCCTGCTGGGCATCAAGGCGGTGACGCTGATCCTGGCCGCCCGCTGGATCTTTGGCCAGCGCTGGGAGGTGGCCGTGCCCATGGGCCTGGTACTGGCCCAGGGCGGCGAGTTCGCCTTCGTGCTCTTTCACGCCGCCGATGGGCTGGGCGTGCTGCCGGCCGAGGCGGTCGAGCTGCTGATCGCCGTGGTCATCGTGTCGATGCTGCTGACGCCGCTGCTGTTCATCGCGGCCACGGCCGCGGCCCGGCGCCTGGCCGAGCCCGAGACCCGGCCCTACGACGCCATCACGCCCGAGGACGGCAGCCGCATCATCATCTGCGGCTTCGGCCGCATGGGTCAGATCGTGGCCCGCGTGCTGCACATGCGCGGCATCCCCTTCACCGCGCTGGAGCGCGACATCGCCCACGTGGACCTCGTGCGGCGCTGGGGCAACAAGGTGTACTTCGGCGAACCCGCCAGCCTGGAAACCCTGCGCGCGGCCGGCGCCCGCGAGGCGCAGCTGCTGGTGATCACGCTGGACGACTTCAAGGCCGCGGCCCGTATTGTCGAGCTGGCCCGGCACAACTTTCCGCACCTCAAGCTGATGGGCCGGGCCCGCGACCGCCAGCAGGCCCTGCACCTGATGGAGCTGGGCATGGACTTCGTGATCCGCGAGACCTGGCTGTCCAGCCTGGAGTTGGCGCAAACCATCCTCAAGGCGCTGGGCGACAGCGATGAGACCGCCCAATACTCGATCGAAGTCTTCCGCGATGCCGACGAGGAACTGCTGCAGCAGCAGCGCAAGCTGCGCGACGACCAGGAGCGGCTGATCCAGAGCGCCAAGGCCGTGCGCCGCGAACTGCGCTCGCTGTTCGAGAACGCGCCCCGCATGTCCGCCGTTGACCCCAGCGGCGAGCCCCCGAGCCGACCCCGCGCCCAGAACAAAAAAAGTTGAGCCGCGGCCTTGCGCCCACGCCAGATTCCGCTATACTTCGTCGTTCTTCGCGCTGGGGCTATAGCTCAGCTGGGAGAGCGCCTGCATGGCATGCAGGAGGTCGGCGGTTCGATCCCGCCTAGCTCCACCACGCGAATACCAAATGTTCAGGTCCCCATCGTCTAGAGGCCTAGGACACCGCCCTTTCACGGCGGCAACCGGGGTTCGAATCCCCGTGGGGACGCCACATACGAAATAGCCCGCGCAAGCGGGCTTTTTCGTATGTGGGGCCCCCACGGGCCGATGCAGAACCCCTCGGTTCGACGATTCGGCAGGACAGCCGAATCGGACGCGAAGCGCAGCGGAGCGCCCCGAAGGGGCGAGGGGCAGGATGCCCCGAGTCCATCCCCGTGGGGACGCAGCCCGCGCAAGCGGGCTGAAACACCGCCTCAGTCAATAACCCCGCCAAGTTGATGCCCGGCTTCCTGCCGGGCACCCTTCGGGCGCTCCATTTCATTCCGCGTCCCAGCCGGCTCCTGCCGGCTGGTCGACGATTCGGCAGGACAGCCGAATCGGACGCGAAGCGAAGCAGAGCGCCCCGCAGGGGCGAGGGGCAGGAGCCCCGAGTCCATCCCCGTGGGGACGCAGCCCGCGAAGCGGGCTGATGCACCGCCTCCGTCGATAATACCCGCCGGGTAGATGCCCGGCCTCCGACCGACCACCCCGCGGATGCGCCGTGCAAGAACGCACCCCAGCCGGCTCCTCCCGGCTGGTCGACGTCCGGCACAGGATGTGCCGGACGAGCAAGCGCAGCGAGGCCGCAGGGGCGAGGGGCAGGAGCCCCGAGCCCATCCCCGTGCGGACGCAGCCCGCGCAGCGGGCTGATGCACCACCTCCGTCGATAACGCCCGCCGGGTAGATGCCCGGCCCCGACCCACCACCCCGCGGACGCGCCGCGGGACGGCGCGCCCCAGCCGGGGCCCGGCTCGTCCCGCGAGCCAGGCCCCTCCACCCCCGCGCCCCCATCAGCGCCCGGCATCCCGCCGGGCACGCTGCCACCAAAGTCCGCCTCCATCCTGCCCCGGCATCGCGGTTGGCGATGTGAGGAATGACACACCGCCGCCATGGACGCGGGTGTACTATCGCGACGGGGCACAGGGAAAGCAGCGGCCCGCATCGCTTGGCGATGCCCGTCGCTCGACCTCTCGGGGTGTAGTGCCCGGTAAAGATTCGACGCCGACCGTGGGGACGGGGGCAGCGGGTCTACCCGGTCAGCATCGTTGGAAGCCGCAGCGGACATTGGGGAATGTCCACAGCCGCGCGCTTCGGGTGACACCCTGGGGGTCCACAAATGAACACACTCATCTCTGGCGCCGCTCGTCGGCGCAATGCTGCGCTGCGCGGTGGCCTGCTGCTGGCCTGCACGCTGGGGGCGGGGCTGGCTCAAGCGCAGCCCGGCGCGACCCTTGGCGGCCACGCCCATGGCGGCAACGCCAGACTGACCCATGCACTGCTTCCGGAGGTGCATCTGGGGCGCCTGGCGCCGCAACATATGCCCTGCCTCGCCCGCGACGGCGTGGTCTACAGCAATGGCGTCGACGCCTCGGAGGCCAGCGCGCCCAGCGGCGGCATGCTGGGAGGGCCGGCGTTGCAGCTGCAGACCGGCCACGTTTCCAACAGCGGCGAAATCAACAGCACGAGCGGGCTGCGCGTCGTGCGCGAGCAATCCCAAGTCAGCCGTGTTTCGTTGCTGGGCGGGCTGATTCAGGCCGATGCGGTGGAGGCAAACTCCTTCACCGACGAAAACGGCGCCCAGGGCGGCAGCACCCTGCTGCAAAACCTGGTGATTGCGGGCACACCCATCAGCCAACAATCACCGCCCCCCAACACGGTGCTGACGCCGCAAAACTCCGCGCTGCCGCCGGGCCTGCGGGTGGTGCTGAACGAACAGCGCGTCAATGCCCGCGGGCAACAGGTCGTGCACGGCCTGCATGTCATCGTGCAGGACCTGGCCGGCTACTCGGGGCACATCCGGATCGCCCGAGCGGTCACGCAACTGCGTGAGGGCCGGCCGGGGCTGCGCGCCGTGGCCTACGGCCTGACCCAACACAACACGGCCGCGGCGCAGGGCAACGGGGGCAGCCAGCGGACCGGCAAGCAAAACATCGTGCGGCTGGCCTGCCGCGCCGACTACAAGACCGATACGCAGGTTCGTGCGACGGTCCCGGGGCTGGTGACCACCGGCACGCTGGTTTCGGAGGTGCAGGGGGACAACCTGCCGCGTGCCCGCGCGCTGTCGCGCGTGGAGGACGTCAGCCTGCTGGGTGGGCTGGTGACGGCCGACGCGGTCACGGCCATCGTCGACAGCCACAGCCAGGGTGGCGTGGCGCAGTCCAGCGGCGCGGAATCGCAGTTTGTCGGCCTGCGCGTGAATGGCCTGCCCATAGGCAACGTGATCCCGGAATTAGCCTTCGGCGTGCCCCCGAACACGCGCATCTCCGGCGCTCAGCTCGAGGCCGCGATCTGCGCCGCCGACCCGCTGGGCACGGCCTGCGCGCTCGCCGGCGGTTTGACGCTGTGGCTCAACCGCCAGTTGTGTGTCGTTGACGGCACGCGCACTGACCCCACGCAATGCTTCGGCCAGGCTGACGCGCGCATGACGGCTATGGGCATTCAACTGCTGGTGGGTGCCAGCAACGCCGCGGCCGGCGCGCAGGCTGGCACAAACTTGCGGGTGGCCGTGGCGCACTCGGCGGTCGGCCCCTAGTCGCGTCGGCACCGCCGCCCACCCAGGGCGGCGGTGCCGCGGCCCGGGCGGCGGCGACAGCACGACGCAGGTGCGCCGCCGCGATTTCGGCGCAAGGGGGGCGGGGAGGCCCGCAACCGCCCACGCGCCAAGGCGCAATCGCCCCCGCAGACGTTCACAAGTTCTTGACTGAGGGCGGGTTGTACTGCACGCGTCGAAGTGCGCGCGGCAACCGGGGCCGGGCGCATGCCGCCCGGAGATTGCGATGCGCCCCAGCCATACCCTGCCGCCCCTCGTCCTGCTCGCCAGCGTCACGCTGGGCGTGCAGGCCATGGGGGAGCTGCCCGAGGACCTGACCGCGCTGAGCCTGGAGGCTCTGCTGGACATCGAGGTGACCTCGGTTTCCAAGCGACCGCAGGGTCTGTCGGAGGTTCCGGCGGCGGTGTTTGTGCTCAGCGCCGAGGAGATCGAGAACAGCGGCGCGCGCACGATCCCCGAGGCCCTGCGGCTGGTGCCGGGGCTGCACGTGGCCCGCGTGGACGGCCAGCGCTGGGCGATTACGGCCCGCGGCTTCAATGGCGTCGTGGCCGACAAGATGGAGGTGCTGATCGACGGCCGCAGCGTGTATTCGCCGCTGTTCTCGGGCGTGTTCTGGGACTCGCAGGACGTCTTCATGCCGGACCTGGAGCGCATCGAGGTCATTCGCGGCCCGGCGGCGGCGCTGTGGGGCTCGAATGCCGTCAACGGCGTTATCAACATCGTCACCCGCACCGCGGCCGACAGTCAGGGGCCCACGGCCTATGTCGGCGGCGGCATCGAGCAGGAGGGTTTCGCCGGCCTGCGCTACGGCGGCCGCGCCGGGGCGACGGGCTACTGGCGGGCCTATGCCCAGGCCTGGCAGCGCGACGGCCAGATGCGCATGGACGGCAGCGACGCGCATGACGCCATCGAGCGCGTACAGGGCGGCTTTCGCGCCGACTGGGAGCGCGGCCGCGACCGCTACACGTTGCAGGGCGACGCCTACGCCGGCGAATTCGAGTTTGACGACCCCAACCTCAACCCCGAGGGCCGCGACAACCACCAGGACGGCCACAACCTGCTGGCGCGCTGGCAGCGGCTTTTTGGCCCGCAGTCGCAGCTGTCGCTGCAGCTGTACTGGGACCACACCGAGCGCGTGCAGCAGGGCAGCTTTGGCGAAGAGCGCGACACCTACGACATCGAGCTCAAGCACAGCTTCGCCTGGGGCCAGCGGCACACGCTGGTGTGGGGCGCCGGCTATCGCGTCAGCCGGGACGAGCAGGCCAACCCCCCGCTGATCCTGTTCACCCCGGCCGAGCGCGAGGTGCGCAGCGCCAACTTCTTCGTCAACGACGAGATCCGGCTGCGCGAGGACACCGCGCTGACGCTGAGCGCGCGTATCGAAGACAACGAATTCACCGGCGTCGACACGCAGCCCAGCGTGCGCCTGAGCCACACCTTCAGCGAGCGCACGATGGCCTGGGCCGCCTGGTCGCAGGCGCTGCGGCTGCCCAACCGGCTGGACAACGATGTGCTGGTGCCCATCCCCGAATTCGGGGCCCGCGGCAACCCCGACTTCGAGTCCGAAGAGGTTCGCGTGCATGAGCTGGGCCTGCGCCACGCGCTCAGCCGCGAACTCAGCGTCGAGGCCTCGGCCTATTACAACGATTACGCCGAGCTGCGCGGCGTCGAGCCCGCGGCGGCGCCGGAAATCCCGCTGATCGTCAACAACTACGAGGGCGAGGCCCGCGGCGCCGAACTGACGCTGCGCTGGCTGGCCACGCCGTCGCTGACGCTGCACGCCGCCTACGCCTGGTTCGACCTGGACCTGGAGCCGCAGGGCAACAGCCAGGATGTGATGACCGAGCTGACCGAAGACACGGCGCCCGAGCACCTGGCCTGGCTGCGCTGGGACTGGCGGCCGGATGCGCGCTGGCGCGTCGGCGGCCAGCTGCGCTACGTCGGCGAGGTGCCGCGCTACGCGGTGGACGCCTATACCGAGCTGGATCTGGAGCTGGGCCTGCGCCTGGCGCCGGACTGGGAGCTGAGCCTGGTCGGCCAGGACCTGCTCTCGCCCGCGCACGCCGAATGGGGCGAGGCCGACTCGCAGGTCGAAAGGGCCGCCTATCTGCAACTGAGCTGGCAGCCGGGGGCGCGCTGATGGCGCCATCTCCCATCTGGCCGGCCCGCGTAGCCGGCGGCGCGCTGCGGCCGCTGTCGCCAGCGAGGTTGCGGCCCCTGTCGCGGTCCCTGTTGCGGTCCAGGTCGGGCCCCGGCACGCGGTCGCGCGCCTGGCTCCGGGTGGGCCTGCTCGCCAGCCTGTGCGCCCTGTGGGCGCCGGCGGCGCTGGCCGGCGACCTTGAGCAGCGGGTCAAGGCCGCCTTCTTGTACAACGTGGCCAAGTTTGTCGACTGGCCGGCCGACCCCGACGGGCGGCTGGATGTCTGCCTCTACGGCGACACCCAGTTCGCCGAGCTGGTCGCCGGCGAGCTGGGCGACAAGCGCGTCGCCGGCCGCCCGGTGGCCGTGCACGCACTGGCGACGCTGCCCGCCGGGCGCGACTGCCAGATGCTCTATCACGGCGTTTACGCCGACGGCGCGCGGGTGGCTGCCGGGCTGGCGGCACTGGCCGGCCAGCCCGTGCTGACCATTGGCGAGGCCTCGGACTTCCTGCGCCAGGGCGGCATCATGCGGCTCAAGCGCGTGGAGGGAAAACTGCGCTTCGAGGTGGCCCTGGCGGCCGTGGAAAACTCCGGCCTGGCCATCAGCTCCAAGCTGCTGCGGCTGGCGCAGATCGTGCGCGACGGCGAGGGCTGAGGCGATGACCCGGCGCTGGATCGCGGCCCTGCAGAACGTGCCCCTGCGGCGCAAGCTGCGCGTGATCGTGCTGGGCAGCACCCTGCTGACCCTGCTGCTGGTCACCGCGGTGTATGTCAGCTACGAGTGGTTCGCGGCCAACCAGCAGCTGCGCGAAGACCTGACGGTGCGGGCGCAGATCATCGCCGCCAACAGCACCGCCGCGCTGACCTTCAACGACCCCGATTCGGCGGTGGAGACGCTGGAGGCGCTGCGCGCGACCCCGGATGTCGTGCGCGCCTGCCTGTACCGCATGCGCCCCGACCAGGCCAACGAGCTGTTCGCGACCTACCGCGGCGCGGGCGCGCCGGAGGTCGATTGTCCGGTGGTGGCGGCGCTGGCCGGCGCCCAGGCCCTGGCCGGGCACATGGGCGTGCGTGAAGACGTACGCCTGCAGGGCGTGCGCGTGGGCACGATTTTCGTCGAGGCCGACCTGCGCAAGCTGTGGGCCCGGCTGCGGGCGGTGATCTGGGGCGGGCTGTGGGTCAGCCTGCTGGTCGCCGCCCTGGCCTATGCCGCCAGCCGCCTGGTCGAGAGGGCCATCGCCCAGCCGGTGATGGACCTGCACGGCTTGATGCAGCAGGTGGCCAGCAGCGGCGACTACAGCCTGCGCGCCCGCCCGGCGGGGCGCGACGAGGTCGGCGCCCTGGTCGGCGGCTTTAACACCATGCTGGCGCAAATCGCCGAGCGCGACGATGAGTTGATTGAGGCCCAGGCGGCGCTGCGCATCGAGGTGGCCGAGCGCGACCGCAGCAATGCCGATCTATCGCAGGCCATGCAGCGCCTGCGCAGCACCCAGGACCAGCTGGTGCAAAGTGAAAAGATGGCCTCGCTGGGCGGGCTGGTGGCCGGTGTGGCGCACGAGATCAACACGCCCATCGGCGTGGCCTACACGGCCGCCACCACGCTGCAAACCCGCTCGCGCGACCTCAAGGACGCCTACGACGAAGGCCAGCTGCGCCGCTCACAGCTGGACAAGTTCGTGCGCCAGTCCACCGAGATCGGCGACATGATCGTCAAGAACCTGGCCCGCGCGGCGGAGCTGATCCAGAGCTTCAAGCAGGTGGCGGTGGACCAGACCAGCAGCGAGCGGCGCCACTTCGACCTGCGCGCCTACATCGACGAAACGCTGCTCAGCCTGCAGCCGCGGCTGAAAAAGCTGCCCTATGAGGTGCACATCGAATGCGATGTGGATGTGCGGATCGATGGCTACCCCGGCGCCTTTTCGCAGGTGCTGACCAATTTGATCCTGAACTCGGTCACCCACGCCTTCGAGGGCCAGGACCACGGCGAAATCCACATCCACGCGCAGCGGGTCGATGACGAGGTCCACCTGCGCTACGAGGACGACGGCATTGGCATGCGCAGCGAACACCGCAAGCGCATTTTTGACCCCTTTTTCACGACCAAACGCGGCCAGGGCGGAAGCGGCCTGGGCATGCACATCGTCTACAACCTGGTGACGCGGACGATGGGCGGCAGCATCACGCTGCCATCGACCTCCAAGGGCATCGCGTTTGATATCCGCTTCCCGCTGAGGGCGCCCTGATGAACGATGACCTGATCACCCTGATAGAAGACGACGACGGCGACGCGCCGCTGGGCCCACCCTGGAAGGTGCTGGTGGTCGACGACGAGCAGGAGGTGCACAGCATCACCCGCGTGGCCCTGTCGGACTTCGAGTTCGCCGGCTGCGGGCTCGAGCTGCTGCATGCGCATTCGGGCGCGGAGGCCGCCGCCATCGTCGACCGCACACCGGACATCGCCGTGATGCTGGTGGATGTGGTGATGGAGACCGACCACGCCGGCCTGGACTTCGTGCGCCACGTACGCGAGGTCGCGCAGCTGCGCTTCCCGCGGATCATCCTGCGCACCGGCCAGCCCGGCCAGGCGCCCGAGCGGCAGGTGATTACCGAATACGACATCAACGACTACAAGCAAAAGACCGAGCTGACCCAGCAGAAGATGTTCACGGTGATGCACACCTCCATCGCCTCCTATCGCGACCTGATGGCCTTGAACAACAGCCGCCACGGGCTGCGCAAGGTCATCGAGGCCAGCGCCCAGCTCTTCGAGCTGCAGTCGATGGAGCGCTTTGCCCAGGGTGTGCTGGAGCAGCTCGCCGCCCTGCTCTACCTGCATAACGAGGCCCTGGTGCTGCGTGCCGAGGGCCTGGCCGCCGAAAAGCAGAACGGCGACATGGAGATCCTGGCCGGCACGGGGCGCTTCGCCGAGTACAGCGGTCGCAACGCGCGCGAGGTGCTGCCCGAACCACTCTTCGCCCTGCTGGCGCACACGGCCGAAAACGGCGGCTGGGTGCATGGCGACAGCTATTTCACGGCGATGTACCGTACGGCCGAGGGCGTGCGCAACATCCTGTACATCGCCAGCGGCTCGCAGATTGGCACGCCCGACCGCGAACTGATCGAGCTGTATTGCCGCTGTGTGGGCCGCGCGCACGACAACCTGCGGCGCGTGCTGGCCGCCCTGGGCGACCAGGGCCTGCCGGGATAAGGAGGCCGCGATGAGCGAAGGCGACGACCTGGTCCTGCTTGGCGATGCCGACGAGAGCGGCGCGGCCGGCCATGGCCCGGCCTGGAAGCTGCTGATTGTCGACGACGAGCCCGAGGTGCACCGCGTTACCCACATGGTGCTCGATGACTTCCAGTTCCAGGGCCGGCCGCTGCGGCTGATCGAGGCGCACTCGGCGCGCGAGGCCATCGGCCTGCTCGACGCCCACCCCGACATCGCGCTGGTGCTGCTGGATGTGGTGATGGAATCCGAACACGCCGGCTTTACCGTGGTGCAGCACGTGCGCGAAACGCTGGGCAACCGCACGATGCGGATCATCCTGCGCACCGGCCAGCCCGGCCAGGCGCCGGCCCGGCAGGTGATCCAGCGCTACGAGATCAACGATTACCACAGCAAGGCCGAACTGACGGCCGAGCGCATGTACATCACGATCTACACCGCGCTGTCGATGTATGAGCACCTGCGCACCATCGAGCGCCGCGAGCAGCAGCTGCAGTCGGCCTATGCCGAGATCGAGCAGCTGGTCTACATCGCCGCGCACGATCTGCAGGAGCCCCTGCTCAGCGTCACCTCGCTCAGCCAGCGCCTGCTCAGCGTCAATCGCGAGCAGCTGGATGCCAACGGCGTGCGCTGCCTGGACTACATCGGCACCGCCGTCGGCCGCATGAGCGCGCTGGTGCGCGACCTGCTCGACTATTCCAAGCTCGGCCAGGCGCATCCGCCCGAGGCCGTGGACCTCGACGCCCTGGTGGCGGAGCTGCGCGAGGACATGGCCGGCCACCTGCAGGCGGCCCAGGCCCAACTCGACTGCGAGCCGCTGGGTCAGGTCCAGGGCCAGCCCACCAAGCTAAAGATGCTGCTGCAAAACCTGATCTCGAATGCCCTGAAATACCGCCACCCCGAGCGGGCGCCGCATATCGAAATCGGCCTGCGCCGTGATCGCGGCCAAGCGGTGTACTGGCTGGCCGACAACGGCATCGGCATCGCCGCCGAGCACCACCGCCGCATCTTCAACGTGTTCCAGCGCCTGCATGAGCGCGAGGCGGTGCCCGGCACCGGCATCGGCCTGGCCCATTGCAAGAAGATCGTGGAACAGCACGGCGGCCAGATCTGGGTGGAATCCGAGCCCGAGCACGGCACCACCGTCTTTTTCAGCCTGCCTGGAGACGAAGCATGAGCACCCGGCTGCAACGCGTGCTGCTGGTCGACGACGACCCGGCCACCAACTTCCTGCATCGCCTGTCGATCGAAGAGTGTGACTGCGTCGACGCCGTCGATGAGGCACTCAGCGCCGACGCCGCGCTCAAGCTGCTGCAACCGGACGACTCCGGCCCGAACGGCGCGTCCGCGCCGCCGGAGCTGATTCTGCTCGACATCAACATGCCCGGGCACAACGGCTGGCACCTGCTGGACGCCCTGCGCCAGAACCCGCTGGCCCGGAAACCGGTCATCAGCATGGTCACCACCTCGGCCAACCCCGACGACCGCAAGCGCGCGCAGGACTACCCCGAAGTCGACGACTTTCTGACCAAGCCCATGAGCGGCGCGGACTTCCGCGAACTGCTGGCCCGGCACTTCCCGCAGGACAGCGCCCCGTAGCTCTACGGGTGAGACCGGCGCGCTATTGGTGAATAATGCGGTGCTGCCCCCAGCCTAGGCTTTGATGAGCACCGCACCGACGGATCCTTCGGGCGCCGCTGACGCGCCCGACGACAAACCGGCCGCCCTGCCCCCGATCGTCGCCGTCGGCGCCTCGGCCGGGGGGCTGGAGGCGCTGGAGGATTTCTTCAGTCGCACCGCGTCGGATAGCGGGATGGCCTATGTCGTCATCCAGCATCTGTCCCCCGACTTCGAGTCGATGATGGACCAGCTGCTGGGTCGGGTCAGCGCGCTGGATTTCCAGCGCGCCAAGGACGGCACCCGGGTTGAGGCCAACCACGTCTACCTGATTCCGCCCGGCAAGGAGCTGGAGATCGAGGGCGGCGTACTCAAGGTGTACGAGAAGACGCGCGGCGATGCGCTGACGCTGCCCATCGACCGCTTTTTTGGCTCGCTGGCGCGCGACGCCGGCCGCCAGGCCATCGGCGTGGTGCTCAGCGGCAGCGGCAGCGACGGCGCCCGCGGCGTGCGCGAACTGCACGAGGAAGGCGGCCTGGTGCTGGCCCAGCTGCCCTCCAGCGCCCGCTTCGACGGCATGCCCAACGCGGCCATCGCCACCGGTTGCGTGGCCCAGCAGCTGCCGCCCTCGGAAATGGCCGAGGTCATTGCCAGCTATGTCGAGACCGGCGGCGTCGCCGCCGCCATCAGCATCGACGACAGCGAGGTCGACGACATCGTTCGTGCGCTGCGCGACGAATACGGCATCGACTTCCACCTGTACAAAAGCGGCACCTTTTTGCGCCGGATCGAGCGGCGCATGGCGCTCAAGCAGTGCCCCAACGTCGCGGCCTACCTCAAGCTGCTGCAGGGCTCCCGCGAGGAGCTGCATGCGCTGTACAAGGATCTGCTGATCGGCGTTACGCGCTTCTTCCGCGACCCCGATGCCTTTGCCCAGCTTGCCCGCACCGCGATCCCCGAAATTTTCGCGCGCGAGAACCAGGAAGAGGTGCGCGTCTGGGTGGCTGGCTGCGCCACCGGCGAGGAGGCCTACACGCTGGCCATGCTGCTGGCCGAACACCGCCAGGCCTCCGGCAAGCGCATCCCGATCAAGATCTTCGCCACCGATGTGCACCGCGGCTCGCTGGAGATCGCCTCGGCGGGCGAATACCCGGAGGCCAGCCTGAGCGAGCTGCCGCCGCGGCTGCGCAGCAGCTATTTCACCGCCGTCGACGGCGGTTACCGCGTGTCCACCGCGCTGCGCGAGATGGTGGTGTTCGCGCCGCACAACCTGCTGCACGACGCGCCCTTTACCAAGATCGATCTGGTCAGCTGCCGCAACCTGCTGATCTACCTGAACCCGTCCGCGCAGCAACGCGCGCTGGAAATCTTCCACTTCGCCCTGCGCCCGCAGGGCGCGCTGCTGCTGGGCGCCAGCGAAACCACCGGCAGCATGGCGGCCGAGTACGAGCCGCTGGACAAGCGCTGGCGCATCTACCGCAAGGCGCGCGACGTGCGCCTGCCGCTGCGCCTGCCCTCGGGCATGAGCAGCAGCCGACCGCCGCGCACGCAGCGCAGCCCCGCGCCGCCGCCCTCGCTGACCGAAAAGCGCCGCCGTGCGGCCGACCAAGTGCTGTTCCGCAGCTATGCGCCGCCGACCATTTTGCTGGGGCCGGACCATTCGCTGCAGCATTGCTACAACGGCGCCGGCAAGTTCTTGCACCTGCCCGATGGCGAGCCGGCCAGCAATGCGCTGGAGATGCTGCCGCAACAGCTGCGCCTGATCGCCGGCGCGGCGCTGCAAAAGGCCCGCGACAGCAAGCGCCCGGTGCTGGTGCGCCGGGTGCAAGGCGTCGAGGAGGGGCAGATGCTGCGGCTGCGGGTGCAGCCGGTCAGCGTGGGCGAGTTGAAGGAGCAGTGCTACCTGCTGGGCTTCGAGAACCCGGACGAGGACGCCGCCAGCGCGGCGCCCAGCGGCGACCCTGAAGGGACGGACAGCGAGATCGCGCTGTCGGAGATGTCGCGCGACCGCATCATCGCGCTGGAGCAGGAGCTGCAGCACACCCGCGCCGACCTGCAGACCACGCTGGAGGAAATGGAGGCCTCCAACGAGGAGCTGCAGGCCACCAACGAGGAACTGGTGGCCTCCAACGAGGAGTTGCAGGCGGTCAACGAGGAGCTGTACACGGTCAACGCCGAGTACCAGCGCAAGATCTCCGAGTTGAGCCAGCTCAATGACGACATGGACAACCTGCTGGCCAGCACCGAGATCGGCACGCTGTTCCTGGACCAGGAACTGCGGGTGCGCAAGTTCACGCCGGAGATCGGCCGCGTCTTCGACCTGGTGCCGGAGGATGTGGGCCGGCCCATCACCGCCTTCAGCCACAATCTCGACCTGCCGGACCTGCATGGCGACCTGCAGGCGGTGTGCACCACCGGCGAGGCGGTGCAGCGCGAGGTGCGCGACCGGGCCGGAACCTGGTACCTGCTGCGGCTGCGGCCCTACCGCAAGCGCGGCGGCGACATCCTGGGCGCGGTACTCAGCCTGATCGACATTTCCGGCCTGAAGCAGGCCGAGGGCGATTTGCGCCGGATGTCGACCGTGTTCCGCGACTCCGCCGACGCGATCCTGATCGAGAACCTCGAGGGGCGCATCGTCGATCTGAACCCCGAGGCCGAGCGGCTCTATGGCTACAGCCGCGACGACCTGCTGGGCCAGCCTGGCCAGATTCTGGTCACCGAATCGCAGCGCGAACGCTACGCCTCGCTGCGCCGGCGCTGCCAGCAGCGCGATTTCGTGCGCAATGCCGAGATCGAGCACCTGACCCGCTCGGGCCGGCCGATGTCGGTGCTGCTGACGCTGTCGCTGCTGTCCGATGACGACGGCGAGCCGACCGCGATGGCGGTCATCGCCAAGGACATCGACCGGCGCAAGAAGGCCGAGGAAGAGGCCCGGCTGGCCGTTATCCGCCGCGACGAATTCCTGGCCATGCTCTCGCACGAGCTGCGCAACCCGCTGGCCGCCACGCTCAACGCCGCCCGCGTGCTCAAGCAGCACATCGGCGACCGCAACGCGATGGACCGCGCCGCCAGCGTGGCCGAAAGCAACGCCGAGCACATGGCCCGCATCCTGGATGACCTGCTCGACGTGGCGCGGGTCATCAAGGGCAAGATCCGCCTGCGCAGCGAAACCCTGGACCTGGCCGAGGTCTTGCGCAGTGCGGTCGAGGGCCTGGGCCATGCCTTCGAAGAGCACGGCCACAAGCTGCAGGTCGAGATGCAAGCCGGCGCGGCCTGGGTCCGCGGCGACCCGGCCCGCTTGCGGCAGGTCATCGAAAACCTGCTGGACAACGCCTGCAAGTATTCCGAGGACAACGGCCGTATTCAGGTCGTTCTGGAGCGCGAGGGCGAGGAACACCTGCTGCGCGTGCGCGACGAGGGCGACGGCATCGCGGCCGAGGAACTGGCCACGATTTTCGAGCCCTTCGCGCAGGCCAATGTCGAGCTGCATCGCAGCGAGGCCGGCATGGGCGTTGGCCTGACGCTGGTGCGCTCGCTGATCGAGCTGCACGGCGGCCACATCGAGGCCCACAGCGAAGGGCTGGGCCAGGGCAGCGAGTTCCGCATCCGCCTGCCCATCAGCGACGCCCCGAGCCAGGCGCTAGACCCCGACGCCACCCCGCTGGCGCCCGCACAAGCCGAGCATGAGGGGCAGGAGCCCCCTGCCGAGGAGAAGGAATTGGGCCACCGCATCGTTATCGTCGAAGACAACGCCGGCAACCGCGAGGTGCTGAAAATGCTGCTGGAGGCGGAGGGCTTCCGGGTCAGCGCGGCCCCCGATGGCGCCGCGGGCCTCGAACGCATACGCGAGGAGCGCCCGGATGTGGCGCTGGTCGATATCGGCCTGCCCAAGCTCAACGGCTTCGAGGTGGCCCAGGGTGTGCGCGAGGACGACCCCGACCGCGCGATCTACATGATCGCGCTCTCCGGCTACGGCCGCGACGAGGACATCGACCAGGCCAAGAAGGCCGGCTTTGACGAACACGTGGTCAAGCCGCCGGACATCCAGCGCCTGCTGGGCCTGATCCGCGCCGCGCCAAAGCACTAGCGCCCCCGCCTGGGCCCGCGGCGGCCCGCCCGCCGCCGTGCCGCGCCACGCCCCGCCGTGCCGTGCTGGGCCGTGCCGCGCCGTGCTGGGCGCCCGCCGCTAGCGGCCGGCGCGCAGCGCCGCCCCGCGCGCCTGGGCCCGCTCCCACATGCGGATGTAAGCCTCGGCCGCCCGCGCCATCAGCTCCAGCGCCTGCGGGCCGCCGGGCTGGGCCTGCATGTCCGCCAGCAGGTCGGCATACAGCCCGTAATGCGCAACCCCGTCCACGTTCAGGTCATAAACGCGCTCGCCGCTGGTCTGGCGGTCAAAGCGCACCGCGCCGTCCCAGGAGGCGAAGGGGTATTGCAAGGGCGCTTCGGCCACATCGGCGCGCGGCTGCGGCTGGCTGGCCAGGCCGCCGCTGTCCGAGGCAAAGGCCACGCCAAAGAAGAACTCGGGCCGGGCCAAGGGCCGCAGCGCCTGCACCTTGTCGATCAGCGCCGGCGCCGGGTCGTTGAAGGGCGAGGCCAGCCCACCCAGCGCATACAGGCGCTCCAGCTGCTGCGGCGTGGTCGCGCCGCCGGTGCCCAGGTGGCCGGCAATCAGCGGGTAGCGGGCGCGTTCGGCCAGCGTCAGCAGCCGCTCCTTGGTGTTGTAGCTGAGGTGGTCGATCTCGATCAGCAGCCCGCGGCGCATCAGCGCATCCACCAGCGCCTCGCCCAGCCCGGTCATGCCGCGCGCGTTGCAGTGCGGGCCGGGGCCATAGGTGGGCACGGCGGCGGCCTGGGCCTCGTTCAGCCACACGCTCAGCGCATCCTCGCCACTCTGATGCAGCCCCACGGATTGCTGCTGGGCGCCGATGCCCTCCTCCGGGCAGCTTTCCACACGGTAGTAATGGCCGGTTTCGATCTTGTTGAAGGCGTTCAGCGCCAGCTCGGTCGGGCCGAACAGGCCCGGCCCGCCCAGGGCGTTGTCGAACCAGTGGGCCAGGAACAGGCTGCGGATGCCCAGCGCGGCAAACTCGTCCAGCTGCGCCTGCATGCTGGCCGGCGTGCACTCGGGGCTGTCCAGGAACTCGCCGCAGCCGAAGAGCTTGGAGGACTCAATGCCCAGCACCACGGCCAACTGGCCGGCGGCCACCGCCTGCCGGGCCTGCGCCGGCTCACGCACGATGCGCAGCCAGCCGCGGCCGGGTCCGCCGTGCTGCGCGTCGATGTAGTCCTGCAGGCCCTCGAGCTTGGCCAGTTGCAGGCGCACCGTGTCCATCTCGTCGCAGCCATGCGCGCGGCGCGGTGCCACCTGGCACAGGGCCTCGTCGGCGTTGAAGTGGTTCACCACCAGCCGCAGCCCGGCCTGCCAGGCGCGCTTGAGCCAGGCGTAATAGGCCTGCTGGTGCGACAGCGTGTCGCGCACCGGCCATTCCGAAAAGCTGGGCCAGCCGTCGGTGGCGTGCACGCCGGCCGGCTGGCCCTCGCGCTGGAAGTTGCCAATGCCGTCGGCGCTGCCCTGCGGGCCGTGGGCGATGGCGCAGTCTTCCAGCGCATGCGCCACGCCCAGCGGATGCCAGGCCTGGCCGTGGATCACGCGGCCGCCCAGCCGGTCGGCGGCCATCAGGTGCACATGGGTGTCGGCAAAGCCGTAGAGCACGCCCGGCTCCAGCTCGCCGCCGGGCGGCTGCCCCTCGCCCCCGCTGGCGATCTCCGGCGGGGCGACGCAGCCCTGCGCGGGCGCGGCAACTAGCCGCAGCGCCTGGGCCCGGCCCGCCACGGGCACCAGCGCGCCGTCCTGCGCGCCCAGCCACTGGCCGCTGAAGGCCGATTGCAGCAGCAGCTGCCCGGGGTCCTCCTGGTACAGATGCCAGATGCCGCGCGTGCTCGGCGCGGCCTCGGCCGCGACCTGCGGCAGCGGGCGGTTGGCATCGAGCAGCTGCCGCAGCGTGTCGAGCTGGCGACCGCCGGCGGCCACCGCATCGCCCACCGGGACCAGCGGGTGAACGATGTTGAAGATGTCGCCGCTGCCGCCGAGCTGTTCGGCCGCAATACCCAGCCCCCCGCTCAGCGGGTCGGCCAGCGCGTCGAGCGGCCCGGACAGCGTCAGGTAGCCGCCCTGCGTGTCGCGCAGCACATAGCTGCCCAGCCCGGTGGGCCGCAGGTACAACGCCGCCTCGGCCTCCGGCGTGGCCAGCGCGTAGCCGCCCCCCTGCGGCGTGATCGCCTGCTCCCCGGCGCCAAGCTGCCAACAGCGGTTGGCCAGCGCATACACCGGCGCCATGACGCCCGCCGCGCCTGGCGGCGTGCCGGCGCGGGGCGACTCGGCAACCGGCTCTTGCGCGGCGGGGCTCAGGTCGCGGCTGGCCGGGTCCGGCGCGCCGCGGCCGCCCTCACAGGCGCCGAGCAGCAGCGTGGCGCCCAGGGTTGCGGCGAGGGTGGCGGCAAAGCGGCGCCGTGGCCCGGCCGCGCGGGGGTGGCTATTCAACATCGGGTTCTCCTTGCGGGCCCGCCTGCGCGGGCCCGATCTTGGCGGCGGCGCCCTAGGGGCGGCGCAGCGTCAGTTCATTGCTGCCGGCGGGGACGTCGGCCCAGGCCACCTCGCCGCTGCGCTGCAGCGGCAGCGCGGCACCGTCGGCCAACACCTGCAGGCCCGCGGGCGCGCCCCGCAGCCCCAGCCGCAGCGCGGCATCGGCCTGCAGCGTGATGCGCGCACCCGCGTCCAGATCCAGGCCGCTGCGCGGCAGGTCTAGGCTGAGCTGGCCCACGTTGCTCAGTTGCAACTGCAGCCGGTTCTCCTGGGGCGCGTCGCCGCCATCGACCCAGTCCTGCGCCAGACGGGTGTAGGGGGTGCTGTGGTTGCCGGGCGAGGCCACGGGCGTACTGGGCAGGCCCAGGCCGTTGTCGATCTCCAGGATCACCGGCTGCGGCTGCCAGAGCTGGCCGGGCAGTGCGAAGGATTCGGCCTCGACCACGGCCGCAATGCTCTCATCGCAGGCTGTCTCGCCGGCCACGTCACAGCCACCATCATCGGCGGCCGCGATGTCATCCACCCACCAGGCGCCGTCGGGGCGGAAGTCGAAGACGCGGCGCGTGCCACTGCCCGGAAACTCGCCGTTGTTGCGGTTGATCTGGCGCACGAACTCCGGCACCAGCTGGTAGCTGATGCGGCGCGGGTTCTCCGGCAGGGCCTGGCGGTCGAGGTAGCGGGTGCCGTCGGCCCACTCGTCGATGATCGCCTGGGTGTAATGCTCGTAGCCGGGGAAGGTGTCGAACTGGTAGCGATAACCCAGCTCCTGCAGCGTGGTGGCCACCGGCGCGATGCTGACCCAGGGCACCAGCTCGTCGAAGCTGCCGTGCTGGATGACCAGCGGCAGGTGGCGCGCATTGCGCAGCAGGTTCTGGCCGCCCGGTAGCGCGCTGCCGAAATGCACCCCGGCGCTGGAATAGCCGGCGGCGAAGCGGTCGGGGTACAGCAGGCCGAACATGTAGGTGCCGTGGCCGCCCATGCTGTAGCCGCTCAGCGTGACCCGCCGCGGGTCGATGCGGGCGAAACCCTGGCTGGCGAAGCCGTGGCCTTCGGCCAGACCGTCGCCCCGGGTGTAGTCGGTGCCGGCGATGTCGGCCAGCACCTCCCAGACGTCGCGATGCGAGGCGCCCTCGTACCAGCTCTTGCTGCCGCGGCCGCGCGGGGTGACGACGATGGCGCCGCGCTCCAGCCCGTGCTGGTGCACGATGCGCGGCGACCAGGCGCCGGCGCTGTGGGTCTTGCCGCCGCGGTAGTGCAGCCACACCGTCATCGGGTACTGCGCCTGCGGGTCGTAGTCCGGCGGCAGGTACAACCCGTAGGCCTGGGCCTGGGTCTGCTCCCAGGGCTCGAAGGGGTCGGAGCCATCGACGATGTCCAGCGCCAGCGGGTCCTCGTGCGAGATCTCCGGGTCGGAGAGGAAGTGCCGCTCGTAATAGCCGCCGGTGGGCTGCACGCTCTCCGTGCGCCCGGCCTGCAGCCCGGCCAAGTCCAGCGTCAGCGCATAGCCATCGATCTGCCCGGCGAGCAGGTCAAAGGCCTGGGCCCGCTCGTTGTAGATGCCGGCCACCGGGTCGCAGGGCAGGCGCAGGGCGCCGCCCTCCAGCGCGTCGTAGCGATAGGCCAGGTTGGCCGGTGTGTAGAGGCCGGGGCCGTCGGCCGTGCCGGCCGTGTCCTCGCGCGCCGACAGCACGGCCACGCCCAGCGCATCGGTCGCGGCCACGCCGGCCAGCGCCCGCGGCAGGCGCAGCTCCAGCGCGTTGTCCATGTCCTGCTCCAGCCACTGCCAGGCCAGGCCGGGCGTCGGCAGCAGCGTGCCGCTGGCCGTGTCCAGCAGCCAGGCCGCATCGCGGGCCACGATCAGCAACCGCTCGAAGCGCGCGCTGCGCAGCCCCAGGCCGGGCAGCTCCACCTCGGCCTCCAGGGCCTCGGGGCCATCCAGCGCGATGGCCAGCACCGGGCGGTCGCCGGGCACCAGGCGGCTGTAGCGCGCCAGCAGGTACAGATCCTGCGCATCGGCGGCCCAGCGCAACTCCAGCAGATCCTGCGGGCCGGTGATGTCGGTGGCATCGCCATAGTGGTCGGCCGCACCCACGGGCGCCGGGGCGCCGAACTGGTCGCCCAGGGCCTGAAAGAGCTGGTCCAGGCGCTCGGCGCGGGTCACCGCCTGCTGCAAGCCCTCGTTGATGGCATAGCGCTGTGCGTCGCTGCCGTCGTCGGCGCCCCAGGCGTCGTACAGAAAGTCGCGGTAGATGTGCTCGCCACGGTCGTAGAGCGCCAGCCCGCCGAGCATGGGCGAGGCCCCCACCCAATCGGCGATGCTGGCGTCGTCGACCCGCCGCGCGGCCACTGCGGAGGGCGGCGCGGAGGCCGGCGCGGCCGCCACCGACTGCACCGCCAGCCCGCCGCGACGCAGCACCTCGGAGACGAAGGGCAGCCGATCCGGCCCGGCCGCGAAGGGCTCCAAGTGGCGCTCGGCGCCGCAGAGCCCCGTCTGCGCGGGGGCGAAGCCATTGGCCACGACCCCCGGCGGTGGCGGTGGCGCCGTGGGCGCCGCGCCTTCCTGCGTCGCGGGGGCGCGGCCACCCTGACAGGCCGCCAGCAACGGCAGGGCCAAGAGCAGGGTGTAGCAGCAACGCGGGTACGGCCGCCGGGCGGCACGGGGCAAAGGTGTCTCCATGGCGCAAAGCTTAGAGCGCCGCGGCGGGCCGTGGGGTCGTAAATACTTGCCTCGGGCCGCCGCCATCGCTGCCGCCGCGCACCAAGCCGGCGCCCCACCCCGGGTCGTAAATACACACCGCCATCTGGTGGCCATGGGCGGGCTGCTCTACCGTCGGCGGCGCACTTTCTCCGGCTTGCGCCCATGCCCCTGTCTGCCCCTTGCGCCCCGCGCCACCTGTTGCTGCTGATGGGTCTGTTCACCGGCCTGGCCTCGGCCCAGCTGCCGCTGCCCAACCCGGCCGCCAGTGGCTGCGACCCGCTGGACCCGGCGCACTGCATGCTGCCCTTCCCCAGCAGCTTCTACCTGCGGGCGGACCCGACCTCGCGAACCGGCCTGCGGGTGAATATCCCGTCCACGGCCACGCCGGCCAATCTCGTCGACGTGCCCGGCGTGGGCCTGGAGCTGGGCCAGCGCATCCAGACCGGGGAATGGAACCGGCAGGAAGGCTTTTCGCTCGGCGCGCATCTGATCACCTATGTGCCCGGCCTGGACCTGCACCAGACCTGGGGCACCGCGGACCAACCCTTCGCCGGCAGCCCGAATTCGGCGGATTATTTCGACCACCGCGACCACATCGCGGACATCAACCGCTACCGCGCCAGCAACGCCCCGATCGTGCTGCTGAACGCCCGCACCGGCCGCCGCCACCCCTTCTGGTCGGAGCTGGATACGCACGCCGACACCACGGCCGCCAACCGCACGCTGTTGCTGCGACCGGCCGTGAACCTCGACCCCGGCACGCAATACATCGTCGCGCTGCGCCGCCTGCGCGATGCCGATGGCGCACTGATCGAGGCCGGCCCCGCCTTTGCCGCGCTGCGCGAGGGCAACAGCGAGGACAGTGCCCGGCAGGCCCATTACGAAACGCTGTTCGCCACGCTGCGCAGCGCCGGCATTCGCCGCGACGAGCTGTACCTGGCCTGGGACTTCGTCACGACCACGACGGAGGATCTGACCGAGCGCATGCTGCACATCCGCGACGAGGCCTTTGCGCTGCTCGGCGATACCGACCTCGCCGACGGCATCGTGCAGGGCGTGGCGCCGCAGTTCCGCATCATCAGCAACGCCGTCACCGACGAGGGCGAGTTCGGCCGTTTCCGCCGGGTGGAAGGCGCGATGACGGTGCCCAACTTCACCACCCAGCCGCAGGACCTGCTGGATATCTTCGACAACCCCATCGGCGCCAACGCGACGATCCCCGGCACGCGGCTGTACTACGCCGCCGATGGTCCGGACCCGGACACCGGCGACGGGCTGCCCGACATCAACCCGATCTACCCGACCACCACCTTCCGCTTCACCTGCGACGTGCCGCTGGACCAGGGCCCGAGCTACCCGATGACCTACGGCCATGGTCTGGTCGGCTCGCGCAGCCAGATCGGCGATGCGCAGTGGCCGCGGCGGTATGGCTTTCTGCCCTGCGGCGTGGACTGGTGGGGCATGTCGCGCGAGGACCTGAGCAACATCGCGCTGATCCTGGCCGATGTGTCCAACTTCCCCTCGCTGGCCGACCGCAGCCAGCAGGGCTTTCTGAACTTTCTGTACCTGGCGCGCGCGGCCACGCACCCGCAGGGCCTGGCCACCCACCCCTGCTTCCAGGCCAACGAGGACTGCGCGACGCCGGGCGACTCGCTGATCCGCACGGCCACGGCGACCAGCACGCCGGTCTTCTACGACGGCAACAGCCAGGGCGGCATCCTGGGCCCCGGCATGATCGCCGTTTCGCCGGACATCGACCGCGGCATTCTGGGCGTGCCGGGCATCAACTACTCCACGCTGCTGAACCGCTCGGTGGACTGGGAGGGCGCCTACGGCATCCCCAACTACGTGGCCTACCGCGAGCCCATCGAGCGCCAGCTGCTGTTCCACCTGATCCAGATGCTCTGGGACCGGGGCGAGGGCAATGGCTATGCCCACCGCCTGACCACCGACCCGCTGCCGAACACGCCGCCGCATGAGGTGATGCTGCAGGTGGCCTATTCCGACCACCAAGTCAGCAACCACGCGGCCGAGGTGTTTGCCCGCACCATTGGCGCACCGATCATGCTGCCGGGCCTGCCCGCGGGCCGGCACTGGGAGGCGCAGCCCTATTACACGCCCACGGCGCGCTACCCGCACCGCGGCTCGGCGCTGATCTACTGGGACAGCGGCAATGCCCGCCCGCCCAATGGCAACGTACCGGCCGATGCCGGCAGCGACCCGCACAGCCATGCGCGCCGCGAGGTCGGCGGCGGCTGGCAGGAGGCGCACTTTCTGCTCAGCGGCGAAATGGTCGACATTTGCCAGGGCGGCGACTACCTGACCGTCGAACACCCGGAGGCGAACGGTGGCACGCCCTGCCCGCCGCCGGCGCGCGCGCCGGGGCCCTACCGCCCGGTGCAGGCCACGGCGGCCGCACCGGCCCCGGACACCGCGGGCGGAACCGCCGGCGGCGCGATGGGCGGGTTATGGCTGGGCCTGACGGCGCTGCTGCTGGCCCCGCGGCGGCGGCGCCAGCACTAGGCGGGTCGGCCCGGGCGGCAGGGGTTAGACGGCGCGGCCAGACGCCGCCGGCCAGACGCAGGCTAGTGCCGCAGGCTGAGCTCGTAGCACTCGTCGCCGCCCGGTCGGGGCGGCGGCGTGTAGCGGGCGTCGGGAAAATAGTGGCGCACCATCATCAGGCCGCGGCCGCTCTCGGCGAAGGGGTCATGCTCGTCGGGCTCGCGGGCCTGCAGCTCGGCGCGAAAGGCCTGCGCATCGGCAAAGCTGTGGCAGCGGGCCGTGAGCAGCACGCGCACCTCGCGCTTGCGCACCTGGCAGCGCAGGCGGAAGGTCTCCGGCGTGGGCGCGGTGTGCTGCACCAGATTCGTGATCAGCTCGGTCAGGGCCACCTCGAAGCGCTGCCGCTCCGCCACCGCGAGCTCATCGGGCGCAATGACCTCGGCCAGCCAGGCGCGGGCCAGCGCGACCGGGAAACTCCGGGATGAGGCCATGGCTACGAGATCGACCCGAATGATGCGGTCCATAGCATAACCCTAGTGCCCACGGGCCCCGCGACGTGCAGGACGCGCCCAGCAGGGCCTGTCAGTCGAAGCCGACGCCGGCACGGGCGCCTAATCGCGGCCGGCCAACGGGGCGGGGGTCGTCACGGCCTCATCGCCGAAGCGCACGCGGCCGCTGGCCATGTCGTAGACCGCGCCCACGATCTGCAGGTGGCCGGCCTGTTCCTCGGCCAGCAGCAGGGCCGACTCGGCGCGCAGGCTGGCCACCGCGGCCGCCACATTGGCGCGAACCGCCGCCGCGCCCAGCTCGGCCGCGGCGCAGTGCTGCGTCAGCGGCTCCAGGCCCGGCCGCAGCTGCGCCACCAGGCCGGCCAGTGCCGGCGTGGCGGGCGTGGCGGCCCCGCTGATGGCATCCAGCGTCGCCTGCACCGCGCCGCAGCCGCTGTGCCCCAGCACCACGATCAGTGGCACCTGCAGGGCGGCCACGGCGTATTCGACGCTGGCCAGCACCGCCGGGCCCACGGCATGGCCCGCCACCCGCACCACGAACAGATCGCCCAGGTTCTGGTTGAAGACCAGCTCGACCGGCACCCGCGCATCGGCGCAGCCCAGCACCAGCGCGAAGGGTCGCTGCGGGCCGTCCAGCACCAGCTCGGCCGTGGGCCGCCCCAGCGCGCGACCCGCGTCGACGCGCTCGGCGAAGGCCGCGTTGCCCTGGAGCAGGCGCGCCCGGGCGTCCGGCGCGCTCAGCACGCCGGGCTCGCGCGGGTGGGGCGGGCTCGGGGCACGGCGGGCGGGCTCGGGGCAGCGGTCATGCGACGGGCGCGAGGGCGGAAAGGGCGCCATTATGCGCGGGGCCGCGGCCCGCTTTCAGCGCGGCCGGGGCCCGGCGCCGGCGCGGGGCCATAGCTCGCGCCCCGATCAATGGCGCAGCGGGGGGCGCTCGGTGACGAACTGCTCCAGGTAGTCCATCTGGTCGGCCAGCACATGGCGGCCCGACAGCAGCAGGATTTCGGCCACATTGGGCGCGAAGGGCACCGCCAGCAGCGTCATGCCGGCCTGCTCCGGCGTACGGCAACCCTTGTCCTGGTTGCAGCGGCGGCAGGCGCTGACGACGTTCTCCCAGACATGCCGCCCGCCCTGGCCACGCGGCTTGACGTGGTCGATCGTCATCGTCGATTCGCTGACCCCGCCCCCACAGTACAGGCACAGGCTGCGATCCCGCGCCAGCAGGCGGCGCCGGGTCAGCGGGAACACGCCCCCCTGCTCCCAGATGCGCGAACGGTCGTTGACGGCAATGATCGGCGACAGCGCAAAGGTGCTGCGCTCGCCGCACTCGCGGTTCCAGCCGCCGCGCAGCATGATCGGCTCGGCACCGGCCTCCCACAGGACCTTGTTGTCCATGTACAGGCATACGGCACGTTGCCAGTCGACCCAGGCGACCGGCATGCCGCCGGCCGACAATTTCAACACCTTGGGCAGAATCTGCATCGAAGGCGGCTCGGCACGTGAGACGCGAATTGCGTCGCCTCGATAGTCCGCCAAATTGGTGACAGTTTCAAGACCTTAGGCACGTTTGCTGGACTATTGGCCCAGGTTCTCAGTCGCCCTCGGGCACATGCAGCACCTTCATCGAGTTGGTGCCGCCGGGGCCGTTGAAATCGCCCTTGGTGATGATCAGCCGGTCACCGGCCTGCACCCGGCCGCTGCGCCGCAGGCAGGCAGCCGCCTCGGTGGCCGCGGTAATGCCGTCCAGCGCGGATGGCGTGAACTCGACCGGGTAGGTGCCGCGCACCAGGGCCATGCGTCGCCGCGTGATCTCGTGCCGGGTCAGCGCGAAGACCGGGATGCGGGTGTCCATGCGGCTCATCCACACCGCCGTCATGCCGGACTCGGTCAGCGCGACAATGGCCCGGGCCTGCGTGTGCCGCGCGGTGTACACGGCGGCCATCGCGATGGCCTCGTCGATGCGGGCGAAGTGCGAATCCAGCCGCTGCACGTTGCGCTGTGGCGGGTCCTGGGTCTCGGCGCCGGCGCAAATGCGGCCCATGGCCTGCACCGCGCGCACCGGGTGGCGGCCGACGGCGGTCTCGGCCGACAGCATCACCGCATCGGTGCCATCCATCACCGCATTGGCCACATCCAGCACCTCGGCGCGGGTCGGGATCGGCTGGCTGACCATCGACTCCATCATCTGCGTGGCGGTGATGACGACGCGGTTGGCCTCGCGGGCCTCGGTGATGATGCGTTTCTGCACGCCGGGCAGCGCCGGCTCGCCGATCTCCACACCCAGATCGCCGCGCGCCACCATGACGATGTCGCTCTCGCGCAGGATGTCGGCCAGGTTCTCCACCGCCTCGCTGCGCTCGATCTTGGCCACCAGCTGCGGCTCGCCGCCGGCCGCCTCGGCCAGCCAGCGGGCCTTTTTCATGTCGTCCCCGGTCTTGGGGAAGCTGACCGCCAAAAAGTCCACGCCCAGGCCCACGGCGGTGATGATGTGCTTGCGGTCCTGCGCGGTCAGCGCCGGCGCCGACAGCCCGCCGCCGGCCTTGTTCAGGCCCTTGCGCGCCGCCAGCTCGCCGCCCTGCTCGACCTCGCAGCGCACCTGGGTGCCGGCCACCTCGCGCACGCGCAGCCGGATCAGCCCGTCGTTCAGCAGCAGGTGGTCGCCGGCGCGCACGTCGCGCGGCAGCGCCGCATAGGCCACGCCGACGATGTCGGCCGTTCCTGCGTCGGCCGGGTGGGCGGTATCCAGCGTGAAGGCCGCGCCGGGCTCCAGCTGCACCGGCCCCTGCGCAAAGCCCTCGATGCGGATCTTCGGCCCCGGCAGGTCGGCCAGAATGCCCACGTCGCGCCCGGCGGCGGCCGCCGCGGCGCGCACGGCCTGCGCCCGGCGCTGGTGCTCCTCGGGGCTGCCGTGGGAGAAGTTCAGCCGCACCACGTCCACGCCGGCCTCGATCAGCGCCTCCAGCACCCCCGGCTCGTCGGTGGCCGGGCCCAGCGTGGCCACGATTTTGGTGCGTCGACTCATGCCGGGTCCTGGCCCTCCCCAGCCTGCCCGTCCTGGCGGCCCAGGTCCCGACCATCAAGCGCCCGCACGGCACGCACCTTGTCGGCCAGCGCCTGCGGCTTGTCGATGCGGGTGCCCAGCTTGATCGCGCTGTGCAGGCGCGGCGCGCCGGCCGCGTGCAGCTCGACATGGCAGCGGCGCACGCAGGCCATCACCGTGTCCCAGTCCCCCTCGACATTGGTGCCCCAGGCGTGCAGCTCGGGGCGCAGGCCGGCGTCGACAAAAATGCGCTCGCAGCGCGCGATCCACGGCGCCAACGAGCCCTCCACGCCCAGCGGGATCAGGCATAGCTCCATTTGGACTTGCATCGGGGATTCTCCTCAGAGGCGCCGGTCGGCAGCATGGCCGCGGCGCCTGACAGCGCGATGACAGCGTGTGGTCGCGGCCGGGTTTGGGGCGGTTGGTGCGCCCGGCCCCTCAGGCCGGTTCGACGTGCTTGGCCAGGTTGCCCTTGCGGTGGCGCTCGGCGCGAAAGCGCACGCCCATCTGGCTTTCCGGCTCCCAGGTGCCGACGATCTCGCGGAAGTGCATGTAGTAGTCGTAGCCGTCCTCCCCACGGATCACGCCGAAGCCGCGCTCCATGTCATAGCGGCTCACGTAGCCGCAAATCCAGGTCTCACCCTCCGATGCTTCCGTCATAGCGGTGTTCCTCCAACCAGCCGGTGTAGCGGTCGCCCGGCCTGAGTTCGCCAACACCCACGGGGGTGCCGGTCA
This sequence comes from uncultured Ectothiorhodospiraceae bacterium, assembly GCA_937141935.1. Classification (GTDB taxonomy): domain Bacteria; phylum Pseudomonadota; class Gammaproteobacteria; order Nevskiales; family Oceanococcaceae; genus MS8. Next base: position 61,895 of record CAKZQS010000005.1, read on the forward strand.
GCAAAACGTCACCGGCCTCGAGACCGAAGGCGGCGGTGGCGTCGTAGAGCAGACGCTCGATGTCGTAGACCATCAGGGCGGTGCTGTCGTTTTGGCGGGTTTCGTCATTGACCGCGAGTCCGATGCGCGCGTTCTGCGGCTCGGCCAGCGCCTCGCGCGGCAACACGGGTGCGATGGGGCAGGCGCCGGGGAAGGCCTTGCTGACCTCCCAGGGGTAGCCCTGCTCGCGCAGGTCGTTCTGCACCGCGCGCAGCGTCAGGTCCAGCGCCAGCGCATAGCCGGCCACCGCGTCCATGCCGGCCTGGGCCGGGTCGCGCAGCCGGCGGCCAATGACCAGCGCCAGCTCGATCTCGTGGTGCACCGGCCCGCGGCCGGTGGGCAGCGCCAGCGGCCCGGCAAAGTCGCACAGGCAGGAGTTGGGCTTGATGAAGAAGGTCGGCTGCGTGGGCACCGACGAGGCCAGCTCGGCGGCGTGGGCGGCGTAGTTCTTGGCCACGCAGACGATCTTGCTCGGGGCGAAGGGCCCGCGTCCGCCGTCGGCCATGACGAGGTTAGTCAGCATTATCGAGCATCGTATTCAACGATTCGATCACCGTCACGCGGGCGTGCCGCTTGTTGTTGGCGCCGACCAGCACCCAGGGCGCCTGCGGCGCATGGCAGCGCTGCAGCATGGTGTTCGCCGCCAGCGCGTAATCCTCCCAGCGCTGACGGTTGCGCCAATCCTCATCGGTCAGCTTCCAGCGCTTCAGCGGGTCCTCGCGCCGCGCCTCGAAGCGCGCCAGCTGCTCGTCCGGCGTGATGTGCAGCCAGAACTTCAGCAGCCGGTTGCCGGCCGCCGTCCAGGCCTGCTCGAAGCGGTTGATCTCGGCATAGGCGGCCTGCCAGCGCGCCGGCGGCGCCAGGCCCTCGACCCGCTCGACCAGCACGCGGCCGTACCAGCTGCGGTCAAAGATCGCGATGTGACCCGGGGCCGGCATGCGCGTGGCAAAGCGCCACAGGTAGTGGTGGGCGCGTTCGCGGGCGTCCGGCGCGCCGATGCGGTGCACGCGCAGCATGCGCGCGTCCAGCGCCTGCAGCATGCGCCGAATGGCGCCGCCCTTGCCGCCGGCGTCCCAGCCCTCGAAGACCAGCACCAGGCCGCGTTGCTGCAGCCGCAGCCGCTGGCTGTGCCGGTGCAGCGCCGCCTGCGCCGCGTGCAGCCGCTCGCGGTACTCGCCCTTGTCCAGGGCCGGCTGGGCCACCTCGGCCAGCCGGTCCGGCACCGCCGCCTGGCGCCCGCGCCCACGCTTGGCCGCCGTGGTGGTCGGCGCGGCCGCCAGCCGCGCCTCCAGCGCGTCGGCCAGGGCCTCGGTGACGGCCAGGCTGCGCGCCCGCGGGTGGCGGCCGTCGATGGGCTGCCAGGGCAGGCCCGCCTCGCGCGACTGCGCGATCAGCGGCTCGGTGGCCGCCATGAATTCCTCGTACAGGTGCAGATGCCCCCAGTCGCGCGGCTGCACCTGCCAGGCCTGGGCCGGGTCGGCCAGCAGGCTGCGCAGGCGCTCGCGCTGGGCCTTGGCATCCAGGTGCATCCACACCTTCAGCAACAGCGCGCCATCGGCGACGAGATCGCGCTCGAATTCGGCGATGGCGGCCAGGCGCTGCGCCCACTGCTCCGCGTCGATCTCGCCGCGGGCGCGGGCCAGCAGGCCCGGCGTGTACCAGCCGGACAGCACGATGGCGAGCTTGCCGCGGGCCGGCAGGTCACGCCAGTGGGGCAGCAGCGGCGGCTCGCGCGGGGACAGCTGGCGCTGCTGCAGGTAGGCCAGCGTGCGGATGTCGCGCGGGTCCAGCCACTCGGTCAGCAGGTTGGCCAGCTCGTGCTTGCCGGCGCCGTCGACACCGCCGAATACCAGCAACACCGGGAAGTCGGCCTCACGCAGACGCCGCTGCAGCTCCAGCAGCCGCGCGCGCAGTTCGCCGGCGCGGCGCTTGTAGCTGCGCTTGTCCGGCTCCTTGAGCGGCGGCGGCGGCCAGTCCACCCGGGTGCATTCCTCCGGCTCGGGCACGAAAGCCCAGTCTAGCGCCGCAAGCCCCCGCGATGTCCGGCCGCGGCCGCGAATTGCGTATTCCCCCCCAGACTCATACCTACCGGAGCCCTGCCATGCGTGCCTGGCTGCTCTGTCTGCTGCTGCTCGGCGGTCTCGCCAATCTGACGCTGGCGCCGGCCGCCGAGGCCACCGTGGCCACGCCGCAACGCGCGGCCATCAACATCAACACGGCCACGGCCGCCGAGCTGGATGCCGGCCTGCACCTGATCGGGCCGAATCGGGCGCAGCGCATCATTGCCTACCGCCGCGCCCACGGCCCCTTTCGCGAGCCCGAGCAGATCATGGAAGTGCCCTACATCGGCCGGCGCATCTACGAGGCCAACCGCGCGGCCATCCGCGTCGACTAGCCGGCCGACCCGGCCCTGTGCGCGCGCCGCCACGGCACGCTCCCCCGCCCGCTCCGGCGCGGCCTACACTGGCCGCATGGATGCCGCCGACTACCCGATCCGCTGGCCCAGCCGCGTGCGCTATGCCGAATGCGACCCGCAGGGCGTGGCCTTCAATGCGCATTACCTGAGCTGGTTTGACTGCACGCTGAACGAGGCCTTTCGCGACAGCGGCATCGACTGGGTGGCGCAGATGCGCGAATCCGGCTGCGACGTGCAGCTCGTGAAGTCGCTGGTCGAATACCGCCGCCCCCTGCGCTTTGACGAGCCCTTCGTGGGCGCCGCCGGCGTGGCCCGGCTGGGCCGCAGCAGCATCCAGTGGCGGCTGGCGCTGTGGGGCGAATCGCCGGCCGACCTGCGCGCGACCGGCGAAATCGTCTGGGTCTATGCCGACCTGGCCGCCGGCCGGGCGCAGGCGCTGCCGGACTGGCTGCGCGAGCAGCTGCGCCCCCTGGCGGGCGCCGGCGCCGGCGAGACCTAGCGCCGCCCAGGGCAGGCGGGGGCACCCCGGTGAACGCCGGCCGCTATCATCGGCGCCCATGAGCAAAACCGCCCCCGAACTGCCGACGATCGACGTCGAAGAATTCCGCAAGGTGGTGCACACGCGCCGCTCGATCCGCCGCTTTACCCCCGAGCCGATTCCCGCGGCCGTGCTGCAGGACTGCCTGGACCTGGCGCTGCTGTCGCCAAACTCCTCCAACCTGCAGCCCTGGGAGTTCCACCGCGTCGTGGACCCCGAGCGCCGAGCGAATGTCGTGCGTGCCTGCCTGAACCAGAACGCGGCCAAGACCGCCGCCGAGCTGCTGATCGTCGTGGCCCGCACCGACACCTGGCAGCGCCACTGCGAGGAGAACATCGCCCGCTGGCCCGAGCCCAGCGTGCCGCGCATCGTCGAGAACTATTACCGGCGCGCGGCCAAGGTGCACTACGGGCGGCTGCCGCTGGACCCCTTTGGCGTGGTCAAGAAAACACTGCGCAAGCTCTCCGGCCTGCGCCGGCCCATGCCGCGCTGGCCCAACTCCGACGCGGACATGGACCTGTGGGCCACCAAGACCGCGGCGCTGGGCGCGCAGACGCTGATGCTGGCCCTGCGCGCGCACGGCTATGACAGCTGCCCGATGGAGGGCTTTGACGAGGCCCGTTTGCGCCGCGCCGTGCCGCTGCCGCGCAAGGGCGTGATCGTCATGGTGATCGGCGCCGGACGGCGCGCCGAGAACGGCGTTTACCACGAGCGCTATCGCTTCCCGCGCGAGCGCTTCATCCACGAGCACTAGGCCGCGCGCGCGACAGGCCTGCGGGACCCATCGCGCCGGGCTACAGCCCGCCGGCGGGTCTGTCCCCACCGTGTTCAGGTCCCGCCGGCCTCAGGCCCCGCTATCGAGCAGTTCCTCGTACAGCGCCAGGTCGGCCGCCGAGTAGCAGCAGAACAGCACCTGCTGGATTTGCGGCGTCTGCGCCAGCACGTCGCGCACGACGCCGACGGCCAGCGTGGCCGCCGGGCGCTTGGGGTACCCGTAGACGCCGGTGCTGATGCAGGGGAAGGCGATGCGCGCCAAGCCTTCGCCCGCGGCCAGATCCAGGCAGGCGCGGTAGCACTGCGCCAGCTTTTCCGGCTCGCGTTCCAGCCCGCCGCTCCAGACCGGCCCGACGGTATGAATGATGGCCCGCGCCGGCAGCTGATAGCCCGGCGTCAGCTTGGCCTCGCCGACCTCGCAGCCGCCCAGCGTGCGGCATTGCGCCAGCAGCTCGGGCCCGGCGGCCCGGTGGATCGCGCCGTCCACGCCGCCCCCGCCCAGCAGGCTGCTGTTGGCGGCGTTGACGATGGCGTCGACCTCCAGGGTGGTGATATCGCCCTGCAGGGCCTGAATGCGTGCGGCCATGCGCCCCTACGCGAAAAACCAGCCCGCAGTGTGCCAGCCATACCGACGCCGGGGCCCCGTGAAAATCGGGGTTTGCCAGCCGCCGGCGGCCCGCTTGGGGGCCGGCGCGCGGCGCTCAGCGCTTGCGCTCGAGCCAGTCCTGGATCGACTGCATGCTCTTGGCAAAGCCCTCTTCGGCGCGCTCGACCAGCAGCTTTTCGATCTGCCGTCCCAGCAGCGGCACGCGCACCTCGACGCCGCCCTCGGCCTGCATCTGGCTGCTGACCTCGGTGTGGTCGGCCAGCCCCATCGTGCCCTCGATGTGGCCGGGCACGCCGGCCACTTCCAGGCGCATCTCGCCCTGGTACTGCGGGCCCTGGCGGTTCCAGCGCTGGGTCTGGATCAGCTCCAGCTGGTCGCCCAGCATCTTGCGCGCCATGCGCGGCACCTTGTCGGTGCCGTACACCCGCACGATGCGCACCGCGTGCTCCTCGGGCGTGTCGGTCAGGATCTGCATCTCGAAGCCCAGCTGCGTGGGCTCCTTGTAGCGAAACAGCAGGTAGTCCTCGCTGGTGATGTGCTCCAGCACGGTGGCGGCCGGCGCGGGCAGGATCTGGGCGTGACGAAAGCTCTGCATCGAAGGCGTTAGCGGCAGTCCAAGGATGGCCGCAGCCTAGCAGGCCACCGGGCCGGCCGGCAGCCCCGCCGACACCGTGGCCCGCGCCCTGATCGGCCACCCGCGGCCAGGGCTCCGGCCGGCGCGCCGCCCGCTCAGGCGGTCGGCGTGCCTGCGCGCGACTCGCGCATGGCCAGATAGGCCGGCAGGCCGGCGCACAGTCCCACAATCAGCGTGATCGGCAGAATCAGCCAGGGGTAGCCGCGCCCGGCGCGGCGGCTGTCCACCCCGGCCCAGATCAGGAACACGCCGATGGCCCAGAGCACGTCGATGGTCGCCGTGGCCGCCGCGCGGTTGGCAAAAAAGCCCTGCAGGGGGCTTTGCGTGGCCGGGTAGTTGCCGATCAGGCCGAAAAAGGTGCCCAGCGCGAGCGCGCCGCCCAGTACGGCCAGAGCCCAGTACAGCTTTGCCATGGTGTCCTCCTGCGGGCCGCGGCGCGGCCGGGACGCTCAGGCTACCGCAGAGCGGCCCGGCGCGGCCCCGCGGGCGCGCTTGAGGTGCACGCTGAGCAGCGACACGGCGGCCGGGGTCAAGCCCTCCAGGCGCCCCGCCTGGCCCAGCGTCGAGGGGCGGGCGGCGGCCAGCTTGGCCTGTACCTCGGCCGACAAGCCACGCACGCTGGCGTAGTCCAGGTCGGCCGGGATGGCCACGTCTTCCAGCGTCTTCAGCCGCGCGATCTCGGCCTCCTGGCGCTCGATGTAGCCGGCGTACTGGGCCTGGATTTCGACCTGCTCGGCCACGGCCGGGTCGGCATGGCCCGCGCCCAGGCTGGGGATGCGGTGCAGCGCCGCGTAGCTCACGTCCGGGCGACGCAGCAGATCCATCGCGTGGAATTCCTTGCGCAGCGGCTCGCCAAAGATGTCGCCGGCCAGCGCCTCCGGCACGTCCGCCGGCTGCACCACGCTGCGGCGCAGGCGCTCGCTTTCGGCCGCCACCGCGTCGCGCTTGGCGGCAAAGGCCAGCCAGCGGGCATCGTCGACCAGGCCCAGTTCGCGCCCGGCCGGGGTCAGCCGCAGGTCGGCGTTGTCCTCGCGCAGCCGCAGCCGGTATTCGGCGCGGCTGGTAAACATGCGGTAGGGCTCGGCCACGCCGCGGGTGCACAGGTCATCGACCAGCACGCCGATATAGGCCTCGCTGCGTTGCGGCCACCAGGCCGGCTCCTCGCGGGCCGCGCGGGCGGCATTGATGCCGGCCAGCAGGCCCTGCGCCGCCGCCTCCTCGTAGCCGGTGGTGCCGTTGATCTGCCCGGCCAGGTACAGCCCGGGCAGCACCTGCGACTCCAGCGAGGGGGCGAGGTCGCGCGGGTCGAAATAGTCGTATTCGATGGCATAGCCGGGGCGCGTGATGTGCGCCTGCGCAAAGCCGGGGATCGAGCGCACCAGCGCCAGCTGCACGTCATAGGGCAGGCTGGTGGAAATGCCGTTGGGGTACACCTCGTGGGTCGTCAGCCCCTCGGGCTCGATGAAGATCTGGTGGCGATCCTTGTCGGCAAAGCGCACCACCTTGTCCTCGACCGATGGGCAATAGCGCGGGCCTACCCCCTCGATGACGCCGGAATACATCGGCGAGCGATCCAGGCCGCCGCGGATGATCTCGTGCGTTTCCGGCGTGGTCCAGGTGATGTGGCAGGGCACCTGCGCCGGGTGGTCGGCCGGGCTGCCAAGAAAGGAGAACACCGGCCGCGGGTCGTCGCCGGGCTGCGGCTCGCACTGGGTGTAATCGATGCTGCGGCCGTCGATGCGCGGCGGCGTGCCGGTCTTCAGCCGGCCCACGCGCAGCGGCAGCGCCCGCAGCCGTTGCGCCAGCGTGATGCTGGGTGGGTCGCCGGCGCGGCCACCGGCGGATTGCTCCAGGCCGATATGGATGCGGCCGCCCAGGAAGGTGCCGGTGGACAGCACCACGGCGCGGGCCCGGATCGACAGCCCCATGGCCGTGACCACGCCGCAGACCCGGCCCTGCTCGACGATCAGGTCATCGACGGGCTGCTGGAAGATCCACAGATTGGGCGCGTTTTCCAGCGCCTGGCGCACGAAGGCGCGGTACAGGGCGCGGTCGGCCTGGCAACGCGTGGCGCGCACCGCCGGGCCCTTGCTCGCATTCAGCCGCCGCCACTGGATGCCCGCGGCGTCGGCCGCGCGGCCCATCAAGCCGCCCAGCGCGTCAATCTCGCGCACCAGGTGGCCCTTGCCGATGCCGCCGATGGCCGGGTTGCAGCTCATCTGCCCCAGCGTTTCGATGGCGTGGGTCAGCAGCAGCGTGCGCGCGCCGCTGCGCGCGGCGGCCAGGGCCGCCTCGGCGCCGGCGTGGCCACCGCCGATGACGATGACGTCATAAGGCTGTTCAACGATCGGGCGCTGCGGGGTGTCGGTCATGGGCTGCGCATTCCTTGGCCGGCGGCCAATGCGGGGGGCAACGCCCGGCCAGACCGGCCAGGGCGCGTCTAAACCTTTGAATTATATGTGGCCCAACGGTGGCGAGCCAAGCCGCCGCCGGGCGGAACATCATTGTCCGGCGCTATGGCGGCCATCAAAACGCCAGCATTGCCGCCCCTGCGGCGCGGGCTTAATGTCATGGGCGTATGCGGCCCGGCCGCCAGCGCAGGCAGGCTGCGGGCTGTTTGTTCCCTTCCCCGCACAGGAGTTCCACGATGTCGATGAACATGGGTTTGTCCGCCGAGCAACGCCAGGTCATGGCCGAGGCGGTCACGCGCCTGCTGGCCGACACCTACGCGCTGTACTTCAAGACGCATGCCTATCACTGGAACGTGACCGGCCCGCGCTTTCACGACCTGCACGCGATGTTCGAGGAGCACTACAACGAGATGTGGACGGCCACCGACGACATCGCCGAGCGCGTGCGCGCGCTGGGCCACCTGGCGCCGATCTCCTATGAGCAGATGATGGGCTCGGCCACGATCCAGGCCGACAGCGACACGCCCAAGGCCGACACGATGATCGCCAACCTCGTCGCCGGCCACGAGCAGGTGGTGCGCACCGCCCGCGAAGTGCTGGCCCTGGCCGGCGAGCACGACGACGAGGGCACGAACGACATCGTTGCCCCGCGCATCAGCGCGCACGAAAAAATGGCCTGGATGCTGCGCTCGACGCTGGGCTGAGCGGGCGGACGCCAGGCTGTGTGCTGGCGGTCGCGCGGCTTAAGCCGGCGTGGCCGCCAGCCGCGGCTCCGGCAGGCCGCCCGCCCAGGGCGCACGCAGCCGCCGCGAGGCCGCATCGACCAGCACATTGAGCAGCACCGTGGCCCCGAGCAGCAGCGGCAGGCGGTCCAGCCGCAACTCGGCCAGCGCCGAGTCGACAAAGAAGCCCAGCGTGTACACGCCCAGCAGGCCCACCACGGCCGACTCGCGCAGGATGATTTCCCAGCGGTAGAGCAGGTAGGCCAGGTAGGGCCCGTGCAGCCGTGGCAGCAGCTCCCACAGGTACAGATTCAGCCCGCGGGGGTGATCGGCACGCAAGGGCAGCCGGTCGGCGCTGCGCGCCAGCAAGAAGGCGATGATGGCCGCGTTGTGCAGCATCAAGGCCACGATGGCCGGCAGCATCGACGGCCCCCAGAGCAGGATCAACAGGTAGGCCAGCAGGTACTCCGGCGTCGAGCGCAGCAGCAGCAATAGCGCATGCCCGCCGGCCAGCCCGCCCCAGCCGGCCACCCGGCGGCAGGCCAGCGGCCACAGCAGCAAGGTGGCCAGCGCCGTGGCCAGCAGCGCCAGGATGCTCAGCAACAGCGTATTGCCCAAGCCGGGCAGCAGCGCCTGCCACCACAGGTTGGCCACCCACTCGGCCAGCGCCGGCCAGTCGCCGGCGCGCAGCGGTGCCGGCCACAGCTCCACCGTCAGCAGGCGCAGCAGCGCCGTGCTGTTCAGGGACCAGTCGCCCGGCAACAGCCAGGGCAGCAACAGCAGCCACAAGGGCCAGCTGCGCGGCGGCAGCAGCAGGCGAAAGCCGGCGATCAGCGCCACCAGCGCATACAGCCAGGCGGCCGCCTCGGCGTAGGCGCCATAAGCCAGCGCGCCGTCGAGGTGGTAGCCCAGCGTCGGCAGGCCCACAAAACCCAGGACGGCGCTGGCGCGCAGCCCGCATTCGGCGCGGGTGTAGAAATAGCTGCGCAGCTGCGGCCAGGCCGCGGGCAGCCGCACCAGCAACCAGCGGCGCAGCGGCGGCGTTTCCGGCGGCAGCGCGCGCAGTGCGGCGTCGGGCTGTTCGGCCAGAATCTCGGCGGCGACCTTGGCGAAGATGCCGGCATAGGGGATGGCCAGCGCCAGCAGCCCCGTCCACGGCGACAAGCCAAACACCTGCAGCAGCAACAGCGCCCAGAACAGCTCGTGAATCGCGCGCACCGCGGCACAGCCGGCGCGCACCAGCCGGTGCTGCCAGAGCAGCGCCAGCAGCAGCCCCAGCGGCGTCGCCAGCAGCGTGCCCAGCACGCCAAAGGCAAAGGTCAGGCCCAGCGCCTGGGCGAACAGCGCCCAATCAGCCACCTGCGGGTTGAGCAGGCCGGCGCCAAAGCGGGCGAACTCGGCCGCCGGCTCGGCGGCATGCAGCTGCAGATCGGCCAGCGGCAACAGCAGCAGCCCCAGCAGCGCCGCGCCCAGGCTGAGCCGGCGCAGCGTCATCGCCACGGCCCCGTCGGCGGCCGCCTCAGCCGCGGAGGCATCGGCAGCGCGCCCCGCCGCAACGTCGCCAGACGCAAAGCCCCGGGGCACAGCGTCCCTGGGCGCGGCGACGGGGGCGCGGGCCGCCTACTGGCAGCCACGCGGCAGGCGCAGCGGCGGCTCGATATCCACGCCGCCAGGCGCCGGTGCGGCGGCGTAAAGGGCGGCGATCTGCTCGGCCGATACGGCATCGGGGGCGGCATCAAACAGCACCCGGCCCTCGCGCAGGCCGACCAGCCGGGTGGCCAGCTCGCGCGCCGCGGCCACGTCGTGCAGGCTGCAAACCAGGGTGTCGAAGTCGCGCAGCACCTCCAGCACCAGGGCCACGCGGCGCGGGTCCAGCGCGCTGGCCGGCTCGTCGGCAATCAGCAGCGGCCCGCCGCGATACAGCGCCCGCGCCAGCGCCACGCGGCTCTGCTGCCCACCGGAGAGCGTATCGACCCGCTGCTCCAGTAAGGCCTCCAGCTCCAGGCGGCGAGCGACCGTGGCGATGTCGGCACGCTCGCGCGCGGACATGGCCAGCAACGCCCGCAGGTTGCTCCACAGTGAGCGCCGGTCGATGCGCCCCAGCGCGATGTTGTGCCGTGCCGGCAAGGGCCCCACCAGACCCTGCGGCTGCGGCAGGTAGGCCGCGCCGGCGCCGGCCTGCCGGTACAGGGCGTTGAGCAGCGTGGTCTTGCCGGCGCCGCTGGGCCCCAGCAGCAGTACCCGCTCGCCGGCTTCGACCCGCAGGTCGATGTCATGCAGGATCGGCTGAGCCGCGGTGCCGATGCGCCCCGCCTGCAGGCGCAGCATCAGGCGCGCGGCAGCGCCGGGCCGCCGCGGGGGCGGCCGGGCCCGGCAGGCTGCCGGCCTGCGCTAGTAAAGCGGAACGACCTCGTCATCCACAAAGGTGTAGCGCGGCTGCTTGTACCAGCCGTAGATCCAGGAGCGGCGCGGCTCCTTGTGGATGCGCTCCTCGTATACGGCCAGCCGGCCGTCCTCGGGCCGCAACCAGAAATCCAGGTCATAGAGCTGCTTGGGCGCACCCACCACGTGGAAGTCGGTGCAGGCGAAGTAGGTCTGGCCGTCGATCTGCCGTACCGGGTCGTGCACCTTGACGAAGCGCAGCGCCAGTTCTTCGCCGGTCTTGTCGTCCACGATCCGGAAAATGCCCTGCGCATCCGCCCGCGCCTGGATGTGCGCCTGCGTGGCCGCCTGGATGTCCTCGGCGTAGAACTCGGTGGCCAGCAGCGGCGCGGACAGCGCGCACAGCCATGCCAGGGCGAGGGCCCGAAGCCCCCGCCGCAGCCCGCGACGGGGCTCAGTAAAAATCATCCGGCTTGCGCGGGGCGGGGGTGCCGCCGTGTTCGCTGGGCGCGGCGTCGCCGGCGTGCTCATCGCCCTCGCGCGATTTGGCCTCTTTGCCGCCATGCTCGGAGTGCTCTTCCTCCGCACGCGATTTGGCCTTGGTGCCGCCATGCTCGGAGTGGCCCGAATGCTCGCGCGACTCGGCCGCCTTGCCGCCATGCTCGGAATGCCGACGCGATTTGGCTGCCGCGCCGCCATGCTCGGATTCGGCCCGCGATTTGGCCGCGTCGCCCCCGTGTTCGCGGGCCGGCTGGCCGGCGTGTTCGGCGGCCAGCACCAGCATGGGCAGCGCTGCCAGCAACAGGATCAATCGGGTCATCACAGTTCTCCGTCGGGGATGGGGGTGGCCGGTCGGCGGGCGGCCGCCGCACCCGGCAGCCGCAGGTTGCGCCCGCGCGCCGGTTCGATCAAGCACTGCCAGAAGGAAAAGGCATGCTGCCGCCCCTCCGGCAGGCCCAGCGCATCGACGCCCCGCGTCGTGGCGCCGCCCGGCGCCGGCGCCGCGTAGCTGCGAAACAGCCGATCCCAGCAGGAGAGAATGGTCGCGAAGTTCGCATCGCCGTAGCGGCGGTCCACGGCGTGGTGCGCGGCGTGGTAGCGCGGCGTGACCAGCACGGCCGCCAGCGGCCGCTCGACGCGGTCGGGAAAGTCGATGTTGCTGTGGTGGAACTGCGCGCACAGGCTGACCAGGGCCTCAAACACGAACCAGGCCACGGCGCTGGGGCCCCACAGCAGCAGCCAGCCGGCCTTGACCAGCCCGGACAGCAGCAGCTCAGCGGGGTGAAAGCGCAGCGCGGTACTGACGTCCATCTCGGTGTCGGCGTGGTGCGCCTTGTGCAGCCGCCACAGCGGACCAACGCGGTGATTGGCGCGATGCCACAGGTAATCCAGGCCGTCGAGCACGACGATCGATACGGCGATCTCCAGCAGCGTGTGTGCGTGCAGCCCAAGCAGCCGCGACAGCCCCCAGCCCTGCTCTTCCAGCCACACGGCCCAGAGCAGCAGCGGCACATAGATCAGCATGCGCACGGTGACGGTGTTCAGCGCCGCCAGCACGCCGTGAAAGCCCAGCCGGCGCCAGCGCCCACGGCGCCAGGGCCGGGCCGGTGCCAGGGTTTCGATCAGCAAAAACAGCAGCAGCCCGCCGAGAAAGACGAGCAGCCGCCCGCTGTCCAGATCCAGTTCCATTGCGGGCCCAGCATAGCGCCGACGCGTGGCCGGCGGCCCGTGGCCCGCGACTTGCAAGCCTTCGGATAGAGGCCTCTCCCTCCGGTGCTTCGTGGGTCGAACCAGACGAAGCCGCGCGCATGGATGGGCGTCAAGTCCCCCGGGGGGAGAGCCTCGCTTATTTGCGTCGCGCCGGCGAGCCGGCGGCGCGCCCGGGCCGCGTCAGAACGCAGGCCGCGTCAGAACGCGATCTTGCCCGTCAGCATGTCCTTCCACATCACCCAGTCGCCCTTGAAGCTCATCCAGGGGTACTTGAAGGTGGCGGGCTTGTTGTGCTCAAAGAAGAAATGCCCGACCCAGGCCCAGGCATAGCCCTGCACAAAGGCCACCGGAATCAGCCACCAGGTGGCCGTGACCACGGCGGCCAGCAACAGCGCCAAGCCGAAGCTGCTGCCAATGAAATGCAGCCGCCGGCAGGTGCGGTCGGAATGCTCGGCCAGGTAATAGGGGTAGAACTCGGCAAAGTTGTCGAAACGCTCGGCCATGATTCTCCTCCGTGACAAGGTGTGCACCTATTGTAAGCCGCTGAGCCGACGTGGCTTTAGCAAATATTGCTCAGGTCGCGACCGGCGGCGGCTGCGGGGGCTGCGGCGCCTGCCACGCAAGGTCGGGCGCCAGGCAGCCCGGCAGCGCCGCGCGCAGGTCGGGATATTGCGGCGCCCAGCCCAGCTCGCGGTGCAGGCGGCCGGCGTCGATGCGCCGCGACTCCTGCAGGTAGCTGGCCAGGCCCGGCGGCAGCTGCGCCAGCGAATCGACTTCGGGCGGCGGCGGCAAACCGGCGGCCTGCGCCACGGCGCGAAAGTAGTCGCCCATGGTGCCGGGGCTGCCATCGGCAACGTTGTAGATGCCCTCCCCCGCGCGCAGGATCGCCCACAGCGCCGCCGCGAGATCGTCCGCGTGCACGCGGTTGGACCAGCCCGGCAGCGTGGGCGCCGGCCCCGGCCGCCGCTCGCGCAGTCGCTGCAAGGGCAGGCGCCCGGGGCCGTAGATGCCCGGCACGCGGGCGATCGCCCAGGGGCAGCCCGCGGCCTCCGCCCAGGCCTGCAGCGCGCGCTCGGCGGCCAGCCGGCGGCGGGCGCGGTCCGTGCCGGGGGCCGGCGGGCGGCTCTCGTTCACCCAGGCCCCGCCGCAGTCGCCATACACGCCGCTGGTCGACAGGTATACGAATTTGGCGGGCGCCGGCAGGCCGTCCAGCGCCGCCTCCAGCGTGGCGTCACCCGGCCCCTGCGCCGGTGGCGGGGCCAACCACAGAATGTGGCTGCCCGGCGCGGCGAGTTTGCCGAGCGCCGCCAGGTCGGCGCGGATGAGCGTCACCGCCTGCGGCAGGCCCAGGCATTCCCGCCCGCTGCGGTTGACGGCCTGCACGGCCACGCCCGCCGGCAGCAACCGCGCAACGCGGGCGCCGATGTCGCCATAACCGGCAATCAGCAGCCGCGTCGGCGCGGGCACGGGCGCGGCGCCGGCCGCTGGCTTCAGCGCGGCTCCTCGCCGGTCTGCGGCGCAGGCAGGCCCGGCGTTCCGGCCGGCGGCGTGGTCGCCGCAGGCGCCGCGGGCAGCTTGCGCGGCGGCTCCAGCGCCAGCTCCAGGCCCTGCTGGTAGGCGCGCAGCGCGCCCAGCTCGTCCTTCTCCTGCGCGCGCAGGCGGCCCAGCTCCAGCGCCACCTCGGCACTGGGCGCCTGCTTCTGGCAGGCCTCCAGGTAGCTGCGCGCCCGCCCCCAGAGCCGGGCATGGATACACAGCCGACCGGCAATCAGCAGCAGTTCGGGCTTTTCGCCATAGCGGTTCAGCCAGTCCTCGACGGCCGCCAGCTGGGCGATGCGGTCTTCGGCATGCAGCCGGCCGTAGAGCAGCACCAGCTCGGCATGCCATTGCTTCTTGACCGCCGGCGGGATCAGCCGCAGCGCCTCGGAATCGGCACCCAGGCGATGCAGCATCGTGCAATACAGGGCCAGCATGTCGGCATCGGCGCGCAACGAACGCGGCAGCGCCAGCCACTGCGTGCGCAGGCCCTCCAGGTCGCCGCGCTCGCCGGCCTGTTGCAGCAGCGCGCGCTCGGTGCGCGCCGTCAGCGCGTCGAGCTGCGGTCGCGGCAAGGCCCCCAGCGCCTTGGGCAGGGTGTCGCGCAGCTCCTGCCAGCGGCCGGCGTGCTCCAGCACGTCCAGGCGCAGCGCCTGCACTTCGCGGGCGCCGGCGCCGCGGTGCTTCTGCACCTCCTCCAGCGCCGCCAGGGCCTGGGCCCAGTCAGCCGAGTCGGCCGCCCAGCGCGCCCGCGCCATGGCCACGGTGCCGGCGACCTCGGCCTCGGTCTGTTCGGCCAGCGACAGATAATGTTCACGCCGCTCGACGGCGCCCTGGCGGTGCGCGGCCTCGGCCGCACCCAGGTAGTTCAGCGCCGGCACCGGCGCATCGCTGACGTAACGCAGCAGCGCCAGCTCGGCCGCCTGCCAGCGCTCGGCGTGCAGCGCCAGCATGCCGCGCTCGAACTGCGCGCGGGCCCGGTTGACGCGCTTGCGCTCCAGCACGGCCGCCACCTGCCGTGGCATGACCAGCAGGCCGCGCAGCGCGCGCAGCAGCAACAACAGCAGGGAGCCGCCGACCGCCAGCAGCAGGGCCAGCGCCGCCAGCGTGGTCTCGAGCTGCCAGCCGCCGAACTCGATCCGCACGTAGCCGGGGTTGTCGCGCAGCGCCAGCGCGGCCATCCCGCCCAGCAGCAGCGCCAGGCCCAGCAGCAAAAAGACGCGGACCATCAGTTGTCCTGCGCCCGCAAGCGGCGCAGCTGGCGCAGCGTGCCGGCCAGTTCGGGCAGCGTCGGCGCCACGTCCACCGCGGTCAACTCGTTCAGCGTGCTCAGCGCCGCCTCGACGGCCGGGTCTTCGGTGGCCAGGTAGCGCCGCACCCAATCGGCGGCCGCGGTCAGCGCGGCCTCGTAATGCGCGGCGTCGCCCAGCAGCAGCGCGGTGCGGGCGGCCTGCAGCTGCAGCCGCAGGTTCTGCACCAGCAGGCCGTGCAGGTCCGGTGGCAGCAGCGGCGTGGTGGGCGTGGTGTTCTGGCGGATCGTCACCAGCGCCAGCACCGCCTCCTGCACCCGCCGCCAGGCTTGCTCGTACCAGGCGGCCGCGGCGTCGCTGGCCGGTGCCTGCAGGGCTGGGCCCTCGGCCTCCAGCGCACGGCGTACCGCGCCATCCAGCGGCAGGCTGGACACCCGCGCCGACAGCGCCTGCAGCTTCAGGCTGATGGCCGTGGTGTCGATCTGCGGGATGGCGCGCAGCGCGGCGATGTCGTCGGCGATCTGCCGCCGCAGCGGCAGCCAGCCCGGGTCGGCGATGGCCTGCAGGCGGGCATCGGCCAGCTCCAGCGCGGTGATGGCGCTGGGCACGTCGCGGGCCAGCTGCAGGCGCTCGCTGGCGGTCAGCAGCAGTTGCTCGACCGCGTCGATGCGCCAGGCCAGCGCGCCGCCCTCGACCTTCTCCCGCAGGTTGGCGACGGCCGTGTTGAGGCTGTCGGCCTGCGCGCCGAGCTGCTCGATGCGGGTCTGCCGCGCGGCCAGCTGCGTGCGCAGCTCCTGCTCGCGGCTGCGCAGCTGCTGGGCCAGCGCGTCCAGCTCGCCGGCGGTGGCGGTTTGCGCGGTGTCGACGCGATCCAGCCGCTCGGCCTGGCCCTCCAGGGCGCTGAGGGTTTGGGCCTGCTCGCTGCCGCTCTGATACAGCCACCACAGCGCCGCCGTGTTGCCCAGCGCCAGCAGCAGGATCAGCAGCAGGAAGACGCCCAGCGTCTTCGAGGGCCCCGTCGTGGCGGGGGCGGCGGGCGTGGGACCGGCCGGGCCGGCTGATGCGGGCCCGGGTGATGCGGTGCCGGCTGATGCAGAACCGGGCGCGCCAGCGGCCTGCGCACCGTGGCCGGGCGACTGCGCGGGCGCCGTGGCCGCCGTTGTCGGCGCGGCCGTCGGGGTCTTGGCGGCCGCCGCGGATTCGGGCCTCTGCGCCGACGCAGGCGCCGCGCCCTGGCTGGCGGCCGACTCGCCCGGGGTGGCGCCCGCGCCGGTTGCGGCGTCGCTGCCGGCGCTGGATCCCGCAGCGGGACCCGCCGCGCTTTCGGGCTTCGCGGCCTTGGCCTGCGACTTGCCCCGCGCCTTGGCTTTGGGCTTGGCCTGTGCCTTTGACTTTTCTGGCGTTGCCGTCGAAGTCGAAGGCGAAGGCGATTGGGAGCCCGCAGCCGCAGCCGTCTCGGAGGCGGCTTCCAGGCTGGCGTCGGGCTGGTCTTCGGCGGGGCGATCCGGAGACGAACTCATCGGCAATCCTCGACCGCCGCGCGAACCGCGGCGGCAGTGAAGCGGGGAAGAAAAGCCATCCTACCCGACCAGCCCAGGCCGCGGGCCACGGCCTCCAGGCGCTCATCGGGCAGCAGCAGCGGCAGCGCGAACAGCGAGCTGCGCGCGCAGTCGATGATGGTCTGGCTCAGCCCGCGCAACGCCTCGCCGCTGCTGGCCACGATGACTTCGGGCGGCGCGGCGGGCAGCTCGCAGTCGCGCAACTGGCGGCGATACAGCGCGTAGACCTCGACCTGCACCTGCGCCTGGCGCAGCGGGGCCAGCCACTCGTGGCGGCCGTGCGCGCCGGTCAGCAGCAGCAGGCGCTCGCCGGCCGCGGGGCGGGCCATGCCCTCGGCCTGCGCCTCGGCCCACCAGGCCGCGCCGCCGTGGCCACGCCGCGGCGCCTGCACCGCCTGCCCGTAAACCTCGCGGGCGCGCAGCGCGGTGCGCTCGCCCACGGCATGCATGCGCAGCGCCGGCGGGCGCGCCGGCCAGGCGGCCCGCGCCGCGTCAACGGCGTTGGCCGAGGTCCACAGCACATGCTGGGCGGCGGCCAGGGCCGCTTGGAGTTGCTGGCGCAGGCTGTCGTCGACCAGGTTGTCGATAGCCAGCACCGGCAGCTCGCGCACCTGCCAGCCGTCGCTGAGCAGGGCGGTGACAAAGGGGCTCGGCGCGCTGGGAACCGTGCGGGTCAGCCACAGCGTTGCCACGCGCGGCGCCTAGTCGCTGGCCAGGGCGGCCAGAATCGCGGCGCCGCCCTGGGCGCGCAGCGAGTCGGCCAGACGCATGCCCAGCGCCTCGGGCTCGGCGCCAGCGGCCTGGCTGGCCGCGGCCTCGACGACCTCGCGACCGTCCGGGTAGCCCAGCGCCGCGCGCATCGTCAGCCCGCCGCCGGCGGTGGCCACGCAATAGCCGGCCAGCGGCAGCGCGCAGGAGCCGCCCAGCGCCCGCGACAGCGCGCGCTCGGCCGCGGACACGCGCGCGGCCTCGGGGTCATTCAGCGCCTCCAGCCGCGTGGCCAGCGCCGCGTCGTCGGCGCGGATCTCGATGGCCAGCGTGCCCTGCCCCGGCGCCGGAATCATCCATTCCACCGGCAGCCGCTGGCCAATGCGCTCGGCATGCTCCATGCGCTCCAGGCCGGAGACCGCGAGCACGATGGCGTCGTAGTCGCCGGCGTCGAGCTTGGCCATGCGGGTCTGGATGTTGCCGCGCAGCAGCTTGGTCTGCAGGTCGGGGCGGCGGTGGCGCAGCAGCATGCTGCGGCGCTGGCTGGCGGTGCCCACCACGGCGCCCTGCGGCAAGGCCTCCAGGCTGCTGGCGCCGACCAGCGCGTCGCCGGGGGCGTGGCGGCTCAGGAAACAGGGCAGCGCCAGGCCGGGGGGCAGCTCCATCGGCACGTCCTTGAGCGAATGCACGGCGAGGTCGGCGCGGTCCTCCAGCAGCGCGGCCTCCAGCTCTTTGACGAACAGGCCCTTGCCGCCCAGGCTGGACAGGCGGCCCTCCAGCCAGCGGTCGCCCTTGGTGGTCAGCGGCACCAGCTCGCAGTGGCAGTCGGGGGTTTCGGCCTCGAGGCGGGCGGCGACGTAGCGGGCCTGCCACAGCGCCAGCGGGCTGCTGCGGGTGGCGATGCGTATGAGATTCATCGGCGCATTGTAGGCCCGGCCGCGCGCGGGGCTGGGCTGGGCTTGGGGTGAGCTGGGCTGGCGAGATGCGCCGGCGGGGAGGTGCCGGCGTCGATGTGCCGGCGCGGAGGGCCGGGCTGCTTAGTCCGCGCTGGCCGCCGGCGCGTCGCGCAGGGCGGCGCGCACGCTGCCGGCCAGGCGGCGGCTGACCGGCAGCGGCTCGGCATGTCCTTCCAGGTACAGGTCCAGCCCGCCGCCGCGCGGCTGCAGCGCACGCACGCGCGCCGGGTTGACGAGGATGCCGCGGTGGATGCGCACCAGCGTGGGGTGCTGCGCCGCGAACTGCGCCAGCGGGCGCTCGGTCAGGTCCATGCCCTCCTCGTGGTGGATTTCGGTGAGCTTTTGCGCCGCGCGCAGGTACAGCACGCGCGCCAGCGGGATGCGCCGCAAGCGCCCCTGGCTGCCCACGTCCAGCATCGGCCCGGTCTCGCGCGCCGGGCCCTGCAGGCGATTGGGCGCGCGCACTTTGGCCAGCGCATCGCGCAGCTTGGGCCGGGTGATGGGCTTGAGCAGGTAGGCGGTGGCCACGGTCTGGAAGGCGTGGAAGGCGTGCTCGGCGAAGGCGGTGGAGAAGATCACCGCCGGCGGCGGCTCCAGCGTGGCCACGCGGTCGGCCAGCTCCAGGCCATCCAGGCCCGGCATGCGGATGTCCAGGATCAGCAGGTCGGGCTCGTGCTGCTGGCACAGCGCCCAGGCCTCCTGGCCATCGGCCGCCTGCGCGCACAGCTCCCAGCCCGGGCACTCGGCCAGCAGCGCGGCCAGGCGCTCGCGCGCCAGCGGCTCGTCGTCGGCAATCAGCACCTTCATGCCGGCAGCTCCAGCCCCACGTGGTAGCTGTGCGCGTCGGCGGTCACGTGCATGCGGGCCTGGGCGCCATGCAGCAGCGCCAGGCGGTGGCGGATGTTGTCCTGCGCGATCTGCCGGCCCGGCGAGCCGGGGCTGCCGGAGATCGGGTTGCGCACCCGCAGCTCGACCATGCCCGGCCGGCTGGGCGCCGCGTGAATCTCCACCGTGCCGCCGCCCGCGCATTGCTCGATGCCGTGGTAAATCGCGTTCTCCACCAGCGGCTGCAGGCTGAGCAGCGGCACCCGCGCCTGCTCGACGCCCGGCGCCACCTGCCAGTCCACGCGCAGGCGCTCGCCGATGCGCAGCTGCTCGATTTCCAGGTAGGCCCGCGTCAGCTGGATCTCCTCGGCCAGCGTGTGCTGCCCGTCGGGCCGACCCAGCGCCGCACGCAGCAGCTCGGCCAGGTTCTCGACCAGCCGCTCGGCCTCCGCCGGCCGCTGCGGGATCAAGGCCACCAGGCTGTTCAGGCAATTGAACAGAAAATGCGGGCGAATGCGTGCCTGCAGGGCAAGCAGCTTGGCCTCGGCCGCCGCCGCCACCTGCTGCTGCCACTGCTGCTGCAGGAAGAAGTAGCGCAGCAGCATCACCCAGACCAGCAGGCCGAT
Organism: uncultured Ectothiorhodospiraceae bacterium; assembly: GCA_937141935.1. Taxonomy (GTDB): domain Bacteria; phylum Pseudomonadota; class Gammaproteobacteria; order Nevskiales; family Oceanococcaceae; genus MS8. The sequence goes on from CAKZQS010000005.1 coordinate 81,588, forward strand.
GAGCTGGATGCGCACCAGAAACAGCAGGTGCTCATGACCGCTGGCGAAGCCCTCCCACTGCAGCCAGGCGCCAATGCGCCAGGCGGCCTCGCTGATCAGCAGCGTCAGCAACTGCAGGCCGGCCAGGGCCAGCAGCACGGCGCCGCGCAGGCTGCGCCGGGCCAGGAAGGGCCGCGCGGCGCAGAGCAGCGCGCAGCTGCACAGGCTGATCCAGTGCAAAAACAGCGACAGCAGCACCAGCCGCGGCCCCAGCACCAGGTCGCCGCCGGGGGCCGCAAGCACCAGCAGGCCCGCCAGCATCTGGCTGATCAGCAGCACGCGCAGCACGGCCGCGCCGTTGCACAAGTCGGGGATCAGCACGCCGGCGGCCGGCGGCTGCGGCGGGGTCGGTGTGCCCTGCGGCGCTGCCGGGCTGGGCGACGCAGCCGGGGCCGCGGGCGGCGGGGGCGCGGGTTCGGCGGGGGCCATCTGCTATTCTCGCCGCCCTTTTGCTAACCCGTTGATGTGCATGAGTTCTCCCCGCGGCAAGCTCTGGGGTGGCCGCTTCGCTGAGGCGACGGACACCCTGCTCGAAGTGTACTCGGCTTCCGAACACTACGACCGGCGGCTGTATGCGCAGGACATCCGCGGCAGCCAGGCCCATGCGCGCATGCTGGGCCAGGCCGGGGTGCTCTCCGCCGAGGACGTCACCGCCATCTGCGCCGGGCTGGACGCCATCCGGGCCGAAATCGAGGCCGGCGACTTCCCCTGGGACCCGGCGCTCGAAGACGTGCACATGAACATCGAGGCCCGGCTGACGGCGCGGATCGGCGATGCCGGCAAGCGGCTGCACACCGGCCGCAGCCGCAACGACCAGGTGGCCACCGACATCCGCCTGTACCTGCGCGAGGCGATAGACCACCTGCGCGCGGTGCTGGGCGGCCTGCGCGCCGGGCTGATTGACCTGGCGGAGCGCGAGGCCGAGACCATCTTCCCCGGCTACACGCACCTGCAGTCGGCGCAGCCGGTCACGGCCGGCCACCACCTGCTGGCCTGGGAGGCCATGCTGGCGCGCGACTGCGAGCGCCTGGGCGAGCTGCGCGCGCGGGTCAACCGCTCGCCGCTGGGCGCGGCCGCGCTGGCCGGCACCAGCTACCCGGTGGATCGCGAGATGACGGCCAAGGAACTCGGCTTCGACGCCGTTATCGACAACTCGCTGGACGCCGTGAGCGACCGCGACTTCGCCATCGAATTCTGCGCCGACGCCAGCCTGCTGATGATGCACTTCTCGCGCATCAGCGAGGAGCTGGTGCTGTGGGCCAACCCGCAGTTCGGCATGGTGCGGCTGCCGGATGCCTTCTGCACCGGCTCCTCGATCATGCCGCAGAAGAAAAACCCCGACGTGGCCGAGCTGGCCCGCGGCAAGACCGGCCGCACCTATGGCGCGCTGATGGCCCTGCTGACGCTGATGAAAGGCCAGCCGCTGGCCTACAACCGCGACAACCAGGAGGACAAGGAGCCGCTGTTCGACGCGCTGGACACCACGCTGGCCACCGCGAAGATCATGGCGGCGATGCTGCCGCAGCTCGCCTTCGTGCCCGAGGCCTGCCGCCGCGCCGCCAGCCAGGGCTACCCCACCGCCACCGAGCTGGCCGACTACCTGGTGCGCCGCGGGGTGCCCTTCCGCGATGCCCACGAGCAGGTGGGCAAGACCGTGGCGCTGGCCGTCGAGCGCGGCGTGGACCTGGCCGAGCTGAGCCTGGACGAGATTCGCCGCAACGCGCCCAAGGCCGACGAGGATGTGTTCGCCGTGCTGACGCTGGAAGGCGCCGTGGCCGCCCGCGACCACATTGGCGGCTGCGCCCCGGCGCAGGTGCGTGCCGCCGCGGGCCGCGCCCGTGACCGCCTGGCCGCCGAAAACCTGGAGCCGACCCATGGCTGACCGGGCCGCCGAAGCCGGCTGGCACATCGGCACCGCCACCACCGCCTCGGCCACCCGGGTGCTGCTCCTGGGCGCGGGTGAGCTGGGCAAGGAAGTCATCATCGAGCTGCAAAGGCTCGGCGCCGAGGTCATCGCGGTGGATCGCTATGCCAACGCCCCCGGCATGCAGGTGGCCCACCGCCACCATGTGATCGACATGCTCGACGGCGCCGCGCTGCGCCAGGTCATCGCCAGCGAACAGCCCGACTTCGTGGTGCCCGAGATCGAGGCCATCCACACGCCAACGCTGGTCGAGCTGGAAGCCGAGGGGCTGATCGTCATCCCCACCGCGCGCGCCGCCCGGCTGACGATGGACCGCGAGGGCATCCGCCGCCTGGCGGCCGAGGAGCTGGGCCTGCCCACCTCGCCCTATCGCTTCTGCGACAGCCGCGCGGACTTCGAGGCCGCCGTGGCCGCCATCGGCCGGCCCTGCGTGGTGAAACCGGTGATGTCCTCCTCCGGCAAGGGCCAGTCGACGATCCGCGACGAGGCCGACATCGGCCCGGCCTGGGACTACGCCCAGCAGGGGGGCCGCGCCGGCGCCGGGCGGGTGATTGTCGAGGGCTTCATCGATTTTGATTACGAGATCACGCTGCTGACCGTGCGCCACGCCGGCGGCACCAGCTTTTGCGCCCCCGTGGGCCACCGCCAGGAGGACGGCGACTACCGCGAGTCCTGGCAGCCGCAGGCGATGAGCGATGCCGCCCGCGCGGCCAGCGAAGCCGTGGCGCGCAAGATCACCGACGCGCTGGGCGGCCGCGGCCTGTTCGGCGTCGAGCTGTTCATCAAGGGCAACGACGTCTGGTTCTCCGAAGTCTCCCCCCGCCCGCACGACACCGGCCTGGTCACGCTGATCTCGCAGGATCTGTCCGAGTTCGCGCTGCACGCCCGCGCCATCCTCGGCCTGCCGGTGCCGCAGCAGATCTCGCTGCACGCCCCCAGCGCCTCCGCCGCGCTGCTGCTCGAAGGCGACAGCGACGCCCCGCGCTTCGCCATCGACCCCACCCCGCTGCAGGCCCCGGACACCGGCCTGCGGCTCTTCGGCAAGCCCGAAATCCGCGGCCGTCGCCGCATGGGCGTGGCCCTGGCCCGCGGCGAGAGCGTGGAGCAGGCCCGTGAGAGGGCCCGGGCGATTGCGGCCGGGGTGCGGCTCGCCTGAGGCCTTAGGCGGTGCTGCGCCGCACTGCGGCCGCGCCCACGCGCGCCTCTAGGAACGCAGGCATGACTAGTGCAGAATGCATGCACACACCTGTGCGAGCACGCTGATGCCTACGCTGCAGATTCGTGAACTCCCCGAGGCGGTGTACCAGAGCCTGGCCGCCGAAGCGCGCCGCGAGGGGCGCAGCCTGACCCAACAGGCCACGATTCGCCTGCGCCAGACGCAGGGGACGGAACGGCGCCAGGAGCGCCTGGATGCGCTCGCCCGCAGTGGGCGCCGGTTGCCTCCGGGGTGGCCGTCGCCCGAAGACCTGATCCGGGCCGACCGAGAACAGCGCTGATGGCGCTCACACTGGATGCCTCGGCTGCGGTACGCGTGGTGATGGATGCGGCACGCCAGCCCGCCGCCATCGCGCGGCTCCGCGATGCCGACGTCGTCTACGCCCCCAGCCTGCTGCGAATCGAGACGGCAAACGCGCTATGGGAGTACCTGCGGGCTGGCCACCTCGATGCGGCCCAGGCGCGCGAGCGCCACTGGGAAACGCTGGACCTCGTAGACATTTTCGTCGACGAGGCCGAGCTGTTTCCCGAGGCGCTGGATTTGGCGCTGCGCCGCGGGCATCCGGTGTACGACTGCGTGTACGCGCTGGTGGCGCGGCGCAACGCCGCCGCGATGCTGAGTTTTGACGCCCGGCTCAAAACCCTTTGCGCGGAGTCGGACATTGATGTGGTGATCGTCGACGATTAAACGCGCACGGATTCCAAGCGGCGCGCCACACTCAGGCCGCCGCGCCCTTGCCCCCGGCCAGCGGGTGGCCGAGCACTTCGTCGGTGACAAACAGCGGGCCGATCAGCAAGAAGGGCAGCTCATCGACGAAGGAGGGCTTGGCGCCTTCGACATGGTGGCCAACGAACTGCACCGCCCAGGCGGCGACCCACAGCGCCAGCATCGTGCCCGCGAGCGGCAGGCCCAGCGCCTGCACGCCGAGGATGGTGGCGACGCTGGCGGCAAACCACAGCGCCATGATGGCGACGGCCGCGGCCGACAGGCGCGCATAGAACAGCATCGCCGGCACGGCGGCCAGCGTGGCGCCGTTAACCCAGGCGGCCCAGGGGGCCGGCAGGCCCAGCCAGGCGCCGACCGGCAGCGCCCACAGCAGGCCCAGCGTCGCGATGACGATCACCGGCACGCAGGCCAGGTGAATGACGACGTTGGTGGGGTGGCGGTGGCTCTCGGCGTAGGCGGCGAGATATTCGCGTTGGTTGCGCATGGCGCGACTCCTCGTGGCGGGGCCGCCGGGCGGCGGCCGGGTGTTTGGGGCGTGGCGCGGGGGCCAGGCTGCCGGCATAGCTTGGCCCAGAGAGGCGGCGCCGGTCTGTCGCCTGCGCGACAATCGGCGGGCACGCGCCGAAACTGCCGGAGACACCGGATGCCGCATCGGCTGGTCCGCAACGAATGGTTCGCCGAGCTGCCGCCCGAGGTGGTGGAGCAGCTGGCGCAGCGTGCGCACCGCCGCAAGCTGGCCGATGGGCAGATGCTCTATGCCCGCGGCGACGCGCCGCAGGGGCTGTACGGCGTGGTGTCGGGGCGCGTCGAACTGCGCGCCAGCGCGCCGGATGGCCGCGAGATCGTGGCCACCGTGCATGAGCCGGGCAATTGGTTCGGCGAGGTCAGCCTCTTCGACGGCGCGCAGCGCGTGCACGACGCCTTTGCCGACGGCGCGACCGAGCTGCTGGTGATTCCCACGGCGGACTTTCACCGCTGGCTGGCCACCCACCCCGAGCTGTACCCGCACTTCACCCGCATGCTCTGCCGCAAGCTGCGGCTGGCGCTGGGCGTGGTGGAGGCGCTGGTTTTTCTGCCGCTGTCGGCGCGCGTGGCCGCCCGCCTGCTGACGCTGGCCGAGGCCTATGGCAGGCCCAGTGCGGACGGCCTGCTGATCGACCGCCACCTGCCGCAGGACCTGCTGGCGCGCATGGTGGCCGCCGGCCGCCAGGCCGTGAGCCGCGAGCTGAAGGCGCTGGAAGCGGCCGGCGCGATTCGGGTGGCCTACGGCAAGGTAGTCGTCACCGACATGGACCGGCTTCGAGAGCAGGCCGGCGACGCGCTGCGGCTGGCCGCCCTGCAGGACATCCCCGCGGCGCCCCAGCGCTAGGCATCGGGCGCCGCGAGACGCGCGTGCGGCGCCAAGCCGCCCAAGCCGGGCTGGGTTCCTGCTCGGTTTGCGTTGGTCTTGCGCAGGTCGAGGTCCCGGGCGGAGCCCTTGAAGCCCATGGCCGTGGGACAATAGCGGCACCGCGCGGCCATCTCTTGCGCCTGCGCCCTCCCCCCGCCGTTTGCGAGGCATGCCTCAAGGCCTCGCCGTGCACCCCGACTTCACCCCGCGCAGGCGGTTGCAGGCGGGTTGCGCCTCCCAAGGATCTTTGCCGTGCTCGCCGCCAACAACATCACCCAGCAATTTGATGCCAAACCGCTGTTCGAAAACATCTCGCAGAAATTCGGGGATGGCAACCGCTATGGCCTGATCGGCGCGAACGGCTGCGGCAAGTCCACATTGATGAAGATTCTCGGCGGCGACCTGCAGCAAACCGCCGGCAATGTGAGCCTGGATCCCGGCGAACGCATCGGCAAGCTGCGGCAGGATCAGTTCGGCTTCGAGAACCACACCGTCATCGACACGGTGGTGATGGGCCACACCGAGCTGTGGGCGGTAAAGGAAGAGCGCGACCGCATCTACGCCCAGCCCGAGATGAGCGAGGCGGACGGCATGCGCGCCGGGGAGCTCGAGGCCCAGTTCATGGAATTCGACGGTTACAGCGTCGAGGCGCGTGCCGGCGACCTGCTGCTGGGCCTGGGCATCCCCGAAGCCCAGCACTACGGCTTGATGAGCGAGATTGCGCCGGGCTGGAAGCTGCGCGTGCTGCTGGCGCAGGCGCTGTTTGGCGACCCCGACATCCTGCTGCTCGACGAGCCCACCAACAACCTCGACATCCACACCATTCAATGGCTGGAAGACACGCTGAATCAGCGCGACTCCACCATGATCATCATCTCCCACGACCGCCACTTTCTGAACAGCGTCTGCACGCACATGGCGGACCTCGACTTTGGCGAGCTGCGCGTGTACCCGGGCAACTACGACGACTACATGCTGGCCTCGACCCAGGCCCGCGCCCAGCTGATCGCGGACAATGCCAAGAAAAAGGCCCAGATCAAGGACCTGCAGGCCTTTGTCGCGCGCTTTTCGGCCAATGCCTCCAAGGCCAAGCAGGCCACCTCGCGCGCCCGGCAGATCGACAAGATCGAGCTGGCCGAGGTCAAGGTCTCCAGCCGCTCCCATCCCTACATCCGCTTCGAGATGGAGAAGAAGCTGTATCGCAACGCGCTCGTCGTGGAGGACGTCAGCAAGCGCTTCGGCGAGGAGCAGATCTTCCAGCGCCTGGGCTTCACCATCGAGGTCGGCGAGCGCGTGGCCGTGATCGGCGAGAACGGCATCGGCAAGTCCACCCTGCTGCGCATGCTGATGGGCGAGGCCGAGTACGCGCCCGACGAGGGCAGCGTGAGCTGGTCGGAGAACGCGAACGTCGGCTACTACGCGCAGGATCACTCGGCCGAATTCGAATCCGACACGACGCTGTTCGAGTGGATGAGCCAGTGGCGCCAACCCGGCGACGACGACCAGGTTATCCGCGGCGTGCTCGGGCGACTGCTGTTCTCGGCCGATGCCATCGGCAAGCCGCTGCGGGTGCTCTCCGGCGGCGAACAGGGCCGCATGCTGTTCGGCAAGATCATGCTGCAGCGGCCGAACATCATCGTGATGGACGAGCCGACCAACCACATGGACATGGAGACCATCGAGTCGCTGAACATGGCCCTGGAACTCTTCGAGGGCACGCTGATCTTCGTGAGCCACGACCGCGAGTTCGTCTCCAGCCTGGCCACGCGCGTCATCGAACTCAAAGGCGCGCGCTACGAAGACTTTGGCGGCGGCTATGAGGACTACCTGCGCAGCCAGGGCTGAGCGCCCGCACTGCGGCGACACGCGGGAAGGCGCCACCCGTCGCCTCGGGCGCCCGCGCCGCAGATGCTGAGCCGATCTCGCTCCACCCTTGCCTTTCTCGGTAAGGGTGGCAAGGAGATTCTGGGGTTTTCCCGGACGGGCTGCTCTGGCTTCGCGCAGTCCTGCCTCAGGCCGGGCTGGGCGCCTGCTCCGCCTGCGGCGGCTGCCACTCCTTGAGCATTTTCTGGACCTTGCCGAACTCGCGCACGCCGACCATGGCACCGGTGGTCAGCATGCCGCCGACCAGCGCGCCGCCCACGCCGGCGGTCACCACGTCCTGGCCGGTCAGGTACAGATTCTTCACTGGCGACTGCGGGTGCAGCCAGCTCTGGTCGAAGCGGCCCGGGTCGTGGTCCAGCCCGTAGATCTCGCCGCGGTCGTAGAGGTGGAACCACTGCGTGGACAGCGGCGTGGCCAGCTCGTAGAAATCCAGCGCGGCCTCGAGCTGCGGCATCTGCTCGTACAGCGCGGCGATCATGCGCTGCGCGAAGCGCTCCTTGAAGGCCTCGTAGTCCTCGCCGCGCTTCTTCCAGGTGGTGCCGGACCAGTCGGCAAACCACTCATAGGGCGCCATGGTGATGACCTGCACCGTGCTCTTGCCGGGGTAGTGCTGCTCCCACTCCGGGTCCTTGGCGGAGGGGAAGGAGACGTAAAGCAGTGGAAACGGCGCATCCGGGTCGTTCTGGAAGGCCGCGACGTTCTGCTCGTGGTGTGGGCTGGGGTAAATCCACAGGTTGGTCTTGGGCAGCTTGAGCTCCTCGGCGGAGCCCTTGAAGCCCATGAACAGGCACAGGCTGGAGCCGGAGGCCTTCACGGTCTCCAGCTTTTGTTCATAGCCATGCTTGCGCCGCTGGTCCTGCGGCAACAGCTGGCCGTAGGTCAGCCTCGCGCCGACGCCGCTGACGATCTGCGCCGCCTTGAGCACATCGCCGCCGGCCAGGCGCACGCCGGTGGCCACGCCCTGTTCGACCACGATCTCCTCGACCTTGGCATAGGTGAAGACCTCGCCACCGGCGGCCTGGATCACCGGAATGATGTGCTCGGCGATCTTCCAGGAGCCGCCCACCGGGTAGTTGCCACCGCCGAAGTAGTGCTTGGCAACCGAGGCGTGCATCAAGAAGGTGGCCTGCTCCGGCACCATGCCGTAGTCGCCCCACTGGCCGCAGAGCACGCCGATCAGTTCCTGGTTGTCGGTCAGTTCCTCAAGCACCGCGCGCACCGTCATCGTGGCCTCGCGCGGCACCAAGAAGCGCCGCAGCATGCGGTGCACCCGGCCCGCCGCCGGCGGCACGGCCTGGCCCATGAAGAAGCTGCGCATCGAGCCCGAGCAGCGGTCCACCAGGCGCACATAGTCGTCAATGGCCTGCGCCTCCTCGGGGAAGCGCTCCTTGAGCATGGCCTTGAAGTTCTCGCGGCCCACGCGGAAGTCATAGCGGCGGCCGTCGACGATGATGCGGTCGTAGCACTCATCCATCGGCGCCCACTGCAGCTGGCCGTCCGTGATGACATCGAAGATGCGGCGCAGCGGCGAGTGCGGCTTGTGCACATCGCCGATGTAGTGCACACCCACATCCCACTCGTAGCCGCTGTTTTCATAGGTGTGGGTGAAGCCGCCGGCCGTGTAGTGCTGCTCCAGCACGCAGACCCGCTTGCCCAGCTTGGCCAGCAGCGCCGCGTTGCACAGCCCGCCAATGCCCGAGCCAATGACGATGACGTCGTAGGACTCGGCCGCCCGCCCGCTGCGATAGCGCCGTCCGGTACGTTTCATGTCGTCCACCCTATGCAAAAGATTGCATGAGTATGCGCCTCGAATGCCGACTATGCAATCGCTTGCATATGTGGCGCTGATCCGCGGTGCTCAGGGGTCTATGGCACCGCCCGCCGCGGGATCACCGCGCGGCCGGCGGCTGCGTCACTGCACGCGCGGCGGCGCGCTGGGATGGCCGCCCCGCCGCGGGGGCCGGCGGGGCTGGAGCGGGCCGTCCGGCGCTCAGCCCCGGCGCCGCACTCCGACGCGCCCCCTTGCACCACGCCGGCCGGCCGTGCCGGCGAGCCACAGCAGCAGGGCCAGCGCCAGCGGCGACGCGGCGCCGCCGGCGCTTTGGCCCTGGGCGCGCGCGGGCGCCGCGGGGGCGACCGCGATGGAGCCGTCGAGCTTCGGCCCGCCGACCTGGCGGATATGCAGCGGCAAGGCCACGGCGCCGCCCTGGCGGGTATCGGACACGGCGATGTGCACCGAGCCGTCGCCGGCCACTTCCACCGCGAAGTAATCGCCCAGGCGGCGGTCGATCAGCAGCGCCTGGCAGAGCGTGCCGCCCTGGCACACGGTGCCGGTGTGCGGCGGCTCATCGCTGGCCTGCACGACGTTGAAGGCCGCCAGGCGGGCGGCAGAGGTCTCGCCTTCGCAGCCCAGCCCGCTGCTGGTGTGCGCGGCCATGACATGCCAGGGCTTGTTGTCGCCGACCTCACCCGGGCTGGGCGAGTTGGTGGCGACGTTGGTCTGCAGCCAGCTGATCACCACCTGCCCCGGCGCGCCGACGGCGATCCAGGGCCAGAGCTTGTCTTCGGCCGCCGTGTCCACGCGCTGCGGCGTGGACCAGGTCTGGGCCTGATCGGTCGAGTAGGCGTAGTAGATGCCGCGCGGCCGCACGCTGCCCTGCTCGGGCCAGGTCGCGTACAGGTTGCCGGCGTCGTCGATGGCGAAGGTCGGCCCGATGGTGCGGTCGCTGCTGGGAATGCCCGCGGGCACCGCGATGGGCAGGATGTCGACGGTGAAGTTCGAATCCTCCTCGCGGATGTTCGGGAAGCGGGCCATCGACAGCTCGCCGCTGGCAGCGTGGAGGCTGTACAAAATGCCGCGCTGCTTGTCGATCTGCAGGTCGCCGACGATGGGGTCGATGACGAAGGGCTCGTTGAAGGTGGCGCCGCCGTCGGTGGACTTGGCGATGAAGTGGCTCAGGTTGCCAACCGGTTCGCCGGGCACCGGGCCGCCGCCAAAGCCGCTGGCCGCCATGTACAGCTCGTTCTCGCGATCCGCCGCCATCCACTGCCGGTCGGAGATCGAAAAGGCAATGACGTTCTGCAGGCCATAGCTGCGGCCGCCGTCGGTGGACTTGGAGACCGCGATATTGGCCAGGTTGATCTCCGACACATAGACATTGCCGGCCGCATCAATCGCGAACTCGGGGTCGGAAAAACCCGAGGCCGGCACGCCGGCCAGCGGCGCCACCTCGCCGGGGCCGGGGCCCAGGCGCGGCACGAAGTTCCAGGTCTCAAAGCCATCGCTGGCCTCGGCGACGTAGTAGTAGGTCTGCCCGGCGTAGTTCTCCAGGAAGGCCCCGGTGGTCGGGCTGGGCGCCGCCGGCGAGTAGAAGTGCGTGGTGCCGGCATGGCTGCCCCAGAGCAGCTGCCCATCCGGGTGGCGGCGCAAGATGGGCTCGCCGCCCGCACGCGCGGTGTCGATGTAGTTCTGCTCGAACTGCAGCAGCTCCGCCGGCGGGGCGCAGCTGCTGTCGCCGGCCTTGGCGTGGGCCCCCTTGTAGCGGGCGGCGGCGGCCGGGTCGGGCCACAGCGCCACGGCCAGCAGCAGGGCGCAGGCGGGCAGCGCGAGGCGGGTGGTCGTGGCCGGTGCCGCAGCCGAAGTCGGCGGCGTGGCGATGGCGGGGGTCATGGCAGTTCTCCTTGCGGCCGTCACAGCGGCCTTGTCCTTATCAATGCCGCGGGCCGTGCCGGCACGCGCCGGCCGGCCGTGGCTAGTTCAGCGCCAGCACTTCCAGGCCCTTCGACAGATCGCCGGTGATGATCCAGCCGTTGTGGTAGATCGCCTCCCAGGTATCGGTGGCATCGGCGTACTGGCTGACAATCGAGGGCAGCGTGGGGTTGGTGAAATCCAGCACCAGCGTGCCCGCGCCATAGGCGCCGATGGCCATCAGGTCGCGCCCCGCGTCGTTGGGAATCAGCCGGCCAAAATGCACCGTGCAGGACAGCGAGCCCCGGTTCACCGTCAGGTGCGAGGCCGGCGCGATCCAGCCCTGCAGCAGCGGCTGGGTCTCGCTGCTGACGTCGTAGAAGAACATCGCCCCGCTGGGGAAGGACACGCCGGCGGCCGGCGGCAGCCCCACGTGGGCCACGCAACCGGGCGCCGCACCGCCGCCGGTTTCGTCACCCACGTAGAGGATCGTGCCGTCGCTGTTCAGCCCGGCGAAGTGGCTGAAGATCGCCGGCGACACGGCGGTGGATATCGTGCCCGGAATGCCGTGGTGCACCGGCAGGTTCACGATCATCTCCGGCTGGCGCGGGTCGGCGATATCCCAGAGCTGGGTGAACTCGACGCCGGCGCAGATGGCCCGGTATTTATCCTGCGCGGCGTCGATCCAGAAGCTGATGTCGTGGCAGCCCCAGCCGTTCAGGAAGGACTCGAGCTGCACCGGGTTATCCGGGTCCGACAAATCCCAGATCTCGGTGTAGCCGTTGCCGCCGCCGGGCTGGTTGCCGCCGCCCAGCGAGCCCGCGTTGTACACAATCGGGGTGCCCGGGACGACCCCGACGTTGTGCTGATCCTGCTGCGGCTGCAGCGTGTACAGCGGCTTGGGCCGGCGCGGGTCGGTGATGTCGACCACCGGCAAGCCATCGCTTTCGGTCGCGAAGACGGCGAGCAGCCGGCCGTCCGGGTAGGCGATGGTTTCGGCCCCGCGCAGGCGGTTGTTCAGCACCGCGCCCAGAAAGCGCGGCTCGGCCGGGTTCGAGATGTCGACAATCGTGCCCTCGTCGCCGAAGCCGGACAGAATCGCCAGGCTGCCAAAGACCTCCAGGCCGCCGGACTTGCGCACCTCGCTCGGCGAGCCGGCCAGAAACTCCAGGCCGAAGTCGCTGGCCGCGGTGGCCGGCCGCGGCGGCGGCGCCCAGAAGGGCGGCAGTTCGGCCACGGCGGGCGGATGCGAGGCGGTGGCGAAACCAAAGGCCGGGTGTGGGGCCAGGCGGGGGTCGCGCCACAGTTCGGGGCCGGCCACGAAGGGCCCGACATCCACCAGCGCCGCACGCGCGGTGGCCGCCGTGCCACCGGCCTCGGCGGCCCGCCCGCCGTTGCAGGCGCTGAGCAGCAGCAGCGCGGCCAGCGGCCATAGCCGTGGGAGCGGTCGCGCAGCGCGGCCCATGAATTTGGTGCTTTCCATCATGCGTCTGTCCTTGCCGCCACGGGCATCCTGCCGGCCGCTGAGGGCCTGTCAAAGTGCGAACCTGGCGCCGGGCCGGCATGCGCGCCGCCCGGCCAGCAGGCCCGCCGAGTGTTAGGTCGAGGCCGCGCCCGGGCGTCGCGCTGCTGCCGCTGCCCACCGACGCCGCGCCCCGGCCGCGACCGCCAGCAGGAACAGCAGCCCCAGCAGGTTCACCGCGCCGCCGCGACCGCTGGCGCGTTGCGGCTGGGGCTGGGGCAGCGGCACCGCGCGCGCGGGCGCCTGCACCACCGGCATCGTCTGTTCCGGCGCGGGCAGCGTCACGCTGTAGACATCCACGGCCTCGCGGGTGATATCCGCGGAGGTGCCCCAGTAGGTATAGCTGCCGTCGCTGTTCTCCTCGAAGGCGAAGATATGCGACACCCACTGCGTGCCGCCTTCGGGCACCCACCAGGCCGTTTCGCGCCACTCGAAGCTGCCGTCCTCGTGTTCGATGTAATCGACGACCTGCGTGCCCTGCGAATACCAGCCCATGAAGATGCGGTTCTGCCCGGGAATCTGCTGGAAGACATGCGCGGTGCAGAAGGTGCCGCCGGAAACCCGCGGGGTGGCGCGGTACACGGCCTTGGCACCGTCCGGCGTGCGCGCGTAGGCCGCGTCGGCCAGCTCCGCCAAGGCTTCGGCCGAGGCCGCTTCGCCGCCGCCGGGATAGCTGCGGAACAGCCGGTCCACCGCGTAGGCATGCACCCCGCCGTTGCCGTTGTCGTTACCGGCGTTGGTGGTCGGGGTCGGGCAGGTCGCGTCGGGTGGCAGGGCGCCGCCGCCGCGCTCGTCGCTGACCAGCAGGAACTTGCCCGAGTGGGTCAGCTCGGCCTCGTGCGAGATCGCGACATCCTCGGCCGGCGGGCGGCCGTTGTTGCCGGCGTGGTTGACGAAGCCGATCAGCTCGATGCCCTCGACGGTGGGCGCGCCGATCTCCAGCCAGCCGCCCATGGTCAGCGGCTGGCCGTTCTGGCCCAGCACGCAGTCCGTGACCAGCGCGCCGGTCGCAAAGGCGCCCAGCTCGTCCGAGGCGCTGGCGCGCACGCTGCAGGGCAGCGGCTCGCCGCGCACGGTGTCGTCGCTGTAGTCCTCCGGCGTGCCGTTGTCGTCAAAGGCCCCGGACATATCCAGCAGCACGGTGCCGGTCAGGCTGGCGCAGGTCAGCCGGTCGTTGGGCTGCAGTTCCAGTTCGTGGCAGGCCCCGGCCGTGCCGCTGGCGTAGGTGCCGCGCACCCAGTCCGGGTCCGGCCGGTAGCGGTACACCTGCGGGCGGCAGCGCGCGCGCTTGGTGGCCAGGTCGGTGCCCTCGGGGAAATACATGCAGCTCGACAGGTCGACGATCTCAAAGCCGTCCAGGTCGGTTTGCTCGCTGCGGCTGGGGTCGCGCACATCCGGGCGGTTGGCGATCGACACGGTGTCGGAGGTCGAGGTGTAGGCGATATGCGGCCGCTGCGGGTCCACGTTGACGGTGTGCGCCTCGCCGATGTGGCTGGTCAGGTGGATCTCGACGGGGTTCTCCAGGTCGGTGATGTCCACGATCTCCAGCCCGCCCGGCGGCTGCTCGAATCCGGCGGCGGCCAGGGCCACCAGCGGCCCCTGGTCGTGGCAACGGCCCGGGGCGTCGGTCGCGTCCAGCAGCAGCTGCGGCCGCGCGCGGCTGGCCAGCCCGCGCCAGTCGGTGTTGAAGAGCACATCGCCCTTGGGCGTGACCTCGACGTCGTGCTGCAGCGCCAGCGCGGCGGAGGGGTCCGTGATGCAGGCCGCGGAACCGTGCGCGGACACGAAGGAGGGGTCGAGCTCGCCGTCGACGGTCAGCCGGTAAATGACCTGGCCGCCCTCGTTGGGCCCGATCGCCAGCGTGCCGGCGGCCATGTAGTAGTCGCCGTCGACGCGGAAATAATCCAGGTCGGAGTGCGGGTTGGCGCTGTTGAGCGAGGTGAAGACCTCCCACACCGCGCCCTCACCGCCGGAGATGGTGGTGCTGGCGGTCGGCGCGTTGACCACACCCAGCTCGCCGGGTCCGTGATCCGCGGACGCGACGCCGCTGGCGAGCAGCGCCAGCAAGAGCGCGATCGGGTGTGGTGCAGGCATTGTGTTCTCTCTCCAGGCCAGTCTCTGGCAGCCCGCGGGCGGCAAGCAGCGCGCGCGGACAACATCCCCAAGTTCTTGCAATATTTCAGACTCGCCACGGTGAAGCAAATTTCGAGCCTGTTTTGACCAGCCTCCGCGGCCCGGCCAGGGCCAAGCCCCCGCCGCCAGCGCCCCTGCGGCAGACGCGCGGCCGGCGCCGCGTCTGCCGCCAGCCCCGGGCTGCCACCTGGCCCGGCGCGGCCGGGCAAGTCGCCGCGCTGCTGCTGGCCGGGGCACCGGGCAGCGTGCAGGCGCACGGCTTTGGCCAGCTGTACACGCTGCCGGTGCCGGTGTGGCTGTACCTCTATGGCTCCGCGGCCTCGCTGGCACTGTCCTTCGCCATCATCGGGCTGGTGGTCACGCAGCAGCACCTGCGCACCGAGGCCCAGCGCCGGCCCATCGACCACACCCGCGGCGCCCGGCTGATCCAGCATCGCCGCACGCTGGCGCTGCTGCGCGCGCTGGGGCTGCTGGCGCTGGGGCTGTGCATCGTCGCGGGCTTCTGGGGCAGCAGCGACCCCTATCGCAACCTGGCGATGACGCTGTTCTGGATCCTGTTCGTGCTGGGCTATGCCTATGCCACCGCGCTCACAGGCAACTCCTATGCGCTGCTCAACCCCTGGCGCACCCTGTGCGACGGCCTGGCCCGCGCCCGGCCCGCGGGGCTGGCGGCGCGCCTGCCGGCGCGCCGGCCGTGGCGCTATGGCTACTGGCCGGCGGTGGGGCTGTATCTGGGCTTTGTCTGGTTCGAGCTCTTCGGCGGCGGCCGACCCGCGGACCTGGCCGCCGCGCTGCTGGGCTATACGCTGCTGAACATCGCCGGCGCGGCGCTCTGGGGGCGCCGCGACTGGTTTCGCCATGCCGAGTTCTTCAGCGTGATGTTCACGCTGATCGGGCGGATGGCCCCGCTGACCCGGCGCACGGACCGCCCCGGCCTGGCGCTGGCCTGGCGCCCACCGCTGCTGGGGCTGCTGCGGCCGCCGGCGGCGCAATGGAGCCTGCTGGTCTTCGTGCTCTGCATGCTGGCCGCCACGGCCTTCGACGGCATCAAGTCCACGCTGCCCTATGTGCGGCTCTACTGGGAGGGCCTGGCCGGCCTGCTCGCGCCCTGGCTGCCGGACAACGCCGTGGCCCGCACCCGCCTGCTGCGCGAGCTGTACCCCTATTGGCAAAGCCTGATGCTGCTGCTGGCGCCCGCCCTGTACCTGGCCGTATACCTGCTGTTCATCCAGCTCACACGCTGGGTCACGCGCAGCCGCATGGGCCTGGGTGAGATGGCGCTGCGCTTTGCGCTGACGCTGGTGCCGATCGCCTTTGTGTACAGCGTGAGCCACTACTTCACGCTGATCGTCACCCAGGGCGCGCAGATCTTCAGCCTGCTCTCGGACCCGCTGGGGCGCGGCTGGGACCTGTTCGGCACGGCGGCCTACAAGCCGCGCTGGCTGCCCGACCCGGGCGCCGTCTGGCACATCCAGGTCGGCCTGATCCTGCTGGGGCACATCGCCAGCGTGTACCTCGCCCACCTGGAGGCGCTGCGCATATTCGGCAGCCAGCGCCGCGCCGCGCTGAGCCAGTTGCCGATGCTGCTGCTGATGGTGGCGCTGACCACTGCCGGCCTGTGGATCCTGTCGCTGCCCATCAGCCCGCGCGCCGGCTGAGGCGGCCTGGCTTCAGGCCGCCTGCGCGGAGCTGGCGCCCGGCGCCGCAGGTGCAGCAGTGGGCGTCTGCCAGCGCAGGCTGCGCCCGGTGGCGATGTACCAGGCGGAAATCACCGGGCTGGCCAGGTTGAAGATGCAAAAGGGCAGGTAGGCCCAGGTGGCCACGCCCAGCGTGGCGGCCATGAAGGCGCCGCAGGTGTTCCAGGGCACCAGCACCGAGGTCACGGTGCCGAAGTCCTCGCTGGTGCGCGACAGCGTTTCCGGGCGCAGCCCGCGGCGCTGGACCTCCTCGGCGTACATGCGCGAGGACACCACCAGCGACACGTATTGGTCCCCGGCCACCACATTGCCCAGCAGGGCGGTGGCGCCCACGCCGTAGAGGATCGACTGCTTCTTGCGGAACCAGCCCAGCACCGCCGCCAGCAGCCGCGCCATACAGCCGGAGCGCTCCATCATGCCGCCAAAAAACATCGCCGCGATGATCAGCCACAGCGTCGTCAGCATGCTCTCCATGCCGCCGCGCGACAGCAGATCATCGGCCACCTCGCTGCCAGTCTGCGCGGTGTAGCCGGTGGCCGCCGCGGCCCAGTAGTCCTTCAGCGCGCCGGGCAGGCCCGCCTCGCCGGCGCCCTGCAGCAGCACGCCGAACACGGCACCGATCAGCACCGAGGCCAGGATGGCCACCAGCGCCGGCACGCGGGCGTAGGCCATCGCGAACAGCGCGATGAAGGGCAGCAGCAGCCACAGTGAGATCGCGTAGTTCGACTGCAGGGCCTGCGTCAACGCGGCCAGGCCATCGGCATCCGCCTGCCCCGCCCCGAGCACGCTGGCGCCGGTGAAGAACACGATGGCCACGCCCAGCGCCGGCACCGTGGTCCACAGCAGGTAGCGCACATGGCGGAACAGCGGCGTGCCGGCCAGCGCGGCCGCAAGGTTGGTGGTGTCCGACAGCGGCGAGAGCTTGTCGCCGAAATACACCCCGGAGATGATCGCCCCGGCCGTCATTGGCAGCGACAGCTCGGAGGCCACCGCCACGCCCATCAGCGCGATGCCCACCGTGCCGGCCGTGGTCCAGGAACTGCCGACGACCACCGCCACCACCGCGCTGATCAGCAGCGTGGCGAGGTAGAAATAGGCCGGGTCCAGCACCTGGCTGCCGTAGACGATCAGCGTCGGGATGATGCCGGCGGCCATCCACACGCCGATCAGCGAGCCGATGGCGAGCAGAATCATCATCGGCATCGCCGCGCGCGCCATCGTTTGCGCCACGGCGGTTTCCAGCTGGGCCCAGCGCACGCCGCCGGCCACCCCGACGGCGGCGGCAGCACAGCCGGCCAGGATCAGGCAGAGCTGTACCGGCCCGCCTATCGCGCCATCGCCGAACAGCCACAGCGCGGCAACCAGCAGCATGACCAGCAGGCCAATGGGCGCCAGCGCCCAGCCCAGGCTCAGCGCGGGAAGACTCGCGGCGTCGGCCGGCGTGGCCTCGGGCGCTTGGGGCAGGACGGACATGGCGGGCTCAGCCGCGTGCGGCCGCGGCCCGGCGCCGCGCCAGCGCGCCCAGCAGCAGGAGCAACAGGCCGGTGCCGCCGACCGCGCCGCCACGGGCCGGGTCGGCGTTCAATCGCGAGGCGCTGGGGGCGGGGGGCTGGCTTGCGCGGCTTGCCGGCAGCGCCGGCAGCGCGCGGTGCAGCAGCGCGCCGTTCAGGGCGTTGGCAAACACGATGTAGCCGGTGTCGAGCACGCCGTAGCCGTTCAGGCCAAAACCGATGTTGGGGTCGCTGTTGTCCGGTGTGGGCAAGAGCACGCCGATGATGCGCACGCGGCCCGCGCCCAGTGCAATCTCGCCCACGGAGGTCTGCCCCGCGCCGGACACCCCGGCGGTCGTGCCCCCGGCGGCCTCCCAGGCGCCCTGCTCCACCCGCCAGGCCGGCACGTTGGGGTCGCTGCCCTCGACGCGCAGGCCGATGGTGGCCGTCTCGGTGTTCAGCCAGGAGATCTCGCGGATGCCGGCGGCCAGCGGGTGGGCGCGGTCGTAGCTGACCTTGCCGCCGTTATCCAGCCGCACGCTGACGGCCTCGGCGCCGATCTGCGGCAGCAGCCCGGGCAGCAGCGCCAGCGCGGCATCGGTCAGCACCAGGTTGCCGCCGGCCCGCACGTAGGCCTCCAGAGCGCCCAGCGCCGCGGCGTCGCCGGCCAGCCCATCGGTGATCAGCACCAGCGAGTCCGGCATGCCGGCGGCGATGTCCGCCACGGCACTGCGCGGCGCGGCCGTGAGCTGGCCGTCGAAGTGGGCTTCGAGGTCGCGGAAGAAATCGGCAGCGCTGACCTTCACCCCGGTACGCACCGGGTCGGCAATGCGCGGGGCGTCATCGATGTGGACCACCCGCCCGGCGGCCAGGCGTGTCTCGTGCTCGATGACGGCCTGCTCGAGCATGCCGGCCAGGATGCCGCGCACCGTGTCGCGGTAGTACTGCATGACCTCGGGCCGCGCGGTCAGCGAGTTGACGCCGGGCGAGAGCAAGAAGTTGTAGAGCTCAATCGTGGACAGCGAGGCCGCGCCGCCGCCCTCGATCTGCGAAATCCAGTCGCCCAGGAAGCCCGTGCCCGAGGAGGTCGATTCCGAGGCGATGCTGCCGAACTCGGAAGAAGCCGTCAGCACGGTGGGCGCCACACCGCCGGTGACGGTGTTGATCAGGTCGCTGACCACGCTGCCCTCCAGGGCCGCGCGCACGGCGTCGTGCACGGCCTCGCCCTGGTAGCGCTGGTTCAGCGCCTGCGCTAGGTCGAACTGACCCGAGCTGAGCATCACCCAGGCCGCCGCGTCGGTGACCTCGCCGTGGATGTCGACGGCGACCTGGATGTCACCGGTGGCGGCCAGCTCGCGCACGAAATCCACGAAGGCGATGGACTCGGGCTCGCTGATCGGGCCGGAGGGGTGCGAGATCCCGCGCCAGGGCGCCTGCCGGTTCAGGTCGGTGCCCAGGCCCAGGTCCGAGGCGCCGGACACCGGGCCCGCACCATTCTGGCGCACCCAGAAGTAGGCCCCGCCCCCGGTTTGCACATGGTCGTGGTCGCCGGCCGTCCAGCCGTCGGGGTTGATGAAGGTCTGAATCAGGCGCACGCGGTCCAGCAGCGCCGCGCGCTCGGGGTCGGCGCCGATGACCAGGTCCTCGACATAGCGCACCGCGCCCTCGCGGCCGCCCGGCTCATTGCCGTGCACCGACTGGTTGACCAGCACGATCTTGCGCTCGGCCAGCGGGATCGGCGAATCCGGCGCGGTGACCTCGATGACGTGCAGCGGCAGGCCATCGGCCGAGCCCTGGCCGAACTCGCGGAAGGTGATCCAGTCCGGGTAGGCGGCGGCCAGGGCCTGCATGCCCAGCACCATCTCCCGGTGGGTCAGCCCGCCGATCGAATTCAGCGGCTCGGCGAACACCCGCCCGCCACACAGCGCCACCGGCACCGGGGGCGCGCAGACCGGCCCGGCGGCCAGGGCCGCGGGCGCCGGCCCCAGCAGCAGACCCAGCAGCAGGCCCGCCGGAGCCGCCACGCGGCCCGTCGCAAGCCGCAGGGAATGCCGCGCGGCGGGCCGACGGGCGGCCGTGGGCGCCCGCAAGGCGCGTCGTAGCGTTGTGATCATGACCGTCCCTGTCATCCGTCAATGCCGCCCGGAAACCAGCCGGGGGCGAGGGTGCGAAAGCCGTGGCGCCACACGAACCCCGGCCGCGACCGCGACCGCGACCGCGACCGCGACAGGGGCCCGCGCGACGACCGGCTCAGAAGGAGCGCCGCAGGCGCAGGTAGTACTGGCCGCCGTTGAAGCCTAGCGGCGCGGTGCTGGGGTAGCGCGCCCCGGCCACGCCAGCCACATCGGCCGGCAGGCGATCCGGGTAGTTGTCGAAGATGTTGGCGCCGCCCAGCGAGATTTCGAGCTGGTTGGGCAGGATCGTCGTGACCTCCAGGTCCACCGTCATCTCGCCGCCCAGGTCCACCGGAATCTCCTCCAGGTGCCCTTCGAAGTAGCCGCTGTGGTAGTTCAGGCGGGCCAGGCCCTGCCAGGCGCCCTGGGTGTGGTTCAGGCTCAGGTTGCCCTTCCAGGCCGGGATGTTCTCCTCGAGCTGGCGCACGCGGATATCGCCCAGCGGGCTGAACACGCCGCGCTCGGTGACCTTGGTATCCGTGTAGTTCATCGCCAGCGACAGGTTGCTGAAGCCGCCGATGCGCAGGTCCACCGGCATCGAGGCCACGATGTCCACGCCGCGCGTGCGGGTGTCGAAGTTGTTGGTGAAGACGCGGAAGGCCGTCAGATCCTCCGAGCCTTCGAAGTCGTCCGCATCAAAGCCGTCCACGCCGTCCAGCGCAATGATCAGCTGGCTGGTGGTGCGATCCGGCTCGCCCGGGTCCCGCACGCCGTTGTCGTTGGTGTCCTGGTAGGTCTGCACGTCGTTTTCTTCGGCGAAGTCCTGCAGCGTGCCCAGGAAATCGATGTCATCCGTGGTGGCGATGCGCCCGTCGACCTCGATCTGGAAGATGTCCACCGTCAGCTCCAGCTGCTGCCAGTTGAAGGCCACGCCCAGCGAGACGTTGTCCGACTCCTCCGGCCCCAGCGAGAAGGGCCGCAGGCCGGCCTCGACCCGCCGCCGGTTGACGAACTGGCCGGCGCCGCTGGTCAGCGGCAGCACGCCCACGTCCTGCAGCACGCCGTCGACGAAGGCCGTGGTGACGTTGACCACATTGGCCTGGCCGGCGGTCGGCGCGTGGAAGCCGGTGGACACCGTGCCGCGGAAGCGCAGCAGCGGGTTCAGCACATACAGGCCGCCCAGCTTGTAGTCGAAGGTGGAGCCAAAGCTGTCGTAATCCTCCAGCCGGCCGGCCGCCTGCAGCGTCAGCCCGGCCAGCACTTCCGATTCGGCTTCGAGGTAGACGGCGGTGTTGGTCTGCTCGTCCGAGGTGGACACGGTGAAGCCGCCAAAGCCGTTGGAGCTTGAGGCGAAGCCCTGGCCCACCGGGTAGGCCTCCGAGGGCGCGGCCAGCGGGCCGAGCTGGCGCGAGGGCAGGTCGCCGCGCGTGATCTCGAACTGCTCGCTGCGGTATTCGAAACCGGCGGACAGGAACAGCTCGGAGACAAAGCGCTCCAGCGGCAGCGCGTAGCTGAAGTCCAGGTTGAGGTTGTTATCGGTTTGCCGGTATGCGCCGGGGTTGAAGCGCAGCGGCGTATCCGGACCCAGGCTGGCGTTGACCGTGTTCAGGATGAAGAACTCGGTCTTGTTGTCGCCGTAGGTATAGCTGAGGTCGTAATCCAGCCCGCGGCCAAAGTCGAAGGTGCCGCGCGTGCCGATGACGGCCGAGGCATCGGTGTTCTTGCCCCCGAAGCGCGGCGTGAAGCCGCCGGGGAAGAGCTCGACGAAGGAGAAGCAATTATCGTCCGCGCTGACCTGAGCCAGGATCTCCGGGTCCGGCTGCAGGCGGTTGGGGCCGGTGAGCGGAATGCCATCCGGGCAGTCGCCATCGTCTTCGCCCGAAAGGTCGCCCACCAGAATCGACGGTACCCCGTTGGGGTCGGCATCGCCGTTCTCCGGGTTCACCGGCGGCCCGTCATACACGCCGGCGCGGTTGGTCGGGTTGCGGTAGAAAAAGCCGCCCTCGACCTCGCGGCTGGCGTAGTTGCCAAAGGCGTAGCCCTCGGCCAGCGAGCCAAAGGACATCGCGCTGTTGACGAACATCTTGACGTCGTCGCGCACCTCGGGCTGGCCCCAGATCTGCACGACGTCGGTGGTCACCGTGTTTACGCGGATGTCCTGCACGGCGTCGTTGCCGGCCGCAATCAGCGCGGCCGCGTCGTCGCGCTGCACCGAGCGGATCGTGTCCTCGACGTCGGAGAACTCGGCCGAGACGTTGATGAAGCCGGTATCCGCCAGCGGCAGGCCAAAGTTGCCGCCCAAGCGATAGTTGTCGCCGTCGCCCGCGTAGGTCGAGCCGTAGCGCGCCTCCAGCACGCCGCCTTCGTAGTCATCCTTCAGCACGAAGTTGATGACCCCGGCGATGGCATCCGAGCCGTATTGCGAGGAGGCCCCATCGCGCAGCACTTCGACCTGCTTCAGGCCAATGGTCGGGAACACGCTGACATCCGGGCCGTGCGCGCCGTCCGCGATGCCGCCGCCCAAAAAGCTGATGACCGAGGCGCGGTGGCGGCGCTTGCCGTTGACCAGCACCAGCGTGTTGTCCGGCGACAGGCCGCGCAGGTTGGCGGGGCGGATGATCGTCGCCGCGTCGGAGATGGGCTGCGTGTTGACGTTGTAAGAGGGCACCACGATCCGCAGCAAATCGCCGATGTCGGTCGGCGCCTGGTCGGAGATGCCGGTGCCGGTGATCACGTCCACCGGTGCGACCGTGTCGGCCGCCGAGCGCGGGTCGCGGCGCGATCCCACGACCACCAGCTCGTCGAGCAGCGTGGACTCCTCGTCGATTTCGGGCAGCTCCTCCGCGGGCAGGCGAATGACGCCAAGCTCTTCGGACTGCGCCCCTTCGGCCTGCGGCTCACCTGTTGCCGACTCACCTTGCGCCGACGCGCCGGACTGTTGCGCGAGCGCGGCGCCAGGCAGGCCCAGACAGACCAGCAACACAGGCGCCAGCGTGCTGCGCAATACGGCAGCCGGATCGAATACTTTCACGATGCTTTTCCCCAATACATTGTTCTCTCGACCCGGCATCGGGTCCCCCAGGCACGCACCCGGCGGGGCCAGGCATCGCGCAGAACGCCTCCCCAATTCGGCGCTCAGATGGACATGCTGCTTGTTAGCAAACGTTATGCCAAGCCCTGAGCCTTGGCGGCCTTGCCGCAAGATCGTGGGAATCGCACCCGCCCGGACGCTGGCGGCGGGGGTGCGGCGACCGGCGGCGCAGGCCGCCAACGCGGCCGCCAGTGCTACCGCGGCCGCGCAAGCGGCATTGACCCCGCCCACGCCCAGCGGCTAGGGTCCGGGCGTGCCATAGGGGTTTTGGCACGTGGGGAAACAATGAACAAGAACATCTGGATGGTGGGGGCACTGCTGGCCGCGTGCGGTCTGAGTGCATGTGGCGGCAGTGACGACGGCGGCAGCAACCGCGTGGAGTCCGTGGCCTTTTTAAGCAAGCTGCAAAGCGCCAAGGGCTTCGTCATTACCGGCGATGTGGCCCCGCAGGCCACGCGCAAAAACGAATGCCTGGACGAGAACGGCGACCCCGGCACGCTGCTGACGATTGCCGGCGAGTCGGTTTGCCAGGCCGAGCTGCAATCCAACCGCATTTACTCGGTGACCGAAAAAGCCACCTTCGTGCGGGTGCAATACCTCGACCAGGACGGCAATGAGGTGGCCGGCGAGAATTTGCAGCCGCTGCGGCTGGTGGATCTGGGTCAGGGTTTTGTGCTGACGCAGTTTGTCTCGCCAGGCTTCAACCGCTCCGAATTCTTTCTGGCGCGTAAGAGCGATGGCGCGGTGTTTTCCCTGTCCGGCGGACCCGCGAACAATTTCGACTCCGAAGCGGACAAGCTCGGGCTCACCTGGCTGCAGCCGCTGCAGGTGCGCAGCGGCGACATCCTGATCTCGCAGGATTTCAATTCCGGACCCGACGTATCCGACGAAAGCCGGAGCATCGCCGGGCTGGGCAATCGCACCTTCAACCTCGACAGCGGCAGCAATGACGACACGCCGCTGCGTCTGTTGCGGGCCAGCCGTAACGAGCAAAGCGGCGCCGATTTGCAGTCCACCGCGGTCAGCCCGGCCTCGCACAACGTCGCGAAATTTCTCGCCGAGGCCGGCAACGGCCTGGTGGTCTACCAAATTGAATCGCAGTTTGGCGGCGACGACATTCGCAGCAACGAGCGCTTTGTGGCGCTGAATCCGGTCAGCGGCGCCTTTAGCAACGTCGCAGAAAACCTGATTGGCGAGAACACCTTCGCGACCATGATGCAGGGCCTGGATGGGGGGCTGTATTTCTTTGCGGCCAGCGAGACTTTCGAATCGCGCTTCAACGAAGCCAGCAACGAAAACGAGTTCCGCAAGCGCTGCCAGGCCCGGCTGTGGGAGCTGACTTTCTCCAACCTGCAGGCCTCGGCCGAGCTGGTCGCCACGGCGCAAACCAACGAGGGCTTTGCGGCCGACGACAACCCCGACTTCTCGACCAGCCGCTACTGCGGCGATGCCCAGTCGCGTCGCTCTGGCACCGCTTTTGACCAGCGCTGGGTCAGCGTGGTCGAAGGGGCCGTGCTGGAAATCGACTTCGGTGCGGCCACACCGACCATGCGCTACGTCAATCGGCCGGCCCTGGGCACGCCCTTGCGCCCGCGGGATCAGTTCAGCGGTTTGGAAATCCCACGGGTGGTGGCCAGCGACAACTTCCTCTATGCGGTGACCGAGGTCGTGGAGCAGGGCCAGGCCCAGCAGCGGGTCCGCCGCGTGGACGTGGCCAACAATTACGCGCTGGCCACGCTGGAGCTGGCCAACCTGCAGATCGACGGCCTGGAGCCGCTGGCCGGCGACTCGGTGGTGGTGCGCGCCACCGACCAGAGCAATGGCGACAGCCTGGTGCTGGTGGTCGAGGGCACCAGCGTCGCGCGCGAACTCTCGCGCAACGCGGACGTGGAGTTCGTGAGCTTCGAGCGCGTGAACTAGGCCGGCCCCAGCGTATGCCCATGCTGCCGAATCGCGGCCAGCAGGGCCGGCTCGCGGCCGCCGCAGAGGCGGGCGTTCCCGGCCGCGGCGGGCGTCTCCTGCTGCTGGCGCTGCTGCCCGCGCTGGTCTTGTCGGCCTGCGCGACGCCACCGTCGGCACCCGCCGGCGGCGCAGCCGCGACCGCGGCCGGCACGCCGGCTGCCGACCTGGTCATTGCGCCGGTACATGTCGTGGACACGCGGGCCGGGCGGCTGCTGCCCGACCGCGCCGTGGTGATCCGCGAGGGGCGGATTGCCGCTGTGGTGGCCGCCGGCGACGCGCCGGCGGCCAGGCAGCGGCACGACGGCGCGCAAGGCTATCTGATGCCCGGCCTGTGGGACATGCACGCGCACCTGCGCGCACCGGGCCTGCCGCCGCCGGTAACGACCGAGTGGATGCTGCCGCTGCTGCTCGCCCACGGCGTGACCGGGGTGCGCGACATGAACTCGGCCTGTGCCACGCCGCAGCAGGGCCCGGTCTGCCTGCCGCAGATGCAGGCCTGGCAGGCGCAGGTGGCGCGGGGCGAACGCCTGGGGCCGCGGCTGCTGGCGCTGAGCTCCTGGCCGCTGCGCAGCCTGCCGGAGCAGGGCGCCGCCGGCCTGGTGGCGCAGCTGGGGGATGCCGGCGTCGACCTGCTCAAGGTCTATCACGACCTCGACGCCGCCAGCTTCCATGCCCTGGCGGGCGCCGCCCGAGCACGCGGGCTGGACTTTGCCGGCCATGTGCCGCTGGCGATACCGGTCACGGCGGCGGCCAAGGCCGGCATGCGCAGCATCGAACATGCCCGCGACCTGCTCTATGACTGCCACCCGGGGGGCGCCGCCTTTCGCGCCCGCGCCACCGACCCGCGGCCCAGCGTGGCGCAGATGCGCGCGATGGTGGATACGCACGACCCCGCGCGCTGCGCCCGGGTGCTGCACACCCTGGCCGCGACCGACACCTGGTACGTGCCCACGCACCTGACCCGGCGCATGGAGGCCTACGCCAACGACGCCGACTTCCGCAATGACCCGCGCAACCGCTATGTGCCGGCGCCGCTGCTGGCCGGCTGGCAGCGCGACGCGGACGGCGTCGTGGCCGCCGCGCCGACGGCGGCCGGGCGGCAGGCCTTTCGCGACTTCTACGAGGCCGGGCTGGCGATCACGGCGGCCGCGCATGCCGCCGGCGTGGGCCTGCTGGTGGGCACCGACGGCGGCGACTCCTATGTGTACCCCGGCTCGGCGGTGCATGACGAGCTGGCCGAGCTGGTGCGCGCGGGGCTGACGCCGGCCGAGGCGCTGCGGGCGGCCACCTGGAACAGCGCGGTGTTTCTGGGCCGGCAGGCGGAGCATGGCCTGGTGGCGCCGGGGCAGCGGGCCGACCTGCTGCTGCTGGCCGCCAACCCGCTGGAGGACATCGCGCACACCCGGCAGATCCAGGCCGTGCTGCTCGGCGGCGAGCTGCTGGATCGCGCGCGGCTGGATGCGCTGCTGGCGCAGGCCGAGGGTTTCGCCGCGGCGCTGGGTCAGCCCTAGCCGGCGGGTCGCGCTGGCCCGAGTCCGGGGCCGCACTGGCCACGAAGGCGCCAGGCCGGGCAGCGGGACTGAAAAATCACGACAGGCGCGCGGGGCCGCGGGCGCTCTAAACCACCGTCACATCTAGTAGAATGCGCGCCCCGGCGCTTTCGCTGCGCCCCTTTCCCCCCGCGGCCACACCCGCGCCGCGCGCACGCCCCTTCCCCGAATGAAACTCCGCAACATCGCCATCATCGCGCACGTCGATCATGGCAAGACCACGCTCGTCGACAAGCTTCTGCACCAGTCCGGCACGCTCGATGAGCGCCGCGACCATGGCGAGCGCATCATGGATTCCAACGACCTGGAGCGCGAGCGCGGCATCACGATCCTGGCCAAGAACACCGCGATCCGCTGGGGCGATTACCGCATCAACATCGTCGACACCCCCGGCCACGCCGACTTTGGCGGCGAGGTCGAGCGCGTGCTGTCGATGGTGGACAGCGTGCTGCTGCTGGTGGATGCCGTGGACGGGCCGATGCCGCAGACCCGCTTCGTGACCCGCAAGGCCTTCGACATGGGCCTGTCGCCAATCGTCGTCATCAACAAGATCGACCGCCCCGGCGCCCGCCCGGACTGGGTCGAGAACCAGGTCTTCGACCTGTTTGCCGCCCTGGGCGCCACCGACGAGCAGCTCGACTTCCCCGTGGTTTACGCCTCGGCACTGAACGGCTACGCCGGCATGTCGGCCGACATCCGCGAAGGCGACATGCAGCCGCTGTTCGAGCTGATCGTGGACCGCGTGCCGCCGCCGCCGGTGGATGTGGATGGCCCGGCCCGGCTGCAGATCTCGCAGCTGGATTACTCCAGCTACCTGGGCGTGATTGGCATTGGCCGCATCCAGCGCGGCACGCTGAAGCCGATGATGCCGATCACCGTGGTGGACCGCGCCGGCAAGCAGCGCCGCGGCCGCATCAACCAGCTCTTTGGCTTTTTGGGCCTGGAGCGGGTGGATGTCGAGTCCGCGCAGGCTGGCGACATCGTCGCCGTGACCGGCCTGGACCCGCTGGATATCTCCGACACGCTGTGCGCGCCCGAGGCCGTGGAGGCCCTGCCCGCGCTGACGGTCGACGAGCCGACGATGAGCATGACCTTCGAGGTCAACAAGAGCCCCTTCGCCGGCCAGGAAGGCAAGTTCATCACCAGCCGCCAGATCGGCGACCGGCTCGAGCGCGAGCTGAAGCACAACGTGGCATTGCGCGTGGAGCCCACCGCCGACCCGGATCGCTTCAAGGTCTCCGGCCGCGGCCAGCTGCACCTGGGCGTGCTGATCGAGAACATGCGCCGCGAAGGCTATGAGCTGGCCGTGTCGCGCCCCGAGGTGATCACCCGGGAAATCGACGGCGAACTGCGCGAGCCCTGGGAGCGGCTGGTGCTGGACGTGGAAACCGAGCACCAGGGCAAGGTGATCGAGGAGATCTCCGGCCGCGGTGGGCAGCTTCAGGACATGGTGCCGGACGGCCAGGGCCGCGTGCGCCTGGATTATCTGATCCCCTCGCGCGGCTTGATCGGCTACCAGACGGACTTCGCCAGCCAGACCTCCGGCACCGGCATCATGGTCCATGTCTTCGACCATTACGGCACCGCCGTCGAGGCCGATGTGGGCCAACGCCCCAAGGGCGTGCTGATTTCCATCGACACCGGCAAGGTGCTGGGCTTTTCGCTGTTCAACCTGCAGGAGCGCGGGCGGCTGTTCTGCTCGCACGGCGATCAGGTCTACGAGGGCCAGGTCATCGGCATCCACAGCCGCGACAACGACCTGACCGTGAACCCGCTCAAGGGCAAGAAGCTGACCAACATGCGCGCCAGCGGCAACGACGAGAACATCGTCCTCACGCCGCCGATCCAGCTGACGCTGGAACGTGCGCTGGAGTTCATCAACGACGATGAACTGGTCGAGGTCACACCCGAGTCCATCCGCATCCGCAAGCGCTGGCTCAAGGAGCACGAGCGCAAGCGGGCATCTTCGACCAAGAACGCGCAGAGCGCCTGAGGGCCGACGCCCGCGTCGGTCCGGCCGGCGGCGGGGACCCCGCGGGTTCGACCACGGCCGTCCGAGGCCGGTGCGGGATGCGCGGCCGAGCGGGCGGGGAGCCCTGCGCCCACCGCGCCGCGCCACGCTCTTCAACGCTGGCCTGAGACGTGCGCGGCGCGGCGGGCGCGGCTCGACTTAGGCGCCCTCGCGCTTGCGCTTGCGCGCCTCCTTGCGTGCCAGGTGGCGGAACTCGCGAACGGTCAGCAGCACGCCGACCAGCGTCATCGAGAAGCAAAAGGCTCCAAACATCAGCAGGTAATCACTCATTGCGGTCCCCCAGCAGCGCGGACACCTTGAAATAGATGCCAAAGCTCAGAATCGAAGGGATCCACATCGCGGTGAACAGGCCCTCTTCGCGCTGGCCGCTGAACCACAGCAGGCCGGAGATGGCAAAGGCGACGGCCACCGCAGTGAGTATGAAAACGTCGGACAACCTCAACATGGTCTAACCCCTTGGCTATGACGGTGGTAGATATGTCTAGACAATGTCTAAGACAGGTGTCACTATCTGACCATGTACAGGTTTTGTCAAGGACAGGAGCGCAAGGCATGAGCCCGCGACCACCCGAAGGCCCGTCGGCCCGATCCACCCCCCTGGAAGTGAACCTGCGCCGCCCCGGGCCGCGCCTGCGCCGCGCGATGCGCCTGGCCGGCTGGGCGGGCGTACTCGTCGGCGTGGGGGCGCTGGGCGCGCTGGGTTACACGGCCTTGCAGTCGCCCGCGCCGCTGGCGGAGGCTGCGTTGAGCGAGTACCGCACGCAGGCGCGCTGGCTGATCGGCGGCCTGATGGTTGCCGCGCTGGGCTTCTTCGACCGCTAGGCGCGGGCCCCGCCCCTCCCCGCCCCTCCCAGGCCCGCCCCGGGGTCATCGCAGGGCCCCCTTACGCGGGCTCGGGTCGCGGGCTCGCTGCGCGGCCCTACTGCGCGCCCCTATTGCGCCGCGGGGGTCTCCAGCTCATCCGCCCAGCCTTCCTGCGCCGCCAGGCGCAGCAGCGCGGATTCGACGGTGTGCCGCGCGTGCCCGGCCGAGGCCCGCAGCGAGGCGTGCAGCGCGGCGTCGTTGGCATTGGCGCTCTCGCACTGGGCCGAATAATCCTCGAAGGCGGCCAGCGCCCCAATCAGATCCGCCAGATGGCGAGGGCATTCACAGCTCAGCGGGCTGGGCCGCTGGCGCACCTGTTCCAGCAGCGGCGCGGCAAAGCGTGCCGCCGGCGCCTGGGCCTCGCCGGCCGCGCCACGCGCGCTGCGCTGCAGCCGCAGAACGGCGGCCAGTTCCGCGGGCTCGCCCGGCCGCCGCAGGCAAATCACCCCCGCGTCCAGCAAGCCGCGCAGCGCGCTGCGGGGCGCAAAGTCATAGATCAGCAGCGCGCCCGTGGCGACGCCGGCCTGCGTCAGCGCCGCCAGCAGGCTGGCGGCGCGTTCGGGGGTCAGTTGCGGGGCGTTCACGACCACGGCAATGCCATCGACTGCCGCCGCGGCATCGGGGCTCGCGCCCTCGCGCGACTGCGCCGCGCGCCGGAGCCAGTCGGCCAGTTCGGTTTCGTCCGGCAGCTGCGCACTCAAGGTGAAATCCGCCTGCTCCAGCAGGCCGGACTGCAGGCCGTCCGCCGGCCCCAGCCACAGCAGCTGCTGCGGTACTCCGGCCGCGGCCGCCGCCGCCGGGGGCGCGGCCCGGGCACCGGACTTGGCGTGGCTCGCCGGCGGCAGGACCTGCAAGCGCGACCGCAGCGCCGCCTCCGGCAGCTGCGCGATGTCGCCGATGCGCTCGCCAGCGGCCGTCAGCCGTGCCATCAGCTGCAGGCGCTGGATGTCGGCCTCGGCGTACAGGCGGATGTTGCTCGCGTCGCGCCGCGGGCTGACCGCCGCGTAGCGGCGCTCCCAGATGCGAATGGTGTCGGCCGAAACGCCGGACAGGGCCGCCGCCTGGCGGATGCGGTAGTGGGCCTCGCTCATGCCGCCAGGCCCAGGCTGCCCGGCGCCAGCCAGGCCAGGCCCGCCAGCAGCAAGGCCAGCGCGAGCGCGCCGCCGCCCAGCCACTGCGCGCGCCGTCGCCATTGCCGGCGGCGGCCCTGGCGCAGCAGCGCCTCCAGCTCATCGCGCGACATCACGTCCCAGTCCCAATGGCTGGTCAGCCGCTCCTTGACCTTGCAGTCGCTTTCTCGCTTGGGGCGCTCTTCGTCCATGGACCCATCCTAGCACCGCGCCGGGGTCGTGACCAGGGTTTGTCCATTCCTTGTCTACCCTCCTAGGCGCAGCGCGGCGCCATCCGTCCGGGCCGCGCAAACGCTGTGATAATTTGACGCCACGGCGAAGCACCGCCGCTTTGCCGCCGATTCAGGGACCCCCGCCTATGGAAGCGCTCGCCGACTTCGCGCTGACCTTTGTCGGCCAGTTGCAGAAGCCCACGCTCGCCTTTTTGCTGGGCGGGATGCTGATTGCGGCGCTGGGCAGCAAGCTGGTCATCCCCGACGCGGTGTACCGCTTCATCGTGTTCATGCTGCTGATGCGCATCGGCCTGGCCGGCGGCATGGAGATCCGCAACGCGGAGCCGGGCGACATCTTCCTGCCGGCGCTGATCGCCGTGGCGGTGGGCTGCTTGATCGTGATTCTGGGCCGCGCCGTGCTGCCGCGGCTGCCCGGGGTCAAGGTCGAGGATGGCATTGCCACCGCGGGCCTGTTCGGCGCCGTGTCGGCCTCGACGCTGGCCGCGGCGATGGTGGTGCTGGATGAGGAGGGCGTGGTCTACGAGGCCTGGGTGCCGGCGCTGTACCCCTTCATGGATATCCCGGCGCTGGTGCTGGCCATCGTGTTTGCGGGCATCCACCAGCAGCGACAAAGCGGCGCGCACAAGCGCGTGCGGATCTGGCCCATCGTGGCCGACAGCCTGCGCGGCTCGGCGCTCTCGGCGCTGCTGCTGGGCCTGTTGCTGGGCCTGTTCACGCGCCCTGAGAGCGTGTTCGACAGCTTTTACGACCCGCTCTTCAAGGGTTTGCTGTCGGTGCTGATGCTGATCATGGGCATCGAGGCCTATGCCCGACTGGCCGAGTTGCGCCGCGTGGCCCACTGGTTCGCGCTGTACGCCTTCGTGGCCCCGCTGGTGCACGGCCTGCTGGCCTTTGGCCTGGGCACGCTGGCGCACTACGCCACCGGGCTGAGCCCGGGCGGGGTGATCCTGCTGGCGGTCATCGCCTCCTCCAACTCCGACATCTCCGGCCCGCCCACGCTGCGGGCGGCGATCCCGGCGGCCAACCCCTCCGCCTACATTGGTTCCTCGACCAGCATCGGCACGCCCATGGCCATCGCCGTGGGCATCCCGCTGTATTTGTCGCTGGGCCACTGGGTGTTCGGGCTCTAGGTCGATGGCCCACCCCGCCCGCCGCCACCCCGCGCCGCCGGCGATGCCCCTGGGCATCGGCGCGCGCCGCCCACCAGGAGCATCGCTATGACGCACAAGGCGACCGAGGTCACCATCGTGGCCGAGAAGGTGATCCAGGAGCAGATCGTCGAGATCATCGAGCGCGCCGGCGCCACCGGCTACACGATTCTCGAAGGCAGCGGCAAGGGCCAGCATGCCCGGCGCACGCACGAGCGGCCCTCGGTGGCCGGTGATGCCTTCGACATCGTCAAGATCGAGGCCATCCTGGGTGACCGCGCCGCCGCCGAGCAGGTGGCCGACGAGGTGGCGAACACCTTGTTCACCCACTACTCGGGCATCGTCTACCTCGAAGAGGTGGAGATCCTGCGTCGCGCGCGCTTCTGGCGTTAGGCCGGCGCGGCGCTAATACAGCGCCACCGGCAGGCGGAAGATCACCGACCAGTTGTACAGCGGCAGCGGCGAACCGCCCGGGCCCTCCACCGTGGCCGGGTCGCTGTCGCGCAGGTTGCCGCGCTGGCCGCTGTGCGGCCCGGCGGGCGCCCCCAGCGGCTGATCGTAGGCGTAGCGCACGAAGGCTGGCGGCTGCAGCGCGCGCGCCAGGCTCAGGCGCACCCCGGCATCGCCAACCAGTTGCACCGCATCGATGGGCACGGCGCCCGCGGCGTCGGTGACGGCAAAGCCGTAATCGCCGGGATTGCTGACGGCCTGCGTGTCGAGCACCAGCGGCGGCACCGGCACGTGGTAGTGCAGCGTCAACGCGGCGGCGCCACCGTCCTGCCGCGCCGTTGCGGCCAGCGGATGCAGCGGCTGCCAGGGCCGCCCTTCCAGCACGGCCTGGCGGTAGGCCTTGGCGAAATAGCCACCGAGCCAGCGGTAGCCGGTGTTGCTGGGGTGCAGCCCGTCCACATAGGGCAGGTGGTAGGCCGGGGACACCAGGTGCAGCAGCGGGTTGTCGCGGGACGCGTCCAGCTGCGCCTGCGCGATGGTGGAAGGCTGGCGCAGCGAGGCCTCGGAACTCGTTTGCATCATCAACAGGGGCACGCTGCCATCGACGCCGGTTACGGCGTAGGCGTGGCGCTGCACGTCGGCCTGCAGGGTGTGCAAACGCTCCGCATAGGCCGCGCCATCGCCGCCGGCATCGGATTCGCCCTGCAGCCACAGCATCGCGCTGACGCGATGGGTCCGCCCCAGCGCCAGCGCGTGCTGGTGGCCCCACCAGGCCTGGGCAATCGCGTTCCAGTACACGCCATGCGGGTCGCCACCGGCGAAGTCCAGCTCGGCGATGGGCGTGGCTGAACGGCCACTCAGGCTCAGCAACAGCGGGTGCTCGGCCAGCGTACAGGCCGGCGCCTCGAGGCTGGCCTGCAGTTGGCCGGCAAAGCCCGGCGCGACGGTCTCGGTGCCGTTACTGGCCAGGGGCACCAGCGCGGAGGTGTTCCAGTGATGCAGCCCGCCGGCAAACATCAGCGCATCACCCGCACCGGGCGGGGCCAGGGCCGGCGCGCCGCTCACGCCCAGGGAAAGGGACTGACCGGAAATCAGCACTTGGTTCAGGGGTTGCGCCAGGGCGAGCGGCGCAGCGAAAACAAACCACAGCGCCATACTCCACCGCACAGCACCGTGGCGGGCGGGGAAGCAGCGCATCCCAAGTCTCCAACAACACGGTTGGCTTCACCCTGCCGGCCGCGGCGTCAATGCCGCGTCAATGCCCAAGGCTTCGAGCCGCGCAGCCCGGGCTGCTCGAAGTTGCTCCACCGCAGCCGCTTGGCGCCCCCCTAGCGTTCGCTCATGGCCGGGCGCCGGTAGCGCAGCGTATTGCCACGCGGCAGGTAGCTCAGGTCCAGCGTGCGCCCGTCGCTGTGCAGCACGGCGTAGCAGCGGGACATCTCGTGATCTTCGGGTTCGGTCATCCGTAGCAGCGGCTGGTCGTCACTTACGAGCTCGCCGCAACGCGGCACGATCTGCAAAAACTCATGGCCGGCGTAGCGGCCGGCGTGCAGCCAGCGCAGCTCGGAGCCGAAAACCTCGAAGGCCGCATCGGGGTCGTCCACCGAGACCCAGGGCCCCTGGAGCTGCTCGCGCAGCCGCGCGTGCGCGTCGCCCTGAGGGTCCAGGCGCACGCCCGTCAGCGTGATTTCGGCGGTGATGTCACCGATGGTGCCCAGCGCCCCCTCCAGCAGCAGCGGGAGGTTGGCCGGGAGCCGCTCCAGGGCGGCCAGCAGTCCGGGCGGGGTGTCGCCCTCGTAATAGGCGTAGAACTTCCAGCCGTTGACGTGAAAGCTGCAGTGCTCCACGCCGTCGATGATGTCGCAGCCCTGCATCAGGCCCGCCCAGGGCCCGCCGGATTCCAGGTCGGCCAGGGCCGGCCCGGTCCAGGCGCACAGGCCCGCCCACGCCACGCCCAGGACGGCGACGCCCCGACCTGCCCTTCGACCCCACCCCAACTTGGTTTCCTGCCACATGTCTCGCCCCCGTTCTGGCCGCAACGGCCGGCCCGACTATGGCGCCGGCACGGTCCGGCGGCAAGCGCGGGCGGGGCGGCAAGAGCCGCATCCGGTAATCTTGGCGGCCAGCCCCCGCCCGCGGCTTTGTGCCGCCCCGCCGTGGCCGACAACCCAAACGACACCCCCGGCCGCGGGCGCGGCCGGCGCATCCTGGCCGCCGGCGCCCGCACGCTGGGGCGCAGCGTGGCGCGGCCTTTCACCCGCACCGAGGCCGGCGCCCACTGGGCGCGCGTGGGCGCCGACTGGTTCGCGACGCTGAGCGACCTGAAGGGCGCGGCGATGAAGATGGGGCAAATGATGTCCCAGTACGCCGACCTGCTGCCGCCCGAACTAGCCGAGCAGCTGGGGCGCCTGCAGGCCAGTGCCGAGCCACTGCCATGGGGCGACATCGAGGCGCTGCTGCGCGAGCGCTGGAGCGAGGCGCAATGGGCGCAGCTGGCCCATATCGACCCCACCCCGCTGGCCAGCGCCTCCATCGGCCAGGTGCACCTGGCGGCGCTGGTTGACGGCCGCGCGGTGGCGGTCAAGGTGCGTTACCCCGGCGTGGCCGACGCCGTGGATGCGGACGTGCGCAACCTGGGCCGGCTGATGCGGCTGGCCGGCGTGCTGCCGCTGGAGCGCCGCGACCTGGACGCGATGCTGGCCGAGGTCCGCGCGCGGCTGCGCGAAGAGGTCGACTACGAGCTGGAGCGGCAGCGCCTGGCGCTGTTCAACGACCTGCCGCACAGCGAGGGCGTGATCTACCCCAAGCCAATCAATGCGTTGTGCGCGGACGGGGTGCTGGTGACCAGCTACGAGCCCGGCAGCGCCGTGGAGGACGCCCGTCGCTGGCCGCAGCCGCTGCGCGACCAGCTCGCCGCGCGCTATTGCGACTGGATCATCGCCTCCCTGCTGGACCACGGCTGGCTGCACGCCGACCCGCACCCGGGCAACTTCGCCTTTCGTGAGGACGGCCGGCTGATCGTGTACGACTTTGGCTGCGTGAAGCAGGTGGGCCGCCATGAACAGACGGAGATGGTGGCCATCGTGCGCGCCGGCCTGGCCGGTGACTGGGCCGGCGTGCACGCGACACTGGGCCGCCTGGGCAGCCTGAGCCGCCCGCACGCCCCCCTGACGCCGGAGCTGGAAACGGTCTATCGCCAGCACCACGACGCCCTGGCCGGGCCGCTGCTGGCCGACCCGCCCTTCGAATTTCGCGACCCCGACTTCATTCCCGAGGCGCGCCGCGCCATCCGCGGCGCGCTGCCGCAGTGGCGCGCCTTCCGCCCGGTGCCCGAGCTGGCCTTCGTGATGCGCACACTGAGCGGCGGCTACTGGCTGCTGCGCCAGCTGGAGGCCCGGGTGGACCTGGCCAGCCGCCTGGAGGCGATCGCGGCGCGCCACCCGCACCGCCCGGCCGCAACCGACCGGCAATCCCGACCCGAGGCCGCCCGCCAATGAGCCCGACCGACCTCCCTCCCCCTAAGGCCACCGAGGCCACCGAGGCCAACGGCGGCGGCGAATACACGCTGTACACCTCGCGGCTCACCGACACCCGGCACGTCGAGGCGCGGCTGCGCGCCGCGGGCCGCAGCTACCGCATCGAAACGATGCCGATGGGCGATGCGCAGATGCGCGCGCGCTTTCATGCACTGTGCGAGCAGGCCGGCCGCGAGCAACTGCCGCTGGTGCGCCAGGGCGAGCGCTGGGTGGGCGGCGAATACGAGCTGCTGGCCGAGCTGGATGCCGCGGCCGACACCGCCAGCGCCTCGGCGCCGGGCGGCGCACGCCCCTTCCCGGCCGCGGGCCTGGCCATCGGCTATGCCGGCCTGCTGCCCTTCGTAGCCGGCGCGCTGACGCCGCTGTGGGCGGGCGCCCCGGCCTGGGCCACGGCGGCCTGGCTGGCCTATGGGCTGATCATCCTGGCCTTCATGGCCGGCAGCCAATGGGGCGCCGCACTGGGCTGGCCCAGCGCGCCGGGCAGCTGGTGGGCGCGCAGCGTGGCCGCGCCGCTGGTGGCCTGGCCGCTGGCCTTCGCCCAGCCGGTGTTCCAGGCCTATGGCCTGGCGCTGCTGTTTGGCGAGCTGACCATGCTCGACCGCGAGCTGGCCGCCGCCGGCCGCTACCCGCCGGGCTACCTGCGCCTGCGCTGGCAGCTCAGCAGCGTGGTGATCGTGGCGCTGATCCTGGGCGCGCTGCTGCGGGGCTGAAGCCGCCCCAGACGGCCGGCTAGCGCAGGCCCTCCACCCGCTCCCACATCCGCAGGTAGCCCTCGGCACTGCGGAACAGCATCTCCATGGCCGTGTCGCGGCCCTCGCCGCCATGGTGCTGCACGTCGGCGACCCAGTCAGCGTACAGGCCGTAGTGCGCGACGCCGTCGGCATTCAGGTCGAAGACCCGCTCGCCCGTCACCTGCCGGTCGAAGACAACACGGCCGTCGTAGGAGGTGAAGGGGTACTGCAGCGGGTCGGCGTCGGCGCCCGAGCGCACGCCGGGCAGCGGACCCAGGCCATTGGCGTCGGTGCCTATGCCCAAGTGCAAGAAGGCGCCGGGCGGAGCCGAGGGGATATAGCGGTCGAAGACGCCGCTGACAAAGCAGTCGGCGGTGCAGGAATAGCGGGCGAAGGCGCCCTCCACTTCCCACACGCGCGGCAACGCGTCCTCGTTGGTCCAGCTATGGGCGGTGACCACCGGGTAGCCATAGTCGCGGGCGATCTGCAGGATGCGGTCGCGGGTGCGGGCCCCGGTGTGGTCGATCTCGATGATCAGCTTCTGCCGCATCATCTCCGCGATCATGAACTCGCCGTGCGGCGTCAGCTCCAGCGCATTGCACCAACGGGTGTCGCCGCCGGCGCCGGACTCGGCGAGCAGCGTGTTGGCCAGGCCATCGAGCAAACCCGGCGGCGGCTGATCCATCTGGTCCTCACCCAGCGGCGCGCATTCCTCGGTATGCGTCCCCGCCACCGGCTGACGGGCGCCGCCGAAGGCGTTGTCCTCCTTGTGGATGGGGAACAGGCTGCGCAGGCCCAGCGCCTTGAGTTCGGCCAGCTGTTCGCGGATGTCGGTAATGCTGCAATTGGGCTGGTCGTAGGTCCGCCCGCAATCAAACAGCCGCGAGACTTCGGCGCCCATGACCACCGCCATCTGGCCATTGGCGATGACTTCGCGGGCCTCGGTCGGGTGGGTCACGATGCGGAACCAGCCTTCGCCGGGGCCGCCTTCCTGGGCATCGATATAGTCCTGCAGGGCCAGCAACTGCTCGCGCTGGTGGCGGATCGAGGCCATGGGATTGCAGTCGTTGCGGTTGAAAGCCGCATGCAGCGAGCACAGCAGCTGGCTCTCGACGAAGTGGTTCACCATCAGCTTCTGCCCGGCCAGGAAGGCGCGCTTGAGCCACAGGTAGTAGGTCTGGTGGTGGGTCAGCTCGGAGGAGCCGGGCCAATCGGCGAAGCGCGGCCAGCCGGTCGTGTCATGGGGGGCCGTGGCGACCACGTAGCTGACCGGCGACAGCGTGCCTTCCGGGCCGTGGTGCTGCGCGCAGTCCCCCAGCGCCTGGGTGATGCCCAAGGGGTGAAAGGGGTAGCCATAGGTCACGCGGCCGCCCAGATACTCGCTGCCGGTGATGTGGTTGTGGCCATCCACCCAGCCAAACACGCTGCCGTCCGCGTTCAGGCGCTTGGGCGCTTGCAGCACCTGCGCGTTGAGTTCGGCCTCGGGGAACTCCGCGCAGCCCTCGGCCGCCTGCAGGCGGAAACCATCGACGCCCCGCGCCATTGCGATGTCGGCCAGCGCGAGCGGGCCGGACTGGGTCGCCGCCAGGCGCAGGCCGGTGACCTGGTGCGTCAGCCAAAAAGCCCCGGTCTCGCTGCGGCTCAGGTTCCAGATCGCCAGCTCGGTCGGTGCCGGCAACGCTGCCAGGGCCGGCTGCACCGGCGTGTCACCCAGATCGCGCGCGCGGTCGCGCAGGTCCAGGCCGGTCTGCCGCAGCACGGAGCCGACCGGCGTGCGGGTGCCGTCCACCATCTCGACCAGCGCGCCCAGGCCGGCCGCGATGCTGCCGGCGTTGCCGACAAAGTCGCCCGCCTGGCCAATCAGCTCGCCCAGCGGGTCGCTGACGCCCAGCAGCTGGCCCTGTTCGTCCTGCAGCAGGTAGCTGCCCAGCCCGGTGGCCTTGAAGTAAAAGCGCGAGCCATCCGCGGCCGCCGCCGCCGTAGCGGCCCAGCCCTCGCCCTCGCGCAGCACCCACTGGCCCGCAGCCTCGGACTGCAGGCTCCAGCAGGCGCTGGCCGGCGCATAGATACCGTCGGGGTTGCCGTCGGGCTGCGTGTCCTGCGCAGCGGCGCGGGCGGCGCCGTCCCCGCCCGGTTGCGATTCGCGGCCGCCGCCACAGGCGCACAGCAGTAACAGGGCCATGATGGCCAGCGGACGTAAAGGCACTCGATGTCTCCTCGGGGTGCGGGCTGCACCCGCCGCAGTTTATCGGGCGGGCCGCGATGCGCGCGCGACGCTCAAGATTCCGGCGGTTAGTATTTCCGACTGTGAGCCGCAACATCGCAGCGCGATAATGTTGCGGTCGCGGCCGGCACCGCCTTGCCGGTCGCGCGTGAGACCTGCGAGAGAACCCCATGCGCCCCGAAACGCCAACCCGTACGCTCCTGGCCGACGTCCAGGCCCAAGGCCTGAACCGCCGTACCTTCCTGCGCAACCTGCTGCTGTCCGCCGGCAGCATCAGCACGGCGCAATGGCTCACCGCCTGTGGTGGCGCCGATGGCAGCCCGACGGGCGGCGGCGGGGGTCTGAACCCCAACTTCAACAGCCGCTTCGCCACGATGGGGCCGTTGCAGGCGCCGGACGACAACGGCGTGCAACTGCCGGAGGGCTTCACCTCGCGGGTGCTGGCCGTGATCAACGAGCCGCCGATTCCCGAGAACCCCGATTTCTTGTGGCACTCCGACCCGGACGGCGGCGGCGTATTCCGCACCGACGACGGCGGCTGGATCTATGTGTCGAACTCGGAGGCGCGCGACGCCACCACGCTCTTCGGCCAGATTCCCGCCGTGCCGGTGCTCTCGGACCTGGCCACGCGCGACAGCCTGGAAACGTTGAACAGCGTGCTTGGCCCCATCACCGGGCTGACGCCGGTGCCGGCGCCGCTGATCACGCCCTTCGCCGGCGGCGTCAGCGCGCTGCGCTTCGATGCCGATGGCAACCTGGTGGATGCCTACCCGGTGCAGCGCAACACCACCACCAACTGCTCGGGCGGCGTCACGCCCTGGGGCACCTGGATCAATGGCGAGGAAATCGCCGACGGCTACATGTTCGAATGCAGCCCGCTGCGCGACGGTGGCACGCCGCGCCGGCTGGACCGCTTTGGCCGCAAGGCGCATGAGATGGCCGCCATTGACGTCGACGGCCGCGCGATCTACCACACCGAGGACGTCACCGGCGAGGACCGCTTCTACCGCACCGTGTTCGAGCGCGCCGACTGGCCGGCCGGCGGCCCGCCCAACTACGACGCCGGCGTGCTGCAGGTGCTGGCCGTCGACGCGGGCCTGGACGCCGCGCGTCAGGGCCCCACGCCGATCCGCTGGATCGACGCCATCGACGACGGCCGCCCGCAGCCCGAGGTCTACCTGGACGAGGCCACGATCTTCGCCGGCAACGAGGGCGTGTGGTACCTGCAGGGCTTCGTGTTCTTCACCACCAAGAGTGACGACAACATCTGGGTCATCGACACCCAGGGCGGCACCATCGAGAGCATTTACAACCCCGAGGACGGCCCCATCGGCTCGCCGGCGGACCCGAACGAGCCGCCGATGGCCGGCGTCGACAACATCGCGATGACGCTGGACGGCGAAATGGTCGTGGTCGAGGACGGCGGCGACATGCGCGCCATGGTGCTGCTGCCCGACCGCCGCACCATCCCCCTGCTGCGCCTGCCCGGCGACCCCGAGGTCACCGAGGTGACCGGCCCGGCCTTCTCGCCGGACGGCCGCCGCATCTACGTGGCCAACCAGCGCGCCGGGCTCAACGGCTCGCCGGCGGCCTTTGGCACCGGCGGCGTGGTCTACGAGATCACCATGCCCTTCAGCGTGCGTGTGGATGCACCACTGGCCCGCCGCCTGGACGACGTGGGCTAAGGCCATGCTGGCGCTGTGGCGGCGCGCCCGTTTGCGCCTGGCCCTGGCGGCGCTGGCCGCGCTGCTGGGCGGCTGCGGCGCGCCGGATGATGGCGGGGGCGGATTCGGCCCCGGCGCCGGCCCCGACCTTGGCGGCGGCCCCGGCGGCGCGCAGGACTGCGACACGGGCAACCTGCGCTGCGCCGCGACCCGCGCCAACTTCTACTGGGGCGCCGCCGGCAACGCCGGCGTGCTGGGCAGCGACGATCCCTACCGCGACGCGCTGGGCCGCCACTTCACCATCATGACGGCCGAGAACGCGCTGAAGCTGCCGCAGTTGCAGCCGCAGCCCGGCGTGTTCGACTTCAGCGGCGGCGACCGCCTGGCCGATTTCGCCCGCGCGCAGGGCCTGAAGATGCGTGGCCATGTGCTGATCTGGCGCGAGGATCTGGAGCCCTACCTGGGCCCCGAGCCCAGCCGCGAGCAGGCCATCGCCTTCATGCGCACGCACATCGAAACCGTGCTCGGCCACTACCGCGCGAACTACCGCGATGTCTTCGTGCAGTGGGATGTGGTCAACGAGGCTTTCCGCAGCGACGGCTCGCTGCGCGACTCGGGCTGGTACCGCGCCATCGGCCCCGACTTCATCGCCATCGCCTTTCGCATCGCGCACGAGGTCTGGCCGGAGCTGGAGCTGTACTACAACGACTTCTTCGAGCTGACCTTCAACGCCGGCGGCACCTTCGTCGACGCCAGCGGCGGGATCGACCCCGACGCCATCACCCCCGGCAGCGGCATCACCGCCGGGGCCAGCGCCTGCAACGACAGCCACAAGTGCGCGGGCACGGCCGCGCCCCTGTGTACCGACCCGGCGGGCTGCCCCGGCGCCCGCGCCTTTTTGGCGGACCTGGTCGCCGCGGGCGTGCCCATCGACGGCGTGGGCTTTCAGGCGCACATCGCCACGCCGGCGCTGGCGCCGGACTGGGCCGAATTCGCCAGCTGGGTCGAGAACCTGAACCTGCGCTGGGCGCTGACCGAACTGGACCGCCCCTGCGAAACCGGCGGCAGCGCCCAGACCCGGAGCACCTGCTTCGAATGGCAACGCCAGGCCTTTGGCGACGCCGTGGCCGCCTGCGCGGCCTCGCCCTATTGCAACACCGTGGTGCAGTGGGCCGTGGCCGACCCTTACAGCTGGTGGCGCGGCCTGAGCGGCGGCGCGCTGGGCAATGCCGTGGCGCTGGACGACGCCTTTGGCTACAAGCCGGCGGCGCAGGCGGTGCTGCAGGCGCTCAATGCGGCCGGCCCGCCGGCGGCGCCCACCCTTGCCAGCCGATAGAGAGCAAGGCCTAGACGCCACGGGATTCCCGGCAGGCGTCGCGAACGCTAGGCCCCACGCGGCAACGCGCCGGGGCGCAAAGGGGAGGACCACGATGACTATGGCACGACGACTCCGACACGCAGGCACCGCCCTGCTGCTCTTTCTGACCGCCCCCTGCGCGATGGCCGCGCAGCAGGAGGGCTACATCGAGCTGCCGGATGGCGTGGGGCTGAAGTACACGGTGCTGCTGCCCGAGGGGGAAGGGCCGTTCCCCACCGTGCTGCACTATCAGGGCTACGCCGCGGGCTCGGACCCAAACGACAACGGGCTGGTGCTGATCTCGCCGCAACTGCTGGAGCGGGGCATCGCGGTCCTGGGCGTCAGCCTGCGTGGTACCGGCTGCTCGGAGGGCGATTTCGACCTGTTTGAGCGGCAGTGGGTCGCCGACGGCGTTGATGTCATCGACTGGGCCTCCCGGCAGGCCTGGTCCAACGGGGCGATCGCCATGGTGGGCCTGTCCTTCCCGGGCATGACCCAGCTGATGGTCGGGCCCGAGCGCCCGGCCGCGTTGAAGGCGCTGCTGCCCTGGTCCGCGATGACGGACATTTATCGCGACGTGGCCTACCCCGGCGGGATCTTCAACGCCAGCTTTGCATCGGCCTGGACCGGCATCCAGAAGCTGGGCTACACCGATGTGCCCAATGAAGTGCTGATTGAGGGCGACGCCCGCTGCGCCGCGGCCGTCGCGCAGCAGAATGACCCGCAGCAGATCGTCTTCGTCCAGGGCCAAACCGCCCCCTACGCCGACGCCGACCTCTACGAGCGCTTCGTCCCCGAGGGCACGATCGGGCAGATCAACGTGCCCGTGCTCTTTGCGCATGCCTGGCAGGACGAACAGATCGCGTCGCGCACCCTCATCGACTACGAGCAACTCGACCCGCAGCGCACCTGGCATGTGTATGGCAATGGCGTGCATGGATATGGTCTGGGTTCGGCCCTGGTCGTCGACACGGCGATGGCCTTTCTGGAGCGCTATCTGCTGGGCATCGAGAACGGCTTCGAGGCCACGCCCCGGGTCCAGATCGAGCATGAGGTCTATTTCGGTGCCGACGGCCGCTGGACCGAAGCCTATGACCGCTTCCCCGTTCCCACCCGCCTGGCCGAGCTGTACCTGACCGTCGATGGCGGCCTGCAGGCGCAGCGCCCGGACACGGCCGGCAGCGTCGATTACGCCTACCCCCTGCCCGCGCCCAGCATGACGGCGGCGCTGGCCGCGCAGACCGAGAACCAGAGCTACGGCCTGCCCATCACGCCGGGCGGCGCGGCGGTCTTCAGCACGGCCCCGCTGAGCCACGACCTGCATTGGTTCGGCCCGTCGCGGCTGGATCTGGATTTCTCCTCCACCGCGGTGGATACGGACCTGCAGGTCAGCCTCACCGAGGTGCGGCCGGATGGGCAGGAGATGTTCATCCAACGCGGCTGGCTGCGGGCCTCCCATCAGGCGCTGGACCTGCGACACACCCGCGCCGACCTGCCCCACCACAGCCATGTCCAGGCGGACCAGACCTTGCTGACGCCGGGCGAAGCCCGACGCCTCAGCGTGGAGATCTGGCCGGTCGCGCACATCTTTCGCGCGGGCTCGGCGGTCCGCATCCGCGTGGAAGCGCCGCTGGGCACGACCGGGTTTCGGCAGCTGGAGCTCAACCCCACGCCGGCCATCAACAGTGTGCACCTCGGCGGGGCCGATCCGACGCGGCTGACCTTTGGGCTGATCCCCGACGCGCAGGCGCCTGTGCCGCTGGGACCCTGCGTGGACCGCATCAACCAACCCTGCCGCGCGGCGGACAGCTCGGTGATGCCGGGCTCGCTGAGCCTTCCCGCGGCGCGGGCACAAGCGCCCACGTCGGGCCAGGTGCGGAAGGACGGCGACGAGATCGTGCTGCACAACACGACGAGCAGCCCGCATTACCTGCGGGCGCTGCGGGTGGCGGTCGAGCCCGGGGTCGAGGTCCTGG
Organism: uncultured Ectothiorhodospiraceae bacterium; assembly: GCA_937141935.1. Lineage (GTDB taxonomy): Bacteria > Pseudomonadota > Gammaproteobacteria > Nevskiales > Oceanococcaceae > MS8. The sequence goes on from CAKZQS010000005.1 coordinate 125,359, forward strand.
AACTGAGGGCGGGCGAATTCCGCCAGAGCATTGCGCAGCCCTACGCCGAAGCACGTTTCGAAATCTCGGAGATCGAGTTGGCCCCCGACCAACAGCTGCGCCTCTCCCTGCACGCCGAAGCGGCGGGCGTCGCGCAGGCCATCGATCGCCTGTCCAGCACCGCACACGCCCGCGGCCCTGCGGCCGTGACGACGTCGGGCGGGTTGCTGGTGCTGGCCTGGGGGATGTTCGCCCTGTGGGGGCTGCGCAAGCCCCGCTCGCGAGCCTGGTTGCTGGGCCTGGGCCTCTGCGGCGCCTTGGTGGGCTGCAGTGGCGGGCGCGAAGGGACCGGCCCGCGCAGCGCCGTGGTGCCAAAGTCCGCCGTGATCGCGGTTGAGGTGGTCGACGCGCGGGGCCAGTTTCTGCACTACGCCGTCGCGCCCGACTGAGGCCGGCGCCGGCGCCTTCTGCGCGGTCGGCCTTAGGCCGTGCGCAAAGCGCCGCCGGGAACGGCCGCCCGGGCGTGTAGACTGGCCAGGCTTGCCCGCCGCTGCACGGAGCTGCCATGCCAGCCCCTCCCCGTTCCGTGCTGGACACGAACGACCTCCCCGCCCCGCACCGCTACGCGGCGTGGCGCGAGAGCTTTAGCGTGGGCTTTGGTTACGAACTCCACCCGGATGTCGCTCCCGGCCGCTTTCGCGCGCGCATCGAGAACACCCTCTTCGATCAAATCATGCTGACGCACTTCCGGGCGTCGGCGGCGAGCTACGAGCGCAGTGCCGCGCGCATCGCGCGCGATGGCGTCGACCTGGTGATGCTGCAGCTCTATCTGGCCGGGCCGGTGCGCTATCGCCGCAACGGCCAAACCCACGGCTGCCGCGTCGGCGACCTGGTGCTGATGGATCTGGCCCAGACGCTGGACAGCTGGCACGACGAGCAGCACAACCTGACGCTGTGCATCCCGCGCCGGATGCTGGCCGATGCCCTGCCCGCGTTCGAGGACGCGCACCTGGGCGTGCTGGCGGCCGAGCACCCGGTGAACCACTTGCTGCGCTCCCACATGCTGACGCTGCAACGCAGCGCCGCGCTGTTTAGCAGCGAGACGATCCCCGCCGTCGCGCAATCCACGCTGGCGCTGGCCACCGCGGCGGCCAGCGCCATCATGGGCGTGGGGCAACTCGATCCGGCGCCCTTGCAGCGCGCGCTGCGCACCCGCGCCGACGAGGTCGTCCACGCGCTGCTGGGCGACCCGGACCTCACCCCCGAGCGGGTGGCGCTCGCGGTGCCCTGCTCGCGCAGCCGCCTGTACGCGCTGTATGCCGACGAGGGCGGGGTCGCCGCCTATATCCAGCAATGCCGCCTGCGTGCGGTGCTGCACGACCTGGTGACCGGCCGCCACCGCCGACAGCACATCGGGCTCATCGCCGAACGCTGGGGCTTTGCCAACATTCCCAGCTTCAACCGGGCCTTCAAGGCCGCTTTTGGCTGCACGCCGTCGGAGGCCCGGGGGCGCGGCGTCGCCATGGGCCCGTACAAGCGCCGCCAGAGCGGCATCCGGCCCGACAACCCGCACGCTTACGAGGTCTGGGTGCGCGAGGTGTTGAGCTCCGAGTAGCGTCGAAACGCAGCGCAAAGAACTCGGGACGTCGCGCAAATCGTGACCGTCGGTCGGGCCGTACCATCGGCCACAAAGCGCCGCAGCCCACCACATCCGGTGGACCGCGCCGCATCCCGACCGAGGACCACACCATGAAACCCACTCCCCTTCTGTGCACGCTGGCCGGTGCCCTCGTCCTGAGCCTGCTGCCGGACCCGGCCGCCGCCAGTGCGACCTCCGTCTGCATGAGCAATACCGGCTCGCCCGGCGAACGCTGTGGTCCCTTCATCAGTTACAAGAGCCTGGACCGCCGCCACCGCTTCAAGGCGGCGCCCGCCCCGGCCGCAGACGGCGCCACCCACAAGGCATTGGGTGGCGAAACGCTGCAAGGCTCGCTGGCCGGCGACTGGGAGCAGGTGTTCGGCGTCATTGCCTACCCAGTGGATCCGACGGACGAGAACCTTTACACCGTGGGCCTGAGCCTGCCCGCCCAAGCCACCGGTGGCAATCGCTACGACGTACCCGGCTGGACGCGCGAGGGCTTTTTCGTGGACGCCGGCGACGGCATCCTGCGGTTGCTCGCGGCCTCGCTGGTGGACGAGGCCTTCGTTCCCGAATCGGGCGATGCGCTGACCACCGCCGGCCAGTTGTGGGTCTCCGAATTCACGCTGTTTCGCGAAATCGAGGAGCTGGAGCGCGACCCCGACTTCTACGAGAACTACGAGAATTTCGGCGCCGACTCGGATGTCCGCTTCGTCACCGATGCCGATGGTCGCGTACTCGACGTCGCCTTCGACATCCACGACCAGTTCGGCAACTACCAGTACAGCGTCACCCCGCAAGCCGGGGACGAGTACATGCTCGGGCAGACGGTCTACGACCTGCGCGAGCCGGATTTCGTCTTCATCCGCTTCCAGGACAACGAGTATTTCACCATCGTCGACGGCATCGACATCGTGAAGGACTATGTGGTGCCCAGCGACCAGACCGACCCCGTGCTGCCGGAGGGCTTTGATTCGGCCGACCTGGAGCTGTTCCTGATCGTCGAGGGCGCCCGCTCGACCGGGGACGGGGATGACGAGGCCGAGTTCGCCTACAGCACGCCGGAAAGCCTGGGCTACACCTGGGGCGAAGCCAAGTCCGGCCCCGGCGGGAGCGGCGGCGGTTCGTCCGGCGCGCTGGGGCCGTGGCTGCTGCTCCTCATGCTCGGCGCCGGCCTGCGCCGGCGTGGGTCGGCGTCGGCACTGATCGCGCCTCGGTCATGAGGCGCAGCCCGTCCACGGCGGTCGCGGCCCTGCTGGGGTTGCTGGCGGCCTGCGGCGGGGGCAGTGACGGCCGCGGCGACGATGCCGGGGACGGATTCGGCGCCGGATTCGGCAGCGGCCCGTGCCAGGTCGCCTTTCCCGCGCAGGCGTCGTCGCCGTACGTGCTGCCCTATGCAGTCGGCATGTCCTACGTCGTGGGGCAGGGCAACTGCACCGACGGCTCGCACAGCGAAGACCAGCAGTACGCCTACGACTTCGACATGCCCATTGGCACCACGGTCGTGGCCGCCCGCGCCGGCAGCGTCATCCAGGTCGAGGATCGCTTCGCGGAGAACAACGACACGCCGGGCGAGGAGAACTTCATCGTCATCGAGCACGCCGACGGCACGGTGGCCGGCTACTACCACCTGACCCAGGGCGGCGCGGCCGTTGCACTGGACGCCACGGTGGCGCAGGGTGAGGCCATCGGCCGCAGCGGCAATACCGGTGACAGCAGCGAACCGCATCTGCATTTCGAGGTGCTGGACCAACCCGGTGGCGACACGCTGCCGGTCACCTTCCGCAACACGCGCGCCCACCCGGAGGGCCTGGTCGAGGGCGAGTCCTACGAGGCCGGGGCCTCATAACGCCCGGGCGCCGCGGCCGGCCAAGCCGGGCGGCCGGCGTCGCCACAGCGGCTGAGGCATTCGCATCACCATGGCATCGGTATGGCGCCTCGCGCTGCAGGCCCTCAGCGGCGCGCTGGTCTGGCTGGCCACGCCCGGGCTGGGCGGTGTGTCCGCCGTGGCCGCCGTGGCCTTCGTGCCGCTGCTGTCGAGCCTGGCGGGCTTGCGCGGCTGGCGCGCGCTGGCGTGGGGCCTGCTGGGGGGGCTGTTCTACATCGTGCCCGGCAAGTGGGCGACCTTTGCCAATGCCGCGCATGCCGCAAACCAAAGCCTGCTGCCAGAGTTCGTGCTGGTGCTCGGCTTCTTTCTCACCTACGCAGCCCCCTTCGCCGCCGCGGCATGGCTGATGTCCGGATGGCAGCGCCGCGGGCAACCCGCCGCCCTGCAGAGCCTGCTGTCGCCGTGGGTCACGGGGTTCGGGCTCGCGGCCCTGATTCTCATCGTGCCGGCCCTGTTCCCCTTCACGCCGGTGGTTCTGATCAGCGCCGATCCGCGCTGGATCCAGCTGGCGGACCTCGGCGGCGAACCCTTGCTGCTCGGCTTGCTGCTGACCGTCAACGCCGGCCTGGCCACCGCCCTGCGGCCCGGCCGCCACCGGGCCACCGCAAGCCTGCTGGCGGTGGGCCTGCCTCTTGCCGCCGCGATTGCCCATCCGGGCTGGGAGGCCGCGGCCGACCAAGGCCGTGACGGCAGCCTCGACGTTCTTGCGCTGCAGACCTATTGGCCCGTGGGCGCCGGCAACCGGGTGGTTCTCAGCGACCGCCGCGACACGGCCCCCCGCTCGGCCATCGAGCTCACGCGCGCCGGCCTGCGCGATGCCCCGCAGTGCCAGGTGGTCGTCTGGCCGGAGATCCCCGCACAGCCCGGTCGGGACCAGAGCTGCGAGCGCGCCGCGGCGCTGGCCGCGGCCACCGGCCTCACGATCCTGACCACCTGCCATGAGACGCAGCCCACCGGCCGGAGAATCTTCCCGGCGCGACTCTATACCGGTGACGGACCCGTCGGCGAGCATCGCAAATCGCGCCTGATTCCCGGCTTCGAGCGCCGCCTGTTCGACAGCGCCACCGACATCAACCCCGGCATCAAACCCGGAGCCGGCCCCACCCTGTTCACGCCCGCCGGGCGCGCGCCCTTTGCCCCGTCGATCTGCTACGAAATCCACTTTCGCGACGACCTGCGCCGCATGACCCGGCAGGGCGCGCAATGGTTCGCGCACATGGCCAACTTCAATGTGTTCCGCAGTCCGCTGATCAGCGAATGGGACCTCGCGATGACCCGGCTGCGCGCCGTCGAGAACCGCCGCGCCATTGTCCGCGCCGTTAACGCCGGCGTGGCCGGCATGGTGCTGCCGAGCGGCGCCTGGGTGCCCGCCGCGCGGCCCGACGGGCCGGCGGCGACCTGCCACCGCGCCCCGCTGCAAACCGCGTTGCCACCGTACAGCCGTTGGGGCGACCTGCTGTTCTGGGCACTCTGCGCCCTGCTCGCAACGCTGGCGGCCGCGGCCGTGCTGCGTCGCGGCGCCGCGTGATGCGCCGCGCAGGGCCGCTTGCGCTGCTGTGGCGGCGGCGCCGCCCTCAGCCGAAGCCGGGGGCCCAGCCGGCAGGGGTCGGTGCGCTCCGGCGGCGTTCCCCTCAGCCGCCCGGCGGCGCCGGGTAGCCGGTGATCGCGCGGATGTCCTTGTACAGCGGCGCCAGCTGCTGGTACATGCGCTGGTAGACCTTGCGATACAGCGCGTCGTAGAGCGGCACGTTGGCGGCGATGGGCTCGAAGCGCTGGCCGGGGCGGGTCATCGCGGCCACGGCCTGGGTGTGGTCGGCGTAGGCGCCCAGGCCCACGGCGGCGCTGATGGCGGCGCCCAGCGCCGAGGCCTCGTGGGTGTGCGGGCGCTCGGTAGCCTGGCCGAAGATGTCGGCGGTGAGCTGCATCGCGGCATCGCTTTGCGAGCCGCCGCCGGCGATGCGCACCGTCTTGATGCGGGTGCGGTAACGCGCCTCGGTACGCTCCTTGCCGGCCCGCAGCCCGTAGGCCAGGCCCTCGAGGATGGCGCGGTAGAGGTGGGCGCGGGTGTGCACGTCGCCAAAGCCGATGACGGCGCCCTTGGCATCCAGGCCGGGGTCGCGCACGCCGGGCGACCAATAGGGCTGCAGCACCAGGCCCATCGCCCCGGCCGGCACGTCGCGGATCAGCTCGTCCAGCAGTTCCTCGGGGTGGCGCTGCTGTTGCGCCGCCTGCTGCTGCTCGGCCTGCGCGAACTGCTCGGTGAACCAGCGCACCATCCAAAAGCCGCGATAGATCTGCACCTCGGTGCAATAGCGCTCGGGCATGGCCGCCGGGTAGGCCGGCATCAGCGGGATGACTTCGCGATAACGGCGCTGCGTGGTGTTGATGGTGGCCGTGGTGCCAAAGCTCAGACAGGCCTGGTCGCCCTCGACGCAGCCGGCGCCCAGCACCTCGCAGGCCTTATCGGCGCCTGCGGCAATGACCGGCCGGCCGGCAGGCAGGCCCAGGTGCGCCGCGGCCTCGGGCGCCAACGCGCCCAGCGGCGCACCGGGCGGCACCAGGCGCGGCAGTTGCTCGGGGCGGATCGGCAGCGCCTGCCAGTGCCAGCTGCGCGGCCCGGCCCAGGCCTGCGCCTTGTAGTCGAAGGGGATGTAACCCACCTGCGCGCCAGTGGAATCCACGTAGTCGCCGGTCAGGCGCAGCGACAGAAAGCCGGACAACCCGCAGTACATCGCGGTCTGCTCCCAGAGCTGCGGCTGCTGCTGGGCCACCCAGGCCGAGTCGGCCTCGCCGCGAAAGCTGCGGATGGTCTCCGAGGCGCGCAGGCCGAACAGGTCGGCCAGCTTGAAGGCGGCGCGCCAGGGCCCGGCCAGCGGCGTGTCCACGCGGGCCTGGCGCTGGTCCAGCCAGACGATGGCCGGGCGCAGCGGCACCCCGTCGCGGTCCAGGCAGCACATCGTGACCCGCTGCGTGGTTAGGGCCAGCGCGTCGATCTGCGCGGGCTCGACCTGCGGCTGCGCCCACAGCTGCGCGCAGGCCTCGCCCAGGCTGCGCCAGTACAGCTCCGGGTCCTGCTCGGCCCAACCGGGCTGCGGCGAGACATAGGGCTCGATGGGCACCTGGGCCTGGGCGACGATGTCGCCGGCCAGGTCGAAGACGATGGCGCGCACGCTCTGCGTGCCGACATCCAGGGCAAGCAGGCGCTGGCTCATATCACCTCCGCAGTCGGTGGGGCGTGGTACTGCTGCCAATGCTCACGGTAGCGGGCGTACTCGCGCGCCCAGCGGGCGTCGTCCCAGCCCAAGGCCGGCTGCGCGATGCGGCGGATGGACTCCGCCACGCCGGCCGCCCCATCGGGCAGCAGCAGGCCCAGCCGGGTGCGGCGCAGCAGCAGGTCGCCCAGCGTTTCCACCGCCTCCTCCGCGCAGGCCCAGCGCAGCTCCGCCCACAGGTGCGGGCTGCTGCCAATGGGCCGCAGCTCGGCCGGGTCGGCCTGCGCCAGCAGCCGGCTCCAGGCCGCGCCGTACAAACCCTGCAGCCGCTGGCGGGCGGCATCGTCGCGCAGCCCCCGCGCCGGCGGGGCCGTGGCGGATGCCGGGCGGAAGATGGGCGCGTTGGCATCCAGCCGGCCCAGGCCGGGCAGCCATGGCCGGGCCGCCTCCAGCGCCTGCTGGGCGGCCACGCGAAAGGTCGTGAGCTTGCCGCCGCAGAGCGTGACCCGCCCCGGCTCCACCCACAGCGCCGACTCGCGCGATTCGGCCGAAGGGTCGGCCGCGCCGCTGGACACCACCGGCCGCACGCCGGCGTAGGTGGAAATCACATCCGCGGCCCTCAGCCGCAGCTGCGGGAAACGGCGGTTCACGGCGTCGAGCAGGTAGCGCATCTCCGCCGGCGTGGCCCGCGGCTCCTGTTGCAGATCCTCCTCGTGATCCAGATCCGTGGTGCCGATCAGCGCGACGCCGGCCCAGGGGTATACGAAGACGTTGCGCCGGTCCTCGTGGTGCTGCCAGGACACGCCCGGCCCGAGCGGCATGCGCCACAAGGGCACGAGCAGGTGCGAGCCGCGCAGGGGCCGCAACCGGCCGCGGTACTGCTCGCTTTGCGCCACCTGCGCCGCCCAGGCGCCGGAGGCGTTGATCACCACGCGGGCGCGCAGCCTGTGCCGGGCCTGCTGGATCGCATCCTCGACGTCGATGCGCTGCAGACCATCCGTGTGCTGTTCCAGCCCGACGACGCGGGCGTAGTTCAGCGCCGCGCCGCCCTCGGCGCGCGCATCGCGCAGCACGCGCAGCACCAGCCGGGTGTCGTCGGTGTCGGCATCCTGAAAGGACCAGGCCTGACGCAGCCCGGCCGCGTCCAGCCCCGGCGCCTGCGCCGCCGTGGCCTGCGGCGACAGCGCATAACTGAGGCGGCGGCCGGCGAAGGCGTCGTACAGGCGCAGGCCGATGCGCATCTCCCAGTTGCGCGGCTTGCCGCCCGCGTAGATGGGCACCAGCATGCGCTGCGGGTTGACCAGGCCCGGGGCCTCGGCCAGCAGCCGCTGGCGCTCGCGTACGGCCTCGCGGGTCAGCTTCCAGTCGCCGGTGGCCAGGTAGCGCAGGCCGCCATGTACCAGCTTGGAGGAGCGGCTCGACGTGCCCGCGGCGAAGTCCTGCTGCTCCAGCAGCACGGCGCGCAGGCCGGCATGGGCCGCCTCGCGCAGCACGCCGGCGCCGGAAATGCCGCCGCCGACGACCACCACATCCCAGGGCTCGCCACCCGAATCGCTCGACTCCCCGGCCCAGAAGGCATCGCGCCAGCCGGCCGGCCAGGGCGGCGTGGCGGCTGGCTCAGTCATCGGCCACCAGCGTGCCCGGGGTCATCAGCCCCTGCGGGTCGAAGGCCTTGAGGTTGTGGCGGATGGCGGCCAGGCCCAGCGCCCCCTTCTCGGCCTGCAGCCAGGGCGCGTGGTCCTTGCCCACGCCATGCTGGTGGCTGATGGTGCCGCCCAGGCCGACGATGGCCTCGCTGACCTGAGTTTTCAGCGCCTGCCAGCGGGCCAGGTTCTCGTCGTATTCCGGCGTGGCCCGGAACACGAAGGTGCTGTAGACGCTGCTGCCCTGCCCGTACACGTGCGAGAGGTGGGTGAAGGCGTGCACCCGCTCGCCAAAGCCGGCAAAGGCCTCGCGGGCGGCCTGCTCGATGGCCTCCATCATCGGCGTCACCCGCGGCCAGTCGACGCTGGTTTCGCAGGTGTCGGCGCCGTAGCCCTGCGCCCACAGCGTGTTGCGCAGGTAGGGGCCGTGGAAGCGGTTCTTGGCCCAGCCACGGCCGATGCCGCGGCCCACGTGCACCGCGCCATGCCGGCGGGCCAGGCTCAGCGTGTCGCCCAGCAGGCGCCGGCACTGCGTGCGCGTACCCGTGACGCCCACGAACATCAGGCATTGGCCCTCGCCGCCGGCGCCGCGCAGCCGCAGGTAGCGCTGCAGCCAGGCGATCTGCGCCGGCTTGCCGGCCAGCGCGAGCTGGGTGCGGGTTTCCAGCGCATTGGACAGGCGCAGCATCGACAGCGGCAGACCGGCCTGGGTCAGCGCGCGCGCCGCCTCGCTGGCGCTGGCCCAGTCGGGGTAGAACAGCGCGTGGAAGTGCTCCTGCTCGGCCACCGGCCGCACCCGCATCGTGGCCTCGGTCAGGATGCCGGCGCGGCCCTCGCTGCCCAGCATCTGCTCGCGCAGATCCGGGCCGGCAGATGAGGCCGGGATCGTGGGGATCTCCCAGTCGCCCACCGGCGTGGCCATGCGGCCGCCGGCAAAGAGCTGCTCGATGCGCCCGTAGCGCAGCGACTGCTGGCCGCTGGAGCGGGTGACCACCCAGCCGCCCACCGTCGAGTACTCGAAGGACTGCGGGTAATGCCCCAGCGTGTAGCCCTGGGCCTGCAACTGCGCCTCGAGCTGCGGGCCGGGCGTGCCGGCGCCAAAGCGGGCCAGCCGCGAGCGCGGCTCGAAGGCCAGCAGCTGGTTCATGCGCGACAGGTCCACGCACAGCGCGGGCCGATCGGTATCCGTGATGCGCAGGTGGCCGCAGACGCTGGTGCCGCCGCCGTAGGGCAGCACCTGCGTGCCCTCGCGCAGCGCGCGGTCCAGCAGCCGGCGTACGTCCTCATGCGACTCCGGGTAGACCACCGCATCGGGCAGCGGCAGCCAGCGGCCGTGCTTCAACGCCAGCCAGTCGGGGTAGCTCTCGCCATGGGCATGGCGGATGCGCTTGAGCGGGTCGGTCTCCTGGCCCGGGTAGTCCAGGCGCCCGGGCGGCGCCTCGGCCTGGGCCTGCTCGGCCGACACCTCCGGCGCCGGTGTGCTGTCGCCGATGTGTTCGCGCAGAAATTGCGCGCCCTCCTCCGGCAGCGGATAGTCGGTTTGCGTATGGCCCCAGCCGTTCCAACGCCGCATTCGTGCAGTCTCCCCGGTGCTTCGGGGCATGGTAGCGCCTGGGCCGGAGCTCGGCCCGTTGCCCGCGCGCGCCGCGCTTAGTCGGCGCCCGGCGCCTCGGCCTTTTTGGCCTCGCGCAGGCGGTAGACCACGCCCTCCTCGCTCTCGCGCACGGTCTCCAGCCGGCCGCGCAGCACCAGCAGCTCCCAGTCGACGGCGATGCCCTTGTCGGCGCGCACCTCCACGGCACCGGCCGGGCCGCCGGGCACGTGAAAAAAGCAACTCGGCGGACTGGAGGTCAGCAGAAAGTGGCGCTGCTGGGGCTCGGGCTCCAGCGGCAACATGAATCCGGCCAGCGTTACGACCTGGCCATCGAGCTTGGCCAGCTCGGGCGGGAAGCGGGTGCGCAGGCCGCCATCCTCGCGGTAGCGCACATCGGCGCGGGCCAGCGTGGCCCAGGGCAGCGCGCCCTCGATGCTGGCGGGGTCGGCAAAGCCCGCCGCGGCCAGGCTGATGATGTTCAGCCGCAGCTCGGCGCGCGCCTCGCCGAAAGCAATGCGGATGCGGTCCAGATTCATCGGCCCGGCCACCAGGGCGAACTCGAGCATCCCCAGCGCATCGCTGCGGCGGCCGGCGGCGGATTCGGCCAGCCATTGCACGCGACTGCCGCCGTCCACCGTGACGGTGGGTTCGGCGCCCTGCACCGGCCGCCCCTCGGCGTCGTGCAGTTCCAGCGCCACATAGGCGTAGTCCTGTTCCAGGATGTCGACCACCGTCGCGCCCTGGGCGTCCTGGTAGGCGCCTTCGGCATAGAGGCTGATAACGACCCCTTTGGCCGCGGCCGCGGCGACGGGCGGCTTCTGCCAGTCGGCGGCGGATTCCGGCGGCTCGGCGGCCAGCTCGGCCGCGCTCAGGCCGGTTGTTGGCGGCGCCGCTTGTTCGGGGGCCGGCGTCGGGGCCGGCGGTGTGTCGGCCTGCGCTTGGGCGACTGCCCAGACGCACAGCGCCACAAGCCCGGCGGCGAGGGTGTCGATCCGCATGCGCAGAAGCCCGTTCTATTCCTGCGCCAGTATGCGGGCCACGTCGCTGCGGTAGGCCCGCCAGGCCGGCAGGGCCGAGGCCAGCAGGCCCACGGCGAGCAAACCCAGCAGCAGCCAGCTCTGCTGCGGCGGCCACACCCAGGGGTCCAGCAGCAGCCCGCGGCTGTGCGCCAGCCATTGGCCCAGCGCCGCCATCGCGGCATAGCCGAGCAGGGTGCCCAGCAACGCGCCCAGCGCCGTGAGCAGCAGCCCTTCCAGGCACAGGCTGCGCAGCAACTGGCCGCGGGTGGCGCCCAGGCAACGCAGCAGGGCGAAATCGTATTGCCGCGCCTCCAGCGCCCCGTACAGCGCGACAAATACGGCGAAGCCGGCGCTCAAAATCAGCACCGCGGCGAAGGCGCGCAAGCCCTCCAGCCCCAGCCCGACCAGCTGCAGCAGCCGCGCCAGCTCGAAGGCCGGGGCCGCCGCCTGCAACTGGCTCTGGGCATTGACCTCGCGCGGCAGGCTGATGGCGGCCATCGGCGTGGCATAGCGCAGCAGCAACGCGGTGATTTCGCGCTCGGCCGGGTCCTGCTGCTCCTGGCGTCGCGGCCCGGGCGCGGCCGAATCGGGATGGCCGCCGTGGGTGTGGTCGCGCCCCTCGTCGTGGTCGTGGTCGTGGTCGTGGTCGTGATGATCCTCGCGCGCCGCGCCCGGCAACGCGGCCGCAGGCGCGCCGTGCAGCGCCCAGACGCTCTCCAGCGACGTCAGAATCAGCCGGTCCAGCACGGTGCCGCTGGGGGCCAGCAGGCCCACGACCCGATAGGGCGCGTGATCGGCGTGCGCGGCGCCGCCGGCCAGGCCGTGCGCGCCGCTAAAGCTGTCGCCCAGGCCCAGGCCGGTCTCGCGCGCCACGGCCGCGCCGACCACCGCCTGCAGCGGCGCCTGCCAGTACTCGCCCTGCTGCAGCCGGGCGGCGTAGAGGCCGGCGTAGTCCGGCGTTGTGCCGACGATGCGAAAGCCGCGGTAGCTGTCGCCCAGCGACAGCGGCACGGCGCGCGCCACGCGCCGGTCCTCGGCCCAGCGCCGCGCCTCGGCCAGCGGGATGTTCCCGGTGGGAATGTCGGCGTGGTACACGCTGGACAGGATCAGCTGCAGCGGGCTGCCCTTGGCGCCCAGCACCAGGTCGATGCCCTGGGCGTCGCGCGCGATCGCCCGTGCGAACTGGTCACCGGCCAGCAGCAGGAACACGATGCTGGCGGTGCCCAGGGCCATCAGCAGCGCATTCAGTGCGGTCAGCAGCGGCGTGTGGCGCAGCTGCGCCAGCGCCAGGTGCAAGGCCGTCATGCGGGACCGTCCAGCCTCAGCTCGCGGTCGAACTGGCCGCGCAGGCGCGCATCGTGGCTGACCAGCAGCAGCGCCGCACCGGCGGCCTGCGCCTGGCTGCGCAGCAGGCGCAGGCCCCGCTGGGCATTGGCATCGTCCAGGCTCGAGGTCGGCTCATCGGCCAGCAGCAGCGCCGGCCGCTGCACCAGCGCACGGGCAATGGCCACGCGCTGGGCCTGCCCGGTGCTCAGCGCCGCCGGCTTGCGCGCGGCCAGCCCGGCCAGGCCCAGGGCATCCAGCAGCCCGAGGGCCGCCGTGGTGTCGGCGGGGCGCCCGCCCAGGCGCTGCGCCAGGCGCAGGTTGTCGAGCACGGTGAGCGCCGGCAGCAGGTGCAGGCGCTGGAACACGATGCCGATATGGCGGCCGCGAAAGCGATCCCGCGCGGCGCTGCCCAGCGCCGCGAGGTCCTGACCCCGCACCTGAATCTCGCCCGCCGTGGGGCGCAGCAGGCCGGCGATGGCGTGCAGCAGCGTGGTCTTGCCGCTGCCGGAGGGGCCGAGCAGCAGGCATTGCTCGCCCGGCGCCAGGTGCAGGGAGTCCAGCGCCAACACGGGCTGGCCGGCATAGGCGTGGCGCAGACCCTGGATCCGCAGCGCCGGCGCCTCAGGCATGGCCGTCCGGCAGCGGTGCGCAACGTGCACCCAGGCGCAGGTTGCAAACGTGGCTGGCCACCAAGGCCAGGCTGCCCAGCACGGTCAGCGGCAGGGCCATTGCGGGCGCCCAGTCCTCCAGCAGCAAGGCCAGCAGCAGCGCGGCCAGCGCCACTACGCCAACCCCGGCCACCGCCCAATGCCCGTGCCGGGCGCAGCCACGCGCCAGGGCCCACAGACTCAGCGGCAGCACCAGGATCAGCAGGGCCGCGTGGATCCGCGCCTCCCAGGGCGCCACCCAGGCCATCCAGGGCAGCAAGGCAATCAGCAGGGGCAGGCCCAGGCAGTGCAGCAGGCACAGCGTCGACAAGGCGATGGCCCCCTTGTCCGCCGCCCCTTTCGCGGCTGCTTCTTCGACGGCGGGGCTGGCGCTCATCGCCGCTCCAGCAGGCGCCAGATGCGGTCCTGCATCGCGGCGTCGTTTTGATAGACACCGGTGAAGTGCGTGGTCACCGTGCTGACACCGGGCTGGCGCACGCCGCGCGTCGTCATGCACTGGTGGGCGGCGTCGATCAGCACCGCCACGCCGCGCGCCTGCAGGCCGGAATGCAGCGTGTCGCCGATCTGCGCGCACAGCGTTTCCTGGGTTTGCAGCCGGCGGGCAAAGGCCTCGACCACACGCACCAGCTTGCTGATGCCCACCACCCGCTCGCCGGGCAGGTAGGCCACGTGCACCGTGCCCAGGATCGGCACCATGTGGTGCTCGCAGTGCGACTCCAGGCGGATATCGCGCAGCAGCACCACATCGCGATAGCCCCCGACCTGCTCGAAGGTGGGCTGCAACAGCGTGGCCGGCTCCTGCCCGTAGCCGGCGTAGAACTCCTCGTAGGCGCGCACCACGCGCGCCGGGGTCTGACGCAGGCCCTCGCGCTCCGGCTCGTCGCCAGCCCACAGAATCAGCGTGCGTACGGCCGCCTCGGCTTCGGCCCGCGTGGGCCGCCGGGGCGCGGCCGGTTGCGGGGATGTGGAGACGGGCTCAACGCGTTTATCCATGAGGCACATACTGGCGGCGGGGTCGCGAACCGCGCGGGAGAGGGTGGCGGGCTTGGCACGGCCTCGGGGAAGCCGTATCGTTACTTTATAACATACGACCTTGCCCCGATCGCCATGTCCCAGCCCCTGCCCGCCCCCAGCCGCCGCCCATCCGCCAGCGCCGACATCGGTTCCAGCACCGGTGCGGGCGCGGAGCAGCTGCGCCTGGACGCGCAGCCCGCGGTACTGGCCGACATCTACGAGGGCCACGTTAACCTCGCGGTGTGGCGCGCCGGGCTGCCGCCCTCGCTGCGCCTGGCCGCGCAAACGCTGGGCCAGACGCAGCCCCGCCTGCGGCTGGCGACCAGCGGCAGCGCCACCGACCTGCATGCCGCGCTGCGGGCCGGGCTGCCGGACGAGCCCGCCAACGACGCGCTGCTGGCGCGCCTGCAACTCTGCGTCACGCTCTTTGCCGAGCTGCTGGAACCCCAGCGCATCGGCCTGCGGCTGGAGATGCTGGACCGGGCCATGTGCCCGCGCTTCCACGTCGACCATCTCGCCGTGCGGCTGGTCACCACGCTCTGCGGCCCGGCCACGCAGTGGCTGCCCGAGCCGGCCGTGGACCGCCGCTGGCTGGGCCGCGCCGGGGCCTTTCAGTCGGACGAGACCACCGGCCTGCTGCGCGAGCGCACGGCGGTGCAGCAGCTCCAGGCCGGCGATGTGGCCCTGCTCAAGGGCGAAGGCTGGGTCGGCAACGAAGGCCGCGGGCTGGTGCACCGCTCGCCGCCCGTGCCCGCCGGCGAGCGGCGGCTGGTGCTGACGCTGGACACGGTCGCGTGAACGTCGGCAAGCATTACACTAGGCCGATGCCCAGCGCGACCGAAACCCGCAAAGCCCTGAAACTGGCCGAAAAACTGTGCCAGGAGCGCGGCGTGCGCCTGACCCCGCAGCGGCGCAACGTGCTCGCGGTGATCAACGCCAGCGACCAACCGCTGGGGGCCTACGACATCCTGGAACAGTTGCGCGCGCAGCAGCCGCGCATCGCACCGCCCACCGTGTACCGGGCGCTGGATTTTCTGCTGACCGAAGGCCTGATCCACAAGCTGGAATCGCTGCATGCCTTCGTGGGCTGCCACCACCCGGATCACCCGCACCACAGCCAGTTTTTGATCTGCGAGGACTGCGGCGAGGTGGACGAGCTGCACAGCCCGCTCGTGCGCGACAGCCTGGACGACGCCGCCAAGGCGCGCGGCTTCGCGCCCAAGCACAGCACCGTGGAACTGCTCGGCCGCTGCGCCCGCTGCCAGGCCTGAGCCCCGAGGCCGGTCCCGATGGAAGCCGCGCCGGACCGCCAACCGACCCCGGGCATCGACCCCGATATCGACCCCGGCACCGACCCCGGCCGAACCACCCCCACACGGCGACGGCTGCTCGCCGCGGCCGGCGCGCTGCTGGGCTGGGGCCTGGCATTCGGGCCCAAGGCGCAGGCGGCGGCCCGGCTGCTGACCCCCGCGCAGACCGCCGGGCCCTTCTACCCCGACGAGCTGCCGCTGGATCACGACAACGACCTGCTGCAGGTCGGCGACGGCCCGCTCGCCGAGGGCGTGCCCAGCGATGTCTATGGCCAGGTGCGCGATGCCAGCGGCGCCGCGGTGGCCGGCGTGCAGGTCGAGATCTGGCAGTGCGACGCGCGCGGGCGCTACCACCACGCCGGCGACACGCAGGCGGTGGCCGCCGACCCGCACTTTCAGGGCTTTGGCCACACCCTCACCGACACGCAGGGCCGCTATCGCTTCCGCACGATTCGGCCCGTGGCCTACCCGGGCCGCGCGCCGCACATCCACTTTCGCCTGCATGGCGCCGCGATCCAGCCGCTGACCACGCAGCTGTATGTGCAGGGCGAGCCGGGCAATGCGGCCGACGGGCTGTTCCGCCACCTGCAGGCCCGCGGGGTCGAGTCGCGCGTCCTGGCGGATTTCGCCCCCTCGGCTACCAACGCCGGCACGCGCCGTGCGCGCTGGGACATCGTGGTGGCGCGAACTTAAGCGCCCCGGCGGCCCGACACGCACCCGGTCCCAGCGGCGTGGCCTCGGCCGTTCCCGGCCGCGCGGCGGTAATGGGCCAGACCGGCACGTGATGCGCTGTGGGGGCGCCGTGGCGGTCCATTCGGGCCACAGGGAACTCCTCCCCCGGCCCGGGTCTGAAACCCTATGAACCCCTACGCCCCGCCCAGCCTGACGGCGCTGCCCACGAGCCTGCCGGTCTTCCCGCTGAACGTCTTGCTGCTGCCGGGCGCCTTTTTGCCGCTGAACATCTTCGAGCCGCGCTACCTGGCGATGATCCGGCGGGTGCTCGGCAGCCACCGCCTGATCGGCATGGTGCACCCGGCGGATGACTCCGCGGCGCCGACCCTGCTGCCGCTGGGCTGCGCCGGCAAGATCGTGCGCTTCGAGGAAAGCACCGACGGGCGCTTCGAGATCGTGCTGGCCGGCGTCAGCCGCTTCGCCATTCGCCAGGAAGAGCCGCTGGACGCCGGCGGCTTTCGCCGGGTGCAGCCGGACTGGACGCCCTACGCCGCGGTGGACACCGCCAGCGATGACGACGACTTCGCACTGGACCGCCCCGCCATCGCGGCTGCGCTGCAGGACTGCCTGCGCCACCAGTCCCTGCAGCTCAACGCCAAGGCGCTGGAGCGGCTGCCGAACGCCGAGTTCTTGCGCGTGACCGCGATGAACAGCCCGCTGCCCGCCTTTGAGCGGCAGATGCTGCTGGCCACCTCGGACCCCGGCGAGCGGGCCGAGCAGCTGCTGGCGCTGCTGGATGCGGCCCGCACGATCATGCGGGCGGCCGCGACGGATGGCGACGCCGATGAGGGCGCGAGCGCAGGGGACAGGTGACGACAGCGACGCGTTGTAGTAATTTTATAACGTTCTGAGTCGCCCAAATCTGTCGGGGTCACGGCCGGGGTCTTTCGCGGACCCGGCGGCCACCCCTCGCCCCTATCGATGCAACGCGCCGCCCACATCCACGCACTCGCAGCACCACGCGCCCTGGCCGTGGCCGCGCTGCTGTTCGCGTTGGTGTGGGCGCAAAGCGCCGCGGCGGTACACGCCGGCGACCACCTTTTTCATGACAGCGATGAGCTGTGCCTGGCTTTCCACAATGTGGACAAGCAGCCGGGTGTACTGGGGGCCGCCGCGCCCGCGCCCACCGGCCATGACCACGCCCCGCGGCTGGGCGCCGCGATGCCGGCGGCCGCTGGCGCCATGGCACGGAGCGGCCAGGCCCGGGCGCCACCGCGGGGCTGAGCCTTCCCCGCGTCGAGCCGCACTCGCGGCTCGCCAAGCCCTGCTGGGCCAACCGCCCGGCAACACCTGTCGATCCCGCGCCCCGCCGAGCGGGGCGCACCCCCACGAATTCACGCTGCGCGAGGGCGCGCGCCCGCCGGCCACCAGGCCGCGGTGCGACGGCGCCACCACCCCAGGCTGCGCAGCCTTTCAGGACACCCCGCCATGACCCCGAACACCAAGCTTTTTTCCGCCGCACTGATCTGCGCCCCGGCCCTGCTGCTGAGCGCCTGCGGCGGCTCCGACAGCAACGGCAGCGGCGACAGCCGCGTGATTGCCACCGGCCTGCCCGAGGGCCTGAGCCTGAGCCTGCTCGACAGCTCCGACGGCGCCTTCTACGCCTACGACACCAGCTCCGAGACCCGCACCGACCTCAACGCCAAGGCCGCCGCCAGCGAGGACGAGGCCGTGCAGGAGATGGCGATTACCGACACCTCGGTCATCGGCAGCTTCCTGGTCTGGCCGGACAATGGCGAAGATCCGCACGACCACGCCGCCAATGTGAAGAGCGAGCACGATCACGCCCACGAGGAAGGCGAGCTGGAGGCCAAGTACCTGCTGATGCGCCCGGGCTACGCGCGCGGCACGCCGATCGACGCCGACGACTTCGCGGTGCTGGTGCACTTCCACGAAGACGAGCTCGCCGCGCACACCGCCGACGAGTATCGCGATGCCGAGGACGGCAGCAACCTGGCCGAGGAGCTGGAGCGCCTGAACCACTATGTGGAAGAGCAGGCCGAGCTGCACGCCGAAGTGGCCGAGGCGATGACGGCCGAAGGCCAGACGCTGTGCCGCGCCTACGTGGACCCCTACCTGGCCGCGGAACACGGCCACGAGGAAGTGCACGCTGGTGAGGAAGCCCAGGCGGGTGAAGAACACGAGGAGCACGGCGAGCTGGTGCACTACGCGCTGAGCGATTCGGGCCGCGTGTACTTCTTCGAAGAGCACGAGGGCGCGCTGGAGCGCATGCAGGGCCACGTGAAGCTGGATAACACCAGCAGCATCCTGGACTGCTCGCGCACCAGCATCGCCCGCGTCAGCGAAGAAGGCGTGCTGATCTTCGTGCCGGACACGCAGATGCTCTACCTGGTCGACGCCCATGACGGCGCCGACTTCCACCAGCATTCGACCTGGTCGGTGGGCGAGATCCTGCCCGCCGGAACCCGTGCCGACCTGGTGGCGATTGTGGGCGAGGGCGAAGACCACGACCACGATCACGCCCAGTAACAGCGGCACGCCGGGGCGCTCGCGCCCCGGCGTCGCCACTGGCGAAGGATGAGCATGCATCGAATGGCGCCGCGGCTGCTGGCGCGGCTACTGCTATGGGCGCTGGCCTGCCTGCCGCCTTTGGCCGCCGCGCAGACCGAGCTGGACCGCATCGTGGTCGAGCAGGCCGAAGAGCCCGACACCACTTCGGAGTCGACCGAGGACCTGGGCCAGGGCGCGGCCAACGCCACGCTGGGCGCCTACCTGGACGACATGCCCAATGTCGACTCGGCCAGCTACGGCGAGGCCGTGGGGCGCCCGGTGGTGCGCGGCATGAGCGGCTACCGCATCAAGATTCTGCAAAACGATCACGACGTCAGCGACCTGTCGGCCATGAGCCAGGACCACGCCGTGGCCGTGGCCCCGCAGGCCTCCGAGCGCATCGAGCTGCTCAAGGGCCCCGCCTCGCTGCTGTATGCGGCGCAGGCCGGCGGCGTGGTGCGCATCAGCGACGCGCTGGACAGCCTGTTTCGGCACAGCGGCCTGCACAGCAGTGTCTCCGGCGACTTGCGCGCCGGGCCCGCCAGCCAGGGCCTGCACAGCCACCTGCACTATGCCAACGAGCGCTGGGCGGCCCACCTGGGCGGCCTGCAGCGCGAATCCGACCCCTACGAATCCGGCGACGGCGCGGTGATTCAGGACTCCGACCTGAGCACCCAGCAGGCGCAACTGGGCCTGGGCTATCGCCCGGGCGCGGCCAGCGAATGGCAGCTCAGCACGACCTGGCTGGCCAAGGACTACGGCATCCCCAACAGCACGCCGGAAGAAACCCGCATCGACATGGAGCGGCGCGACGTCAGCGGCGCTTTTCGCTACCAGCCCGACTGGCTGTGGCTGGACGGCCTGCGGGTCGACCTGCATTACAGCGACTACCTGCACGACGAAACCGAAAGCGGCCGCCGCGACGGCCTGTTTGGCCAGGAGCAGCTCAGCAGCGCCCTGAACCTGGACTGGCTGTCCGGGGTATGGAGCGGCCAGACTCGGCTCAGCCTCTCCCAGGGTGAGCTGCGCGTCTGCCACCAACACGGCGCCTGCGACCGCTTCCGCACGGCGGTACGCACCGGCGGGCCGCTGGGCGAGTCGGTGTTGCAGTCGGTGGAGGAGCGTGGCCTGCCCTACAGCCACGGCCACCCGATGCCGGACACGCAGGACGACACCTTGCAGCTCTCCACCGTCGCCCGCCGCCCGCTCAGCCCCACGCACACGATGAGCCTGGGCGTGCACGGGCAATGGCGGCAGCTGACCCCGGACCCCGACAACATTCAGGAGCAGTGGGTGCAGCCGGCCGCGCTGGACCCGGACCACTACCGCCGCCAGGACGATCAGGCGCTGAGCCTGTCGCTGGGACTGGGGCGGCAGGTGCCCGGCCGGGCCTTCTCCTGGAACACGAGCCTGAGCTACCTCGAGCGCTTTCCCAGCGTGGACGAGCTGTACTGGAACGGCTTTCACCACGCCACCGACACCTACATCTTCGGCGACGTCGACCTGGCCAAGGAAGCCAGCCTGAATCTGGATCTGGACCTCGTGTTCCGCCGCGATGCGCACCGGGCGCAGCTGTCCGGCTTTTATTACCGCTTCCGCGATTACATCTACCAGGACCAGGCCTTCGACGAGAGCGGCACGCCGTTGATCGACCCCTTCCACCTGAGCGATGTGTGGTTCACACGGCAGAGCGATGCGCAGTTCTTTGGCGCCTCGCTGCGCTATGAGCACCAGCTGCAGGGCCGCACACGCCTGCCGCTGACGCTGTGGGCACAGGCCGATGCGCTGTCGGCGCAGCGCGCCAACGGCGACACCCTGCCACGCAGCGCGCCGGCCAACGCCGCGCTGGGTGTGGTCTACGACAGCCCGCTGTGGCAGGCCTCGCTGACCCTCAAGCGTGTCTTCGAGGCGCGCAACCTGGCGCCCAACGAATCGGCCACCGACGGCTACAGCTGGTTGTCCGCCTATCTGCAACGCGGCTGGGTGCTCGACGACCAAAACGTGGAGCTGTGGCTGAAGGGCGAAAACCTGCTCGACGCGCCCGCCCGCAACCACCTGTCGGTGCTCAAGGACAATGCGCCGCTGCCCGGGCGGCAGGTCATCGCCGGGGCGCGCTGGCGCTTTTAACGGCTGCCGGCGCCACGGCGCATCCCCGGGCGCGGCGAAGCGCCTGCCCACCCCGGGCGTTTGCGCCCCCAACTTTGCCCCCGCACACTGGCGCGGAATCACCGCGTTACAACATAACGAAGGCAGGGCGAACGATGGGATTTCAGCAGTATTTGCGGCGGGCTCCCGTGGCCGCGCTGGTCATGGCGGGAGCTGCCCACGCGGCCACGCCGCAACCGCCAGCTTTGGCTCCACCGGACGCGGCCAAGCCCGATGAGCCCTCGCCGCGCCACTTCAGCGCCGAGCGAGTCTTCGACCTGGAGTACGCCGACGACCCGCAGATCGCGCCGGACGGCGAGACGATTGTCTACGTACGCCGCTCGATGGATCGGCGCAAGGATCAGATCCGCGGTGATCTGTGGACTATCGACGTGGAATCCGGCGCCCACCGCCCGCTGGTCGTTGGCGGCGCCTCGGCCACGGCGCCGCGCTGGTCCCCGGACGGCGAGCGGCTGCTGTATACGACCTCGGCCGAGGGCAAGCCGGAACTGCGGGTGCTGTACCTGGACAGCGGCGACAGCGTGTCGCTGGCCCAGTTGGAGCACGGCCCCTCGCAGGCCGTCTGGTCACCGGACGGCCGCAGCATCGCCTTCGCGATGTTCGTCAAGGCCGAGCCGCCGAGCTTCGCCAAGGCGGTGAAAAAGCCCGAGGGCGCCGAATGGTCGGAGCCGGTGCGCGTGTTCGATGACATCACCTTCCGTTTCGACGGCAAGGGTTATCTGGACGCGGGCGCCACGCACATCTTCACGCTGCCGGCGGACGCCGGCTCGCCGCGGCAGATCACCCGCGGCGAGGTGGACTTCGGCCAGCCCGCCTGGCTGGGCAACAGCACGCTGCTGGCCAGCGCCAACACCAATGCCGACCGCGACCTGGACCCCATCGAAAGCGACATCTTCGCCATCGACCTGGCCACGCTGGAACCCCGCCGCCTGACCAGCCGCGACGGGCCGGACCGCAACCCGCTGCCCTCGCCCGACGGCAAGCGCATCGCCTACTTGGGCTATTACGACAAGCGGCTGTCCTACCAGCACAGCCAGCTCTACGTGATGAACGCCGACGGCTCGGCGCCGCGGCTGGTGGCGGGCGACTTTGACCGCGCCATCGGCAACCTGGCCTGGCGCCGCGACAGCCAGGCCGTGTATGCGCTGGTGGAAGACGCCGGCGACATCGCCCTGGTCGAAATCCCGCTGGACGCCCGCGACGCCGGCGATATCCACCGCGTGGTGGCCGATGTGGGCGGCACCTCCATTGGCCGCCCCTATGCGCGCGGCGCCTATTCGGTGTCCACGACGCGCCGGCCGGTGTTCGCCTACACCCAGGCCTCGCCGGACACGCCGGCCGAGGTGGCCGTCAGCAACCGCCGCGGCAGCAGCCGCACGCTGACCGCGCTGAACAGCGATGTGCTGCCGCACCTGGACATGGCGCGCATCGAGGAGATCCAGCTGCCCTCCTCCCACGATGGCCTGGAGATCGAGGCCTGGGTGGCGCTGCCGCATGGCTTCAAGGCCGACGGCAGCTACCCGATGATCATGGAGATCCACGGCGGCCCCTACGCGATGTACGGGCCCAGCTTTGCCGCCGAGATCCAGCGCTTTGCCGCCGAGGGCTATGTCACCGTGTACGCCAACCCGCGCGGCTCCACGGGCTACGGCGAAGACTTTGCGCTGGAGATTGACCTGGCCTACCCCGGCCGCGATGTCGACGATTTGATGAGCGTCGTCGATCACCTGGTGCAGAAGAACTACGTCGATCCCGACCGCCTGTTCGTCACCGGCGGCTCGGGCGGTGGCATCCTAACCGCCTGGATCGTGGGCAAGACCGACCGCTTCGCCGCCGCCGCCTCGATCAAGCCGGTGATCAACTGGATGACGATGGCGCTGGCCGCCGACATCACCGCCTTCGTCACGCGCCACTGGATCCGCGCCGACCCCTGGGAGGACCCGCTGGCCTTCCTGGACCGCTCGCCGATCATGCTGGTGGGCGATGTCGAAACGCCCACGCTGGTGATGGTTGGCGAGGAGGACTGGCGCACGCCCACCTGGGAGGCCGAGCAGTTCTACACGGCGCTCAAGCTCAAGGGCGTGGACACCGCGCTGATCCGCGTGCCCGGCTCGCCGCATGCCATCGCCTCGCGCCCCAGCCGCCTGATCGCCAAGACCGACAACATCATGGGCTGGTTCAAAAAGCACGACCCGGCGCAGCA
This sequence comes from uncultured Ectothiorhodospiraceae bacterium, assembly GCA_937141935.1. Classification (GTDB taxonomy): domain Bacteria; phylum Pseudomonadota; class Gammaproteobacteria; order Nevskiales; family Oceanococcaceae; genus MS8. The sequence continues at coordinate 148,263 of CAKZQS010000005.1, forward strand.
GAGTGCTGCGGCCGAGTCGGGCACGCAATGAGCTTTAGCGCCTAGCGGGCTTCCTGCGGAGAGCCCGGCGCCGCCCCACGGCGGCGCCGGGTTGCCCACGTCACCCGTGGCGTCGGCGCCGCAGGCCGAGGATGGCGGCCAGCGCCAGCAGCAGTGTCGGCGCGGTGGCGCCGCTGCCCGAGCGCGGCGGCGGCGCGATGGGATCACCCGGCTGCCCCGGGCCGCCCGCCCCCACCGGCTGCACCCGCACCTGCGCCTGCGCCGACTTGGTGCCGCCGCCCGCAAGCTCCAGTGTCACCGTCGGGAGGTAGGTGCCGGCCGCCGGGTAAGCGTAGGTCGCTACCGCGGGGTCGTAGTTCGGCCCGGCATCCGCGACGGCCCGCCGTTCGGTTTCACCGTCGCCAAAGTCGAAGACGTAGGCCTCGACCTCGTCCGGCGCCACCACCACCGAAGCGCTGGCGTCAAAGGTCACCGTCTGCCCGACCTGGGTCTGGCTCGGCGACACGGACAAGGTCGCGGTCGTCTGCTGCACCGCCAGCACCTCGAAGGTCTGGCTCGTCGTCTCGGTGGTATTCGGATCGTCGGCCTCCCACACGGTCAAGGTCACCGTGTAGCTGCCGGCCAGGCCATACACCCGCTGCGCGAAGGGGTTGGTGCCCTGCTGCTGCGCGCCGTCACCGAAGTCGAAGCGGTAGATCAGATTGCCTTGCGGCGTCGAGCCCGAGGCATCGAAGTTCACCGTCACCGGCGCCACCTGACTCTCCGGCATGAACAGCAGGCCCAGGTCCGCCATCAAGGGCTGGTCCGGGTCCTCGACGTTCACCGAGGTCGTCAGCGTCAGCGTCTGCTGGTCGCTCGCCGAGTTCTGGTTCTCGTCCACGGCCGCGACCGTCAGCGTGTAGGTGCCCGCCTGGGTGTAAACGTGGTCGACCGAGGTCGCGCTCGTCTGCACCGGATCGCTGCCGTCGCCGAAGTAGTAGGCGTAGGTCACGTCGCCGATCGCGTCGCTCGGCTGCGCCGACAGCGTGACCGTCACCGGCCCATCGCTGACATCGGTGTCGTCCGCCGTCACGCTCAGCGTCACCGACAGATTGCCGCTGGCCGCGGGGCAGCCGCGCGGGTCGACCGCCGTGTTCGGCGCCGTAGCCGGGCATTGATCGGCCGCGTCGGAGACGCCGTCGCCGTCCGCGTCCTTCTGCGAATCGGCGCAGCCCTGGGCGTCGGCGCTCTCGCCCGCCGGCGTGGCCGGACAGACGTCGTTCGCATCGGCCACGCCGTCAGCGTCTGCGTCGGGCAGGGCCGACTGATTGGCCAGCGGCACGTAATCCCGGCAGGGCTGGTTACGCAGGCCCGGGCAGGCGGGGTAAGCCGAACCCGCCGGTGCGGCCAGGCCCGGGACCACCGGCAGCACCAGCTTTGCCGGTTGCGTTGGCGACCAGGACACGGCCACCTCGGCCGTGGCGGGCGAGCCATCCGGGTTGGCCGGCTGGGTTTCGTCAAAAGCCCAGATCGGTTGCGCGCCGTTCGGCGCGGCGATGGTCAGGCGAATCCGGGAGCCCGCGCGGTACACATGGCCCTGGTGGTACATCGGAATCGCGACATCGGTGTATTCACCCACCGGCATCGCTTCGGCATCACTCTCGAAGAAGCTCAGGATCGGGTCGAGCACCTCGCTCAGGCGCTTGAACATGTTGTTCTCGTCGCCGGAGAGCTTGCGAATCGACGCCCGCAGATAACCGTTCTGGACGAAGGTCTCCTTGCCGTCGGCGCGGACCTCGCTGACGGTCGCCTGCAGATCGACATCGGGCGTCGACGAGCGCAGCTGGGCATACACGGCCCCCGCGCCCACGACGACCACATCCTCCGCCAGCGGCTCGGAGACATAGCTGAGCGCGGTGCCTTCCGGGTTGTGCTGCCAGTCCCATTGCCAGCGCACGGCGTTGCCCCACAGGCTGCCCGTGCCGGTACCGCCGGTGTAGTTGGTCTTGGGCAGGGCCAAGGCATCGGCCGTGAATTGGTCGGCGCCCAGTTGGTCTGGCAGATCGTCAGTCAGCGTTCCATCGGGCCCGAAATACCACTCCCGCGCAACGATGTTCGCGGGGGGGTACTGATCAAAACTCGCCTCAAAGGTCGGGTAGGGGTTGCCCGGTGTGGCATCCAGCAGCGGCGAGCGACCCGCGCCGTTTTCGAACAGCACCCGGATCGGCGGGAGGGCTTCAAAGGCGTCCAGCGCCAGGCCGTAGTCCGGCAGCAGCTGGATCGGGTCCACGGGCAGCGTCACCGGGGCCGCAAACTCGGGATCCGGCACAAAGCTGGTATCCGAGGGAATGCCGTAGGCCACCGCATACACCGCCGGGGCCGTGGCGCGCATCTCCGGGGAGTTGACCAGCGGCGGGCGCTTCGCGACATAGAGCTGGAGAAAATCGAACCAGCGGTTGTAGGTGTCGGGGGCCAGCGAGTCGATGTGCGTGCCGTTGGTGAAGGTGAACCACTTCTTGTCGGTGCCCGTCATGCGCCGCGCCAGCTCGGGGCAATGCCCGCCGGTCTGCTCGTCCTGCCACTGGCACACGACGAAGGCCGGCACGTTGATCTTGTCCACGAAGCTGATCGGGGCCAGGGGATCGGCGGCTTCGGGAATGTAGAAGTCGTTCTTGGCGATCTTGTCCAGCAGATCCAGGGCTTCGGGGTGCAGGGTCTGGTTGTCCGCGCAGACGGTATCGCCGTTGGCAATCCGCTCATGCGCCCAGCCCTGGCCCTGGGTGGCGTCCCGGAAGCGCGCTTTGCCCCATTCCACCGAGAAGCCGTGGTTCAGAATGCCGCCGGGGTACAGCGTCGTGGCCGTCGAGTCCAGCACCGACAGGGGCGAAATCGCCGCCAGGCTCGGGGGCTGGGTTTGCGCCGCAAACAGCTGGCTGATGCCCCCGTAGGAGATGCCCATCATGCCGACATGGCCGTGCGCCACCCAGGGTTGCCTGGCCACCGTTTCGATGATGTCGTAGCCGTCCAGGCTCTGCAGCGGCTCGAAAAAGTCGAAGGCGCCGCCCGAACAGCCCATGCCGCGCATGTTCACGTTGACCACGGCAAAGCCCATCGCATTGGCCAGCACGGCGAGGCCGCTTTGCGGGCCATCGGGCTTGGCATTGGAATAGCCGGAGTATTCGATCAGCGTGGGGTACGGCGGCAGGTGGTCCGGCGCGGGGAACAGATTGGGCAGCTCGCTATCCGTAATCGGATTCTTGGTGCCCAGGGTGGCCGGGTTGGTGGGCGGGTGCACCGTGTAGGCGAGCGTGATGCCGTCGCGCATGGTGATGTACCCGTAACCGTTCGAGGTCATCTCCTGCTCGTAGATGCTCGGGTCCCAGGGCGCCGAGCTTTGGTCATGGACCGTCAGCGGAGCCGAGGTCACACCCTCCGAAATGACGGTATAGCCCACGTCCGGAGGGAGGTTGCGAAACAGCGTGCCGCCCAGCTCGTTGGCGGTGCGTGGGTTCGGGGTGGCAAAGCCGTTGACGTCGAAGAGCTCGATCAGATTGCCGCCAGGATCCAGCAGGCTGACGGACGCGCCCGGCGTCAGCCCGGTCACATAAACCTGCTCGACGCTGCCTTTGGCCTCGAAGGCATGGGCCGCATTGGCGGCCAGCAACGCGAAGCCGACAAAGGCGGCCCGCGCACGGACGGAAATCCCTGGGAACTGAGGCATTGTGGTTCTCTTCGTTTTTTGTGGTTGAGTGCACGAACCGGCACGACGTTGGCCGGTGACACACACTCCGGTGTCCGAGCCGCGGGCCTGGTAGCCCAACAAACCCGGCTGTCTCCCCTGTAGCGCTTTCACGCTAAGCCGTGGCGGCCGCGTAGCGATATAGCAAATATTGCGTACACGATGGACAGCCGTCATGGCTTGCGTCGCGATCCGAGCCGGCCCCCTCACGGAATTCGCGCCGGGACCACGGGCGCGACGGGGGCGGCTCCTTCGGGCTCCAAGGCCACGCGCCACCGGCCGCTACGGGGCCCGCTCGCCCGCGCAGTGTTACCTTATAACACTCAGAACAGGGGCGGGGCCGGCCCTGCTTGCGCCGGCGCAGTGGGCACCGCGCCCGGCGCGGCAGCGGGCCTTCGGTCGCCGCGGCCGCCCGCCTGCGCTTATTCTGCATGGCCCCACGGCCCGCACCGCGCCGCCAGCGCGCAGCACGGTTCGGGTGGGGCGTCACGGTCGCTACGGAAGCATTGAGGAGACAAGACATGGTGAAGCGCAGCCAATCGCTGGCAGGGGTGGGTCTGATGGCCCTTTCGATAACCGCCCTGCTGAGCGCCTGCGGCGGCGGCCGCCCGAACACCGCGGCGGCCCCGCCTGGCGGCGGCGATGGCGGTGGCGACGACGACAACGGCAGCGTCTTCCTGAGCATTCTGCCGGCCGGCAGCAATGGCAACTCGGCGGGCGGCATCGGTGGCCCGCTGCCCGGCCAGCCGCAGCTCTCCTACCCGGACAACTACCGCGACCAGCTGGACCTGTACGGCAACCTGGCGCAAGCGCAGCCGGGCCTGCAGAGCCAGAGCTGCGTGGCGCCCAACAGCATCGACGAGCACAGCGCCGCCTCGGGCGATGCCTGCAACTACTACAAGCCCGCCGGCCTGCGCCCCGTGGAGGGCACGGTGGTGTCCACCGTGGAGCTGACGGCCCCCAGCGGCGGCAGCGTGACCATCGAGCGCGATGGCTGGGGCGTGCCCTATGTGCTGGGCGAGGACCGCCAGGCCGCCCAGTTCGGCCTGGGCTATGCCTCGGCGCAGGACCGGCTGTGGCTGTGGGATCTGCTGCGCGCGGTTGGCCGCGGCGAGGCCAGCCGCAAGCTGGGCCCCTCGCAAACCACCTTTGACCTGGACCTGGAATTTGGCGTGCCGGGCGGCTATTCCGAAGAGGAGCTGCAACGCATCGTGGACGACGGCGTGGCCAAGATCGGCCCGCTGGGGCAAACCTTTTTGGCCGACACCGAGTCCTTCGTGGCCGGCATGAACGCCTACCTGGACTTTTTGCAGACGCCCGCCGGTCTGGCCGAAATCCCGCCGGAATACGCCACGCTGGGCCTGCTGGTGCCGCCCTTGTTCCCGCCGCGCCCCTTCACGATCACCGACATCGTGGCCAACGCCGTGCTGATCCAGTCCGCCCTGGGATTGGGCGGCGGCGGTGAGGCGCGCAACGTGGAGCTGCTGCAAAAGCTGGATGCCAGCATCGGCGCCGGCACCAGCACGCTGCCCGAGGCGGCCTGCGCCTTCTGGCGCGACGTGCGCCATGCGCAGGACCCGGAGCACACGCAGACCACCGACGAGGTCTTCGCCACCCAGTCGCCCCCCACCGTGTCGGAGGACTGCCCGCAGGCGCTGCCGGCCGGCGTGGCGATCTGGGATCTGGGCACGCTGGAGCCGCGCGAGTTCCTGCGCCGCGATGCCGGCACCCCGATTCCCATCGTCGACCTCGGCGGCGTGCCCGTGCTGGGCGATGCGCTGGACGCGCTGACGCAGCCGCTGCTGGCGCCGCTGCCGGACCCGGATTCGCTGGATGCCCCGCTGCAGGGCGGCGGCGGCCTGACGGCGATCACGCCGCCGCAAAAGGCGGCCTCGCAAAGCCTGATGGCCAGCGTGGACCCCAGCAGCATCCGCGAGCGCCTGGCGCCGCTGGGCCTGCCGCTGTCCACCTCCAACTTTGTGCTGGCGGCCGGCTCGCAGACCCAGTCCGGGCAGCCGATCATGGTGGCCGGCCCGCAAACCGGCTACTTCCAACCCCAGCTGCTGTGGGAGGCCGCGGTGGTCTCGACCGGCGGCACCGACACCGACATCGCGGTGCGCGGCATTTCCACCGTCAACGTGCCCTACATCACCATCGGCCGCGGGCGTGATTTCGCCTGGTCGCCCACCTCGGCCAGCTCGGATTTCACGGACATTCGCGTGTCCAGGCTGTGCAACACGGACGGCAGCGCCCCCAGCCGCGCCGATGGTGATGGCGATGGCTTCCCCGATGCCGACGGCTACCGCTTCAAGGACGCCTGCGTGCGCCTGTACCGGCGCACCGACAACTGGACGGCCACGCCCACGCCGGCCAGCCTGGCGCTGGGCGGGCCGACCGGCGCCGAGGAGATCAGCCGCTTCATCCTGCGCACCCACTACGGCCCGGTGCTGGCCACGGCCGAGGTCGATGGCGAGCCGGTGGTGATCTCGACCCAGCGCTCGACCTTCATGGCCGATGTGGATGCCGTGATCCCCTTCGCCACCATGGTGAACAACGGCGAGCGCATGAATGCCGAGCGCTTCTTCGAGCTGTTCAACTCGATGACCAGCACCTTTAACTGGTCCTACATCGACAGCCGCGACATCGGCTTCATCCAGAGCGGGCTGTACCCGCAGCGCCACCCCGAGCAACACCCGGAGCTGCCGGTGTGGGGCGACGGCCGCTTTGAATGGGTGGCCGACCAGGACCTGGATGCCGAGTTTTTCGCCACCTACGGCGGCGTGGATGCCGAGGGCGGCGTCAGTTTCCCCAACCGCGCCCGCCCGGTGGCGCAGGCCAGTGCCAGTGGCCGGGCCGGCTATTACGAGTGGCCGGGCTACCTGAGCAAGGACGCCCACGTGCACGACGTCAACCCGCCCGATGGCTTCTTGGTCAACTGGAACAACAACGGCGCACCGGGCTGGTGGGCCGCGGACACCAAGACCGACTACGGCGCCAGCCACCGCGTGGACATGCTCAAGGCGCGCATGCAGGCCTTCAAGGCCAGCGGGCGCAAGCATGACCTGGCCTCGGTGATCGAGGTCGCCGGCGACGGCGCCTTTGCCGACCTGGGCGGGTTTTCGTTTATGGGCAATGTGAATGTTGGAACAGACATTGGTGTTGAGGACTTAAAAAAGTTTTATGACGCGATTCTGTTTACCTGCGGGGCGGAAACCGACCGCAAGCTTGGTATTCCCGGGGAAGATTTAAAAAACAGTTACACAGCGACGGAATTCGTTGCCTGGTACAATGGTCATCCGGATTACCGGGATCGGGCATTTGATCTTTCCGGAAAAGTTGCGGTTGTGATCGGGCAGGGCAATGTCGCGATGGATGTGTGCCGTATTTTATGCAAGATGGTCGACGAGTTAAAAGGCACCGATATTGCCCAACATGCGCTTGACACATTGTCAAAAAGTTGCATCAAAGAGGTTCATATGATTGGTCGTCGAGGACCTGTTCAAGCAGCCTTTACGCCCGTTGAAATCAGGGAGTTCGGGGAGTTGACCGACTGTGATCCTATCGTGGCTCCAGAAGATTTAGAGGTGAGTGAGACAAGCCAGGCGGAATTGGATGATCCTAAAAACGCGCAGCGTCGCAAGAATTTTGAGATCTTAAAATTGTTATCGACGCAGGAATCATCGGGGAAGAGTAAGAAATTTTTTGTTCATTTTCTCAAAAGCCCTGTTGAATTGGTCGGTGATCAGGAAATTCAAAAAGTTATTTTAGAGACAAATGAATTGTCCGGTGAGGCAGGTAAACAAAAGGCCAGGGGCACGGGTGTTAAGGAAGAACTCAATTGCGATCTCTTTTTTAGAAGTGTCGGATATCGCGGTAAACCGATTGAAGGAGTTCCCTTCCATGATTCCTGGGGGATTTTCCCCAACAAAGAAGGACGGATTACGGATGGCGATGAGGTGGTTAAGGGGTTGTACACCGCCGGTTGGATTAAACGAGGGCCGTCGGGAGTAATTGGAACAAATAAACCTGATAGCGAAGAAACCGTTGCCAATCTCTTGCAGGATTTAGAACAATTAACCCCTTGCCAAATCCCGGATACTGTTGCCGTCAGTGATTTTCTTAAAAGTAAAGGGGTGAGGGTTGTTACCTTTGAGGATTGGCAAAAGATTGATGCGTCAGAGATTGATCGCGGGCAAAGAGTCGGTAAACCCCGGGAAAAATATGTTTCTGTCGATGAAATGATTAGTGTTTTACAGGATACAAGGGAGGCAAAGGCATTATGAACGTAAAAGTAAATGGCAAAGAACAGGCGTTTGATCAAGATTCAATACCGGTTAGTGAACTGTTGACCTTGTGTGAAGTTAGTCAGCCGGACATGGTTTCGGTTCAGCTTAATGGTGGGTTTGTTCAAAAGGAAGAATATCCGACCACAAACATAAAGGATGGGGATGAAGTTGACTTCCTCTATTTTATGGGCGGAGGTTAACGATTAATTTTTTTGTGATTGGAAAAAAATGAAAAATCCAGACTTCATAACAAAAATTTTACACAATCCGTTTCTCAAAGAAGATGCGCATGGTTCGCTGCATATGCCGATTTATGAAAATGTGGCTTTTGAATTTAAAACGGCCGAAGATATCGAACTTGCTTTTCAGAAGAAAAAGCCGGCGCATATGTACTCGAGGATTAGTAATCCCACCGTCGAGGCCTTCGAACAAAGAATTCGGGCGGTGACCGATGCCGCGGGGGTCATCGCGCTCTCCTCGGGTATGGCGGCTATCTCTAATGTGCTTCTCGGCGTTGCGGTGAGTGGTGATAACATCATTACCTCAAAACACCTTTTTGGAAATACCTATTCGCTTTTGACCAAGACATTGCAGGAGTGGGGCTTAGAGGTGCGTTTTGCCGATCTGACCCAACCAGCTGAATTCGAAAAGCTCATTGATGATAAAACAAGGGCGGTTTTTTTCGAGACGATTACAAACCCACAATTGGAAGTGGTGGATGTGAGGGCTTTGGCCAAAATTGCCAAAGAAAATAATGAATGCAGGTTGTGAAGAATTAACGTTATAAGCATTTTACTTTTATTCAGTGTTATTTGGGAATACCAAAGGCTATGTTCCCTGCAGGAGTGACAAAGTAATAAA
>CAKZQS010000006.1 GCA_937141935.1 uncultured Ectothiorhodospiraceae bacterium
AGGTTGTGACCGGCAAGATCTTTGTCGACGTCATTCGCCATGCGGCGGCGTGGGACATCGAGCTTGTGGTGAAGCCGATGTCGCACACGTCAGCGCTGCATGCGCAGGTGTTCGGCAGCACGGACCTGCATCTGTTGCGGAAATGTCCGTGTCCGGTGTGGATCCTGCGGAAGCCGACAGGTCAGGGGGCGGCTCAAGCGCCTGAGAGGACGCCGGTGGTTATGGCGGCGGTTGATTTCGATGCGTTTCAGACACCGGAAGATGATGCGGATGAGGTGCGCGCGCAGGATGCGCACATGCCGCGCATTGCCGGCGGCATCGACGATGTCCAGGTGGCCGTGGGCGACGATGGGCAGCTCGTATTGCGAGATCTGGTAGCCCTTGGGCAGGTCGGGGTAGAAGTAGTGCTTGCGCGCGAACACGCAGCGCGGCGCGATCTGCGCGTCCACCGCCAGGCCAAAGCGGACCGCCATCTCCACCGCTCGCGCATTCAGCACGGGCAGCACGCCGGGCAGCCCGAGGTCCACGGCGCAGGCCTGGGTGTTCGGCGCGGCGCCGTAGGCGGTGGCCGCGCCGGAGAAGATCTTCGACTGCGTGGCGAGCTGGACATGCACCTCCAACCCGATGACGACCTCCCAGCTCATTGCGCACCCCCCGGGGTGTAGTCCGGTCGCAGCTGGTGGTGGCCGGTGGCCTGCTCGAACTGGTGGGCCACGTTCAGCAGCCGGCCCTCGGTGAAGGCCGGGCCGATGAGCTGCAGGCCCACCGGCAGGCCGTCGACCAGGCCGGCCGGCGTCGACAGCGCCGGCACGCCGGCCAGGTTGGCGGCAATGGTGTAGATGTCGTTCAGATACATCGCGACCGGGTCCTCGGTCTTGGCACCGAGCCCGAAGGCCGGGGCCTGCGTGGTCGGGCCGGCAATCACGTCCACCTGCTCGAAGGCGCGGTCGAAGTCCTCGCAGATCAGGCGGCGCACGCGCTGCGCCTGCAGGTAGTAGGCGTCGTAATAGCCCTGCGACAGCACATAGGTGCCGATGGTGATGCGCCGCTGCACCTCGCGGCCGAAGCCCTCGCTGCGGCTGCGGGTGATCAGGTCATCGAGGTTCTGCGGGTCGGCGCAGCGGTGGCCGAAGCGCACCCCGTCGTAGCGCGACAGGTTCGAGGAGGCCTCGGCCGGCGCGATGACGTAATACACCGGCACACAGTGCTCCATGCGCGGCAGCGAGATGTCGACCAGCGTCGCCCCCAGCGACTCCAGCACGGCCAGCGCCTCGTCGATGCGGGCGCCGGTCTGCGCGTCGAGGCCGGCGGCAAAGAACTCGGCCGGGCGGCCGATGCGCAGCCCCGCCAGCGGCTGATCCAGCTGCTCGGAATAGCGCGGCACGGGCGCATCGGCCGAGGTGGAATCGCGCGGGTCGAAGCCGGACATGGTCTCAAGCACCAGCGCCGCGTCGCGCGCGCTGCGGGCGAACACGCCGGCCTGGTCCAGGCTGGAGGCGAAGGCGATCATGCCGTAGCGGCTGGCGCGGCCATAGGTGGGCTTGATGCCGGTAATGCCGCAGAGCGCGGCCGGCTGCCGGATCGAGCCGCCGGTGTCCGAACCGGTGGCGACCGGCGCCAGACCGGCGGCCACGGCGGCGGCCGAACCGCCCGAAGAGCCGCCGGGCACGCGGCTCAAGTCCCAGGGGTTGCGCACCGGGCCGAAGTGGCTGGTTTCATTGGAGGAGCCCATCGCGAACTCGTCCATGTTGGTCTTGCCCAGCGTCACCATGCCGGCGGCATCCAGGCGCTGGACGATGCCGGCGTCATAGGGCGGCACCCACTCACCGAGCATCTTCGAGCCGCAGGTGCTGCGCAGGCCCTGGGTGCAGAAGATGTCCTTGTGCAGGATCGGCAGGCCGGCCAGCGGGCCCGTGGCGGCGCGGGCCTGCGCGGCGGCGCGCTCCGGCGCCGGCGTGACCAGGGCATTCAGCTCGCCCTGGCTGGCCTGCGCGCGCGCCAGCAACTCGGCCGCAAGCTCTTCGGCGCTGAACTCGCCGGCCGCCAGGCCGGCCTGCAGCGCGACCAGGTCGCGTTCGTGCAGTGCGCTCATTCGATCACCCGCGGCACGACAAACAGGCCATCGCGCGTTTCCGGCGCGCCGCCCAGCAGCGCCTCGCGCGCCTCGGGCTCGGTCACCGCATCCGGGCGCAACCGCTGGGCCATGTCCAGCGGGTGGGCCAGCGGCTCCACGCCATCGGTCTGCGCCTGTTTCAGCGCATCGACCATACCCAGGATGGTGTTCAGCTCGCCCTGGTAGCGCTCGGCCTCGGCGGCGGAGAATTCCAGCCGCGCCAGCCGCGCGAGCCTTTCCAGGTCCTGTACTGCAAGTGTCATTCGTCTGGCCTGATGCGCCCACGGGGCGCCTCGCGATCGGGGCGCGAAAACTACCACAGCGCCGCCTTGCCAAAAAACCGGGAGCGTTGCTATCGTCCCGCGGTTTGCGGCCCGCGGTGTCACCGCGCGGCCCCCGGCCCCCGGCGGGCCCTCGTATCCGAAGACGACACTTCTAATGAAATCCCTGCGCGGCTTCTTCGTCAACGACCTGTCGATCGACCTCGGCACGGCGAATACCCTGATTTATGTGGCGGGCGAAGGCATCGTGCTGAACGAGCCCTCGGTCGTCGCCATCCGCACCGACCATCGCGGCGCCAAGCACATCGAATCCGTCGGCATCGACGCGAAAAAGATGCTTGGGCGCACGCCGACCAACATCTCGACCATTCGGCCGATGAAGGATGGCGTGATCGCCGACTTCACCGTCACCGAAAAGATGCTGCAGCACTTCATCCGCAAGGTGCATTCGCAGCGCATCTTCCGCCCGCTGACGCGGGTGGTGATCTGCGTGCCCTATGGCTCGACCCAGGTCGAGCGCCGCGCGATTCGCGAGTCGGCCTCGAACGCCGGCGCGCGGACGGTGCACCTGATCGACGAGCCGGTGGCCGCGGCCATCGGCGCCGGCATCCCCATTGGCGATGCGCGCGGTTCGATGGTGTGCGACATCGGCGGCGGCACCTCCGAGGTGGCGGTGATCTCGCTCAACGGCATCGTCTATGCCGAATCGGTGCGCGTCGGCGGCGACAAATTCGACGAGGCCATCGTCAATTACGTGCGCCGGCAGTACAACATGCTGATCGGCGACACCACAGCCGAGCGCATCAAGCAGGAGATCGGCACCGCCTTCCCCGGCGCCGAGCCCCAGG
>CAKZQS010000007.1 GCA_937141935.1 uncultured Ectothiorhodospiraceae bacterium
GCGTCAGGTTGATGCGGTGGTCGGTGACCCGGCCCTGCGGGAAGTTGTAGGTGCGGATGCGCTCGGAGCGGTCGCCGCTGCCCACCATCGCCTTGCGGTCGGCCGCCTGCGACTGCGCGGCCGCATTGCGCTGTTCGTCGAGCAGCCGCGCCTTCAACAGCGCCAGCGCCCGGGCGCGGTTCTTGTGCTGCGAGCGCTCCTCCTGGCACTCGACCACCGTGCCGGTGGGCAGGTGGGTCAGGCGCACGGCCGAGTCGGTCTTGTTGACGTGCTGGCCGCCGGCGCCGGAGGCGCGGTAGGTGTCGACGCGCAGCTCGCCGGGGTCGATCTCGATGTCGCCCACCTCTTCGGCCTCGGCCAGCACGGCCACGGTGCAGGCCGAGGTGTGAATGCGGCCCTGCGATTCGGTTTCCGGCACGCGCTGCACGCGGTGGGTGCCGGCCTCGAACTTCAGCCGCGAATAGGCGCCGTAGCCCACGACCCGGCTGATGATTTCCTTGTAGCCACCGTGCTCGCCCTCGCTGGCCGACAGCACCTCCAGCTTCCACTCGCGCGCGGCGGCGTAGCGCTCGTACATCGCGAACAGGTTGCCAGCGAAAATCGCCGCCTCGTCGCCGCCAGTGCCGGCGCGGATCTCCAGGAAGATGTTGGCGTCGTCGCGCGGGTCCTTGGGCAGCAGCTGCAGTTGCAGCTGGTCGACCAGCGCGGCGCGGCGCTCCTCGACGCCGGGCAGCTCGCTGCGGGCCATGGCCGCCAGCTCGGCGTCGTCGCCCTCGCGCCAGGCGCGCAGCTCGGCCTCCTCCTCCTCCAGCTTGCGCAGGGCCTGCACGTTGGCGACAACCGGCTCGAGCTGCGCGTATTCCTGCGAATAGCGGCGGAACAGCGGCTGGTCGGCCAGCACTTCGGGGGAGCTGAGTTCGGCCTGCAAGTCCTCGTGGCGGGACAGCAGGTCGTTCAGGCGGGCATTGACGTTGGGGCTGAGCATGCGGGCAGCTTAGGGGGTGTCGTCGTCCGGCGCGTTGTCGTCGGCGGCGAAGGCGCGCGCCAGCGCGCGCACGGCGGCGGCGCGCTCGGCTTCCGGCAGGCCGCGCAGGTGGCGGCGAGGCGAATGCAGCAGGCGGCGGATGGCGTTGTACTGCAGGCGGTCGAGCACGGCGCGCGGGTCGGCGCCGGCGTCCAGCCGCGCCAGCGCGCGCTCGCGCAGGTCGGCCAGGTCGCCATGCCACTGCTGCTCCAAGCCGGCCAGGCCCAGGTCGATCTCGCGGCCCTGCAGCCAGCGGGTGAACTCGGCGGTGCGGGCGCTGACGATGCGCTCGGCGGCGTCGGCGGCCGAGGCCCGCTGCGCCGCGCCGCGCTCGACCCGCGATTGCAGGTCGTCGACGCCGTAGAGGAACACGTCCTCGTCGCGGGCGACGTCGGCATCGAAGTTGCGCGGCACGCCCAGGTCCAGCATCAGCACCGGCTTGCGCCGGCGGCCGGCGAAGGCCTGCCGGAGCAGCGCCGGCGTGACCAGCGGCTGCTCGGTGGTCAGCGCGCCGACGACCACGTCGGCGGAGGCCAGAAAGCGCGGGAAGGCCTCCAGCGGGCAGGCGGCGGCATCGAAGGTGCGGGCCAGGTGCTGCGCGCGCTCCAGCCGGCGGTTGGCGATGGTCAGTCGTGGCTCGCCCATGTCGCCCAGGTAGCGCGCCATCAGCGCCGCCGTTTCCCCGGCGCCCAGGATCAGCACGTCCTTGCCGGCCAGGGTGCCGAAGATTTCGCTGGCGATGCGCGCCGCGCAGGAGGCCACCGAGACCTGCCCGGCGCCCAGCGCGGTGGCATGGCGCACGACCTTGGCGGTGCCGAAGGCATGCTGGAACAGCCGCTCGAGCACCGGGCCCAGCGCGCCGCGTTCGCGGGCCAGTTGCCAGGCCGACTTCATCTGCCCCAGGATTTGTGGCTCGCCGAGCACCAGCGAATCCAGGCCGCAGGCCACCCGCAGCGCATGCGAGGCGGCCGCGGCGTCGGTTTTGACGTAGCTGTGGCGGTTGATGGCTTCGCGGGGCAGGTCGCGCTGGCGCGCGATCCAGTCCTGCAGTTGCGCCGGATCGCCACCCACGGTGTAGATCTCGGTGCGGTTGCAGGTGGACACGATCAGGCCTTCCTCGACGGCGGGCTGGGCGCGCAAATCGCTCAGGGCCGCGGGCAGCAGCTCCGGCGCGAACGCCGCCCGCTCGCGCAGGTCTATGCCGGCGGAGCGGTGATTCAGGCCCGTCGCGATGATCGGCACAGGTTCTTGGGTTGCCAAAACCTTTCTATTGTCCGGATTCGCGCGATCCGGCTCAAGCGGGCCGCGAGCTTGCACTAACATGGTGGCTATGAAGTTCTTGACTTTGCGGGCGCCCGGCGCCCTTCCCCTGCTGCTGTTGCTCGGCGCCTGCGCGCAGAAACCGGCCCTGCCACCGCCCGTGCTGGACGACACGCCGGTGGCGCCGCTGACCGAGCCGGGGCCGCAGTCGCGTGCCACCGCGGCCGTGCTGGCGGCCGAGCTGGCCGGCCGCCGCGGCGATGCCGAGGCCGCCGCGGCGCATACGCTGGAGGCCGCGCGCCTGACCCGCGACCCGCGCCTGGCCGACCGGGCGACCCGGCTGGCCTTCTCGGCGGGGGCGCAGGAGCTGGCGGCCGAGGCCGCGCAACTGTGGCTGGAGCTGGCGCCGCAGGACGACGACGCCCGCAGCCTGGCCCTGCGGGCCAAGGTCGCCGCCGGCGAAGCCACGGTCGAGGACCTGGTGGCCTGGCTGGAGCAGGCCGGCCAGATCGAACACGCCGAGGAGCAGATCGCCGCCGTGCTCGGGGCTGCCAGCCCCAGTGCCGACCACGCCCTGGGTCTGTTGCAGGAGCTGGAAGCGCAGCGGCCCAGCGCCGCGCTCGCCTTTTCGCTGGGTGTGCTGGCCCTGCGCTATGAGCGCCCGGAGCTGGCCCAGCAGGCCCTGGAGCGGGCGCGCGAGCGCGGCTGGTCGGCCGTGGCCATCGACGAGATGCTGCTGCGTATCCACCTGGCCGAGCAGGACCCGCGCGCCGCCCTGGTGCTGCGCCGCCTGCAGGGCGCCATTGGCGAAGACCGGGCGCGGGCGCTCGGCATCGGCCAGACGCTGCTCGACGCGCAGGCCTGGGCGCTGGCCCAGCAGCACTTCCAATACGTGGCCCGGCAGTGGCCGGAGGAGCCGGCGGCGGATCTGGCACTGGGCCTGCTGGCGGCCCGTGGCGCCAACAACGCCGCGGCGCGCAAGCACTTCGAGGCGCTGTGGGAAAGCGGCGCGCGGCAGGACGAGGCCGCCTGGCAGCTCGGCCGGCTGGCCGTTATCGCCCGCGACTGGCCGCGCGCACAGACCTGGTTCGAGCGGGTCGACCGCGGCAACCGCTGGTTGGATGCCCAGCTCGGCCTGGTGCAGGTCGCGGCCGGCCAGGGCCGCGTGGAGGCGGCGCGCGACGAGCTGGACCGGCTGCGCGCCGAACTCCCCGAAGAGCGCGTGCGACTGTGGCAGGCCGAGGCCGAGGCGCTGCGCGATGCCGGGCGCATCGACGAGGCGCTGCTGGTGCTGGACGCCGCTATCGACGAAGAGCCGGTCACCGAGCTGCTCTACGCCCGCGCGTTGCTGCACGAGCGCGCCGGCGACATGGACAGCGCCGAGCGCGACCTGGCCACGCTGGTCGAGCAGGACCCCGAAAACGCCACGGCACTCAATGCGCTGGGCTACATGCTGGCCGACCACAACCGCGACCTCGCCCGCGCCCGCGACCTGATCGAGCGTGCGCTGGCGCTGCGGCCGGAGGACCCGGCCGTGCGCGACAGCCTGGGCTGGGTGCTGTACCGCCAGGGCGAGCTGGAGGCCGCGCGCACGCACCTGCAGCGGGCCTATTCGGCCTACCCCGACGCCGAAATCGGCGCCCACCTCGGCGAGGTGCTGTGGCAGCTGGGCGAGCGCGACCAGGCCCGCGCCGTATGGCGCCAGGCGCAGCAGGCCGATGCGGACAACCGCACGCTGCGGCGCACGCTCGAGCGCTTTCTTGGCGAGCCGGCGCTGTGAGGTTGCGCGAGGCGCGTGCCATGGGCCTGCGTGATGCCGGCCGCGCGCTGCTGCTGGCGGCGCTGAGCCTGCTGCTGGCCGGCTGCGCCGTGTTCGGCGAGCGCGAAGGTCGCATCGAGGCGCGCACGCCCGTGGACCTGGAGCGCTGGGAGCTGCAGGCCGCGTTGCTGGCCAGCGGCGTACACAGCGCCCGCGCGCGCCTGCATTGGCAGCAGGAGCCCGCCAGCTTCGACATCACCTTCGCCGGCCCCTTCGGCATCGCCGCCACCCGGCTGCGCGGCGACCTGGAGCAGGTCGAGATCGAGCGCGGCAAGCGCTTCTGGACCAGCCGTGACCCGGCGCGCGACCTCGCCATGTACACCGGCGTGCCGGTGAACCTGGGCGACCTGCAGACCTGGGTGCTGGGGTTGCCGCGGCCGGGGCTGCGCAGCGTGCCGCCGCGGCACTGGGAGTCGGGGCCGTGGATCGTGGAGGTGCTGGAGCAGCAGGTGGTGGGCGACTACCTGCTGCCGCGCTCGCTGGAGCTGCGCTCCGAGCTGCAAACGCTGCTGCTGCGCGACATGCGCTGGCAGCTGCCCGGCGCGGCCGACGCCGGCTAGCGCCGTGGCCGGCGGCTTCGCGCTGGGCGGCGAGGGGCTGACGCTGCCCGCGCCGGCCAAGATCAACCGCTTCTTGCATGTGCTGGGGCGCGACGCCGCCGGCTACCACCAGCTGCAGACGGTGTTTCAGTTTTGCGAGTGGGGCGACACGCTGGAGCTCAAGCCCCGCGCGGACGCGCAGATCCACCTGCGGGGCGACCTGTCCGGCGTGGCCGCCGCGGAGAACCTAGCGCACCGTGCCGCCGTGGCGCTGCGCGTGGCGGCGGGGCCGGCGGCGGCGGGCCTGGGCGCGGACATCCATCTGCACAAGCTCATCCCCCCGGGCAGCGGCCTGGGCGGGGGCAGCTCGGATGCCGCCACCGTGCTCCTGGGGCTCAATGCCCTGTGGAACCTGGGCTTGGCGCAAACCGAGCTGGCGCGCATCGGCGCCACGCTGGGCGCCGACGTGCCGGTCTTCGTGCACGGGCGGGCCTGCTTCGCCGAGGGGCGCGGCAACCCGGTGCTGGACGTGGCCGCCGACGAGGGGCCGCTGTGCCTGGTGCTGCCGCCGCTGCATTCCAGCACCGCGGCGGTGTTTGCCCACCCGCGGATGCGTCGCGACCATCCCCGCATTGCGCCCGCGCAGTGGCCCGCGGCGGTGGCGGCCGGGGCCAACGATTGCGCCGCGGCCGCCTGCGCGCTGCAGCCGGCGCTGGGCTCCATCGCCGGTGAACTGGAGGCGCTGGGCCCTTTTCGCATGTCCGGCACGGGCAGCGCCTTTTACGCCCGCTTACCCTCGCGCGAAAAAATCCGTACAATACGCGGCCTCGTCGAGGCTGTTGCTGAGCGGGCCGTCGTGACATCGGTGAGCAATCTGTCGCCGCTGCATGTGGCACTGCACCGGGTCCCACCCGAACAGCGACTGGCTGGATCAGACGATCGCACTGGGGCGTAGCCAAGTGGTAAGGCAGCGGGTTTTGATCCCGCCATGCGCAGGTTCGAATCCTGCCGCCCCAGCCATCTCTTGTTCAGCGCGGTAGATCCGGGAGCCGGAGTGCACGAACCCTCTTTGATGCTTTTCAGCGGCAATGCCAACCTGCCGCTGGCCCGCGACATTGCCGAGGCGATGCGCACCCGACTCGGCCGCGCTTCCGTTGGCCGCTTCTCCGACGGCGAAGTCGCCGTGGAGATCGAGGACAACGTCCGCGGCAAGGATGTCTTCGTGGTGCAGCCCACCTGCGCGCCGACGAATGACAACCTGATGGAGCTGCTGACGCTGATTGATGCGCTGCGCCGCGCCTCGGCCGGCCGCATCACCGCCGTCATTCCCTATTTTGGCTACGCCCGCCAGGATCGCCGCCCGCGCAGTGCGCGCGTGCCGATTACGGCCAAGCTGGTCGCCGACATGATCTCCGAGGCCGGCGCGCACCGCGTGCTGACGGTGGACCTGCACGCCGAGCAGATCCAGGGCTTCTTCTCGGTGCCCGTGGACAATGTCTACGCCTCGCCGCTGCTGCTCTCCGACATCTGGAAGCAGAAGTACCCCAACCTGATTGTCGTGTCGCCCGATGTGGGTGGCGTGGTGCGGGCGCGGGCCGTGGCCAAGCGCCTGGACGACGCCGACCTCGCCATCATCGACAAGCGCCGCCCGCGGGCCAACGAGGCCGAGGTGATGCACATCATCGGCAACGTCGAGGGCAAGACCTGCATCATCGTCGACGACCTGGTGGACACGGCCGGCACGCTGGCCCAGGCCGCCAAGGCGCTGAAGGATCGCGGCGCGCTGGCCGTGCATGCCTATGTCACGCACCCGGTGCTGTCCGGCAAGGCGCCGCAGAACCTGATGAATTCGCAGCTGGACACGCTGGTGGTGACCGACACCATCCCGCTGTCCGAGCCGATCATCGCGACCGGCAAGGTGCGCACGCTGCCGATTGCCGAGATGCTGGCGGAAACCATCCGCCGGGTATCGGCCGAAGAATCGGTCAGCTCGCTCTACGTCGACTGAGCCCCCGCGCGCCGAGGGCGCGCCACCAGGTAAGCGCCGCATCAGTCTCTCGCGGACGTGCTTGCGCGCGACGCGCCTGCACCCGCCTGCCGCGGAAGCTCTGCTTTGCGCCGTGGTTTCGCGCCGGGGTTTCGCGCCGGGGTTTGGTGTCGGGGTCTGGCGCCGGCTCGCCCGTCGTGTGCACGGACGCGCGGCTCCACCAGCGCGCCGCTGGGCCACGCGTCCTTGGGCTATAATGCTCGGCTGACCTCGCCGTGGGCGGGGTTTGTCTGGGCGCCGATCTGGTCGCGGTCCGGTGCCTTTGTCCCAATCTTCACGCCGCACCATGTGCGCATGGCGGCGTGAACGGAGCCAATCATGCAAGAAGATTTCATCGTTAACGCGCAGCCGCGCGAGGTGCAGGGTAAGGGTGCGAGCCGCCGCCTGCGTCGCGCCGGCCAAGTCCCGGCCATTGTTTATGGTGGCCATGCCGATCCGCAGAATGTGCAGATCGACCGTTTCGAGCTGGACAAGCACCTCGAGCACGAGTCCTTCTACTCGCACATCCTGACGATCAAGACGCCCGACGGCGAGCAGCAGGCCGTGCTCAAGGACGTGCAGCGTCACCCGGCCAAGCCGCTGATCCTGCACGTGGATTTCATGCGCGTCGTCGCCGGCGAGCAGATCAAGATGCACGTGCCGCTGCACTTCATGAACGAGGGCGGCAGCCCGGCCAAGAAGGCCGGCGGCGTTATCGAGCACCTGGCCAACGAAATCGAAATCGTGTGCCTGCCGCGGCAGCTGCCCGAGTACATCGAAGTCGATTGCGCCAACCTGGAGCTGGATGCCTCGATTCACGTCTCCGAGCTGACGCTGCCCGAAGGCGTGACGCCGACGGCGCTGCAGCACGGCGACGACCAGGCCGTGTGCGTGGCGCACAAGACGCGCGCCCAGGTCGAGCCCGAGGATGAGGGCGAGGCCGCCGACGGCGCGGATGCGGGCGAGGACGAGTCCGACGAGGACTGATCGACCCCGCGTCGCCATATACGGGCCGGTACGCGTGAGCGCACCGGCCCGTTTGTCTATGGGGCCCTTGCTGCAATGAGCCTGCAACGCATATTGATCGTTGGCCTGGGCAACCCCGGGCCGAAATACGAGCGCACGCGGCACAACGCCGGCTTCTGGCTGGTGGAGGCCCTGGCCGCGCAGCTGCACGGCAGCTTTCGCGCGCAGGCCAAGATGCACAGCGAGATCTGCGAGGTCGACGCGCCGCAGGGCGGGCCGCGGCTGATTCTGGCCAAGCCGCAGACCTATATGAACCGCAGCGGGCTGCCGGTGCGCGCGCTGTGCGACTACTACAAGCTGCCGCTGGACAGCGTGCTGGTTGCCCATGACGACCTGGACCTGCCCCCCGGCCGGGCGCGCCTGAAGCGCGGCGGCGGGGCCGGTGGGCACAACGGCCTGAAAGACATCATTCGCCACTGCGGCGGCGATTTTTTGCGCCTGCGCCTGGGCGTGGGCCACCCCGGCCAGCGCGAGGCCGTGCTCGGCCACGTGCTATCGGCGGCCGGCGCGGCCGAGCAGCGCGAGCTGGACGCCGCCATCGAGGCCGGCCGCGAGGCCGTGCTGCGCTGGCTCGATACCGGCTGGGACAGCGCCACCCAGGCGCTGCACAGCTCTACCTGATTCACGAGGGAACCCGATGGCCATTCGTTGCGGAATTGTCGGCCTGCCGAACGTGGGCAAATCCACGCTGTTCAACGCGCTGACCAAGGCGGGCATTGCCGCCGAGAACTACCCCTTCTGCACCATCGACCCCAACGTGGGCATCGTGCCGGTGCCCGACCCGCGCCTGCAGGCGCTGGCCGGCATCGTCAAGCCGCAGAAAATCCTCCCCGCGACCTGCGAGTTCGTGGACATCGCCGGGCTGGTGGCCGGGGCTTCGAAGGGCGAGGGCCTGGGCAACCAGTTCCTCGGCCACATCCGCGAGACCCACGCCATCGCCCATGTCGTGCGCTGCTTCGAGGACGACGACGTCATTCACGTCTCCGGCAACATCGGCCCAGTGCGCGACGCCGAGGTCATCAACACCGAGCTGGTGCTGGCCGACCTGGACGTGGTCAGCCGCACCCGCGATCGCACGCAAAAGGTCGCCAAGAGCGGCGACAAGACGGCCCGCGCCCGCCTGGCGCTGCTTGAGCGCCTGTACGCGCACATGGACGAGGGCAACCCCGCGCGCTCGGCCGAGCTGTCCGACGACGAGCGCTTCGCGCTGCGCGACCTGAACCTGCTGACGCTCAAGCCGGTGCTCTACGTGGCCAACGTCGCCGAGGATGGCTTCAGCGACAACCCGCTGCTGGATGCCGTGCACGAGCTGGCCGCGCGCGAAGGCGCCGAAGTCGTCGCCGTTTGTGGCGCCATCGAGGCCGAGCTGGCCACGCTGGACGAGGAGGAGCAGGGCGAGTTTCTGGCTGAGCTGGGCCTGGACGAGCCCGGCCTGAACCGCCTGATTCGCGCCGCCTACCGCCTGCTTGGTCTGCAGACCTACTTCACCGCCGGCGAGAAGGAAGTGCGGGCCTGGGCCGTGCGCGCCGGTGCCACCGCGCCGCAGGCGGCCGGCGTCATCCACACCGACTTCGAAAAAGGCTTTATCCGCGCCGAGGTGGTGGCCTATGCCGACTATATCGCCTGCGGCGGCGAGGGCAAGGCCAAGGAGGCCGGCAAGTGGCGGCTGGAGGGCAAGGACTACCTTGTGGCCGAAGGCGACGTGATGCACTTCCGCTTCAACGTCTGAGGCTTCGGGTCGGCGCCGGTGCCGGCCGCAGGCTCAAACTTTACCTGCCGCGGTGCTAGCGCTAAAATGCTCGGCTTGCCGGCAGGCCTCGTGGCTACGTAGCTCAGCTGGTTAGAGCACAGCACTCATAATGCTGGGGTCGGTGGTTCAAGTCCACCCGTAGCCACCATCAATACAAGCACTTAGCGTCGTCAGGCGACCTTCGCGCTCGGCTGTGTGCCAAAGTTGTGCCCGTGCACTGGCACAATCCGCTCGGAATGATCGACCAAATGCGCCGCCGACAGGTGCGCATATCGCCGGACCATCTCGAAGGTCGACCAGCCGCCCATCTCCTGCAGAACATGCAACGGCGTTCCCGCTTGCACGTGCCATGACGCCCAGGTGTGGCGCAGGTCGTGCCAGCGAAATCCGTCGAGCCCTGCCAGACGCACGGCGCGCCGCCAGGCCTTGGTGTTGACCTGCCATACAGGCTGACCGGCGTAGCTGAACACGTACTGATCGTGTTCCCCGATCTGCCTGGATAGCACCGCCATCGCCTCGGCATTGAGCGGCACCGCGATCGCTCGCTTGGCCTTGGCCTGGTCGGCATGGACCCAGCAACAGCGCCGGTCCATATCGACGTCGGCCCATTCCAGCCGGCAGACATTGCGTTGCCGCAAGCCTGTCGCCAAGCCAAACCGCGCCATCGCGGCTTGATGGGGGGGAAGGTGCGACATCAGCACTTCGGCCTGCTCGCGCGTGACCCAGCACACCCGCTGGCTGCGAACCACGAACATCGGCACTTTCGGTGCACGGTCGATCCATTCCCACTCATCTCGCGCCCGTCGCAGCACCGCCCGAATCACGGCCATGTAGCGGTTGGCGTTCGCCTTGGTGGTCTGCTTCGCCTTGCTGTCCGCCATCCGGGACAGCAGGTCGCGGTCAATGTCCCGCAACCGTTTGCCCCGCAGCCAGCGGTCGGCCCAGCGAAAGACCAGCTGGTCCTTATCAAACGATGATTTGTGGCTCTTCTCTTTGAGCCATTTCACCACCGCCTCTTCCCATTGGCGATCCGGGCGATCCCCCAGGCGATGAACCCGCCACAGATCGGCCTTCAGCCGGTCGTGGTACTCCTGCGCGGCTTCCCGGTCGGAAGTCCCAGAAGAGCGGCGTACTCGCTCGCCGGAGGGGGCCGTGAACCGGACCCACCAGACTTCACCGCGTTTGAACAATGACATAAGCAACTCTCCGTGCTTGTGCCACCTCGCGGCGCCTGTCGAGGAGCAGAGTAGAGCGAGCGCAGGTAGGCGACAAGGTCCGCCTCGAGAAACACCCAGCTCTTGCCGGGCTTTGCGCCAGGGACGCGGCCTTGGCGTGCGTACTCGCGCAGCACCACCGGGTGAAGACGCAGGAACGTCGCGGCTTCCTCAGCCGACAGGGTGCGGTGGCCATGATCAGAGTCCGTCATCGCTGCGAGTCCGCTTTTGGGTCACACGTCGCTGTGCCGCGCGCCTCGCCGTCTTGCTGCGTTGTGCCGCTGTGTGGGCGACGCTAGCGAATGGTTTGCCGGCCTTCGTCGCCTTCAGTGCGGCCTCATCAAACAGAAGGCTCTCCGTCGGTACACCGCGATACCGCGCGATAGGCGCAAGCCCTTCGAGCATCTCTTGATAGAGCGCCGAAAGTGCATCGCCACCTTCGGCCATCAGTCGTACCGCCATGAAGCTTGTGAGCGCGCTACGGGCCTGCCGTATCGCGTAGTCAGCAGACGGCTGATAGACAGGTGCGTTTCGCGCGACAGGCTGGCCTATATCCTCCGGCCACGGGACTTGCGACAGGGCGGACCAAACAGGGTGAAGCCGCCACCGGCAGCGCTTGGAGTCGCTCGGGCTAGGAACGACAAGCCGGAGCCAATCGACGGTGAGGTACGTCCAGATCGACCCACAGCAGGGCTTGAGATCGTCCCAAGTCTGGATCTTCAGGCCGTTAAGAAAATCTTTACGGGCCTCGAACTCCTGCCGATAGACCTGTGATTCCCTGTCCCAGCCGTTCTTCCGCCAGAGGCCGATGAGCTCAGGACGTTGAAGGCCCTTCGCTCGCATTTCTAGGCATTTGTTGTACAGGCGGGCCGAGAGCGTCCCGCGTGCGCCAATGGTCCAGCCGGAACCGACGCCGCGCTCGGAATAGCGCGCGATCTTCGAAGCGTGCGTTAGCCAGCATTCTTCGTCCCAGCTCAGCAGGTCCCAATCGGCGGTAAAGTCGACACAAAGGTCCGCTCGGGAGATCCAGTACGCCGGCTCCGCGCCCGCGCCCAGGTCGCGAAGAATGCCCCCCAATGCCTTGAGTGCCGACTCGACCCCATGCTCGGTGAGGAAGTGACTACGAACCTGGACTGAGGCCAGGGGCATAGAGTTCGAGGCGGACGAGGAAACCTGGAGATGGAAGTCGGCGTGGCTGAGCACGAACTTAAATCGTCG
The DNA here is from genome assembly GCA_937141935.1 of uncultured Ectothiorhodospiraceae bacterium. Classification (GTDB taxonomy): domain Bacteria; phylum Pseudomonadota; class Gammaproteobacteria; order Nevskiales; family Oceanococcaceae; genus MS8. The sequence continues at coordinate 11,877 of CAKZQS010000007.1, forward strand.
CGCGCCGCGGTCGAGGACGTGAAAGTCGAGCCCACCGAGTTCGATCAACGCCAGGGACTGTTCGCCCTTGTCCGGGGAAGCTGACCTGGCCTTGAGCTGAGAGAGAACCGCATCGAGGTCCTCGGGCAAGTCTCCAGGGTAGGAGAGGTATAGCGAGTCCACGCCTTGGTGAAGGAGGGTGATCGGACTCTTGTCCTGGGAGGGTGCTGTGTTACTAGGCGGCGCACCCGTCTCACCCCGAGCGGCGCGGTCGCGGCTGCCGCCGCGATCCGAGCCGCCCGTGGCGACGTGAGGGGTCTTTCGATCTGACATTTGGCAGCTCCTGCCGTGGCGAAGGAGCTACCAAAGCTATGCACGAGTCCGCGCTAGGTCAGCGAAAAAATGTCTACGGGATTTTTCTCGATCTCGCGCTTCCAATTCAAGATATTGCGCCAGAGGGCGGCACTTCGATCCGAAGCAGACGCGTCAGACGGGGCGGTCCCTCGGTACAACCGTGCGGTCTCAGAAAAAATCGCTGTGGCGCTGGCACGGTCGAGGCGGTCAAGTTGCCGTGACTGATGCATGAGGATGAGAACTAAGCGCGGCGTGGAGTACTCCCGCCGACCAAACGGAAGCGGGGAACGAAGTGCTGACGAAAGACAATTTAGGACATGGCGATGCCGGCATAGTGAGGCAGCTACCAAAACATTCCGCAGCGGCGGCACGAGTAGCACACAGGGGTCCACGCGGACAACGAGAGACAAGCAGCTAAGATCGCCTCTTTTGGCACGCTCGAGAAGCCCATACATCGTGCGACCAGCTAGGGCAGCGCGGAGATGGCCAATCAGCGGGGCAAACGCTGCCAACTTCATAGCGTCAGTCCCGCTGACGAATGCGCGATCGATCAGCGTGGGCTGACGGCGCGCGAGTCGAGCCAGCGATTCGCTAATCCCTGCTGGTGTCAAAACTATCGTAGCGCTAGGGCAAAGCAAGAAGAACCCAGCTAGCGAGAGCTGAAATGAGCGCTTTGCTGGAAGGCGATACACGTGAGCCCACCAAGCCGGAAATCGCTGAGCCGCCTCGAATACTGCGTCGGAATCAGTAGCAGCTGCCGCCGCCAGTTCTGCATAGCCCTGATTCAGGACGTCCACGCCTTGCTCCAGAGCCACAGCAATCTGCGCCCACCCCCTTATCCACTCAGGGCCAGCCCTACCCCGTGCGCGCTCTTCAGCTGCACGCGCCGAGACTCGTGGTCGACTCACCAAGCGTTGTGCCTCAAGCCCGATTGGCCTCGCCGGTGGCGCGCAACCAAAAATGCGAAGCGCGGTTGCGCCACCAGCGAGTGGAGTAGCGGCTAATCATCTTGAGCCGCGCAGCCATGATCTCTGTACGCAGCGCGGGGTACGCGTCCCCGATTCGCTTGATCCTCGATATCTTCGCGGCACTGTCAGCCGATGCTGCATCTTCGATGTCGATCAGGGCTGTATCGCTAAAATCTATCAGCAGACGGGAAATGTCCCCCGTCTTAATGGACTCATGCTTGGCGTGCTCAAACAAAAGATCGATGTTATGGCTCATGGAGATCAGCCGGGTCGCCTCGGAGTGAACGCGTTCGGCTTGCGAGTGATCCGCACCCCAAAAATCGACCGCCCTATCATGGAACGACTCAACCGCACGAGAAAGTTCAGAAAAATACTCCCTTACCTCCGCGCGCCTTGCGGTGCGGCTAGAGTTCCAATAAGTGAATGCCCACCCGGCGAGCGCTATGACTAGCAATACATTACTGGGGCCGCCCTTGATAGGAATTTCTGTCACCGAATCGCAGAGGTGTATTGCCGCTCCAAGGGCGCTCCCTTAGAAGAGCCGAACCTGGCTCTTTCAAGATGACGCATTATTTTGCGTTGGTTCCTCTCATTGCCTGGGGGAAACTCAAGCCTTTTGCAGAAATCATCTTTCGTAATATACCCGTGCCTTACCAGGCCGCCAAACGCCTCTTCCAAAAAGGAGGGCCCAAGGCCGGGGGTGCCCCGCAGATCCACAGTTACTTTCTCATACGAATCGAGGGCAGGTTTTAGATACTCCTCACGAAAGCGCTCTCCATTATATTCATCATGGGCACTCTTCCGCCCGTACGGCGCCCTGCTGAAGTCTTCGGTAATTGAGATAAATATCTCGCGGCCCATAGTTTTCACGAAGGCCTCCCGGGAAGAGGTATGCGAATCTGTATCAACGTCCCGTGAAACGACCGGACATTGTCGGAGTGAACAGGCTCATGACCGCCACGGAAGTAGGCCCATCCGCGATTGCTGCGAATGTATAGCTCGGCGCCGCCGTCTTCGACCATCTCAGACATAATCGCGAAACCGTTGCCTCTTCCGCCGCTCCGTCGTTTTCTATTGTGCACGCTGTATTTATACGCGAGGACGATAAGCCAGGAGTCCGTCTTCGTTATGCGCGCAATTCGGGAAAACCGATCGATAATCCGAAAATCAGGATTTGTCGGGAACCTCTTTGGAATTCCTTGTCCTTTGTCAAAAATGACGAAATTTATCCAGCTGTCGTCGGTATGGCCGAAGATCCACCAGCGATCAAGGTCGCGCTTGACGTAGTCCCGACGCTCAGGAGTTGCGTAGGCGTGTTCTTGCACGTTTGCAGTAGCCTCCTGGATGGATTCGCTAAGATCCAACCACTGATCGTCATCCATAACGATCTGACCACCATAGAACGAACGATTCATTTTCCGGAACAAGTCATGCATGTCCGGCTTCGTAGACCCCGTCTGCATAGGTATAACACCGTCTTGGGCTGTGTCCGGCGGAACAGATTTTCCGAGGCCACTCGCAGACACCAAGTGCGACACCGATGTGCCTGACCTAGTACGGCACCTTACGAGGATAACCTTCCGTCGCAGCCCCCTAAGCACGTCTAGCTCCGCGTGAATCTTGACAGCGGCCCCGGCGGTCATCTCGCTAGTTTGCCGTAGGTCCAGGTGAATCGTGATGCGCTTGCAGCGCGTGCGAACCCTGAGTACGGCACGTATCTGCTTGGTGACGCGGATCAGCTCGTCGACGCCCTCGTCAGTCATCAAGTCCAGCTGTCGGCCTACCGTAATCCTGACGTCCTCGCAATATTTGGCCCTCTGCCGCCGGCGGCGATCTTTGCGGGCTTGTTTGCGAGAGCGCGCCAACCATGCCCGGCGGACCTGGCGGTTGATGCTGGCACGTCTACTGATGTAGTGGCGTTTCACTTAGATAGCGTACTCCGTGAATCCGCCTCCAACATCCGGCCGGCCAGCGAGGTTAGCCCTTGACTGCCTTTATCGGCAGCACAGCGGTCTCCGGTCACCACGACCCAAGTGTGTACATGCCGAAGAGCTAGACCCGCTCGTCAGGTGAACGGTAGTGTCAAATGTGCAGGTGTTTACGTTGATTCAGCACTACATTTCGTTGAGTTCTGCCTGACTTCGAAACCGTTCCCTCAACAAAATGGCAGGCGCCGGAAGTGGCTGATTAAGAAGGGCAAAAAACCAATAAAATCAAGCTCATAATGCTGGGGTCGGTGGTTCAAGTCCACCCGTAGCCACCATTCCTCCTGCACCAGCGCAGGTCGCCTCAGCAGGCCGCTAAAGCCGGCCGCCGCAACAGACGCTCGCGGTCGCTGAGCTTGCACGGCGTGCCGCCACAGCCGGGTCACCTTGCCCTCACCGCTCAGGTTCCTCGGTTCCGTCGCCGGGCATGGCCGTCAACCGGCGGCGCCATGCCCCTGCGCTGGATCTCCCTCCCGCGGGCATAATGCTGCCGCGGTCCGGACTCGGGGAGGGGGCATGGGGCGCTCGCGATTTCTGTTCAGACCCAGGCGCTATCTGCTTGGCGTGTTCTTGGCCGCCACCATGGGCTCGTCGCCGGCAGGCGCGGCGCCGATCTACGTTTGCACCGACGCCAGCGGCCAGCGGACGGTCTCCGATCAGCCCTGCGCTCGCGCAAAGCGCACGCCCTACGACTGTGGGCGGGTCGATGGGATTCGCACCTTCGCCGAACAATGCGCCGCCGAGGCGCCTGCGTCTGGCCAGGCCCTCCCGGCGCCTACGCGGTCGGCTCGGGGTGGAGCATCGACGTCGGGGCATTCGCTGTCGGTGACCGACACGAGGTCCTTCGGCCCGAGTGCGACGGGACGCGGGCCCATCGACACCTTGATGAACGATGTCGTCGCTGGCCCCATCGTGCGCGCGCTCGTGCCATGGGCCGCCGGCATGGTCGCGGCCATCGCGCTTATCTTCGTGCTGATACTCATCGCTCGCGCACTCCGGCCCCGGATCCTCGGGTACATCGGTGAGCGGCGCGTACGGCGCGTGCTGGCCACCCTGAACCCGGCGCACTATCAGGTTCTGCACGATCTCACGCTTCCGGACAGACTCGGCAGCACCCAAATCGATCACATCGTCATCGCGGCCGACGCGATTTACGTGATCGAAACCAAATGCCTGTCGGGTTGGTTGTTTGGCACTGCCAAGCAGGAGCACTGGACGCGGGTGCGTTACCGCAGCCGCCAGCAGCTGCAGAATCCGCTGCGCCAGAACTATCGCCACCTGTGCGCGGTGCGCGCCGTCCTGGACCTGCCCGAGGCCGCGGTTCGCAGCTATGTCGTGCTTGCCGGCAGCGCCGAGCTGCGTAGCGGCTCGGTACCGGGCGTGCTCAGCCTCGGCGCCTTGCGAACGGCCTTCCGCGCCCAGAACGAGCGCTGGAGCCGGACGCAAAGGCTCACGCTGGCCCAGCGCCTGGAGGCGGCGGCGCTACCGCGCGGCTGGCGGACCCATCGGGCCCACGTCGCTGGGTTGCGCGCCCAACACGCGTCGACCGCCGCGCGCCAAAGCCCGTCCTAGCACCCCTGCGGCCGGCACGGGCTGACCGTGCTTGCCTACACTGCCTGCCCCTTTCCGCAGGCCCGCCCGCCGTGTCCGACGCTCTTGCCCTATTGATCGGGTCTTTCGCCCCTGTCGCCCCATGAGCCACAGCGCCGACGGCGAGTGGTTCAGCGCGCAGGCGGTCGATGGCACGGCTTTGCCGCTGTGCGCATGGCAGCCGCCACGTCCGCCGCGGGCGGTGATTCTGCTACTGCCCGCGCTGGGTGTGCCGGCGCAGTACTACCAGCCCCTGGCGCAGGCGCTGGCGGGGCAGGGCCTGGCGGTGCTGCTGTTGGAGCAGCGCGGGCAGGGGCGCAGCCCGCTGCGGGCCAGCCGGCAGCAGAGCTGGGGCTTTGCCGCGTGTCTGGCCGACATTGGCTGCGCGCTGGAGCAGGCCGGCGCGCGCTGGCCGGGCTGCCCGCGCCTGCTGCTGGGCCACAGCCTGGGCGGGCACCTCGCGGCGATGGCGACGGCGCTGTATCCGACGCAGCTCGCGGGCGTGGTTCTCGCCGCCTGTGGCTCGCCCTGGCGGCGGCTGTATCGCGGCGCGACCCGCTGGCAGCTGGAGCTGCTGGCGCGTGTGCTGCTGCCCCTGAGCCTGCGTACGCTGGGCTACTACCCGGGCCACCGCATTGGCTTTGGCGGGCGGGAGGCGGCGGGGCTGATGCGCGACTGGTCGGTGCTGGCGCGCGAGAACCGCTACCGCGCCGCCGGCCTGGATCAGGACCTGGAGGCCGGCATCCGCGCCTGGCGCGGACGCATGCTGTTGCTGCGCCCGGCCGATGATGTGCTGGTGCCGCCGGCCGCGGCCCAGTCGGTCGCGGAGCGTTTTGCCGCGGCGCAGACGGTGCAGATCACGCTCAGCGCGGCGCAGATCGGCGCGGCCGCCGACCACTATCGCTGGGTGCGCGAGCCGCAGGCCGCGGCGGCCGCCATCGCGGCCTGGTGGGCCGGGGAAGGCCCCACCTAGCCGGTGCCCGGCGGGCTGCCGGTGCCGTCCCGGTTGCGGGGTGACGGGGCTGCGAAGAGCCCCGCGGGCGGTCGCGAAAACCTGGGGAGACGCTGGTGAAAACCCCGGCTGTGCGGCCATGGTGGTCTGTGGCACAGTGCCGGGCCGGGCCCCGGTCGGGTGCCCCGCCCTATGGAGATACGCAGCCATGTCCTGGCAGGACCTCGTCGACGAGGCCGTAAGTTTTCGCCACGAACTGCACGCGCACCCCGAGCTGCCCTGGCAGGAGCGGGAGACGGCGCGGCGCATTCGCGCGCAGCTGGATGCCGCCGGCATCCCCTGGCGGGTATGCGCCGATACCGGCACGCTGGCCACGCTGGCGGCCGACGCGCCCGGCCGGCATGTGGCCCTGCGCGGCGATATCGACGCGCTGCCCATCAACGAGGACAGCGGCGTGCCCTGGGCGTCGACGCACGGCGGCTGCATGCACGCCTGCGGGCACGATGGTCATGCGGCCACGCTGCTGGCCGCCGGGCGCTGGCTGAAGGCGCGCGAGGCGCAGCTGCCGGGGCCGGTCACGCTGGTCTTCCAGCCCGCGGAAGAAGGCGGCCACGGCGCGCAGAAAATGATCGAGGACGGGGCCCTGGCTGGCGTCGATTGCATCTTCGGCTGGCACAACTGGCCGGCCATCGCCTACGGCCAGGCCGTGTGCCCGGATGGCGCGGTGATGTCGGCCAACGGCACCTTTCGCATCACCGTGCAGGGCCGCGGCGGCCATGCCAGCCAGCCCGAGCTGTGCCGCGACCCGGTGCTGGCCGGCAGCGCCATTACGGTGGCGCTGCAGCAGATCGTGGCGCGACGGCTGGCGCCGCAGCAGGCGGCCGTGGTCAGCCTGACCAGCTTCAATGCGCCCAGCGGCGACACGGTGATCCCCAACGCGGCGCGGCTGGCCGGCAGCATCCGGCTCTCCGACAGCGCGCTGCGCGAGGAGCTGGAGGCCCGCATCAGCGAGATCGCCACGGCCACGGCGCAGGCCTATGGCGTCACGGCGGAGGTGGAGCACATCCGCCGCTACGACGCCACGGTGAACGACGCCGGCGCCGCCGCCGAGATGCGCGCCGCACTGGCCGCCGAGCTGGGTCCGCAATGGCAGGCACAGAACTTGCGACTGCCAATCATGGCCTCCGAGGACTTCAGCTATTACCAGCGCGAGATCCCCGGGGCCTTCGCCCTGATCGGGGCGGGGCAGGGAACAGGCGAGGACTGGCCCTGTCACAGCCCCCACTACGACTTTAACGATGCGCTGATCGCGCCGGTCATGCGCGTATACAGCCGGCTCGCCGGCCTGCCACCGGAGGACCGGCCCGGCTAGCGAGCGCAATCATCCACCGCGCAGCAGCGCAAAGGAGTGTGACAACGTGGAAATCTTCGAACAGTGGGAATCCAACATTCGCGGTTACTGCCGGGTGTACCCCACGGTGTTCAAGACGGCGCACAACGCGACCCAGGTGGATGAGCAAGGCCGGAGTTATATCGACTTCTTCGCCGGCGCCGGCGTGCTCAACTTCGGGCACAACAACCCCAAGCTGAAGCGCGCCATCATCGATTACCTCGAGGCCGACGGCGTGACCCACACGCTGGACATGTACAGCACGGCCAAGCGCGAGTTCATTGCCGCCTTTGCCGACACCGTGCTGGCGCCGCGCGGTTGGGACTACAAGATGCAGTTCGTCGGGCCCACCGGCACCAACGCTGTCGAGGCGGCGCTGAAGCTGGCCCGCCGGGTCACCGGCCGGCGCGAGGTCGTGGCCTTTGGTAACGGCTTTCACGGCATGACGCTGGGCAGCCTGGCCTGCACCGCCAACAGCTATTTCCGCAACGCGGCCGGCGTGCCGCTGGACCATGTGCACCGCCTGCCCTTCGAGGGCAGCAGCGCGGGCTGCAGCCAGTGCCTGGGCGCCTACCGCGCGGCCCTGGCCGACGGCTCCAGCGGCGTCGAGAAGCCGGCCGCCTTCCTGGTGGAGGTGGTGCAGGCCGAAGGCGGCGTCAACGTGGCCACCGCGCAGTGGTTGCAGCAGCTGCAAACGCTGGCGCGCGAGGTCGGCGCGCTGCTGATCGTCGACGACATCCAGGTGGGCTGCGGCCGCACCGGCAGCTATTTCTCCTTCGACAACATGGAGATCGAGCCCGACATCATCACGCTGGCCAAGGGCATCGGCGGCTACGGCACGCCGCTGGCCATGAACCTGATCAAGCCCGAGCACGACAAGCACTGGTCGCCGGGCGAGCACACCGGCACCTTCCGCGGCCAGAACCTCTCCTTTGTCGCCGGCCGCGAGGCGCTGCGCTACTTCGAGGACGAGAGTTTTCTGAAGACGGTGCGTGACCGCGGCGGGCGTATGGCGCAGTGCGTCGAGGGCCTGGTCGAGCAGCATGCCGGCCAGGGTCTTTCGGCCCGCGGCCGCGGCATGATCCACGGCCTGGATGTGGGCGATGGCGAGCGGGCCAAGGCCATTGTGGCCGGCTGCTTCGAGCAGGGCCTGCTGGTTTCGGCCTGCGGCTCGGGCGGGCGGGTCATCAAGCTGATCCCGCCGCTGACCATCGAGGACGACACGCTGGATCAGGGCCTGGCCACGCTGGAGCGCGTGGTCGGGGAGGTGCTCGCGGCATGATTCAACGCGACGACATGACCTTCCCTTTCGCCGAGTACGAGCGGCGACTGCGCGAGTTGCGCGAGCGCATGGCCAAGCGGCTGCTGGACGCCGTGGTCATCAGCGACCCGGAAAATCTGATGTACCTGACGGACTATCAGACCACCGGCTACAGCTTCTTCCAGGCCCTCGTGGTGCCGCTGGAGGGCGAGCCCTTCATGATCACGCGCAAGCTGGAGGCGACCAATGTGCATGCCCGCACCTGGGTCGAGATCACCCGGCCCTACCCGGACACCGGCGATGCCATCCAGGCGCTGGTCGAGAGCCTGCGCGAGTTTGGCCTGGCCGACAAACACGTGGGTTATGAGCGCAACAGCTACTTCTTTCCCGCCTACCACCAGGATTACATCCACACCACGCTGACCGACGGCAAGCTGCTCGACTGCTTTGGCATCGTCGAGCAGGGGCGGATCACCAAGTCCGAGCACGAGATCGAGGCGATGCGCATCGCCGCGCGGGCCACCGAGGCGGGCATGCGCGCGGGCCTGGAAGCCTGCGCGGCCGGCGTGACCGAGAACGAGATCGCGGCCGAGATCAGCGCCGGCATGTTCCGCGCCGGCGGCGAGGCGCCGGCCGTGTGGCCCTACGTCACCAGCGGCCCGCGCACCATGATCGGCCATGCCACCTGGGAGGGCCGCACCGTGCAGCCCGGCGAGCATGTCTTCCTGGAGGTGGGCGGCTGCTACCGCCGCTACCACACGGCCATGATGCGCACCTGCGTGCTGGGCGAGCTGTCCGACTCGATGCGCAAGGCGCAGGAGCGCATGAAGCTGGCGCTGGCCGAGATCAAGGGCGCGATGCGCCCGGGGCTGACGGTCTCCGACGCCGACAACCTGGTGCGCAACATCATTACCGACAACGACGTCGGCGCCTCGCTGATCACCCGTTCGGGCTATTCCATTGGCATCGCCTTCCCGCCGAGCTGGGATGAGGGCTACATCGTCAGCCTGAAGCAGGGCGATTCGCGAGTGCTGGAGCCGGGCATGACCTTCCACATCATCCCGTGGATGTGGGCGGTGGACGGCAACAAGACCTGCGGCATCTCCGACACCGTGTACATCACCGACACCGGCTGCAAGTCCTTCTTCACGCTGGAGGAGGACTTCGTCGTGAAGCCCGGCGAGGCGGCGCGCGGCAGCGCGAAGGTGCGCCCGGTGCCCAAGGTGGCCGCGGCCACAGACCCCGAAACCCCGAAGGAGTCCAACCATGCTGCGAGCGGTTGACCCGAGCAATGGCAAACTGATTCGCGAGGTGCCCGAGGCCGACCCGGGCGCGGTGGACGCCGCGCTGGACGCGGCGGTCAGCGCCTTTCACGCCTGGCGCGAGCAGCCCTTCAGCGAGCGCGCCGAGCTGCTCAACGCGGTGGCCGCGTACATGCGCGAGGAGCGCGAGCGCCTGGCCCTGCTGATGACCGAGGAGATGGGCAAGCCCATCCGCGAGGCCCGTGGCGAGGTGGACAAGGCCGCCTGGTGCGCCGAGCACTACGCCGCCCACGCCGCCGACTACCTGGCCACCCAGTCGCTGCCCTCGGACGCCACGCGCAGCTATGTGCAGCACCTGCCGCTGGGCCCGGTCCTGGGCATCCTGCCGTGGAATGCGCCCTTCTGGCTGGCCTTTCGCTTCTGCGCGCCGGCGCTGATGGCCGGCAACACCGGCCTGCTCAAGCACGACCCGCACGTGCCGGGCTGCGCGGCCGCCATCGCCGAGTGCTTCAGCGCCGTGGGCGCGCCCGAGGGCCTGCTGACCAATTTGCCGCTGGGCAATGCGGCCGTGGAGGGCGTCATTCGCGACAGCCGCGTGCGCGCCGTGTCCTTCACCGGCTCCGAGCGCGCTGGGGGCATTGTCGCCGGCATTGCCGCCAGCGAGATCAAGCCGGTGGTGCTGGAGCTCGGCGGCTCCGACCCGGCCATCGTGCTGGCCGATGCCGACCTGGCCGCCGCCGCCGACACGCTGACGCTGTCGCGCATCATCAATGCGGGGCAGTCCTGCATTGCGGCCAAGCGCATCATCGTCGAGGCGCCGGTCTACGAGCAGATGTGCACGCTGCTGCACGAGCGCTTCGCCGCGCTGCGCCTGGGCGACCCGCGCGACGAGAGCACTCAGGTGGGCCCGATTGCGCGGCCCGATCTGCGCGACAACCTGGCCCGCCAGGTGCGCGAAACCGTGGACGCCGGCGCCCGCGTACTGCTGGGCGGCGACGTGGTGGACGGGCCGGGCTATTACTACCCGGTGACGCTGCTCGCCGATGTCGAGCCGGGCATGACGGCCTTCCGCGAGGAAACCTTTGGCCCGGTGGGCGTGCTGATCCGCGCCGAGGACGACGAGCACGCGCTGGCCCTGGCCAACGACACGCCCTATGGCCTGGCCGCCGGTGTGTGGACGGCGGCGGTGCGCGGCGAGGCCCTGGCGCGCCGCATCGAGGCCGGTCAGGTGGCCGTCAATGGCATCGTCAAGACCGACCCGCGCCTGCCCAGCGGCGGCATCAAGCGCTCGGGCATTGGCCGCGAGCTGGGGCCGCATGGCATCCACGAGTTCGTCAACGCGCAGCAGGTGTGGGTGGGGCCGGCGCGGCCGGCCTGAACGGCGCCAGCGACCAGGCGCGCGCCGGGCGCGCTGCCAGGGACACGCGGATTGATCAGCGTTGGCTTAGAAGCGCAGGCTGAATTGGGCCTGCCAGACGCGCTCGCGTTCGGTGGTGCGGCGGCCCGCGCCCCAGTAGCCGTAGTCGATGCGCGCATGCACCGTGTCGGCGGCCAGCGGCAGTTGCAGCCGCAGCTGCGGCACCACGCCGATGAAGCGCTCGCCATGCGCCGACTGGCGCAGCGTGACCGCCGGCCCCAGCGACCAGCGCAGCCGGGCCGCAGGCTCCGCGCGCTCGCGCAGCGCGTAGCGCAGCCCGCGTTTGCGCGGGTCGCGGCGCTCGTGCACGGTCAGGTGCAGGTTGCCGTGGCTGCCCAGCGGGCAGTCCAGGCCCACGCCGTTGCGCAGGGCGCCACGTTCGCCGGCCTGCGCGCCACAGGCGCACAGGCACAAGAGCAAGAGCAGGCGGCGGTCGGGCATGTCTCCCCTCGCGCACGGATGGGTGTGGGTGTCAGTGAACCCGGGCCGGCGTCAGAAAAACGTCAATGCAGGCGCGAGCGGACGACGGCGCGTCAGCGGCTTGGCGGCGGGGACGGACGCTCAGGGCCCGCGGGCGCCTAACGGCCTCGCGCCCACCACGCCGCGGGCCCGTCACGGCAGCCGGCCCGGGGCTGCCGACCGCCCTGCGAGGGCGGGCACTAGCCGCGGCCGAAGAGCTCGGCGTTGCCGCCGATGGCGGCGGTGTTGATGCTCAGCGTGCGTTCGGTGGCGAAGCGCGGCAGGTAATGCGGCCCGCCGGCCTTGGGCCCGGTGCCCGACAGGCCGCTGCCGCCAAAGGGCTGCACGCCCACCACCGCGCCGGTCATCGTGCGGTTCACGTACACGTTTCCCGCGCGCAGTTGCGGCAGCAGCGCCTGCGGCAGCGTGTTCAGCCGCGAATGCAGGCCGAAGGTGAGCCCGTAGCCGGTGCGTTGCAGCGCGCGCAGGTGCCGCGGCAGGCTTTGCGCATCCCAGCGCAGCACATGCAGCACCGGGCCAAAGACCTCGCCGCGCAGCTGCGCCAGATCCTCGATTTCGTAGATGCGGGGGCCGAAGTAATGCCCCTCGCGCGGCGGGTCCAGCCGGGACACCAGGCGGGCCTCGTCGTCCATGCGCCGGGCGTGCGCCTGCAGGCCGCCCAGCGCGCGCGCGTCGATGACCGGGCCGATGTCGCTGTCCACGCACCAGCCCGGCCCCAGGCGCCGCTGCTGCAGCGCCGCGCCCAGCATCTCCAGCAGCGCGTCGGCGATGTCCTTTTGCAGCAGCAGCACGCGCAGCGCCGAGCAGCGCTGGCCGGCCGAGCCAAAGGCCGATTCCAGGATGTCGTCGCAGGCCTGCTCGAACAGCGCCGTGGAGTCGACCACCATCGCGTTCTGCCCGCCGGTCTCCGCAATCAGCGGCACGATGGCGCCGTCGCGTGCGGCCAGCCGCCGCTGGATGTCCTTGGCCGTGGCGGTCGAGCCGGTGAAGGCGACGCCGGCCACGCGCTCGTCCTCGACCAGCGGCGCGGCGACGCGGGCGCCGTCGCCCAGCAGCAGCTGCAGCACGCCCGGCGGCACGCCGGCGGCGTGGAAGCGGCGCACCGCCTCATAGGCCACCAGCGGCGTCTGCTCAGCCGGCTTGGCCAGCACGGCGTTGCCGGCGCCCAGCGCGGCCGCGACCTGGCCGGTGAAGATGGCCAGCGGGAAATTCCAGGGCGAGATGCACAGGAACACGCCGCGCCCATGCAGGCTGAGCGTGTTCTGCTCGCCGGTGGGGCCGGGCAGCACTTGGGGCTGGTCGCAGTGACGCTGGGCCTGGGTGGCGTAGTAGCGGCAGAAGTCGATGGCCTCGCGCCATTCGGCGATGGCGTCGGGCAGCGTGCGCCCGGCCTCGGCGCTGAGCAGGTGCAGCAGCGTTTCGGGCTCGCGTTCCAGGGCGTCGCCCATCGCCCGCAGCACGTCGGCGCGCGCCGCGCCGCCACGCGCATCCCAGGCCGGCTGGGCGGCCAGCGCCGCCTCCACGGCGCGGCCGCGTTCGCCGCTGCCGGCCGCGCGAACGCTGCCCACACGCAGGCCCGGCTGCGCCGGCGCGTACACGGGCTGCGCCTCCTCGCCGGCGTCCGCGCCGTCGATCAGGCAGGCCGCGCCGATGCCGGCGCCCGCGCGCTGCCGGGCCAGGGCCTGTTCCAGTTCGCGCGCCGTGGTCGCGTCGCTGAGGTCGATGCCGGCGCTGTTGCGGCGGCCGGGGCCGTACAGATCGGGCGGCCGCGGGATGGCCTCGGGCACGGCCTGGGCGTCGCGCGCGCGCTGCGCCAGCAGCGCCTCGACCTGGCTGCGCGGGTCGGCCACGACCTCGTCGATGGGCAGGGTCTCGTTCAGAAAACGGTGCACGAAACTGGAATTGGCGCCGTTCTCCAGCAGCCGGCGCACCAGGTAGGGCAGCAGGTCCTGGTGCGCGCCGACCGGCGCGTAGACCCGCAGCGGGACGGTCTCGCCGATCACGCTGGCGCGCGCGGCGCGGTACAGCAGCTCGCCCATGCCGTGCAGGCGCTGGAACTCGAAGGGCCGGCCATCGGCCATGTGGTGCACGGCGGCGATGGTGTGCGCGTTGTGGCTGGCGAATTGCGGGGCGAAGGCGGGGCCGGCCTCCAGCAGGCGGCTGGCGGCGTCGAGGTAGGCGAGGTCGGTGGCCGCCTTGTGCGTGTAGACGGGGTAGTCCGGGTGGCCTTCCACCTGGCTGTGCTTGATCTCGGTATCCCAGTAGGCGCCCTTGACCAGGCGCAGCGGGATCTGCCGCTGTTGCTGGCGGGCCAGCGCGGCCAGCCAGTCGATGACCTCGGGCGCGCGCTTTTGATAGCCCTGCAGCGCCAGGCCCAGCCCGTTCCAGCCCTGCAGGCCGGGGGCCCGGCCCAGGGCCTCGAAAAGCTCCAGCGACAGCTCCAGGCGGTCCGCCTCCTCGGCATCGATGGTCAACGGCAGGCCGTGGTCCACGGCGCACTCGGCCAGCTGGCGCAGGACGGGCAGCAGTTCGGCAAAGACCCGCTCGCGCTGGGCCGGCTCGTAGCGCGGGTGCAGAGCCGAGAGCTTGATCGAGATCGAGCTGCGCGCGCTCATCGGCACGTCGCTGGCGGTGGCGGCGCCCAGCGTTTCGATGGCATGCCGGTAGCGCCGGGCATAGGTTTGCGCCGCGGCGGTCGTGCGCGCGCCCTCGCCAAGCATGTCAAAGGAATACAGCTGCGCGCCGCGCGGCTGGCGGGCGCGCTTGCTCAGCGCCTCCTCGATGTCGCGGCCGAACACGAACTGCCCGCCCATGATGGCCATGGCCTGGCGCACCGCGCCGCGGATCGCGCCCTCGCCGGAGCGGGCCAGCAGGCCCTGCAGCCAGCGCCGCGGGTCGCGGCGCGCGGCCTGGTCGGCCTCGAGCACGCGGCCGGTCAGCATCAGCGCCCAGACGCCGGCATTGACGAAAAGCTTGTCGGAATGGCCGCGGTGGCGGTCCCAGTCGCCGGACAGGATCTTCTCGGCGATCAGCGCGTCCTGAGTGTCGTCGTCGGGCACGCGCAGCAGGGCTTCGGCCAGGCACATCAGCGCGATGCCCTCCTGGTTGGACAGGCCGAACTCGTGCAGGAAGGCATCCAGCGTGCCCTGGCGCGAGCGTTGCGCCCGCGAGGCGTCGACGATGCGGGCGGCGTCGCGCTGCACCGCAGCCGCGTCGTAGCGGCCGGCGGTATCGCGCAGCAGCCGGGCCAGGCAATCGCCCTCGGCGGCGTGCTTGCGGGCGCGCAGCGTGTTCAATGTGGGCTTGGACTCAGCAGGCATGGCAGGACCTCCGCGCGCATTGTAGGCCGGTGCCCGCGGCCTCAGCGCCCCCCGACCCAGCGAAAGGTCAGGTTGATGCGCGGCTCGCGCACGCGGGCCATCCGCGGCAGCGCATGCTGCCAGTGCCGCTGCGTGGCGCCGGCCATCAGCAGCAGGCTGCCATGGCCGAGTTCCAGCGTCTGCGCGGGGTGCGCGTCGCGCTCGCGCGGCCGCAGCCGAAAGCGCCGGGTGGCGCCCAGGCTCAGCGAGGCGATCTGCGGCGCCGGCCCCAGCTCGCGCTCGTCGTCGGCATGCCAGCCCATCGCGTCCTGGCCGTCGCGGTAGCAATTGCACAGCACGCTGTTGAAGCGCGCCCCGCACAGCGCTTCGACCCGCGCGCGCAGCACCTGCAGCGTGGGGGTCCAGGCTTCGGGCGCGAAATCCCGGCCGGAATAGCGGTAATGGGCCTCGGCTTCGCCATGCCAGGCGCTGAGCCGCGGCTGCAGCACGCGGCGACCGAAAATGACGATCTGCTGCTGTTGCCAACCGACTTCCCGCTGCAGCGACGTGAAGGCCGCATCGGCCTCGGGCGCGGCGAGGGCCGCGGGCCAATGCCACAATGTCGCCTGCGGCAGCGCGATGTGTAGCGCGCCGCTCGCGGCGAAGGTCGCGGCCGATTGCTGGCGCATCGCCATCCCAGTGTCATCGGAATCCGTGAGTCTACGGGGGCTGCCGGAACGGCCCCGGGCGTCGCGGGTCCAAGGCCCTTTTCTCCACCGAGCTCCCCCGCGCATGCGCGACGAGATGCTGTTTTTAGGCAGCGGCGACAGCCGCTCCACCGAGCTGGGCAACGCCTGCGCCGTGCTGCTGCGCGACGGCGAGCCCTGCCTGGGTATCGACTACGGCTATACGGCGCCGCGCGCCTGGGCCGAGGCCTTTGGCCGGCTGCCCGAGGCGCTGTTCATCAGCCATGCGCACCTGGACCATTGCGCCGGTCTGGAGTCGCTGTTCTACGCCCGCATGGTGGGCGAAGGGCAGGGCGCGCAAACGCGGTTGTATTGCGCGGCGCCGCTGGTGCCGCTGCTGCAGGCGCGACTGGCCAGCCTGCCCGAGCCGCTGGCAGAGGGCGGCGCCAATTTCTGGGATGCCTTCCAGCTGGTGCCGGTTGGCGAGCGCTTCTGGCATGCCGGGCGCCAGTTCCGCGTGTTTCCCAACCGCCACCACGCGCCGCAAAGCTCTTTCGGCCTCGCCCTGCCCGGGCGCTTCCTGTACAGCGGCGACACCCGGCCCATCCCCGAATGGCTGACGGCGCTGGCGGCGGGGGATGAGGTGATCTTCCATGACTGCGCCCTGCAGCCCAACCCCGCGCACAGCGGCCTGGACGAAATCCTGGCCGAGTACGACGCCGGCCAGCGTGCGCGCCTGGTGGCCTACCACCTGGGCGACGAGGCCGCCTGCCAGGCGGTGGAAGGCGCGGGCCTGCGCGTGGCCCGGCCGGGGGATGTCTTCGTGCTGGATGGCGCCGCCGGCCCCCGCGAAGGGCGCACGCTGAGCCCGGCCCTGCCGGAAGACTGAGCCCCGCCGAAGGCCTGCCCGCGGCCCGTGAGACGGCCGTGGTGGGCCTAAGGTCATGCTCTGGGGCGCCGGGGGGCGCGGTACCATCAAGGCTTTACCGACAGCGCGCCGCCGGCGCGCGCCATAGGGACGAAGCAATGTGTGGAATCGTGGCCGCGCTGGCCGAACGCAACGTCGTGCCGATCCTGCTCGAGGGCCTGCGCCGCCTGGAATACCGCGGCTACGACTCGGCGGGCTATGTGCTGCATGACAGCGAGGGCCTGCGCCCGGTACGGGCCGTGGGCAAGGTCGCGGCCCTGGCCGAGGCGGCCGCCGACGACGGGCGCAGCGGCCACTGCGGTATTGCCCACACCCGCTGGGCCACCCATGGCGAGGTCAGCGAGGCCAATGCCCACCCGCAGGTGGCCGGCGAGCGCGTCGCGGTGGTGCACAACGGCATCATCGAAAACTTCCAGCCGCTGCGCGAGGAGCTGCAGGCCGCGGGTATCACACTGCATTCGCAGACCGATACCGAGATCATCGCGCACCTGATCGCCGCGGCGCGGGCGCAGACCGACTCGCTGCTGGATGCCGTGCGCCAGGCGCTGACCCGGCTCGAGGGCGCCTTCGCCATCGCCGTGATCAGCCGCGATGACCCCGAGCGCATGGTGGTGGCCCGCGTGGGCAGCCCGCTGGTGCTGGGCATGGGCATCGAGGAGGTCTTCGCGGCCTCCGACGCCCAGGCGCTGCTGCCGGTGACGCAACGCTTCATCCACCTGCACGAGGGCGACGTCGCCGAGCTGCGCCGCGACGGCGTGCAGGTTTACGACGCCGACGGCCAGCCGGTAGAGCGCGGCGAGAAGGAAGTGGCGCGCGGCGAGGATGCCAACGACAAGGCCGGCTACCGCCACTACATGCTCAAGGAGATCTACGAGCAGCCGCGTGCCCTGCGCGACACCCTGCAGGGCCGGCTGCAGGCCCGCACCCTGCTGGCCGACAGCCTGGGCAATGCGGCCAGCGCCGCGCTGCCGCAGGTGGAGCAGATCCACATCGTGGCCTGCGGCACCAGCCACCACGCCGGCATGGTCGGCCGCTACTGGCTGGAGAAGCTGGCCGGCGTGCCGGTCAACGTGGAACTGGCCAGCGAGTTTCGCTACCGCGACCCGGTGGTGCCGCCCAAGACCCTGTTCATCACGCTGTCGCAGTCCGGCGAAACGGCCGACACGCTGGCGGCGCTGCGCTACGCCAAGGACGCGGGCTATGCCTGGACGCTGACCATCTGCAACAGCCCGCAGTCCTCGATGGTGCACGAGAGCGACCTCGTGATGCTGACGCGCGCCGGCACCGAGATCGGCGTGGCCAGCACCAAGGCCTTTACCACCCAGCTGGCCTCGATGCTGCTGGTGGCCGGTTACCTGGCCAAGGCCCGCGGCCGGCTCGATGCGCAGGCCGAGGCGCGGCTGTGCGGCGAGCTGCTGGCGCTGCCCGACCTGGTCGAGGATGCGCTGAGCATGGACCCGGCGCTGGAAACGCTGGCCGAGGACTTCGCCGACAAGCGGCACTGCCTGTTCCTGGGGCGGGGCGACCAGTACCCGATTGCGCTGGAAGGGGCGCTGAAGCTCAAGGAAATCAGCTACATCCACGCCGAGGCCTATGCCGCCGGCGAGCTCAAGCATGGCCCGCTGGCGCTGATTGACGAGTCGATGCCCGTGGTGGCCGTGGCGCCCGGCGACGAGCTGGCCGACAAGCTGCGTTCGAACCTGCAGGTGGTGCGCGCCCGCGGCGGGCAGCTCTATGTTTTTGCCGACAAGGCCGCCGCCATTACCCCCGGCGAAGGCGTGCGGGTGGTGTCGATGCCGAGCTGTCCGCTCAGCGTTGCGCCCCTGCTGTACACCGTGCCGCTGCAACTGCTCGCGTATCATGTGGCGGTACTGAAGGGGACCGACGTGGATCAGCCGCGCAATCTCGCCAAATCGGTGACGGTCGAATAAACCTTTTGACGCACTTTAGGAAAGCGTGCTAAAAGCACGAAATATAGGAATTTTTCGGGTCGGCATGCTGGCCTGGGGGGAACGATGACACCGCTGATTTCACCTGCCTCGATCCGCCGGTTCGGGTTGACTGCCCTGATGGTTGCCGCGCTCAGCGCCTGCGGCAGCAATGACGATGTTGACGGCGGCGTGCCGGGTGACAATCAGCCGCCACAGCTGACTGGCCAGATCGAGAACTTCACCATCCCGCAGGGCGGCCAGAGCACCGAAACGCGCGATCTGCGTGCGGTGTTCTTCGATCCGGACGGCGACACGCTCAGTTACTCCACCGGCTCAACTCAGCCTCAGGACGTGAGCGCCACGGCGAACAGCACGGGCGTGCTGAGCGTTACCGTGCTGGACCCGACCTTCGCAGGTTTGGCGGTCATCACCGTTACGGCAGCCGACGGCCGCGGTGGCTCGCAGACCACGAGCTTCAGCGTGGTCGTGCAGGGTGGAAGCGCCGGGAATGAGCCGCCGCAACAAATCGCTGAACTTCCGGACCAGCAGTTCACGACCCGTGACACCGAGGGCACGTTGAACGGGCTGTCGCCGTCCTTCTTCGTTGACCCCGACAACGACACGCTGTCCTTCTCCGCCCAGTCCGACACCACGGAGGTCGTTGTCGCCAACATCGGTGCCGACGACAACAGCGTGCGCATGCAGATCATCGGCCCCGGCCAAGCCACGATTACCGTGACGGCGGTCGACACCGAAGGCCAAAGCGTGACCGGCCAGTACGGCGTGGTGGTGGTGCGGCCGAACCCCGAAGGGCTGGGCAGCCAGGACCCGCAGGACATCCGCATTGCCGAGGGCGAGCGCGCCGCGCCGCTGGACCTGAGCCAGTTCTTCCTGACCAACCCCAACAGCGGCGACCTGGTCTACGAGGCCAGTTCCAGCCGGCCGAATGTGGTCGTCGCCCGCGTCGACGACGGCCAGTTGCTGATCTTTGCGCCGGACGCCGCCGCGCCGAAAGCGGACGGTGATGTGGCCGTTGTTACCGTGGTCGCGCGCGATGAGCGTGGCGCTACCGGCCAGATCGAATTCGAGGTGCGCGTCGACAATGCACTGGCGCCGACCTCGGCTTGCGAACTTCAGGATGTGGTGGGCTCGGACGGCGAGGCACGCCCGCGCTTTGCCGAGGTGGCCTGCCTGACGGCCACCAACGTCAACTTGAACGCCACTACGCCCACGGCGCTCGAGCTCAACACCGTGTTCGATGGCCCCGGGCAGCTGAGCTTTGAAGCCTCCTCGTCAAACCCGGACGCCGTTCGTGTGTCGCGCTCCGGCGGCATCTTGCGGGTGACGCTGACCGAGGTCGACGGCGTTGCGACGGTCGGTGTCACCGCGCGTGATGCCGAGGGCAATACCGCCTATCAGGAGTTCCGGGTCACCAATGCCTTCCAGACCGCGCCGGTCAGCTTTGGCGAGTTCAATGCCGCTGCCGGCCGCAACGAGCTGCCTGCATTGACGGTCGAAACCGGCCCGCGCACGCGCCGTATCGCCATCGAGCTTGCCGACTTCGTCGCCGATGCCGACCCCAACGACGCGGATGAGGACCCGGCGCCCGCCGACGCGGAAGATGGCAGTTACAGCTTCAGCCTCGATCAGAACACCGTGCCGCAAGTCGTCGATCTGACGGCCCCCGGTGTGTCGACGGGCAATCTTGGCGAGTTGACTTTGGAAATCGACGTGTTCGCAGTCCCCGCGGACGAGCTACCGCTGGGCGGCGAGTTGACCTTCCGCGTCAGCGATGACGATGGCGATGTCAGCGAGGCCGTGTTGCCGATTACCATCGTTGCGGCCGAAAGTGACATTTATGCGGTCTCCGCGAGTGCGCGCGAAGTGCTGCGCTTTGACGCCGGGGCTGGCGCCGCGGCGACGCCGACGGCCACCTTTGATCTGGGGCTGAACGCCGGTATCGCTCTCGACGAGACGGGTAGTCTGTTCCAAGCCGGACGCACGGGCGCCGCTACCCCGGAGCCGCGTATTCACGTGCTGGCCAACGCGCTCGAGCGCGCCGAGGCCGCCGCAGACGACACGGCGACCTTCAATGCGAACTTTGGCGATCGCAATTTCGCGACGGCGAGTGATGCGCTGACTGGCGCAGTGCCGCGCAATCTCTTGCTGGAGCCCGACAGCGGCTTGCTGATCGCGCTGCATACCGACCCGGAAAGCGATGCCGGGGATTTTCCGGCCGTGCAGATCTATGCCCCGCAAGCCGGTGCGGCCGCGGCGCCGCTGCTCAGCATTCCGCTGAGCACGCTGCACGCCACGGGAGCGACCGAATTCGCTGATGTGTGGGACGCTGTCTATACCCGTTCGGGTGACGCGGAGCCCGTCCAGGGCGCCGTGACGGATGCCCTGTTCATCACGATGACCGACGGGCGCATCGTGCGCTGTGACGCTTTGCTCGAGCGCTTCGAGGCTGGCTTGGCGCCCCAATGCCGAGCGGCAGACGACAGCGTGCAAGCCATCGTGCCCGATGTCGGCGATTGCATCGACGCTGGCAGCAGCAGCACCAACTGCGTCAACCTGCACGGCATCGATTACCTGCCGGCCAGCGACACCCTGGTGGTGTCCGATGTGGGCCCGGAAACCGCGGCCGGCACCGGTCAGGATCCCGGCTTCGACAACGACGGTTCGGTATACGTTTTCCACGGCATTGGCAGCCAGCTCGGCGCCGTAACGCCGGATCTCATCATTCGCAAGGTCGCCGATGACGCGGACAACCCGACCCTGCTCGGCAACCCGGTGGATTTGGCCGCTGAGGGCCTCGACCTGCTGGTGGCCGAGAAGGCCAACAACGGCGGCGCCGTTCTGCGCTACGAGGGTGTGCTGGATGTGGGCTACACCCCGCCCGCCGGTGGTGCAGCCATCGCCCCTGACGACGTGCTTCCGGTGGCCGCCGTGGAGATCGTGCGTGTACTGGAGCGCCCGGATGGCGCGGCGGATCTGAGCGACCTGGCGGACCGCCAGCGGGGCGACCTCTACGTGGATCTGGGTGATCTGACCGGGGCCGTGCTGGTCGCCGGCGCACAGCGCTACCAGCGGGTTGTTGTGGGCCTTGGTGATGATGACGCGCCGCTCGCGCCGCAGCTTGACGCCGGCCTGCGCGGCAGCACGGCTACCGGCAGCGCGGTGTTCGGCGTCGACATCGATGCCGCCGGCACAATCGTCGGGACGGTCAGCAGCGGCCCGGTGAGCGGTGCGGCGGGCGGCCTGTTGATCGCGGGCACCCGCACGGCCGGTGCCGAACTGACCGAAGACCGGGCGCGTTCCATTGTGGCCAGCATCGCCGGCGGCACGCAGACCAGCCTGCAGGCGCCGAAGGGCATCGACGTGGTGGCCGAGCTTGGCGTGGCCTTCGTTGCCGACTTCCGCCAAAACGGGCAGTTCCCGAGCGGGCGGATTGAAGCCTACCGCTACGGCACCGAAGGCGACGTTGCTCCGGCGTTTGAAATTGATCTGCCCAGTCGCCGCCCTTGGGATCTTGATTACGACATTGAAGAAGATCGTCTGTATGTGGCTCTGACCAACGGCCGGATTCTGATCTTCGACAACGTGCTCGCGTCCCCGCCAGCGGACGACTCCGGTGCGCGTCTGGTGCGGCCGGCGGAAGCCGGTGCGGCGCTCAACGGCAATCTGCACGGCATCAACCACCACCGCGTGTACGACGCGGACGGTGGGGTGCTGTTCGAGGAGCTCATTGTCAGTGACGTGGGCGATGTAGCGGACGGCACCGATGGAGCCATCTATGTGCTGAGTGCGCCGGACATGGGTGCCGCCGGCTTTGCCGGCTTGCAGGAGGTGGACCTGCGGATCGATGGCCTGAGCGAGGGCGACGAGCAGATCGCCACGTGTGATGTCGATGGCGTTACGGCCAACGATGCCGCCGTGCTGGGCAACCCGGTCGATCTGGCCTACAGTGCCATTGAAGATTCGGTTTACGTGGTCGACAAGAGCACGCAGGCGCTGGTGCATATCCGTCTGCAGCGCAGCGGGTTGACCGGCCGTGCCGATGACTTCGTCGCGAGCTGTGCCGCCCTGGGCTTTGCGCCCGAGGCCCTGCAGCAGCTGCCGAACAACCTGCCGCCCTTCAACCCGGATCTGCCCCTCGACTGAGGCGCAACCCGGCCCCTGAATGGCAGGCCCACCAGCCCAAGATGAGCGGGCTGGTGGGCCTTTGCGTAATAAAAGCTCGTCACGCTGGACTGGACCGAACGTGCCGGAAGGACTCTGACATGACACAAGCTCGCATTGCCGTTCCCTTGGCGGCCCTGCTTCTATTGACCGCCTGTGGGGGCGGTGGCAACGACAGCCGTTCGGGGGATCCCGACAACAGGCCACCGGTCGTCGACGCCGGCCTGCCCTCCCGCGAAGAGCAGGCGGGGCAAACGATCCTGCTGCTGGGCTCCGCCAGCGACCCGGATACGACCGACACCTTCACCGTGCAGTGGCGGCAAGTGCTCGGGGCCGGCCAGACCGCGGTGACGATCAACAACGCCAACCAGCCGGTCGCGAGCTTTTTCGCCCCGATCGAGGCGGCGGGCGAAACGCTGATTTTTGAAATTACGGCCGAGGACATCAACGGCGCGAGCAGCTCCGACCGCGTCAGCATCGAACTGCTGCCCGCCGAGGGCGAGAGCGTGCCGGTCATCAGCGTCCCGCTGCCCTCGCCGCAGGCCAATGAAGGGGAAACGGTCACGCTCACCGCGCAGGCCACGGACCCGGATGGCCAGATCACCAGCTACACCTGGGATCTGATCGCCAGCGACCCGCCCCTGGGGGTCGTTGAGGTTGTGCTCGAAGGCAACGGCGATGCGACGCCGGAAGCCACCTTTGTTGCGCCCCCCGTGGACACCGCAACGGTGCTGACCTTTTCGCTGACGGTGGAGGACGACGCCACGCCGCCGAACGAGGACGTGGAGCAGACCACGGTCACCATCCTGCCGCTGCCCGACCAGGCGCAGGCCGCCCAGCTCTACGCGCTGCGCGGCGATGGCCTGATTGTGCGCTTCGTTTCCAGCGCGCAGTCGCCGCAGTCCTATGTGGCCGATGCCAACTTTGGGGCATTCGACCCGGGCGACGCGGGCAGCAGTGTCGTCGTCAATGGCGGCATGGACCTGTCCACCGACGGGCGCCTGATCATTGGCGACGATGAGGACGCCAACGGGATTCGCGAGGTGTGCACGCTGGCCAACCGCCTCAACGACGGCGACTACACGCCGGCGCTGGATCGTCAGTTCGACTTCGAGACCTACGAGGCCGACTCCAACGGTGACCTGACCGTGCCCGAAGGCCGCACCGAATCCTACGCCAGCGTGGTGTACGCCAAGGAGCGCGGCTTCGTCATCGCGATCGATGATTTCGCCGGTGGCTCCCAGGACGCGCGGGCCCTGCATGTGTACGGCGCAGCCGTCACCGGGGATCGGCCCTTCAACGACAACGAAGGCAATCGGCAGCTCTATGCGGATATCCCGCTGCCCGGTACGGCCCGCGACCTGGCCTATGACGAGGCCAATGACCGCCTGTATCTGACGCTGCCCACGGCGGGCATCGCGGTCTACAACAACTTCCTGGCCGAAGTCGAAAACGAGCGCGCGCTGCGCGACAACCCCGACGAGGTCGCCGGTGGCACGGTCGCACTGGACGCGCTGATCGAGGTGCGCAACGCCAGCGCCACGCGCCCGGTCAACTACCACGGCGTCGCCTACGACGCGGTCAGCGACCGCTTGCTGGTGTCTGACATCGGCCGCGCCTTCGACCAGACCAACCCGACGGGTGATGCGGACGGCGCGGTTTACATCCTGAGCGACGCCGTGTCGATCGCCAGCGGTGGTAATGACGTGGTGCCGGACCGGGTGATCACCGCCGCCGGCGCGCCCGACAGCGGCACCACGCTGGGCGACCCGGTGGATCTGGCGCTGAATGGGCGTGACCTCGCCGTGGCCGATCGGGCGGCCGGCGTGGTTTACATCTACCAGGATGTGTTCGCCACTGCTGCGAACCGCATCGAGGCGCCGGTCGACTCGCTGGCTGCGCTGGGCGTGCAACGCATTGCGCTGCAGGCGCGCGATGTGCCGCCGCCGCACGTCAATGACCTGTCCCCGGACAACGCTCTGGCCGCCACGGGCGAGTTGCTGGTGGTGCGCACCGTGACGGTCACCGACGAGGGCGGGGCTTCAGAGCGCTTTGTGCGTCTGGAGCGGCTTGATGCCGCGCTGGCGGCCACCAGTCGCCCGGCGCTGCAGTACAGCATCGCCGACGGCCGTGACCTGAAGGCGATGTCGGTGGCGCTCAACGGCGATGTCTACGTCGCCACAGGCACGCAGAGCGGTGGCTCGGGGACCCCGGTCATTGACCCTTACAACCCGGGTAGCACCCGCGTGGTTGTGGTCAATAGTGCGGCGGAGAACCGGCTGAGCCAGGCCAGCGCTGAAGGCTTGAACGTGCTGCGCGACCGCCGCTTCAGCCTGGGCGGCGCCGGCAATGGCGGCGACCGCGGTGCGCAGGATGCGCGGGCCTCGCTGGTCATCGACGACTACGGCGTCATCGTATACGCCGACGCCGGCGATGACCCCGGCCCGACGCCCCCGGGCGACGACCCGCAGCCGGGCCTGGCCCTGTACTCGGTGTGTGCCAACGGCACCCGCATCGGCAGCTTCCTGAATACCCCGCGCACGCCGACCGACCTCGATTACGACGGCACCACAGGCGACCTGTACCTGAGCTTTGACGATGGCACGGTGGGCATCTACCGCGCCTTCGGCGACTTCCTTGCCCGCGTCGTGCGGGGTGAGGCGGCATCGCCGGCGTCGCTGACGCGTGTGACGCCGACCCGGGTCGGCGGCACCGGCAGCCGGGTGAAGGTGGCCGGGGACTTCAGCGCCATCGAATACCTGCAGGGCCTGGACCAGCTGGTTCTTGCGAGCCGCGGCACCGTGGGTGATGGCAGCGACGGCAAGCTCTTCGTGCTGGGTCGTAGCAACGGCTTTGCCGCTTCCGAACTGATTGGTGGCAATGTCGACGTCAACGCCGAGATCAGCGGGCCAAATACCGCCCTGGGTGACCCCGTGGATCTAGCGTTCGACGGCGCCAACATTTACGTGGCCGAACAGCAGAACGGCCGCGTGCTGCGCTTCAACGGCATTGGTGCGACAACCGGCGGCGACTTGCTGCCGAACGCCGATACGCCAGTCACCGGCATCACGGACATCGTCCCCTTGCCGGAGTACATCGGCGGCGGTCGCTAAGCCGCCCTAGGCAACAACGCACTAAGGCGAAAACCAAGGACCGCGGTCGGCGCACGCCGGCCGCGGTTTTTTTGTGCCTGCCGTCCAGCGGGGGGCGCCCCAGCGGTGCCTGAGGCCAGCGGTGCCTGAGGATGAGGTAGGCCCGCCCAGAGTGCGCGCCAGGAGGGTGGCCACGCGAACGGCTGCGGCCCCTGCCGCCAATCCCGCCCGCCTCGTGTTGTGGCGCGCTGCGACCAGACGATACGCAGCAGTGCGAGCCCTGCGGGCAGCGTGACGCCCGCGGTCTACCGCGCTGCCGGGAGGGGGCGGCGGGCTACGCCTCAGTCCGCCCGCTGCGGGTATACGCGGGTCAGCAGCAGCGGCAGCAGCGTGAGGTTGGCTAGGAAGGCCACCAGCATCGCCAGGCCCGTGAGCAGGCCGAAGAGCACGATGGGCACGAAGTTCGACAGGGCCAGGATCGAAAAGCCCACCGTGACGATGATCGAGGTCAGGAAGATCGCCCGGCCGACGCTGCCGTGGCTGGCGCGCATCGCGTCCTGCGTGGCGGTGCCGGCGCGCAGCTCGGCCAGGTAGCGGTGGGTGTAGTGGATGGTGTTGTCCACGCCGATGCCGATGGTGATCGCGGCGATGGTGATGGTCATGATGTCCAGCGGGATGCCCAGCGCGCCCATCAGGCCCAGGATCGTCGCCGCCGCGAACAGCGTCGGCATGATGCCGGCCAGCGCGATGCGCAAAGAGCGGAACAGGGCCCAGAGCATCAGCACGATCAGTGCGAACACCACCCCCAGCGTCTGAATCTGCGAGCTGAACAGGCTTTGCAGCACGTTGTTGTAGAGCACCAGGGCGCCGGCGAGGCGCAGCTGCTCGGGCTCCAGCTCAAAGTCGGCGAGTAGATCGGTGCGGATCTTCTGCAGCAGCGCATTGCGCTCCAGGTTGGCATCCGAGTCGATCACGCGAATCGAAAAGCGCACCTCATTGCCCTCCGGCCCCAGGTAGGGGTCGAACAGGGTCTGCTTTACGTCCGGCGGCAGGCGCTGGTAGAGCAGGGCCAGCGTAAAGTTGTCCAGCGGCTCGTCGTTATTCAGCTGCTCAAGCAGGCGCATCGTCGAGGCCATCGACAGCACCTTGCCGGTTTCCGGCAGCGCGTCGAGGTAGTCGTGAATGGCCTTGAGCCTTTCGATGGCGAAGCGGTTGAACCAGTAGCTTTCGCCCGAGATGCCGCCGCCACCGCCCAGCTCCTCGGCAAAGTCGCCGAACTCGGCGGCAAAGGCGGCCTGCTCGTCGAAATAGCTTTGCGGCGCGGTGATCACGACGTCCAGCGGCGTGGTGCCGCCGAGCTTTTTGTCGATCTGCACCAGGCCCTGATAGATCTCGGTGTCCTCGCCGAAGTAGTCGATGAAGCGGTTCTCGACCCCGAGCCGGCTGATGCCCACGACGGCGGCGACGGCCAGCAGGGCATAGGCGACGGCCAGCAGCGCGCCACGCCGCGCCACCAGGCCGGCCAGCGCGGCGGTGATGCGCCCGGTCAGGTCGCCGGGCCGGGCGCCGCCTTCCGGCCGCGGCCGCAGGCGCGCCGCCAGCAGCGGGAACAGCCAGAAGGTCATCGCAAAGGCCGTCAGCACGGCGGCCACCATCATCAGGCCAAAGTCGATGACCGGGCGGATGTCGGCGATGATCAGCGAGCCGAAGCTGACCACCGTGGTCGTGGTGGTGTACACCGAGGGCGCCAGCTTGTCGCGCAGCGTGGCCTCGACCAGGGCCGGGCCCGTGGCATGCCCGCCCGGTGCGGCTGCCTCCAGCTCGCGGTAGCGCACCACCAGGTGCACCACCAGCGCCAGCGTGATGATCAGCGTCAGCGAGCTGAAGTTGCTGCTGACCACCGTCACCGGCCAGCCGCGCCAGGCGATCAGGCCGACGACAACCACCGTGGTGGTGGCGCAGATGGCGATGGGCAGCAGCACCCAGCGCCACTGGCGAAAGGCCAGCCCGAGCAGCAGCACCAGCAGCGCCAGCACCAGCCCGCCGAACAGGCGGATGTCCTGCTCGACGAAGCGGATCATGTCGGCCGCGATCATCGGCACGCCGCCCAGGAAGATCTTGGCCTCGTCCTTGTAGGGGGCGATGGTGTCGCGCAGCGTGGCAATCAGTGCGCGCTGTTTCTCCTGCCGCTGCGCGCTCAGCGCGTCGTATTCGGCCTCAACCCGGGCCAGCTCGGTGGCCTGCTCGGCCGTCAGCGCGCCCTCCCGGCGCTGGGCGCGCAGGTCCTCGCGGCGCTGCAGCAGCTCTTCGGCCCGGGCGTTGCCGGCCAGTGTGACCTGCAGCGCGGTGGTTTCCCCCGCGGGGTCGGTCAGCAGGCTGCGGTACAGCGGGCTGTTGGCGAATTCCTCGCGCGCCAGGTCGCGGTCGCTGTCCGGGTCGAGCAGGGTGCGCGTGCCCTCCTGGATCTGCGTCAGGCTCATCGGCGGGCTGGCCACCAGAGGCACATCCAGGATGCTGGTGACGCCGGAGACCCCCTCGACGGCGCGCAGGTCGTCGCGCAGCTGCTGGAGCCGGGCCAGCGTGGCGTCGGCGAACAGGTCGCCCTGCGGCGTGTAGGTCACGATGACGAACTCGGCCTGCTGCGTGTAGCGCTGGCCCATCTCGCGCAGGTAGTGCAGATCCTCGTCGTTCTCCAGGATCAGCGAATCCGCCGAGGCATCCAAGCGAAAGCTGGGCAGCTGCGTGGCCGCCAGGCCCAGCAGCAGCAGCAGGGCCACCGCGCCGATCCAGCGGTGATGCAGAACCAGGGCGGTATACAGGCGCCAGGGGGCCGGGGCTTGCGACATGGGACTTCCTTGGGGGCGCAGGGCGGCGCCGCGGTGGCGGCCCTCAGCCCTGTGCGTGGCAGAACTCGTGCAGCGTGTCCTCGAGGGCCTGCGCAGCATAATCGCTGACGACCCGTGCCTGCCCGATCTTGTCGAGCAGCACCAGGCGGATCTGGCCGCCCAGGTTCTTCTTGTCGCCGCGCATATGCTCCAGCATGGCGGCCGGCGTCAGCCCCGCCGGCGGCGCCACCGGCAGGCCCAGGCTGTGCAGAAGTTCGCGCAAGCGCGCCACCTCGTCGCCGGGCAGCCAGCCCAGCCGGGCCGACATCGCAGCGGCCATCAGCATGCCGCAGGCCACGGCCTCGCCATGCAGCCAGTCGCGGTACTGCAGGTGCGCCTCGATGGCGTGGCCGAAGGTGTGGCCCAGGTTCAGCAGCGCGCGCTGGCCGGCCTCGCGCTCATCGGCGGCCACGATGGCGGCCTTGTGCCGGCAACTTTGCTCAATCGCCTGCTGCAGCAGCGCGGGGTCGCGCGCCAGCAGACCGGCCTGCTCGCGGCGGATCCAGTGGTAAAAGTCGGCGTCGCCCAGCAGGCCGTACTTGAGCACCTCGGCCAGCCCGGCCAGAAACTCGCGCTGCGGCAGGGTGCCCAGCGTGTCGGTATCCGCCAGCACGGCAATCGGCTGATGAAAGGCGCCGACCATGTTCTTGCCCAGCGGGCGGTTCACGGCCGTCTTGCCGCCCACGGAGGAATCCACCTGGGCCAGCAGCGTGGTGGGCAGCTGCACGAAGCGGATGCCGCGCTGGAAGATGGCCGCGGCAAAGCCGGTCAGGTCGCCGACCACGCCGCCGCCCAGGGCCAGCAGCGTGCAGTCGCGGCCCAGCCGTTGCTCCAGCAGGTAATCCAGCAGCGCGGCGCAGGTATCCAGCGACTTGTAGCGCTCGCCGTCCGGCATCAGGTACTCGCGCAGCCCGCCGCCAAAGGCCTGCTGCACCCGCTCCAGGTACAGCGGCGCAATCGTTTCGTTGCTGACGATGACGCAGCGGGCCGGGTCCAGTGCGGCGGGGTAGTGCGCGCGCTCGGCGAGCAGGCCGCGCCCGATCAGGATGGGGTATGGCCGGCTGGGCGTGGCGACGTCGACGCGGGTCAGGGACATTCGTGCGGGGCCGGGCGCTCAGGCGCTTTTCTGGGGCGGCGCGCCTTGGGCCAGGCGGCGCTGCAGGTGGGTGGACAGGCTGCGAACGAGGTCGCGGGTGCTGCGCGTGGCGCTGGCCACGATCAGGTCCGAGCACTCGCGGTAGTGCGGGTCGCGCTCGCTCAGCAGCGCATTGAGCCGGCGGCGCGGGTCGTCGGTGCGCAGCAGCGGCCGGTGGGTGCTGTGGCGGGTGCGCTTGAACTGCTGGTCCACGCTGGCCAGCAGGTAAATCACATAGGGGCCGCTGCGCAGCAGCTGGCGATTCTCGGGGCGCGTGACCACGCCGCCGCCGGTGGCGAGCACGATGTCCGGCGTCGTCACCAGCTCGCGCAGCAGCTCGGTTTCGCGCTCGCGAAAGCCGGCCTCGCCCTCTTTTTCGAAGATGTAGGCGATGTCCACGCCACAGCGCTGCTCGAGTTCGTGGTCGGCATCGACAAAGCGGTAGCGCAGGTCCTTGGCCAAGGCCCGACCAATGGTCGTCTTGCCCGCACCCATGGGCCCGATGAGAATGACGCTGCGCATCGCAGAAGGCTACCAAGACCCGCGCGCGCCCGTGCGGCCCGCTGGCCAGGGCCCCGTCCCGGGCCCCGCCGGGCCCGACGCCTGCGTATTGACGCACTGCGTCAATACGCGCTATATTTGGCTGGATTTGGTCAGGGGTTGAGCGCTAGGTGCAGGCCTTTCACAGCACCGCTCGCGCGATACTCGGCTGGCAGCTCGGGCTGGGATGCCTGGCTGCCGTCATCTTCGTCCCCGTAGGTGGGGTTGAGGTTCTGGCCGCGCTCGCAGGCTCGGCGATCGCCATCGTGCCCACCGCGGTGTCGTATTGGCGGATCCACCTGGCGCTGGCCCAAGCTGGGGCTCGGCGTCCGGAGGATTACGTTCGCCTGGTCAATCGGGCCCATCTGACGCGACAGGCGCTGACGCTGCTCCTGTTTGCGATGTTGATGGCCCGGGCAGCGCAACATTTCGTACCGATCATGGTGGGCTTCATTGCCTGCCTGGCTGCGTACTGGTGTGTTGCCGGTCGCGCCCTCGCCAACACGGATTCAGGGAAGGCATTGCTTAATGGCCAGCGGAAAGAGTGAAGGCAGCGCCACGGATTACGTGGTCCACCACCTCACCAATCTCAAGCTCGACCTCACGACGATGACCCTGGACCCGTATGCGACGGGCTTCTGGGTCGTGCACATCGACAGCATCGTGTTCTCGCTGCTGCTGGGCGGGCTGTTCCTGTGGTTCTTCCGCAAGGTGGCCAAGAGCGTCACCACCGGGGTGCCCTCCGGCGCGCAGAACCTGGTGGAAATGGTCGTCGACTTCGTCGACACCCAGGTCAAGGAGACCTTCCCCGGCCACCACCCGCTCATCGCCCCGCTGGCCCTGACGATCTTCGTCTGGGTCTTTTTGATGAACTGCATGGACCTGGTGCCGGTGGACCTGCTGCCGACGCTGGCCACGGGCGTGGGCCTGGATTACCTGAAGGTGGTGCCCTCGACCGACGTCAACATCACCTTCGGCCTGTCGCTGTCGGTGCTGGCGCTGATCTTCTACATGAACATTCACATGAAGGGCTGGGGCGGCCTGGGCAAAGAGGCGCTGACGCAGCCCTTCGGCGCCAAGCTGGCGCCTTTCAACCTGCTGCTGCGCATCGTTGAGGAGCTGGCCAAGCCGATCTCGCTGTCGCTGCGACTGTTCGGCAACCTGTTTGCCGGCGAACTGATCTTCATCCTCATCGCGCTGCTGTTCACGCAGGGTGCGGTGTTGTTCGTCACCGGCCTGGCGCTGCACTGGCTGTGGGCGGTCTTCCACATTCTGGTCGTGACCCTGCAGGCATTCGTCTTCATGGTTCTGACGATCGTTTATCTCGGCCTGGCCGCCGAGCACCATTAATACCGCGTCGCGGATCGACTTTTTCTACCTCTAAACCTCTCCAACGGAGCGAACAATGATCGAGGCAATCTCCAACATCCAGGCTTACACCGTGCTGGCCGTCGGCCTGATCCTCGCCTTCGGCGCGATCGGCACCGCGATTGGCTTTGGCCTGCTCGGTGGCAAGCTGCTGGACGGCGTGGCCCGTCAGCCCGAACTCGCCGGTGTTCTGACCGGCCGCATGTTCCTGATCGCCGGCCTGCTGGACGCCGTGACCTTCATCGGCATCGGTATCGGCATGTTCTTCACCTTCGCCAACCCCTTCGTCGCGGCTCTGCAGTCGGCGGCGGGCTGAACCGGATCCTAAACCGGACCCCGTCACGCCCTTCGTAGCAGGAGCTTTAGGATGACCATCAACGCCACTCTCATCGGCCAGATGATCGCGTTCGCGATTTTCGTCTGGTTCACGATGAAGTACGTCTGGCCGCCGATCGCGAGCGCGATGGCCGAACGCCAGCAGAAGATCGCCGACGGCCTGGCCGCCGCAGAAAAGGGCGCCCGCGCCCTGCAGGATGCGTCGTCGCAAGCCGAGGCGGAACTCGTCAAGGCCCGCGAGGAAGCCCGCGAGATCGTGGCCAGCGCCAACCGCCAGGCGACCGCTCTGGTCGAAGAGGCGCGCGAGCAGGCCAAGGTCGAGGCGCAGCGCATCCGCGAGGCGGCCGAAGGCGAGGTGGACCAGCAGGTGATGCAGGCGCGTACCGCCCTGCAAAAGCATGTGGGCCGCCTTGTCGTCGAGGCCAGTGCCAAGATCCTGCGCAAGGAGGTCAATGCCGATGTGCATAACGACCTGCTGAAGCAGGTCGAGGCCCAGGTCTAAGCCGATGGCGGATCTGCAAACGCTGGCACGCCCCTACGCGGTCGCCGCCTTCCGCCACGCCCAGGGCGCCGCTGCCCTGGACGCCTGGGACACGGCGCTTGAGCGCCTGGGCGCGGCCGCCCGCACGGATGCGGCGCAGGTCGTGATCAAGGCCCCGCAGGTTCCGGCCGACACCGCCGCCGGCGTGCTGGCCGGCGTGGTCAGCGAGGCGCCCGATGGCCTGCAGGCCTTTTTGCGCCTGCTGGCCGAGTACGACCGGCTGGCGCTGCTGCCCGCCATTGCGGCGCAGTTCGCCCGCCTGCGGCGCGACGCGGAGAACCGCCTCGACGCGACCGTGCGCACGGCCATGCCGGTGGACGACGCCGCCGCGCAAAGCCTGCAGGCGGCGTTGGCCCGCCAGCTGGGCCGCGAGGTGTCGCTGCAGTTCGAAGACGACCCCGAGCTGATCGGGGGCGTGGTGATCGAGTCGGGGGACATCGTCATCGATGCCTCCCTGCGCGGTGACCTCGAGCGTCTCGCCCAGCAGCTTCATTGACGTACGAAATACAGACTAAAGGATTGCATCCATGCAGCCGTTGAATCCCGCAGAGATCAGTGAGCTGATCCAGGCGCGTATCGAAAACTTCGAGTCGCTGACGCAGACTCGCAACACCGGCACCATCGTCAGCGTTGCCGACGGCATCGTGCGCGTGCACGGCCTGTCCGACGCGGTTCTGGGCGAGATGCTCGAGTTCCCGGGCGGGGTCTATGGCCTGGCCCTGAACCTGGAGCGGGACTCGGTCGGCGCGGTGATCCTGGGTGATTACAAGAGCCTGTCCGAAGGCGACACGGTCAAGACGACCGGCCGCATTCTGGAAGTGCCGATTGGCGAGGAGCTGCTGGGCCGCGTTGTGGACGCGCTGGGCAACCCCATCGACGGCAAGGGCGAAATCAAGGCCTCGCTGACGGCGCCGATCGAGAAGGTTGCGCCGGGCGTTATCGAGCGCCAGTCGGTCGACGAGCCGGTGCAGACCGGTTACAAGTCGGTTGACGCGATGGTGCCGATCGGCCGTGGCCAGCGTGAGCTGCTGATCGGCGACCGCCAGACGGGTAAGACCGCGCTGGCCATCGACGCGATCATCAACCAGAAGAACTCCGGCATTAAGTGCATCTACGTCGCGATTGGCCAGAAGGCCAGCTCCATCGCCAACGTGGTGCGCAAGCTGGAAGAGCACGACGCGCTGGGCCACACCATCATCGTGGCCGCGTCGGCCTCCGAGTCGGCCGCGATGCAGTTCATCGCGCCCTACGCCGGCTGCTCGATGGGCGAGTACTTCCGCGACCGCGGCCAGGACGCGCTGATCATCTATGACGACCTGTCCAAGCAGGCCGTGGCCTACCGCTCGGTGTCGCTGCTGCTGCGCCGCCCGCCGGGCCGCGAAGCCTACCCGGGCGACGTCTTCTACCT
Source organism: uncultured Ectothiorhodospiraceae bacterium (assembly GCA_937141935.1). Lineage (GTDB taxonomy): Bacteria > Pseudomonadota > Gammaproteobacteria > Nevskiales > Oceanococcaceae > MS8. The sequence goes on from CAKZQS010000007.1 coordinate 45,846, forward strand.
CCACTCGCGCCTGCTGGAGCGCGCCGCCCGCGTGAACGCCGACTACGTCGAGAAGTTCACCAACGGCGAGGTCAAGGGCAAGACGGGCTCGCTGACGGCGCTGCCGATCATCGAAACCCAGGCCGGCGACGTGTCCGCCTTCGTGCCGACCAACGTGATCTCCATCACCGACGGTCAGATCTTCCTGGAAACCGACCTGTTCAACGCCGGCATCCGCCCGGCCATGAACGCCGGTATCTCGGTGTCGCGTGTGGGTGGTGCCGCCCAGACCAAGATCATCAAGAAGCTCGGCGGCGGTATCCGCCTGGCGCTGGCCCAGTACCGCGAACTGGCGGCCTTCGCCCAGTTCGCCTCCGACCTCGACGAGGCGACCCGTCGCCAGCTCGAGCGCGGCCAGCGGGTGACCGAGCTGATGAAGCAGCCGCAGTACGCGCCGCTGTCGGTGGCCAACATGGCCGTGTCGCTGTACGCGGCCGACAAGGGCTACCTGGACGATGTGCCGGTGGAGAAGGTGGTCGACTTCGACCAGGCTCTGCACCGCTACCTCGGCAGCGAGCAGCAGGCGCTGCTGGAGCAGATCAACGCCAAGGGCGACTACAACGAAGAGATCGAGAACGGCATCAAGTCGGCCCTCGAGTCCTTCAAGAAGCAGTTCGCGGCCTAAGGCCGGGATGCGCAAGATCGCCCCCATCGATCCGAGCAGGAGCGTCTAATGGCAGGTGCCAAGGAAATCCGCACCAAGATCGGAAGCGTCAAGAACACGCAGAAGATCACCAAGGCGATGGAAATGGTCGCGGCCAGCAAGATGCGCCGCGCCCAGGACCGCATGGCCGCCAGCCGGCCCTACGCCGAGCGCATGCTGCGCACGATTGGCCACCTGTCGGCGGCCAACCCGGAGTATCGCCACCCCTTCACCGTCGAGCGCGAAGTCAAGCGGGCCGTCGTGATTGTGGTGTCGACCGACCGCGGCCTGTGCGGCGGCCTGAACATCAACCTGTTCCGGCGCGTCACGCAGCGTCTGCGCGACATGCAGGACAAAGGCATTGAGGTCGAGCTGCTGCTGATCGGCAACAAGGCGCAAGCCTTCTTCAAGCGCCTGAACGTCAAGGTGGCCGGCACCATCGGCAACATGGGCGACACGCCGCACCTGAGCACGCTGCTGGGCAGCATCAAGATCGCTCTGGATGGCTTTCGCGACGGCGAGTACGACCAGGTCGTGCTGATGGGCAACCGCTTCGTCAACACCATGACGCAGCAGCCCTACGCGCAGACGCTGCTGCCGATCCCCGAGGCCGAGGACGAAGAGGCGCTGCCCAACCTGTGGGACTACATCTACGAGCCCGAGCCGGTGGAACTGCTCGATACGGTGCTGTCGCGCTTTATCGAAAGCCAGACCTACCAGGCCGTGGTTGAGAACGTGGCCTGCGAAATGGCCGCGCGGATGATCGCGATGAAGGCCGCCTCGGACAACGCGGGCGACATCATCGAAGGCCTGCAGCTTGAGTACAACAAGGCGCGCCAGGCGGCGATTACGCAGGAGCTGGCGGAGATCGTCGGCGGCGCCGCAGCGGTATAACGATTTTCACGTATGGGTTCCGGCTGGCTGGCCGGCAACCACCTCCATAGAGGCATGACGGATGAGTAACGGAAAGATTGTTCAGATCATCGGCGCGGTCGTCGACGTCGAGTTCCCGGCGGATGCACTACCCAAGGTGTACGACGCGCTGCGGGTCGAAGAGGCGAGCCTGACGCTGGAAGTCCAGCAGCAGATGGGCGACGGCGTGGTGCGCTGCATCGCCATGGGCTCGTCCGAAGGTCTCAAGCGTGGCCTGACGGCCGTGGGCACGGGCGCGCCGATCTCGGTGCCGGTGGGCACGGGCACGCTGGGTCGCATCATGAACGTGCTGGGCGAGCCGCAGGACGAGCGTGGTGAGGTCAAGACCGAGGACAAGTGGGAAATCCACCGCGACGCCCCGGCCTACGACGAACTCTCCGGTGCGACCGACCTGCTCGAAACCGGCATCAAGGTCATCGACCTGCTGTGCCCCTTCGCCAAGGGCGGCAAAGTCGGCCTGTTCGGCGGCGCCGGCGTGGGCAAGACCGTGAACATGCTGGAGCTGATCAACAACATCGCCACCGAACACTCGGGTCTGTCCGTGTTCGCCGGTGTGGGTGAGCGGACCCGGGAAGGCAACGACTTCTACCACGAGATGTCCGAGGCCGGCGTTATCAAGCTGGACAAGCTCGAAGAGTCCAAGGTGGCGATGGTCTACGGCCAGATGAACGAGCCGCCGGGCAACCGCCTGCGGGTCGCGCTGACCGGCCTGACGATGGCCGAGTACTTCCGTGACGAAGGCCGCGACGTGCTGTTCTTCGTGGACAACATCTACCGCTACACGCTGGCCGGTACCGAGGTGTCCGCGCTGCTGGGCCGGATGCCGTCCGCCGTGGGCTACCAGCCGACGCTGGCCGAGGAAATGGGTGTGCTGCAGGAGCGCATCTCCTCGACCAAGACCGGCTCGATCACGTCCGTGCAGGCCGTCTACGTGCCCGCCGACGACCTGACCGACCCCTCGCCGGCCACGACCTTCGCCCACCTGGACGCCACCGTCGTGCTGAGCCGGGACATCGCCTCGCTGGGTATTTACCCGGCCGTGGACCCGCTCGACTCGACCAGCCGCCAGCTGGACCCGAACGTCATTGGCGCCGAGCACTACAACACCGCCCGCGCGGTGCAGGGTGTGCTGCAGCGCTACAAGGAGCTCAAGGACATCATCGCGATCCTGGGCATGGACGAGCTGTCCGAAGAGGACAAGAAGATCGTCGCCCGCGCGCGGAAAATCCAGCGCTTCCTGTCGCAGCCCTTCCACGTGGCCGAGGTCTTCACCGGCGCCCCGGGCAAGTACGTCTCGCTCAAGGACACGATCCGCGGCTTCAAGGCCATCGTGGACGGCGAATACGACGACCTGCCGGAGCAGGCCTTCTACATGGTCGGCACCATCGAAGAAGCCGCCGAGAAGGCTGCGAAGGTTTAAGGCCCATAACGGAAACCACAGATTTCGCAGATTTCGCAGATTACAAATCTCTTGGTAGGGCGCCGAAGCCGGCCTGCTGACCATCTGCGGAATCTGTGTAATCTGTGGTTATTAGATCCTCAAGCTCGTGATTCGAGCGGGATGAGGGAATGGAAGATATGAAACTGCATGTCGACATCGTCAGCGCCGAAGGCGAGATCTACAGCGGCCACGCCGCGATGGTCTTTGCCCCGGCGGTGATGGGCGAGGTGGGCATCGCGCCCCGCCACGCCCCGCTGCTGACCCAGCTCAAGCCCGGCGCCGTGCGTGTGCGCGACGAGAACGGCAAGGACGAATCGATCTTCGTCAACGGCGGCATCCTCGAGGTGCAGCCGCATCACGTCACCGTGATGGCCGACTCGGCCGAGCGCGCCGCCGACATCGACGAGGCCCGTGCGGCCGAGGCCAAGCGCGCCGCCGAGGAGGCCCTGGCCAACGCCAGCGCCAAGGTGGACCTGGCGCGCGCCCAGGCCGAACTGGCCGAAGCCGCCGCCCGCCTGCACCTGGTGCAAAAGCTCAAGCAGCGTTAAGCGCCTGGCGGCAACAGGCCGATAGTCACAAAAACCCCGCCCTCGAGCGGGGTTTTTTGTAGGCTGCGCGGCATGGAACTGCACATCGTTATCCTCGCGGCCGGTCAGGGCACGCGCATGAAGTCCCGGCGGCCCAAGGTGCTGCAGGATCTGGCCGGCCGGCCATTGCTCGCGCACGTGCTCGACACGGCCGCGGCGCTGGACCCGGCCCGCATCCACGTGGTCTACGGCCACGGCGGCGACCAGGTGCGAGCGGCCTTCGCCGAACGACCGGTGAGCTGGGTCGAACAGGCCGAGCAAAAGGGCACCGGCCACGCCGTGGACGTCGCCATGCCGCAAATCCCCGACGGCGCCACCGTGCTCGTGCTCTATGGCGATGTGCCACTGATTGGCGCGTCCACGCTGCGCGAGCTGCTGCAGGCCGCGGCCCAGGGCCTGGCCATCCTCACCGTGGAGCTCGACGACCCCAGCGGCTACGGGCGCATCCTGCGCGACCCCGAGGGCGCCGTGCGCGGTATCGTCGAGCAAAAGGACGCCAGCGCCGAGCAGCTGGCCATCCGCGAGGCCAACACCGGCATCCTGGCCGCCCCCGCGGCGCAGCTGCGCGGCTGGCTGGAGGGCCTGGACAACGACAACGCCCAGGGCGAGTACTACCTGACCGACTGCGTGGCCGCCAGCGTGGCCCAGGGCCGGGCCGTGGCCGCCGCGCAGGCCGCCGACGAGGACGAGATCCTCGGCGTCAACGATCGCCTGCAGCTCGCCGGCCTGGAGCGCATCTACCAGCGGCGCCAGGCCAGCGCGCTGCTGCGCGAGGGCCTGGGGCTGGCCGACCCCGCGCGCCTCGACATCCGCGGGCGCCTGCGCCACGGGCGCGACTGCCATATCGACGTCAACGTCGTCATCGAGGGCGAGGTCGTGCTGGGCGACGGCGTGCGCGTCGGGCCCAACTGCGTGCTGCGCGACGTCGTCATTGGCGACGACAGCCGCATCGAGGCCTTCAGCCACCTCGACGGCGCCACGCTGGCCGGCGACTGCCAGGTGGGCCCCTACGCGCGCCTGCGCCCCGGCACCGAGCTGGCCGCCCGGGCCAAGGTCGGCAACTTCGTCGAAACCAAGAAGGCACAGGTGGGCGAGGGCAGCAAGATCAACCACCTGAGCTATGTGGGCGACGCCGTGCTCGGCGCCGATGTCAACGTGGGCGCGGGCACCATCACCTGCAACTACGACGGCGCCAACAAGCACCTGACCCAGATCGACGACGGCGCGTTTATCGGCTCCAACAGCGCGCTGGTGGCGCCGGTGCACATCGGGGCCCAGGCCACCATCGCCGCCGGCAGCACCGTCACCCGCGACGCGCCGGCCGAGGCGCTGACCGTGGCGCGCAGCCGGCAAAAAAGCATCAGCGGCTGGCGCCGGCCAACCAAGTCCAAGGGTTAAAGTTAGCGCCACCTGCACCCGGGGGAGACGCGAAGCAATGCTGCACACCCACAGCGCCTACCGGCCCGCCGCCTGGCTGGGCTGCGTGCTCGCCGTGCTGCTGCTGGCCGCCTGCGGCGGCCGCGGCGAAACCGTGGTGTATGCCGTGGATTCCGGCGCCACCATCCTGGCCTTTGGCGACAGCCTGACCGATGGCGTGGGTGCCCCGGAGGCCGCCAGCTACCCCCGCCAGCTCGCCGCCCTGACCGGCTGGGATGTCGTCGAGGCCGGCGTGCCCGGCGAGACCACCAGCGGCGGCCGCGAGCGGCTGGCCACCGTGCTCGAGGCCACCGAGCCCGATGTCGTACTGCTGGCCCTGGGCGGCAACGACATGCTGCGCAAGCAATCCACCCAGCGCATGCGCGACAACCTCGCCGCCATGCTCAGCGAGATCCAGGCCGCCGGCGCCCAGCCCATCATGCTCGCCATCCCCGAGCCCACCCTCTTCGGCCTGGACGACCACCCCGCCTACGCCGCCCTGGCCAAACAACGCGACGTGCCGCTCATCGCCGGCGTGTTCAGCGAAGTGCTGGAGCAATCCCGCCTACGCGCCGACCGCATCCACCCCAATGCCGAGGGCTATCGCATCGTCGCCGAGCGGGTCGCGCGGGCGTTGGGGTATTGATCCCAGCGACCCGCTGGGCGCAATGCCCGCATTGCCTCGACTTGTCGGCTCAGGAGATCTAGCCTGTTTACGGCTCCCTGAGGGCGAGTGTGATGAAGCAAGTTCGTAATAAGCGCGAGGCCGGGGCTGAGCTCGCACAGCTCGGCGGGCCCTCCCGGGATGTCGTCGCACACCAAAGCAACAGCAAAGAGCGCAGGCCCGGCCGCCTTAAGGGTCAGATTCGGGTGGTCAAGGACTTTGATCGAACCCCGTTGGACGTAATCGAAGGTTTCGAGTCCGCGTAGGGGTGGTGCCTCCGCCCGGTAGCCCCGCCCCTCCCGTGGTCACTCGCAAGCAACGCCAGATCATCCGCCTGTATGGGGGAGTTCCCTCGTCCAGCGGGAGACGAGGTGCGAGAACGAGGGTGCATCGACCGCGTCGTGAAACGTCGCCTTCCTCCGCAGTGGCCACTAGCGGCAACTTCTGACGCGTCTCCGAGGCCCTGTGTCGGCGGGGCTGGGTGGAGATTTCTGGTCGCGAGTCGTAGATTTGCGCTAGGAGGGTCGTCTAAATGCGTGAACAAGCCGCACAGACATCTTCGGCGAGATCATGGGAGTTCGACCGCGTCGAAAACCGGAAACTGCTCGCCGGTTTAGGTTTATCGACGGTCGTGGTGGTGGCCGCGGAGGCAACTTCCGTGGCGCTAAATCATTACGTGTAGCCGCGATATCCGATCTGCGAACCAGGAGTCGACTGTCTGTGAACGCGGTGATCACTCGCGACGGTTGGCGGTTACCCGCCCGTGCCCCTCGAGAGCAGTGTGGAGGTGAGCATGAGGGCTAAACCGAAATCGACCATCACGTACTTTCTGAGGCTGCAGTGGCTGGTCATCCCGACCACCCTTGCACTGATGGTCTGGGCGGACCGGATCGTTCTGCGCTACCACAGTGTGTGCTTGGAAGAGCGGTATTGCTTTTCCGAGCGAGAGCTCAAGATTCGTGCGCTGACGTCGGCACTCCTCTCACACTCCTACCTATTCGAGTCGCATCTCGACGGCGTGCACATGAAGAGTTCCGCTGAGCTCACGCGTGCTGCAGAGAGAATTATAGACTATGACGAAGTGGTGATAAGCGCGAGAAGCATCGGCGGTATCGCATGGCACGTATCACCCTTAAGCAGATTATTGGGGAAAGAGATGACCGCGTTCTATATAGCGTCGCCCCACTGGCCACAGACCGAGTATCCGACGGGAGCTACCTTCGTAAGCTTCCCTGATCCGGCGACACCTCAGAAGTAGAGCTTTCTGGCATGTTTTCCCATGCAGGAGGTTCAGATGAGGAAGTCCCGTTTTACCGAGTCGCAGATCGTGTCGATCCTGAAGCAGGCCGACGCGGGATTGGCCGTGAAGGAGATCTGCCGGCAGCACGGCATCAGCAGCGCGACGTACTACCAATGGAAGTCGAAGTACGGCGGCATGGAGGCATCCGACCTGCGTCGGGTCAAGGAGCTGGAGGCGGAGAACGCCCGGCTCAAGCGCATGTACGCGGACTTGGCGCTGGAGAACACGGCGATGAAGGATCTGATCGAAAAAAAGCTCTGACGCCGCCCGCTCGGCGCGAGGCGGCGCGATTTCTGGTCGATTAGCACTCCCTGCCGGTGCGGCGTGCCTGCGACTGTGTTGAGTTGTCGCGCTCGGCGTGGTATAGCGAGCCCTTGGACTGGACAGTGCGGGACGCAGAAATCATCGGAGCCCTGTCTCGCCTGATTGAGGATCGGCCAGCGCGTGGCTTTTGGAAGTGCCGCAAGATTCTGCGACGGCAGGGCTACCGCTGGAATCACAAGCGGATCTACCGGGTGTATACCGCGATGAAGCTCAGTCGACGCCGGGCGGCGCGCCGCCGACTGCCCAAGCGCCAGCGCGTGCCGCTGTATGTGCCGCAGATGCCCGACACCGTCTGGTCGGCGGACTTCATGGCCGACACGCTGAGCTATGGCCGTCGCTTTCGCACCTTCAACGTCGTCGACGACTTCAATCGCGAAGCCCTGCACATCGAGATCGACACGTCGATCACCTCCGCACGCTTGGTGCGCATCTTCAAGCAGCTGCGGGAGCAGAACGGCCTGCCGCAGGTCTTGCGGACCGACAACGGACCGGAGTTTCTCGGCGAGGCCTTCACCGCGTGGGCCAAGAACGCCGGGATGGCTATCCAGTACATACAGCCTGGCAAGCCCAACCAGAACGCCTACATCGAGCGCTTCAATCGTACGTACCGAGAAGACGTGCTGGACCAGCACCTCTTCGTCCGACTCGCCGACGTGCGCGAGGCCACCTACTGGTGGATGCTCGAATACAACGAGCACCGCCCCCACGACGCCCTCGGCGACCGCACACCCGCCGAGGTCCGTTCCCAAGCCGCCAGAATCTCTACTTTCGATGTGTCGCCTTGACGGGGAAGCTTACGGTACTTCATGTCCGCCTGTGGCGTCCCACAAAGAGCTGATTGGCTTGAATGGCTCGGGCGGTAGCTCCAGGCGAATGTGCGCTGCATGCGTTTTCGAACGTTGTCCCGAAATACTCCGCGCATCAATTGCGGGGCTATGTGCGCAAGAATATATTCTGGATAAGCGTGGAATCGCGGATGATAGATGTCGTTGAAAAGCGGTTTGGCTGCTCAGTGTTTCGCCCCGGAGGCAATCCGTGAATTCAGTTGTAAGCCTTGCAAAAAAGGTCCCAGTGGAATTGTATCGATTGCTGAGATTTGTGGTCGGGGTGTATACGTGGAAGTTCTTCAAGTCTTTTCCATCGATTTGCGGAGTCGCCTGGGTGGCCTTCGCATATCTTGGGTTCAAGGCAATCGATATTAGCGTATACGAGGATTACGAAGCGCCGAGAGTTTCTCAATTGGAAGTCTCCAAAGGAAGAATAGAAAATCTTAAGTACACGCGGCATGGGGCGTATGAAAAGTTAGACCTGTCGGAGTGTCAATCTGAGTGTGTGTTTTATGTGGACCTCTGGGTCGAGAAATTCGAAGAGATTCTAGATAGGCGTGGCGAGGCGGTTGTAGTGAAATGGGACCCTAAACTTCGAATAGGAAACCGACCTGTTCTCCTGTCGATGTGGGCGGGGGGCGAGGAGCTCGTTAGATACGACGTAGCCACGATGTTCGTGCGTGATTACGTTGGCCAAGTCGAAGGCTGGTACAGGGCGTTCCAAATAGGGCTGCTTATAATTATTGTGCTGCCGTGGTTCTGCTACGGCATACAGTCCGGGACCTGAAGAGGTCTGATTCGACTTGAATTCACCCGGTCGTCGCGGCTCCCTGCATGAACTCAATCAAGACACGGTTGGCGGGCATGTTTCTGACTGGCTTGAGAACCAGACCTGCATGCTGCGACAGTTTCGCGACAGCATTCCGTTGATACGCGAGATCGGCGATGCATCACGCACGAGCCCGACCTTTTGCGCGTCGCCGCAGCTTCACTGTCGAAGCTCGTGCGCGCCCGCAGACCTGCTCTGCAACGGGCGCAAGAATCGGATTGCTCGGCCCTCAGGCGGGCCCGAAACTCCGCCTAAGACTTACAGGGAGCCGAGGTGAGCGCTGCGATCAATACGCCTATGAACTCCGTCGCGTGGGGGATGTTGCTCACCCTCTCGGTACTGTGGGGAGGATCATTCTTCTTCGCGGAGGTGGCCCTGGCGGCATTGCCACCGCTGACCATCGTGGCGCTGCGGGTCGCGCTGGCCGCGATGGCGCTCTGGATGGTTGCGTTGTTCGTCGGTCTTAAGCCGCCGCGGGCGCCGAAGGTGTGGATTGCCTGCATGGTCATGGGCACGCTCAACAATGCGATTCCGTTCTCGTTGATCGTCTGGGGGCAGACGGAAATCAGCTCGGCTCTGGCGTCAATACTGAACGCGACCACGCCGCTGTTCACGGTGGTCGTTGCCGGGGTGTTGCTCCAGGATGAGCGTGTCACACCAGGCAAGATCACTGGTGTCGTGATCGGTTTTGTCGGGGTCGTCATCATGATCGGCCCGGCCGCACTCGCCGGAGCGGGCAAGAGCCTCTGGGCCCAGATGGCCGTTTTGGGCGCTGCGATGAGCTATGCCTTCGCAGGTGTATATGGCCGACGCTTCCGTACCCTGGGTGTGGACCCGGTGCTTGGCGCCGCTGGGCAAGTCACAGCCTCTTCCTTCATTTTGCTGCCGCTGGCGGCGGTGGTCGATCGTCCCTTCACGCTTAGCCCACCGCCCCTGACAGTTTGGGGTGCGATCACTGCGTTGGCTCTGTTGTCCACCGCGCTGGCGTACATCCTGTACCTTCGCCTGCTCGCCAGCTCGGGTGCCACCAATTTGCTGCTGGTCACGTTTCTCATTCCCGTCTCGGCGATTTTGCTGGGAGTCGGGGTGTTGGGCGAAGTGCTAGCACCCTCCCACTTCGCAGGCATCGCACTGATCGGGCTGGGGCTAGCCGCGATAGACGGCCGTCTGTGGCCGTGCGCTCTCCGGGGCTAGCTGTGTTGCGCGCCGGTAGCTTCGCCACCAGAGGACGGCCCCCACTGCAGCAGCAGATTATTCGCCGGCATGGCCGTAACCGTCGGCTCACCGAAACCGGCGGCCTCGGCTAGCGCCTGTACGGCGGCTAGCCGCCGCAAGCCCATCTGCGGGTCGCGTGCGCGCAGGTCGGCGTCGAAGGCGAGGTTGGAAGGGGCGGTGGGGGCGTCGTCGCGCAGGAAGGCGCCGTAGATCACCAGGCCCGCGCTCAGTGGCGCGAGTTGGGGCAGGTGGCTAAAGAAGGCCTGCACGGCCGTCCACGGCATGATGTGCAGCGTGTTGGCGCTGTATACGAGGTCCCAGGGCTCTTGCGCCAGCGGCTGCCAGTCGGCGGGGCGGGTGACGTCGAGCAGCCTGGGCGGGGGCAGGTTGGGGCGCTGCGCCTCGCGCTGCCACTTGCTGATGCCGGGCAGGTGGGCGGCGACATCGGTGCTTTGCCAGTGCCATTGGGGCTGCGCGGCGCTGAAGTAGGCGCCGTGCTGGCCGGTGCCGGCACCGACCTCGAGTACGCGCAGCGGGCGGTCACCGAAGGCGGCCTGAAGCCGGGCGAGGATGGGGTCGCGGTTGCGCTCGCAGGCGGGGGAATAGGGTTTGTCCATGCGGCGATGCTATCGCCCCGCCGGGCAAGCTGCGACAATCGCCGCGCCACAAACTTTGGGGAGTCACCATGGCGCCGGAAGCGATTCTGTTTCCATCCATCGCGATGTTTTTGCTGACCATCGGCGTGTTTGGCCGCTTGGGTTACATGCGGGCCACGGCGGCCGCCAAGCGCGAGGTCGACCCGCGCTATTACAAGCTGTACCGGGGCGGTGAGGGCGAGCCGGACCACCTGCGCGTGGTCAGCCGGCATGCGCAGAACCACTTCGAGTTCCCGCCGCTGTTTCATGTGGTGGTAGTGATGACCTATGTCAGCGGCAGCGTCAGCGCGCTGGCGGTGGGCCTGGCCTGGCTCTATGTGCTGGCACGTGCCGCGCACACGGCGGTGCACCTGGGCGGCAACAAGGTGCCGCGGCGCTTCCAGGTGTTCATAGTCGGGGTGTCGGTTCTGACGCTGCTGTGGTTGCACCTGGCCTGGGCGCTGATCGCCCGCTAGGCGCGCCGCCCAGGCGGCCTTAAGGGCCCGGCAGGGTCTCCCTGCGGGCGCTGGGCGGCAGTGGGGCGGCCCCGGGGGCGGGGGGCGCTGCCGCCCGCCCGCCGCCCCGCAGGCCTGGCCCTTAGAGGCGCTCGACGGCCACGGCCACGGCTTCGCCGCCGCCGATGCACAGGCTGGCCACGCCGCGCGTCTTCTCGTAGCGCGCCAGCGCGTACAGCAGCGTGGTCAGGATGCGCGCGCCGGAGGCGCCGATGGGGTGGCCCAGCGCACAGGCGCCGCCGTGCACGTTGACGACGTCGTGGCTGATGCCCACGTCCTTCATCGCGGCCAGCGTGACGACGGCGAAGGCCTCGTTGATCTCCCACAGGTCCACATCGCTCGCGCTCCAGCCGGTCTTCTCCAGCAGCTTGGCCACGGCGCCGCCCGGGGCGGTGGTGAACCACTCGGGCTCATGCGAATGGCTGGCATGGCCGACGATGCGCGCCAGCGGCTTCAGGCCGCGGCGCTCGGCCTCGCTGGCGCGCATCAGCACCAGCGCCGCGGCGCCATCGGAAATCGAGCTGGCGTTGGCCGCCGTCACGGTGCCGTCCTTGGCGAAGGCGGGCTTGAGCTGGGGGATCTTGTCGGCCTTGGCCTTGCCCGGCTGCTCGTCCACCTCGACCACGGTGTCGCCCTTGCGGCCGCTGATGATGACCGGCTCGATCTCGTCGGCGAACAGGCCCTCCTTGGTGGCCCGCTGGGCGCGGGTCAGCGATTCGATGGCGAAGTCATCCTGCTGGGCGCGCGAGAAGCCGTAGTTGTCGGCGGTGGCGTCGGCGTAGCAGCCCATCAGCTTGCCGCGCTCGTAGGCGTCTTCCAGCCCATCCAGGAACATGTGGTCGAAGACCTGGCCGTGGCCCAGGCGCATGCCGCCGCGGGCCTTGGGCAGCAGGTAGGGCGCGGCGCTCATGTTCTCCATGCCGCCGGCCACCATGATGTCGGCGCTGCCGGCGGTGATCAGGTCATGCGCCAGCATCACGGCCTTCAGGCCCGAGCCGCACATCTTGCTGATGGTGGTGGCGCCGGCCGCCAGCGGCAGCCCGCCGGCCAGGCTGGCCTGGCGCGCCGGGGCCTGGCCCTGGCCGGCCATCAGGCAGTTGCCCATGATGACCTCCTGCACCGCCTCGGGGTCGAGGCCGGCACGCTTCACGGCGGCGGCGATGGCGGTGCCGCCAAGCTGGGCGGCGGGCACGCTGGTCAGGTCGCCGAGCATGCCCCCCATGGGGGTGCGGGCGGCGCCGACAATCACAATCGGATCAGACATGGGGGACTCCTGTGGGGCTCGGGGACGGGGGCGGTGCGGCGCTTATTTGGGCGCCATGCGGATTGCGCCGTCCAGGCGAATGGTTTCGCCGTTGAGCATCGTGTTCTCGAAGATCTGCTGGGCCAGCTGGGCGTATTCGTCCGGCTTGCCCAGGCGGGCGGGGAAGGGCACCTGCGCGCCCAGCGAGGCCTGCGCCTCGGGCGGCAGCTCGGCCATCATCGGCGTTTCGAACAGGCCCGGGGCAATGGTCATCACGCGGATGCCGAACTTGGCCATCTCGCGGGCGATGGGCAGGGTCATGCCCACCACGCCGGCCTTGGATGCGGCATAGGAGGCCTGGCCGATCTGCCCATCAAAGGCCGCCACCGAGGCGGTGTTGATGATCACGCCGCGCTCGCCGGCGGCGTTGGCATTGCTGTCCATCATGGCCGCGGCGGCCAGGCGGATCATGTTGAAGCTGCCGATCAGGTTGACCTGAATGACGCGGCTGAAGTTATCCAGCGGAATCGGGCCATCGCGGCCCACGGTGCGCTGCGGCGCGCCGATGCCGGCGCAGTTGACCAGCCCGGTCAGGCCGCCAAAGGACTCGCGCGCGGCATCCACGGCCGCCTGCGCATCGGCCTCGTCGGTCACGTTGCAGCGCAGGAAGCGGCCGCCAATCTCTTCGGCCACCTGCTGGCCGCCGGCCTCGTTGAGGTCGGCCACAATGATCTTCGCGCCAGCGCCGGCCAGACGTCGCGCGGTGGCCGCGCCCAGGCCCGAGGCGCCGCCGGTCACAATGGCTACGGTTTCGGCAAGTTTCATGGGTGTCTCCCGATTTCCGGACGGCGGATGCTAGCAGACGCGGCCCGCCCCGGCCCCGGCAGGCCAACCTCGTGCGGCCGGAGCTTCATGCGGCCGGCCCCAGTCGCCGGCGGCAGTGCGATTCCGCGAGCCGGCGCGGCCTCAGGGCCGCTGCGAGGCGGGGTAGCGGCACAGGTCGGCAATGCGGCAGTCGCCACAGTCCGGCTTGCGCGCCTTGCACACATAGCGCCCGTGCAGGATCAGCCAGTGGTGCGCATGCTCCAGGTATTCGCCGGGGATGCGCGCCAGCAGGCCCTTTTCGACCGCCAGCGGTGTCTTGCCGGGGGCGATGCGGGTGCGGTTGGCCACGCGGAAGATGTGCGTGTCCACCGCCATCGTGGGCTCGCCAAAGGCCACGTTGAGCACGACATTGGCGGTCTTGCGGCCCACGCCGGGCAGGGCCTCCAGCGCGGCGCGCTCGCGCGGCACCTCGCCGCCGTGCTGCTCCAGCAGCAGCTGCGCCATCGCGATGATGTTCTTGGCCTTGCTGTTGAACAGGCCGATGGTGCGGATGTAGGGGGTCAGGCCCTCCACCCCCAGCGCGGCGATCTGCGCCGGCGTGTTGGCCACGGGGAAGAGCTTGCGCGTGGCCTTGTTCACGCCTACGTCGGTGGCCTGGGCCGACAGCGTCACGGCCACCAGCAGTTCGTAGGGGCTGGCGTACTCCAGCTCGGTCTGCGGCGTGGGGTCGGCCGCCTGCAGGCGGGCAAAAACGGCCGCAATGTCCTCCCGCGGCATCGGCCGCGGCAGCCCCTTCGCCGCCACTAGCCCTTGGCCTGCAGCCGCGCGCTGGTCATCGCCAGGCGGAAAATCAGCGTCTCGGCAAAGGTGCGGTAATAGCTGAGCTGGCAGCCCTCGGAGACCTGCTCCACGGCGGCCTGCGTGACCCGCAGCGTCAGCACCTCGCTTTGCGCGATGACGCTGGCACTGCGCCGGCTGGCGGTGACAAAGCCCATCTCGCCAAAGACATCGCCCTTGGCCAGCGTGGACAGCACGGCGTCGCCCTTGCGCACCTCCGCCTCGCCCTGGGCAATGATGTAGAAGGCGTTGTCGGAGTCGCCCTCGCGGATGATGCGGTCGCCGGCGCGGAACTGCAGCATGGTGGCCACGGCCAGCAGCTCGTCGATCTCGGCATCGGCGAAATAGGTGAAAAAGCGCAGGCTGCGCAGCGCGTTGCGGTTTTCCTTGCGCCGCACCTGGCGCTCGGCGTGGCGGATGCGCGTGCTCATCTTGGCCAGCGCGGCGGCCACCTGCTCGCCGGTGGCCGGGCGCTTCTCCGGCTCCTTTTCCAGCAGCTGGTCGACCAGCGCGCACAGCGCCTCGGGCAGCTCCGGGCGCAGCGTCTTGAGCTGCGGCGCCGGCGCATAGCGCACCATCTCGAACAGCATCTTCATCTGCTGCGCCATGAAGGGCGGCTCGCCGGCCAGCAGGTGGTACAGCACGGCGCCCAGGCCATAAAGGTCGGTGCGCGGGCCAATGTTCTCGCGGGCCACCTGCTCGGGCGCCATGTAGGCGGGCGAGCCCACCACGGCCTGCGTGCTGACCCCGGCGCCCTGCATGAACTCGGCAATCGAGAAGTCCATGATCTTGGCGCCATCGGCCTGGCTCAGCATGATGTTGCCGGGCTTGATGTCCCGGTGCAGCACGCTGCGCTCGTGCGAATAGGCCAGGGCCTTGGCGCAGCGAAAGCCGATGTCGATGACCTCGTCGGCCGACAGCGGCCCGGCCTTGCCGGTGGCGTAATCGGACAGCGGGCGGCCGTCGATGTACTCCATCACGATGTAGTTGAAGTCGCCTTCGGTGCCGGCGTCGTAGATGGAGACGATGTGCGGGTGGTGCAGCGAGCCGGCGGCATGCGCCTCGGCAAAAAAGGTGCGCTCGCTCTGGCTGTTGCTGCCGGTCTTGCGGGCCAGCGCCAGTTTCAGCGCCACCGTGCGCTTGACGAAGGGGTCGAAGGCCTTGAACACCACGCCGCAGGTGCCGCGGCCCAGTTCCTCGCCAATCTGGTACTTGCCCAGCTTGTCGGGCACGCCGCCATCGGCAAGGCGCGCCTCAAGCGCGGCCCGGGTCGAATGTGCTGACTGACGCGGCATCGCGGCTCCCTCTCCCGCTGCGCGCCCAGTGTACTGCAGCGGGGCGGTGCGGCCGGCCGTCTCTTCGTTCATGCCGGGTTCACGCCGGGGTCATGCCTGGCCGGCCGTCGCCTTGATCCAGGCGCCCGCCAGCATCAGCGCACGACGGGCCTCGGGCAGCCAGTCGGGCAGCGTCTGAAAATCGTGGAACATGTCGGCGAAGACCTCGACCTTGACCGGGGTGCCGGCCTCCCGCGCAGCCTGCGCGATCTGCCGCGCATCGTCCAGCAGGATGTCGTTGCCGGCGGCCTGGATATACAGCGGCGGCAGGCCGCGGTAATCGCCCAGCGCCGGCGACAGCGAGGGCGCGCCGAGGTCGGTGCCGGCGGCGTAGTACTCGGCGCACAGCGCCAGGTTGTCGCGGGTCAGCAGCGGCTCGTTGGCCCGGTTGCGGCGCAGCGAGTCGTTCTCCAGCCGCAAATCGCCCCAGGGGCAGATCAGGTAGGCGCAGGCGGGCAGGGGCTGGCCCGCGTCGCGCAGCGCGAACAGCGTGGCCAGTACCAGGCCGGCACCGGCCGAATCGCCGGCCAGCACCAGCGCGCTGTCCGGGTGGCGCTCGGCCACGGCGCGCAGCGCCCGCAGGGCGTCTTCGCCGGCCGCCGGCGCCGGGTGCTCGGGCGCCTTGCGGTAGTCCAGCGCATACACGGTGGCGCGGCAGGCGCGGGCCAGGTGGCTGCACAGCGCGCGGTGGGTGCGCGGCGAGCCAAACACATAGGCGCCGCCGTGCAGGTACAGCAGCACCCGGCGGGGGTCTGGCTGGGCCGGCGCGAAGCGCAGGGCCGGCCGGCCGGCCAGCCGATCCTCGTAGACCGTTATATCCTTCGCCATCCGCGACAGGCGGGTGAACCTTTCCAGATGGCGGCGCGCGGCTTCGACGGGGCGCGTGACGTCCAGGCCGGGCCGCAGCACGTGGCGCAAGGACCAGGCAAGCAAATGACTGCGCAAACTCGTCAAGAAAGCAAAACCGCGTTCGATGGGGGCGCGATGGTAGCGCAAACCCCGGCCACCGGCCCGGTGCTCGAGGCCCGCGAGCTGCGCAAGAACTACGGCGAACTGGAGGCCGTGCGCGGCATCAGCTTCGCCGTGCCCGCCGGCTGCTGTTTCGGCCTGCTGGGCCCCAACGGCGCCGGCAAGACCACGACCATCGAAATGCTCGAAGGCGTGTTGCCGGCCAGCAGCGGCGAGGTCTGCTACCGCGGCCAGCCGCGCGACGGGCGCTTCCTGCAGGAGGTTGGCATCGCCTTCCAGGCCACGGCGCTGCAGGACTTTCTGACCGTGCGCGACCAGCTGCGTCTGTTTCGCAGCCTGTACGCCGACCCGCTGCCCGAGGACGAGCTGGTGGCGCTGTGCGCGCTGGAGCCGCTGCTCAACCGCGATTCGCGCAAGCTGTCGGGCGGCCAGCGCCAACGCCTGCTGCTGGCCCTGGCGCTGGTCAACGACCCGCAGCTGGTGTTCCTGGACGAGCCGACCACGGGCCTCGACCCGCAGGCCCGGCGCAATGTCTGGGCGGTGCTGGAGGCCATCAAGGCCCGTGGCAAGACGATCCTGCTGTCCACGCATTACATGGAGGAGGCCTACCGCCTCTGTGACGAGATCGCCATCATCGACCACGGCCGCATCATCGCCCAGGGCTCGCCGGACGCCCTGCTGGCCAGCCACTTCGACGAAACCGTCATCGCGCTGCCGGTGCCGGCCAGCGCGCTGCCCGACGACCTGCCGCTGGATTTCATCGAGACGGCGACCGGCGTCGAGATCATCACGCCCGACGTGGATTCGGCGCTGAAGGCGCTGGCCTTTGCCGGCACGCCGCTGAACGGCGTGGTGCTGCGCCACCGCACGCTGGAGGATCTGTTCCTGGAGCTGACCGGCGAGGAGCTGCGCGCATGATGGGGCGGGTCTATGCGCTGCTGCATGCGCGCAACCTCGAGTTCCTGCGCGACCGCTCGACGCTGGGCTGGAACGTGCTGCTGCCGCTGTTGCTGGTGGCCGGGCTGGCGGCCGTGTTCGGCAATGGGGTGCGGCCGTTGTTCAAGGTGGCCGTGGTCGGCGATGTGCCCACGGTGCAGGCGCAGACCCTGCTCGAGTTCACCGATTATGTGGCCGTCGATGACGCCGAGCGCTTGCGTCGCCAGGTGGCGCGCCACCAGATCGATGCGCTGCTGCTGGCCGACAGCCGCGAATACTTTTACAACCCCGCCTCGCCCAAGGGCGCGGTGATCCACCGCATGCTGCAGGCGGTGCCCAGCTGGCAGGGCCGCATCGAGGAGGGCGCCGGGCTGCGCTACATCGACTGGCTGCTGCCGGGCATTCTGGGCATGAACATCATGTTCTCCTGCCTGTTCGGCGTGGGCTACGTGATCGTGCGCTACCGCAAGAACGGCTACCTGAAGCGGCTGTCGGCCACGCCGGTGCGGCCGCTGGATTTCGTGCTGGCCCAGGTGCTGTCGCGGCTGCTGCTGATCCTGCTGATCACGGTGGCGGTGTTTATCGGCACCGACTTCGTCTTCGAATTTCCCGTGCGCGGCAGCTATGCCGACCTGCTGTTGCTGACGGTGCTCGGCTGCGCGGCCATGGTGTCGATCGGCTTGCTGGTCGCCGCGCGCGTGGCCAGCGAGGAGGTGGCCGGCGGGCTGCTGAACTTCTTGGCCTGGCCGATGATGCTGCTCTCGGGCGTGTGGTTCAGCCTGGAGGGCGCGCCGCAGTGGATCCAGCATCTGGCGCTGGCGCTGCCGCTGACGCACCTGCTCAGCGGCGCCCGCGCGATCATGTTCGACGGCGCTGGGCTGGCGGACGTGGCGCTGGAACTGGGCGCGCTGGCCGGGCTGACGGTGCTGTGTATCGGGCTCGCCGCCTGGCTGTTCCGCTGGCGGACCGACTGAGCGTGCTCGCCAATACCGGCGCCGGGTCCGCCTTCGACCCCGGCGCGGGCCGGGGCCAATCTTTACAATACGCGGCCCGCCCGCTAGCCCCCCGACCGTGATGCAGCCATTTCGCGCCCCCGAGCGCCACCTGATGGGCCCCGGCCCGGCCCCCGTGGCGCCGAGCGTGCTCGCCGCCTCCGCCCAGCCCACCATCGGCCACCTGGACCCGGTATTCATCGCGTTGATGGACGAGGTGCAGCAGCAGCTGCGCCAGGTGCTGGGCACGCAAAACCCCTACACCGTGCCGATCTCGGCGCCGGCCACGGCGGCCATGGAAGCCTGCCTGGCCAATGTGCTGGAAGAGGGCGATTCGGTGCTGGTTTGCGTCAACGGCGTCTTTGGCACCCGCCTGGCCGAGATGGCCCGCCGCTGCCGCGCCCAGGTGCGCGAGCTGGCCTTCGACTGGGGCCGCGCCGTCGAGCCCGAGGCCGTGCGCGCCGCGCTGGCCGAGCAGCCCGCCAAGCTGGTCTGCTGGGTGCAGGCCGAGACCTCGACCGGCGTGCTGTCCGATTCGCAGGCGCTGGCCGCGATCTGCCGCGAGGTCGGCGCGCTGAGCCTGGTCGATTGCGTGACCGCCATCGCCGGCGTGCCGATCCGCATCGACGAGTGGGGTCTGGACATGGTCTACGCCGGCACGCAGAAGTGCCTGTCGGCTCCGCCTGGGCTGGCCCCGATCAGCATCGGCCCGCGGGCGCTGGAGGCGCTGGCCGCCCGCGAGCGCGCGCCGCAGAGCTGGTTCATGGACTTCAACCTGCTGGGCGGCTACTGGGCGGGTGAGGGCAAGCGCGCCTACCACCACACCGCGCCGGTGAATGCCGTCTACGGGCTGCACGAGGCCTTGCGCCTGCTGCTGGAGGAGGGCCTGGAGGCCAGCTGGGAGCGGCACGCCGCCAACGCGCGCCGCCTGTGGGCCGGCCTGGAGGCGCTGGGCATCCGCCTGGCCGTGCCCGAGGCCGAGCGCCTGCCGCCGCTGACGCTGCTGGAAATCCCCGAAGGCATCGACGACGCCGCCTTCCGCAAGTACCTGCTGGAGACCCACGGCCTGGAAATCGGCGCCGGCCTGGGCCAGTTCGCCGGCCGCTGCTGGCGCATCGGCCTGATGGGCCATGGCAGCAACGAGGTCGCCATCGGCCGCTGCCTGCGCGCGCTGGCCGACGGCCTGACCCACTTTGGCCACCGCGCGGACGCCGCGCCGGCCCTCGATGCGGCAGGCGTCGCGGCCTAGCGCCCCCCACCGGGTGATCGCTGGGCTCCTGAGCCTGGCGATTGCCCTGTGGCCGCTGCTGGCCCCGGCCTCGCCGGCGGCCGCTAACGGCGACCACCCGCTGCTGGCCGCCTTTTGCGGCCAGGCCGCGCCGGCGCTGCGGGCCCGGGTGGCCGAGCAGCTGGCCGCCGCCGCGGCCGAAGACGCCGCAAACGACGACGCCGCGGCCGAGCCGCAGCATTGCCCGGCCTGTTTGCTGCCGGCCTTTGCGCTGGCCTCCGCCCCGCCGCTGGCGCCCCCGCGGGCCGCGCCCGCCACCCCCGCGGCCGCGCC
>CAKZQS010000008.1 GCA_937141935.1 uncultured Ectothiorhodospiraceae bacterium
GAACATCCACCGTCGCGAGGAGACACATGCACAACCGACTTCCCCTGTGGGGCGGCCTCATCGCCGCTGCCTGCAGCACCAATGCCTTTGCCCAGGACCCCGCCAGTCCGGACGCGACCGATGCCCGCGCCGCGCCAGCGGGACAGATCGAAGAGATCGTGGTGACCGCCCAGCGCCGCGAAGAGCGGCTGCAGGATGTGCCGATGGCACTGTCGGCGTTTTCGAGCGACCAGATCGAGTCCCGCGGGCTGGAAAATCTCAGCGACCTCAACGCCATCGCCCCCGGCCTGCAGATCAGCCAGACACCGTCGAACACCACCATCTCTCAAATCTCGATCCGCGGCGTGACGCAGATCAACCCGGCCATTTACTGGGACCCGGCGGTGGGCGTGTATGTGGATGGCGTCTACATCGGCAAGTCGCAGGGCTCCATCTTCAACGTCGTTGACCTGGAGCGCATCGAAGTGCTGCGCGGCCCCCAGGGCACGCTGTATGGGCGCAACACCCTGGCCGGCGCCATCAACCTGGTGACCCGCGCCCCGTCCGGCAGCTTCAGCGGCAGTGCCAGCCTTGAGGTCGGCAACTACAACGCCGTGGTGCAGCGGGTGTCGGTGGACCTGCCGCAGATCGGCAACGCCCGCATCTCGCTGGCCGCCCGCAGTGAGCGCCGCGACGGCTGGGTAGACACCGACCGTCTCAGTTCGCGGCAGGACCTCAACAATCGCCAGAACGACGGCCTGCGGTTGGCCGTCGACTATGACCTCAGTGATAGCCTTCTCGCCGAGTACCGTTTCGACCAGTCCAACGTCGACCAGTCCAACAACTTCACCCAGCTCTACCGCATCGATATTCCTTTCCTGCAGCCTTTCGCCTCGACCGAGCGGCAGGAGCAGGCCAGCGTCAACGCGCCGTCCTTCGAGCAGGCTCGCATCCTTGGCCATTCACTGACGCTGACGCAGGACTTCAACAACGGCTATCAACTGAAGTCGATCACGGGTTACCGCAAGTTGGAGTGGAATGACTCGCTCGACCTCGACGGCTCGCCGCTGGATGTGGTGGTTACCCAGCGCTTTACCGACTACGACCAACTGTCGCAGGACCTGCAGTTCCTCGGCAGCTTCGATACCTGGAACTTCGTTGCCGGCCTCTATTACTTCGGCGATGACGGCGCCACCGACAACCCGCAAAGCTTCTTCGCGCTGGACCCGATGAACGATGTCTACTTCGACTCGCGCTACGCCACCATGACCGACGCCTGGTCGGTGTATGGCCAGGTGGATGTCCGTCCGCTGGACCCGCTGACGCTCACCGCGGGCCTGCGCTACACCCACGAGGAAAAGCAGCTGGAGCGGGCCTTCGGCGTGCGGCCGAACCCGATGGACCCGTTCTTCTACATCATCCCCGAAGGCACCTCGGCCGAGGACACCTTCTCCGCCACCACGCCAATGTTCTCCGCCACCTGGCGCTTCAGCGATGATGTGAACGTGTATGCCCGCTACGCCGAAGGCTTCAAGAGCGGCGGCTTCAACGGCGAGTTCAGCCAGCCGCCGAGTGGCGACCCGATGGAGGACATCCCGGCGCTGATCGCCCTCAACATTGCCGAGACGCAGACGCCGTTCAAGCCCGAGCAGTCGCAGACGTTTGAACTGGGCATCAAGACCCAACTCGCCGATGGCCGCGCGCAGATCAACGCCGCCGTGTTCCACAACAAGATCGACGATCTGCAGACCTCCATCTTCCTCGGCAGTGGTGCTGCCGCCACGGTGATCCGCAATGCCGGCAAGGCCACCATCCAAGGCCTGGAGCTGGAAACCGCCTTCGTGCTGTTCCCCGGCACGACCCTGCGCGCCAACATGGCGCTGCTTGACCCCGAGTACGACGAGTACATTGACGGCGGGGTGGATGTCGCCGACAACCGCGCCTTCGTCCACGCGCCGGACGTCAGCTACAACGTCGCCCTCGACAGCGAGCTGCTGCGCCGCAGCTGGGGCACGCTGCGGGCCATCGTCGACTACGCCTACACCGATGATTTCTATACCTACACCTACCAGCTGGACGGCAGCAATCCTGGCGCCCAGGTGGCCGACAACAGCCAGGTGAAAGGTCATGGTCTGCTCAACCTGCGGCTGGCAATTGTCGATGCGCCGTTGGGCAGCCTCGGCGTGGGTGAACTCGCACTGTGGGCCCGCAATGCGCTGGACGAGGATGAAGCCACCAATTTCATCGACTTCGGCCCTGGCTTCAGCAACCTCACCATTGCCAACTTCGTCGAACCTCGGACGTTCGGCATCAGCGGCGTTATCCGCTGGTAGCCTCCGCGGGCGCAAAAAAATGGGCGCCAACAGGCGCCCATTTTGTTTGCGGGATGTCGCTATTCCACGACCGCCGGATGTGGCGGCGTCGGCGCTCCCAGCATCGGCCGATGTGACGGCGGCTGCCGCCCCTCATCGGTGAGGCCGTAGGTCTCGGCCAATTCGGCGCCAATGTGGACCTGGCCGGATTTCTCCATTCGCTGCGGATCCCGGTACAGCGCCGACAGAATGTGCCCGGTGAACTGCGGCGTCTCCGCAATCTCCCAGAAGCCGGCGTACTTCTCGGGTTCGCTATCCATCACCCGCTTGGTGCGCTCGGTGCGCAGCATGCCCATCCAGATCGATGCGGTCGCCACGTTGTGGGCCTTCAGGTCCACGCCCATGTCCTTGGCGAACTTGTCGACGCCGACCTTCTGCGCGCCATAGGCCGGGCCGTGCATGTAGCAGCTGGCGCCGAAGCTGGAGGTAAAGGCGATCAGCCCGTTCTTCTGCTTCACCATCAGGGGCGCTGCATACCAACTGGCCACATAGGCTGAACGCAGGCCGACATCGAGAATATCGACCAGATCCACCGACTTCTCCCAGAAGCCGCCCTTGATGATCAGATCGTCGTGCAGAAACGTGGCGTTGTTGACCAGAATGTCCACCCGCCCCTGCTCGCGGGCGATGCGCTCGAACAGTGCCTTCACGTCGGCGTCCCGGGCGTGATCACAGGCCACTGCGATGCCCTGGCCGCCCGCCTTCGTCACGGCCTCTGCGGTGCCGGCGATGGTGCCCGGCAGCGGGGCGTCGCCTTC
>CAKZQS010000009.1:2500-80529 GCA_937141935.1 uncultured Ectothiorhodospiraceae bacterium
TTTCGTGACGTGCAACACCTTGGGTGAATTTTTTTGCCTGGCACAGGAAATCAGTCACTTAGGCTCGACGGCGCCCGCGGCCACGACCTCGACGCGCGCAATTCTGCGCTTGCCCACCTGGACCAGCACCGGACCACCCACGGGAATCGGGCGTTTCGGGTCTTCGACACGCTGCTGATCCAGCCGCACGGCGCCTTGTTTGATCAGGCGCATCGCCTCCCCGCCGCTGGCGGCCAGGCCCGCCTCGCGCAACAGCTGCGGCAGACCCAGGCCGCTGGCGTCATGCGCCTGCACCCGGAGCAGCTCCACGTCGTCGGGGATCTCCTGCTGCCGGAAGCGCGCCTCGAAGGCTTCGCGGGCCCGCGGCCCGGCGCCGGGCGCGTGATAGCGGTCCACGATTTCACTCGCCAGCCCGAACTTGGCCTCCATCGGGTGCAAGCCGCCGCCGGCCACCGAGTCGCGCAAGCGCTGGATCGCCTCCAGGCTCTGTGCGCTGAGCAGCTCGTAGTAACGCCACATCAAGGTGTCGGAGATCGACATCAGCTTGCCGAACATGTCGTCCGGCGCGTCCTGCACCCCGACATAGTTATTGAGCGACTTGCTCATCTTCTGCACGCCGTCCAGGCCCTCGAGGATCGGCATGGTCATCACGACCTGCGGGTCCTGGCCATAGTCGGCCTGCAGCTGCCGACCCACCAGCAGGTTGAAGAGCTGGTCGGTGCCGCCCAGTTCCACATCCGCCTGCAGGGCCACAGAGTCGTAGCCCTGCAGCAGCGGGTACAGAAACTCGTGGATGGCGATGGGCTGCCCGTTCTTGTAGCGATTGCTGAAGTCCTCCCGCTCCAGCATGCGCGCCACGGTGTGCCGCGCCGCGAGCTGCACCAGGTCGGCCGCCCCCATCGCACCCAGCCACTGTGAGTTCAGCACCACCCGCGTGCGCTCGGGGTCGAGGATCTTGAAGACCTGCTCTTTATAGGTATGCGCGTTGCGCGCCACGTCCTCTTCGGTCAGCGGCTTGCGGGTGACGTTTTTGCCCGTGGGGTCCCCGATGCGGCCGGTGAAGTCGCCGATCAGGAACACGACCTGGTGGCCCGCCTGCTGGAAGTGCCGCATCTTGTTCAGCAGCACGGTGTGCCCCAGGTGCAGGTCCGGCGCGGTAGGATCGAATCCGGCCTTTATAATGAGTGGTCGGGAATTTTTGGCCAGCTTGTCGGTCAGACCCCCCTCGGGAACCACTTGGGCCGCGCCGCGGACCAGCTCGGCCAGTTGCTCGTGCTGATCGCTCATCGCGTCGCCGCCCACTTCACTGAAACTTGCACCATCTTGCTTAGAGTCCTTCTGAGCTGATCGCTCTATCCACTTGTTTCTTGTTGCTTTCCATCTGGCGCTGCCTTAGCATGTCGCCATACGGGGAGGAGAGTCGTTTTGACGAATCACCAGCGCGTTATTCTAGGCCACCCGGTCACGCCCCCACCGCCCCGGCGCATTGCAGCCCTGCTGCCCGCCGCCGTGGCCGTCGCGATCCTGGGTTTTCAGATTGACCGTGGGGACAGCCCGGACACCAACGAACGCAGCGAACGCCTACGGCAGATGAGCCCGGTGGCGCCGGCGCACGCCAGCCAGATCGAGAACGACGCGCTGTCGCTCGACGAAGCCACCGACCCCGCCGCGGCACAGACCTTCGACCTGCCCGAGGAGGGCATCGAAGTCGCCGCGGTCGGCGACGTGCCGGCCCCGATCATCAATCTCAAGCCGCTGGACCCGGCCGCGGCCGCCGCGCCGGAAGTCGAGCCCGAGCCCGCCGTCGAAGCCCAGCGCATCAGCGTCAAGCCCGGCGACAGCCTGTCGGGGCTGTTGAGCGCCGCCGGCGTGCGCGCCGAGGACTGGCTCGCGCTGGCCAAGATCGATGGCGATGCCCGCCGGCTGCGCACGCTGCGCCCGGGCGAGTCCTTCGACCTCGTGGTCGATGACGACGCCCGCCTGGTCTCCCTGGCCTACGCCCTGAGCCCGCTGGAGTCGCTGCACATCACGCGCGGCCCCAACGAGAGCTTCCTGCAGGCCCGCGTCGAGCGCCCCTACCGCACCCAGACCCACCAGCTCAGCGGCACGATTACCGACAGCCTGTATCTGTCGGCGCGGCAGATGGGGCTGAGTGACCGCATGGTCATGCAGCTGGCCGACATCTTCGCCTGGGACATCGACTTCGAGCGCGACGTCCGCCGCGGCGACCGCCTGCAGGTCGTCTACGAGCAGGCCTACGAAATCGACGGCGAAGCGCCCCTGGGCAACCCGCGGGTCATCGCCGTGCAGTACCAGCAACGCGACCGTGCGCTGCAGGCCGTCCACTTCACCCCCGCCGAAGGCCGCGCCGGCTACTTCAACGCCGACGGCCGGCCGATGCGCAAGGCCTTCCTGCGCACGCCGGTCGAGTTCACGCGCATCAGCTCGCGCTTCTCCAAGGCCCGCAAGCACCCGGTGCTGAACAAGATCCGCGCCCACCGTGGGGTGGATTACGCCGCCGGCCACGGCACCCCGATCCGGGCCACCGGCGACGCGCGTGTGGCCTTTGCCGGCACCAAGGGCGGCTACGGCCGCACGATCGTGCTGGAGCACAACGGCAAGTACCGCACGCTGTACGCCCACATGTCGCGCTTTGCCCGCGGCCTGCGGCAGGGCAGCCGCGTCCGCCAGGGCGAAACCATCGGCTATGTCGGTGCCTCCGGCCTGGCGACCGGCCCGCACCTGCACTACGAATTCCACGTCAACGGCGTGCATGTCGACCCGCTCGGCGTCGCGCTGCCCGCGGCGGACCCGCTGCCGAAGACCGAGATGCCGCGCTTCGCCGCCCATGCCGAGCCGCTGATTGCGCGCCTGGCGATGCTGGCGGCCGAGGACACGCTGGCCCAGGCCACGCCCTAGGCCCCGCCCGGGCCGGCCACCAGCATGAGCGAGGTCTGGCTGGGCCTGATGTCCGGCACCAGCGTCGACGCCATCGACGCCGTGGCCATCCGCGCGACCGCGGCCGACGCCCGGCCGGAGCTGCTGGCCCATGTCCAGCACCCCTGGCCCGCCGGGCTGCAGCAGCGCCTGCAGGCCCTGCCACGCATGCAGCAGGGCTGCGACTGGGCCGAGTGGCTGCGACTGGACAAGGCCGTGGCCGAGGAACACGCGCGGGCCGTGCAGCGATTGCGGGAGCAGTGCCCCGAGGCGGCCCAGGCCCGCGCCGTTGGTTTTCACGGCCAGACGCTGTACCACGCCCCCGACGACGGCAATACCCTGCAGATCGGCAGCGGCGCGCACCTCGCCGCCGCGTGCGGGCTCGATGTCATTGCCGACTTCCGCCGCGCCGACATGGCCGCCGGGGGCCAGGGCGCGCCCCTGGCCTGCGTGCTGCACGCGCCCCTCTTTGGGCAGCTGGCCGAGCGGGTGGCCGTGCTGAACCTGGGCGGCATCGCCAACGCCACGCTGATCGAGCGGGGCGACACCCGCGCCGGCTTTGATACCGGCCCGGCCAATGGCCTGATGGATGCCTGGTGCCAACACCACTGGCAGGTGGCTTTCGACGCCGACGGCGCCCGGGCCCGCCAGGGCCGGCTGTTACCCGAGCTGCTGGCGGCCTGCCTCGCCGAGCCCTACTTCGCCCGCAGCGGGCCGCGGTCCACGGGCCGGGAATACTTTCACCTCGACTGGCTGGCGCCGCATCTGCGCGGCGACGAGGGCCCGCTGGATGTGCTGCGCACGCTGCTGGCGCTGACCGTCCGCAGCGTGGCCGACGCGCTGGCCGCGCACGGGCCGCAATGCGTGGTGCTGGTGGGCGGCGGCAGCCGCAATTCGCTGTTGCGCGAAGAGCTGGCCGCGGCGCTGGCGCCGGCGCGCCTGCTGGACAGCGGGGCGCAGGGCTGGCCGGCGGAGGCCATTGAAGCCGGCAGTTTTGCCTGGATGGCCATGCGCCACTGCGCCGGGTTGCCGGCCAACCTGCCGGCCGTGACCGGCGCCCGTCGGGCCGTGTGCCTGGGCGCCCGCTATCCGGCGCCCGCCTGAGCGGGTGCCCGCTGCCGCCGGCGGCCGGGCTTCAGATCGAGAAGGAGGAGCCGCAGCCGCAGGTGGTGCTGGCGTTGGGGTTGCGGATCACGAACTGTGCGCCGTTGACGTCGTCGCGGTAGTCGATTTCGGCCCCTTCGAGGTATACGACGCTCATGGGGTCGATCAGCAGGCGCACACCCAGGGTGTCCACCGCGGTGTCGTCTTCGGCCTGCTCGTCTTCAAAGCTGAAGCCGTACTGAAAACCCGAGCAGCCACCACCGGTCACGAAGACCCGCAGCTTCAGGTCATCGCGCTCCTCGTTTTCCATCAGCTCGCTGACCTTGCGCGCGGCCTGCTCGGTGAATACCACCGCTGCGTCCATCGCCGCATCTGTTGCCGCGTCCGTCGTTGCCGTTGTCATCGCTCGGCCTCCAAATCTGCCCAGGGCATTGATTTTACTATGGGGGCGGCCCCGCGCGGATCAATGGTCGCGATCAGCCGCTCGGGCGTGAACCCCCGTGGCAGCCGCAACTCCGCCTCCCATTCCTGGAAGTGGCGCAAGCGGAAGCGCTCGGCCGGCGGCGGGCCGGCCAGCAGCTCGCTGATGGGGGTCTCCACCACCTTGTCACCGCGGCGGCCGCGCAGGCGCATGGCCAGCGTGCCCTCCACCACGCGGTTCTGCGGGCCGGCGCGCACCAGCACGGCCCGCAGCAACACGCGCTCGCTGTCCAGCGCGCTCCATTCCACCCGGTGCAGACGCAGCCCTTCGCTGTCGCCATCGGCGCGCATCAGCCCGCGGTAGAACTCCAGCTCGGCGCGCAGCTCGGCCTGCTCCGAGGTCAGCTCGGCCACGCTGTCGCGCAGCGAGATGCGGGCCTCGCGACATTGGGCCAGCGCGGGCGCACAGCCCGCCGGGGCCAGGCCGGGCGCCACGGCCACGGCCTCCACCTCCGCAGCCTCGCCGGACCCGGTCACCGGCGCGATCACCGCGGCCGGCAGCGGCTGCGCCCGCTGCGCCTGCAGCGCGCCCATGTGCTCGCCGAGCAGGAAGCCCAGCACGCCGGTCAGGGCCGCCAGGACCGCGGCCGTAATGGCGCTGCCGACGCGCCTCAAGGCAGCGGGCCGATGGCCGGCACGCCGGTGTCCTCGGGCCAGCCGTACATGCGGTTCAGGCATTGCACCGCCTGCCCCGAGGCGCCTTTGACCAGATTGTCGATGACGCTCAGCACCACCAGCCGCCCGTCGCGCTCGCGCAGCGCCAGGTGCGTGCTGTTGCTGGCACGCACATCGCGGGTGGCCGGGTGCGCACCGGGCTCGCGCACGCGCACGAAGGGCGCACCCGCGTAGTAATCGGCGTACAGCTGCTGCCAATCGACCCCGGATTGGCGCGGCCGCAGGTACACGGTCGCGTGGATGCCACGGATCATCGGCACCAGATGCGGCTGGAAGTAGACGGCGGCCGGCGCGCCGGCGATGCGGCTCAGCTCCTGCGCGATTTCCGGCTGGTGTCGGTGGCCGGCGCTGCCGTAGGCCGAAAAGCTGTCGCCGGCTTCGCTGAGCGTCAGGTGGACCTTGCTACCGCGGCCGGCGCCGCTGAGGCCGGTCTTGCAGTCGGCGATGATGTCCTGCGGATCCACCAGCCCCGCCGCCAAGGCGGGGGCCACCGCCAGCTCGACGGCGGTGGGGTAGCAGCCGGCGCAGGCGATCAGCCGCGCGCCAGCAAAATCGGCATCGCTCAGCTCGGGCAGGCCGTAGACGGCCTCGGCCAGCAGCTGCGGCGCCGCGTGCTCCACGCCGTACCAGTCGGCAAAGGTCTGCGCGTCGCGCAGGCGGAAGTCCGCCGACAGGTCGACCACGCGGCAGCCCGCGTCGAGCACCTCGGGCACCTTGTACATGGCGGTGGCGTGGGGCGTGGCGAAAAACACCACGTCATGCGCCGCCCAGTCCACGGCATCCGGGTCGACAAAGCGCAGGCCCTGGCCGCTGAAATTGGGGTACACGCTGGCCACATCGGCACCGGCCTCGGCGCGCGAGGTCAGCGCCCCCAGCCGCACCTGCGGGTGCGCCAGCAACAAACGGATCAGCTCGGCCCCGGCGTAGCCCGAGGCCCCGACGATGGCGGCGGTAATCATCGCGCGCACTCCCGCGAGCAAAAGGGGACAATGGGCGCGCAACTTAGCACGCCGACGATGAACTGGGCCTCGATACTCCCTGCGCTGCGCGAACGCCTGCTGCCCCAGGAACAGCCGCTAACGCTGACACAGCTGGCGCTGCTCGGCGCGGTTGTGGGCGCGCTCGCGGGTCTGGCCATCAGCGGGCTGCACTGGCTGATCGACGCCGCGCGGCTGCTGCTGGCCGCCGCCCAGGGCCGGGTCGAGGGCGAGTGGGGCGATGGCTGGCGCATCTTTCTGACCACCGCCGGCGGCGGGCTGCTGCTGGGGCTGTGCTACCAGGCGGTCAAGCCGCGCCACCGCCATGGCGGCTTCGTGCACATCATCGAACGCCTGACCTACCACCAGGGCGCCTTTCCCAGCCGTAACGCCTGGCTGCAGATGCTCGGCACCGCGCTGGCCACCGCCACGCACCAGGCCGTGGGCCGCGAGGGCGCGGCCGCCCATATGGGCGCCTATGCCGGCAGCTGGATGGGCACCCGCCTGGGCGTGCCCACCGCCAGCCTGCGCACGCTGGTGGGCTGCGGGGCCGCGGCCGGCATCTCGGCCTCCTTCAATACCCCGCTGGCCGGCGTGATCTTCATCATGGAGGTCATCGTCGCCGAGTACACGGTGGTTGGCCTGGCGCCGGGCATCATCGCCGCCGTCAGCGCAAATGCCGTGGCCCACCTGTGGCTGCAATCGCACCCGGCGCTGATCGCCAACGCCAGCACGCTCGCCTCGCTGGGCGAGCTGCCCTACCTGGTGCTGATGGGCATCCTGCTCGGGCTCGTGGCCCGCTGGTACCTGGACGTGGCCGCCGAGGCCACCGCCCGGATGCGCAGCTGGCCGGTGTGGCTGTCGATGACGGCCGTGGGGCTGCTCACCGCGCTGGGCGCCGTGTCGGTGACCGAGCTGGTCGACAACGGCTTTGGCGTCATCAATGCCGCGCTGGCCGCGGAGCTGAGCCTGTCGACTGCCGCCAGCCTGGCCGGCCTGATGCTGCTGTGCTCGGCGCTGGCCATCGCGGCGGGGCTGCCCGGTGGGGTCATCATGCCCTGCATGCTCAGTGGCGCCTGCCTGGGCCTGGTGCTGGGCGTGGTGGGCGCCGAACTCAGCGGGGGGCCGGTGTCCGACCCCGGTGTCTACGCGCTGCTGGGGCTGGGCGCCATGGTGGCCGCGGTGCTGCAGGCGCCGCTGACGGCGCTGGTGATGGTGGTCGAGCTGTCCTCGCGCACGCAGATCCTGATGCCGGCGATGCTGGTGGTGGTCACCGCCGTACTGGCCGCGCGCTCGGGGCGCAGCACCGCCTCGGTGTTCGCGCTGGTGCTGCGCAACCGCGGCCTGGACTACCGCAACGACCCGGTGAGCCAGTCGCTGCGCCGCATCAGCGTGATGGCCGCCATGAGCCGGCGCTTCGTTCGCGCCGAGCCGCGCCTGGGGCTGGCGCAGGCGCGCGCCCTGCTGGCCGAACACCCCGACTGGATTATCGTTGCCCCCGAGGGCGCGCCACGCTTCGCGCTGGCCGCGGCCGACCTGCTGCGCGCCTGCAACGCCCTGGAGCAGCCCGGCGAGACCGAGCGCGAGGGCACGGAGGACGAAGCGCGCGAGGAGCCCACGGTCGATCTGGTCAAGATCCCCGGCGAACGCCGGCGCCTGGCCAGCGTGCACCTGCGGGCCTCGCTGCAGGAGGCCTGGGACACGCTGCGCGAGCAGGAAGTCGAGGCGCTGGTGGTCGAGCGGCCCACCCACAAGAGCCAGATCACCGTCTACGGCGTACTCACGCGCGAGGCCGTGGACGGGGCCTACCGCACCTGAGCGCGCGGCCGGGGTTGCGCCGGCGCGCTATGCTGCGCGCGCACTTGCCGCCCACCCGCCAATGCTCTGGGTCAAAGCCTTTCACCTCATCTTCATGGTGACCTGGTTCGCCGGGCTGTTCTACCTGCCCCGGCTGTTCGTCTACCACGCCGAGATGGCGGCCACCGACCAGCAAGGCCATGCCCGATTTTTGGTTATGGAGCGGCGCCTGCTGGCCATTACCCACATCGGCGGTGTGCTGACGCTGGGTTT
Source organism: uncultured Ectothiorhodospiraceae bacterium (assembly GCA_937141935.1). Lineage (GTDB taxonomy): Bacteria > Pseudomonadota > Gammaproteobacteria > Nevskiales > Oceanococcaceae > MS8. Next base: position 10,744 of record CAKZQS010000009.1, read on the forward strand.
CGGCCTGTGGCTGCTCCTGGGCTGGCGCGCGGCGCTGATCCAGGTGGGCTGGTTCCAGGCCAAGCTGGCGCTGGTTGCGCTGCTGGTGGGCTACCACCTGTGGTGCGCGCGCCTGGTCGGCGACTTTCGCAGCGCCCGCAACCGCCACAGCAGCCGCTGGTATCGCGTGTTTAACGAGGGCCCCGCGCTGCTGCTGATCGCCATCGTGTTGCTGGCGGTACTCAAGCCCTACTAGGCCGCGGCCTCGGCTTGCGGCGGGCGCCGCACTGGCGCCGCACGGGCGCCAACGCCGCTGCGGGTGCCGGGCACCCGCGGCGGCGCGCCGGCTTAGCCGTGATCGGGCTCTTCGATGGCGCCCATGGCCGACTGCAGGTAGTTCTGCTCGCCCAGGCTGTCCATCAGGCTGAGCTGCGTCTCGATCCAGTCGATGTGATGCTCCTCACCCTCCTGGATACGCACGAAAATCTCGCGGGTCACGTAGTCGCCCACCGATTCGCAGTAGCCGATGGCCTCCTTGTACAGCGCGTGGCCCTCGTGCTCGGCCTGCAGGTCGGCCTCCAGGCATTCGCGCACGTTCTCGCCAATCCGCAAGCGGCCGATGTCCTGCAGATTGGGCAGGCCGTCGAGCAGCAGGATGCGCTGGGTCAGCACATCCGCATGCTTCATCTCGTCGATGGATTCTTCGTACTCCACCTTGCCCAGGGCCTTGAAACCCCAGTTTTCGAACATGCGCGCATGCAGGAAGTACTGATTGATGGCCGTCAGCTCGTTCTTGAGCCCGGCGTTGAGGTATTCCAGGACCTTGGGATCGCCTTTCATGGGGGTGCTCCGAATTGCAATGCCCCATTGTAGCGCAGCCTCGTGGCGCCGACAATCTAAGCGGTTGTTTTTATTGGCTTATTTAGTGGCAATCACTGCGATTCGCATTCGCAGCCGCGGGCCGGGCTCAGGCGACCTGCGAGGCCGGGTTGGCCGTTGCCACGCTGCCCGCCAGCGCATTGCGCGCCGCCGGCGTGGGCTCGGCCTGTTGCAGTGCCTCGTTGAGCACGTCGCGGGCGGTGCACAGGCACTTGCCACAACGGGTGCCACAGCGCGTGGCCATGCACAAACCCTTGACCGAGCGCACCCCTTCGCGCGCGCACTGCGCGATGCGCTTGTCGTTCACGTTGTGGCAGATGCATACGATCATGCGCATAGTGAAATGCAAATGCGAATGATTGTCAATGGCCAAGTGAATCGCCGTGCGCAAAGTCCCGTCAGCGCCTAGCCCGCGGCCGGCGACTGCTCGGGCAGGGGCCGCCCCGTGCGCTCGGCGAGCTGGCGCAGCGCGCGCCGATACACCGAGCGCTTGAAGAACACGACCTCACGGGGCGGCGTGTCCCAGTCCACCCAGCGCCAGCCGTCAAACTCCGGGTGGCCGGTCGCATCGAACACAATGGCCTCGGTGCTGCAGCGCAGCCGCAACAAGAACCATTTTTGCTTTTGCCCGATGCACAAGGGCGTTTTGCCGCGGCGGATGTAGCGCAGCGGCAACCGGTAGCGCAGCCAGCCCTGGGTGCGAGCCACCAGTTCGACATCCTCCCGGCGCAGGCCCAGCTCCTCGTACAATTCGCGGTAGCAGGCTTGCTCGGCGCTTTCGCCACGCTGGATGCCGCCCTGCGGGAACTGCCAGGCATCCTGCCCCACGCGCTTGGCCCAGAGCAGCTTGCCGTCGTCGCCCGTCACCACGATGCCGACGTTGGGACGAAAACCGTCCAGATCGACCATGATGCGTCCTTGATTTTTTCGCTGCGGACCATTTTTCCACAGCCAGGCCCGCAGCCCCAAACCCTTGCAGAGCCCCCGGATGAAGCTTGCCGCCTTTGACCTCGACAACACCCTCCTCGCCGGCGACAGCGATTACCTCTGGGGCCAGTACCTGGCCGACCAGGGCGTGGTCGACGCGCAGGAGCACGCACGGCGCAACCAGGAGTTCTATGCGCAGTACCAGGAGGGCACGCTGGATATCCACGAATTCGCGCGCTTTTCCTTTGGTCGCATGGGGCGCATCCCGGCCGCCGACCTGGCGCGGCTGCGCGCCGCCTACGTGCGCGAGATCATCATGCCGCGCGTCGCCCCGGGCGCCCATGCGCTGCTCGAGCAGCACCGACAGGACGGCGCCGAGCTGCTGATCATCACCGCCACCAACACCTATATCACCCGGCCCATCGCCGAGCTGCTGGGCGTGCCGACGCTGATCGGCACCGAGCCGGCCTTCGCCGAGGGCTGCATGACCGGCGAGATCGACGGCACGCCTTGCTTCCAGGACGGCAAGGTGACCAAGCTGCGCGAGTGGCTGAAAGGGCGCGAGGTCGAACGCTCCTGGTTCTATTCGGATTCCATCAACGACGTGCCCCTACTGGAGTGGTCGGATCACCCGCACGCCGTGGACCCCTGCCCACGTCTGGAGGCGGTGGCGAATGAGCGCGGCTGGCCCATCCTCTCTCTGCGCTGAGCCGGCCGCCGGCGTCGCGCCGCGGCTGCGCCCGGCGCAGCCGGAGGACCTGAGCGCCCTGTGCCGGCTGGAGGCGCAGGCCTTTGCCAGCGACCGGCTGTCGCGGCGGCGCATGCGCCACTGGATCAGCGCCGACAACGGCTGCCTGCACGTCGCGACAGGCGCCGACGGCACGCTGCTGGGCTATGCGCTGGCGCTGCTGCGCCCGGGCACGCGCATGGCCCGGCTGTATTCGCTGGCGGTCGACGACCGGGCCCGCGGCCTGGGGCTCGGCGCCCGCCTGGTCGAGGCGCTGGAGCACGAATGCGCGCACCGCGGCCGGCTGTACATGCGCCTGGAGGTGGCGCCGTCGAACGCGCCGGCCATCGCCCTCTACCGCCGACTGGGCTATCGCTCCTTCGGTCGCTGGACCGATTACTACGAGGACCACCAGGACGCGCTGCGGATGCAAAAGCCCATCCGCCCGCTGCCCCCGGCGCCGGGGCTGCGGCCCCTGCCCTGGTACGGCCAGAGCACCGAATTCACCTGCGGCCCCGCGGCGCTGCTGATGGCCATGGCGGCCCTGGCCCCAGGACGGGACTGCACGCAGGCCGAGGAGCTGGCGCTGTGGCGCGAGGCCACCACGATCTTCATGACCTCCGGTCACGGCGGCTGCCACCCGGTCGGGCTGGCGCTGGCGGCACAGCGGCGCGGTTTCGTGGCCGAGGCCTGGCTGAACACCCGCGAGCCCCTGTTCGTCGACGGCGTGCGCCGCGAGGACAAGAAGGCCGTGATCCGCGCCGTGCACACACAGTTTCTGGCCGACGCCGAGGCCAGCGGGCTGGCGGTGCATTGCGGCGAGCTGGAGACCGCCGACCTGGCCGCGCGGCTGCAGCAGGGCTGGCTGGCGGTGGCCCTGATCTCGACCTGGCGCCTGGACGGGCGCAAGGCGCCGCATTGGGTGCTGCTGAGCGCCGCCGACGCCGAGTGCTTCTACATCCACGACCCCGACCCGCCGGAGGACGAGGGCGTGCCGCTGGACCATGAGTACCTGCCCATCGCCCGCGAGGACTTCGCCCGCATGAGCCGCTTCGGTGCCCAGCGCCTGCGCACCCTGTTGCTGCTAGGGGCGCCCACGGGCGGCAGCACGGCCTGAGCTAGCGGCCGCGGCGCTCCAGGCGGCGGGCGAACTCGCCGGCGATCTGCATGTACAGCTCCTCGCCCAGAAAGGCGTCCTCGACCCCGTGGTCCAGGCTGGGGTTGTCGTTGACCTCGATCACGTAGGCCCGCGCCCCCTGCTGCTTGATGTCGATGCCGTACAGCCCGTCGCCAATCATCCGCGCCGCGCGCAGCGCCGCGTCCAGCACCGCCCGCGGCACCTCATAGGTCGGCAGCGTTTCGAAGCCGCCGGAGTCCACCCGGCCCTCGCCGTGGGCGTAGATCTGCCAGTGGTTCCGGGCCATGAAATAGCGGCAGGCATACAGCGGGCGGCCGTTCAGCACGCCGATGCGCCAGTCGTACTCGGTGTACAGATACTCCTGCGCCAGCACCAGCGCCGAGTCGGCCAGCATGCGCGCAAGCTCGGCCTCCAGCGCCGCGCCGTCGGCCACCTTGCGCACGCCGCGCGAGAAGCTGCCATCGGGAATCTTCAGCACCACAGGAAAGCCCAGCTCGGCCTCGATGGCGGCGCGCTCCTCGGCACTGGCCGAGGCGACGATGCGGCTGCGCAGCGTGGGCACCCGGTTGTAGCTGAAGGCGTCCTGCAAAAAGACCTTGTTGCAGCAACGCAGGATCGAGGTGGGGTCGTCGATGACCACCAGGCCCTCGATCTCGGCCCGCCGCGCGAACTGGTAGGTGTAGTGGTCGATGGCGGTCGTCACGCGAATGAACAGCGCGTCGAACTCGCCAATGCGCGACAGATCGCCCGGCCCCAGGCGCTCGGGGTTCAGGCCCACCTTGCGCGCCGCTTTCTCGATGCGCTTCAACGCGCCCTCGTCGCTGGGCGGCAGGGTCTCCGCCGGGTCCACCAGCAGCGCGAAATCCCAGCGCGCCGCCTTGCGCTGGCGCGGCCGGCGCCACAGGCTTTGGGTAAAGCGGCCCAGGGCCTCGTGGAAGGCGGCCCGCTCGGTGGCATCCAGCTCGGCGTAGGCGGCATAGCGCAGCGTGCCCAGGCGCCAGGCGCCGGCGTAATCCAACCGCACCCGCAGAATCGGGCAGGCGAAGCGCTCGAACAGCCGCCGGCCCAACGGCCGCAGGCGCGCCTCGGCGCTGTGGCCCAGCAGCACGACAAACTCGCGGCTGTGCGGCTCCCCGGCGGCCGGCGCCGGCAGCTTGGCCAGCAGGTCCTCGGCGCGCAGCAGCGTCAGCGCCTCGCTGCGCAGGTCGTTGAGCGTGTTGACCGAGGGCAGCACGCGGTGCCCCCGCGCCTCGGCCAGCAGCGAGCAGTAATAGCCCTCGCTCAGATAGCCGCCGGCGGCGCACAGGTTCAGGATGCGCGTCTTCTTCTCGCCGGCCCGCGGCAACTCGCGCAGGTAGCTGGCGAAATCCAGCGGCGCAGGGGCCTCGTCCGGCCAGTCCGTGGGGTCATCGACGACGATGTAAAAGGCGCTCAAGCCAGCTCCAGCGGGCGCAAAGCGCGCATCAGAGCAGAAAGCCCGGCGGCGCACAATGTGCGCGCGAATTCGGCGCGATCAGGAGCTGCAGGAGAGCTGGCTGCAGCCGGCCTTGTCGCGGGCCCAGTCCGGCCGCAAGCCGGCCAGGTGGGCGTCGGCCGGGTCCTCGAAGGGCCGGGCCAGTGCGGCCTGCAGCCGCTCGAGCACGCTCATGTCGCCGGCCTCGGCCGCCTCGATGGCCTCGGCCAGCAGCCAGTTGCGCGGCACCACGGCGGGGTTGTGCGCGCGCAGCGCCTCCGGCGCGACCCGGCGGCGGGCATGCCAGCCGGCGAACCACTGTTCGGCCAGGGCGCGCTGCTGCGGCGTCCAGTCCGACTCGGCGTAGCTGTGCGCGTCCAGCGCCGCCAGCAGCGCCTCGCCCTGCGCCTGCGCCAGCGGCCCGGACAGCGCGCGGAAGGTGCGGCTGAAGTCCAGCGCGCGCGCCTGCATCAGCGCGAACAGCTGCTGCAGCCAGTCCTCGTCCTCGGCGCCGATGGCTTCCAGCCCCAGCTTGGCCGCCATGCGCGCGCGAAAGGCCGCGTTGTATTCGGCATGAAAGGCGCGCAGCGCCTGCTCCAGCTCCGCGCGCGGCGGGCCCAGCGGCATCAGCGCCGCGCCCAGGCAGCCCAGGTTCCACTGCGCGATCTGCGGCTGGCGCGCATAGCAATAGCGCCGCTGCTGGGCGTCGGTGGTGTTGGGCGTCCAGTCCGGCTCCAGCGGCTCCAGCCAGCCAAAGGGGCCGTAGTCGATCGTCAGGCCCAGAATCGACAGGTTGTCGGTGTTCATCACGCCGTGCACGAAGCCCAGGCTCATCCAGTCGGCCAGCAGCCGCGCCGTGCGCCGGCACACCTCGGCGTAAAAGCCGACGACGTCGCCGCCCTGCTCCGGGTAATGCTCGGCCATCACGTAATCGCACAGCCGGCGCAGCGTGTCGGTCTCCTCCAGCGCGGCGTGGATCTCGAAGTTGCCCAGGCGCACGAAGCTGGGTGCCACGCGGGTGACGATGGCCCCGGGCTCCAGGCGCGGGCGGCCGTCGTAGAACATGTCGCGCTCGACCTGCTCGCCGCTGCCCACCAGCGCCAGCGCGCGCGAGGTCGGCACACCCAGGGCCGCCATCGCCTCGCTGAGCACGTATTCGCGTATCGAGGAACGCAGCACGGCCCGGCCGTCGGCGCCACGCGAGTAGGGCGTGCGCCCGGCGCCCTTGAGCTGCAGCGTTTGCCAGACGCCCTGCGCGTCACGCAGCTCGCCCAGGTTGATGACCCGACCATCACCGAGCTGGCCGGCCCAGTTTCCGAACTGGTGACCGCCATAGCGCAGCGCATAGCACTGCCCGCCCGGCGCGCCCCGCTGCCCCGCCCACAGCTGCGCGGCGGCCTCCCGCTCGGGCGCATCGGCCGGGTCGGCCAGGCCCAGCTGCGCGGCGCAATCGGCTGACCAGGCCAGCAGCTCGGGCGCCGGCATCGGCTCGGGGTCCACGGCGCTGGCGCAGGCCTGCGCGACCTGGCGCGGCTGCCGCGGCGCCTCGGGGAGGTCCTGCGGCAGGGCCTCCCAGAAGCGGGTGGCGAAGCGCAGCGTGTCCGTCGTGGCGGTCATCAGAGTATCGCCGGCTCGTCCGCGCCCAGGTCGGGGGGATTTTCCTCCTCGCGCAACTGTTCCCAGTCGGCGGCCACCGCCGCGGCGCGCGCGGTGCGGGCGAGGTGGTAGACGGCCTCGCCCTCGAAGACCAGCGGCATGTTCAGCTTGCCGACCACGATGCCCTCGAAGGGCGCCAGCAGCGTCGTTTCCTGCTCGCCGTAGGTGTCGGCGATATAGCCCAGCAGGGCGCCTTCGGCCACGTGCTGGCCAAGCGCGACGGTGGTGCGCAGAATGCCGCTGTTGGCCGCACGCACCCAGGAGCTGCCGCGCGCCGTGACCGGCTTGCGCAGCGGCGCCCGCTTGCGCCCGGCGGCGATCATGCCCAGGTGGCGCAGCACGTTCAGCACGCCGGCCACGCCCACGCGGATGCTGTCCTCGTCGAAGCGCAGGGCCTCGCCGGCCTCGTACACGATGACCGGCAGCCCTTCGGCGCGGGTCAGGTCGCGCAGCGTGCCGTCGGCGGGCTTGGAGTCCAGGATCAGCGGCGCCCCAAAGGCCCCGGCCAGCTCGGCCACACCCGGCTGGTCCAGGTCGGCGCGCAGCTGCGGGAAGTTGCTGCGGTAGATCGCGCCGGTGTGCAGGTCGATGCCGTAATCGCTCTGCCGCACCACTTCCTCGGCGAAGGTGTGGGCGATGCGCGCGGCCAGCGAGCCGCTGGTGTTGCCGGGAAAGCTGCGGTTCAGGTCGCGGCGGTCGGGCAGGTAGCGCGAGCGGCTGACAAAGCCGTGCACGTTGACCACGGGCACGGCGATCAGCGTGCCGCGCAGGCGGCTGAGCGCCTTGTGCCGCAGCACGCGGCGCACGATCTCGACGCCGTTGAGCTCGTCACCGTGCAGCGCCGCGCTGACAAACAGCGTCGGGCCGTCGCGGCGCCCGCGGCGCACCTGCACCGGCATCGTCAGCGCGCTGTGCGTGTACAGGTCGGCCAGCGGCAGTTCGATCTTGGCCGACTCGCCGGCGGCGACCTCGCGGCCGCCGATCGTCAGCGGCTTCAACCCTGGCCGCGGGTCTTGGTCCGGCCCGCGCGCTGATTCTTCTCGATGAAGCCGATGATCATGCCCGCCACATCGCGGCCGGTGACCGACTCGATGCCCTCCAGACCCGGCGAGGAGTTGACCTCCATCACCACCGGGCCGTGGTTGCTGCGCAGGATGTCCACACCGGCCACGTTCAGGCCCATGATGCGCGCCGCGCGGGTGGCGGTGGAGCGCTCCTCGGGGGTGATGCGCACCTTCTCAGCCTGGCCGCCGCGGTGGATGTTCGAGCGAAACTCGCCTTCGCGGGCCTGCCGGCGCATGGCCGCCACCACTTTGTCGCCGACGATGAAGCAGCGCAGGTCGGCGCCCTTGGCCTCCTCGATGAACTCCTGCACCAGGAAATAGGCCTTCAGGCCGCGGAAGGCCTCGATGACCGACTCGCCCGCCTTGCGGGTCTCGGCCAGCACCACGCCCACGCCCTGCGTGCCCTCGAGCAGCTTGATCACCGTCTTGTCGCCGCCCACCAGGTCGAGCAGATCCGACGTGTCGTCCGGCGAATGCGCGAAGCCGGTCACCGGCATGCCGATGCCGCGGCGGGCCAGCAGCTGGTGCGCACGCAGCTTGTCGCGCGAGCGGGTGATGGCGACCGACTCGTTGAGCGGGTACACGCCCATCATCTCGAACTGGCGCAGCACGGCCGTGCCGTAAAAGGTCACCGAGGCGCCGATGCGCGGGATGATGGCGTCAAAGCCCTCCAGCACCTGGCCGCGATAGTGGATCTCGGGCTTGTGCGAGACGATCTTCATGTAGCAGCGCAGCGGGTCGATCACGTGCACCTCGTGATCGCGCTCGCGCCCGGCCTCGATCAGCCGCCGGGTCGAATAGAGCTTCGCGTTGCGCGACAGGATTCCGATTTTCATGCCTCGGCAGGGCCTCCAAGCAGGTAGGAGCGGGCCGGATCGACCCAGAAGCGGCCCGCCATCGCCGTCCGCCCCAGCAACATGCGAAAGCGCATCGTGTCGCGGTCGGTCAGCGTGAATTCGGCGCGCCAGCGGTGCGCACCCAGGGCCAGCGTGGTTTCAATGACCGGGCGCAGCTCGCGGTGCCCGCCCGAGTCGGTCACCTCGCGGGTGTCCACCAGCGGCGCCGTGCAGCGCACGATGCGGTCGTTGCTTTGCTGCTCGGGGTGCACGGCGAAGTGAACGACCTTCTGGCCGCCTTCGACGTCCTGGCGCAATTCAAAGGCGTGCAAGGCGGAGGTGCGCGCGCCGGTGTCGACCTTGGCCTTGATGAGTCCCAGGCCCAGTTCCTCCAGCTGCACCCACTCGCGCCAGCCAATCAGCGGCTGGTTCATCGGCCCGCCCATCGCCGTTTCGCGGTCTGTGTCATGCGCATGAAACTAGCATGCGCCCCCGGGCGGCCGCGACGGGCACCACCGGGCGGCGACAGGAGCCGCCGCCCGCGGGCGTCAGGAATCCGGCGCGGGCGGCGCCTCGGGGCCGATCGGCACCAGTTGCAGGCCAACGATCTTGACCCGGTCGCCGACGCGCAGGCCCTCGGCGCCCTCGACCAGCAGGCTGCGCACGAAGCCGTCGTCCATGCGCAGCGTGACTTCGGCGCGGCGCACGATCTTGCCGTAGCCATGCACCTGGTAAACCGGCGCATCGAAGGTGCCGGCGGTGCCCACCGGGTATTGCAGCCCCAGGCGGTCGGTCAGATCACCGCCGCGCCCCACCTCGGGCATGATGCGGGCGGCGCGCGCGGGCGCATCGGCGCGCGGCTCGCTGCCGCGCACACGGTCGATGTCGACGATCTCGCCGCAGGCGCGGCAGGTGTCATCTTTCGCCGCAGCGGTGTCGTCGTCGGGACTGCTCGCGCAGGCGGCGAGCCACAGGCTGGCGGTCAGGGGAATCAGCAGGCGGGCAAGCATGGTCGGGCTCTCCAGTGGGCCGGACCGGCTTCGACCGCGGCGCGGCGCCAAAATTCCGCCGCGCCCGGGATGCCGCGACGCGACGCGACGCGACGCTAGAGGGTGCGCCGGTACACGCGAGCCTTGCCGCGCACCGCGCTGTCGGACAGGTTCACCAGCCGGGCGACCAGCGCCGGCGTGACCTGGTAGCCGCGCGGCACCAGCATGGCACCGGTGCTCAGGCGCAGGTCGTCGGCCAGCGTCATGCCCACTTCCAGCGCCGAGGGCGGCAGTTCGTAGACCTGCCCCAGGCGCTCGCTGCGCTCGAAGAGCACGCCCAGCGCGTCCAGCACCTCGCCGTGATAGTCGGTTCTGCGGCCGCGCAGCATCTCGGCGGCCAGCGTGGGCTTGTTGCCGCTGGCCTCCAGCGCCTCGTGGTCGATGGCCACGTGCAGAATGCCGGCCAGGCGGCGCGCGTAGGCGTCGTCGGCCGGCGGCAGCAGCAGGCCCTCGGGCAGCCGCCCGCGCTGCACCAGCGCGACGATGCCGCGCACCAGCTCCAGCTGCGGGATGCGCCGCAGCAGCTGGTCGGTGGTCACGCGCGAGCGATCCAGCGTGCGCTCCTCTTCCAGTTGCAGGGCCCGGCCGTTCAGCGCCTTTTCCAGCAGCAGCGCCGGCACCGCCACGCTGCCCAGCTCGCTGAAGGTGGCCGCGGTTTCCAGCGGCCAGGTGTCCTCCAGCTTGAGCGCCCGGCCCAGCGCCACCGCCTTGGCGCGCACCCGCTTGGCCCGGCCGGCCGCAAGCGGGCTGGCCAGCGCCAGCATGTCGGTCAGGGCCGCGACGCTGCCGCGCAGCGTGCGCTGCGCCAGGTCGTGCTCGGCGGCCTCGCGCTGGCCGGCCTCGACCGCCGCGTCCACCACCGGCAGCAGCTCTTCGACCGTCCAGGGCCGGGGCAGGACCTGGCTGGCACGGGCCTCATTGAGCAGCCGTGGCCAGTCCTGCGCCGAGGCCGGCTCGCCCAGCAGCACGCGCCGCGCGGCCGGCAGCATCTCGCGGGCCCGGCAGAGCAGCTGCACGCCATCCAGGTCGGGCAGCGTGGGGGCGCACAGCAGCACGTAAATGCCGCTCATCTGCCGTAGCAGGCGAAAGGCCTCGGCGGCATCGGCCGCGGTCAGGACCTCATAGCGCCGCCCGAGCTGGGCGGACAGCGTGTCGCGACCGGACTCCTCCGGCTCCACGCACAGCACCCGGGGCTTGGGCGCCAGCGTCGGCCCGCCGACGCCGGACGCGGCCGGCTCCCGCGCGCGCGGCGGCGGGCGGGTCGGGGGCGGCGACAGGGTGGCGGTGGACATGGGCGTGGGCGGACGCGGCCGCGCGGGCCACGGGAAGCGGCGATAATCCCCTCTTAGCAATTCGCATTCCGCGACCGCCATGCCCCACTCCCCGCCCGCCGTCTGCCTGCTCTCGGGCGGCCTGGACTCCGCAACCACACTGGCCATTGCCCGCGAGCAGGGCTTTGCCGTGCACGCCCTGAGCATCCGCTATGGCCAGCGCCACGCGGTGGAGCTGCAGGCCGCACAGCGCGTGGCCCAGGCGTTGGGCGCGCAGGCGCACCTGGTCAGCGAACTCGACCTGCGGGCCTTCGGCGGCTCGGCCCTGACGGCCGACATCGACGTGCCCAAGGACCGCGACGAACAGGCGATGGCCGCGGGCATCCCGGTGACCTATGTGCCGGCGCGCAACACGGTCTTCCTGTCGCTGGCGCTGGCCTGGGCCGAGACCCTGGGCGCCCAGGATCTGTTCATCGGCGTCAATGCGGTGGACTACAGCGGCTATCCGGACTGCCGGCCGGAGTTCATTCGCGCCTTCGAGACCATGGCCGGCCTGGCCACCAAGGCGGGCGTCGAGGGCGCGCCGCTGCGCGTGCACACGCCGCTGATCGACCTGAGCAAGGCCGACATCATCCGCCGCGGCACCGCGCTGGGCGTGGATTACGGCCTGACCGTCAGCTGCTACGACCCGGACGCCGAGGGGCGGCCCTGCGGCCATTGCGACAGCTGCCAGCTGCGCGCGCGCGGCTTTGCCGAGGCCGGGCTGCCGGACCCGGCCCTGCAGCAGTGAGCACGCCGCCGAGTGAGGCCGGCGCCGCGCCCGCGGCGGGCTGGGCGCTGGCCGCCGCCGCCTTCGATGCGCTGCGCAGCCTGCCGGCCCTGCCGCCAGGCCACCGCGCCCGCGGGCCCCACGGCCACCGCTACGTCGCCCAGGCCCGGCAGGCGCTGGGCGCCCTGCCGGCGGGCTGCGCCGTCAGCGACCTGGGCGCCGCGCTGCAGGCCGCCATCGCCGACTGGGACTACGCCGACCTCGACAGCCGTCTGCCGCAGGCCCCGCAGGGCCGGGGCGACGCCGCGCTGGCGGGCCTGCTCGCCGCGCGCCTGGGCGCCGGCACCCAGGCCTGGATCCAGAGCACCCCGGACCAGGGCGCCGGCGTGGCCCCCGGCGCGGACGGCCACCCCGCCGAAAGCTGGCGCCGCTACCGCTTCGAGGCGGCGCACCGCCTGCCCTACGTCCCCGAGGGGCACAAGTGCGGCCGCATGCATGGCCACAGCTTCGCCGCCGTGCCGGTCATTGGCTGCGCGCCGGAGGACGTGGCGGCGCATGCGCGCCTGGACACGGCCTGGGCGCCGCTGGCGGCGATGCTGGAACAGCACTGCCTGAACGACATCCCCGGCCTGGACAACCCCACCAGCGAGAACCTGGCGGCCTGGCTGTATGCGGCCCTGCAGCCGGCCTTGCCGACGCTGCGCCGCGTGCTGGTCTTCGAAACCGCCAGCTGCGGCGCCTGCCACGCCGACGGCCGGACGCGCATCTGGAAGGACCTGCCCTTCGACAGCGCCACCCGGCTGCCGGCGGCCGGCGGCGCGCTGGCGCGGCTGCATGGGCACAGCTACACGCTGCGCCTGCACCTCGAAGGCGCGCTGGACGAACGCGCCGGCTGGGTCGTGGACTTTGGCGCGGTCAAGCAGGCCGTCGCCGCGCTGTACCAGCGCCTGGATCACCACCCCCTGCACGAGCTGCCGGAGCTGGAACAGGCCGACACGGCGCGGCTGGCGGCCTGGATCGAGAGCCGCGCCGCCGCCAGCCTGCCGCAACTGGGCGGCGTGGAGCTGCTGCAAACGCCGGGCTGCGGCGCGCTGCGCCACCCCGCCGCGCCGGCGCCGCTGCCATTGACGCTCTGAGCGCATGAGCTACGCGGTCAAGGAGATCTACTTCACGCTGCAGGGCGAAGGCGTGCAGGCGGGGCGCCCGGCCGTGTTCCTGCGCTTTGCCGGCTGCAACCTGTGGTCGGGCCGCGAAGGCCAGCGCGAGCGCGGCCCGGGCGGCTGCGCACGCTGGTGCGACACCGACTTCGTGGGCATCGATGGCCCGGGCGGCGGCCGCTTTGCCGACGCGCCCACGCTGGCGGCGGCGGTGGCACGGGCCTGGCCCGCCCCACCGCGGGATGCCCTGGTGGTGTGCACCGGCGGCGAGCCGCTGTTGCAGCTGGACGCCCCGGCCATCGCCGCGCTGCACGCCGCGGGCTTCGCCGTGGCGGTGGAGAGCAACGGCACGCTGCCGGCACCGGCCGGCATTGACTGGCTGACCATCAGCCCCAAGCCCGGCCGGCCGCTGCGCCAGCGGCGTGGCGACGAGCTCAAGCTGGTCTACCCGCAGCCCGAGCCGGAGATGGCACCCGAGCATTTTGTCGGGCTGGACTTCCGGCACTTCGCGCTGCAACCGCTGGATAACGCCGCACAGGCGGCGAACACGCAGGCCGCGCTGGACTATTGCCTGGCCCACCCGCGCTGGCGGCTCAGCCTGCAAACGCACAAGCTGCTGCGCATCCCCTGAGACCGGCCCTAGAACCGGAGGCCGCCCTGCGCAATTCGGCGCGGCGGGGGCTGGCTGGGCTGGCTGGGCTGGCTGGGCTGAACTCGAGCTGCCTTAAACCTCACCCTCACGCGGGCGCGCGCCGGCGGGCAGCCTTTGCACCAGCCACTCGCGCAGGCAGATGCTGATCAGCAGCCAGAACAGCCCGACCAGCAGGCCGGCGGCCACATCGGTCAAAAAGTGCACGCTGAGCAACATCCGGCTGAAGGCCACCAGGCCGACCACGGTGACGCAGCCGGCGAAGAGGTGGTAGCGATGCGTCGGCGAGGCCAGGGGCCGGGCGATGGCAAAGGCCACAAAGCCGTACACCGCCATCGAGCCGGCCGAGTGGGCGCTGGGGAAGCTGGGCGAATGGGCAACGGCATCCACCAGAAAATCCGGGCGCTCGCGGCCAAAACCGTATTTGCCGCCCCAGGTCACCAGCTGTGTGCCCACAATGCACAGCCACATCGGGCCGATGTCGGCGTAGCGGCGGTGCGCCCACAAGAAGCCGGTGGCGACCAGGGCGACGGCACTGAGCGTGGAGTTGTTGCCGAACTCGGTGATGAAGCGAAACACCAGCACCACCACATCGCTGCGCAGCGGCGCCAGGGCCTCGTTGACCATGTCGTCCATGGCCTGGGCTTCCTCGCCCTCGACCACTTCCTCGACCAGGTCAAACATCAACAGCACCGTATAGGCCGCAGCGGCCAGCAGCAGCGTCAGCGGCAGACCCGTTGCCACACGGGGGTTGAAGCGGGCCTCCAGCCAGCCTGCGAGCCGTGGGCTCCAGGCCGCGAGCCGGCCGTGCGCCTGCTGCACCGGCCGGCGCAGGCGCGGGCTGCTGGCCGTATGCCGGCCCAGGCGCAACAGATACCAGCCACCAAGCCAGCCCGCGGCTATCAGCGCCGCCAGGCCGATCAGGACTTCGCTATGATCGATGATCGACTCCTTGTGCCGCCAGGACTGCCGATGGCCAATGCAGAACACCCCGCGTCGGATGCGGTCCGGGCCTTCGCCAGGCTGGGCTATTTTGCTCGCGGCACAGTCTATCTGACGCTGGCGGTCGTCACGGCGCTGGCCGCATTTGGCGCGACCCAGCCCGAAAGCAGCGAGGGCGCACTGCGCACCGTGTACAGCATGCCGCTGGGCACCGTGCTGCTGGTTGCCCTGTTTGCCGGCCTCGTCGCCTTCGGTGGCTGGCGGGTGTGCCAGTCGGTCTTCGACGCCGACAACCATGGCCGCGACCTGCGCGCCGTGGTGGTGCGGATCGGCCTGGGCTCCAGCGCGCTGCTGCACTTTGGCCTGGCGCTGGCGGCCTTGACGCTGCTGCTGGACTGGAATCCGGGCGGTGGGGGTGGCGGCGGCCAGAGCGCCCAAGAGGACTGGACGGCCTGGCTGCTCGACCAGCCCTATGGTCTGTGGCTGACCTATGGCCTGGCCGCCTGCATCTTTGGCGCCGGCATCGCGATCAGCTACAAGGGTTATGACGCCGGCTTTCGCAAGTGGATGAAGCTGGAACACAAGCCGGTGCGGCTGCTGTCGCCGGTGTGCCAGGTCGGCCTGGTCACCCGCGGCCTGATCTCGCTGGGCGTGGGCGTATTCCTGGCCCAGGCGGCCTGGCGCAGCAACGCCGGCGAGGTCGCCGGCCTCAAGGAAATGCTGGAGATGCTGCAGGCGCAGGTGTATGGCGCCTGGCTGCTCGCCGCGGCCTCCGTGGGGCTGCTGAGCTTCGCCGTGTACAGCTTTGTCGAATCGGTCTACCGTGAGATTCAGGGTCTGGACGAGTGGTGAGCCGGCGCCGCGCCCTGCTGCTGCTCAAGCCCGAGGCGCATAGCGAATACCCCAACCTGCCCTCCGCGCTCAAGCGCCTGGAGGAGCACGGCATCGACTGCACCGAGCTCGACAGCGAGGACTTCCACGACCTGCCGGCCGCGATCGCACGCCATACCGATGCGGACATGCTGATTGTCGGCGCCGGCGACGGCACGCTGAACACCGCGGCGCAGGCCCTACGCGACAGCGACCTGGAGCTGGGCATCCTGCCGCTGGGCACCGCCAATGACCTGGCCCGCACGCTGTGCATTCCGCCGGATCTGACGGCGGCCGCGGACGTGATTGGCAAGGGGCGCACCGTACCGGTGGACCTGGGGCTGGCCAATGATCACGCCTTTTTCAACGTCGCCCACATTGGCCTGGCCGCCGAGGTGCCGCGCTTCACCCGCGGCTTTGAGAAGCGGGTGCTGGGGCCGCTGGGCTACCTGGTGGCCGTGTTCCGGGCCTTGCGGCGCTTCCGCGCCTTCCACGCCAAGGTCTGCATCGACGGCCAGCAACACCGCTTCAAGTGCGACCAGATCTCGGTGGGCAATGGCCGCAACTACGGCGGCGGCATGGTCATCGACCACCAGGCCCGCATCGACGACGCCACGCTGGACCTGCTGATCTGGCGCCGCCGCTCCTGGCTGCGCATGCTGGCGCTGGGCCTGGCCATGCGCCAGGGCTGGCAGCGCTATTACAGCAATGTGCTGGCCGTCAGCGCCCAGCAGATCGAGGTCGAAACCAGCCGCAAGCTGCGCCTGGCCGCCGACGGGGAGGAAATCGGTCACACCCCGGCCGCCTTCCGCGTGCTGTCGGCTAAGCTGCAGGTGCACGTGGGGCCGGAATACAAGGAGCCATCCGCAGATGCTGATTGAAGAGCGCATCGTCGCGCTCAACGACGTGGTCGCCAACGCCCAGCGCCTGGTCACGGTGTACCGGGGCGAGGACGAGCGCGTGCCGGAGCAGCAGCACGCCGTGTTTGCCCGCTGCGCGCAGGATCACGAATCCCTGATTGCGCAGGTGGAAGGCTGCGTGCGCGAGCTGGGCGCACTGCCGCGCGAGGAAGACCCCGAGCGCCTGGGCCTGGACAAGCTCTTTGTGGACCTGCGCAGCCTGCTGGCCGAAGACCCCATGGCCGCGATCGTCGAAGCCTTGCTGACCGGCGAGCAGGAGTTGCACACCGCCTTGCAGGAGGCGCTGCAGCATGAGCTGCCGCAGGCTGCCGCCGCGACGCTGCAGGCACACCAGGACACCGTGGCCGAGCATCGCCAAACGCTCGAAGCACTCAAGGCGGGCGCCTAGCCGCCGGGATCCCGGGCCGTTGTTGCGGCCCGCTCGCGGTGGGGGCCGCGCCATGATCGAAATCACGCTCGCGCAGACGCTGTACGGCTTTGGCCAGGCCGCCGTGGCCAGCATGGCCGCGGCCGCCGTGCTGGAGGCCGGGCGCAAACGCTATGACCTCTTTGGCATGTTGCTGGTGGCCATCAGCGCCGCGCTGGGCGGCGGCTCGCTGCGCGACATGCTGCTCGACCGCCCGGTGTTCTGGGTCAGCGACCAGGCCTACCTGCTGACCGCCGTCGGCGCCGCCCTGCTCACCTTCTTCATCGGCCGCCGGCGCAAGCTGCCGCTGCGCGTGTTCCTGTACACCGATGCGCTGGGCCTGGCGCTGTTCACCGTTGTCGGCACGCGCATCGCCCTGCAGGCCGAGGCCGGCTGGCTCGCCGCCTCCTTCATGGGGGTCATCACCGGGGTGATGGGCGGCGTGTTGCGCGACATCCTGTGCAACGAGGAGCCGCTGGTCTTCCAGGGGCCGCTCTACGCCACCGCGGCCTGGACCGGCGCGCTGTTCTACCTGGGGCTGCTGGAGCTGGGGCTGCGTGGCTTCGTGCCGGCGCTGGCCGGCGGCCTCGTCGTGCTGCTGCTGCGCGCCGCCGCGCTGCGCTGGTCGCTGGAGCTGCCACGATTTGAGGAGCCGGTGCGGCGGCGGGAGGGGGAGCCGGGGGATTAGCGACGGCGCCCAAGCCCGGAGTCTATTCGTGCGGATTGAGGCACAGGCTCAAGATTGAGGAGGTCTGCGTCCGCCGCTGATTGGCGGCTGGCGGAACACGGTCGAGTCAGCAGAAGGGGCCCTCGTGCCGCTTTGCGGCACTTTGGGCGCAGCTGGGGTGCTAGCGCACGGCCCGCTTGGCGGGCCGGAGAGAGAGGGATTGGCTCGGGGCTCCTGCCCCTCGGCCTGCGGCTCGCGCCCTGCGGGCGCGCCCCAAATCGGCTGTCCTGCCGATTTGCCGACGACCCTGCAGGACAGCAGGGTCGCACGCGGAGCGTAGCGGAGCGCCCGCAGGGTGCCCGCCACGGATGGCGGGACGCCCCCCCCTTGTGCCGCTTTGCGGCACTTGGGGTTCAGCAGCGGCTGCAAAACCCGAACGGTACGTGCGGCCCGCTCTGCGGGCCGGAGAGAGAGGGATTGGCTCGGGGCTCCTGCCCCTCGGCCTACGGCTCGCGCCCTGCGGGCGCGCCCCAAATCGGCTGTCCTGCCGATTTGTCGACCCGAAGGGTTCTCTTCAAGCCGCTCTCTGCGCCAGATACCAAACGGCCCGCATGCGCGGGCCGTTTGGTATCTGGCGGAGAGAGAGGGATTCGAACCCTCGAGGAGCTTACGCCCCAACACGCTTTCCAGGCGTGCGCCTTAAACCGCTCGGCCATCTCTCCGTATTTTTTCAACTCTACCGCCCTGCCACCCCGCGCCTGGGCGCGACCGGAAGGGCGGTTCGCTTTCTAGGCCCGCACATCCTGTGCGTGCCAACAAAGCCGGCCTCGACTCCTGTCTCGGCGTTTGCACCCATGGTGCAAACCCGCTCGGCCATCTCTCCGTATTTTTTGTCCCCGTCGGTCAAATCGCTGCACAGGCGTTGACCTCAGGACTGCGCGACACCAATGGCGCAACGCAGCCGAGTATTCTAGCCGGCCATCCCTACCCTGTCAGCCCGATGCGCATTTATCACAACCCCCGCTGTTCCAAGAGCCGGCAGACGCTGGCGCTGCTGCAGGAGGCGGGCGTGGAGCCAGAGGTCGTGGAATACCTGAAAACACCGCCCTCGGCGCAGGAGCTGGGGCAGGTGCATGCGGCGCTGGGCGGCGATGTGCGCGCGATGCTCCGCTTCAAGGAGGAGCGCGCCCGCGAGCTGGGTTTGCGCCCGGACGACGAGCGCGACACCGGCGAATGGCTGCGCCTGCTCGCCGAGAACCCGCAGCTGCTGGAGCGGCCGATTGTGGTGAGCGCGGGCGCGGCGCGAATCGGGCGGCCGCCGGAGGCGGTGCGCGAACTGCTGGACTGAAGGGTCCAGGGCCGCGGCCTCTGGGGTGGCGATCCGTGGCGGATCGCCGCCGCCGCAAGCTGCCGCCGGGGCTCAGGCCTCGACGTTGCTCTCGGCGTCAACCGGCGCCGAGTCCTCTTCAGGCGGCAGGCGCGGCGGCTCGTAGATGCAGGTGGCGCGCCGATCGTCGGCCGGCTGCGCGTCGTCGCGGCGCAGCGCCAGTTCGCCCTGCCCCCCATCCGGTATCGCGTAGGCGGGACTGGCCGGGCCCAGGCGCACGCCCTCGGGAACCACAAAGCGCGGTGCGCTGGTGGCGCTGAGGTAGTCGGCGCCGGCGCCGCAATCGCGTGCGCTGCAGGCGCCCAGGGCCAGCGCAGTGGCCAGCAAGGACAAAGTGAGAGTCGGCTTCATGGCGCTTATTGTGCCGCCTCGCCGAACGTGATGCCGGCCTCGGCCAGCGCGTCGCGCATGCGGGGCTCAAACTCGGCGCCCAGCGGCACCAGCGGCAGGCGCAGGCCGGAGGGGATGCGGCCCATCTGCTGCAGGCACCACTTCACCGGGATCGGGCTGGGCTGGCAGAACAGGTCGCGGTGCAGCGCGCCCAGCGGCGCATCCCAGCGCAGCGCTTCCTGCGCATCGCCGGCCATGGCCGCGGCGCACATCTTGTGCATGGCGGCAGGCGCCACGTTGGCGGTTACCGAGATATCGCCGCGCACCCCCAGCAGCATCGACTCGCGGGCGGTGGCGTCGTCGCCGCTGTACACGACCACGCCGCGACCCAGCTCGAGCAGGGCGCGCATGCGCTCCTGGTTGCCGCCGGCCTCCTTGATGCCGACGACGTGCGGGAAGTCCAGCAACTTGCCCACCGTTTCCGGCAGCAGGTCGCAGCCGGTACGGCCCGGCACGTTGTACAGGATCAGCGGCAGCTCGCAGGCCTCGGCGATGGCAGCGTAATGCCGGCGCAGGCCCTCCTGCGGGGGCTTGTTGTAATAGGGCGTCACGCTCAGCGCAGCGTCCGCGCCCACGCTGTGCGCCAGCCGGGTCAGCGTGATCGCCTCGTCGGTGGCATTGGCGCCGGTGCCGGCGATGACCGGCAGGCGGCCGGCCACCTGGTGCACGACAGCGGTGACCACCGCCATGTGTTCGGCGACGTCCAGCGTGGAGGACTCGCCGGTGGTGCCCACGGCGATGATGGCGTCGGTGCCGGATTCGATGTGCCAGTCCACCAACGCGCGCAGGGCGCCATGGTCGACCTGACCGTCGCGCTGCATCGGGGTGACCAGCGCGACCATGCTGCCGGCGATCTGGGTACGCAGTGTCATCGGCGGAGTATATCGCCACGCCGGCCCGCGGGGTCGGCAGCGCGGGGCCACTGCACTACAATGCGGCGTTTTACCGGGCGCCGCGCCGCGCCGCCCTGGAGCCCGCGAAAACGTGCCTGAAATCAACCACCAGCTGCTGCTGTGGGCTACCGGCCCCTGGAAGGACACCCACCTGCCCGAGCTGCTGTCGGCCCTGAGCGACCGGGGCTGTGTGTCGCACGACATGCGGGTGTCGCAGCTGCAGGATGGCTTTGCCGCGCACATGGTGGTGGCCGGCAACTGGAGCAGCATCGGCAAGCTGGAAACCGCCCTGCCCGGCCTGGCCGAAAAGCTCGGCCTGCAAATCGGCGCCAGCCGCATCGCCGCGCGGCCGGCCGAGCCCGAGCTGCGGCCTTTTGCGGTGGAGCTTTCGGCGCCGCAGCAGGCCGACCTGCTGCCGGCCCTGGTGCAGTTCTTCGCGCACCACGGCGTGTCGGTGGCCGAAGTCGTCTCCCAGCCCTACCAGGCGCACATGACGCAGGCGCCCATGGTCAACATGCAACTCGTGGTGCTGGTGGGCGCCTCGGCGCAGCCGCCGGCACTACGCGAATCCTTCATGGATTTCTGCGACGATTACCACGCCGACGGCATATTCGACCCGATCAAGAATTAAGGCCGGCGCCCGCGCGTCGGTCGGTTGTCCCCAGGAGAATCGATGACGATGCAAATTGGCGACTCGCTGCCCGACTTCACGCTGCCCGCCAACGGTGGCCAGGACATCTCGCTGCCGGCGCAGGCCGGGCGCAAGCTGGTGCTGTACTTCTACCCCAAGGACAACACCAGCGGTTGCACGCTGCAGGGCGAGAATTTCCGTGATGCCAAGGCCGAGTTCGAAGCGGCCGGCTGCCGGATTCTGGGCGTCAGCCGCGACAGCGTGCGCAAGCACGAGAACTTCATCGCCAAATACGACTTCAATTTCGACCTGCTGGCCGACACCGACGAGGCGCTGTGCCAGCACTTCGACGTGCTCAAGGAAAAGAGCATGTACGGCCGCAAGTACATCGGCGTGGATCGCAGCACCTTTCTCTTCGACTCGCAGGGCAAGCTGGTGCGCGAATGGCGGGGCGTGAAGGTGCCCGGCCATGTCGACGAGGTGTTGGCCGCCGCGCAAGACGCCGACTGAGGCGCCCATGAGCAAGCGACTCTTCGTGCTCGACACCAATGTGTTGATGCACGACCCCTCGGCCCTGTTCCGCTTCGAGGAGCATGACCTCTACCTGCCGATGGTGGTGCTCGAGGAGCTCGACAACGGCAAGAAGGGCATGTCGGAAACGGCGCGCAACGTGCGCCAGGTCAGCCGCACGCTGGACGAACTGCTGGGCGGGCGCAGCCAGAAGGCCATCGATGCCGGCATCCCCCTCGCCGAACTGCACGGCGTGGCGGGCGACGTGCCCTGCACCGGCAAGCTCTACCTGCAAACCCGCGAGCTGCCGGCCCACCTGCCGGACATGCTGCCGGGCAACAAGGTCGACAACACCATTCTGCAGGTCACGTTGGGCCTGCAGGCCGAGCACCGCGGCAAGCGCCAGGTGGTGCTGGTTACCAAGGACATCAACCTGCGCCTGAAGGCCGCGGTGGTCGGCGTGGCCGCCGAGGACTACAGCAACGACCAGGTCCTGGATGATCTGGACCTGCTGTACAGCGGCTGGCGGCAGCTCTCGCCGGCCTTCTGGGACGAGCTGGGCGACGGCCTGCAAAGCTGGGCCGACAACACCGGCCGCACCTATTACCGCGCCCGTACCGAGGCTGCGCGCGAATGGCAGGTGAACGAATTCGTGGCGGTGGCCGAAGGGCCGGACGAGGAAGGCATGGAGCTGATCGTGCGCGCCGTGGACGGCGACGAGGTCACGCTGGAGCTGATCCGCAACTACCGCGCGGGCCATACCTCGGCCTGGGGCGTCAACGCGCGCAACCGCGAGCAGAACTTCGCGCTGAACCTGCTGATGGACCCGGAAATCGAGTTCGTCACGCTGCTCGGCGCCGCCGGCACCGGCAAAACGCTGCTGGCGCTGGCCGCGGGGCTGTCGCAGGTGCTCGATGAGCCGGTTTACCGCGAGATCGTCATGACCCGCGTGACCGTGCCGGTGGGCGAGGACATCGGCTTTTTGCCCGGCACCGAAGAGGAAAAGATGACGCCCTGGATGGGCGCGCTGATGGACAACCTCGAGGTGCTGACCCAGTCGCTGGACGGCGGCGACTGGGAGCGCGCCGCCACCAACGAGCTGCTGTCCAAGCGCATCAAGATTCGCTCGCTGAATTTCATGCGCGGGCGCACCTTTTTGCACCGCTGGCTGATTCTGGACGAGGCGCAGAACCTGACCAGCAAGCAGATGCGCACGCTGATCACCCGCGCCGGCCCGGGCACCAAAATCATCTGCATGGGCAACCTGTCGCAGATCGACACGCCCTACCTCACCGAAACGACTTCGGGCCTGACCTACGTCGTCGACCGTTTCCGCCGCTGGGAGCATGGCGGCCACGTGACGCTGGCCCGCGGCGAGCGCTCGCGGCTGGCCGATTTCGCCTCCAACAACCTCTAGCCGCGTACAGCCCCTGCCCCAGCGGGCATGACGGCCGTCGTGGGACGCCAGGATGACGCTAGGCGCGCGGCGCGAAGCCCCGCAGCGGACATGAGCGCAGGCCCGCGTGGCGGCGGGAACAGCCCGGCAGGGGGCGCGCAGGAGCGCGCCCTGGCCGCAGGGGCAGGACGCCCCTTCGGCCAGCCCCGCCGACGCGCGGATCAGCCGCAGCGTAGTCCGCGGAGGGGCTGCGCGCCGCGCGGGCGCCGGGGATGAATCCACTCCCTTGCGGGCTTTGCGGCGCTCCGCCTAGGCGGAAGCCCCCTCCTCCTCCACGCCTCGCGCTTCCGCCGCGGGCGCGCCAGCCCCCGCGTCGCCGTGGCTTTCGCTGCCTGCCAGCTTGGCCTGGGGCCAGGCCTGGATCACGGCGTTGACGACGGTAGCCAGCGGGATGGCGAAGAACACCCCCCAAAAGCCCCAGATCCCGCCGAAGAAGAGCACGGCCACAATGATCGCCACCGGGTGCAGGTCGACGGCCTCGGAAAACAGCACCGGCACCAGCACATTGCCGTCCAGCGCCTGGATCACGCCGTAGGCGAAGACCACCCAGGCCATCTCGCTGCCCACGCCCCATTGCGCCGCGGCGACCAGGGCCACCGGCAGCGTGACCACCAGCGCGCCGAGGTAGGGCACCAGCACCGACACGCCGGTCAGCGTGGCCAGCAGCAGCGCATAGTTCAGCCCGAACAGCGAGAACACCATCCAGGCGAAGCTGCCCACGATGATGATCTCCACCGCCTTGCCCCGCACATAGTTGCCCAGCTGGCGGTCCACATCGCCCCACACGTGCTGGATCAGGCTCATGTCCTCGGGCAGGAAGCGCCGCCCCCAGGCCAGGATGCCCGGCTTGTCCTTGAGCAGGAAAAACACCAGCAGGGGCACCAGCACCAGATACACGGCGAAGTAGATCAGGCCCACACCGACCAGCCAGGAGCGGGCCAGCACGACATTGCGCAGTTCCACCATCACGCCATTGATTTGCCCCAGCAGGTCATCGATCTGCGCCGGCGAGACCACCTGCGGGTAGCGCTCGGGCAGCGTGTGCAGGTACTGCTGCAGCGACAGCACCAGCCCCGGCAGCTCCTGCACCGCCTGCGCCAGCTGCGCGGTGACCAGCGGGATGATGGCGAACAGCACCACCAGCACGATGGCCACGAAGACCAGCCAGACCAGCACCGTGGCGATGCCGCGGGACACGGCCGAACGCTCCAGGCCGGCAACCGGGCCTTCGAGCAGATAAGCCAGCACGATGGCCGCGAAAAAGGGCGCCAGCGTCGTCCCGAAATAGGTCACGAGCAGGATGCTGGCCAGCAGCACCAATGTCAGGCTGACGATTTGCGGATTGGAGAGGTGGCGCTGGATCCACCCCTGAACCATGTTCATGTACTGTGGTCTCTCGTATATCGCCGCCCGGACGGCACGCCCGTCGTTGACCCGCATGATACGCACTAGTTTCGGAGCCCCGGTGCTCCGCGCGTTTGGCTTGGCCGCCGCGCTTGCGCTAGCGGGCCCTGCGGTCGCGGCAGATTACAACCTGCCGGAATTCGGCGAGCCCGCCGATCGCAGCCTGCCGCTGAGCGAAGAGCGCGAGCTGGGCGCCGAAGTGTACCGCCAGCTCAAGCGCCGCGAGTTGCTGCTGGCCGACCGCGAACTCGAATCCTATGTGCAGATGCTGGGCCAGTCGCTGGTGGACGCCAGCCCCGAGGCTCGCGGCGAGAGCTTTCGCTTCTTTGTAATCCGCGATGCCTCGATCAATGCCTTTGCGATGCCCGGCGGCTATATCGGCGTGCACACCGGGCTGCTGAAGGCCGCGCAAAGCGAGGCCGAGCTGGCCGCGGTGCTGGCGCACGAAATCGCCCACGTCACCCAGCGCCACATCGCCCGGCAGATGGACGCCACCCGCGGCTGGGACCTGGCCAGCGCGGCGCTGCTGCTAGCGGCCATCGCCGCCGGCGGCAGCGACCCGGACCTGGCCCAGGCCGCCATTGGCCTGGGCATGGGCATGGCCTACCAGCGCCAGGTCAATTTCACCCGCGCCCACGAACTTGAGGCCGACCGTCTGGGCATCCAGACGCTGGCCAATGCCGGCTATGACAGCCAGGGCATGGAGGACTTCTTCCGCCGCCTGGCGGCGCAGTCGCGGCTGTACGGCGAGGGCCTGCCGGAGATTTTGCGCACCCACCCCGTCAGCACGACGCGCATGGCCGAGGCCGCCGGCCGCGCCGAGGCCCTGCCCGACGGCGCCAGCGAACAAACCGGCCTGTTTCCGCTGATGCGCGTGCGTGCCGAGCTGGCCAATATCGACCTGGCGGCGGACAAGCTGCGCCGCTTCCCCGCCGGTTTGGGCGAACACCCGGTGGCCGCGCGTTATGGCCGCGCCATCGCCCTGCGGGCGCGCGGCGACCTGAAGGCCGCGCAGGCCGCCATCGACGAGGCGCTGGCGCGCAGCGATACCGAGGCGCAGGCCCCGCTGTTGCAGGTCGAGCGCGCGCGCATCCTGTATGCCCGCAAGCAGGCCGATGAGGCGCGCACCCTGTTGCGGGCGGTCCACAAGGCGCATCCCGGCAATCACGCGGCGACGCTGCTGCTGGGCGAGTGGCTGCTGGCCGCGGACCGGCCGGCCGACGCCCGCCAGCTCTTGCTCGAATCCGAGGCCTTCAGCGCCGAGGTGGCCGACACCTTCTTCCTGCTCGCCCGCGCCGCGAGCGCCATGGACGAGGACGCCGAGGCGCAGTACCAGCTGGCCAACTACCAGCGCGCCCGCGGTGACTGGGCCGCGGCGATCCGCCAGCTGCGCGCTGCCCTGGCGCAGCGCGACTGGGAGGACTACGCCCGCGCCCGGCTGGAGGGCCGGCTGGAATCCATGCTGGCCAGCGCGCCGCGCAGCGCGATCGAGGAGCTGCGGCGCAAGCCGCGCGAGCCTTCCTAGCCGGCGGGGCCCCGGGCCCCAGACCGTGGCCCGGTGCCGCTAGGGCAGGTGGATGCCCGGCCGCGGTGCCGCCATCTGCGCCAGGCGCAGGTCCAGCACCGGGGTCTGGCTGCCCCAGTGCTTGCAACTCGGACACTGCCAGTTGAGCATGCCCGAGCCGTAGCCGCAGTCCTCGCACAGGTAGCGAATCCGCCGGGCCAGCAGGGGCTCCAGCGCCCCGCGCAGGGCGTCCAGCAGTTCCTGGAAGCTGGGGCCGGTTTCGGCCGCCGGCCAGGGCAGCTGCAGCGCCGCCTGCATCGCGATCCAGTTGGGGAAGCGGCGGATTTCCTCGAGCAGGATCTCCAGGCCCTCTTCGCCCTGCTCCTCGCGCCAGTGCGCCAGCGCAATGGCGGCGGTCACGCCTTCCTTGCGCCGGGCCAGGCCTTCGAGCACCTCGCCGTAGCGCGCCATGTCGTCCAGCGCCTCGCACAGCGGCCGCAGCCGCGGCACGATCTCGGCCACGAAGCGGGCATCCTGTTGCGGCACCCGCAGCAAGGCCTCCAGCGCGTTGCGGTGCTCGCCGGCCTTGGCCTCGGCGTCGGCGGCCAGCAGCGAGGCGCGCACGTTGCTGGCGTCGGCCTGCAAGGCGCGCTTGAGCTGCTTGGCAAAGCCGCGGGCATCCCCCTCGCGCTGGGCGTTGAGCGCCAGCTCGCAGCAGTAGTGGGCGATGGTGTGGCCCTGGTCCCGCCCCTTCGCGCTGGCGCGCCAGCGCAACGTGTCGATGGCCGCCTCCCAGTCGCGGGTCTGCTCGTGGATGCGCGCCAGCGCCTCCAGGCTGGCGTCCAGGAAGATGCCCTGCTCGGCCAGCTCCTGGAACAGGCTTTGCGCCCGGTCCAGGATGCCGGCGCGCAGGTAGTCGCCGGCCAGCTCGAAGCGGGCGCGATTGCGCTGCAGCGGCGGCAGCGCGATGTTCTGGCTGAGCTGGTGGTGCACGCGCAGCGCCCGGTCGATCTCGCCGCGGCGGCGGAACAGGTTGCCCAGCGTCAGCTGCAGCTCCACCGTCTCCGGCTCGGCCTCGGCGATGTTCATGAACAGGTCGATGGCCGCGTCGGTCTGGTTGTTGACCAGCAGGCCCAGGCCCTGGGTCAGGCGCGGGTCCAACCCGGCGTCCTCCTCCTCGGCCGGGCGCATGCGGGCCACGAACCAGCCGCTGGCGGCGGCCAGCGGCAGCAGGATCAGCAGCAGCCCGCTGGGGTCCGGCATCGCCGGCCTAGCCCTCGTCCTGCTTCAGCGCGCGCAGCGAGTCGAGTTCGCCGGACTGGCGCAGCAGCGCCTTCTGCAGCCGCGCGGTGCGCAGCCGCTGGTACCACCAGGCGGGGCCGATCAGCAGCATGGCCAGCACGAAGCCGCCCAGCATGGCGCCCAGCAGCAGCACGCCCAACGGCAGCTGCGACTGGCCAAGCAGCCAGTCCACCTGCACCGGCTGGGCATTGAAATAGCTGAAGGCCGCGCCGACCAGCAGCGCCAGCACCGCCAGCAGCAACGTCAGGATGCGCAGCATCTCAGGCCGCCTGCGAGGCCTGATCCACCCGCTCGCGCAGCTCCTTGCCCGGCTTGAAGTGCGGCACGCGCTTGGCGGGGATGTTGACCACCTCGCCGGTGCGCGGGTTGCGCCCGGTGCGTGGCGGCCGCTCGTGCAGCTTGAAGCTGCCAAAGCCTCGGATCTCGATGCGCTCGTCGTCGACCAGCGCCTCGGTGATGCGGTCGAGAATGATCTTGACGCCCAGTTCGACGTCGCGCAGCGACAACTGGCTGTGGTGCAGGGACAGGTTGTCGATGAGCTCAGATTTGGTCATGCCGGCTCCAGCAATGAGAAAGCCCGTGCGCGTTGCCGCGGCACGGGCTCGATAGTCTAGGCGATGGCCGCCCGCCGCGCCGCGAAGGCCCGGCGGGCGGAACGATTACTCGTCGTCGCCGCGGATCTGCTTGAGCAGGTCGCCCATGGTCGTGGCACCCACCGGCTCGTCATCCTGACGACCGAATTCGCGCACGGCCTGGTCTTCCTCGTACTGCTCCTTGGCCTTGATCGACAGCCCGAGCACGCGGCTCTTGCGGTCGACGCTGATGAAGCGGGCCTCGATCTCGTCGCCTTCCTTGAACTCGGTGCGGGCATCCTCCACGCGCTCGCGCTTGATGTCCGCGGCACGGATGTAACCACCCACGCCCTCGGCCAGCTCAACGTGAATCACGCGCTGCTCGACGGAGGTGACCTTGCCGTTCACGATCGAGCCCTTGGGGTGCTCGGCCATGTAGCTGGTCAGCGGGTCGGTCTGCATCTGCTTGATGCCCAGGCTGATGCGCTCGCGGCCGGCCTCGATGGTCAGCACGACGGCCTCGACCTCTTCGCCCTTCTGGAACTGGCGCAGCGCATCTTCGCCGTCCAGGTCCCAGGCCACGTCGGAGGCATGGACCAGACCGTCGATGCCGCCGTCCAGGCCGATGAACACGCCGAAGTCGGTGATCGACTTGACCACGCCCTTGACCCGGTCGCCCTTGGCATGGTTCTGCGCGAACTCTTCCCAGGGGTTGGGCACGCACTGCTTCATGCCCAGCGAGATGCGCCGGCGCTCCTCGTCGATGTCCAGGATCATCACCTCGACCTCCTGGCCGACGTGCACCACCTTGGCCGGGTTGACGTTCTTGTTGGTCCAGTCCATCTCGGACACGTGGACCAGGCCTTCGACGCCATCCTCGATCTCGACGAAGCAGCCGTAGTCGGTGATGTTCGTGACCTTGCCGAACATGCGCGTGCTCTCGGGGTAGCGGCGCGCGATTTCGACCCAGGGGTCTTCGCCCAGCTGCTTCAGGCCCAGGCTGACACGCATGCGCTCGCGATCGAACTTGAGCACCTTGACGTCCAGCTCCTGACCGACCTCGACCACTTCGGCCGGATCCTTGACCCGCTTCCAGGCCATGTCGGTGATGTGCAGCAGGCCGTCGATGCCGCCGAGGTCGACGAAGGCGCCGTAATCGACGAGGTTCTTGACCACGCCGTGCAGCACCACGCCTTCCTGCAGCGTCTCGAGCAGCATTTCGCGCTCTTGGCTGTACTCGGCCTCCAGCACTTCGCGGCGCGACAGCACCACGTTATTGCGCAGGCGGTCCAGCTTGATCACCTTGAACTCGAGCGGCTTGCCCTCGAGGTAGGCGGTGTCGCGCACGGGGCGGATATCGACCAGCGAACCCGGCAGGAAGGCGCGGATGCGGTCGACGTCGACCGTGAAACCGCCCTTGACCTTGCCCGAGATGGTGCCGGTGATGATCTCGCCACCCTCGAAGGCGGTGCTCAGGCGATCCCAGGTGCGGATGCGCTCGGCCTTGTCCTTGGACAGGCGGGTCTCGCCAAAGCCGTCTTCCAGGGCTTCCAGCGCCACCTCGACGGTGTCGCCGGCGGCAATGGTCAGCTCGCCTTCGGCGTTCTTGAACTCCTCGACGGGGATGACGCCTTCGGATTTGAGTCCGGCATCGACGATGACCACGTCGGGCTTGATAACGATGACCTTCGCTTCAACGAGGTCACCGGGCTTCATGCTCTGGCCGGATTTCAGGCTTTCTTCGAAGAGCTCAGCAAAACTTTCAGTCATTGGGTTGTCGTGAACCAATCAGCTTGCGCAGGCCCCAGTCCTTGTGGCTTGCGGTTGGGAGAATCACACCGGCGTCCATGCTGGTGCGCCATCGAAAAAAAACGCTGGCCGGGGCCAGCGATTGCTCGAATCTTGTCCGCCCGCCGCCGCGCCTAACGCCCCTGGCAGGCCTGCCAATGCTGGCGGGCCGCGTCCACGACCTGGTCGATCGACAACGCACTGCTGTCGATGACCAGCGCATCCTCGGCCGGCCGCAGGGGTGCTACCGCGCGGTTGCGGTCGCGTTCATCGCGAGCACAGATATCGCGATAAATCTGGTCAAAATTAGCACTTTTGCCGGCATCAAGCAATTCGGCATGGCGGCGCTGCGCCCGCACCTGCGCGCTGGCCTCCAAAAAGATCTTGCAGGGCGCGTGGGGAAACACCACCGTGCCCATGTCGCGGCCGTCGGCGACCAGCGGCCGTGGCGCGGCGAAATCGCGCTGCCATTGCAGCAGCGCCTCGCGCACCTCCGGCCGTGCGCCCAGGCGCGAGGCCGCGGCGCCCGCCTCCTCGGTGCGGATCTGACTGGCGATGGGCTCATCGCCCATCCACACCTCATTGTCCTGCGTGCCAAAGCGCAGCTCCATCCCCGCCGCGGCCTGCGCCGCCTGCGCGTCGGCCAGCCCCTGGCGCTGCACGCGCAGGCCCAGCGCCCGGTAGATCGCGCCGCTGTCGAGGTAGGCAAAGCCCAGTTCGGCCGCCAGGCGCCGGGCCAGCGTGCCCTTGCCCGAGCCGCTGGGCCCATCGACACAAAGCACCGCACGCGCCGTCATGCCTGGCTCTCGTCGATGCGAAAACCGAGCCGACGCATCAGGTCGGCAAAGCCGGGGAAACTGGTCTGCACATTGGCGCAATCGCGGATGCGCACGCCCTGCCGGGCGCGCAGCGCCGCGACGGCAAAGCACATGGCGATGCGGTGGTCCCCCGCCGCGTCGATCTCGCCGCCGTCCCAGGCGCCCTGGCCGACGATGCGCATGCCGTCCGCGCGCTCCTCGACCTCCACGCCCAGCGCGCGCAGCCCCCGCACCATGGCACCGAGGCGGTCGGACTCCTTGACCTTGAGCTCCTCCGCGCCGCTAATCACCGTCTCGCCGCGCGCGGCGGCCGCGGCGATGCACAGCGCCGGAATCTCGTCGATGGCCAGGGCCACCAGTTCGGCGCCGATCTCGATGCCGGAGAGCGCGCCGCCGCGCACCCGCAGGTCGGCCACCGGCTCGCCACCCAGCGTGCGGATCTGCTGCCATTCGATGTCGGCGCCCATGCGCTGCAGCGCGGTCAGCACGCCGTTGCGCGTGGGGTTCACGCCGACCTCGCGCAGCAGCAGGTCGCTGCCCGGCGTGATGGCCGCCGCCACCAGCAAAAAGGCCGCCGAGGACAGGTCGGCGGGCACCGCGATCTGCGTGCCCTGCAAGCGCTGGCCGCCGCGCAGGCTGGCCTCGCGCTCGCTGTGCGTGATCTCGCAGCCGAAGGCCGCCAGCATGCGCTCGGTGTGGTCGCGGGTCGGGGCCGGCTCGATGGTGGTCGTTGTGCCTGCGGCGGTCAGGCCCGCCAGCAACACGGCCGACTTCACCTGCGCGCTGGCCATCGGCAGCTCGTAGCGAATGCCCTGCAGCTCCGCCACGGGCTGAATGTGCAACGGCGCCGTGCCGGCCTCGGTGGCCGCGATCTGCGCGCCCATCTGCGCCAGCGGGTCGAGCACGCGGCGCATCGGCCGCCGGCTCAGGCTGGCATCGCCGACCAGGGTCAGCGCCACGTCACGCCCGGCCAGCAACCCGCAGAAGAGGCGCATCGAGGTGCCCGAGTTGCCCAGATCCAGCGGCGCCTCCGGGCGCGCCAGCGGCGCGCCGCCGATGCCGCGGATGCGCAGGCTGTGCGGCCCGGTCTGCTCGACCTGCGCCCCCAGCGCCTGCACCGCGTGCAGCGTGGCCAGGCAATCGGCGCCGTCGAGGAAGTGCTCGACCATGGTCTCGCCCTCGGCCAGCGCGCCGAACATCAGCGCGCGGTGTGATATCGACTTGTCGCCCGGCACGCGCACCGCGCCGTGCAGCGGCTCGCTGGCCGCGACGGTCCAGTCCAGGCGGGTGTCGGTGGCGCTCATTCTCAGTCGACCTCGGCGGTGCGAATCCATTGCTCGCGGGTACTGCGCGCCCCCGCGAAGCGCCGCTGCAGCGCGGCGCCGTCGCCGGCCAGCAGCTCGGCACGGGCGGCCTGCAGCCCGGCGATGTAGGCGTCCAACGCCTGCCCCACCGCCTCGCGGTTGGCCAGCACGATGTCACGCCACATGCCGGCATCCGAGGAGGCAATGCGGGTCAGGTCGCGCAGGCCGCCGGCGGCATAGGCGAAGACCTCGCGCTCATCGGCCGCCGCGGCCAGCGTGCCGATCAGCTCGTAGGCGACGACGTGCGGCAGGTGGCTGGTCAGCGCCAGCACCTCGTCGTGGTGGCGGTCGCTCATGCTGCTGACGGCGGCGCCTACGGCCTCCCACAGCGCACGCACCCGCGCGGTCGCGTCGGCGGCGGCCTGCGCATGCGGCGTCAGGATCACGCGCCGGTGGCGGAACAGCCCCGGCAGCGCGGCGGCCGGGCCACTACGCTCGGTGCCGGCCACGGGGTGGCCGGCGACGAAGTTCGACGGCAGCCGCCCCAGCGCCGCCTCCAGGTCCGCGTGCACGCTGGTCTTGGTGCTGCCGCAATCGGTGACGATGGCCTGCTCGGGCCACACCGGTGCCAGCGTGTCGAACAGCGCGCGGTACTGGCCCATCGGCACCGCGATGACGACCACGTCGGCGCCGGCGATCGCGGCGGCCGGGTCGGTTTCGCCGCGGTCGATCAGGCCCAAATACTCCGCGGTGGCCAGCGTCTCGGCGCGCCGGGCACAGCCCACGACCTCGCCCACCAGCCCGCGCTCGCGCAGAGCCGCGACCAGCGAGCCGCCGATCAGGCCCACGCCGATCACGCAGAGCCGGCCGATCATGGGCGCCTGCTGCGCCGCGCTGTCCGCCGCGAAACTCACCCGCCGCGCACCGTCGCCAGCGCCTCCAGGCAGTGGGTGTTTTCCTCCGCCGTGCCGATGCTGATGCGCAGGAAGTTGGGCAGGCCGTAGCCGCCCACCGGGCGCACGATGACGCCCTGGCGCAGCAGCGCCTCGAACAGCGGCCGGCCGGGCTCGCCCATGTCCACGCACACAAAGTTGGCGCGGCTGGGCAGGCAGTGCAGGCCCATGCCGCCCAGCCCGGCTTCCAGCTGGGCCATGCCCTGGGCATTGACGGCGACCGAACGGGCCAGGAAGTCGGTGTCGGCCAGAGCCGCCAGCGCCGCGCGCTGCGCGGCCGCGTTGGTATTGAATGGCTGGCGGATGCGGTTGAGCAAGTCGGCCACTTCCGGCGACGACAGCGCATAGCCGATGCGCAGGCTGGCCAGGCCGTAGGCCTTGGAGAAGGTACGGGTCACGACCAGGTTCGGGTAGCGCGCCAGCCAGTCCTCGACCGGCGGGCGCTCCTCCGGGCGCTGGTATTCGCGATAGGCCTCGTCCAGCACCAGCAGGCAGTGCTCGGGGATCTGCTGCAGCAGCGCCTCGATGGCGGCCGGCTCGGCCCAGGTGCCGGTGGGGTTATTGGGGTTGGCAACGAAGACCAGGCGGGTGTCGGCATCGATGTGCGCGGCAAAGCCCGCCAGGTCGTGGCCGCGCGGCTGCGTGCTGTCGGGGCCGAGCGCGGGCACTTCGCGCAGCGTGGCGCCGCAGGCCTGCGTGGCCAGCGCGTACACGGCGAAGGCATGGGCGCTGGCCACCGCGTTGCGCCCCGGGGCCAAAAAGCAGCGCGCCAGCAGCTCCAGCACGTCGTTGGACCCGTTGCCCAGCGTGATGCCGGCGGTGTCGAAACCGCCGTGGTGGGCCGACAGGGCCGCCTTGAGCGCGTAGCCGCCGCCGTCGGGATAGCGCGCCCAGTCCAGGCCCGCGCGCAGCGCCGCGTCCGCCTGCGGGCTGCAGCCCAGCGGGTTTTCGTTGCTGGCCAGCTTGCTGATGCGCTGCACGCCGAACTCACGGGCAATCTCTTCGACCGGGCGGCCGGTCTCGTAGGCCGTCAGCCCGCGGACGCCATCCAGCGCGTAGTCGGTGATGCTCATCGCAGCCCCCTGTCAGGTCGAGATCCGGTCACGGTCAGGTCACGGCACGCGGGTAGCTGCCGAGAAATTTGTAGAAGGCCACGCTGCCTTGCATGTCCGCCAGCACCGCGGCAATGCCCGGGTCCTCCGCGTGGCCTTCGATGTCCACGAAGAAGTTGTAATCCCAGTTGGCCCGGCGCGAGGGCCGCGACTCGATGCGGGTCAGGTTGACGCCGGCATCGGAGAAGGGCCGCAGCAGGTCATACAGCGCGCCCGGCCGGTTGTGGCTGGACAGCAGGATGGTCGTCATGTCGTTGCCCGAGGGCGGCACGAGCTGCCGGCCGATGACCAGGAACCGGGTGGTGTTGTCCGGGTCGTCCTCGATGTTGGCGCTGACGATGCGCAGGCCGTAACGCTCGGCGGCCGGCTTGCCGGCGATGGCCGCCCGTGGCCCGCCCTGCTCGGCCACCAGACGCGCGGCCTCGCCATTGCTGGACACGACATTGCGCTCCGCCTGCGGCAGCTTGCGGTCCAGCCACTGGCGGCACTGGGCAAAGGACTGCGAGTGCGCATAGACCTCGGTAATGCCGTCCAGCGCCTCGCCCTGCGCCAGCAGGTGGTGGTGCACCGGCAGGCTGACTTCACCGCAGATCATCAGCTTGGAGGTGCCGAACATGTCCAGCGTGTGGTTCACCACGCCCTCGGTCGAGTTCTCGACCGGCACCACGCCGTAATCGGCATTGCCGGCCTCGACGTCACGGAAGATCTCGTTGATCGCCGCCATCGGCCGCGGGTGCACCGCCTTGCCGAAGTGCTTGTACACGGCGGCCTGGGTGTAAGTGCCCTCGGGGCCGAGATAGGCGACCTCGAGCGGGGATTCCAGCGACAGGCAGGCCGACATGATCTCGCGCATGACGCGCACGATCTCGTCGCCGGTCAAGGGGCCACCGTTGCGCTCGCGCACGCGGCGCAGCACTTCGGCCTCACGCGAGGGGCGGTAGCAATCCTTGCCGTCGCCCATGTCGGCCTTGATGCGCGCGACCTGCTGCGCGATCAGCGCCCGTTCGCTGATCAGGGACTGCAGCTGCACATCGAGCGCATCGATGCGCTCGCGGGCCTGCTGCAGCGGATCGTCGGCACTCATGGCCCGGCTCAGTCGGCGGCGCGCGGGGCGATTTGCCGCGCCCGCAGCACGCCATCGATGCCGCGAATCGCGTCGAGCACCGGCGCGCCGGGCTCGGAGTCGACATCGACCAGCGTGTAGGCCAGCTCGCCGCGCGACTTGTTCAGCAGGTCGTGGATGTTCAGGTTGTGCTCGCCGAGCAGCGAGGAGATCTGGCCGACCATGTTGGGCTTGTTGGCATTGGCAATGACAATGCGCCAGGACTGGCCCGACCAGGGCAGCTCGGCCTCGGGGAAGTTCACCGAGTTGCGCACGGTGCCCGACTCCAGGTAATCGCGCAGCTGGTCGGCGACCATGACGGCGCAGTTGTCCTCGGCCTCGCGGGTCGAGGCGCCCAGGTGCGGCAGCGAGATGACCTTGGCGTGGTGGCGCGAGCGGTTGCTGGGGAAGTCGCTGACATAGGCGCCCAGGTGGCCGGCATCCAGCGAGGCCAGCACGGCCTCTTCGTCCACGATGCCACCGCGGGCGAAGTTCAGCACCACGCCGCCCTTGCGCATCAGCTTCAGGCGCTCGGCGTTGACCAGGTGCTTGGTGGCATCCAGCAGCGGCACGTGCACGGTCAGAAAGTCGCTGCGCGAGATCAGATCGTCCACCGACACCGCCTGCTGCACGCCGGCATCGAGCTGCCAGGCGTTGCGCACGGTGATCGAGGGGTCGTAGCCCAGCACGCGCATGCCCAGCGCCTGCGCCGCATTGGCCACGCGCAGGCCGATGGCGCCCAGCCCGATCACGCCCAGCGTGCGACCCGGCAGCTCATAACCCGCGTAGGCCTTTTTGCCGGCCTCGACCTGCTTTTCCACCTCGGCGTCGTCGCCGTCCAGGTCGCGCACATAGCTGTAGGCCTGGCAGATGTTGCGCGCCGCCAGCAGCATGCCGGCCAGCACCAGCTCCTTGACCGCGTTGGCGTTGGCGCCCGGCGCGTTGAAGACCGGGATGCCCAGCCCGGCGAGCTTGTCCACCGGGATGTTGTTGGTGCCTGCGCCGGCACGGCCCACCGCCAGCAGGCTGGCCGGGATCTCCATGTCGTGCATCTTGTAGGAGCGCAGCAGGATGGCGTCGGGTGCCGAGAAGTCCGAGGCGACCTCGTAGCTCTCGCGCGGCAGCCGCTCCAGGCCTTGCGTCGAAATGTTGTTCAGCGTCCGAATCTTGAACATGTGTCGCACCTTACAAAAAACGTGGTCCGTGGCGGCTTTCCCAGAGCTAGACCTTGCTGGAAAGCCTGATGTGAGCCGCAGATTTACGCCGATTCACGCGGATGGTTTCGCGCCCCGAAGGCCGCGGCCACGCCAAGCATTCGCGCGAGCCGACCCGGCGCGCACACTCCGCGCAACCCCAGGTCCTGAATCTGTGTAAATCGGCGTAAATCTGCGGCCAAATAGTGACAAACCGATCGCGCAGGCCGCACACGAAGCGCTAGCCGTGGCGGCGCTCGAAGTCGGCCATGAAATCGATCAGCGCCTGCACGCCGGCCTCGGGCATGGCGTTGTAAATGCTGGCGCGCATGCCGCCCACGCTGCGGTGGCCCTTGAGCGTCAGCAAGCCGGCCTGCTTGGCCTGGGCCAGAAACTCGCCGTCGAGCTCGGGGTTGGCGAGCGTGAAGGGCACGTTCATCCACGAGCGGGCGACCGGGTCGACCGGGTTGGCATAGAAATCCGAGCTGTCGATGGCCTGGTACAGCGCCGCGGCCTTGCGCTCGTTGATCGCGGCCATCGCCGGCAGCCCACCCTGGGCCTTGAGCCAGGCAAAGACCTTGCCGGCCACGTACCAAGTGAAGCAGGGCGGCGTGTTGAGCATCGAGTCGGCCGCGGCCTGGTCGGCCCAGTTCAGCACGCTGGGGCAGGTACCGCGCGCGCGGCCCAGCAGGTCCTCGCGCACGATCACGATGGTCAGGCCCGCCGGGCCGATGTTCTTTTGCGCGCCGGCGTAGATCACGCCCCAGCGGCGCACGTCGATGGGCCGCGACAGCAACGTGGAGGAGAAATCGCCGATCAGCGGCACGTCGCCGACGTCCGGCGTGTCGTGGTACTCCACGCCCTCGATGGTTTCGTTCGGGGTGACGTGCACATAGCCGGCATCGGCGGACAGATCCCATTCCTCGCGCGGCGGGATCTGGGTGAAGGCGCCGGCCGGCTGCGCGACCACGCGCGCCTGCACGTACTTGCCGGCCTCCTTGACCGCCTTCTTGCCCCAGCTGCCGGTCACGACATAGTCCGCGCTGGCGGACTCGCCCAGCAGGTTCAGCGGAATGGCCGAGAACTGGCCGCTGGCGCCGCCCTGCAGGAACAGCACCTTGTAATCCTCGGGCACGTTCAGCAGCTCGCGCAGGTCGGCCTCGGCCGCCTCGGCGATCGACACGAACTCCTTGCCGCGATGGCTCATTTCCATCACGGACATG
Organism: uncultured Ectothiorhodospiraceae bacterium; assembly: GCA_937141935.1. Lineage (GTDB taxonomy): Bacteria > Pseudomonadota > Gammaproteobacteria > Nevskiales > Oceanococcaceae > MS8. The sequence continues at coordinate 47,645 of CAKZQS010000009.1, forward strand.
CCGCTGCCGCCCCAGTCCAACAGCTCGTCGCGCACCTCGCGCAACACCGCCTCGGGCAAAACGGCCGGGCCGGCGCTGAAGTTGTAGATCGGGCTCATCGCAGCATTTTCCTGGTGGGGCGGCGCCGGCGGCGCCACGGCGTTAATCGGATTCGGGCTCGGCGGGGGGCGTGCTGTCACCGCCATCGACGGCGGGCGTACCTGCACCGGCTTCGGCGTCGGCCTCGGCCTGCGCCGCGGCTTCCGCGGCGGCGGCGGCGTCGGCCACCAGTTGCGCGTCGATGCGGTCCACGCCCACCAGATAGGTGTCACGCAGATTGATCAGGCGCACGCCCTGGGTGTTGCGCGACAGCGTGGGGATCTGACCCACCGGCGTACGCACCAGCTGGCCGCTGGCGGCGATCAGCATCAGGTCGTCGCCTTCCTGCACCGGCAGCGCCGCCACGACGCGGCCCGTGCGCTCGCTGGTCTTCATGGCCAGCACGCCCTGGGTGCCACGGCTCTTGGCCGGGTAATCCTCGATCGGGGTGCGCTTGCCATAGCCGTTTTCGCTGACCGTCAGCACCGGGTAGCCACGGTCGGCGAACATGCGGATCAGCGCATCGTCCTCGCCTAGGCGGATGCCGCGCACGCCGAGTGCCGTACGGCCCATGGCGCGCAGCAGCGTCTCGTCGAAGCGCACCACGCGGCCATTGCGCGAGAACAAGAGCAGGTGGCGGCTGCCATCGGTGATATCCACCGACACCAGCTCGTCGTCCACGCGCAGGTCCAGCGCGATCAGGCCCACGCTGCGCGGGCGCGAGAACTGCTCCAGCGGCACCTTTTTCACGGTGCCGCGGCGCGTGGCCATGACCACGTAGTGGTTGTCGCTGTATTCCTTGATCGGCAGCACTTGGCTGATGCGCTCGCCTTCGGCCAGCGGCAGCAGGTTGACGATGGGCCGGCCGCGCGAGTCGCGCCCACCCGAGGGCAGGTGGAAGACGCGCAGCCAGTACACCTTGCCCAGCGAGGAGAAGCACAGCAGCGTGTCGTGGGTGTGCGTGACCCAGAGCTTGTCGACAAAGTCCTCGTCGCGGGTCTTGGCGGCGCTGCGCCCCACCCCGCCGCGGCGCTGGGCCTGGTAGGTATCCAGCGTGGTCGCCTTGATGTAGCCCTTGTGCGACATCGTGACGACCATGTCCTGCGGCGGAATCAGGTCCTCGTCTTCGAAATCGTCGATGGCGGCGCAGATCTCGGAGCGGCGCGGGTCGCCAAAGCTCTCCTTGACCTCCAGCAACTCATCGCGGACGACCTCGAGCAGGCGCTCGTGGCGGCCGAGGATGTCGAGGTATTCGGCGATCTGGTCGAGCAGCTGGTCGAACTCCTCGCGGATCTTGTCCTGCTCCAGCCCGGTCAGGCGGTGCAGGCGCAGGTCCAGGATGGCCTGGGCCTGGGTTTCCGAGAGCTGGTAGCCGGCCTCGGTCAGCCGGTCCGGGTCCACGTCCTCGGACTGCTCGCGCGAACGCTCGATCAGCGCCATCACCGAACCCGGCTCCCAGCGCTGGCCGCACAGGGCGGCGCGGGCCTCGGCCGGCCCGGCGGAGGCCTTGATCGCGGCGATGATCGCGTCGATGTTGGCCAGCGCGACGGTCAGGCCCTCCAGCACATGGGCGCGGTCGCGCGCCTTGGCCAGCAGGTAGCGGGTCCGCCGGGTCACGACCTCGCGGCGGTGCGCGAGGAAGGCCTCGAGCAGCTCCTTGAGGTTCATCTGCCGCGGCTGGCCGCGGTCCAGCGCCACCATGTTGATGCCAAAGACCGTTTGCAGCTGGGTTTGCTGGAACAGGTTGTTCAGCACCACCTCGGCATTCTCACCGCGCTTCAGGTCGACCACGACGCGGTAGCCGTCCTTGTCGGACTCGTCGCGGATCTCGGAGATGCCCTCGATCTTCTTGTCCTTGGCCAGCGTGGCGATGTCCTTGACCAGCTTCGCCTTGTTGACCTGGTAGGGCAGCTCGGTAACCACGATCGACTCACGGCCGTTGTCGGCCTCCTCGATCTCGGTCAACGCGCGCAGCTTCACCCGGCCGCGGCCGGTGCGGTAGGCCTGCACGATGCCGGAGGTGCCGTTGATGATGGCGCCGGTCGGGAAATCCGGCGCCGGCAGCGACTCCATCAGCTCGTCGATGCTGGCCTGCGGGTGCGCCTGCAGGTACAGCAGCGCATCGACCACCTCGCCGAGGTTGTGCGGCGGAATGTTGGTGGCCATGCCGACGGCGATGCCGGCCGAGCCGTTGACCAGCAGGTTGGGCACCCGCGTGGGCAGCACCACCGGCTCGGATTCGGTCTCGTCGTAGTTGGGCGCGTAATCGACCGTGTCCTTGTCGATGTCGGCCAGCAGCTCGTGCGCCACCTTGCTCATGCGCACTTCGGTGTAACGCATGGCGGCGGGCGAATCGCCATCGACCGAGCCGAAGTTGCCCTGACCGTCCACCAGCATGTAGCGCAGCGAGAAATCCTGCGCCATGCGCACGATGGTGTCGTAGACCGCCGAGTCGCCGTGCGGGTGGTACTTACCGATCACGTCACCGACGATACGGGCGGATTTCTTGTAGGCCTTGTTGTAATCGTTGCCCAGCTCGCGCATCGCGTAGAGCACGCGGCGGTGCACCGGCTTCAGGCCATCACGCACGTCCGGCAGGGCACGGCCCACGATGACGCTCATGGCGTAGTCGAGGTAAGACCGCCGCATCTCCTCTTCGAGATTGATCGGCAGAACTTCCTTGGCGAATTCGCTCATCAGGTGCGTTACCCGTGCCCGCGATAAACGGCGAATTTTAGCACGCGGCCCCGCTCACAGCCGGGTCGCGGGCGGGCCCGCGGGATGGGCGACGTGGCGCCGCAGCACCCCCGCCGAGGGCTAGCTCGCGCGGGCCTGCGCCCCCGCCGGCAGCGGTTGCGGCTCGCCGCCCAGGCGCCGGCCGATGGCGTAGACCAGCAGCCCCGCCAGGATGCCCGGCATGCCCTCGTAAACGGCGCCGGCCAGCCCGGCCCAGCGCCAGACCAGAGCCACCAGCACGCCGATGATGCTCATCGCCAGCACCAGCCGCGCACCGGGCCGGCCGCCCAGCGCCAGCACCACAAGCAGCGGCGCGAAAGCGCTGGCCAGCGCCGACCAGGCCATGATGACCAGCCCGAATACGGATTGCTGATTGGCCAGAGCCCAGAGCAGTGCCACCCCGGCCATCAGCACCGTGCTGACCTTCAGCAGCCGGGTGCTGTCGACCGGGCGCGGCCACAGGTCGTGGGTCAGCGCGGCCGAGCAGGACAGCAGCAGTGAGTCGGCGGTGGAGATCGTGGCGGCGAAGATGCCGGCCAGCACCAGCCCCACGAGCACCGGCGGCAGCAGCTCCATGGCCATCGTCGGCAGCGCCAGCTCGGCGTCGAAGTCGCCGGGATCGGCCAGGTACACGCGGGCCAGCATGCCCACGGCGGTGGCCATCGCATAGAAGGCCGTGAACCACAGGTAGTACCAGGCCCGCGCCTGGCGCATGCGACTGGGCGAGTCCAGCGTCATGAAGCGCACCATGATGTGCGGCTGGCCAATGACGGAAAAGCCGGCGAACATCCAGCTCAGCGCGAACAGCAGGCCGCCGGCCAGGCCGGGCAGCGCCAGATCACGCGGGAACCAGTCCAGATAACCCTCGACCTGGCCCATCTGCGCCAACGCGGCCTCGGGCCCACCCAGCGAGGCCACGGCGACGACCAGCATCAGCCCCATCGCGGCGATCATCACAAAGGACTGCGCGGCGTCGGTCCAGATCGAGGCGCGAATGCCCCCGGCCACGCAGTAGGCGGCGACGATGACCGCGCCCATCACGGCGCCGGCCCAGGAGGGCCACTCCAGCAGCACCTGCAGCGCCTTGGAGCCGGCCACCAGCTGCGCGGCGGCATAGGCCAGCAGGAAGACCACCGACAGCAGCGCGCCCAGGCGCTGCCACAGCGGGCTGCCCGGCCCACCCCAGTTGTTCAGCACGCCCACATAGCTCATCTCGCCGGTGCGCCCGGCGGCGGCGCGCAGGCGCGCGTGGACGAAGGTCGAAGCGATGTAGTCGCCGGCGATCCAGCCCAGCATCAACCAGATCGAGGCCAGACCGGTCGCGTAGGTGTAGCCAATGACCCCGATGAACATGTAGCCGGAGTTGTTCGTGGCCACGGCCGACAGCCCTACCAGCCAGGGCGCGACGCCGTGGCTGGCCAGGTAGTAGTCGCCCTTCGTGCCGCGCGACAGGCGCATTGAGCTGATGCCAATCAGCACGAACAGCGCCAGAAAGGCCACGAAACTGACAATCATTGAAACTCCCCCGAATCAGCACGCCCCGGGCCCTGGGGCCCGGGGCGGCAAACGGCCGCGCTAGCCGCGGCGCGTCATGGTGCGCCGCCTACGCGGCGCAGATGGCATCGCCGTGGTCGTGGGCCTCGACCAGGCGCTGGTGCAGCGCGCGCACGGCGTGCTCGTACTGCTCTTCATCGATGACGAACTGCATGTCCACCTGACGCATGGACTGATGCATGGCCAGGATGCCCACGCCGGCGCGCGCCAGCGCGTCGACCGACTTGGCGAGCAGGCCGGCGACGTTCAGATCCGAGCCGATGGCCGAGACGATGGCCACCTTGCGCACCTGCAGCTGGGCCTCGGGGTAATGCTCGGCCACCGCGGCGCGGATGCGCTGCACCGTCTTCAGGTTGGTCGCCAGGAAGTGCGTCACCGTGTTGGCGTTGACGTCCTTGCTGACAATCGGCGCCTTGAAGCGGCGGATTTCGTCGATGATGCTGCGGTCGTAGTCGGCGAGCATGCCGGACATGTCCGGGTCCAGGCATTCCAGCGCATAGATGTTGCGCCGCCCGGCGATGATCTCGACGCAGGGGTTCTCGCTGACGTAGTCCGGCGTGACCAGGGTGCCGTCGTGCTCGGGCTCGAAGCAGTTCTTGACCCGCAGCGGGATGTTGCTGGCACGCAGCCCCTTGGCCGCCTGCGGGTGGATGGCTTCCATGCCCAGGTTGGCCAGTTGGTCGGCCACGTCGTAGTTGGTGCGGCCAATCGGCACGACCTGATCCACGCCCACCAGGCGCGGGTCGGCGCTGGACAGGTGATATTCCTTGTGGATCACCGCCTCGCGCGCGCCGGTCAGCACGGCGATACGCGAGAAGGTCATCTCGCTGTAGCCGCGATGGAAGGTGCGCATCAGCCCGGCCTCGCAGTGCGCATAGCCGGTGACGATCGGCAGCTCGCGGCGCAGGTCGATGCCGGCGAAGGCATTGCGGATGGCCTCGTCCAGGCTGTGCTGCTTGGCCGAGTTCCAGCCGGTCAGGTCGACGAAGCGGGCGTCAATGCCCTCCTCGCGCAGCAAGTGGGTCATGTTCCAGGCGCTGTGCGCCTCGCCCAGGCTGGCCAGCATCTCCTTGACGGTGTTCAGGTAGCTGCCCAGGGCGAAGTGCCCATGCCGGCAAACGCTTTGCAGGTCGGCCAGGCAGCGCTCGGCATCCTTCAGCCGCGTGGTGATGAAGGACATGCTGCGCTGCAGGAGCACGTCGTCGCTGAACAGGCCCTCGTTGATCTCGCGGATGCGGGCGCTGACGCGGTCCAGACCCACCAGCCAGTCGCTGCGCTCGTCGGCGTTGGCGAACAGCGCGTAGACGCCGGGCTCGCCGGTTTTCTTGTGGCTCAGCAGCAGGTCGGTCATGCCGCCATAGGCGGACACGACGAAGATGCGGTTGTAGGGGTTGTCGGCGTAGCCGGGGCCGAGCACGACGTTGTCGCGCACGGCCTCGTAGTTGCTCATCGACGTGCCGCCGATCTTTTCGACGGTATGTTGCATGCGGGGTGTTCCTCCTTGCGCGGGCCGCCAAAGGGCGGCCCGCATGGGGGGCCGATTCAGTCTTCGACCGTCTCGGCGTCGAGCTCGTAGGCGCCTTGCGCGTTATGCACTTCCTTGCCGTGCAGCGGCGGGTTGAAGACGCAGGCCATCTTCATTTCCTTGCGCGCCCGCAGGATGTGCTTGTCGTGCTTGTCCAGCGCGTACATCGTGCCGGCCTCGATCGGGTAAACCCGGCCGTCGGCCACGGTTTCCACCTCACCCTCACCGGAAACGCAATACACCGACTCGAGGTGGTTTTGGTAATGCAGCTCCAGTTCGGCGCCTTCGTAAATCGTCGTGATGTGGAAGGAAAAGCCCATCTGGTCGCCCTTGAGCAGCAGACGGGTGCTTTCCCAGCCCTTGGACACGATGCGGCGCGGGCCCTGCTCGGCCTCTTTGAGGTTGCGTACGATCATCTAGGCTCTCCTTAAGCGGCGGCGGTAGGCGTCGTGGGGGCGCTTTCGCGCTCGCCGAAGTAGTCCTTCTCCTCGGGCACCACGGCATCGCCGGCCAGCACCTCGGCCACGCACTCCTCCAGGATGTCCAGGCCACGCTTCAGGCTCTCGTCGCTGATGATCAGCGGGCACAGCGTCTTGATGACCTGGTCCTCGGCACCGGAGGTCTCGATGATCAGGCCCTTCTTGAAGGCGCGCTTGGTGATCGCCTCGGCCAGCTCGCCGGAGACGCAGTTCAGGCCCTGCATCAGGCCGCGACCGCGCGAGGTCAGGTTGCCCTCGCCGAACTTGTCGACGATGGCCTGCAGGCGCTCGGCGACGTAGCGCCCCTTGCGCTGCACATCCAGCGCGAAGCTGTCGTCGCTCCAGAAGTGGTCGATGGCGGCGCGGGCCGTCACGAAGGCCTGGTTGTTGCCGCGGAAGGTGCCGTTGTGCTCGCCCGGGCGCCACTGGTCGTGCTCGGGCTTCATCAGCACCACCGCGAAGGGCAGGCCGTAGCCGGACAGCGACTTGGACAGCGTGACGATGTCGGGGTAGATGCCGGCCTCTTCAAAGGAGAAGAAGCTGCCGGTGCGGCCGCAGCCGGCCTGGATGTCGTCCAGGATCAGCAGCACTTCGTGGCGCTGGCAGACCTCGGAGAGGTTGCGCAGCCATTCCATGCTGGCGCAGTTGATGCCGCCCTCGCCCTGCACGGTCTCGACGATGACCGCGGCCGGGTGGTCGAAGCCACTGCTGGAATCGGACAGCACCTTGTCCAGGTAGGCCGTCGTGTCGATGCCGTCGCCCAGGTAGCCGTCGAAGGGCGCGCGGTGTACGCCCCCCAGGCTGGTGCCGGCCGCACCACGGTGGTGCGAGTTGCCGGTGGCCGCCAGCGAACCCAGCGTCACCCCGTGAAAGCCATTGGTGAAGGCGACGATGCCCTCACGGCCGGTCACGTTGCGCGCGATCTTGATCGCCGCCTCGCAGGCGTTGGTGCCGGTGGGGCCGGTGAACTGAACGATGTAGTCCATGTTGCGCGGACGCAGGATCTTCTCGCGGAAGGTATCCAGGAAATCCGCCTTGGCCGTCGTGTGCAGGTCCAGGCCGTGGGTGATGCCATCGGCGTGGATGTACTCGATCAACGCTTCCTTGAGCTTGGGGTTGTTGTGGCCGTAGTTCAGCGTGCCGGCGCCACCCAGGAAATCCAGGTATTCCCGGCCCTCGGTGTCGTACATGAACTCGCCCTGCGCCTTGTTGAAGACACGGGGGAAGCTGCGCGCATAGCTGGCGACATCGGATTCGACTTCGTCAAAGATTTTCATGTTGGGGGTCTCTTGAGTGTGTAAGGGGGATCAGGCTTCAGGCCGGCGTGGCAAAGGGGCCGATGCGGTACAGCACCTCGCTGTCGTGCGCGCCGGCAAAATGTGCCTCGCGCTCAAACAGCGTGTGCCGCTCACCATCGGCGCCCCATTGGCGCGCCAGGCCTTCGAACAGCGCCCAGGAGGCGGCGTTGTCCGGGGTGATCGTGGTTTCCAGGTGGTCAATGTCGCGGTTGCCATCGCGCTGCAGGATGGCGCTGATCAAGCGCTTGGCCAGCCCGCGACCGCGGGCCCGCTCGTCCACCGCCACCTGCCAGACGAACAGCGTCGTCGGCCGCGGCGGCACGCGGTAGCCGGACACGAAGCCGACCACGTCGCCGTCCATGACCGCGGCACAGGACGTGGCCGCGAAGTGGCTGCACTGCAGCAGGTTGCAATAGACCGAGTTCTCATCCAGCGGCTTGCAGCGGGCAATCAGCTGGTGCACGGCGTGGCCTTCCGTCGCGGCGGGTTCGCGCAGGATCAAGTCGGTGTCGTCTGATGGGTCCGAATCAGGCATGGGTTTTGCGTAGCTGTGGGCCAGTATGGTTGCCACTGCCGCCACGGGGGCGGCCGCGCAAACGGGCGATGATCGCCGCGCCATGCACAGGCCCGGCGGGGGAGCCGGGCGGCCTCGCGCTTCGATGCGACCACTCGCGCGAATCGACCAACCCGGAGGTTGTGTCGCAGCGGCGGAGTGTGTGGTCAGCGAAGTCTTGAGTCTGGGTCTTGGAAATTCAAAACACGAGCATTATCAGCGATTTCCGGACTCAAGTCCACTCTGACCCCGTAGTGCTACGGGGTTTTGCCTCGCAAGTTCCTGCCAGCAAAGCATTGGCAACAATCTTGCTTTGTGCTTGGCAATCCACGCCCGCATGGCTATGCTGCGACGCTGGAGACCTGTCTACATAACACTGGAGAACCGCCATGTTCCGTCCCCAGAGCATGATGCTCGCGGGCGGCCTTGTTGTTGCCGCGACCGCGTGGCTGGCTGCCCCTGACTCGACCCCCAAAGACTGCAGTGGTGGCGGCCTCGCCTGCCCTGCCCCCCTCGTCCCCGTGGAGGCCGAAGGAAGCGCCAAGATGGCGCGCTACGACATGCGGGCTCGCGCCCACAGCGCCCCGCCGGCCGGCGGCCTGCGCAAGGCCTATGAGGCCAAGCAGGCCCTGCAGACTCGCAAGGCCGACGTGCGCGGCGCCAGTGGCGAGTGGGAGCAATATGGCCAAGGCCCGCTGCTGGCCAGCGGCCTGGCCCACAACCTCGACCTGGCGCCGCTGCCGCGGACCAACCTGTTCCGCTACGCCGGCCGGGTCGACGACTTCGCCTATGACCCGGTCAACCAGCGCCTGTTCGTGGCGGTGGGCACCGGCGGCATCTGGATGAGCGAAGCCACCAACGGCGATGTCTGGACGCTGGGCAACTACTGGGTCAGCGTGGGCGACAACCTGCCCACGCAGGCCAACGGCGGCGTGCTTTGGACCGCCGGCGGCGGTGGCACGCTGGTCTCGGCCGGCGGCGACAGCGTGATGTCCACCGGCGCCTATCACGGCCTGGGCGCGCACTGGACCACCGATCTCGGTGTGACCTGGACGCGCTCCGAGGGCTTCCCCGACGACGCGCTGGTGTTCAACACCGAAGCCGATCCGGGCAACCCCAACATCCTGTACATCGCCTCGAGCAAGGGCCTGTACCGCTCCGACGATGCCGGCCGCAGCTTCCGCAACGTGGCGCTGCCGACCACGCCGGAATGCGCGGGCAATATCGACCCGACCTCGGCCTGCAACCTGGCCAACGTCGTCTCCGACGTCGTGGTCAAGGCCCCTGGCGGCGTGGGCAACTTCAGCTGCAAGAACACCGGCTGCCCGGTGCTGGCCGCTGTCGGCTGGCGCGCCGGCGCGCAGTTCTACTCGGACGGCGTGACCCCGCAGTCGCCGGCCAACGGCCTGTATCGATCCGACACCGGCCAGGTGGGGAGCTTCGAGCGCCTGGAACTGGCTGAGCTGGACAAGACCACCGGCCAGGGCTTTGCCCCGCAGGAGCGCATCGGTCGCGTCGAGATGGGCGTGGCCAATGGCCCGCTGCAGGACCACAACTATGTCTACGCGATGGTCGGCGATGCCGTGCTGCTGCAGGGCGGCAACTACACCGCCGATCCGCCGCTGGACATCATCCTGGGCGAAAACCCGGTCACCACGCTGGTCAACGGCATCTACGTCAGCTCCGACTTCGGCAGCACCTGGACGCAGATGGCGGACACGCTGGAGCTGGGCACTACCCCGGGCCCCTTCGCCGCGCTGATCCCGCCGGGTGTGCAGTCCTGGTACAACCAGTACATCAAGCCCGACCCGACCCGGCAGGTGCCGGGCCTGGGCATCCCCACCCGCCTGGTCTACGGCCTGGAAGAGGTCTTCCAGAACCCGGTCGAAGTGCCGCTGGATGGCACGCTGCAGGCTTTCAACCCCAACGACTTCCAGAACATCGGCTATTACTTCTCGGCCGAGGGCGCGCTGAACATCAGCGTGCACCCCGACCAGCACGCCAACATCTGGATTCCGGACGGCCTGGGCGGCGTCTGCCTGTTTATCGGCCACGATGGCGGTGTGAACCGCCAGTGCACGCTGCCCGGTCAGCCGCTGACCCCGCAAGGCTGGTCCTACGGCGAGAACGACGGCTTCTACACGCTGCTGCCCTATGGCTTTGACGTGGCCAAGGACGGCACCGTGTGGTGGGGTCTGCAGGACAACGGCTCCGGCTTCACCGGCGCCGACGGCGTGTCGATCCAGGCCCACGGCGGCGACGGCGTGTACGCGGCCGTGGACCCGGACAACTCGGATCTGTCCTACACCGAGTCGCAGAACGGCGGCCTGCGCCGCACCACCGACCGCGGCCTGACCTCCACCGGCATCGCGCCGCCCTACGCCCGCGTGAACTTCGTCAACTGGTTCCAGATGGACCCGCTCGACCCGAACCACATGATCACGACGGCCAACCAGGTCTTCGAGACGCTGGACGCGCCGAACGTGACCAGCGGCACCTGGAACGAGGTTTACCGCCTGGGCGTGAACCCGCGCACCGAGGTGCTGTTCACGGCCAAGGTGGCCGATGTGCACGGCTCGGCGATCTACGTCGGCGCCTGCGGCGACTGCGGCGTGACCACGAACGACACGGGCTTCCAGAACAAGCTGGCGACCAATATCGGCGGCAGCCGGGATCCGGTACCGGGCACCTCGCAGGGCTGGCACACGGCCACCGCGGCCGGCCTGCCGAACCGCTACATCGGCGCCATCGAGATCGACCCCGAAGACCCCTTCACCGTGTACGTCGGCCTGCATGGCTATGACTCCGGCGGCCTGCGTGGCCCCGGCGCCTTCGGTGACCAGAACCCGGTCGACCCGCAGGTCGAGGCCGGCAACCTGTTCAAGTCCACCGACGCCGGCGAAACCTTCGTGCCGATCCAGGGCAGCCTGCCGGTCACGCCGATCGACAACATCCTGGTGCGCGACGGCCAGCTGCTGGTCGCCACGAACCTGGGCGTGTTCATCTCCAGCGACCTGGAAGGCTCCGACTGGGCCCCGCTGGGCAGCAACCTGCCGAACGTGCCGGTCACCCAGATCAAGATGCAGCCGGGCAACCCGAACACGCTGTTCGCGTCGACCTACGGCCGCCACATCTGGACCTACACCTTCCCGGCGGACGCCCAGATGAGCGAAAACCCGGTGGATGCCCGTCGTGATCGCGGCTCCGCGGCCCGCGCGGCCGGCAGCTCGCTGCGTGGCGGCGCCGCCGGCGGCCTGGCGTTGCTGGTGCTGGCACTGCTTGGCCTGCGGCGTATGCGCCGCGCCCACTAAGGCGTAGACAACAAGGCCCGACCACGGGCCGCCAGGCCGGTGGCAGCGCAAGCTGCCGCCGGCTTTTTTTTGCCCGAGGCCGCTACACTGGCGCCACACAGGGAGGATTGCGCATGGCTTCGCGGCGCTTTGGCTGGAACAACTTCGCCCCACGCTGGTTTTTTGCACTGCTGCTGGTGCTGTCCACCTGGAACCCGGCCGGGCTGTCCTGGATGCACTGGGCACTGGCCGACCTGCGCAGCTTTGGCCCTTGGCAGGCGCTCAGCGGCCTGCTGCTGATCGTGGGCTGGACGATTTACCTGCGGGCCACCTTCCGCTCGCTGGGCGTCGTCGGCATGGCGCTGGTCGCGGCCCTTTTCGCCTGCCTGGTGTGGCTGCTGTTCGAGCTGGGATGGGTGCGGCGCGATTCGGCGCAGGCCGTGGCCTGGCTGGTGGAGTTTGGCGTGGCGACGCTGATGGCCGTGGGCATGAGCTGGTCGCATGTGCGCCGGCGCCTGAGCGGCCAGGTGGACATGGACGACGTCGAGGAATAGCGCCCGAGCCCGGCGCCAACCCCGGCGCCGACGCCGGCGTCCATACCGGCCCGAATCCCCGCCCCACGGGCGGCGGTGGGCCGCGCCGACATTACAGGCTCGCCGCGGCGGGCGAAAAGCTTTAGCATTCGCGCTCCGCTGCGCGCCTCACGCGCGCACGCGCGCTGCTGTTCCGGCAGCCGATCGCGGCGTCATACCCCACAGGCGACGCCTCACGATTCACCAAGGAAAGCACCATGCACCAATACAAAGCGCCTCTGCGCGACATGAAGTTCCTCCTGCACGAGGTCTTCGATTACGACGCCCACTACGCCGGCCTGCCCGGTGGCGAAAACGCCAGCCCCGACATCGTCGATGCCGTGCTCGACGAAATGGCGCGTTTTTGCGAAACCGAAATCGCCCCGCTAAACCAGTCGGGCGATGAGGAAGGCTGCCGCCTGGAAGATGGCCAGGTCATCACGCCCAAGGGCTTCAAGGAGGCCTACGCGGCCTTCCGCGACGCCGGCTGGCCCAGCCTGTCGCACCCCGAGGAGTTCGGCGGCCAGGGCCTGCCGATGTCGCTCGGCCTGATCAAGCACGAGCTGATCGCCACGGCGAACTGGTCCTGGAGCATGTACCCGGGCCTGTCCATCGGCGCGATGAACACGATCTTCCTGCACGGCAGCGACGAGCAGAAAGACCGCTTCCTGAAGCCGCTGGTCTCCGGCGAGTGGCTGGGCACGATGTGCCTGACCGAGCCGCATTGCGGCACCGACCTGGGCCAGCTCAAGACCCGCGCCGAGCCCAATGGCGACGGCACCTACAAGGTCAGCGGCACGAAGATCTTCATCTCTTCGGGCGACCATGATTTCAGCGACAACATCATCCACATCGTGCTGGCCCGCCTCCCCGATGCGCCCGAGGGCACCAAGGGCATCTCGCTCTTCATCATCCCCAAGCTGAAGGTCAATGCCGACGGCAGCGCCGGCGAGAGCAACAACGTCAGCTGTGGCTCGCTGGAAAAGAAGATGGGCATCAAGGCCTCGGCCACCGCCGTCATCAACTTCGATGGCAGCGAGGCGGTGATGCTGGGCGAGCCCAACAAGGGCATGGAGGCGATGTTCACCTTCATGAACACCGCCCGCATCGGCACCGGCATCCAGGGCATCGCCCACACCGAGCTGTCCTACCAGGGCGCCGTGGCCTATGCCAAGGAGCGCCGCTCGATGCGCGCGCTGTCGGGCAAGAAAGAGCCCGAGAAGCCGGCCGATGCGCTGATCTACCACGCCGACGTGCGCCGCATGCTGCTGACCCAGAAGGCGATTGCCGAGGGCGGCCGGGCGATGCTGTACCACGCCGCCAAATACGCCGACAAGATGGCCACCGGCGACGCCGAGGCCTGGAAGGTCTTCGACGACAAGCTCGGCTTTTTGACCCCGATCATCAAGGGTTTTCTGACCGAGCTGGGCTTCGAGGCCGCCAACCACGGCGTGCAGGTCTTCGGCGGCCACGGCTACATCCACGAGTGGGGCATGGAGCAGATCGTGCGCGACGCGCGCATCGCCACGCTCTATGAAGGCACCACCGGCATCCAGGCCTTGGACCTGCTGGGCCGCAAGGTCATCATCATGTCCCGCGGCAAGGCCGTCGTGGAGTTCACCGGCGAGATCGCCCGTTTCTGCGCCCAGCACAACCCGGTCACCGGCTCACGCCGCCGCCGTGTGCTGCGCCGCTACGTGACGGCGCTGTCCTCGCTGTCGGTCAAGTGGAACTGGCTGACCGCCCGCATCCTGCTCAACGCCCGCAAGGAGCGTGACGCCGTGGGCGCCGCCGCCGTGGACTTCCTGATGTTCTCGGGCTACGTGACGATGGCCTACTTCTGGGCGCAGATGCTGGTCACCGCCTACGAGAAGCTGGAACAGGGCGGCAACGAAACGCCGGACTTCTACAAGGCCAAGATCCGCACCGCCGAGTTCTACCTGGACCGCATCCTGCCGCGCAACGAGGCGCATGCCGAGGCCATCGCCGCCGGCCCGCGCTCGACGATGGCGCTGGACCAGGATCACTTCATCTTCGAATAAACCCTTCGAAGACGCGCCCCGGGCTGGCCCCGGGGGGCGCGCTGATCGGCCGCCGCAGCCTTCCTGGCTGCGGCGGCTTTTTTATGCGCCCCGGCGCGCGGGTGTGCCCTGGGGGCGCGGCGCTAGAGCAAGGCCTCGATGTCCTTGCCGATGGACTCGGGCTTGTCCACCGAGCCATAACGCTTGACCACCTCCCCCTCGCGGTTGACCAGGAACTTGGTGAAGTTCCACTTGATGCCCTCGCTGCCCAGCAGGCCCTTCTGCGCGCTCTTGAGCTCCTGGTACAGCGGATGGGCCTCGTCGCCGTTGACCTTGACCTTGGCAAACATCGGGAAGCTGACGTTGTAGGTCAGGCTGCAGAAGGACTGGATGTCCGCCTCGCTGCCCGGCTCCTGGCTGCCGAACTGGTTGCAGGGAAAACCCAGCACCGCGAAGCCGCGATCCTTGTACTGCGCGTACAGCGCCTCCAGGCCCTCGTACTGCGGCGTGAAACCGCACTTGCTGGCGACGTTGACGATCAGCAGAACCTGGCCGCGGTAGTCCTCCAGCGTGGTCGGCTGGCCGTCGATGGTGGTGACGCTGTGCTCGTAGATGCTCATGGGGTGTCCGGATGCATGGCGAGCCCGGATTGTACGCCCGCCGGGGCCTGTCGCGGCCCGGCTACAATCGCCCCCAGAAGCGCGCACACCGCGGCGCACACCGGAGACTGCGATGCCCCTGCCCGCGCCCCTGTGGCCTTATGTCGGCGCCTGCGCCATCGGCCTGGCCATGACCCTGCTGGCCGACGCCCGCGGCCAGCGCGCGCTGGAGTGGGTGGGCAAGCCGCTCGCCGCGCTGGCCTTCGTCGCCGCCGGTTTCGCCTGGGGCGGACTGGACTCGCCCTATGCGCAGTGGATTCTGGCCGGGCTGGTCTTCGGCGCGCTGGGCGATGTGCTGCTGATCCCCCCGGGCACCGGCAAGGTCTTTCTGGGTGGCATGGTCGCCTTCGCGCTGGGCCACCTGTTCTATGTCGTGGCCTTTGCCCAGTGGCCGATGACCGCCACGGCGCTGGCCGGCGCCACGCTGGGCATGCTGCTCTTCGCGCTGCTGATCGGCCGCTGGCTGATGCCGCACGTGCCCCGCGACTTCGTGGGCCCCGTGCTGGGTTACATCGGCATCATCAGCCTGATGGTGGCGGTGGGCATCGCGATCACGCTGGCCGGCGCCCCCTGGCCCTTGCTGGTCGGGGCCATTGGCTTCGCGCTGTCGGATCTGGCCGTGGCGCGGCACCGCTTCGTGGCGCCGGGCCGCGGCAACCGCCTGTGGGGGCTGCCGCTGTATTTCGCCTCGCAGCTGGTCATTGCCAGCACCGTGATCTATGCGCCCTGAGGCGCAGCAGATTTGGGCGCCCTGAGGCGCGGCAGATCTGGGCGCCCCAGGGCGCGGATTTGGGCGCCCTGAGTCGGACAGCGTGAGGCGCGAGATTGGGCGCGCGAAAGCGCGGATCTGCGCGCCCGCAGGGGCCGCCGGGCCTTAGCCGTTCAGCAGGCGGCTGAAAATCGATTCCAGCTGCTCGGGCGAGGCGTAATCGATAACGATACGCCCGCGCCCGGCCGTGACCGGCTTCAGTGCGACCTTGGCGCGCAGGCGCTCGGCCAGCCGGTCGCGCTGCGCCAGGCTGCGGTCATCCAGCGGCGGCGGCGGCGTGCGCGTGGCCAGGGCCTGCGGCTCGCTGAGGCGGCGCACCAGCGCCTCGGTGTCGCGCACCGACAAGCCCTCGCGCTGCACCCGGGCGGCCAGCTCCTCCTGCAGCGGCGCATCCAGCGTCAGCAGCGCGCGGCCGTGGCCCATTTCGATCAGGCCGTGGCGCAGCATGTCCTGCACCGCCGTGCTCAGGTTCAGCAGCCGCAGCATGTTGCTGACAGCGGCGCGCGAGCGGCCCACCGCCTCGGCGCATTGCTCGTGGGTCAGGCCCACTTCGGCGATCAGCCGAGCCAGCGCATTGGCCTCGTCGATGGGGTTCAGGCCCTCGCGCTGAATGTTCTCGATCAGGCCGATGGCCAGAACGGCGCGGTCTTCCAGCGGCCGTACCAGGGCCGGAATCTGGCTCAGGCCGGCGAGCTGCGCGGCACGCCAGCGGCGTTCGCCGGCCACGATCTCGTAGCGATCGCGCTGCGTCGGCAAGGGCCGTACGACGATGGGCTGCACCACGCCCTGGGCACGGATCGAGTCGGCCAGCTCGCGCAGCGCGTTTTCGTCCATGACCTTGCGCGGCTGCAGGGCGCCAGGCTGCACCTGCTTGAGGTCCAGCTCGACGACCTGCTCGCCCCCGCCGGCGGGCGCCGTGTTGTCGGCGGCCTCCTCGGCCGGCCGCACCAGGCTCAGGCTGTCGCCCAGCAGCGCATCCAGCCCCTTGCCCAGGCCCTTGCGGTTCTTCGTCATGATTTGCGGTTCTCTCGTCGGGTCAGCTCGCCGGCCAGCGCGATATAGGCCTTGGCGCCGGTGGAGCGCGGGTCGTAGCTGATGACCGGCTCGCCGTGGCTGGGCGCCTCGGCCAGGCGGACATTGCGCGGCACGACGGTGCGCAGCAGCGAATCATCAAAATGCTTGGTCAGCTCCAGCGACACCTGCCGCGACAGGTTGCTGCGCGGGTCGTACATCGTGCGCAGCACGCCGGCGATCTCCAGCCGCGGGTTCACGCTTTGCCGGATCTGGCCGATGGTGCGCACCAGCGAGGACAAGCCCTCCAGCGCGTAGTACTCGCACTGCATCGGAATCACCACGCCGTCCGCGGCGGCCAGCGCGTTCACCGTCAGCATCGACAGCGAGGGCGGGCAATCCAGCAGCACCACGTCGAAGCGGCCGTCCAGCGAGGCCAGCGCCTGGCGCAGCACGCCGCTGGCCGAGTCACGGTTCTTCAGGTGCACCTCGGCCGCGGTCAGCGTGTCGTTGGCCGGCAGCACCGACAGATTGGCCGTCGGCGTGGGCACCACGGCCTCCAGGGCCGTGGCGTCGCCAGTCAGCACCTCGCAGGCGCCACGCTCGATGCCGTGCTTGTCGACGCCCACGCCCATGGTCGCATTGCCCTGGGCGTCGAGGTCTACGAGCAAGACGCGCCGCTTCATCGCCGCCAGGGCGGCGGCGAGGTTGACGCTGGTCGTGGTCTTGCCCACGCCGCCCTTCTGGTTGGCGATGGCGTATATCTTCATGCGGGGCTTCCCGGGCTGCTCGCGGTGGGGGTGTCGCCCTCGTCCGGGCGCGTCAGGCGCAGCAGCGTGCGCTGCGCGGACAGCCCCGGTACCGACACCGGCTCTATTGTATAGCGCCAGCCGCTGCCCTCGACGGCGGCCAGCTCTTCGGCGACCCCCGGGCCCTTGAGCGCCAGCACGCAACCGCCGGCCGCAAGCAGCGGCGCGACCAGTGGCAGCAGGCGCTCCAGCGGCGCGAAGGCGCGACAGACCACCGCCTCGAAGGGCCCCGCCACATCCTCGACCCGCGCATGCCGCGCGCGGAAATTGCGCAGCCCCCACTCGCCGGCCACGGCCTGCTGGAAGGCGATCTTCTTGCCGCGGGCATCGACGGAGGTGAACACGGTGTCCGGCCGCTCGCGCGCCCACAGCAGCCCGGGCAGCCCCGCGCCGCTGCCCACGTCACAGACCGTCGCCGGCAGCTGCGGGGGCAGCGCGGCCAGGCAATCGAGCAGGTGCTTGCGCACGATCTCGAGCGGGTCGGTGATCGCCGTCAGGTTGGTGCGCGCGTTCCAGCGCAGCAGCGCGTCGACATAGGCCGCCAGTTGCGCCTCGCGCGCCGCGTCCGGCGCTAGGTCCAGGCCCGCCAGTCCGGCCTGCAAGGCCGCGCGGGCCGCCGCATTCACGTGACGGTGGTCTCCAGGCGCTGCACCGGCTCACCCGTCAGCCGCGATTCGCACAGCTTCAGGTACACCGACTCCACCCGGTCGCGACGCACCTTCAGCGTGGGCGTCACCATGCCGTTGTCGGGGGTCCATTCGTCGCTGGCCACGAACAGGTGGCTGAGCTTTTCGTGGGCCTCCAGCTCGGCATTGACCTCTTCCAGCGTGTGCGCCAGATCCGGGCCGACCTGTTCGAAGGGCCGCGCGGCGGCGCCGGGCTCCAGCACCACGATGCAGATCGGCTGGCGCATGCCGTCGCCCATCACGCAGATCAGGTCGATGGCGGTGTTGCGGGCGAAGGCACCCTCAATCGGCGCCGGGGCCACGTATTTGCCCTTGAGCGTCTTGAAGATCTCCTTGACGCGGCCGGTGATGAACAGGTGGCCATTGGCATCCAGCCGGCCCTTGTCGCCGGTGTGCAGCCAGCCATCGACCAGCGTCTCGGCGGTTTTCTCGTCGTCCTTGTAGTAGCCCATCATCGTCGCCTGGCCACGGGTCAGGATCTCGCCCTTGTCGTCGATGCGGATCTCGCAGCCGGGCATGGCCTCGCCCACCGAGCCCGGCACCAGCCGGCCCGGGCGGGTGGCGGTGGCGTAGGCGAGGTTTTCGCTCATACCGTAGCCCTGCAGGATGTCGATACCCAGCGCCGAGAACCAGTTCTGCAGCTCCAGCGGCAGCGGCGCGGCCCCGGAGATCGCCTGGCGCACGCGGTGCATGCCCAGCGCCTTGCGGATCTTCTTGGCGATCAGCTTGCCCAGCAGCGGCACGCGCAGCAGGCGGTCCAGCTTCTCCTGCGGCATCTTGGCCAGCACGCCGGCGCGCAGCTTGTTCCACACGACGGGTACCGCAAAGAAACGGGTCGGAGCGACTTCCTGCAGTTGCTCGGCGAAGCGGTCGATGCTCTCGATGAAGCTGATCGAGCCGCCGCTGTACAGACTCATGCCCTCGACGATGCCGCGCTCGGCGATGTGCGCCAGCGGCAGGTAGGAGAAAAACACCTCGTCGGGCTGCATGTCGAAGGCCTGCACCGCGTTGCTGGCGGCGAAGGCCGAGGAGCCATGCGACAACGCCACGCCCTTGGGCTTGCCGGTGGTGCCGGAGGTGTAGACCAGCGTCCACAGCGACTCGGGATCGGGCTGCGGCGTTTCCGCCAGCGGCTCGTTGGCGGCGATCAGCGCATCCCAGTCATGCTCGGCAGCCGGCGCATCGGCATAAGGCAGGCGAATCGTCATCACCCCCTCGGGGATGCCGGCCACGATGCCGTCCTGGCCCAGAATCGGCCCAAGGAAGATGGCCTTGGCCTCGCTGTGCTCCAGCACATAGGTCACCGCATCGGTGGCCTGCTTGGGGTAGATGCCCACGCTGACGAAGCCGCCGGAGGTAATGGCCTGGTCGGCCATGACCCAGTGGGCGCTGTTGCGGGCGGCGATGGCGATCTTGTCGCCGGGCTGCAGGCCCAGCCCGCGCAGCGCCGAGGCCATGCGCCGCACCTGGTCGCCGACTTCGCGCCAGGTGTAGTCGCGGTAATTGCCCGGCCCCTGCGGCTGGCGCAGGTAGACCTTGTCGGGGGCATTGGCCTCCCAGTGAAAGAAGCGTTCAGTCGGCGTAATGATGCGCGCGTCGGTCACGACCCGTCTCCCCAATGGCTTGTCCCGTCTAGCCGCGCAAGATTAGCCCATTTGCCGCTGCCGGGCGCGGCCGCCGGCCAAACGCACCACTTTGCTGGCCTCGCCGGGCCGGGTGTCGCCACGATCCTTCATGCGTTGCAGGCAGTCCTCGAAGGTGCGGCTGATGACGGTGGAATTGCGGATGCGCTCGATCTGCGGCCAGGTGCGGCGCTCGCCTTCGACGATGAACTGCTGGATGTCGGCCTCGCTGGGGTTGGCCAGCATGCGCAGCAGCTTTTTCGGCGGCTGGTGCGGGAAGATGGTGACATCGCCGCTGTAGCGCTGGTTGGCGACGGCGTGCACCTTCTCCAGGATGCGGCCGAAACCCTCGGGATCCATGTGGTCGCGCGCCGTTTCGATGATGTGCCGGCTGTAGACCTGCAGGCTGGAGCGCGCCAGCTCGCTGGCGAAGGACACCACGCCGCGGCCCCGCGCCAGGCGCTTGCGCTCGCTGCGCATGAAGGGCACCACGTGCGGGTTGGTCTGGCTGACCACGTAGTGGTTGACGTTGTGCAGCCGCGCCAGGCGCAGCATCGGCAGGTCCGCGCGCAGCGAGCCGTCCTGCCATTTCTGGCTGGGCATGTAACCCACCGGGTCGCCGGCGTAGTTCTTGGCCAGCAGCGTCACCGGCGGGAACACGCCCGGGATCGCGCAGCTGGCCAGCGAGGCGCGGCGGATCAGCACATTGGGCGCCGTCAGGTAGTTCAGCAGGCGGCCCTGCTGATGCGGCTCGACCGGCGAGACGGTAATGCCGACGATGCGCCGGGTCTTCTCAAACGCCTCCTCGAAGGACAGATCGCCCATGTTGGCGGCCAGGCAGCTCTCCAGCTGCACCGGGTCCATGAAGGCCCGGCGGCGCCAGGCGGTGCGCAGGTCCACGGCCTTCCAGGCTTCGAGATTCAGCCCGCCGGGCAGGAAGGCCTCGTCGAGTTCCTCATCCGTGCGGCTGCCGACGGTGCCGGCGATGATCGAGCCGGCCGAGGAGCCGGTGAGCACGCGCGGCAGCACGCGTTCCTGCCACAGCGCCTTGATGACACCGAGGTGGAACATGCCCAGCGTCGCCCCGCCGGAGAGCATCAGCGCGCTGCGGCCGAAGGAGGAGCCGGTGCGCTTGAAGAACAGCACCTTCTCCTCGCGCGGGAAATCCTCGAAATCGTTGTCGCAGAGGTAGTTCAGGCAGATCGCCACCTCGTGCAGGTAGCTCTCCAGCAGCACCTTGGTGCCCGCCCGGCAGTGCATGTACAGCTTGGGATTGGCGATGTTGCCCAGATTGCCGTGCAGGCCTTCGTGCAGCACGAAAACCAGCTCGCGCACGCGACCCTCTTCGCGCAGGCGGCGCAGCTCGTCCAGCCGCGCACGGATCATGCGCCAGTCGTATTCCTTGGTCTGGTCTTCATGGCGCCATTCGGCGCCACCATCCAGTTCGTCGAGTTCGGCGCCAAGCGCCAGCCAGGTGGCGTAGTCCTGGGCGTTCTGCCAGTCGCGCTGCAGCGCCTTGAATCGGCGGTTGGGCTTCATGGGGGCTCCGTTGGGTCCCGGCGGGCACGCGCCCGCCGTCGGGCCATGCGCCTGCAGGGCGGGTGCCGCGGGCTAGCTGTGCGGGATCGCCAGCACCTGCCCGGAGCGGATCTGATTGGGATTGCTGATCTGGTTGTGGCGCACCAGGCTGCGCATGCTGACGCCATAGCGCCGGGCGATGGCCTCCAGCGTCTGACCGCTGCGCACACGATGCTGCAGCGGCGCACGCGGCGCCGCCGCGGCGCCACCCAGGCGCAGGGTCTGGCCCACGCGCAAAAAATCGGCATCGCGCAGGCCATTGTCGCGCTTGATCTGCGCCACGCTGGTGCCATAGCGGCGGGCAATGCCGGACAGGGTCTCGCCGCCGCGCACCGTGTGGCTGCGCACCACCCCGCCGCGCACGCGCAGCGTCTGGCCGATCTGCAGGCGCGCGGCGCTGCCGATGTTGTTGTCGGCCATCAGCGCGCTGACGCTGGTGCCATAGCGGCGCGCGATTTCCCACAGCGTTTCGCCGGCGCTCACGCGGTGCGTGCTGGCCGGGCCGGCGCCGCCGGAGCCGGTGGGGATGCGCAGCACCTGGCCGGCGCGGATGCGGCTGGCCGAGCGCAGGTTGTTGCTGCGCACGATCGCCGACACGCTGCTGCGATAGCGCTCGGCAATGCGCGACAGCGCGTCGCCCGGGCGCACGCGGTAATCCACGAAATAGCTGCGCTGGCGGCTGTGCCGCAGGCTGGCGGGCAGCGTGGCCAGCGCCCGGGCCATGTCGCGGCCCTTGCCGCGCGGCAGCCGCAGCACCTGGCCGGCCGGCACCAGCAGCCCGCCGTCGCGCACGGCACGCGAGAAGGAGGGATTCAGGTCGCGGAAGGTGTCCTCATCGACACCGGCATTGGCCAGCAGCGTGTTCCAGTCGATATAGGCCGGCGTCGTGATCTCGTCGAAAAGCGTCACCGGGGCGCGATCAATCGGCCCGAACAGGCGCGGCGCGGCCTGCTCGGATTCCACCGCGGCGAGGAAGGAGGCGTAGAAGTTCTTGGCGGCAAAGCCAAAGCGCGGGCCGTCCCACTGCGCGATCAGCTCGGTCAGGGAGTCCAGGCCGGTCTCCTCGCGGGCCCGGGCCAGGCCGTTGCGGCCGTAGTTGTAGGCGGTGACGGCCAGCGGCCAGTCCTGCAGCAGCTCGTAGTCGTCCTTCAGATGCCCCGCGGCGGCGTGGGTCGAAAACCAGGGGTCGCGGCGCTGGTCGGCCACCTCGTCATAGCGCATGTATTCGCGTGCGCTGCCGGGCATGAACTGCCAGATGCCCGCGGCACCGCTGCGCGAATAGGCCTTGCGGTTGAAGCTGGACTCGACGAAGGGCAGCCGCGTCAGCATCTTGGGCAGGCCGGCCTCGGCAAAAACCGATTCGATGTAGGGCAGGTAGCGGCCGGACTCGCGCAGGGCCTCCATGAAGGTCTCGCGCAGCCCGCGTTGGGCGCGCACCCATTCGGCAGCGTCACGGTACTTCTGCGGCGCCGGCGCATCGACCGGCTGCAGCAGCAGCGCCATCGACTGCAGGTACTCGGGCACCGGCGCGTTCGCGGGCAGCTCGGCCAGCGCCTCGAGCTGGGCAACGATCTCCTCCTTCTCGGCCCGCACCTGGTCGCGGCGGAAGGCCCGGTAGGCATCCTCGTTGGCAAAACCCTCGGCCGCGGCCGACAGGTCCAGCACCTTGTAGACCACGTCCAGATGATCGGGGTGGTGGAACACGATGTCGTGCACGCTGTAGCGCGTGTAGATCGCCTTCCAGAAGTCGATCGCCGTGCGCAGCTCCGGCGGCCGCGGGAAGGGGTCGTCCGGCACCGGCGCGGCAAGCGCCGGCAGGGTGTACGCCAGACCGGCCACGCCCAGGAGCGCGGCACGCAGCAAAGCCCGAATGGAAGCACTCATGTCAGTGATTCTAGGGCAAAAGCGCGTGGCGGCAATCCGTAGAAGCCGCGGCGGGGCATAAAAAAAAGGGGGCCCGTGGGCCCCCTTCTCTCATTGCACGCAAGCGGCTCAGGCGCGCCGGGCACGGCGACGCAGGCCCACCAGGGCCAGCAGCAGCACCAGGCCCAGGCCCGCGGCACCGCCACGGCTGCCCACGCCCAGATCGCGTGCCGGGGCCTGCGGCGCGTTGTCATCGAAGCGATACAGCTTGACGCCACGGCCGAAGGTGCCGGCAAAGAGGTTGCGATCGTCGCCCGGCTGGATCACCAGCTGGTTGACCGGCACGTTCTCCAGGTCGCCCAGCGGCGCCCACTCGGTGCCGTTGAGGTCGGAGGAGATGAACACGCCCAGGTCGGTGCCGACGATCAGTTGATCGCCGCGCTTGACGATGGCCGTAACCGGGCTGTTCGGCAGGTTGCCGGTGATGTCGACGAAGTTGTCGCCGGCATCCACCGACTTGTACACGTGGCCGCCGCGGCCGGTCACGCCCGGCTGCCCGTCGGGGCCCGGCTCTTCGTCCAGATCCACGGCGTCTTCGTCCAGGTAGCCGCCCGGGCGAATCCAGCGCGCCGTCGAGTAGCCACCCAGGCCCACGTACACCTCTTCCGGGCGATCCGGATTCATCGCGATGCCGTAGATGAAGCGGTTCGGCAGGCCATTGACCTCGGCCTGACGCCAACCCTCGGAGGTGCCCTTGCGCGGACGGGCGTCGCCGCCGACGTTGGTGGCAATGCCGCGCTGGAAGGGGGTATCGCCGGTCAGGTTGGTGCAGGGACCACACCAGCCGGTGTAGATGTTGGCGCCGTGCACGTCCAGCGGCCGGTGGCGCGCCTGATGCGGCGTGCCGGTGGCCTCGTCGATGCCCAGGTCAAACAGCTCGGTCCAGCTCGCGCCCACCGAAGCGTCCAGCGTCGACGCCACCTTCGTGCCCACGGCGACGATGTGGTTGGCATCCGTCGGGTCCATCATGAAGGGCCCGAGGAAGTGGCCGTTGCCGATTTCGTCGTCCGGCGCGATGTTGGTGTGCGAGCGGCCGCCGTTGGTCGTGCGGTTGATGTTGACGCCGGGCGTCTGCACGTAGGCGATCGCCGAGTTGTCGGGGTCCACCGCCGTCCACACGCCATCACCGACGTAGGTGCGGATCTGCCGGCCCGTGCCGGGCTCGATCTTGCCCGAGGCGTTGTCCTGCAGGCCGTAGTACACGGTGCCGTCCTTGGCCGCGCTGATGCCGTAGTTCATCAGCGTGTAGAAGCCCTGGTTGGCGCCGTTGCCCCACTTGGTGTTGTCGAAGTCGTCGGTGATCGGGTTGCCCGAGTACTGCTTGTACACGCCGCCGTCACCGCCGGCGAAGAGCCACACGCCGCCGCGACGCTCGTCGGCGATGAACATGCCGTCGTGCTGGTCGGGGTGGGTGGTGGTGCCGTTGACCACGCCATCGTAGAAGGGGCAGACCGGCGTTTGCGGGCCGATGTTGCCGATCAAAAAGGCGCAGGTCTCGCCGGCGAAGTAGGTGCCGAAGACCTCCCAGTCGAAGGCCGGGGCCTGCTCGGCCACGCCGATGACCGGCAGCAGCGTGTTCTGCGCCAGCGTGTTCAGCGCCGCGTTGATCCCGGACTCTTCGGCGATGCCGTCGATGGCGTCATCAATCACCGGCGCCGGCGGCAGACCGGACAGCGTGTTCTTCCAGATCTCCTCCATGCCGAAGGCGACACGGGTCGGCGCATTCAGCGCGGCATCGAACTGGGTCGGGTCCGGCTGAATCCACAGGTCATACCAGGCCTGCACGCCAGCACTGATGCCCAGCGCGACCACCGCGGCCAGCGAAGAGCCGTTGACCACCGAGGTGTAGGCCAGCTGGATGTCATCGGCCAGGCGCACCCAGGTGCTGCCGAAGTCCGTCGACACATAAATGCCGTTGATCGAGGTCGGGCTGAAGCCGGCGGCCAGCGTTTCGCAAACGAAGCGCGGGTCGCCATCGGGCACTTCCTCGCACTCCAGCGGCAGGCCGGGCGCGTCGTCATCCAGCGGGATGTCCAGCACCGGAATGCCGCCGTTGAGCAGCAGCGAGTCCTGCACGATGGCATAGACGATGTTGTGGTCCTGCGCCGGGCCGATGGCGGCGCCCAGCTCCACGCG
Organism: uncultured Ectothiorhodospiraceae bacterium; assembly: GCA_937141935.1. Taxonomy (GTDB): domain Bacteria; phylum Pseudomonadota; class Gammaproteobacteria; order Nevskiales; family Oceanococcaceae; genus MS8. The sequence continues at coordinate 72,944 of CAKZQS010000009.1, forward strand.
ACCAATGCGGTTCTGCGGCGCAAAGCCATTGGGCAGGATGCCACCGGTGCTGGCATTCGCCGGGCGATCCACGCGCTGGAAGGTGCCCGGCTCGCCGGTCGAGGAGCGGTAGATGCCGTTGCCCGGCGCGTGCGGCGTGCCATCCGCGTAGAAGGCGGTGTCACCACCGCGATAGCCCACGGCCGCCAGCACGGCGCAGCCCGAGGTCGAGCATTCCACCGCACCCAGGCCGGCGAGGTTCACGCCGCCGGGCTCCTGCACGATGACGTCGGAGATCACGTTGGCCAGCTGGCAGGGGCCGCTGGTGTCTTCGTTGCCGGCGCACTCCGGCGAGACCGGCAAGTCGACGTTGACGTAGCTCTCGCCACCGTTGTCCGAGCGGTACAGGCCGCGGTGCGTCGCGGCGTAGATGATGTTGGCGTTGGCCTGGTCGACCACCAGCGCGCTGGCGCCGACGCCCTCGGGCAGGCCCGCGGACTCGTTCCAGCTCGCGCCCAGGTCATCCGACCAGTAGCCGCCCAGACCGACATAGGTGTTGCCGCCCTGCACGTGCTCGCCGGTCAGGATCAGCAGCCGGCCGCCCTGGTAGGGCGTCCAGGCCACGGCCGAGGCGACGGTGGTGGGCATGTTCTTGCCCACATCAACCCAGAAATCGGCCAGCGTGCCGACGTCGCCGTCGACGGCTTCGCTCATCCACACGCCGCCGGTGCCCACGGCCACGAACATGCGCATGTTGGCGTCGTCGTAGGCGAAATCGTCGACGCGGCCGGCAACCGACGGAATCCCGTCGCGCGAGCCGTCCACGTATTCCTGCAGGCTGATCTGCGGCCCGTTGCCGTAGTTCTCCCAGATGCCGTCGGCATTGGCGACCTTGGACTGCAGCGCCTTCATCGACTCCTTCTGCGCCACGGCGGCTTTCAGCGCCCCCGGCGGAATCTCGCCGTTGGCTTGCGCGCGCACGCTGCCCCAACGCTCGATTTCGGTGAAGGATTCGGGCAGGCGGTTGTAGCCACAGGCGGTTTCGCCGTATTCCTTACGAATACGCTGCACGCCGACGGCCGTCATGTTCGGGTTGAGCTTGCGCGCGTAGGCCACCGGGTCCATCGCGGTGTAGCCCGGCGGGCACTCGATGGCGGCCAGGTCGGTGACGGCCGGGGTGCTGTCGGGCGCCTTGAAATTCCAGGCTGCCGCAGCCACAACGGCTACGGCGCCGCCGGCGAGCAGGGGGCGTATCAGATTCATCAGAACTCCATTTCGTGTTTATGCGGCGGCGTCAACTTGCCGTCGGGCGCGAGCCGATCCCCCAGCATATTTCATGCCTGTGACGGCTTTCAGTCGGAAATTTTACGCAGGTCGACCAAAAACGGACGCATAGGCGCCCCTTTTCGGCCTAGCGCCAGGCCTCGGGAATACGGCAGGGCAGGCCCAGCGCATCGGCGACCACGGCATTGGCGATGTGCCCCGCGTGCACGTTCAGGCCGGCCTTGAGGTGAGGGTCCTCCCGGAGCGCGCGCTCCACGCCCTTGTTGGCCAGCGCCAGTACGAAGGGCAAGGTGGCGTTGTTCAAGGCGAAGGTCGAGGTGCGCGCCACCGCGCCGGGCATGTTGGCCACGCAGTAGTGCACCACGTCGTCCACCACATAGGTGGGGTCGGCATGGGTCGTGGGGCGCGAGGTCTCGAAACAGCCGCCCTGGTCGATGGCCACATCCACCAGCACCGAGCCCGGCTGCATGCGGCTGACCATCTCGCGGGTCACCAGGCGCGGCGCCGAGGCCCCCGGCACCAGCACGGCGCCCACGACGAGGTCCGCCCCCAGCACGTACTGCTCGATGGCCTCGGTGGTCGAATAAATCGTGTTCAGCATCGGGCCGAACTGCATGTCCAGCTCCTTGAGCCGGCGCAGGCTGCGGTCCAGCACGGTGACCGAGGCCTCCATGCCCATGGCCATGCGCGCCGCATTGGTGCCCACCACGCCGCCGCCGATGATGACCACCCGCGCCGCCGACACGCCCGGCACACCGCCCAGCAGCATGCCGCGGCCGCCACGCTCCATTTCCAGGCAATGCGCACCGGCCTGGATGCTCATGCGGCCGGCCACCTCGCTCATCGGCGTCAGCAGCGGCAGCCCGCCATGCGCGTCGGTGACGGTCTCGTAGGCGATCGCCGTACAACCCGAGGCCATCAGGCCCTGCGCCTGCGCCGGGTCCGGCGCCAGGTGCAGATAGGTGAACAGGATCTGGTCGGCTCGCAGGCGCTCCCACTCAAGCTTTTGCGGCTCTTTGACCTTGACGATCATCTCGGCGGCCTCGAAGACCGCCGCCGCGTCCGGCAGGATCGTGGCCCCGGCCGCCTCGTAGTCGGCATCCAGCAGGCCTATGGCCGCGCCCGCACCGCTTTCCACCAGCACCTCGTGGCCGTGCACGACGGCCTCGCGGGCGCTGCCGGGAGTCAGCCCGACGCGGTGTTCCTGAACCTTGATCTCCTTGGGTACGCCGATGCGCATCCGGGTCTCCCGCCTAAACTAAAGTGCCGCCATTATCCCCTGCGCCCGGCGCGGCCGAAAGCGCCCGGGCCCGTCGCGATTGTCGTGCCCGCGGTGGCCGCCCTATGCTTGCCCGAGATTCCCGCCGCTTTCCGCGCACCATGGGCAACCGCCTGAGCAAGATCACCACCCGCACCGGCGACGCCGGGCAGACCGGCTTGGCCGGCGACACGCGCCTGCCCAAAACGGCGCCGCGCATCGAGGCGATCGGCGAGGTGGACGAACTCAACGCCGTCATCGGCCTGTGGCGCAGCGCCGGCCTGCCCGAGGCGGCCGACACGCTGCTGGCCGACATCTCGCAGCAGCTCTTCAACCTGGGCGGCGAGCTGGCCATGCCCGGCGAAACGCTGCTCGCCGAAGCCGCGCTGGCCGAACTCGAAGCCGCCAGCGCCGCCATCAACGCCACGCTGCCGCCGCTGCGCGAGTTCATCCTGCCTGGCGGCCCGCCGCCGGTGGCCTGGGCCCATCTGGCGCGGACGGTCTGCCGCCGGGCCGAGCGGCGCCTGTGGGCACTGGCCGAGGCCGAGGGGCTGCGCGCCTTGCCGGCCCAGTACCTCAACCGCCTGTCCGATTTGTGCTTTGTGCTCGGCCGCGAGCTGGCACAGCAGGGTGGCGCGGCCGAGACGAGCTGGCAGCATGCGCGGCGCTGAGGGCTTCGCGCTGCACCCACGGCTGGAGGCGGACACCTGGTTCGTCACCGACCTGCCGCTGTGCCGCGTGCTGCTGATGAACGACGCCCGCTACCCCTGGCTGATCGCCGTGCCGCGTGTTCCCGGCCTGGTGGAGCTGGATGAGCTGACGCCGGCCGAGTTCCGCGCCTTTGGCGAGGAGTCGCGGCAGATCCTGGCGGCCCTGCGCCAAGTCTGCCAGCCGCACAAGCTCAATGTTGCCGCGCTGGGCAACCAGGTCGAGCAGCTGCATGTGCACCACATTGCCCGCTATCGCGAGGACGCGGCCTGGCCGGCGCCGGTCTGGGGCGCCCACCCGCCGCAGGCCTACGCCGCGCATGAACGCGACAGCCGCCTGACCGCCCTGCGCGCCGCGCTTTGCGGTTGAGCGCGCCGACCGCCGCCACCGCCCTGCCCGCCGCCCCGCTGGCGCCGGGGCGCTTCGCCCTGCCCCAGCCGCTGGGCACGCAGACCAGCTACCTCTGCGGGCATTCGCTGGGCGCCATGCCCGTGGCCGCGCAAGGCGCGTTGGAGACCGCCCGCCTGCAGTGGGCACAGTCCGGCGTGCAGGCCTGGTTCGATGGCGACGAGGCCTGGGTGGGGCGCGCCGACCGCATCGCCACGCAGCTCGGCCACCTGCTCGGCGCCCAGCCGGCAAGCGTGCGGGCCTTCAACCACCTCAGCAGCCACATCCACGCGCTGCTGCTGCATTTTGGCCGGCCGCGCGGCCGGCGGCGCAAGATTCTGTACGAGGCCGGCGCCTTCCCCTCGGATCGCTTCGCCCTGCACAGCGTCGCCACGCTGCTGGGCCTGGACCCGGACACCGACCTGATCGCCTTTGGCGGCGACGGCGCCCCGGACCCGGCCCCGCACAGCCTGGTGGATGAGGATGCGCTGTGTGCCGCCATTGCCGAGCAGGGCGAGGAGCTCAACCTGCTGTACTGGTCCGGCGTGGCCTACCTGAACGGCCAGGCCTTCGACATCGCCCGGCTGACCCAGGCGGCCCAGGCCGTCGGGGCGCACGCCGCCTTCGACCTGGCCCACGCCGCCGGCAACGTCGCGCTGGCGCTGGAGGACTGGGGCGTGGATGCCGCCTGCTGGTGCCATTACAAATATCTGAATGCCGGCCCCGGCGCCGTGGGCGGGCTGTATCTGCACCCGCGCCACCACGCGGCCGGCCCGCCGCTGGCGGGCTGGTGGGGGCATGAGCCGCAGGCCCGCTTCGGCGCCGGCGAGGACTTCCACCCCCGCCCCGGCGCGGCCGGCTGGGAAAGCGGCACGCCGCCGATACTGGGCTATGCGCTGCTGGAGGCCGCGCTGGCCGAGCACCTGCGCGTGGGCATGCCGGCCGTGGCCAGGGCCGGGCACGCGCTGTGCGCCGACCTTGCAGGCCGGCTGCGCGCCGGCGGCCTGACGCTGCTGACACCGCCGCAGGCGCACGGCGCCATGCTGAGCCTGTGGGCCGGCGACGAGGCGCCGGCGCTGTTTGCGCGGCTGCGCGATTCGGGCATCCTCGGCGACCTGCGCCCGCCGGGAATCATCCGCCTTGCCCTCGCTCCGCTGTATAACGGCCCTGCTGATTGCGATCGTGTCTGCGCCGCCCTGCTGGGCGGCTGAGCGCATGAGCGCGGCCAACGTCGCGCCCGCCCAATGGCTGGCCTTGGGCGACTCGTACACCATCGGCGAAGGCGTCGCGCTGCACGAGAGTTACCCCTATCAAACGCTGCAGCGCCTGCGCGCCGCCGGCCACGCCCTGGCCGCGCCGGAAGTGGTGGCCCGCACCGGCTGGACCACCGACGAGCTGCAAGCGCACCTGGCCGCGACGCGGCGCCTGCCGCGCTACGACCTGGCCACGCTGCTGATCGGCGTCAACAACCAGTATCGCGGCCGCCCGCTGGCGGCCGGCATGGCCGACTTCGAGGCCCTGCTGCAGCTGGCCATCGCTGCCGTAGGCGGCGCGCCGGAGCGCGTGGCCGTGCTGTCGATTCCGGACTGGGGCCGCACGCCCTTCGCCCGCAAGGTCGAGCGCGACGCGGCGCAGGTCGGCCGCGACATCGATGCCTGGAACGCCGCCCAGGCGGCGGCCGCGGCCCGGGCCGGCGTGCACTACATCGCCCACACCGAAGCCGGGCGCGAGCGGATCAACGACGCCGGCCACCTGGCCGAGGATGGGCTGCACCCCGGCCCCGCCGAATACGCGCAGTGGGCGCAGCCGCTGGCCGCGTGGATGGCCGCGCAGCTGCTGGCTACGCCCCCCGCCGCTGACCGGCCCTTGGCCGGCAGCCCGGCCCGCCGCCCATGATGGGCACCGGGCCGCGCCGATGACCCCCCTGCGCCGCGCCTACGAACGCTGGCTGCTGCCACCGCTGCTGGATCTGGCCTGCGGCCTGCCGGCGCTGCACCGCGAACGCGCCGCGGTCGTCGCCCGCGCCCAGGGCCGGGTGCTGGAGGTCGGCATTGGCAGCGGGTTGAACCTGGCGCACTACCGCGTGGCTCAGGTCCAGCGCATCGATGGGCTGGATCCCAGCGCCGAGCTGTCGCGCAAGGCGCGACGCCGTGCCGAGCAGCGGCAACTGCCGCTGCAGCTGCTGCAACTGGGGGCCGAGCGCATCCCGGCCGCCGATGACCACTACGACAGCCTGGTCTGCACCTTCACGCTGTGCACGATCCCCGAGCCGGGCCTGGCGCTGGCGGAGATGTACCGCGTGCTGAAGCCCGGCGGCCTGCTGCTGTTTTGCGAGCACGGCCTGGCGCCGGATGCCCCGGTGGCGCGCTGGCAGCGGCGGCTGAATCCCTGTTGGTCGCCCTGCGCCGGCGGCTGCCGGCTGGACCGCGACGGCCCGGCGCTGCTGCGGGCGGCCGGTTTTGCGCTGGAGGAGCTGCAGCAGCACTACCTGCCCGGCCCACGCCCGTGGACCTACGTCAGCCGCGGGGTGGCGCGCAAGCCGCAGCGCTAGTCGCGCCCCTCACCATGGCAAGGGCGGGCCGCGGAACAGGGCCCGTCGCGCCGGTGCGCAACGGGCCCACGCCGCGCTCAGTGCGCGTATTGCCAACCCACGATCAGGGTCTGGTCGGTTTCCATCTGCGGGCCGTTCAGGTCCTGGTGCAGCGGCCACAGCAGCTCGGCGGCCAGGCGATGGCCGCCGCCCAGCGCGACGTTCATGCCCAGCCCCAGATCCAGCCATTCGCCGCCCTGGCGGTCCGGGTCGGCGGTCTGCACCGGCGCCATGATGCGGCGGTCCTGGCCCTTGATCCGGCCCTGCTCGTGGTAGCGCAGCCGCAGCGAGCTCGACACCTGCGGGTCAAAGGCCCAACTGGTCCAGGCCGTCAGCGTCTGCGCATGGCCCAGGCGGTAGTCGGCATCGTTGCGCCCCAGCCGTATCGTGGCCTGGTACTGCGCGCCCAGGCCGACCTGGCCCTTGCGGTCGAACCAGGTAAAGCCGGGTTGCAGGTCATAGGTGCCGCTGCCCAACTGCATGGGGTAAGGCAGGCGCAGCGTCGGCCGCATGTTCATCGGCGTCAGCACCTGGTCCTCTTCCTCGATCGAGCCCGTCGGCAGCGACAGGCCCAGGTTGAAGTGCGCATTGCCCTGGACCAGCGGCACCTCGTAGAGGCCGCCAAGCTTGATGTCACCCAGGCCCTCGACCTCGGTGACAAAGGTGCCCAGCACGGTGTCGCCCATGCCGCCCTGGTAGGTGCGGTGGGCCATCTCCTTGCGCAGCCAGGGCAGCATGGCCATCAGCGTCAGCGCATCGCTGGGCGCGTACATCGCGCCGAGCATGTGCATCTCCATGTCCATGTCCAGCGGCACGACGCGCAGCGTCGGCGGCATGCCGGGCATGCCCGCAAAGCGGTTGGGCACGGTGGTGGCGATGGTGTCGGCATCGATGCGCTCGTCGCCATCGCGGTTGCCGGCCATGCGCATGGCCATGTAGCGATAGCTGAGCATGAACTCGCCGGCGGCGTGGCGGTGGTCGCCCATGACCCCCAGCGGCGCGTGGCCATCGGCGCGGGCCGACGCATGCGGCTCGGCCCCGGGGCCCGCGTCGGCCTCCGCGCCTGCGGCGGCAAACAGGGCGGCCGTGCGGGCATCGGCCGGGTCGGCGGCCCGTTGCGCCGCGGGGGCGTGGGCCGCGTGGCCGTCATGGGCCAGGCCGTCGGCGTGGGCGAGGTGCGCCTCGCAGGCGAGTGCCGACAGCGGCAGGCATAGCAAAAAGGCCGCGGGCGCGGCAGCGTTCAAGATCGGATTCATCGTTCATCTCGTCAATGCGGCGGCGGGCGCCGCGGGTAGGCAAACAGCGCTTAGACGAAATGAGAAGGGGGCGGGCCGCGGGCGCGGGCGCGGGCGCGGCGCCGGTCGCCGGCCGGGGCGGCCG
>CAKZQS010000010.1 GCA_937141935.1 uncultured Ectothiorhodospiraceae bacterium
GCACTCCAGCCTCGGATACCAGAGCCCGGAATACTATGAGGCTGCGAATGCGTGACTCTGTAGCGTGTCCGTTTTATGTGGGGGGATGGTTAGATTGGGACGGGGTGAAAGGGGAGAAAAAACGGCGAAAACTGCGGTGTGACGGGATTCGTGCAAATGCGCGGACCGGTCGCGGTTTTCGTTTGAAATGAGACAAAGGCCGCAGATTCGGCCCGATTAATTGACGAAAAATCCGGCGATCCTGGGCGAGAAGGCGGCTATATGGTCAGCGTAAAAGGCCATTGGCGAGGCTTCAAAGGCGGAGTAAACTGGGACCCGAGGCGCGTGTGACACGGTGATACTCTCCCGGCCGTAGCACGCCGAAGCCAAGGCTTCGACGGAGCGCGATGTGGGGTTCCTTGGGAGGCCCCATCGCGCGCCTCACTCCCTCTCCTCTCGCAGCAGCTGCCCCCGCGACTCCAGACGGGCGAGTTCGCGGTCCCGGTCGAGGCGTCGAAAGCTGGCGAGGAAGGTCGCCTTGCGGGATTGGGTCACCTTGACGACGGCCACGCGCCGGCGACCCACCGAGCGGATCAGCACCACGCTTTGGTCGGAGTCCTGAAGGGCCCGGCCGTTCGCGACGATATCGGGCAGCACGGCGTACTCGGCGGCAGTCATCTCTGGGTGTTGCCGCAACTGCTTGGCCATGGTGTCGGCCGACAGCCGGACAATGGGGTCGCCAGCACCGAGCGCGCCCACGAGAACCCCATCAAGAACCGCCACCGGGATGTCGCCCTCGGGCTGCTCCAGCCAGCGGCCGAGTGCCGGTGTGTTCAGCCACTGCTGGACGGCGGGCTGGGCGAGCGAAGGCGGCAGCCGCAGCAGCTGCGCGGTAAAGCCCTGCTCGGGGCCGAGCCAGGCTTTGCCGACGTTGTAGTCCCAGCCGGTGTCGATACCCTCAGGGACCTCGCCCAGGATCTCGCCGCTGCGGGTGTTGACGCGCTCTGTTCTTCGAATCGCCGGTGCCGCGGCGACGGCTCGCCCCTCGCGGTCCAGCTGCCGCTGCGACAGCGTGCGGACATAGCACCGGCAGCCCCAGCCGTTGGGCGGGTAGTGGGTGTCCCACCAATCGTCGTCTGACCGCAGCACCAGCTCATGCCATTGGCGGTGCTCGTCGCGGACGCGCTCATCACCCACGGTGAGATACAGGAGATACGGGCGGGTGTTGCGCACGCGCTCGATCTGCTCCCAGCGGCCGGCCATGTGGGCGGTGCGCAGGTTGGTGTCGTAGATGACGCGGGTGCGCCAGCCGCGGGGGCCGTTGTAGGTCCAGCCGTGCTCCTCGGCGATGGCGTCGAAGCGCTTGCGAAAGCTGCCGATGCTTTCGCCGTTCTCTATGGCGCTGGTGATGGCTGCGTGCAGATCCGTCAGCAGCGCGGCGCGGGTGGCGCCGGCCACGGTGAAGGCCTTGGCGTGGATGCGGCCGCGTAGGTCATCCCAGCGCTCGGTCGGCACCTGCACTTTCTCGCGCAGGAAGCGGATCGACTCCGCGAAGGGAACCGCACCTACGTCGGCCGCATCTGGCATTACTCGTCTTCGTCCTCGGCCACCTCACAGTGGAGGCAGGCCACGTCGTCACCCATGTCGCACATATCGCACTTCTGCTGCCCGCAGTAGGGGCACTCGCGTGTCTCTTCGGCTTCGTAGCCACAGGCCGTGCATTCGTTGGCCATAACAGAGCCCTCCGGTCGGAACCTCCAAAGTCAAAGAAGGGCAGCTTTCAACTGCCCGGGGCCGCTACCGAGCGCGTTGCCACACGCAGCCGGCCGCTTGGGGCTTTCCCCCACCCGTGGCATGGCTGGATACCTCGCTGGTGTTGCGCCAGTACTTCCGGCCCTGGCTGGCTCGCGCCTGTGCGCTGTTGATGGCCATTGGTGCTGCTACTTCGCATGCAGCCGCTGAATGCGGCGGGCGGCGCGCTGGTGTTTGCGGCGGGCGCGACGCTCCCGGGCTAAGCGTTCGCGTGTTGCTTGAAGCAGTGGCGCACTGGTGCTTGCCCGCGCCTTGTGACGCCGCTCCTTCGGAAGCCTGACCAGTCCTGCCACGCTCCGGTGTGAGCGGCCAGCCCCGAAAAAGAAGTCTCTAGCCGCGAGAAGCTCTTTTTCGGAGAACCCGCCGGACGCTGCGTTCGTATCTCTTTGCATCAGTTGTCTCCGTTGGTCACGGCCGCCTGGCCGTCCAGGTGGGCGGCGAGCATTGCGTCGCGGGTGAGAAAGGCGAGCTGGTCCTCGTCCAGGTCGGCGAACAGCGTGGGGATGTCCGCCAGGAAGTCCTGCAGGGTCTTGCCTTGGGCTTCGTATTCGGCGAGGCGGCCGGCGATGGGGTTGAGGAAGTCGCGGGCGATGGCTGTGTCGGCCTCGCCGGCGGCGCGGGCGGTGGCGGCGTCGGGCTGGTTGCCGGCGGTGTGGTCGAGGGCGGCGCCGTGGATGGGGCAGCCGCGGGCGAACTCGGGCGGGGTGCCGGCCGGCGGTGCCAGGGGTGGCGGCGCGGCGGGGCGTTGCAGGCGGTCGGCTTCCGTTGCTGCGCGGGCGATATTCAGCTCTTTGAGCATCGCCTCTTCACTGATGTTGTCGCTCAGGCGGGCGGCGATCTCGAAGACCTCGGCGCGTTCCTTGCGGGCCTCCTGCTCTTCGTAGAACTCGAAGCGCGGCGGGGGCACCTCGGGGCCGAAGTTCAGCTCGGTGATCCAGCGGAACAACTCGTCGAAGGTGTAGGCAATCTGCTCGCGGTCGCAGGCATGGCCGGCCTGCTCGCGGTCGCGGTGCGTTTCGGACGCCGCCCGGGCGCCGGTCTCGTTGATCTCCGTGGCCAGCGTCTGGCTGGTCAGGGCCTTCGACATTTCCCGGTTGCACTCGTGCACCAGGTGCTGTTGGGGGATGCGGGTACTGCCGCCGTTCTTGGCCTCCACCAGCTCCACACTGTGCCCTTCGGGCAGCGCGGCGTAGGCGGCTTCGATCAGCTGCTGCAGGCCTTCTTCCAGCGCATCCTGATCCGGCTCGGGTGTGCCCGATGGGTACCGGCCAATGGCCCAGGGGATACCCACCCGCTCGCAGTACTTCACGAACCATTTGAAGCCCGCGTGCTTGAAGGTGTACGGCCAAAAGCAGCTCGAAAACACCGCCCAGCCATAGGGGTTGTCGGCCGAGTGCATGTGCCGGGTGGTGAGGATGCGGTACGGCCCGGGGTCCTCGCCCTGCATGGGCTGGGCACGGGTCAGCACGCGCAGTGCGTTGTCGGCGTTGTAGGCAAAGCGGCGGCCGGGCCGGTCGAGCAGCGCGGTGGGCATGAGCTGCGCCCCCTCATTGCCCCACACCACTTCATGGAAGGCCTGGCCGCGGAACACGTACATGCCCATGTTCCAGATCACGTCCGGCCAGGTCATGCCCGGCGCGGGGCGGCTGTCGCGCAGGTAGCGCTCGCACAGCTCGGCCGCGGCGGCCGCACCCTTGGCATCCGTATCGCCGGCAACCACGCGGTGCTCGAAGGCCAGCAGGCCGCCGCGCACGGCGCGCAGCTCGCCCATCACATGCGCGTCGGACTGGATCGCGTCGAATACCTCGTGGTCGCGGCCGGCCTGGCGCAGCACTGGGTCGGGGTTGGGCAGCACCGTCAGCGCGTGGAAAAAGCGCGGGTCAGAGCTGCGGCCGGCAATCTCGGACGCGCGCAGCGCGCGGCCCATGCGGCGGACTTCGGCGGGCGTCATGCCGGCACCTGCAGGCGTGCGCCGCGCATCGCCTTGCGCGCCCGGCCGGTGCGAATGCGCGGGATGCCGCCGGCCCCGGTGCTGGCCAGCATCCACAGCATGTGCAACGCATCCGGCCCGTCGTCGTGGTCGGCCTCCGGCCAGTACTGCAACTGCTCGATCAGCGTGCGCTGGTTGCGGTGCAGGCGAATCAACCCGTTGGCCACGTGCGGCTGCAGCGACTCAATACGCAGCGCCTTGTCGGCCGCTGCAGTAATGCCGCGGGCCGGCACCGGCTTGCCCGCCCGGGCCGAGCGCTTGACCAGCTGCGCGCGGAAGAACTCCTGAAAGGCGTTGTCTTCCACACCAAACACCAGCGTGCCGTACTCGGCATGCAGGGCGATGATGTCCTCGATCTGCTTGTCGGGGATGCGCCGCGCCACGATTGCCTCCACCACATCCAGAACACCGTGCTCGCGGTCGAAGCCCCCCACCAGCGTGGCGGCCGGGTCGCCGCTGCCGCGGTGCTTGCCCATCGACGGGTCATGCGCGCCAAAGAACACCCAGCGCCGGCAGCGCTGCACCCAGTACTTGATGCACCCATCGAAGGGGCAGGCCGCGCCGGCCATCGGGTTGTTCTGGTGCTCGCTGTCGAAGGCCGCATGGTCCTCGGCGCGCAGCACCATCAGGTTGTAGAGCGGGCGCATGGCGGGCCAGCTCACCTCGGCGCCGGCCTCCATTTCCGCGGCGCGGGCCATGTAGTACTGCCGGGCGGCGTCCTCGCCATCGTTCAGCAGCGCTTCCTCCCACGCATCCCACAGGTCCATGCGATCCGGCCAGCGGATGACGCTGCGGAACATTTGCGCCCGCGCCCGCCAGCGCGGCGCCTTCATCGTTCGGCTCAGCACCGAGTCGTAGTGCAGCACGGTGCCGACGTAGATCACGTCCATCGAGCCATCCGGTGGCCCGAGGTTCAGCACCGCCTTCTTCAGCCAGCTTTCACGCTTGTCGCGCTGGGCCTTGCTGCGCACGTTGTCGTCGTTTTCCAGGTCATCGCACAGCACCAGGTCCGGCCGGTAGGGGCCGTGGCGGATGCCGCGCACCTTTTTCAGTGCGCCGAAGGCCTGCAGCTTCACCTCATTGGCCGACAGGATCACGCCCGCCTGCCACACGCGCCCCTCGCCGGTGGCGTCGGGGAAGTCCATTGCCAGCCGCGGGTTGGCTTCCAGCTCGACCTTGATGGCTTCGAGGATCGTGGCGGCCTGGTCGTAGGTGTCCGACAGAATCGGGATGAATCGCTTCAACCCGTTGCAGATGCACCACAGCGCGAGGATCTGCACCGCCAGCGTTGTCTTGGCCTCGCCCCGGGGGGCGGCAATGGCCTGCCACACGCCGTAGGGGGCGCGGATGGTCTCCGGCAGGTGGTCATAGGCCCACTGCTGGAAGCGGCTGGGCGCCACGTCGCGATCCACGTAATGCGGCAGGTAGGTGTAGGCGAAAAAGTGCAGGCTCTGCTGCTGGCGGTCCAGGCGCTGGCGCTTCGCATCCGGGCCGGCGGCAAAGCCGCCGACCGTGGTTTCCACAATGCGCCGCAGCGCATCGTGGTACTGAGCCAGCTCCTGCTCGAACTGCTTTCGCGAGAGCCGCTTACTCATCGGCGGCCCAGCCTGCTGCCATCAGCTTGCGCAGATCCCGCGCCTCGGCACAAAAGGCCCGCCACTGCCAGCGCAGCTCGCGGTCGATGGCCCGGGCCAGCCCCTGCACAACGTGCCAGATGCCCGTGCCCGCAACGCCAAGCCAGCAGGGCACGAACAGCAGCACCAGCAGCACCCTGCGCTGCCAGCACGGGCGCCAGCCGGGCCCGGGGTCGCGCCCACCCAGCCTGGGGTCGCGCCTACCCATAGTGCTGCGACACATGCGCCCCGAAGGGCTCCAAAATCTCCAACAGCGCCTGGGCGTGTTGCGGGTAGTGGTCGCGCGTGAAGTCGCCCAGCATCTTGATCGTGTCCAGCGCGATCGACAGCTTGGCCAGCTCTGGGTTGGTGGCCCCGGCGGCCTTCATCGTCTTGGCGTAGGCGTCGCTCAGGCGCGAGAGCGCCTCGGCGCGTTGAATGGGGTTGCCGTTCTCGCTGGTTTTCAGCGCCGTGATGGTGCTTTGAAACAGCAATACGAAGTCTTCAATGACGGCTTCCGTCAGCGCGCCCAGCCCGCCGCCGGACAGGCGGGCCGCCGTGCGCGCCCGGTCCCAGCAGTCGCCGTGCTCGCGCGCTTGGCGCTTCCAGCGCCGGCCCGTGTCGTAGGCGATGCCCAGCGCGCCGCAGGCCTGCTTGAGGTTCTGCCGCTCGTAGACATAAAGCTGGCGCAGACGCGCCTGGGTTTCCGCCGAGTGCGCCACTAGCCCACGCCCCGCATCAGCAGCTCTACCGCGCCGGCCGTCACGCCGCCACTGGCGCCGGCCAGCAAGGCCATGCGCACCCGCAGGTTGTCCAGCGCCGCCTGCATGTTCTCGCGCGAGGCCTGCAGCTCGCGGATCATCTTCTCCGCATCGCCCACCCGCTGGCCCGCATTGCGAAAGCGCTCCTGCGTCAGCGATTCCGCATCCGAGAACCGCTGGTTCATCGACTGCTCGAACGACGCCAGCATCGTCGTCATGCACTTCACCTCGCCGCGAATTTCGCCAAGGCGGTGCAGGATCTGCTGCTCCATTTGATCCGTAGGCGTCACAGTCGCCCCCCATTGCGCACCCGCGCGGCTTCCAGGTATTCGTGCTCCTGCTGGCACTCGATGCAGCGCTCGGCCGTGGGGTCTACCGCCAGCCGCGCCGGCTCCACGGCAAAGCCGCAGTCGCTGCACAGCCCGTCCGCATTGACCGCCAGGCGGCTGCGTTGGGCCGCAGCCAGCGCCTGGTCGCGGTGGCGCTGTTCGGCCAGCTGGGCGCGGTCGCAGGGGTCCATCAGCGCGCCTTCTTGGCGCTGCGCACCACATGCGTGAGGAAGTAGAAGGCCACGATGAGCGAGGCCGGCTGGTTGACTACCTCATCCAGCACGCGGAACACGTGCGTCGAGAACGCCTCCGACACCGGCCAGGCCAGCACACCGATCAGCACCAGCACCGCCCACAGCCCCACAATCAGCAAGGCGATGGCCCGCCGTGCCACGTTCTGCGGGTTGGTGGCCTCCATGTAGCGCAGGCGGAATTCGAGCACGTCTTTGGCGGCGATGGCACGCTCTTCTTCCGTGTAGATCGCCATGTCGATCCCGGCTTTGGCGCCGCTGACAATCTCCCGCACGGTGTCGGAATCGCCGAACAGGCGGGTCCAGAAGCTCATGGCAGCGCCCGCAGGTCCACCCAGGCGGCGACCTTGTCCACATAGCGCTGGTTGACGAACCGCCCGCCGTCGTTCAGGCGCGGCGAGCCCGCGTTGTAGGCCGCAACCACGCCAGGCCACCCATGCTCGCGGTGCCAGCGCGCATGCAGGCGTCGCAGGTAGGCGCAGCCAAAGGCCAGATTCAGCTCAGGGTTTCGGCACAGCGCCGGGAAATGCTGCGTGCGGTCAAAGCCCATCTCGCGGGCGACCGCGCCCATAAGCTGCAGCAGGCCCCAGCTTGCTTGCTGGCCCCACCACTCGGCGTCGCGGTCCCCGCAATAGCAGGGGAAATCGTCCGGGGGCGCCTTGTCCAGAGCCTCCGCCGATGTCACCCGGAACGGGCGCTCGCGCCGGACATCCCAAACCCAGCGGTAGTGGGGCTCCGGGTTCCAGGCCTCGGTGTCCCCGCTCGACTCCACCAGCACCATTGCGCTGACAAGCTCAACCGGCAGGCCTTCGTGCCGAGCCTGCAGCTCGATGACGTGCCGGTGCTCGGCCAGGTTGGGGTGTGACGAAACGTCCATGCGCCCAGCGTAGGCGCACACCGCGGCCGGCTCGGCGGGGAAACACTTCGCCCGCTAAACGGTTCGACACAAGGGGTGGCCATCAGTATAGAAGGGCCCCGTGGCTGGTCAATATGTCCGGTTCTGCGGCAGGCTGCGTAATGGGGAATGCAACCGCAGCGCGAGGGCGCCATGACTACCAAGACCTGCCTCAAGTGCAACCACGAGCGCGACCCGAACGACGGCGCCGACCCGGCATGCTGCCCGGGCTGCGGCGCGTATTACGCCAAGGTCGAGGCGCAGCGGGACGGTGACACCACGATTCGGATACCCCGATCGGCGCCGGCGCGCCGCCCCGAGCGAGCGGAGCGCCCTCCAGAAGCAGCCGCCCCCAAGGCCAAGAGTACGGCGGTGGCCATCGGCCTGAACCTGATCCTGCCCGGCCTGGGCTACCTCTACATGGGGCGCTGGGTCACCGGCGTGCTGTGCTGCCTGCTTGTGGGGGCGATCTATATGACCTCGGCAGTGATCCTGATCGTGCCCACCTGGTTGCTCATGAACCTGATCATGGCCATCGACATGGTCATCCTGTCGAACAAGCATCAGAAGAAGGTCGACGCGGCCACGCTAATGGCCTGCCCGGAGTGCGCGGAGATGATCAAGCGCGAGGCGCGCATCTGCCGCTATTGCCGTGCGGAGGTGTGCTGAAACAAGAAGGCGCCCCGTAGGGCGCCTTGCCATGTCGCGGCCTTCAGGCCGCATCCGGTATGGCCTCGTGCAGCGTGTTGAGGATGCGCAGCAGCGTGCCCAGCTCGGCGCGCTGGGCGTCTTCGATGGCCTCCACGCCGATGATCAGGTCCGCCAGGCTGCGGTAGGCCGCTTGCACCAGGTCGCGGTCGTCGGCCGGGTTTTCGGACAGCGACAGATCAATGACGAGTTGCATCACTGCCCTCCCGCTGGAGTTGGTTGGCGCGCATGGCTTCGCGCTGGCGTTCGCTGTAGCCAGCGTCAGGCAGGCCGCGGGCGCGGTACAGCGCGTGCTCGGCATAGGCTTCTGTGCGACCCAGCGCAATAGCCGCGTTTGAGACGCTGCTGTGGTCGGTGACCGTGGCGCGGCGCACGGCGCGCAGTCCGTGCAGGGCGGCCGCCAAGCGCGAGCGCAGGTCGGCTTCGGTGGGGCGGCTCATGCGGCAACTCCCAGCGGCAGGTTGAGCTGGGCGGCACCGGCCCGGCCCCAGTGGCGGTACAGCGGGCGGGTGGCCAACTTGCGTTGCGCGGTGGCGTGGCGGTAGCGCATCGGCAGCAGCCGGGCCGGGTCCATCAGGCCCACTTCGATCATGCGCTTCACGCAGTGGCCCACGCTGGCCGGGCTGCGGCCCAGGCGGCGGGCGATGCGCCGGTAGCTCCACCCCGCATAGGCCATGCGGCGGATCGGCCGCCAATGCGGCCGGAGCGCGAACCAGTAGCTTTCGGCCTGCTGGATCGGCGCGTCGTAGGCCCGGTGTTCCAGCACATCAAGCACCCAGCGGCGAAAGGCCTTCGCCCGCTTCGTCTTCGCGAGCATGCCCACCAGGTGGCAGCCGCGGGGGCTGAAGATGCGCGTCGGCTTGGGGCCAGTAACCGTGGTCAATTTGACCACGGTTGTCATCGTCTCATCGAACTCATCGTCAGCCCGATGATGAATGCGCAGAACGGATCGCTCGTCGCGATAGCCCAGCGCGCGGGCCACGTCGCGGGCGGTCACCCACGGCATGCCGTTGCGGTCAATCAGGTGCAGGGCCACGTCTTCAAAAACGCGGATTGGGGAATGCGCCAGCAGCGCGGTTTCAGTGGTCATTGCAGACTCCTATCGGTTGCGTAGAAGTCCGCGCCCTGACGCCAAACAGGGCGGCGGACAGACACGGGGTTGGCGTACCGGACCGATAGGACACCGGCGCACCCGAGGGTGCCCCCGCGCTGCCCGCCATAACTGGTGCTGGCTGCTTGTGCCCGGTCTTGCGGGCACAAAAAAAGCGCACATCGGTATGACGGCGCTCGCGCGCCTAACGGTTTCGGGACGCCAATCCCGGTTGCCGTGTTTTGCGGCAACGTGGTCATGTTGTGATGTGCGGGGGTGGGTGTCAAGGGTTGCTTACGGGAAGCTCTCATTGGCTGGGAACGCGGGCTCATCGCTGCAAGACATGGCGGCGTCAACAGCGAGATCCAGGTCTTCGCCATTCAGAACGACCTTCTGCCGCGTATCGCCCGCAAAAACGCCGCCGCGCTCGATGGTGTTGAGGTCGCGCGCGCGAAGCCAGCGGTATCGCTGCGCGTCGCGCTTGTCATCCGCCGTAGCGCCTTTGACTGGGGCCCGCGGCGCGCCCAGCGACACGTCAATGTGCACGCCCATTACGCTGGCTTGAAAGCCGGTGTCGACGGCCTTGGCGACGCTCGCCGTGGCATGGCACAGGGCCTTCACGGTGGCGTCTACGCCGCGTGTTCGCAATAGCGCCATGACCTCACGGGTCAACGGATTCGGGTTGCGTGCGGGTGTGTCAGTCATGGGGGCCTCCGGGTTAGGTTGGGACTTCATCGTTCGCCGTCCAGGTGGGCTGCCGCGGCTTGCGTACCGAGCGCGGTGTGGCGTGGGTGGGGTTATGGCCTCCGATCACACTTAGCGGGTTGGCTGCCTTTGTGTACGGCGATGCCTGGCGCGCTTCATGCAGCGCCTCTTCCGCCCGCCCCAGCAGCGCCGACAGCGCGGCACCCCCGCCGTCGAAGGCCATCTCGACGCGGCCGGTCTCGTCGTCGACGATTTCCAGCACCATGCCGCCAAGCGTTGGCGGGGCCTTCTGGTTGGGTGAGAGGGAGCCGACATAGGGATGCCGGGCGATCTGCTGGGCCATCGACCGGCTGATGCGCACGTGCGTGGGGGTGCTGCCCGTCACGCGTTGCACGGCGGCCTTCGCGCGCAAGATGTCGTCCAGCGCGGTGGTGTTCTGCTCCACGTCACCCTTCCTCCGGCATGAGTAGAAGCGTTACCGCGCCGCGGGCCGACCGCTCGGCCCTCACAGGCAGCTCGGCCTCGATCGCGTGCATGTAGCGCTGGGCGGTGGCCTTGGATACGCCGAACCGCGTGCGGAGCCACCGGGTATTCACCGGGCGCCCCCGCATCACATGCACGGTGATCTGGATCATGTGCGCGCCGTAGTTGTACGCACGCGTGCTCATGCCTGCCCCCGCCAGTTATCCCAGGGGCTGGGGTCAAAGCGGGTGCCCTCATGCACGGCGGTGACATAGGCCCTGCGGAAGCCTTCGGCGGCCCGTGCGGCCTGGGCTTCATCATCGGGGGTGGCGCGGTCCACGCGGCCGACCCAGAAGGTCTTGTTGCGGGGGCGCGTGCCGTCGTGCCAGTACACCTGGTACACGACGGCATCCTGGCCGCGGCGGCGGTCGTGCTTGATGCTGCGGGTCACGCCACCGACAGGGCTGCTGGCGTTGTTGGCCTGCGGGGTCAGGCGCGGGGCGCGTGGCGGCGGCAGGTGGGCCGCTACGGTGTCAATGCGGGCTTGCGCCGCGGCACGTGCCCCGGCCAGGCCGCCGTAGCGGCGGGCGGGAAACCAGCCCAGCGAGCGGCCGCCAATGCGCGCTTGGCAGGCGTCGGGGGTGGGTTGGGTGATGCAGCCAATGCGTTGTGCCATCACAGGCCTCCGAATAGGTCACGTTGGGGGGATGGCGCCGGCTCCGCCGCGCCGTAGATGTTGTCGATCTGCCGCACGGTCAGGTCGTATTCGCGGGCCAGCGTGCGGCGTGCCTCGCCGGCATGGCGGCGGGCACAGATGTCGGCATTGCGGATCTGGCGCAGGATCTGGTCAGCCTTGGGCACGCTGAGCGTTTCGCCGCCATGCAGCTCCACAAAGGCCTCGGCGGCCGGTCGCCCGACGATCTGTTCCAGCACGCTGCCGGCGGCCTGCGTGGGCACCTTGAAGGGGCCGCCACCGCGCGCCTGCACAAAGCCCAGCGTGGCCTTCAGCCCGATGCGGGGGTGTGCGACCCAGCGGCGGAGCTGCGGCGTGAGCCGGTCGGTGCGTATCCGGTCTGTCACGGCCGGGCACGCTCCCGCAGGGGGCCGGGGCGGTTCAGGTACCCGGCCGCGTCCTCGGTGTAGCCCAAGCGCATCGCCCAGGCTTTGAGTTCCTCGGTGGCGGTGCGCAGTTGGCTCGCGCTCGCCCATTCCAGACGAGTCAGGCCCGGCACCCGCGCCTGGCACCAGGCGTGCATCGCCTGCTCGCTGCGGTTGCGCACAAAGCCGGCATCGGCCAGCAGGCACCACAGCTTGTTGAGCTTGCCAATGGCGCGCGCCCGCCACGGTGTCACCCGTAGCTGCGTCCCGGGCCCTGCGCCGCCACGCGGCCGCCAGGCGAAGCCGTGCTGGGCCATCTCGTCGAGCACGGCTGTCATTTGCGCCAAGCTCATGCTGGTGGCGCTCACGCGGCCGGCCACGGGTGTCGCGCCGTGGGCGGCCAGGCGTGCGCGGTAGTGGGCCTCATCCCACCCGCACGCACGCCGGCCAATGCCCAGCAGTTTGTACGCCGTGGCGCGGTGCATGGCCTACAGCGCCGCCAGGTCCAGCGCCACGGCTACATAGGGGCCGTCGTCGCCTTGCCGCTCGTAAATGCGCACATAGGCCTTGCTGCCGGTCACCTGCATCGAGTCGGCAATCGCCTGCATGGCGCGCTGCCACTTCTCGTCCTGGATATCGAGCTGGCGCAGCGACAGCACCCGGCCGGTGGACACGCGGCCCTCCTTATCGACCTGGAAGGCGTGGTTCACCAGTGCGCGGATCTCGCCGCGGGCCCCCTCGGACCATTCGCTGATGCACTCGTCGATCAGCGCCTTGGCCGCCTGCAGGCGCTCGTCGAACTCCAGGTGCTCGGCCACCTGGCGCTGCACCTTGATAGAGCCGTCGAAGGACGTGATGGTCACGTTGCCCTTCTTGCCCCCCATCTTGGCGCCGTACTTCTCGCCACTCAGCTCGACGAAGCTTTCGATGGTGCCCATCGCCATGCCCTTGAATCGGGTCATGGCGGTCTGCAGCGTTTTGGCGGCCTCCAGCAGCTCGCGGGTGGTTTCGTCGGCTAGCTTGTCGCGCTCGCCAACCTGGTCCACGGGCACCAGGTGGCCCATGGAGTTCTTCATGTAGCCGCTGGGTACGGCCGCTTGTGCATTACTCATGCGTTTTGCTCCTTGTGGATAAGGCGGAGAACAGCGTTCGCGTCCGCCTGGGGGTGATGCGCCGCGAGCCATTCGCGGCGGTGTTGGTCGTTAAACGGGGCCAGGCCGGCAACCGGCCGGCTGCGCTCTTCCGCCGCCAGCTCGCTGGCGGCCACGGCGACTTGGGTTCGGGCGGCCAGCCGCGCCAGCTCTTCGGCGCTGCGCTGTTCGCCTTGGCTCGCACCGCGGCGCTGCCCGGCGGCCCGGCGGTCGGCCTCGCGCTGCCCTTCGGCCTGCGCCTCGCCGCTGTTGGCGCTGTTGGCCAGCACGCCGTACAGGTAGCCGTGGTCTTTGAGCGGCAGCGTCAACTGGCCCGCGTTGAGGCGGGTGAAGATCACTTCAAAGGCCGCCAGCCAGGCCGCTTGCGGCGCCGCCCAGTCCCGCCCGTGCCGGCGGATGTGGCCACGCTCGATATCGGCCAGCAGCGCATCGAGCAGCTTGCGCGCGCGTGGCCAGGCCAGCACGCGCTTGGGCGGGCTGAACAGGCCCAGGTAGCGGATCAGGCTGTCGGCCAGCGGCCGCGGCCACTTCAAGGCCAGGCCCAGGCACTCGCGTGCCTGGGCTTCATCGGCAAAGCCCTGGATCGTGTCCACGTGCCCGCACTGCGCGCAGCAGCCTTTCATACGCCAACGCCCTGCAGCACTTCGTACTCGTGCAGGAACTGGCACTTGTCGGCCACCCAGGGCTGCGGGCAGATGGGCACCTGCTCGGCGCGCGGCATGATTACGGTGACCGGCAGGTTCCAGTCCTCGCCGCGGCTGACCATGAAGGCGCGCGCCTCGCAGGCCAGCGCCTGGTTGTCGACATCGCGAATCGCAATGGCCTCGTCGCCGTGGGGCGGGTCCACCCGCAGGGCCGCGTATATCGCCGTTTGCAGGCGCCCTTTGAGCCGTTTAAAGGCGCGGTGAAGCTCGGGCTCGGAGTGGGCGACGGGCCGCACGATATCGCCCAAGTAGGCCTCGTGGGCGTCGTGCAGCAGCCCCAGCAGCGCCATGCGCGGCGCCTCGGGCAAGAAGTACCGGCACACCCACAGGCTGTGCCGCGCCACCGAGTACGGCTCGCCTGGGGTGTGGCCATTAAAGCGCGCCTGCCGCGCCAATCCGTGGGCGATATCGTCCAGGTCAATGGTGGCCGGGTCGGGGTGGCTCAGGCTGACCTTGTTGCCGCTGACCGTTTCCACCCAGTGGTCGGCGCCCAGCACCGGGGGCTGGCAGCGGGGGCAGATGCCGGCCACCATCAGATGCGACGGCTCGCCGCAGCGTTCGCAGGTGCTCATGCCCCACCCCGCGGGCCATAGCCTTGGTGGCGGTGGCTGTTGTGGTGCATGGGCTCGATCAGGCGCTGGCCGCGCATGACGCCGCGCTCGTAGACGGCAGCTCGGCGCAGCGCCTTGTCGCGTTCGTTGTCGGCTTCGGTGATGCGCGGCTCGCGGCAGTACACGCGGCAGTGCTTGCGGGTGCGGTGCAGGTGCTGTTTGGCCATTACGCGGCCCTCCGGGGCTTGAGGCTGAGAACGTCCTTGGCAACGGCGTGCACCAGATCCGGCGTCAGCGCCTTGCCTTGCTGGGTGCCGTAGTCGTGCAAGTTGGGCAACAGCGCCTCGCACAGCACGCGGGCGCTGCCCTGGCTGTACGCCCACACCGCACTCAGCAGCGCGGTGTCGGCCCCGTCGCCCAGGGCGGCATGCACCAACGCGTCGCTGTCCGCGCGCGAAAGGCCCGTGATCACGTCCGGCCAAAACCCCACCCGGCTGCGGATCTGGTCGAACTGGCCGTGCTCGGGGCGGATCAGGCTGGAGAGGTACTCGGTACCCGCCAGCACAACGCCGATGCCAGCCTTGTCGCGGATGCGCCGGATGTGGTGCAGGCTGCGCGCCTGCAGGGTTTCGGCCTCGTCCACCACCAGCAGGCTGTCGGTGCCGCGCAGCGCTTTGATCACGGCGGTGAAGCGGTCGGCCGTGGTGCCCCGGCTCACGCGGTTGCCCCGCACCGCCGCGACCGCACCGGTGAGGTCGCAGATCTCCATCAGCAGCGCGCCCGGGCTCATGTCCGGGTCGGCCTCCACCATCACCACATTGGCGTGCGAGTCGCGGTAGCGGCGCAGCGCCTCGGTTTTGCCCGTGCCCACGAAGGCAGAAACCACACTAAAGTTGCGGTACATGTGCGCCCGCCGGCAGCCCGCGGTCACCACCCGGGCCACGCTGGTCTCCACGTAGGGGACCTTCAGCGCAGTGGCGCGATCGCGGTGCCGATCCATCACCTCGGCGATCCGGGTCAGCCAGTGGCTGGGGTCGCTGGGGTAGCTCCCCGAGAGCACCTGGCTGATCGTGGCCTCGCTGCCCTTGATCTGGCGGCCGAGCCAGCTCCGCTTGAGCCCGTGTGAATCCAGCCAGGCCGTGGCATCCTGCGCCTGCCTGCGATGCGCCGGGGTGTAGTGCTCCGCCCAGTTGGGCGGTGCGGTGGTTTTGCTAGTCACGTCTTCGCTCCTTGTTGTCGTGGGTGGCCGCTAATCGAAGTCCGTCACATCCAGCCGTTGCCGCGGCTGGGGTGACGGGCCCTGCGGCCAATCGGTGATGTCGAGCCGGCTACCTTCCGGCTCGGCATCGCCATTCCAGGCGGGGTCCAGCACCAGGTGTGGCTCCGCGGTGAGTTCGGTGGGGCTGGGCTCGGCCTCCAAGGCGCCCAAGGCCTCCAGCGCGCGTGCGGTGTGCGGTTCGGGCAACACGCCGCGGGCGCGCGCATCGACTTCGTCCAGGCGCAGCTGCGCGCGCTTTCGTTGCGCCGCCAGGTTCTTCTGCCGCCGCTCCTCCATCCGCGAGGCGGGGAGGTACGGGTCCTTGCGCACAAGCGTGGCGGCGCACAAGTGGCGCTGACGCATGTCCAGCACGCGCACCGTCTGGTCGTCGTGGAGCCAGTACTCCACGATGACCTCGCGGCCTTCGACCTCGGCCAGCAGCGGGTCGCGATACATGCGGTTGTGCAGGCGAATGCGCTGGCGCGCCACCTTGCACACCGCCCGCTCGCGCAGGTGAATCTCGGCCAGCTCGGGCACGGGGTTGGGCGTACGTTCGGCCCAGACTTGCGCGGGTGTGCGGCCGTCCAGGCCGCGGTGCGGCCGCTGGTGGTACCAGTCGATCCACGCGCGCAGCCCTTCGGCGTATTGCGCCAGCGAGGGCAGCGTGCGCCGGCCCGCCTTGACCTCGGCGGCCAGTCGCCTGTTCGCTTCCGGCGCCATGTCGGGCCCGCAGTAGGTGTCCCAGCGTTTGCCGTATTTGCCTTCGAGCGTCAGGAAGAAGCGCTCGACGTGGCCCTTCGCCTTGGGGTTGCCCGGTATCGCGAAAATCGGCTCCACATCTAGCTGGCGATACAAGCCGATGTGTTCGTCGCGCATGGTGCGTGCGGCGAAGCCCGACCCATTGTCGACATGCAGGAACAACGGCAGGTGGTTGCAACTTTGCAGCGCATGGCACAGCGCGAAGTGCGTGGTCACCGTCGACTCGTGCTCGGCGATGTACCAGCCGGTGACGTAGCGGCTCGCGACATCCAGCCAGACGGTCAGCTCGGGGCGCCAAATGTGGCCGGTGGCCGGGTGGGCCAGATACACGTCGACGCGGTGGCCGTCGCCTTGCCACACCTCACCGGGGCGGATCGTGGACAGGTCGCGCTCGCGATAGTCGGCCCGGCTCTGCGCGTGAAAATGCCGGCCCACCCGGGCCGGCCCTTGGGCGCCGCGCTGCGCAGGTAGCTGCCCCAAGTGGCGGCGCACCTTGGCGTAGCTCAGCGCTGGGAAGTTCTCGGCCAGCTCCTCGTACACGCTGTACATGGAGGGCTGCTGCATGCGCGCGTACAAGCGCTCGGCTGCGGCCTCCCATCCTTCGGGCACATGGCGGCGGCCGGTGTGCTTGGGTGCCAGGGCCGTCGGGTCGTTGCCCTCGGCCTCAGCCAGCCAGCGCATCACCGTGGACACGGCGGGCAGCTTCTGGCCGCGGGGGCCCACCGAAAGAGCCAGCGCGTGGTAATCGGGCCCCAGTTCATGGCGCCGTAGCTGGCCTAGCACCCGCTCGCACGCCGTACGGCGCGATACGCCACGCGCCACCATCTGTTGAATCGGGCGCAGGAATCCCACCTTGCGCACGAGCACGGTGCGCTGCCGGTCCGTCAGATCCAGCACGCCAGAGGCACGCACGTCGCTGGGGTGGCAGGGCTGGGGTGCGGGCCGCCGTAGCGCCCCCATCAGTCATCCCCCTGCAGGCGCTTGCGCGGCCGGCCACGGCGCTTGGGTTGCTGTTTGGCCCGAGTCTCCTTGCGGCCCTCGGCCTGTTGTTGGTGCTCGGACACCAGGACGCGGCGCGCGGCGAGCAGCCGCTCGACCTCGTCTTCCGTAAAGGGCAGCAGCTCGTCCATGCCGCCAATGCGGTCGCCCCATTGGCGCCGCAGTCGGTCCGTCAGGCTGTAGCAGCGCGCGGCCGCCGCAGCCATTGCGTGGTACACGCTGTTCAGGGCCACGTCGCGGTAGCGCTCGGCGTCTTCCCCCTCCAATGACGCCGCGGCCAGGTGGCGCTCGTAGACATCCTCCATCGACTCGACGGCGCCGATGATTTGTTCGCTCAGGGCGGCGGCCTCGTGCCGGGTGATCAGGCAGAAGGCGGGTAGGTGATCCACCGCCGCCTTGTTGTGCAGGGCGTCGCGCAGCTCCGCGTTCTGCGCGCGCAGCTCGGCGTTCTGCTCGTCGACGTTGGCCTTGCGGGCTTCGACCTCTTTGATGTGTGCCCGCATTTGGCGAACCGAAAGGTTCTCGAAGTCCCCGTCTTCGATCGTGTCGCCGCTGAGGATGTCCGAAACCACCTCCGGGTCGGCGTTGGCCAGCGCCATCGCTTTGCTGGGCTGCAGCGTGAGCAGGTGCTCGGCTTCCTTTGGCGGCAGCTGCTGGATGTTGGCGGCGAAGCGCATGACCTCCTGAGCGCGCCGGGGGTCGATGTCGCGTGCTTCCAGCTCGGCGAGAAAGTTGCCGTGGCCAAAGTGCTCTTTTGCTGCCAGCAGGTACCAGCCCGACCGCACCATCAGGCGGCTTGCCCGGCTGAAGTCCTGGACACCCAGTTCCAGCATCTCCTGCGGGGTGGCATCGATCTCCGCCCCCACCAGTTCGCCGATGCGCCGCACATGCACGTAGATATCGAGGGCGGCCGGGTCGCGGTTGCTGGTGTCGCTTGCCGCGGATGCGCGGACGTTCGCGCTTTTGGTTGCAGCCGCCTTCGTGCTCTTGCCACGCGCGGGCATTACGCGGCCTCCGAAGTTTCGACGATGGACGCCTGGCGAATCGCGCCGGCCGGCGTGAGCAGCCCGGCCGCGATCGCCAGCCGCTGCCGTAGCTCACGGGCCGCGGGGCCGTTGCGCTCGCCCATGAGCACGCGGTGGGCGTGCGCGTGGTCCGTTGCGTGCCGGCGACACCAGGCCGATAGGGACGTGTCGACGAGTACGAAGCCGGCGCGGACCTGCCGCAGCAGCCGCGGGCCGGGTTCCAGTGCGGTGAGAGTTCTCATTGTGGGGGCGCCACTCCTGAACTATGCTTTGTGAACGAAAAGATCAAAGGTTGTGATCTAGTATGTTCACAAAATCAAAATGACGTCAAACGAAGGTCACACACCGAGAACAGGCGATCTCATCATTAGCCGGATGAAGCGCCTGCTGGACGTTCATAAAGACCGAGAACTTGCTGATTATCTTGGCGTCGCGCCCAACACGATCAGCAACTGGCGTGCGCGAGGCTCCGTCCCCTTCGAAATGTGTGCGAAGGTGGCGGAGCGTGAACATGCGAGTGTCGACTGGCTCGTGACCGGCCGCGGCCACCCTGGCGGCGTTCAAGTCACCGACGGCAGCCTGGAACTGGCACGCCGGTTGCGCGGTGTGATGGAGGCGATGGGTTCGGACCCCGAACACCTCGCTGACGTGACGGGGGTGGACAACCAATCGATGCACGATGTGCTTGCAGGAGCCGTCGCTCCGTCCGTCGATGTCCTTCGTCGTATCAAGGAGGGCTGGGCGCTGAATGCCGAATGGCTCTTATCCGGCGTTGGTCCCATCTATCAACCCGGCTGCGCGCCGCCGGGGCACGAGGTCGACGCGGGCGTGCCGCCGATGTACCAGGGGCATGCCCACACGGGCGGCGACAGACCCGTGGCCATCCCGCGCTACGGCATCGAATTGGCTGCAGGGGGCGGAGCGACGGTGATCGAAGAGGCGGCCATCGGCCACCTCTACTTCCGGGCGGATTACCTAGCCAAGCACAATATCCCGCCGGAGATGGCTGGGATCGCCACGCTGCGGGGCCGCTCGATGGAAAAGCTGCTCTACGATGGCGACTCGGTACTGTTCAACCGTGGCATGACACGCATCGTTTCCGGCGCAGCCTACGTGGTGCGGCTGGGCGATGAGCTGGTTTGCAAGTACCTCTCGCATCAAGGCGACCAGATCGTGGTCAGCAGCGAGAACTCAGACATGTTCCCGCCGTACACCGTGCCGGTCAGCGACTTCGAGAGCGGTGCGGCGGCGGTGGTGGGTCTGGTGTGCGTCTCAAGCCACGATTGGATGCAGGGGCTGGTGCTATGAGCAACAAACCGGGAGAGACGTTCCAGGTCGTCCTGGTCGCCGGTGCATTGGGCGCTCTGCTGGTTTGGGCGGCCTTTAACAACGCCGCGAATAAGCTTGGCGCGGACCCGGGCGTCTTGTTCCAGTCGGTGCTTAGCGGCTTGGCGTTCCTCATCGTCCTGGTGATCGGGGCGCTGTACGTCCACGCTCGCTGGCTGACAACTTTGGCCGCAGGGTTGTCGGGGATGTGGCTGCTCACTGCGTTGCCGGTGATGCGCAACATCGCCGATAACGCAGCCGCGCAGTTCCACAGCCGCTGGGAGCCGGCGCCGGGGTTGCCGTGGTGGGACACCTGGTGGTTCTATGGCCCCGTGACACTGGCCTTGCTGGGTGCGTTGTGGTGGGCCTGGAACCGCTCCGATTACTGAATGCGATGAGGGCCCACGCCCTCGCGAGAACACGAGCTCAAGAAATGAGCCTTCGACAATCAATAGTGGAGATTCTTAATGCCTCGGTCCGAAAGGCGCTACAAGAGCGTTGTGTACAAGCAAGCCATCTTCCGCGAGGCAGGTATGAACCTGCAGCACCTATTGAGCGAAGCCTTGGCGCAGCGGCCTGCCGCGCGGATGCGTAAGCAACCCGTAGATGACAGGGTCTCGCGCGTCATTAATGCACGGCGCACCGAACAAGGCATGCTTTTCGGCACGATGGTGGTGTACGAGGCGGGTAAGGACCAAACCGTGCTGGTCATCGACGACAGTCAGGATGACTACCCCGTCGACTCGTTCCCGGTGCCACAGACCCCTTCTGGCGCCAACCGCGAGGTGCTTGATTCGATCCTGTACTTCGCGATTTACAACAACCATGTTGTGCTGGCGCAATCGCGGTCACTTAAGAGTCGGGAGGTTGAGACGCACTTCGCCTGGTTGCTATCGAGCTGTACGGAAGTGCTCGAAGACGGTGCGTACTTTGTGTTGTCGGACCAACCCACCGAGGCAGCACGTCGCCGCGCCAGTAGTGCCTCGGTGAAGTCAGTAAAGGTTGGAACACCGCTCAGCGGAGCAACGGGCGGTGATGCGGCGGCTCGGCCGTCCACCGGACAGCGGACCTACCGTCGATCAGGCTTGGGCGCTCAGGTACTCGCGAGTTTGGTAGGGCCGGATTGGCGCAGCGACATGCGTCTTGAGGACGTGCTAGACGACGCGAACCTTGTGGTCAACATCGAAGTGACGTATAAGCGCTCAACTACCGCTGAAGCCCAACAGATCTTGGACGATGTGGCCACGAGCCTGCGTCACCTGGAGGAGGAGGACGTCGAGATTGACCTCGTGGGAGGGGGCCAAATCAAGGGCAACGAACTCAAACTGACGGGGTCTATTCGAGTGGATATGACCAATGGCGTACCGAGCTCATCCGACATGTTTACGCAGATGCGAGCTTGGCTGCGGGGAAAGATCGAGGATGGATCGACGGACGAATAGACGCGTCATTCGCCTTATTGCCTGGGGTCTTGGCTCGGCGGCGGCTATCTATTTCTTCAGCGTGGACAGTGAGGGCGATGTCCAAGCGCTACTATCGCACCTGCGCTTCACCGCGGCATGGCCAATGGCAGTGTTTAGCTTCCTTGTCCAGATCTACTGGAAGTTCAACGAGATCCACAAGGGCCACCCGCTGACAGAGCGAGAGCGTCGTAGGTTGGGTGGCTTGGTGGAACAGCATCGTCGCCGCATTCGCGCCAAATGGAGCGTGCTCATCGCCGCTGCCTTGGCCTACCTACTGCTGCCTGCCATTGCCCTGACCCTCGGCTCCCCCCGGCTGGTCGCGGCGATCGCGATATTTGGGCTCTTTATCATCGCCGGCGAGCTCGTACGTGCGCTGGATGTGTACGCAGATATCAACGCCGTGCTGAGCAAGCTCGCGGACCGCGAAAGACGAGCCGAACAACGTGCGGCCTCGCTCGCAGGTTTATCGGGCTCTCAGGACAGACACATCTCCGCCTAACCGTTCCCGCAGGAGCCTTTAATTCGGCTTCAATCGGCGCACCTGGCGCATAACGCCTTTTGACCACGCCCGCAGGGCGTGGTAACACTATCGCGCCTCTACGGGCCTCTCAGGGCGTCTCTTTGTAGGCGCCGCGGCACGCGCAAGGTGTGCCGCATGCGCGCATAGCGCGACGGCGGGCGAAGCATTTCCCCCGCGATCCGATCCGGGCCGGTGCCGATCATGGCCCCATGCCTATCGCCACCCAAGACTTCGCAGGCCTCGACGACTGGTTCGAGGTGTTCCGCGCCGGCCCCCAGACGGACAGCGCGGGCCACACCCGCACGTGGACCACGGACGAGCTGGACGAGATGGTGCGCAACCACGATGCGGACCACCCGGCGCCGTTTGTGGCGGGGCACCCCAAGACCGATGACCCGGCCTATGGCTGGACGGCGGGCCTCAAGCGCGTGGGTGAGCGGCTGCTGGCCCGCGGCCAGCAGATCCACGAGGCCTTCCACGCGGCGGTGAAGGACGGCCGGTTTCGCAACCGCTCCGTGCGCATTGTCCGGGGCCCCAACGGTTTCAAGATCGGCCATGTCGGCTTTCTGGGCGCGGCCCCGCCGGCGGTTGAAGGCCTGAAGCCGGTGCAGTTCGAGGCCGATGTGCAGTCGGCCGGCACCTACGAGTTCGCCTTTGCCGATGCCCGCCCACTGGGTGTGCTGGCGCGGCTGTTCCGCCGCATCCGCGAAGCCTGGATCGACCAGCACGGGCTGGAGAAGGCCGACGCGGCGCTGCCCGAGTACGCGCTGGATGACCTGGCCGGCATGGAGACCGCGGCTCGTGTGGAGGCCGCCTCCGAACGCCAGGTGCCTGGCCCCCGAGACCCCGCTTACACGGCCGCTGCGGATATGTCCGCCGCCGCCGGTGTTCCCCCTGACGATTCCGACGGAGAGGCAGCCATGCCCGACAAGACCTTTACCCAGGCCGACCTCGATGCGGCCGTGGCCAAAGAGCGCGCCCAGCGCGAGGCGGCCGAAAGCCGCGCCAAGACGCTGGACCATGACGCACGCGTGGCCAAGCACAACGCCACCGTGCGCGCGCTGGTCAGTGACGACGCGCGGTTGACGCCGGCGCAGGCCACCGGCCTGGCCGAGTTCATGGCGCAGCTCGACAGTGCCGAGGCGGAGTTCACGTTCTCGGCCGGCGAAGGCCAGGCGGACCACAAGACCACGCCGGCGCAGTTCTTCGCCGACTTCCTGGCCAAGTTCCCCAAGCAGCTGGCGCTGCGCCAGACGGTGGCCGGCGAAGACGTGCAGCGCCCAGCCGCATCCCACTTTGCCGCCGGCACGCCGGTGGACCCCGACCGCGCCGCGCTGGACCAGCGCGCCCGCGACTACATGGCGCAGCACCCGGGCACGAGCTACGTGGCCGCGGTGGCCATCTGCCAACAGCGAGGAGCCTGAGCCCATGACCACGAACAGCACTCTGCCGGTAACGGCCAAGGCCAGTGGCGCGGTGACCACGCTGGCGCCCATCACCTACGCCGGCGCGGTGGCCGGTGCCAAGGCCGTGATCCGCGGCGTGGCCCGCACGCCTGCGGCCGACGGCGAGCACTTTCTGCTGGATGCCGACGGCGAGGTCACGGTGATCTCCGGCGCGGCCTTCAACCCCGGTGACGGCCTGGAAACCGATGCCAGCGGCCGCTTTGTGCCGCACACCGACGGGCCGCTGGTGGCTCGCGCCCTGGATGCCGCGACGGCCGCCAACGAGCACCGCCGCGTGCGCCTGATTTCGCACTAAGGAGCGACCCCCATGCCCATGAACAATTCGCAGAACCGTGTGGTCGATCCGGTCCTGACCCAGGTCGCCCACGGCTACACGAACCCCGAGCGCATCGGCAGCCTGCTGTTCCCGCGGGTCGAGTCGCCCAAGCGCGGCGCGCAGGTGATCCGCTTTGGCAAGGAGGCCTTCTACACCTACCTGATGCGCCGGGCGCCGGGTGCGCGCAAGCAGCGCGTGATGTACGGCTTTGCGGCCGAGCCCATCGCGCTGGTGCAGGACGCGCTGGAAGGCCAGGTGCCGCTGGAATGGATCGAGGAATCCGAAGGCGTGCCCAACATCAACCACGAAACGCGCGCCGTGAACAACGTGATGGCCAGCCTGACGCTGGGCCTGGAGCGTGAGCAGGCGGCCCTGGCGACCGATGCCACGAAGTACGCCGCCGAGAACAAGACCACGCTGTCCGGAACCGACCAGTGGAGCCACCCGGATGCCGACCCCGGCGTGCAGATCCGCGATTACAAGAACGTGGTGCGCCGCAAGACGGGCGTGTACCCGAATGTGATGGAGATCGGCGCCACGGCCTGGGAGGCCATCCAGAGCAACCAGAAGATTCGCGAGCAGTTCAAGTACACCAGCGCCGAGAGCATCACGGTGGAAATGGCGGCCCGCTACTTCCAGGTGGCCAAGCTTGAGATCGGCACCGGCGTCACGGCGGACCCGGCCAACCCGGATGCCGACTTCGAGGACATCTGGGGCGACCAGATCGTGCTGGCCTACGTGCCGCAGCAGGGCCAGAACATCGAGGTGCCCAGCTTTGGCTACACCTACGAACTGCCCGGCCACCCGCAGGTGATGAAGAGCTACTGGGAAGATGCCACCGATTCGTGGATCTACCCGATGCGTTACGACCGGCAGGCCATCCTGACCGGCGTCGACGCGGGCTTTCTGATCCAGAACGTGCGCGGGGGCTAAGCCATGACCCACCGCGTGCTGGACACCATCACCTACCGGGGCGAGCGGCACTATGCCGGCGCCACGGTGGCCATTGCCGAACACAAGGTGGCGGCCGAGCTGGAAGCGCTCGGCGTCATCGCCCGTGTCTCCGCTCCGTCGTCGCAAGACGATGGCTTGCCCGGCGGTAACCCCGCCGGGCTTTCTTCGGGCGGCACGGACTCGCACTCCCCCCCGCAGCGTGAAGGCCCCAATGGGGACGAGAAGGGGGCCGGCAATAGTGCCGGCCCCGCCGGCCCGGATGCGGGTGACGGCCAGGAAGGCAGCGGCCTTGGTGCTGGTGCCCAGGGCGATGGCCAAGGCGAAGGCGAGGACGCCGGGGGCGGCGAACAGCCGCCCACGCTGTTGCAGGCCACCGTGCAGCTGGTGGCAGCCGGCAAAGGGCTCACCAAGGGCGGCAAGCCCCGCGTCGAAGAGCTGGAAGCACTGACCGGCCAGGCCGAGATCAAGGCGGCCCTGCGCGACGAGGTGTTTGCCCAGGCGCAGGCCGAGGGGTTGATTACCGCGGAGCCCACTGGCTGAAGGCCGTGCGATGGCGGAGCAAATTCCATACACCCGCGCGGCGCGCAGCTACCGGGCCGAGGGCACAGGCGATAGCGGCTGGATTCTGATGCCGGCGGCCGATGCGCCGGCCGCGCTGCACCTGCTGTCGGGCCGTGGCCGCTGGGAATACAGCGCGGACACCCCGGCGGCACTGGCCGGTGACACCGCCGCCGCCACGCCCGACCATCGCGGCACCCTGGATGCCCCCGCCGCCCGCACGGCCTACCCGCTGCCGGTGGCTGTTCGCTTTGTGGATCAGGCTGGCGGCAGCAGCCGGTGGGTCGTGCAAATCAACGAACGCTCGGGGCCGCGCTGATGGGGTCCGGGTTGATCTTCGGTGCCGACGACGCGCTGGACTCCGGCGAGCGCGAGTTCCTGCACGTGCCGCAGCTGGTCACCCAGGCTGGCGACACCGTGCTGCACACGCCCCCGCCGGGGCATGCCCTGCGCCTGCGCTGGGTGTACGCGCTGAACGACCCCGCCAGCGCCACACCGGCGCTGATCACGATCCGCCTGGGCGACCAGGTGCTGTTTGTGGTGTACGGCATTTCCAAGCGGCAGCGGGTCACCGGCGCCGAGGGCGCGCCGCTCGTCGTGTCCCTGGACGTGGCGGGCAAGGTCGCCGCCACCTTTATCGTGGAAGAGGTGCCGCTGTGAGCAAAAGCAACGCGGCCGAGGCCGCCCTGCTGCGCCTGTGGTTTCTGAACGAGCCCATCGCAGGCCTTGGCGATGCCACCGGCGTGCGCGGCAGCACGGCGGCCGGAAAGTTGTACCTGAGCCTGCACAGCGCCGCCCCGGGCGAGGCGGCCAATCAGGCCACGAGCGAGCTGGACTACCCCGGCTACGCCCGCGTCGGGGTGGACCGCGGCGCGGCCGAGTTCGATGTGGACGACGCCGCCGGGGTGATGTCGCTGATCAACAGCCATGACTTTCCCAAGATGGGTCAAGGCGCGCAGGTGACGGCCCGTTTCTGGGGGGTAGGCACAAAGGCCACCGGCACCGGGCTGCTTTTGTACAGCGGCGCCGTGGACCCGGAGATCCCTATCAACGAAGGCGTGTACCCCCGGCTGGAAGGCCAGGCGGATGGCGACCCCACCTTCGTGAGCGAAGACTGATGCCCGTCTGGACCCGCGACTCCACGAGCCAGGCGCCGCGTGTGCTGTACACGCCCGACGATGCCGTGGCGGCGCAATGCGATGCCCTGATCTACGACCCGCAGGCGCCATGCCCCTGGCAGATGCACATGAGCGGCCTCAATGGCCAGTCGACCCAAGCCGAGGTTGAAGAGCAGCTGCGCGCCAATGGCGGCTTGGTGGAGGACTGATGGCCTTCGGCGACCTCAGTGCTTTTTACCTTCAGCACGCTGGCGGAGCGCCGCTGTTGCCGTGGGGCACCAACGTCCGCCAGCTGCGGGACGCGCCCAGCGCGCAAGCGGACTCGGACACCGACCAATCGCACCCAAGCAATCAGGATTCAACCCGCATTGCCCGGCCCTACCAAGTCAGCAGCACAGGCAGCGTGCCCAGCTTTGGCTGGGCGGTAGATCCAGCGGACCTGGTCCCGCCTGCAGGGAGCCAGCGGCTCATTCGCGCGGGCGCGCACCGTGTGGTGCTCTACATCGCGGCGCCCCTGGTGGGCCAGGGCAGCAGCTGCCGCCTATTGCTGAACGTGTATCGGGTGGCTTCGGCAGCGGCGTCCCAGCCCTATGAGCGCACACTTCTCGGCCAGGCCGTCGACGATTTTTCGAGCGCGGGGGGCGAGACGAGTATCTCCGTGAATTTGCCCGAGGTCGTTTTTGGCCCTGGCGAGTCGATCCAATACACGCTTCGTACGCGGGTTAACGCTGGGCTCCTGCAGTCGGTTTACACCTTGGTGCTGGGCACCTCCGGGGGCCTGCAGGGCAACGTGGTCTCTCGTATCGAGATCCCCGGCCTGATCGCGGTAGCACGGACGCGCGGCAGCGCGTCCGGCGGCAGCGCCGCAGCAGGCCGCGGTGCCCGCGTTCGCGGCGCGAAGGGCGCGGCGGCCAGCACGTCGCTGGCCTCGGGCCGGCTTTCCGCAGTTGCCGCCATGCGCGGTAGCGCCGCGGGTACCAGCGTCGCCGCCGGCCGATTGTCAGCCACCGCGGCCATGCGCGGTACGGCCGCGGGTGCATCCCAGGCAACGGGCCGGGGGGCGCGTGTTCGGGGCGGGGTGGGTCGAGCAGTGGTTGGCGGCGGCGACGGCGGCGGTCCAGGCCATCGCGGCGTGATCATCCTGGAGGGCGATTGATGAGCTACACCACGCCCGCCGGCATGGCCACGGCCTTCGGTGCGAAGGAGCTGGCCGAGATCTGCGACCGCGACCATGCGCCGTTTCTGGTGTCGGCCGACGTGTTTGCATTGGCGGCCACCGGCGGCGACCTGTCCGGCGAGCCAGCCGAGGTGCAGGCCGCGGCCGCCGCGGCGCTGGTGCGCTGCCAGGGCGCCATCGACCGCGCCGGCGCCGAGATCGACAGCCGGCTGGCATGCGCCACGGCGTTGCCGCTGACGGCGGACGCCGTGCAGGCCAATGGCCTGGCCGGCCGCTGCGCGGATATCGCCCGCTACCTGCTGCACGACGATGCCAAGCCCGAGCATGTGGAGGCCGGCTACAAGGATGCGCTGGCCTGGCTGCGCGACATTGCCGCCGGTCGGGCCTGCCTGCTGGCCGATGCGGTGCATACGCCGCCGCAGCGGGTGCGCACGGGCCAGGCGCGCAGCGGCTTTGACTGGGGACGCTACTGATGGCCGGCGTGGGCGTTTCCATCACCCGCGACACGGTGGGCGACCGGCTGGACCAGCTGGCGCATGCCATCGGCGATTTGCAGCAGCCGCTGACCGACATTGGCGACTTCGCCGTGAGCGAGGTGCTGGCGGGCTTTGATGCCGCGGCCGACCCCTGGGGGCTGCCGTGGCAGATCAGCCAGCGGGCGGCCGAAGAAGGCGGCAAGACACTGACCGACCACGGCCACCTGCGCGACTCCTATACCTATGCGGTGTCGGCCGACGGCGTGGCCGTGGGCTCGAACATGATCTATGCCGCGCCGCACCAGTTCGGCTGGCCGAAGAAGAACCTGCCGGCCCGCCCGCAGCTCCCCATCCGCGAGGACGTGCTGGCGTTGCCGCCGCACTGGGTGGATGAGATCGACGGCATCCTCTCCGACCACCTGCTGGGGGGCCTGCAATGACCCCGCACGCGCGCCTGGCCGATGACTACTTCGCGCTCGAAGCCCGGCTGATCGCCCGCGCTCGCGAGGTGTTCGGGGATGAGATGCGCGGCTACTACGGCGTGGCCGAAACGGCCGAGCTGAACCTGCGCAACCTGCCCACGCCCAGCCTGCAGTTCGTGTTTGAGCGCGATGTGCTGGGCAGCGGCGACGGCGCGCAGCAGGCCGGTGGAGCCATTCAGCTGGTGCGCCAGCAGTGGACGATCTGGCTGGCCGTGGCCAACCACCGCCAGGGCCGTGGCGGCGAGCACCGCCGCAGCGAGGCCGGGCCCTACCTGATCCGCCTGATCAACGCCTTTGCCGGCTGGCCGGACAAGGGCGATATCGACGACTTCTCCCAGCTGCGGCGCATCACGCCGCCGCAGCGCCCGCGCTACACGGCCACCACGATCCTGTTTCCGGTGACCTTCGAAGCGCGCCTGACCACCCACCGCGGCTAGGAGCACATGCCATGAGCACGCGCAAGACGGCGGCGAAAGCCGCACCCAAGAAGGTCAGCGTGACGCTGGCCAAGCCCCACACCCACCAAGGCGTGCCGCTGCCCAAGGGCGCGCAGATCGATGTGGGTGCCCACCTGGTGCCGTGGCTCAAAGCCCGCGGCGTGATTGAGAAAGGAGCCTCGCAATGAGCAACCGCAGCTTTATCGGCCTGGCCGACTGCTACCTGGCGCCCTATGCCACAGCCGGCGCCGCGCGCTTTCTGGGCTCGCTGTCGCAGCTGCAGCTGCAGTACGACGAGGAGCAGAAGGAACAACGCAACTACGGCCGCGAGGGCGGCCTGCTGAACGCGACCGCGCGGGTCAACAAGATCGCCGTCAACGCCACCTTCCAGAGCATCAGCAAGGCCAACCTGGCGCTGGCGCTGCGGGCGGCGGCCACTGACGAGGTGGGCGGCACGGTGACTGACGAGCCGCACACGGCCTACCCGGACGCGCTGGTGCGCACCGCCCACCCCAACCCCACCGCGGTGGTGGTGACCGACGATGCCGGCGCCGTGACCTATGACGAGGGCGACGACTACCGGGTGACCGGGGCCGGCATTGTGCCGGTGGCCGGCGGCGACATCGGCAGCGCCGCGGCGATCAAGGTCAGCTACAGCTATGGCGCCTACGAGCGCGTCGAGGCGCTGACCGAGAGCCAGCAGGACTGGACGCTGAACTTCGATGGCCTCAACGAAGCCGAGGGCGGCCAGAACGTGGTGGCCGACCTGTGGCGGCTGCGCTTTGGCGGGGTGCAGAGCTTCGATCTGATCGGCGACGAGTACATCAACCTGCAGCTCACGGGCTTTTTGCTGCGCGACCCGAACCAGACCGGCACGGGCGTGAGCAAGTTCTTCCGCTGGCTGTACCCGGCCGCCGCCTGACCGGCCGGCGCGTGACGGCGCCCGCTGCCGCGTGAGCGGCGGCGGGCCTTAACGCAAGCCCCGCAGCAGCCCGCCCACCAGCGCCGTGATGACCGCGCCACACAGCAGGAGCAGCCCGACCCCGATGGGAATCGCCAGCACATACCCCGCCCAGCCCAGCCACACGGCCAATGGGCTTTGTTCGTATGGGGTGACCACCACGGCGGCGAAGAAGCTCAGCGTGGGCGCCAGGATTAGCGTCCAGGTGATGGCGTTGCGGATAGCGGGGGGATAGGTCATGACGGACTTTGTCACCCAGTTCAAGATCGCGCTCGATGCGGCCGAGGGCCGGACCGAGCTGGAGCGCTTTCACAGTGCATTCAACCGCACTTTGCGCGAGCTGGGCAAATCCGATACAGAGATCAAGGCCTTCTTCGATCTGGAGCAGGCTGTGCGCCGTGGCGAGCGCAGCATGGCCGAGCTGGATGCGGAGACCCGGCAGCTGCTGGGTCGCTACCAGCAACTGGGCCAGGTCGCCCGCGACCGCGACTTTCTGGGGCTGGAAAGCCACAAGCAGGTCGAGGCGGAGATCCGCAAGGTCCGCGGGGCCTATGACCGGCTGAAGGCCAGCGGGCAGCTCACTAGCGCCGAGCTGGGCCAGGCGGCGCTGCGGACGCGCGAGCGGATTGTGGAGCTGGAGCAACGCACCAATGGCTGGGGCGCGGCTCTGGAGCGCAGCAAGTTCGCGCTGGGGCAGACGGTGGCTGCGGGGGCCGGACTGATCAGCGTGGTGCGCCAGGCGGCGACCTT
This sequence comes from uncultured Ectothiorhodospiraceae bacterium, assembly GCA_937141935.1. Classification (GTDB taxonomy): domain Bacteria; phylum Pseudomonadota; class Gammaproteobacteria; order Nevskiales; family Oceanococcaceae; genus MS8. The sequence continues at coordinate 30,145 of CAKZQS010000010.1, forward strand.
CCAGGCGGCGATGACCGACGTGGCCAAGGTGGTCGAGGGCACGCCCCAGCAGATCGAGGCGCTGGGCAAAGAGATCCAGGCGCTGTCGCGCGAGCTGCCGATCAGCGCCGAAGGGCTGGCGGAGATTGCGGCGGCTGGCGGGCAGCTGGGCATCCCCATCGAGAACCTGGCCGAGTTCACGCGGCTGGCCGCGAAGATGGCCAGCGCCTTTGAAATCAGCACCGCCGAGGCCGGCCAGGCCATTGGCAAGCTGGTCAACATCTTCGACTTGCCGCTGGACAAGGTCGAGGAGCTGGGCGACGCCATCAACACGCTGGCGGCCACCACCGGCGCCAACGAAGCGCAGCTGCTGGAATTCCTGACCCGCGTCGGCGGCACGGCGAAGAACTTTGGCCTGGTGGCCGAGGAAGCGGCGGCGCTGGGCGCAGCGCTGATCGAGCTGGGCAAGCCGCCGGAGGTAGCGGCCAACGCGGTGAACACGCTGCTCTCGCGCCTGCAAACGGCCGAGGTGCAAAGCAAGGAGTTTCGCGAGGCGCTGGCCGGCATTGGCATCGACGCGGCCGAGATGGCGCAGCGCATTGCCGACGAGCCACAAGCGGCGCTGCTGGACTTTTTGGCAACCCTGGACAAGCTGGATGCCAAGTCGCGTGCGCAAGCGTTGACGCAGCTGTTTGGCACCGAATACCAGGACGATATCGCCCTGGCCGTGGGCGCGCTGGACAAGTACGAGGAGGCCCTGGGTCGGGCAACCGACCGCAGTCAGACCGCTGGGGCTCTGAACGATGAGTTCACCGCCCGGCTGCAAGACCAAGAGCAGCAGCTGCAGCTGCTGAAGAATGCGATATCGGAGGCGGCCACCAACCTGGGCACTGTGCTGCTGCCGGCGGTGACTCAGATCACGCAGGGCTTTACCGGCGCGACGCAGGGGCTGGCGGACTTTGTTGAAGAGTTCCCGCGCGTGTCCGCGCTGGCGGCCGTGGTGGCCACGGTGGGGGTATCAGTCAGCGGCCTGTCAGTCCTGTTCGGCACGCTGCAGCTCGCGGGCGGCAAGGCCATCAGCAGCATCTCGCGCAATTTTGAGGCGGCGAAGCGCCCGGTGGGCGAGTACGCCGCCGAAGTGGGCAAACTCAAGACGGCGTTCGCGCTACTCAATGCCGCGATCGTCGGGGTTGAGATCGGGCAGTACCTGCGCGACGAGTTCGAGCTGGCGCGCATCGCGGGTGCGTTCCTGGCCGAGGCCTTGGTGTCATTGGGGGCCGTGGCCAAGCTGACTTTCGATGTGCTGCGAAATCCGTTGAATGCGGACGAAGCCTGGGCGGCGTATCGCGAGGAGATGGCGAACATCCGCGCCGAGTTTGCGCAGATCCGTCAGGACGCCACGGACGCCGGCCAAGCTGCCCTCCAGGCCGCCGAAGAAGGCGCCGAGGGCGCCAACAAGCAGGGTGCCGCCGCAGCTGACGCGGCCGACAAGACGGGCACGCTGGCGGACGAAACGGCGCGGGTAGGTGACGCAGCTGCGGCCGCCACGCCCCGCCTCGAAGCGGCCGGCGCGGCCGCCGGCGGGCTGGCGAAGGCCGGCGCCGATGCCGCCAAGGCGCTCGGCGAGTTGGACGAAGCGGCGCTGGCGAGCGAGATCGAGCTGGCATCGGCGAAGCTGCGGGCGCACCAGGCCGAAGTGGATGCGCTGCGGGAGGCCTACCCGGCTTTGTCCGACGCCACCTTCGAGGCCGTCGCCCACATGGTGGAGGGCTTTGCCGAAGCCCAGGCGGGTGCCGAGGCGGCCGCCGCGCAAGTCGAGGTGCTGCGCGAGGAGCAGCTGCGCCGGCTGGGCTTGGACGCCGCGGCCATCGCCACGGGTATCAGCGCCGACTTTGCCCAGGTCGAGCGCGCGGTGCGCCGCTTGGCCGGCCCGCTCGAAGCCACCGGCGCCGAGCTGGCGGCAGCGATCGACAAGCTGCTGGCCGCCGCGGATAGCACGGCCGAGCTGGAGCAGGTGGGCGCGCTGCTGGCCGACACGCAGGTGCGCCAATCGCTCTCGACTGCGGACCTCACCCGGCTCACGCAGGAGCTGACCCAAGCCCAAGGCGACGCGAGCCGGGCAACGGCCGGGCTTGAGGAGGCGTACCGCACCCTGGGTCTGACCAGTAGCGCCACCCTGCAGCGCCAGGCCGAACAGGCCCGCGCGGCGTTTGAGGCGATTCGCGCCGCGAACGAGCCCATTGCTGATCAGGAGCGGGCCTGGCTCGCGGTCGCGCAAGCCGAGCTGCGCGCGGCAGAGGCGGCGGGCACGGTGCAGCGCGCCGGTGTGCAGGCCGCGCTGGAAACCGAGGCCGCGGCCCTGGGCCTCGGCGACGCCCTGCAGGGGATCGTGGCCGGCTATGCGCAGGCCGGGGGCGAGGCTGCGCGGTTTGGCGAGCAAGCGCAGTCGGCGGCCGACACGGCGGTGGAATCGTTGCTGGCGCTGCGCAGCGAGCTAGACGAGACCTCCGAGCAATACCGCGCGCTGACCGAAGAGATCCGCGCGGCGAACCTGGAAGCGGGGCGGGGCTCGCAGCGCAACCCCGACGGCAGCCTGACCCTCGACCGCGGCCCAAATGACCTGGTGCCCTTTGCCGATGGCGTTGCCGCCGAGGCCGACCTGGCCAACATGGCGAACGCCGAGCTGCTGCAATACGTGCAGCGCCTGCGCAGCACACCGGGCTTCGGCGCCGAGGGTGCGGCGATTCGCAATGCCCTGCGCGCCGCCGAGGCTGAGCTGGCCACCCGCGGCCCCTTGGACGCGGCCACGGGTACGCGCGGCCAAGGCGACGGGACCCGCACGGCGGTAGGCGGCGCCCGTGGCGCCGCGGCTGAGCGGGTGGTGGTGGAATTGCGGTTGGCAGGCGAGTCCTTCGCTGGGGAATACGACGAGCGCGTAGCGGCCAACCTGGTCGACGTGATGCGGCGCGCCGGCGCGGTGGTGGAAGGATGAGCGACACCCTGGCCGGCATTGCGCTGCCCGCGCAGCTGCACTGGGACGACGAGTTCGCCTGGTCGCCCGTGGGCCAGGCCATTGATGTGGCGCTGGATGGCGCGCTGGTGGTGGAGGAATCGGCCCAGCAGGCGGGGCGGCCGATGACGCTGCGCGGCGGGGTGGACCGGGCCTGGGCGCAGCGCGCAACGGTGGCGCAGCTGTATGCGCTGGCGGCGCAGCCGGCGCAGCAGCACACGCTGGTGTACCGGGGCGAGACCTACACGGTGATCTTCGACCGCCGCAGCGGGGCGCCGGTGGAGGCCCGCGCGCTGTGGGAAGACGCCGAGCCCGAAGACACCGACGACTACGAGCTGACGTTGCGGCTGCTGCAGGTATAGACGCATGGCAATTACGCAAGACCACATCCAGATCCTCAAAAGCGAACGGCTGACGGACACGCCGGACGGCGGCGGGCGAATTACCGGCAACCCGGTGGCCGATGGGGTGCCCAACGATGTGTTCCCCAACATTGGCGACATTGACCGCGCCACCGGCCGCAGTCGCCTGCGCAAGCTGTACGGCGGCGTTAAGAGCCCGAACACCGACCTGGCGGTGAACGGCAATGTGATGGTGGCGCGCCCGCCCAGCCAGCCGGGGCTGCACACCACGCTCTTTGCGACCAACGATTGGTCGGATGAGCGCGCGGCGGCCGCCTCGCGGCTCGAGTCCTATCTGGCCGCTGGCCCGATTACGAGTTTGGTGGTGTTGGGTACGCAGATCGCCGGGCAGCAGGCGGTGATTTGCTACGCGCACGAGACGCTGCCATTGCCGGAAGTGGGCGACACGCTGGTGGTCAGCGAGGAGAACCTGGCCACGGGCGCCATCACGGCACAGCAGTTTGTGCGGGTGACGGGGGTGGAAGCGGAGCTGGCCACCTTCACCGACTCCCGCGGGGACTTCCAGCGCCTGATTGTGACGCTGGAACTCTCAGGCCCGCTGAACCGGGAATACCCCGGCGATGTGCAGGTACAGCGCAACAACGTGGGTCAGGCCAGCCCGACGCTGATTCGCACCACGCGGGTGGCGGCGGCGCAGAAGTACGTGGGCATCACGCCGCTGGCCGAGGTGCCGGCCGTGGGCAGCTTTCAGGTCAGCGGCGAGAGCATGTTCACGCAGCTGGTGCCGGCGACCACGGCCGAGAAGCCGCTGGTGGATCAGCTCATCGCGCAGGCGCGCGGGGCGGCGCTGGCGATTGGCGAGGAGGTGGTCGAAACGCAGGAGGCGGTGCAGGTCGACGGCGGCAGCACGCAGACGGTGTTTGCGCGGCGCGCCGTTCTGCCGGGCACGCTGACGGTGGAGATTGAGGGCGCGACCAGCAACGACGACTGGGAGGGCAGCGACGACGCGGTGGGCCAGGTGGTTCGCTCGGGCGGCGGCCAGAACAGTGTGGATGCGGTGGTGTCAGTGGACTACGCGGGCGCGGCGGTGTCCTTCGTGGGCATTGCGGTGGGTGCCACCATCGCCCGCGTGACGCTGCGCTATGTGCCGGCGGTGGTGGCCACGCAGCTGCCGGAGTTCGACCTGATCGAGGTCGGCGACCAGAACCGCGGCACCAGCTACGTGCATACGCTGCCCACGCAGCCGGCACCCGGCACGCTGCGGGTGGCCTACCGGGCGCTGGGGCGCTGGTACGAGCTGCGCGACCAAGGCGACGGGTCACTAGAGGGCGACGCCGGCGCGGGTGGGGCGACCTTCAACTTTGCGACACGCAGCCTGTTGCTGTCGCTGGGCATTCAGCCCGATGTGGGCTCGATCATCGTGATCTCCTGGGGGCAAACCGAGGAGCTGCTGCGGCTGGAGTCGGGCTTGACGGCGCCGGCCATTGAGATCGATGCGGGGGAGGCCTTCAAGCCCGGCACTGTTGTGGCCACATGGGATGTTGGTGGCACCACGTTCACCGCGACCGACAGCAATGGACAGTGGACGGGCGATGCCAGCGGCCCGATTGATTATGGAGCGGGCACCGCGCAGCTGTACCCCAATGCCTTGCCGCCAGCCGGAACGGCCTATGTGCTGGACTACGAGGTGCCGCAGGGCGCGCAGCCCGGCGGCCCGGCCAACGGCACGTCGATCAATGGGGGCAGCGCCAGCTTCACCATTGGCGACACGCCGCTGGAGCCGGGCTCGGTGCGCTTTTCCATCGAGCTGCTGTATCAGGTCACGCTGTCGGCGGCGGGTCAAAGCGTGCAGCGGAGCAAAACGCTGACTGCGACGGTGACCGATACCGGCAACGGTTTTCTGCGCATCGACGGCGTGTCTGGCAACGGCACGGTCAACTATGCGGATGGCGCGGTCAGCGTAAACATCACCGGTACCGAGGTGTTCAACGACACCTTGTACACACCCCTGCTCGGCGGTCTGCGCATGTACCGGGTGACCGGCCAGGCCAGCGGTGAAATCCAGTCGATCGACGGCCTGACCTACCGCCAAGAGGACCCGGCCACGGTCGCCGGCCAGACCAGCAACCCCGGTACCGAGATGGTGGTGCGCATCGCCCAGAATGCGAGCTATGCGGCAGAGCCCGGCACCGCGCTGTTTGCCTTTGGGGATGACGTGTATTTCGACCGCGACGGGCAGCTGTACCGCGCCCACGACGCGGGCACCAATGCGGGCACGCAGGCGGGCTCGGCCGACTATGCCGGCGGCACCTTCACGCTGACGAGCTGGGTGCCGGGCGCCGCGCCGGGGTTTGCGGCGCTGGCGCTGGCCGTGCGGCTGGAACAGCGGCAGGTCGGCATTGTGGCGGGGCGTGTGGCGGCGCAGCGGCTGCGGCCGGCGAGCTTTCAGCTGGTGGCCACGCGGGTGGATGGCACGCAGATCATTGCGGACAGCCAGCCCGACGGCTCGTTGAGCAGCCCGGGCGGCACGGCGACGGGCAGCGTGGACTTTGAGATGGCCTGGTTCGAGGCGCGCTTTTTTGAGGATGACGGTGTGACGCCGGCCTTCATCGTGGGCGCGACCGCCCGCTACAACGCCGTGGCTCAGAGCAGCCTGCCCATCGACCCGCAGATTCTGGGACTGGACCCGGTGCGGTTGCCGCTCGATGGGCGCGTGCCGATGTTCTCGCCCGGCGGGCTGGCCGTGGTGCACCACACCGACGACGACACGCTGCCGGGCGGCTTTGGCCCCAACGACGTGCACTCGTTGCCCTTCGACCGCCTGACATGGGTGCGGCTACGCGACCAAGCGGGCGCCCACGTGGACACGGCGCACTATGTGCTGGACCTGGATGCGGGGACGATCACTGCGACGGCGCAGGCGGACTTCTCGACCTACCAGACGCCATTGGTCGCGCGCTTTCGCATTGAGGACATGGCGGTGGTCAGCGATGCGGAGCTGTCTGGCCGGCTGACGCTGACCAAGGCGATTACGCACGACTTCCCGCTGGCCAACACCTACATCAGCGGGCTGATCGTGTTTGGCGACATGCAGGCGCGGGTGTACGGGGTCTTCGACCAGGAGACCTGGACGGGCGAGTTCAGCGATGAGCCGATTGGCGACCCGGTGGGCGATGCGAGCTACAACGATTCGGCCTGGCCCATCACCACGACCAATGCCGGGGCCGTGAAGGACCGCTGGGCGCTGGTGTTCACCAACGCCAACCAGTTCAACATCATCGGCGAGATCTCGGGCCAGGTAGGCACCGGCAACATCACCACCGACACGGCGCCGATCAACCCAGCAACGGGCGTGCCGTTCTTCGTGATTCCCTGGCAGGGCTGGGGCAGCGGCTGGTCGCAGGGCAACGTGGTGCAGTTCCCCACCGATGGCGCGGATGCGCCGTTCTGGGCCGCCTTGACGGTGATGCCCAGCGAGCCCGCGCCGGGCGATATCGACTTCCAGTACGAGTTCCGCGTGAACGCGGATTAGGAGCGCTGTATGACTATCCATGTGTACTCAAGCGCCGACGCGGGCGCACCGCAGATTGACCGCAATGTGGGCTCGATCATCAACGTGCTCGACGCCTGCCTGGTCAACGGCTTTGGCAGCGGCCCCACGGCGACGCCGGTGGGCTGGACCAAAGAGTTCAGCGCGGCCAACGAGGCGGCCTACAAGATGCCGGCGGGGACCAGCGAGCGCTTTCTCTACGTGGACGATAACCGTGCCGAGGAGGCCAATCGCACCTTTCGTATGGCGGGCTACAACACGATGACGGCCATTGATGCCGGCGAGGGGGCCTGGCCCAGCAGCGGCGGTGATTGGTTCTTCAAGGCGTGGGATGACGGCATTTCGCCTTGGTGGCTGATCGCTGACGAGGCGCTTTTCTACTTGGTTATCCACCCCTACAGCGATAACGGCTTCGACTACGGCTACGCGCGGAACCCGCTGATTTTCGCCTTTGGCGACGCGGTGCCCTTCAACGCAGGCGACCAGAACTTCACCGTTCTCATCGGCGGAACGCCCGCGTCCAGTGACACCCGGTTCTATGCGGGGGGCTGGTTCGCGCGTATGGACTCGACCACCGGCGATAACAACCAGCAACGTGCCCACGCGTACCGCAGCGCGGAAGGGAGCGCCGAGGCGCCGTTCATCGAGCGCGCGGGGCTGAGCCCGGCAGGGGATTACGCATCCAGCCCCGTCGGCGGCGAGACCACCTTCTACCAAAGCGGGGGCCGCCTGATCGCCATACCGGCGTTTGTGGTGCAGCGCGGGCTGCGGGGCGTGCTGCCGGGTTTGAAGGTGGGGCAGAACGTCGACTGGGGGCTGGACACGGGGCGCGGCTTTACCTTCGAGGGCGAGGCTACCGAGTACTTTGCGGTGCGCACCCAGGGCGCCGGCAGCGGCGACTACCGTCTAAACCACTTCATTGACCTCGACGGCCCCTGGCGGTAGCACAGAATGGCCTGGCAGTTCGAGGAATGCCGCGTTGCCGGCGACGGTAGCGACTACCGGAAGGGCACGACCCCGAGCGGCAACGCTTGGCGCTCGACCCGCGCCCGCGCCGCGCCCCAAAGCGCCGGCAAGTGGTACTACCCGATATTTTTGACGCAGGGTGGCAGCGAAGACTTCGGCATTGGTTTCGCGACCGGCGACGCCTTCCAGGTGCCGAACTCGTACATCGGCCGCGGTGCCGATAGCGTGGGCTTCTATGCCTCGGCCTCGGGTGGCTATACCAATGAGGCCAGCGTGGCGCCCAATGCGAAGCCGACCTATGGCGCGTGGATGACAGTGGCGCTAGACATCGACGCTGGCGAAGCCCGCCTCTTCGATAACGCGGGGGCGCAGGTAGGGGAAACGGTGGGCGGCCTGGCCGGTGGGGCATGGCTCCCCGCCTACAGCGGTATCCGGCCCACACCCCCCAGCGACAACTTCGTTGCGTTCATCGACCTGGCCGAAGCGGAGCACGACGCCACGCCGCCCGCAGGCTATAGCGCATGGCCGCCCTGGGTCCTTGTTGAAGGCGCCCCGAAACGGGTGGACACCTACCACACTGGCGGGCCCCTGCCAGCACGCGACCTGGCCAACCTGCAGCGCAACATGGCGCCGTTTGCGATGAGTGGCGGGCGGGTTCACTGTGATACCAGCCTCGCGCGATTGGCAGGAGTTCGGTCCTATTTTGGCCCCGGCGTGCTCGAGGGGAAGGTGCGCACGCTCAATGTGCCCAGCGTGGACCTGGTCCGCATATACGAGCGCGACCACGGATGGCTTGTCAGCGAGCAAGTCAGCGCAGAGGACGGCACGTACCGCTTCGTCGGTCTGTCGATCGAGGAATACAAGATCGTTGGAGTGGATCGGGAGCGCGAATACGAGCTGGTGGGCTTGGACGCGCGCGTGCCGGATATCCCGTAGGCAGATGTGCCGCAGCATGACCTCAACTTCCGCTACCCGAAAGGCAGCCGCGCGCTCACCTTCGGCCCGCAGGTGGCGGAGCATGCGCTGCATTTTGAGCAGCTGCGCGGCGAGGGGAACGACCTTTACTTTGGCGGGGCGCCGGAGCCGGAGCCGCCTGCACCGCCGCGCTGGATTGTGGCCACGGCGGCCGTGGCCGTGGCGGATGCTGGCGATGTGGCGGTGGGTCGCGAGCTGCATTTGGCGCACCCTGCGCCCATCCCCGGCACGGCCGACCTGCGCGCAGTGGACGGCCCACTTGTGGATGGCGGCGCGTTGCTGCGCGTGGGGGCGGCTGCGGCGCGCCAGGATGCCCGGACGCTCCGGCTGGCCGATGGGCGGCTGCAGCAGCAACAGGCGGACCTGCGTACAGCACACTTGGCCGCGCGGGCCGCTGGCGACCGACTGGCGGTGCGCGATGGCCGGGCCATCACCCAGCTCACGGTCGCCCGCTGGCGGCACCCGCCACTGCGGGCACTGGCGCCGGCCCTGCGCTTGGGCGACGGCCGACAACGCAGCCGGAGCCAGCGTCTGCTGGCCAACCCTGCACCCGGCCGGCGTGGCCTATGGACGCTGGTGCTCGGCGACGGCGGGCACCCGGTCTGGCGCTGGCCGGTACCGACGGTCGAAGCACCCCCGCCAGTCGAGCCGCCGGTGGAGCCAGACCGCAGCTCGCTGGATCTGCACTTTGCGTGCCTCATTCCCTTGCCGGGCGGCGAGCACCTGCTGCGCTTTGGCGCCCCTGTCTGCATCGCGCCGATTCGGGCGGTCTACCTCGTGAGCAACGTTGTCACCGCCGCACGCATGCCGGGCGGCGAGCCCATTGGGTTGAGCCGGATCACCTTGCGTACCGACCGGCAGGCCTGGGGCTGGCGATTTGACGCGCAAGTGGCGGACCCGGCGAGCGCCGCGCTGCTGCGGGCAACCGGGACGGGACCGCACCCGCTTCTGGTCACGATCAACGGCTACGCGTGGGATCTGCTCGTGGAGCGGCTGGCGGACACCCGGCAGTTCCCCGGCCGGGGTTGGACGATTGAGGGCCGCAGCACGCTGGCCGCGCTGGCGGCGCCGCACGCGCCAGTGTCGACGGCCGTCGAGTTGCAGCAGCGCACGGCCCAGCAGCTGGTGGCGAATGTGCTGGACGCCTGGGGTTGGGCCGTGGACTGGCGGGCAACGGACTGGCTCGTGCCCGGCGGCGCGTTTGCCTATGCGGATGCGAGCCCGGTGGCCGCGGTGCGGCAGGTTGTGGCGGCCTTCGAGGGCACGATGCGCCAGGCGCGGACGGGGCAGTCGCTGATCGTGCACGACCGCTACCAGGTCGACCCGTGGGACTGGGACCAGGCGCAGGTCGACCAGACCATCACGGCGCCCATCCTTGAGGAGAGCCAGGCCGAGCGCCCCGGGCCTGGGTACAACGGTGTCTATGTGGCTGGCGAGCGCTTTGGCGTAGTAGCGCGCGTGCGCCGTGATGGCACGAATGGCACCCCCTTCGCCCCGCTGGCGAGCGACCCGCTGCTGACCGAAGCCGCGGCCAATCGTCAACGGGGCAAGGCCATCCTCGGCGCCGCACGACCGAAGCGGGACGTGACGCTGAACCTGCCCGTGCTCGAAGCACCGCTGCAACCGCGCCTGGCCGAGATCGGGGAGCTGGTGGAAGTCGACGACGGCCAGGAGATCTGGCGGGCGCAGGTGGAGGCCATCACGCTGACCGTACAGCGGCGCAACGGCGCCGTGAGCGTGCGCCAGAGCGTGCAGCTGGAGCGCGACGATGGCTGACGACATCAACCTTTTCGCCCGCTTCGTGCGCATGACAGCCGCGGCGCCGCTGCAGATCGGCGAGGTCACTGCCCACAACGCCGACGGCACGAGCACAGTGCTCACGCCGGCCGGCGGCTTCCTGCGGCCGCGCGGGCAACAGGTGCCCGTGGGCCAGCAAGCGTTTGTGCGGGAGGGCGTGATTGACGGCCCTGCGCCGAACCTGCCCGTGGTGACGATCGATGTGTAGGGGGCGCGGATGATCTGAAAAGAGGGCGCGACCACGCCGGTGTAGGAGCACCTGCGTGGCCGCCACAGTCGGCTGAACTAGGCAGCGCGACTCCAGCCAAGGCGCCCCCACCGTGATCACGGCGGGCGCAGCGTAACACCCCAAGGAGCCGACGTTGACCAAGCCCATCATTCCCTGGCCGGGTGGCAAGCGCCGCCTGGTCGCACCCATCATTTCCACGTTCCCCGAGCACCGCACCTATGTCGAGCCCTTCTGCGGCGCCGCGGCCATCTTTCTCGCGAAGCCCCCGGCACGGGTGGAAGTGCTCAACGACTTTAATGGCGAGTTGACCAACCTTTACAGGGTCATCAAACATCACCCCAATGAGCTAGCAACGCAGTTTCGATGGGCACTCAATTCACGCCGGATGTTCGAGTGGGCTCAAGCGACCCCCACCGAGATCCTGACCGACATTCAGCGCGCGGCGCGGTTCTTCTACCTGCAAAAGCTGGCCTTCGGGGGAAAGGTCACGAGCCAAACGTTCGGGTACGCCCCGTCGTCACCGCCCCGCCTGAACTTGATGCGACTCGAAGAGGACATCAGTGAGCTGCATCTGCGGTTGGCCACCGTCTACATCGAAGACGGCTGCTGGCAGAAGTGCGTGGCCCGCTACGACCGACCCGAGACGCTCTTCTTCTGCGATCCGCCCTACTGGGAAACCGCCGGGTACGGCACGCCGTTCCCGTGGGAGCAGTACATCGCCCTGGAGGTATTCATGCGCGAGTCCCAAGGCACGGTCATCACGACCCTCAACGACCACCCCGCCATTCGCGAACTATTCGCGGGCTACGACCTCGCGCCAATCGACATCCAATACACTGCCGCTGGCGGACACAAGGCCAAGCCGGCAAAGGAACTCATCATTCGCAAAAAAATGCCGTCGCAATCTAAACGCAAAACCGTCTCAAAATAATCGGCGCGCTACATTTTATCGGGGGAGGTTCACGTTTGACCCGCCACCCACTTTTGCTGTCGCAAAAGCGGGCGTCGCCTCAAACGCACCTGAGCTCAGGCGTTGGGCGCCTCGTGAAAGGTAGGCTCAGATTTTGAGCCTGTTGGCGAATAGGCTTCCCCTCAGGAACCTAGAGGGGGAGTTAAGTTGTGAGTGATCAATCAAATTCTTTGAGCGAGGTGGTACAGCCGGATCTTCAGAAACTGAAAAGGCGTCTTGCTTCGGAAGGGTTGAGCAGTGTCGAGGCCATGGGCTATGAAAGATACTTACGTTCAACGCTCTGGAAGACGATTCGGGGGTGGGTGCTTGAGCGAGACAAGAAAACCTGCCAAGTCTGCCTTCATAAAAGTTGGAATCCTACAAAGGATGGAATGGATGTTCATCATCGTGACTATGAACTCGACACCTTAGAAGGTAAGAACTCATCCGCGTTGATTGCGCTTTGTCGCAAGTGTCATGAACGAGTTGAATACTTCCCCAACGGTAATAAGCGCACTTCTTTGCCGGAGAAAGACGCAGAGCTCGAGCGCCTTCAGGAGCTCCACAGAGCCATAGTCACTGAAGGAATGCCGCTCGCGATGGAAATAAAGACAACATCCAAGCGCGTGCGCGTTATTCTCGATTATGTCGGGCCAGCAGAGTTCTTGGAGTTCTATTCCTTGGGGTCATTGGCGACCGGGGTTGTGTTGGATTTCTTCGTAAAATTTCGCGAAGAGTTGCGGCTGCCGCTACCCTTTGCCCGTCACAAGCTTAAGCAGAGAAGTGGGGCTAACGTCATAAGCCGAAAAACGAACAAGAAGGTATTGAACGCTAAGCTTGATGAAGGCAGGGCTATTTTTTCCCAACCTACAGACACCGGTTACGACATTTACCACCACATAATGGATTATGTTTCTGAAAACCAATCTTGGAAGATTGATCATGGAGGCGCCCAACAAATCTCTGCAGGTGACATTTGACCCGCCACCCATTCTTGCTGCCGCAAAAACGGGCGTCGCCTCAAATGCACCTGAGTTCAGGCGTTCGGCGTCATGATTGGCGACCTATTCACCGAGTGGCGTGCACACCTAAGCGAGCGCCTAAGCAATCCGGTGCTGGGTCCGTTTACTGCCGGCTGGGTGGCTTGGAACTGGAGGTTCATTGCGGTTTTGTTCTTCAGCGACAAGTCCATCGAGGAGAAAATCACGTACATAGACGCTAACTACATTGGACTCACAGACCTGCTCCTTGTCCCCGCATTGTTCGCGCTTGCTTTTGCAATACTGATGCCGTGGGTAACGTTGGGTATGCAACACATCCAGGATGGCGCAATTAGCCGCCGCAAAAGGGCCAAGCTCAAGCAGGATACAGACTACTTGCGAGCATCTATCGACAGAGCGGAAGCACAAGCGGCTCTGAACGGAATTTTGGCCCAGGATGAAATTGCACGACGCCAGAAGCAAGAACTAGAAGCGCGGCAAGCTGAGATAGAGCATAAGCGGAGTGAAGCCGCCAAGCAGTTGGAGGAAGCTGAGGCAGAGTTGGAGCGACAGCGTCATGAATATGAAGCACGATCGGATAAAGACAATGAGGCCGCGAAGGCTCAGAGAGAAGAATTAGACCGCCTCAAAGCCGAGTTGATATCCCAACAAGAGCGCTCTGAGATGGCTATGGACGCCGCCCGGCGAGAGCTGGAGGAACGACGACGAGAACTAGATCGAAGATCCGATAAGCGGGTATCGTCAACGTACTCCGATAAAAAGCTTATTGAGTTCCTCGTAATGGGCGCATTCAGGCTATATCACAATCCGGCGGCAGGAATGGAGCGTTCGAAGATAATCCGCTTCGATCGGTCGGGGAGAATCTCGCGAGGCCGCAATAGCAACGAGCACAGTTGGCGAGTGGAGAATGGCCGACTTGAGTTGGTTCAGGCGGACGGCGAGGTTCATAGCCGTTTCCACTACATACCTGAGAGCAAGATTTTTCTACTCACAGGAGATTCAGACCTAAAAAGCGCGCCTGGGCAATTCATAATCCCAGAAGTTCCGAAGCAAACGAAGGAACCGGAATGACGCCGAACAAAACGTTGCAGGTGACGTTTGACCCGCCGCCTATTTTTGCTTTCGCAAAAACAGTCGTAGCCTCAAACGCACCTGAACGTAGGCGTTAGAAGGCGGAGAAACTTTAGGAGAATCGTGAAATGTCTAACCTTCCTTACGTTACAGCTACAGGAACACTTGAAACGATGCTGGAGAAAATCAAGGCTGCATCAGTTCCAGATAAGTTCTCCCAGGATTTCGTAGCTACCAAACTCGCGATGAAGGGCGGCACGGCCCGCGCAACAATCCCATTTATAAAAAAGATGGGGCTTGTAAATACAGATGGAAGTCCTACGGAACGTTATCGGGAATTCCGCAATCCCCACAAATCAGGGCAGGCTATTGCGGCTGCCATGCGAGATGTCTACGCCCCGTTGTTTGAAATGAACGAGGGTGCATATAAGCTCGATAACACCAAGCTGAAGGGGCTTATCGTCGAAGCGACTGGCGCAGAAGCTGGTTCGGCAGCTGTTCAAAAGACCGTCTCAACCTTTGTGGCTTTGAAGGCCCTTGCGAAGTTCGACTCAACCCCAAAAAAAATGGAGGTAGAACCCCGCGCTACACACGAAACGATCTCTCAGAACCAGACTCCTGCACCCCAGATGCCACAGATATCAGGTGGGGCTCGAACAACTGAAGGTATCAATCTTTCTTACACCATCAATCTGAATTTGCCAGCCACAACCGATATAGAAGTGTTTCACGCGATCTTCAAAAGCTTGAAGCAGCACCCTCTGCAGGATTGAGCATGAATCCTGCAAGCGCTGTACGTTCATTTGCCATGAGCAACATGCTCTTGGAAGCTGAGCTCGACAAAGTGGAAGAGAGGTATCAGATAGACCTCGGGCGAGGAACCGGTGCCGGAAGCAAGATTGAGGATGCGTACTATCCACAGTTCGATTCGGCTTTGAGGTCTGAAGCGAAACGAATGTCTAGGCATTACGAAGTATTTTATTGCCTAGAAAAAACCATTCGGCAGATGATTGTCGATATCTTTGAGGCCTCAGGAGATGCCAACTGGTGGGAAAACCTGGTCCCAGAGCAAGTCAAGCAGAATGTAAAAAAGAGTATCAAGCGGGAAAATGAGGCCGCGGTCACTCCGAGGTCATCGGACCCCATTGATTACACAACATTTGGTGAGCTTAGCGAAATAATCAAAGCAAACTGGGGACTCTTCGGTGGTGCCGTCTTTAATGACATCAAAGCGATGGAAAAGGTGATGTCTAACCTTAATTCTCTAAGGAATCCAATTGCTCATTGCTCGCCGTTGGCAGAAGATGAGGTGCTGAGGCTAGATCTCAGTTTGAGAGATTGGTTTCGGATCATGACGTAAGTGCCGCCGCCTTCTAACAACATGCTGCAAGGGACGCGGCAGTTTCTTCGGTTCAGTAGACACCCTCATCTAGCGAATGAGGATGTCGAGCATGCCCAGACCAGGACCTAGGACCACGTTCCGCTACAGCGAAGAATTCAAGGCTACGGCCGTGCGGCTGAGCCAGCTTGAGGGCGTTGCGGTGCAGGACGTCGCCCACTCGCTTGCGATTCACCCCTATATGTTGTCTCGTTGGCGCAAGCAGGCGAGGGAGGGTGTGATCGTGACGAAGGGTGTGGACGTGGATGCGGGTGTGGCGGCGGAGCTCAAGGAGCTTCGCCGGATCAAGAAGGACTACGAGCGTCTGCAGCTCGAGCATGCCCTTTTAAAAAAAGCCATCGCGTTCACTTCCGAACGAAAGGCGATGTCTTCGCCTTCATCC
>CAKZQS010000011.1 GCA_937141935.1 uncultured Ectothiorhodospiraceae bacterium
CAGGCCGAGGGCGTGCACAAGCAGTTGCATGTCGAGCTGCGCTACTTCGAAGGCAAGCCTGTCATCGAAGACCTGCGCCGCGTGTCCAAGCCCTCGCTGCGCGTGTTCAAGTCCTGCAAGGACCTGCCCAGCGTGCTGGGTGGTCTGGGCGTGGCCATCATTTCCACTTCCAAGGGCGTCGTCGCCGATCGCCGGGCCCGTGAACTCGGGCAGGGCGGCGAAGTGCTCTGCATCGTTTCCTAAGGGGCGCAGCATGTCACGCGTAGCCAACAAGGAAATTCCGCTGCCGAAGGGCGTCGAATTTCGCGCCAACGGCCAGGCGGTCACGATCAAGGGCAGCAAGGGCGAGTTGTCGCTCGAGCTGAACCCGGCGGTCGAGGTGGCCCAGGACGAGCAGACGCTCAAGGTCTCCAGCCGGACCTCCGGCAGCGTGGCCCAGGCCGGCACGGCCCGGGCGCTGCTGGCCAACATGGTGCACGGCGTCAGCGAAGGTTTCGAGCGCAAGCTGGAACTGGTCGGCGTGGGTTACCGCGCGCAGGCCAAGGGCCGCACGCTGAGCCTGAACCTGGGTTATTCGCACCCCGTGGACTATGCCGTTCCCGAGGGCGTCACCGCCGAGACCCCCAGCCAGACGGAAATCGTGCTCAAGGGCGCCGACAAGCAGCAGCTGGGTCAGGTGGCCGCCGAGATCCGCGCCTGGCGTCCGCCCGAGCCCTACAAGGGCAAGGGGATCAAGTACGCCGGCGAGCGCATCCGCCGCAAAGAAGCCAAGAAGAAGTAGGTCTGCAATGAACAAGAAGCAAACGCGCCTGCGGCGCGCGCGTCGCACGCGGGCCCGCATTCACGAAACCGGCAAGGTTCGCCTGACGGTTTACCGCTCCCCGCGGCACATCTACGCCCAGATCATCGCCCCCGGCGGTGGTCAGACGCTGGTCAGCGCCTCGACGGTCGAGAAGGACTTCCGTGGCCAGGCCACCGGCAATGTCGACGCGGCCAAGAAAATCGGTGCGCTGATTGCCGAGCGGGCCAAGGCCGCCGGCGTCGAGGTCGTGGCTTTCGACCGCGGCGGTTTCAAGTACCACGGCCGGGTTCAGGCCCTCGCCGATGCCGCGCGCGAAGCCGGCCTCAAGTTCTAAGAGATACGGAAGAGTCACTATGGCACGGACGGATACAGACAACGGCGATCTCGTCGAAAAGCTGGTTGCCATCAACCGCGTCGCCAAGGTGGTCAAAGGTGGCCGCCAATTCGGCTTCACCGCGCTGACGGTCGTCGGTGACGGCGCCGGCCGCGTGGGTTTTGGTTACGGCAAGGCCCGCGAGGTTCCCGCCGCCATTCAAAAGGCGATGGAACGGGCCCGCAAGAACATGGTCAGTGTCCCGCTCAAGGGCGACACCATCCACCACCGCGTGCTCGGCACCCACGGCGCCACCCAGGTGCTGATGCGTCCGGCCTCCAGCGGTACCGGCGTTATCGCCGGGGGCGCGATGCGCGCCGTGCTGGAAGCGGCGGGTGTCTCCAACGTGCTGGCCAAGTCCTATGGCTCGCGCAACCCGCTGAACATCGTTCGCGCCACGGTGAACGCGCTGACTTCGGTCCATGATCCGGAGTACATCGCGGCCAAGCGCGGCAAGACCGTCGCCGACATCGTCGGCGCCGCCTGAAGGATCTAAACGATGGCTGACAAGCAAATCCGGATCACGCTCGTGCGCAGCCTGGCCAAGCGCCTGGCCTCGCACAAGGCCTGCGCCCATGGGCTGGGCCTGCGCAAGATGCACCAGACGGTGGTGCGCGAGGCCACGCCCGAGAACATGGGCATGGTCAACAAGATCTCCTACATGCTCAAAGTGGAGTCGGTCTGATGAAACTGAATGACCTCTCTCCTGACGAAGGTTCGCGTCCGAGCGCCAAGCGCGTCGGCCGGGGCCCCGGTTCGGGCCTGGGCAAGACCAGCGGTCGCGGCGTCAAGGGCCAGAAGGCCCGCAGCGGCGGCTTCAGCAAGGTCGGCTTCGAAGGCGGCCAGATGCCGATCTACCGGCGTCTGCCCAAGCGTGGCTTCCGCAGCGCCAAGGCCGGCCTGCGCGCCGAAGTGGGCACCGCCCAGCTGGCGCGCTTTGCCGACCAGACCGTCGATCTGGCCGCGCTGAAGACCGCGGGCCTGGTGCCCGGCCATGCCGAACTGGTCAAGATCATCCGCAACGGCGAGCTGAGCGTGGCCGTGACCGTGTCCGGCATTCCGGCCTCGGCTGGCGCCAAGGCGGACATCGAAGCGGCTGGCGGGAAGGTCGAGTAACTATGGCTAAAGGGCCCGCCATGCCGGACTTCGGTCGCCTGCAGGACCTGCGCAACCGCATCTTCTTCGTGCTGGGTGCGCTGCTCGTGTTCCGCATTGGCACCTTCATTCCTGTGCCGGGTATCGACCCGGTGCAGCTGGAGGCGCTGTTTGACCAGCAGGCTGGAACGATCCTCGACCTGGGCGTGATGTTTACCGGCGGTGCGCTGGAGCGCCTGTCGATCTTCGCGCTGGGGATCATGCCCTACATCTCGGCCTCCATCATCATGCAGTTGATGACGGCCGTGACGCCGAGCCTGAAGGAGATGCGCAAGGAAGGCGAAGCCGGCCGGCGCAAGATCACCAAGTACACGCGCTACGGCACGTTGGCCCTGGCGACCTTCCAGGCGGTGGGCGCCACGGTGGCCCTCCAGTCGAACAACATCGCGATCAACCCGGGCCCGGCCTTCGTCTTTACGGCGACGATCTCGCTGGTCACCGGCACGATGTTCCTGATGTGGCTGGGCGAGCAGATCTCCGAGCGTGGCATCGGCAACGGCATCTCCCTGCTGATTTTCGCCAGCATCGTGTCGGGCCTGCCCTCGGCGCTGGGCGGCACCGCGCAGATGGTCAGCGATGGCTCGCTGGCGGGCTGGCAGCTGCTGGCCATCGCCTTCGCCACGCTGGGCGTGACCGCGATCGTGGTCTATGTCGAGCGTGCGCAGCGCCGGATTCCGATCCACTATGCGCGCCGCCAGCAGGGCCGTCGTGTATACGCCGCCCCCTCGCAGCACATGCCGCTGAAGATCAACATGGCGGGTGTGATTCCGCCGATCTTCGCGTCGAGCCTGATCCTGTTCCCGGCCTCGATGGTGCGCTTCTTCGGCGAAGAGGGCGGGGGGCTGGTGCAGACGGTGGCGAACACGCTGTCGCCGGGTCAGCCGCTGTACGTGTTGCTGTACGCGCTGCTGATCATCTTTTTCTGCTTCTTCTACACCGCGATCGTCTTTGATTCCAAGGACACCGCGGACAACCTGAAGCGCTCCAACGCCTACGTGCCGGGCGTGCGTCCCGGTCGTTCGACGGCGCAGTACATCGACAAGGTGCTGACCCGCCTGACGGTGTTCGGCGCCTTCTACATCACCGCGGTCTGTCTGCTGCCGGAGTTCCTGATCCTGGGCTGGAATGTGCCCTTCTATTTCGGGGGCACCTCGCTGCTGATCATCGTGGTCGTGGTGATGGACTTCATGGCGCAGTTGCAGGCGCACATGATGTCGCACCAGTACGACGGCCTGATGAAGAAGGCCAACCTCAAGGGACCCACCCGACCGGGCACGGTCCGTAGCTGACATTTCGGAGTTTCACCATGAAGGTTCGTGCATCGGTCAAGAAGATCTGCCGCAACTGCAAGGTCGTCCGTCGCAACGGTGTTGTGCGCGTGATCTGCAGCAGCGACGCGCGCCACAAGCAGCGCCAGGGCTGATCGGCTTGCTTCAGCCCCGCCAAACCCGTTAATATTCGCGGTTTTCCCGCGCTCCTTTAGACTTGGAGATCTGACCATGGCTCGTATTGCGGGCATCAATGTGCCGGCCAACAAGCACGCGGTGATCGCCCTGCAGGCGATCTACGGCGTCGGCCCGACCCGGGCCAAGGCCATCTGCGAGGGCGCTGGCGTCGAGCCGGCGCGCAAAATTAAAGAACTGTCCGATGGGGAAGTCGAGTCCCTGCGGAGCGAGGTCGGCAAATACACCGTCGAGGGTGACCTGCGTCGGGAAGTGTCGATGAACATCAAGCGGCTGATGGATCTCGGCTGCTACCGCGGCCTGCGCCACCGTCGGGGTCTGCCCCTGCGCGGCCAGCGCACCCGCACGAACGCCCGTACCCGTAAGGGCCCGCGGCGTCCGATCAAGCGTTAAACCCGGTAACTGATACATGGCTCAAGCGAAGACCGCGGCCCGTGGCACCCGCAAGCGCGTCCGCAAAAACATTGCGGAAGGCATTGCGCATATCCACGCCACCTTCAACAACACGATCGTCATGATCACCGACCGTCAGGGCAATGCCCTGTCCTGGGCAACCAGCGGTGGTTCTGGCTTCAAGGGCTCGCGCAAGAGCACGCCCTTTGCCGCGCAGATGGCCGCCGAGAAGGCGGGCGTCGCCGCGCAGGAGCATGGCGTGAAGAATCTCGAGGTGCGGGTCAAGGGCCCCGGCCCCGGCCGTGAGTCGGCCGTGCGCTCGCTGAACGCCGTCGGTTTCCGCATTACCAACATCACCGATGTGACCCCGATCCCGCATAACGGCTGCCGCCCTCCGAAGCGGCGCCGGGTCTAAGGAGCCCCCATGGCCAAGTACACCGGACCCAAGTGCAAGCAGGCGCGCCGCGTTGGCACCGACCTGTTTCTGAAGAGCCGCGGTCGCAGCCTGGACGGCAAGTGCCGCCTGGACACGCCCCCGGGGCAGCATGGCGCCGCCGCCAAGCGCTCCAAGTCCAGCGACTACAAGACCCAGCTGCGCGAAAAGCAAAAGCTGCGCTACACCTACGGCGTGCTCGAGCGGCAGTTCCGTAACTATTACCGCGCGGCGGCCAAGCAGAAGGGCTCCACCGGCGAGCTGCTGCTGCAGATGCTGGAGCGCCGCCTGGACAACGTTGTCTACCGCATGGGCTTTGCCACCACCCGCGCCGAAGCGCGGCAGCTGGTGTCGCACAAGGCGATCATGGTCAACGGCCGCAGCGTCAACATCGCGTCCTTCCAGGTTTCGGCCGAGGATGTCGTGTCGGTGCGCGAGCGGGCCAAGAACCAGCTGCGGATCAAGGAAGCCCTGGATGTGGCCCAACAGGTCGGCATCAAGGAATGGCTCGAGGTGGACGACAAGAAGCTCGAAGGCGTCTTCAAGCGCATCCCCGACCGGGATGAATACCTCGAGGACGTGAACGAAAACCTCGTCGTCGAGTTGTACTCGAAGTAATCGACGAAGGAGAGATACATAGCATGGTCGGAGTTGCCGAACTACTGGTCCCGAAGGTCAGCGCGATCGAGGAAATCGGTCCGCACCGCGGGCGCATCGTGCTCGAGCCGCTCGAGCGCGGCTTTGGCCACACGCTGGGCAACGCGCTGCGCCGCACGCTGCTGTCCTCGATTCCCGGTGCCGCCATCACGCAGGTGGAGATCGCCGGCGTGGTCCACGAGTACTCGACGATCGAGGGCGTCAAGGAAGACGTGCTCGACATCCTGCTCAACCTCAAGAACATTGCCGTACGCATGAGCGGCCGGCAAAGCGCCAAGCTGCACCTGAAGAAGGACGGCAAGGGCGAGGTGACCGCCGCGGACATCGCCCTCGACCATGACGTCGAGGTGATGAACCCGGAGGCCTACATCGCCACGCTGACCGGCGGCGCGCTGGACATGGTGCTGACCGTGACCCGCGGCCGGGGCTACCAGCCCGCGGCCAGCCGTGCGCACCTGTCGGAAGAGGAAGCCGACCTGGTCGGCGGCCTGCCGCTGGACGCCAGCTTCTCGCCGGTGCGTCGCGTCAGCTATGGCGTCGAGGCCGCGCGTGTTGAGCAGCGCACCAACCTCGACAAGCTGGTTCTCGACGTGGCCACCAACGGCGGGATCTCGCCGGCCGACGCCGTGCGCGCCGCCGCCAAGATCCTGTCCGAGCAGCTGGAGGTCTTCGTGGGCCTGCAGCAGGAAGGCGGTGCCGCCGAGGACGAGGAAGAGGCCATCAACCCGATGCTGCTGCGCCCGATCGAGGAGCTGGAGCTGACGGTGCGCAGTGCGAACTGCCTGAAGGCCGAAAACATTCACTTCATCGGGGACCTGGTGCGCCGCACCGAGGCCGACCTGCTGAAGACCCCGAACCTGGGCAAGAAGTCGCTGACCGAGATCAAGGACGTGCTGGCGTCGCACGATCTGGGCCTGGGCATGACCCTGGAAAACTGGCAAAGCCCGCAGGCCGAGTCGGCCTGAGCATCCAAAGGAAGCACCGATGCGCCATCGTAATTCCGGTCGTCAGCTTGGTCGCGAAAGCTCGCACCGCAAGGCCATGCTGCAGAACCTGACCAATTCGCTCTTCGAGCACGAGCTGATCAAGACGACTCTGCCGCGTGCCAAGGAACTGCGCCGCCTGGCCGAGCCGCTGATCACGCGCGCCGCCGAGGATTCCGTCGCCAACCGCCGGCTGGTCTTCGCGCGCCTGCGCAACAAGGAGATCGTGGGCAAGCTGTTCAACGAGCTGGGTCCGCGTTACAAGGCGCGCCCGGGCGGCTACCTGCGCATCCTGAAGGCCGGCTACCGCGCCGGTGACAATGCGCCGATGGCCTATGTCGAGCTGGTCGGTCGCGATGACGTGGCCGAGCCGGCCGGCGCCGAGGCCAGCAGCGAAAGCTGAGCCTGACGGCGTCGACGAAAACCCCGCTCCGGCGGGGTTTTTTGTGCCTGGCGCCCGTGGCCGGCACACGCGCGTTGTGCGTACAATGCAGGCGGGCGGCGCCGGTGGACCGGCCCGTAGGGAGATCACGGTGACAGCAAGAGGAGACCACCGCGTCATGCGTCGAATCATTCTGGCCCTGGGGGGGCTTGTGTGCGCCTGGCCCGCGTTGGCGGTGCAGTTCGAGCTGGACTACTTCGACGGCATCGACGGCACGCTGAACACCAACATGACGCTCGGCGCGGCGATCCGCATGCAGAAGCGCTCGAACGACCTGCTGGGCAAGGCCAACATCAACCCGCAGCTCTGCGGTACGCAGCCCGACGGCAGCAACAACAACAGCTGCCAGGGCATCAACCAGAATGACACCGGGCCCGCCGAAGCGCTGGTCGCAGGCGCTGGGCAGTTCTCGCCGAACTTCGATGACGGCAACTGGAACTACGAGCAGTACGACCTGATCCAGGCGCCGTTCAAGATCACCCAGGATCTGACGCTGGACGCCGGCGATTACGGCCTGTTTTCCCGCTGGATCTATTTCTACGACTTCGTCAACAACGACTTCGAGGAATACCACCCCAACCGCATTGACTGCACCGGCCCGGACATCGAGGACTGCACGCCGCCCTCGGAGCCCAACTACCTGGGCACGCCGGTCAACCTGACCGGCACCACTTATGGCGCCGGCGAGGTGGTGCGCAACCGCCGCACCAACGCCGAAATCCTGCGTCAGGCCGGCACCGACTTCCAGCTGCTGGACCTGTTCTTCTATTCCTACATCGACCTGCCCTGGGAGCGTGAGCTGAGCCTGAAGATCGGCCGCCAGAGCATCTCCTGGGGCGAATCGACGCTGCTGGTGCTGGGTTCGCTGAACTCCTCGAACCCGGTCAATGCGAACAACTTCTTCCGCGTGGGCTTCACACCGGAGGAGGTCTTCGTGCCGGTGAATACGATCTACGCCTCGACCGGGCTGACCGACAATCTGTCGATCGAGACCTTCTACCAGCTTGAGTGGGAGCCGCTGGAGGCGCCGACCCCAGGCACCTTCTTCTCCTTTGCCGACTTCGGCACCAACAACCCGGTCAATTACGCCTCGATCTCCTTTGGCGGCCCGGCCGAGGATCCCTACAAGATCGGCACGCCGTTGAACAACCCGCTGGCCGCGCTGACGGACTCGACGACCACCATCTACAAGCGCCCGGACAACGAGCCCAGTGACAGCGGCCAGTTCGGCGTCTCCTTCAAGTACTACGCCGAGTCCCTGAACGACGGGACCGACCTCGGCTTTTACTTCATGAACTACCACTCGAAGCTGCCCTATGCCAGCTTCTTTTCTGCCGACCTGTCCTGTGCGCGCACGCACCCGCAGGCGCCCGAAGGGCAGGGCAGCAATACGGGGGTGGACGCTTTCAACCTCGCCACGCTGGTGCTGGCCTGCCCGAACCTGCCGATTGCCGAACAGATCACCGACCTGAACCTGGGCGGGCTGGGCGACGCGGTGCTTGACCCCACCGGCGCGGCCGCGCAGGCGATCACGGACGTCATCGGCAACGTGATTCCGATCCCGGTCTTCCAGAACGGCTTGCAGCTGCTCGGCACTGGGCCCGTCACCGATGCCGTCCCGCTGGACGAAGTGGAGTTCGTGCTCGAGTACCCCGAGGACATCCGCCTCTACGGCATGAGCTTCAACACCGCCTTTGGCGATCTGTCGCTGCAGGGCGAGTTCGCCTACAGGCCGAACATGCCGGTGCAGGTGGACGCCGAGGACCTGACCTTCGCAGCTTTGGGCACGACGCTGGCGAGCTGCCACCGCCCTCTGGCCACCGATGCGCCGGCCGGCACGCCGACCTGCGCCACGCTGGCGCCGGTTCCGGGCGCGCCCGAGCTGGTCAGCCAGTCCGGCGACAACACCTTCAACCTGATTCCGCCCACCGGCAGCGGCGAGAACGGCGACGGCGGCGACGCACCCTCGGTGCAGCGCAGCTTCCCCGCCTTCATCACCAGCTACCGCGGCATCACGCTGGGCGAGAACGAGCCCAATGCCTACATTCGCGGCTATGAGCGCATCCAGGCCCTGCAGTTCAACCTGGGGGCGACCTACATCCTGGGCGCCACGCAAAACCCCATCGGGGCCGACCAGATCATCCTGTTGTTTGAGGCCGGCGCCAACCGCCTGCTGAACCCGCCGGATCGCTCGCTGTACCAGATCGAGGCCCCGGGCACCTATCGCCATGCCTCGGCCGGCGTGGTCGACGAGGATTCGCTGGCGCCGGGCGACCCCAATGCCACGCCCGAGCAGATCCGCCAGGATGCGCCGGGCTGCTACGAGGGCATCTGCGTTGCCGGCAGCGACGGCCTGCGCTTCAACCCGCAGCAGGAGACGCGCCAGTACACGACGACCTCGGCCTGGGGCTATCGGGTCATCGGCATCGTGCGCTATGAGTCGGTGCTGCCGGGCATTTCGATCCAGCCCTTCTTCATCGTCGCCCACGACGTCAACGGCATCTCGCCGGGGCCTGGCGAGAACTTCGTCGAGGGTCGCAAGCAGTTCTACCTGAACGTCGAAACCCGCTACAAGAGCTCCTGGTCGCTGAACACCGGCTACGGCTGGTTCACCGGCGGCGGCTCGCAGAACCTGCTGCGCGACCGCGACTTCGCCTCGCTCTACGTCCGCTACCAGTTCTAAGCCTTCCCGCGGTCGCCGCCCTCAACGTGGGGGCGGCGACGCGCGCGGCGTTGGGCGCATGGGCGAGCGGGGGTTTTTTAACCGCAGATTTCGCAGATTGCGCAGATTTTTTGGGTGCGCTCTGGGACCGATGGCCACGAAAGGGGCCATGGGTGCGGTGCCAGCCGGCATGGGGCGGTAGGGAAGTGCGCCTTCGGTTTGCGGTGGCTGTGCGGCGCCTCTGCTGTACACAGTCGCTAGGGACTGCTTAGCGGGTCGGCAAGCCGACGCGAAGCTAACTGCGGCGACCCGAGCGCCATCGTCTTAAGAGGCGTCTAGGCCCAGCCCCAGCCCCAGCCCCAGCAAATCAATTTGCGCAAATCTGTGTAAATCTGTGGTTGATTTCACCCGCCACTAAGCAGCCGCGTTGGGCGTCTGCGTGGGCGCCGTGTCGCTGGCCTCATCGGGTGCATAACGGGTGATGATGCGGGCGCCGACGGCGTCGCCCCAGACGTTGACGGTGGTGCGGCACATGTCCAGCAGGCGGTCGATGCCCAGGATCAGGCCCACGGCGGCCAGCGGCAGGGCCGGCACGCCCTGCAGGCTGGCGTTGACGGCTTCGACCACAATCACCATCGTCACCAGACCCGCCGAGGGAATGCCGGCGGCGCCGACCGCCGCCAGCGTAGCGGTGATGGCGACGATGGCCAGCTGCGTGGGGCCCAGCGCGATGCCATAGGCCTGGAATAAAAAGACCACCGCCACCGCTTCGTAGAGCGCCGTGCCGTCCATGTTGATCGTGGCGCCCAGCGGCAACACGAAGCGGCTGGCGCGACGCGAACTGCCGCCGTCCTCGGCGCATTCGAGCGTGACCGGCAGCGTGGCGGAACTCGAGTCCGTGCCAAAGGCCGTCAGCAGCGCCGGGCGCATCGCGCGGGCGTAGGCGAGCGGGGAGGCCCCGCCCCACCAGCGCAGGATCAGCGGCAGGGTGAGCGTGGCGTGGACCAGCAGCCCGACAATCACGGCCAGCACGTACCAAAGCAGTGGCCCGAACAGGGCGGCCAGGCCGATGCGGGCCACCGTCCAGGCCACCAGTGCGAACACGCCGAGCGGCGCCAGGCGCAGGATCCAGTCGACCAGCGTCATCACCGCGGCGAACAGGCCCTCGAAGAACTGCCGCGCCGGCCGGGCGCGTTCGCCCGTGCTGACGATGGCCAGCCCGAGCAGGATGGAGAAGGCGATGACCGGCAGCAGCTGAAAGTCGGCGGCGGCCCCCAGCGGGTTGGCCGGCACCAGCTGGCGCAGCAGGTTTTGCGCGGCCGCGCCAAGGCCGGCCTGGCCGGTTTGCTCGATGCGCTCGCGGCGTTCGGCGTCGGACTGCGCATAGCTTTGCTCGCCGGCCTGGGTCAGCGCGCTGCCCAGCCCGCTGCCATCGCCGTTCGGGTCGCCGGGCTGGATCAGGTTGACCACCGCCAGGCCCGTCAATACGGCGACCAGCATCGTGCCGAAGTAATACAGCACGGTGCGCCCGCCGACCCGGCCCAGGTTGCGTGGGTCGCCAATGCTGCATACGCCGACGATGACGCTGGACAGCACCAGCGGCACCAGGATCATCTTCAGCAGGCCCATGAAGACCGTATTGCCCAGCAGGGACAGGCCGGTGATCCAGCCGGCGGGCACGGCGCCCGCGTAGGCCCGATAGAGGGCCTCGCCTAACACGGCGCCGGCCACCAGGCCAGCCAGGATCCAGATGGTCAGTCGGCGGTGTGGGTTCATGCAGGCCCTCCCATGCAGGCCCTCGGCGGTACCGCAGCAGGGTAGCAGGCGCGGGCCCCCGCGCTGCGCTAGGCTAGCCCCCTGGCCGCGTGCCGGGCCGTCGCCGCGGCCGGCCACGCGCGCAACCCCACCCGAGGAGACCCCCATGAGCCTGTCCGGCAAGACCCTGTTCATCACCGGCGCCTCGCGCGGCATTGGCCTCGCCATCGCGCTGCGCGCCGCCCGCGACGGCGCCAACGTGGCCATCGCCGCGAAGACCGACAAGCCTCACCCCAAGCTGGAGGGCACCATCCACACCGCCGCCGAGCACATCGAGGCGGCCGGCGGCCACGCGCTGCCGCTGGTCTGCGATATCCGCGAGGAGGAGCAGGTGCTGGCGGCCATCAATGCCACCGTTGAACGCTTCGGTGGCCTGGACATCTGCGTCAACAACGCCAGCGCCATCAATCTGAGCAGCTCCGAGGAGCTGCCGATGAAGCGCTATGACCTGATGCACCAGATCAACGCCCGCGGCACGTTTCTCGTCTCGCGCAGCTGTGTGCCGCACCTGCGCAAGGCCAGCAACCCGCATGTGCTGAACATCTCCCCGCCGCTGGACTGGGACAGCCAATGGTTCGAGCGCCACCCCGCCTACAGCCTGGCGAAGTACGCGATGAGCGTGTATGCCTGGGCCATGGCGGCCGAGTTCCGCCGCGACGGCATCGCCTTCAACTGCCTGTGGCCGCGCACGACCATCGCCACGGCGGCGGTGCGCAACCTGCTCGGTGGCGAGCAGATGGTGGCCGCCAGCCGCAAGCCCGATATCATGGGCGACGCCGCCTGGCACATCCTGACCCGGCCGGCGCGCGAGGCCAGCGGGCAGTTCTTCATCGATGACCTGGTGCTCGAGGCCGCCGGCGAAACCGACTTCGAGCAGTACGCCGTCACCCCGGGGGCCGAGCTGATGCCGGACTTTTTTGTGCCCACATCCACCCCGCCGCTGGGCGCCAAGTGATCCCGACAATCGCCGCTATTGCAAATGAAAATCGTTCGCAATAGGATCGGGGCTCCACTCGCATCCGGAGCCCGCCGTGAGCACCGCCCCCGTACACGTCTGCCTGGAGGACGGGCAGCCCTGCCTGCAGATCATTGATGCCGATACCGCCAGCGTGCGCCTGGCCTGGCGCGCGCCCGCCGAGGGCGAGGACCTGGACCGCCTGGGTCTGCGAGATTTCTGCCGCGAATGCTTGCTGATGCAGGCGGCCGCCGCGTGGTGGCAGGACGATGAGCCGGCCCGCGTGGCTGACGGCCGCCGGCTTTCGCCGCTTGCGCGACGAACATCAGGCGCTGTGGCAGCGGCGGCGCGAGGTGGTGGCCGCGCTGTCCGCCGCCGCCGCCGAGGGTGATCGCTCGGAAAACGCCGAGTACATCTATCGCAAGAAGGAGCTGCGCGAGGTCGACCGCCGGCTGCGCTACCTGGGGCGCACGCTGGAGCAGGCCGAGGTCGTGCGCGAGGCGCCGGCCGACCCCAGCCGCGCGCGCTTCGGCGCCTGGGTCACGCTGGAGGACGAAGCGGGCCAGCCGCACCGCCTGCGCATTGTCGGCGCCTACGAGGCCGACCCCGCGCAGGGGCTGATCAGCCTGGACGCCCCCCTGGCGCGTGCGGTGCTGGGAAAGTCCGTCGGCGACGAGATCGTGTTCGAGGCCGCCGGCCAGCGCCGCGAGTGGTGGCTTTGCGCTATCGAGTACGAGACCGTGGCGGAGGGCGATTAAGTCGCGACAGCTGGGGCCCGGCACATGCGGTGAAAGTCGGCTATGGCGCGCGCGCGGCGGTGCGGCTCCGCGGGCTACGCTGGGCTGATCCTCCCTCCGGCGGGGCCGGCCGGGCGGGGCTCCTGCCCCGTCGGCCGGGGCGCGCGTCCCTGCGCGCCCCCTGCGGGCTGTTCCCGCCTCCACTCGGGCCTGCGCTCATGCCCGCTCCGCCGCCCCGCCGCGCCGTTTCGCGATGTCGTAGCGACCAAGCCGTCGGCGCTTTGTTGCCGCTATGCCGCGCCGATGGCTTAGCTCCGCCCGGGTTTGGAGGAAAGGCGTACTCGAAGCGTCGAGGGGCAGGCTTAGTGGCGGAAGTGCCGGCGGCCGGTCAGCGCCATCGCCACGCCCTCGGCGTCGGCGGCCTCGATGACGGCGTCGTCGCGCATCGAGCCGCCAGGCTGCACCACCACCTTGGCGCCGGCTTCGATGCCGGCCAGCATCGCGTCGGGGAAGGGGAAGAAGGCATCCGAGGCCATCACGCTGCCTTCCAGCGACAGCCCGGCGTCCTCGGCCTTGCGCACGGCGATGCGCACGCTGTCCAGCCGGCTCATTTGCCCGGCGCCGATGGCCAGGGTGCGGCCGTCACGCACGAAGACGATGGCGTTGGACTTGACCATCTTGACCACCGACCAGGCGAAGCGGATGTCGTCGCGGGCCGCGTCGGGCACGGCGCGCTCGGTCACGCTGCGGATCTCGTCCTCGGCCAGGCGCGGCAGGTCCGCCTGCTGCACCAGCACGCCGCCCGAGACGCTGCGCATGTCCAGCCGGTCCTGCTGCGGCAGCTCGCCATGGGTCTGCAGCACACGCACATTGGGCTTGTCGGCCAGCCGCTCCAGCGCATCGGCGGCGAAGCTCGGCGCGATCAGCACCTCCAGGAACTGGCGCTCCAGAATCATCGCGGCCAGGTCGGCATTGACCTCGCTGTTGAAGGCGATGATGCCGCCAAAGGCGGAGGTCGGGTCGCAAGCGTAGGCGCCCTCGTAGGCCGCCACCAAATCGGCGCCCAGCGCCACGCCGCAGGGGTTGGCGTGCTTGACGATGACGCAGGCCGGCTCATCGAATTCGTTGACGGCCTGCCAGGCCGCGTCGGCGTCGGCGATGTTGTTATAGGACAGCGCCTTGCCCTGGCGCAGCGTCGCGCGCGCCAGCGTGCCCTCGGCGGCGCCGGCGTCGGCATAAAAGCCGGCGGCCTGGTGCGGGTTTTCGCCATAGCGCAGGGCGGTGTGCAGCTGCCACTGGCCGCCATAGACGGGCGGCAGCGTCAGCGCGCGCTGGGTCTCGCCTTCGCAGCGGCCCAGCCAGTCGACGATCGCGGCGTCGTAGGCCGCCGTGTGGGCATAGGCCTTCAGCGCCAGGCGTTGGCGCAGCGCGAAGTCGGGGCCCTCGCCCTGTTGCGCCGCCAGCACGGCCGGGAAATCGGCCGGGTCGACAACGACGGTCACGTCGCGGTGGTTCTTGGCGGCGGCGCGCAGCATGGCCGGCCCGCCGATGTCGATGTTCTCGATGGCGGTGGCGTAGTCGGCGCCGCCGGCAATCGTTTCGCGGAAGGGGTACAGGTTCACCACCACGAGGTCGATGGCCGTGATGCCCTGTTCGTCCAGCGTGGCCTCATCGGTGCCGCGGCGGGCCAGGATGCCGCCGTGGATTTTCGGGTGCAGCGTTTTGACCCGCCCGCCAAGAATCTCCGGCGCGCCGGTGTGCTCGGCGACCTCGGTGACTGCGATACCGGCCTCGCGCAACGCGCGCGCCGTGCCGCCGGAGCTCAGCAGGGTGATGCCGGCCGCCTGCAGCTCACGGGCGAAGTCGACGATGCCCGTCTTGTCGGAAACCGAGAGCAGGGCGGTGCGGATCGGGCGCGGGTGGGCAGCGGGCTTCGGGTCGGTCATCGCGGCGGGTCCGGGGGAAAAACGGCGCAGTATGCCAGCCCCGGGCCGCGCTCAGCCCGTCAACCGTCGCCGAGCAGGCACCTAGCCCTCGTGCAGGTCGTACTTCTGCAGCTTCTTGCGCAGCGTGGCGCGATTGATGCCCAGGATGGCCGAGGCCCGCGTGTTATTGCCCTCGCAGTAGGCCAGCACCTCGCGCAGCAGCGGTCGCTCAAACTCTTCGATCAGGGTTTCGTAGAGCGGGGCCGGCTTGGCGCCGTTCAGCGTCTGCAGGTAATCGCGGACGCAGTTTTCGACGTAGTAGCCCAAAGGCCGGTGTTCGGGCTCGAGCTGGGCGTTTTGCTGGGGCTGCGCGGCAGCGTCCGACATGGCGATGCGCAAAGAGCGATTGGCGGGCAGTAGGCCGGCGGATGATACGCCCCCGCAGGCAAAAGTCTAGTCGCGACTTTTACGACGGCCCACCAGCAGCGCCCATTCCTCCTGCACGCGGCGCTCGAAGCTCCAGCCGGGGAAGGCGGCGGCCACGGCCCCGGCCTGGCTGTCGAGCAGGCCGGCCAGCAGTAGCGTCGCGTCGGGCGTGGCCAGCGCGTCGAGTTCGCCGGCCAGTTCGATCAGCGTACCGGCCAGGATGTTGGCCAGCACCAGTTCGAAGGGGCCGGCGGCGCGGGCCTGGGCGCAGGGCACCAGGGCCATCGACACCGCGTTGGCGGCCGCGTTGTCGCCGCTGGCCAGCAGGGCCTGCGGGTCGATGTCGCAGCCGTGCACGCTGCGGGCGCCGAGCTTGGCGGCGGCGATGCCGAGGATGCCCGAGCCGCAGCCATAGTCGATGACACTGCGGCCGGCCAGCTCGGCCGAGCCCAGCCAGTGCAGGCACAGCGCCGTGCTGGGGTGGGTGCCGGTGCCGAAAGCCAGGCCGGGGTCCAGACGCAGCAGCACGCGGCCGTCCTCGGGCACGGCGGCCTCCTGCGGGGCCACCCGCAGGCGCTCGCCGAATGTCATCGGCGCGTAGTGCGCCAGCCAGGCACGCTCCCAGACCTGTTCGGGCAGCGCATCCCATTGCGTGGCCAGGACCCGGTCGCCCGCGCCGGCGGCCAGGCGCGCCTCGATGTCGGCGCGGTCATCCTGCGCGGCAAACAGCCCGGTCAGGCGCGTGCGCGGCCACAGCGGCGTGGCGCCCGGCGCAGGCTCCAGCACCGGGTCATCGGCATCGTCTTCAAAGGTCACGGCCAGCGCGCCACAGGCCTCCAGGATCTCGGCCACGGCTTCGGGCTCCCGGCAGCGCAGGCGCAGCTGCTGCCAGGCCGGCGCCGCGCCCTCGCCCTCAGTGGTCATCGCGCCATTCGTTCAGCCGCTGCTCCAGGTGGTGGATGCTGACGCCGCCCTGCTGGAAGGCGGGGTCGGCCAGGATGCGCAGGTGCAGCGGCACGTTGGTTTTCACGCCCTCCAGCACCAGCTCCTCCAGCGCGCCGCGCATGCGCGCCAGCGCAATCTCGCGGTTGCGGCCGTGCACGATCAGCTTGCCGATCATCGAGTCGTAATGCGGCGGGATCTGGTAGCCGCGGTAGACATGCGAGTCGATGCGCACCCCAGGGCCGCCCGGCGCATGGAAGCTGGTGATCTCGCCGGGCGAGGGCGTGAAGCGGAAGGGGTCCTCGGCGTTGATGCGGCACTCGATGGCGTGCCCCTCCCAGCGCAGCTGCTCCTGGCGCAGCCGCAGCGGCTGGCCGTCGGCGATCTCGATCTGCGCGCGCACCAGGTCCACGCCGGTCACGGCCTCGGTGACCGGGTGCTCGACCTGGATGCGGGTGTTCATCTCGATGAAGTAGAACTGCCCGTCCTCGTAAAGGAACTCGAAGGTGCCGGCGCCCACATAGCCGATCTGCTGGCAGGCGCGCACGCACAGCGCGCCGATCTCGGCGCGCTGGTCGGCCGGCAGGCCGGGCGCCGGGCTCTCTTCCACCACCTTCTGGTGGCGGCGCTGCAGCGAGCAGTCGCGCTCGCCCAGGTGGATGGCATGGCCGTGCTCGTCGCACAGCACCTGGATTTCGATGTGGCGCGGCCGGGTCAGGTATTTCTCCAGAAAGACCGCGGGGTTGCCAAAGGCGGTGGCCGCCTCCTGCCGCGCCAGGCCAATGGCGTCGGCCAGGTCGGCCGGGCGGTGCACCACGTGCATGCCGCGACCGCCACCGCCGGCGGCGGCCTTGACCAGGACCGGGTAGCCGATCCCCTCGGCGATCTCGCGCCACTCGGCCGGGTCATCCCCCAGCGCGCCATCCGAACCCGGCACGCAGGGCACGCCGGCCTCGCTCATCGCGCGCTTGGCGGCCGTCTTGTCGCCCATCAGGGCGATGGTGTCGGCCCGCGGGCCGATAAAGATGAAGCCGCTGCGGGTCACCGACTCGGCGAAGTCCGCGTTCTCCGACAAAAAGCCAAAGCCGGGGTGGATGGCGTCGGCGCCGGTGACTTCGGCGGCGGCGATGATCGAGGGCATGTTCAGGTAGCTGCGCGTGGCCTGCGGCGGCCCGATGCACACGGTCTCGTCGGCCAGCAGCACATGCTTTTGTTCGCGGTCGGCGGCGGAGAAGACCGCCACCGTGCGCAGCCCCAGCTCGCGGCAGGCGCGGTGGATGCGCAGCGCGATCTCGCCCCGATTGGCGATCAGGACTTTCTGAATCTGCTCCATCATTCGATGATGAACAGCGCTTCGTCGTATTCGACCGGCTGCTCGTTCTCGACCAGGATCTCGCGCACCGTGCCGGACACGGGCGACTCGATCTGGTTGAGCATCTTCATCGCCTCGATGATGCACAGCGTCTGCCCGGCGGCCACCGTCTGGCCGACCTCGACGAAGGCCTTGGAGCCCGGCGCCGGCGAGCGGTAAAAGGTGCCGACCATCGGGGCGCGGACCTGGGTGCCGGCGCTGGCGCTGTCGGCGCCGCCGGTACCCGTGCCGGCACCGGCGCGGTCGTTGCTTGGGGGCGCGGCGGGCGGCGCCGGCGCGGCGGGCGCGGGCGCCGCCACGGGCGCGGCCGCCGGGGCTGCGGCGGCGGTGAAGCGGGCGATGCGGATGGTTTCGTCGGCCGTCGAGATCTCGATCTCGGCGACGTCCGAGTCCTCGACGACCTCGATCAGCTTCTTGATCTTGCGGATATCCATGGGGTCTGGCCTAGGCCGGCGGCTGCAACTGCGCATGGGCGGCGGCCAGGGCCAGCTGGTAGCCCTGGGCGCCCAGGCCGCAGATCACGCCGACGGCGATGTCGGAAAAATAGGAGCGCTGGCGAAAGGCCTCGCGCCGATAAACATTGGACAGGTGGATCTCGATGAAGCGCAGATCCACCGCCAGCAGTGCGTCGCGCAGGGCGATGCTGGTGTGCGTGTAGGCGGCGGGGTTGAGCAGCAGGAAGTCCGCGCCGGCATCGGCGGCGGCATGCACGGCGTCGACCAGCGCGCCCTCGCTGTTGGATTGCAGGCAATGCAGCTCATGGCCGAGTTCGGTTGCCGCCTGCGTCAGCTGCGCCTCGATGTCGGCCAGGCTCAGGCGGCCGTAGACCTCGGGCTCGCGCTGTCCCAGCCGATTGAGGTTGGGCCCGTTGATCAGGTGGATGCGGCTCATGGCTCGCTGCGCGGGAGATTAAGGCGTGGCGCCACTGTAGCCCGGCGCCGCCGGCTTTGTCACGTTCACGGCGATTTCGCCGACGATCGCGGCAGGTTTCAGTCCGTTGCCGCAGGAACCTGCGCCAGCCACTGCTCCAGGTCGGCCTCGCTCAGCTCGCCCCAGTGGCGCGCGACGATCTGCCCCTGCGGGTCGATCAGCACCGAAAAGGGCAGGGCGCCACGGGTGTCGCCCAGCGCGTCCATCCAGCGCGTCACGCCGGTGTCGGAGAGCAGCACCGGGTAATTGATGCCGGCGCGCTCGGCGTAGGCCTGCGCCAGTTCGATCTGGTCCAGCGCCGGCCCCAGGATCTGCAGCTGCGCGCTGTCGTAGCGCGCCTGCGTGGCGATCAGCAGCGGGATTTCGCGCACGCAGGGCGGGCACCAGGTCGCCCAGAAATTGACCAGCTGCCAGCGGCCGTCGAACTCCGCGGCCTCGCGCAGCGTGCCGGAGAGGTCGGGCAGCGCCCAGTCCGGTCGCATCCCGCCGCCTGCACCCGATTCGGCGCCGAAGCGCTGCTGGCCCAGCAGCACGCCCAGCAGCAGCGCGCCCAGCGCGGCCAGCACCAGCAGCGCCCGGCTCGCCCCGTTCATGGTGTGGCGGGCCCGGACTGCGCTTCCGCCTGCTCGTCCGGCTGGTCCTCCGGTCGGCATTCCGCGCGCACCCAGTCCAGGTAGTCGGGCAGGCCGCCCTCGACCGGCAGGGCCGTGATCTGCGGCAGCTCATAGGGGTGCTCGGCCCGGACCCAATCCTGCAGCGCCGGCAGGCGGCTCCGCGGGCTCTTGCACAGCAGCAGCACTTCCTCGTCCGACTCGATCTGGTCGCGCCAGCGATAATGGGCGGTCATCGGCAGCGTTTGCACGCAGGCCGCCAGCCGCTGCGCCACCAGGCCACGCGCCAGCGCCGGCGCGGCCGCGGGCGGCGCGCTGATCATCACGCACATCACGGGGTCGGAGGGATTCATGGAGCGGCATGCTAGCAGCGTCGCGCGCGCGCGGCCCCGGCCCTCGGGCGGCGAGCTGCTGCGCCTGGCCTGGCCGCTGATGCTGGCGCAGATGGCCTTTCTGGGCATGAGCGCCGTCGACACCTGGGTCGCGGGCCAGTACTCGGCGATCACGCTGGCCGGCGTGGGCCTGGGCGCCTCGGTCACGATGGTCGGTTTCTCGCTGCTGCTGGGCATTGGCCTGGCCGTGGCGCCGGCCGTGTCGCGGCAGATCGGGGCCGGAACGCCGCAGGCGCGGATCGGCGCCTGGGTGCGCGGCGCGCTGACCCGCAGCATCTGGCTGTGGACCGGGCTGATGCTGCTGTTGCAGCTGCTGGCCGGGCCGCTGGCGCGGGCCATCGCGCCGGAGCCCGCGGTGGCGGCGGAACTGGCGGCCTACCTGCGCTGGGCCACGCTGGGCTATCCGCTGGTCGGCGTGTTTTTCGTGCTGCGCAATGTCATCGAGGCGCATTCCATCTCGCGGCCGGTCATGGTCTGGGGCCTGGCGGCCCTGTGCCTGAATCTGCCGCTGGATCTGGCCTTCGTCTACGGCTGGGGCCCGTTGCCGGAGATGGGCGCGGCCGGCTGCGGCCTGGCCACCAGCCTGATCCACGCGCTGCTGGGTCTGGGCCTGCTGGCCACGCTGCGCCTGCACCCGGCCACCCGCCTCTTGCCCTTGGCGGCGGGGGCGGAAAGCCCGAGCGGCGCGCGCGAGATGCTGCGCCAGGGCCTGCCCATCGGCCTGGCGCTCGTCGCCGAGACCGGGCTCTTCGCGCTGGGCGGGCTGCTGATGGCGCGCTACGGCACCGCGGCGCTGGGCGCGCATCACATCGTCGTCACGCTGTCGGCGCTGGGTTTCATGCTGCAGGTGGGCATCGGCCAGGCCACGGCGGTGCTGATCGGCCGGGCACTTGGCCGCGGGAACGCGGCCGAGCTGCGCGCCGCCGCGGTGGCCGGTCTGCGGCTGTGCCTGGCGCTGGCGCTGGTGGTCGCGCTGATCTATGGCGGCCTGGGCCGGCTGCTGATCGCGCAGTTCAGCCGCGATGTCGAGGTCCAGGCCATCGGCGCCGCCTTCATGGGCTGGGCCGCGCTGTTTCATGTTTTCGATGCGCTGCAGGCGCTGCACGCCGCGGCGCTACGCGGCGTGCGCGACACGGCCGCGGTGATGCGCCGTACGCTATGCGCCTACATGCTGGTGGGCGCGCCGCTGATGCTGGCCCTGGCGCTGGCCGGCCAGCCTGCCGACCGCGCGATCTGGGGGCCGATCACGTTGGCGCTGGCGGTGGCCGCGGCGCTGCTGATGCAGCGCTTCTGGCCGCGGCTGGACCAGGTGCTGCCCCCGAATCCCGACCCCCACCCGAAGCCGGAGCCACGCCCATGACCCCGACCTGGATGCCGCAGCTGCGCGCACAGGCCCAAGCCCTGTTCGCGGGCGAAACGGATTTTTTGGCCAATGCCGCCAACCTGGCCGCGCTGTGCTGGCTCGAGTGGCCGGACATCAACTGGGTCGGGCTGTACCGGCGGGTGGGGGACGAGTTGCGGCTGGGGCCCTTCCAGGGCCTGCCGGCCTGCACCCGCATCCCCTGGGGGCAGGGCGTGTGTGGCACGGCCGCGGCGCAGCGGCGCACGCTGGTTGTGCCCGATGTGCACGCCTTCCCCGGGCATATCGCCTGCGACGGCCGCAGTCGATCGGAGCTGGTGGTGCCGATCATCCGTGGCCCGCGCCTGCTCGGCGTACTGGATTTCGACAGCATGCGCCCGGCGCGCTTTGGCGGCGCCGAGGCGCGGCTGGCTGAGGAGCTGGCCGCCCTGCTGGTCGGCGCCAGCCGGCCCGACTGAGGCGGGCGGCCGCCGCTCGGCCGCTGCCGGGCCCGCGCGGGTGGCCGCGGCGCCGGCGCTGAGCCTGCCCCGGACCTTGGCGCTGCCGCGCGCAGGCCCGCCGGGTACACTGCGCGCCCGGCGGCCGCGCCTGGGCCGCAACACCGGAGTCGTCCATGAGCGCCAATCGTCGCAGCCAGACCATCACCGCGGGTGATGCCCGTTCGCCCAACCGCGCCATGCTGCGCGCCGTGGGTTTCACCGACGCGGACTTTGCCAAGCCCATCGTCGGTATCGCCAACGGCCATTCGACGATGAACCCCTGCAATGCCGGCCTGGGCCCGCTGGCCGAGCGTGCGGCCGTGGCCATCAAGGCCGCCGGCGGCATGCCGCAGATGTTCGGCTTCCCCACGGTCACCGACGGCATCTCGATGGGCACCGAAGGCATGAAGTTCTCGCTGGTGTCGCGGGAGGTCATCGCCGACGCCATCGAGACCAGCGTGCAGAGCCAGTGGATGGACGGCGTGCTTTGCGTCGGCGGCTGCGACAAGAACATGCCCGGCAGCATGATCGCGCTGGCGCGCATGAACGTGCCCGGCATCTTCTGCTACGGCGGCACGATCAAGCCCGGCTGCTGGAAGGGCGAGGACCTGACCATCGTCTCGACCTTCGAGGCGGTCGGCGCCAAGAGCGCCGGCAAGATGAGCGACGAGGACTTCGACGGCATCGAGCGCAATGCCTGCCCCAGCTTCGGCGCCTGCGGCGGCATGTACACCGCCAACACGATGTCCTCCTCCTTCGAGGCCCTGGGCATGAGCCTGCTCGGCGCCTCGCAGATCGCCAACCCCGACCCGGCGATGGGCGATGCCGTGTCCCGTGCGGCCGAGGTGCTGGTGCGCGCCGTCGAGGCCAACCTGCGCCCGCGCGACATCATCAGCCGCGAGTCGATCGAGAACGCGGTGGCCGTGGTGATGGCGACCGGCGGCTCGACCAACGCCGTGCTGCATTACCTGGCCATCGCCCATGCCGCGGGCGTGGAGTGGTCGCTGGACGACTTCGAGCGGGTGCGCCAGCGCACGCCCGTGCTGTGCGACCTCAAGCCCTCCGGCCGCTTCGTGGCGGTGGACCTGCACCGGGCCGGCGGCGTGCCGCAGGTGCTCAAGATCCTGCTGGAGGCCGGCCTGGTGCACGGCGACTGCATGACGATCACCGGCCGCACGCTGGCCGAAGAACTGGCCGAGGTGCCGGCGCAGCCGCGTGCGGACCAGGAGGTCATTCGCCCGATCGACCGGCCGATGTACGAGCAGGGCCACCTGGCGATCCTGCGCGGCAACCTGGCCCCGGCCGGCGCCGTGGCCAAGATCACCGGCCTCAAAAACCCGCAGATCACCGGCCCGGCAAGGGTCTTCGACAGCGAGGACGATGCGATGGCGGCGATTCTGGATGACCGCATCCAGGCCGGCGACGTGCTGGTGATCCGCTACGAGGGGCCCAAGGGCGGGCCGGGCATGCGCGAGATGCTGGCGCCGACCTCGGCGATCATCGGCAAGGGTTTGGGCGAGTCGGTGGGCTTCATCACCGATGGCCGCTTCTCCGGCGGCACCTGGGGCATGGTGGTCGGCCACGTGGCGCCCGAGGCCGCCGTGGGCGGGCCGATTGCGCTGCTGCGCGAGGGCGACATGGTCACCATCGACGCCCGCAGCCAGAAGATCGAGGTGGCGCTCAGCGATGCCGAGCTGGCCGAGCGGCGCATGGCCTGGGAGCCGCCGGCGCCGCGCCACACCCGCGGTGTGCTGGGCAAGTTCGCGCGGCTGGTGTCCTGCGCCAGCGAGGGCGCGGTTACCGATCCGACCCGGCAGGGTTAAGCACGTCGGCGCGGCCGCTGGCCAGCAGCCGGTTGATCGCCTCGGGCTCGGCCGGCTTGACCAGGTGGGCGTCAAAGCCCGCCTCGCGGCTGCGCCGCTTGTCCTCGGGCTGACCCCAGCCGCTTAGCGCCACCAGTTCGACCTTGCTGCCCCAGGGGCGGCTGCGGATCTGCCGCGCCGCCTCGTAGCCGTCCATGCGTGGCATGCCCAGGTCCATCAGGATGATCTCGGGCCGGAAGCCGTCGGCCACGCGCACCGCCTCGGCGCCATCGGCCGCCAGCCGCACCTGGTGCCCGGCCGCCTCGACCACCAGCGCCAGCATCTCGGCCGCACCGACGTTGTCATCGGCGATCAGCACGCGGCGCGGCTCGCCGGCGATCGGTTGCGCCGGCGCCTCGTCGGCCTGGGGCGCCGCCGGCTTGGGGGGCGGCGCCAGCGGCAGCCACACGCCAAAGGTACTGCCGCGGTTGCGCCCCTCGCTGTGCACATCAATGCGGCCGCCGTGCAGCTCGATCAGCGACTTGACCAGCGTCAGGCCGATGCCCAGGCCGGCCTCGCCGCCCTTGAGCGGCTGACCCAGCTGGGCGAACATTTCAAAGATGCGCTGGCGCTCCTCGGCGGGGATGCCTATGCCGTTGTCCTGCACCGCCATGCGCACGCCATCCTCCTCGCGGGACACCTCCAGCACGATGTAGCCGCCGTTGGGGGTGTATTTGGCCGCGTTGTTGAGCAGGTTGGACAGGATCTGCGCCAGCCGATGCGGGTCGGCACGCAACGCGATGTCGGCCTCGGGGAAGTTCACCTTCAGCGTGTGGCCGCGCTCGTCGATCACCGGCCTGGAGGCCGCCACGGCATCGTCCACCACCTCGCGCAGCTCCACCGCCTGCGAGCGCAGCTCCAGCTTGCCGCGGGTGATGCGCGACACGTCCAGCAGGTCGTCGATCAGCGCGACCAGTTGCTGCACCTGGCGCTCCATGACGCCATAGGCCGTCTGCCGCTTGGCCGCATCGTCGTCCGCGAGGCGCAGCACCTCCAGGCCGGTGCGAATCGGTGCCAGCGGGTTGCGCAGCTCGTGGGCCAGCGTGGCCAGGAATTCGTCCTTGCGCCGGTCGGCCTCGCGCAGCGCGGCGTAGAGCTGGGCATTATCCAGCGCGATGGCCGCGCGGCTGGCCAGGTTCAGCGCCATTTCCAGGTCGGCCTCGCCATAGCGCTTGCCCGCATCGCCGCTGGCGAAGGTGATGGCCCCGAGCAGGCGGCCGTGGCTGGCCACGGGCACGGTGATCTGCGATTCCAGGCCGATGGCGCGCAGGGCGCGGCGCAGGCCGGCATCCGGCGTCATTGCCTCCAGCGTCGGCTCGTCGACCACCCGCAGCAGTTCGGATTCGCCGCTGGCCATCACCCGGCCGGCGCCGTGCGGGTCCCCGGCGCTGATCGGCCAGCGCTCGCGCAGCGTCAGCAGGGCGCGCCGCCAGGCGGTGTCGCGGTGGCTGACTGCCATCAGCTCGGCGCGCTCCAGCGCGCCGTCTTCGGGCAGCAGGTGGATCGTGCACCAGTCGGCGAACTCGGGCACCGCGCTGGCGGCGACGCGTTGCAGCGTGCTGCGGGCGTCGGTCAGGTCGGTCAGCTCGGCGCTGGCCGTGGCCAGGAAGCGGGCGCGGTGCTCGGCGGTC
This sequence comes from uncultured Ectothiorhodospiraceae bacterium, assembly GCA_937141935.1. GTDB lineage: Bacteria > Pseudomonadota > Gammaproteobacteria > Nevskiales > Oceanococcaceae > MS8. The sequence goes on from CAKZQS010000011.1 coordinate 24,801, forward strand.
TTGGTCTCGTGGATGTCGGTGGCGGTGCCATACCAGGTGGCGTCCTCGGCCTCGCCGGCGCGGCTGGCACGCACGACGAACCAGCGGTATTCGCCATGCCGGCTGCGAAAACGCACCTCGATGGCAAAGTTGCGCTGCTCGCGGATGGCGCCGGCCAGTTCGCCGAAATAGCGCTCGCGGTCGTCCGGGTGCACCACCTCGCGAAAGCGACCGGCCTGACGGGGGTCGCTGGGCATGCCGGTGTAGGTCTGCCAGTGCTCGTTGAGGTAGGTCAGCCGGCCTTGCGCGTCGGCGATGCCGACCAGCTGCGGCACCACATCGGCCAGCATGCGAAAGCGCGCCTCGCTGGCGCGCAACCGGGCTTCGGCCTGGCGCCGGTCGGTAATGTCGCGCAGGTAGCCGGTGAACAGCACCCGCCCGTGCGGGGCGTGGCGCACGATGCTCAGCTCGGCGGGGAACTCATGGCCCTTGGCATGCAGCGCCGGCAGCTCCAGCCGCTGACCCAGCACGCGGGATTCGCCGCTGGCCAGATGCCGGTCCAGGCCCTGGCTGTGCGCATCGCGCAGCCGCTCTGGGATGATCAGGTCGGCCAGCGGCTGGCCGATGACGTCCGCGCTGCGGTGCCCGAGGATCTGCTCGGCGGCGGGGTTGAACTCGACGATCAGGCCCTCGCCGTCCATCGTGACGATGGCGTCGAGCGCCGCGCCGATGATGGCGGCCTTGCGTGCCTCGCTGTCCTGCACCGCCCGTTCGGCGGCGCGGCGGGCGGTCACGTCGCGGAACACCAGCACGCTGCCCATCAGCGTGCCGTCCTCGCGGCGGATCGGGGCGGCGCTCTCGTCGATGGGGGTTTGCCGGCCGTCGCGATGCAGCAGCACCGTGTGCTTGCTCAGTCCGCCGATGTAGCCCTCGTGCAGCACCCGCAGCGCCGGGTTGGGTGCCGGCTCCTTGCTGGCCTCGTCGATGATGCGGAAGACCTCGTCCAGCGGCCGGCCGCGGCTCTGCGCGTCGGACCAGCCGGTCAGGCGCTCGGCGACCGGGTTCACGCTGCTGACGCGGCCCTCCACGTCGGTGGTGATCACCGCGTCGCCGATGCTGGCCAGGGTGGTATGCAGCCACTCGTGCTGGCGGCGCAGCGCCGACTGCGCCGCGCGCCGTTGCTGCTCGGCCATGTGCAGCAGCCCGGCAAAGCGGTAGACCAGGCCCGCCGCCAGCGTGATCCCGAGGATCACGACGAAGGCCAGGGCCGTGCGCGGGTCGGCCAGCTGCAGGCTGATCAGCAGCGAGGCCCCGAGCCCGATCAGCAACAAGGTGGCAATGACCGCCGGCAGCAGCTGGCGCACCAGCAGCCCGCCCAGCGAGCGCCAGCGCAGCGCCGCGATCGGCCCCGCCTGTGGCCGCAGCAGCAAGGTGCCGGCGCCGAGCAGGGCGAAGGTCAGCGTCGTGTGCAGCGCCATGCGCGTGTAAAAGGTCAGGCCGCTGAGTTGCTCGACCCCGTAGGCGTAGCCGGCCAGCGAGAACAGCGTCAGCAGCAGCGTGGCGATGGCCAGCCATTGCGCCTGCGCCGGCCGCCGCGTCACCACCAGCAGCGCCGCGGCCGCGAAGACAAAGCCCAGGGCGGTCAACGGCGACATGCGCCCGGGGTGCGAGGTGCCGGTGGCGTCGGGGTGCTCGTGGACCAGGACCTCGTCGATCAGCAGATCCAGGCCCAGCGCGTACTCCAGCAGCGTCAGCAAGGCCAGCAGCAGCACGGCCGCGGCCACCGTCTGCACCAGCGGACCGAGCCGGCGCTGGGCGGCCGCCGCCAGCGCCAGGCCCAGGAGCAGAAAGGCCGCGGCGGAGTTGGCCTTCATGCTGACCTGCCCGGGGATGACTTCGGTGAGCGCCGGCAGGTTGAAGAACCAGCCGCACAGCACCGTCAGACCGAAGGCGGCGGTCAGCAGGCCCAGGAGCACGGACGCCCGCTGCGCGCCCGTTATCGCGCGCGGCATGACCCCCACCGGCTCCATTGCATGCGCGACTCCAGCTGTCGCCTTGAAGACCGCACACGATAGCGCGGTGCGGGTGGGCGCGGTGGCAGCGATGACCATGGTCACCGGCGCTGGCCGGATGCTGGGCGCTTGGACCACGCAGGCCAGGGGAGTAATCTTGGCCCACATGCTTCGATGGCCCCGCTGGGGCCGCCGCAAAGGGACGATATGCAGGGGCAGCGTTTGATGCACACGGCCGGGTCGCGCCCTCGGGGGGGCGCGCTGTTGCAACTTCGCCACTGGGGGCTGGCTCTCGCTGCCAGCCTGCTGCTGGGCGCCTGCAGCGAGCAGCCGCCGCGCGAGCCGGTGGCCGGCTCGGTGGTGAAGGGCCTGGTGGAGGGCGCCAGCGTCGAGGTCTACCGCATGGATGACTTCGGCCAGCCACAGGGCGAGCCGATCGCCAGCGGCAGCACCGGACCCCAAGGCCGTTTCACGCTCAGCGAACTGCCGGAAGGGGGTCCCTTCTTGCTGCGGGCCTTCGGCGGCAGTTACATCGACGAGGCCGACCAGACCGGGACGCGCCGCATCTCATTCGGCCCCAACGAGGGGCTCGAGACGCTGCTGCCCGCCGGGGTCAACACGGTGGCCATCACCCCCTACTCGAACGCGCTGCTGGCCAAGATCCGCAACGAGGCCGCGGCGGATGGCACCTTCTTCGCCCGCGTCGACGGCGTGCGCGCGCTGTTCGCCGAGGCCTTTGAATTCGACGTGCTGACGACGACCCCGACCGACCCGCAGAACCCGACCGCGGGCGGCGCGGCGCGAAGCTATGCGCTGATGCTGGGCGGCGCGGCGACCTGGCTGCACGCCGTGGCCAACGAGCTGGGCTTTGCGCAGCAGACGCCGGCGCTGATCGCGCTGCTGGTGCAGGACCTGACCGACGGGGCGCTGGATACCGCGCTGCGCGGGCAGCCCCTGAATTACCCCGGCGCGCCGGAGGGCTTCACGCTGCCGGATCTGAATGGCGCCATCGAGCGCTTCCGCAACAACAACGACCCCCGCTACACGGGTGTCAGCGCGCCGGAAATCGACATCCCGGTGCTGGCGGCGGTGGGCGCGGTGGATCCCGCCCTGCTGCCCACGCCCAGCCCGACGCCCACTGCGACGGCCAGCCCCACGCCGACGGCGACCCCGAGCCCGACACCCACCGCGACGGCCAGCCCGACGCCCACGCCGACCGCCACGCCGACCGCCACGCTGGCGCCGACGCCCACGGTCACGCCGACACCCACCGCCACACAGGCGCCGACGCCCACGCCAACGGCGCTGCCCACGCCGACGCCGGTCATCAACCAGCCGCCGGTCAACACCTTGCCGGCCTCGCCCTACGGTGTGGGCACCCAGTTCTCCACCCGTATCGACGGCATCGACCTCAACGACCCCGATGCCGGGGCCGGCAATGTTCAGCTGGTGCTGTCGGTCGATGGGGGCAGCCTGTTCCTGGAATCCACCGCCAGCGGTGGGCTGCAGTCCGGCGACTTCGTGCCGGCGGGGCAGGACAGCGGCAGCACGATCACCGTGCTGGCGCCGCTGAGCCGCATCCGCACGACCCTGCAGGACCCCGATGGCGGCTTGTTCTTCGTCAACGACGATGCCCAGGCCGGCAGCTTCACGCTGACGATGAGCAGCAACGACCAGGGCAACACCGGCAGCGGTGGGGCGAAGAGCGACACGGACACGCTGCTGCTGAGCACGACCGACGACGACAGTGACCAGTTGCCGAACTCCGACGAGGAGCGCTTCGACACCCAAAGCAACTACTGGGATACCGACGACGACCTGTTCAGCGATTTCGAGGAACTGCTGGCCGATACCGACCCGAACGATCCCGATACCGATAACGATGGCGTGCCCGATCCCTTCGATCGTTCGCCGACCAGCTTTGACGGGCCCTCCATGGTGGAGCGCAAGAGCGCGGCAGCCCCCGGGCAGACACGCAAGGTGTCCTCGGTGGCGGCCGTTGGCACGCGGGTGTTCTACGTCGACGGCGGTGCGTCCGGCGGCGGCAGCGGCCAGAGCTGGTGCGACCCGCTGGACAGCATCGCGGCCGGCCTGCAGGCCATCGGCGACGCGCGCAGCAATGAAAGCGCCTTTGGCGAGGACTTTTACCTGCTGGTGGCGCCCGGCACCTATTTCGAAAACCTCAACATCAACGACCCGGGTCCGCTGGTCATCGTGGGCTCGCAGACCCCCACCTGCTTCCAGACGCAACGCAAGAACGGCGTCAGCAATGCGCTGGTCAGTACGGTCATCAATGGTGGCAGCGTCTTCTTCAAGTCGAGCGTGGACACCATGGCCATCAGCGACGGCGAGGTCGACCTGCACCTGCTGGAACTGCGTGGCGGCGACTACGGCCTGCGGGTGAACAGCCCCGGCAGCACCACCACGCAGGTCCGCGGCAGCTACCTCGACATCACCGACAACAACTTTGGCGGCGTGGACCTGAGCAACGCTTCGCTGGAACTGTCCTGGTGTCGCATCCGGCAGAACTCCGGCACCGGCGTGTCGGCCTTCGGCAGCACGCTGACCTTGAAGGATTGCGCGGTCAGCGGCAATGACGGAACCGGGCTGAATCTGAGCAACACCGAGGCCACGCTGCGCAACAACCTGATCAGTGCCAACACCGGCTCCGATGGCAGCGGCCTGATGGCCACGACCGACCCGGGCACGCTGCTGCTGCAGAACAACCTGGTCTATGGCAACGGCCCGCAGTTCGGCCAGGCCGCCGGCGTGCTTGTGCAAACGCAGGCCATCTGGCGCAAGGAATTCGTTGTCCTCGGCTCCCTGGTCGCGCTGGAAGGCAACACGATTGCGCTGAATGCCTCCGGCGAGCCCAGCCAGGGTCAGGACGACGACGAATTTGGCGTGGGTTTGCGCTTTGTCGTGGACCCGGACGCGCCGGTGTTCTACCAGGTCGTCAACAACATCGTCTGGGGCAATTACCAGGACTACACGCCGACTCCGACCCCGACGCCGACACCGACGGGCTCGCCCACGCCCACGCCGACCGCGAGCCCGACTCCCGAGCCCAGCCCGACGCGCCTGCTTGAGGCCGACAACGTCTACATCGTTGAGCCCAGCACGACGCCCACGGCAAGCCCGACACCGGGGCCCGTGGAGCAGAGCATGTCGCACAACACCTTCGGGCCGGATGATGTCGACGATGTGGACTACACGGCGCAGAAGATTCTGGAGAGCAACCCGCTGTTCCTGCGTGGCTTCCGCCTGGCGGGCAACAGCCCGGCGGTGGATGCCGGCACCAGCGTGACCGACCCGGCCCGCGGCAGCACGCAGGCCAGCGGCGAGGCGGACGTGGAGCCGCGCGACCAGGGGATTCACGAACTGGGCGCCGAGCCCGGGGCCCCGGCCAGCGTGCAGCTGGTGTCCAGCGTCATCGAGGACAACTTCTTTGACCAGGCGCTGGTCGCGGTGATTGAGGTCTTCGACAGCGGCGGCAAGAACGTGGGCCCCGGCCGGGCGCTCTCGGTCTGCGTGGCCACGGGCAACGGTGCCCTGAGCAACGTGCGGATCGCTGAAACCGCAACGCAGCTCTCCGGCGTCAACAGTGAGGACCCGACCCAGCTGCCGTCCGGCTGCGCGCAGCAGCCGGTGCTGATCGACGACATCGGCGCGTTGCTGGCCTATGACCGGGCCTTCCCCGAGCAGCGGCTGATGCGTGGGCAGTACCGCTTCGGGGTCTGCGACCCGGACGACGACGTGGGCAACCTGCAACTGCTGCTCTTTGACGGCGGCAACCCGGCCGGTCTGCCGATGAGCCTGAATGGCGTGCCCGGCTGCAGCGGCGGCGGCAGTAGTGGCCTGGGCCGCTAGCGGTGCGCAAGCTCTATGGCGTTCCCGGCACGCGCAGCAGCCGGGTCAGTTGGGCGCTGGCAGAACTGGAGCTGGACTATGAGTTCGTGCCGGTGCGGCTGCGCGAAGGCGAGGGCCGCAGCCCGGCCTTCCTGCAGCTCAACCCGGCCGGCAAGGTGCCGGTGCTGGTCGATGGCGATGTGACCCTGGCCGAGTCGCAGGCCATCCTGACCTACCTGGGCGACCGCTATGGCTCCGGGCAGGCCATTCCGGCCGCCGGCAGCGCGCGGCGCGCGCGCCACGACATGCTGGCCTGCTTTGTGCTCAGCGAGCTGGAGCAGCCGCTGTGGCTGGCGGCACGGCACCGCTTTGTGTATCCCGAGAGCCACCGCGTGCCGGCGATCCTGCCCTCCTGCGCGGCCGAATGGCAGCGGGCCAGCACGGCGCTGGCGGCGCTGTTGGATCCGTTGCCGGACTATGCGCTGGGCGCGCAGTTCACGATGGTCGACATCCTGATTGCGCACACGCTGCAGTGGGCCAAGCAGGCCGAGAATCCCCTGCCGGACACGCTCGAGGCTTACCGCGCCCGCTGTTATGCGCGCCCCGCCGCCACACGGCACCAGGCCGCCGAGCAGGCGCGCATGGACCAGGCCCGGGCGCAGGCCGCCGCGGCCGAGGCGTAGGACCGCCCTGGGCGGGGCCGGCGCGGAAGCGCGGGCGACAGCCCCACTTGAAGACCCCCGCCAGGGCGCACGCCCGCTTCGGCAATGGCCCGCGCCGGCGCCGGTGACGGCACCGGTGACGGCGTTGGCCGCGGGCTGGGGTCGCGGGCTGCCGCGGCTCAGGCCGCGTCCGGATCCTCGGCCGCGGGCGTGCCCGGGGCGAGCGGCGGCGGGTTGTCCTTGGGCGCCGTGGGGCCGGATTCAGGCAGCTGCGGCACGGTGTTGCTGCCCGTCGCCACCCGGTAGCCCGCGGCGAACTCCTCGCTGGCGCCCTCGGCCTGGGTCACGTCGCTGACATACCACCACTCGCTGACGATGGCTTCAGGGGTCAGGTCCAGCAGCATGTAGCCGCGCCGGGTGCCCTCGACATAGCGCATGTGCGGGTTGACGGCGCGTATCAGGTTGACCGACTCCGGCAGCGTTCCGGTCGGCGGCAGGATCTCCTCCAGCCCGGGCGAGGTGACGCTGGTGCAGACGAACTCGACGGCGCGCGAGCCGCTGCCGGTGAGCGGGTTGTAGGCCAGCAGGTTGTCCGGGTCCTGGGTCAGGTCCATCGCCCAGGAGGTGTGGATGTCGCCGGTCAGCACCACCGCATCGTCGATGCTGTTCTGCTGCAAAAAGTCCAGGATCTGCTTGCGCTCCCCGGGGTAGCCATCCCACTGGTCGGCGTTGAAAAACACGTCCTGGATACCGGTCTGGTCATTGGCGGGCAGCGGCGTGAACTTGAGCTGGCCCATCATCACCTGCTGGCCGATCAGCTTCCACTGCCCGGTGGGGTTGGCCAGCGCATCCTGCAGAAAGGCCATCTGCTCGGGGCCGATCAGCTTGCGCTCGGGGTCGGCGAAGGTGGCCTCGGGGCACAGCGGTACCGGCGCCGGGTTGCCGCATTCGATCTCGTCGTCGCGGTCAAACAGGCGGGTGTCCAGCAGCGTCAGGTCGGCCAGATCGCCCATCGCGAAGCGGCGCCAGATGCGGTTGACGTTGCCCGGCTCGGGGTAACGGATCGGCATCCACTCGTCATAGGCCTGCTGGGCAAAACCCTTGCGCTCGGCCCAGACCCCTTCCTCGCCCTCGGTGTGGTTGTTGGCGCTGTCGCGGCGCGAGTTGTCGGTGGACTCGTGGTCGTCCCAGATCGCGATCACCGGATGCTGGCGGTGCAGTTCCTGCAGATCCACATCGCGCTTGTACTGCGCGTGCCGGGTGCGGTAGTCGTCCAGCGAGATGATCTCGGCGGCCGGCTCGTACTGGCGCACGCTGCCGTACTCGTCGTTGCCGTATTCATAGATGTAATCGCCCAGGTGCAGCACGACATCCAGGTCGGCGCGCTGGGCCAGGAAGCGATACGCGTGAAAATAGCCGTGCGCCAGGCTCGAACAGGAGGCCACGCCGATGCGCAGGTGCTCGGTGGGGCCCTGCGGCAGCGTGCGCGTGCGGCCGATCATCGAGTCCTCGCCCAGGGCGCGGAACTGGTAGTAGTAGCTGGTGGCCGGCGCCAGGCCGGTGGCGTCGATTTTGACCGTGTAATCGCGGGCCGCCGTGGCCGTGCCGCTGTAGCTCTGCACGCGCTGGTTCAGGCCGGCGTCGGCGTAAACGACCACCTCGACGGGAATGCTCGCCCCGCTGCTCGCGTCGGGCGTGATGCGCGTCCACAGCATGACGCGGTCGGCCTGCGGGTCGCCGGAGGCGACGCCGTGCGCGAAACGCTTGCTGGGGCCGGGCGCGCCGGGTGCGGGCGCCGGGCCGGCGCCCGTGCCGGGGCCGTTGCTTTCGCAGGCGCCGAGCAGGCCGGCGGACAGGGCGGCGGTGGCGGAGGTCCGCAGGAAGTCGCGACGCGACAGGCCCTGGCGGCGGCGGAATCTACGACCCATGACGAACTCCGGTGGCGGGCGGCGGGGCGTGTGGTCCGCCACCGGTCCCCCCGGCCGGCGCCCGACGCCCACCCGGCATTGTGCCGGCCGCTCTCTTACATCGATGTGAAGACGTGTGTATTGTGCAGGCAAACGCGCAGGGACTCGCGTGCTGGCCTGACATGACGCCACTCGACTGCTTCATTTCGACCATTTACCGCCGCGGCGTGGACGTGCCCACGGGCGATTTCCGCCGCTGGGCGCTGCAGGAGCTGCGCGAGCTGGTGCCCTTCGATGCGGCCATCTGGGGCTCGGGCCCGGCCAGCAAACCGCACTTCCATACGGTGACCACCGTCGGCGTCTCGCGGGCCTTTGCCCAGGCGCTGGAAGCCACGATGGGCGAGAACCCGCTGCTGCCGGCCATCGTCGCGCGGCCGGGCACGCCGATTGCGATGGACGACGTGCTGGCCGACCGGCGCTTTTACCGCTCCGAGCTGTACCACAGCACCTTCCAGCCCTTCGGCATCGAGCGCATTCTGTCCTCGAACAATGTCGAGCCGCGCAGCGGCCTGCACACGCTGCTGACGATCTACCGCTTCGACCGCAAGGCCCGCTTCACCCCGGAGGAAAAGGCGCTGCAAACGCGCGCGATCTTCCACCTGGTGCGCGCCGCGTCGCAGGCCTTCTTCCTCGCCGTGACCCGGCCGCCCAGCAACAGCGCCGGGCGCGAGTTCGGCGCGCTGTGTGATTCCAGCGGCATCTTTCATGAGGTCGAGCCGCCGTTTCTGGACCTGCTCGACGCGCACTACGCCAAGCGGCCCAAGAACCGCTTGCCCTTCGACGTGCCCGAGGCCGACTGCGAGGCGGTGGAGGGCGGCCTGCATGTCTCGGCCGAGGCCTTCGACGACCTGCTGCTGCTGCGCGTGCGCGAAACCAGCCCGCTGGACGCGCTGACCAGCCGCGAGCGCGATGTGGTCGAGCAGGTCTGCGACGGGTTGTCGGCCAAGGCCATCGGCCGCGATCTGGGCCTGGCGCCGTCGACGGTGTCGACGCATCTCTACCGCGCCTACCGCAAGCTCGGCGTCGAAAGCCGCACGGCGCTGGCGCATCTGGTCAAGCGCCTGCGCTAAGCGCCGGATTGCGCCGCCGGCGCTGCTACCATGCGCGCCATGGCTTATGTCTCACTCGCCCGCAAGTGGCGCCCGCGCCGCTTCGCCGACCTCGTCGGCCAGACCGTTGTCCGCACCGCCCTGGAGAACGCGCTGGCGCGCGGCCAAGTGCACCAGGCGCTGCTGTTTACCGGCACGCGTGGGGTCGGCAAGACCACCATCGCGCGAATTCTGGCGCGCTGCCTGAACTGCGAATCCGGCGAGGGGCTGGTGGCCGAGCCCTGCGGCGAATGCGGGGCCTGCACCGATATCGATGCCGGCCGCTTCCCGGATCTTTTCGAGATCGACGCCGCCTCGCGCACCAAGGTCGATGACACCCGCGAGCTGCTGGACAACGTGCCCTATGCGCCGGTGCGCGGCCGGGTCAAGGTCTACCTGATCGACGAAGTGCACATGCTCTCCAAGAGCTCCTTCAACGCGCTGCTGAAGACGCTGGAAGAGCCACCGCCGCATGTGCAGTTCCTGCTGGCCACCACCGACCCGCACAAGCTGCCGGTCACCGTGCTCTCGCGCTGTCTGCAGTTCAATCTGGCGCGCATCCCGCTGGAGCTGATGAATGCGCGCCTGACGCAAATCTGCGAGGCCGAAGGCGTGGCCGCCGATGCCGAGGGTCTGGGCCGCATCGCCCGCGCCGGCGACGGCAGCCTGCGCGATGCGCTGTCGCTGCTGGACCAGGCCATCGCCTTTGGCGGCGGCAAGGTCGAGGGCGAGGCCGTGGCGCAGATGCTCGGCACCATCGAACGGGGCGAGGTGCTTGCGCTGGTCGATGCGCTGGCCGCGCGCGATGCCGCGGCCCTGCGTACCGCGCTGGAAACCTGCGCCGCCCGCGGGCTGGATTTTTCCAGCCTGCTGGCCGAGCTGGCGCGCGCCTGGCAGCAGCTGGCGCTGGCCCAGGTGCTGCCCGAGGCCGACCCGGAAGCGCTGCCGCCCGAGTTGGCCGCGCGCGCCGAACATTTCGCCGCCGCCGACGTGCAGGTGCTCTACCAGATCGCCTGCCATGCCCGGCGCGACCTGGACTGGGCCCCGGACCCGCGCTGCGGCACCGAGATGGCGCTGCTGCAGATGCTGGCCTTCCTGCCGGCCGGGGCGGATGCGGCGGCCGGTGCGGGTGGCGGCGGCCAGGGCCGCGGCGCCGACAGCGCGCAGCCGCAAGGCAGCGCGGTGGCAACCGCCGCCACCGCTGCCCCCGCCACCGCCGCCCCAGCCACCACAACGGCCCATGCGTCTGCCGCGCCGCCTTCGGCGCCAGCGCCCGATGCGGCGCCAAGGCCGGAGCCTGGGCCGGCAACGGCAACGGCAACGGCAACGGCAACGGCAACGACAACGGCTGCGGCGCCCGCCGCTTCGGCGGCACCCACGCCGCCGCTGGAGGCGCCGCCCGCGTCGCAAGCCGAACCTCGGGCTGACTCCGCCCCCACAGGCACCGCAGCCGCAGCCGAGGTTGAAGCCGAAGCGGAGGCCACCACCGCCGCCACACCCGTACCCGGCAGCCTGGAGGCCCGCTTTCGTGCGCTGCCCGTTGTGCAGGCGCTGGAGGCCGAACTCGGGCCGGGGCTGGCGGTCCGTAACATCCACGCCCGGGCCGAGGACGACGACGGCCAGGCCACGCTTCACTGAGCGCCGCAGGCGCCAAAGGAACCCGCGATGAAAGGACAGATCGGCCAGCTGATGCAGCAGGCCCAGCAGATGCAGAAGCGCATGCAGGCCATGCAGGAAGAGGTGGCCGCGATGGAGGTCACCGGCGAGGCCGGCGGCGGCATGGTCAAGGTCACGCTGAACGGCAAGCACGAGGGGCGCAAGGTCGAAATCGACCCCTCGCTGCTCAGCGAAGACCGCGACATGCTTGAGGATCTGATCGCCGCGGCCATCACCGATGCCGCGCGCAAGGTCTCGGCGCTGAGCGCGGAAAAGATGCAGGGCGTTGCCGGCGGGCTGAATCTGCCGCCGGGCATGAACCCCTTCGGCTGAGCCGCAATGGTCTACCCCCCGGCGCTGGAGCGCCTGGTCGGCGCGCTGCGCGGCCTGCCCGGCGTGGGCCAAAAGTCGGCCCAGCGCATGGCCTTCGCCTTGCTGTCGCGGCGCCGCGAGGCGGCCGAGGAGCTGTCGGCCGCGCTGACGCACGCGCTGGGCGCGGTGCGGCGCTGCCAGCGCTGCCGGCTGTATTGCGAGGGCGAACTGTGTGAGGTCTGCCGCTCAAGCCGCCGCGATACCCGCCAGCTCTGCGTCGTGGAATCCGATGCCGACGTCGCGGCCATCGAGCAGGGCGCGCATTACCAGGGCCTGTACTTCGTGCTGGGCGGCCACCTCTCGCCACTGGATGGCATCGGGCCGGAGGCCCTGGGCTTGCCGCTGTACGCGCAGCGCCTGCGCGAGGAGGAGCTGGACGAGGTGATTCTGGCCACCAACCCCACGGTCGAGGGCGAGGCCACGGCGCAGTACCTGGCCGAGCTGGCCGAGTCGGCGGGGGTGGCCGTCAGCCGCATTGCCCACGGCGTGCCGGTGGGTGGCGAGCTGGAATATGTGGACGGCTCGACCCTGGCCCACGCCTTCGATGGCCGCCGCCGCCTGGGCGCGGCGCGGCGCACGGACTAGATCCTCGCGGCGCCCACTCGCGGCATAGCAGGCCGCATCGCGGCCGAGGCTGCGGCCCTCAGCGCGCGGGCGCGCCCAAGTCCAGCTGCATGCGCTGGTCGCAGCGCTGCGTAGCCAGCGCGCCGGCAGCCGGGCGAAAACCGGCCCAGGCGTACAGCGCCCGCGCCTCGCGCAGCGGCGTGGCCGTCTCCAGCACCAGTTCGCGCACGCCGGCGGCGCGCGCATGGGCGATGGCGGCGCCCAGCAGCGCGCGCCCCAGCCCGCGACCGCGCAGCGCCGGGGCGAGGTACATGCGCCGCAGCTCCCAGCAGGCAGGGCTTTCCGGCAGCAGCCCGCAACTGGCCTGCAGCCGGCCCTGCGCACCTTCCTGGTCTTGGGCATCTTCCCGGGCCTGGGTATCTTCCCGGGGCTGGGCATCTTCAAATAGCCACAGCACCCCATCGCGGTAGTGCGCCTCCACCTCGGCCAGGTCGCGATCAAAGCCCTCGCGCTCCGGTGCCAGGCCGTAGTCGGCCAGCGCGCCGAAAATCAGCGCCTCCAAGGCCGCGCGGTCCGCGTCCCGGGCCGGGCGCCGCCGCAGGCCCCAGGGGCGGTAGTCGGCGTGATCGATATTCTTTTCGATGCGCCGGTGGGGAATCTGCCCGAACAGCGTGGGCGCGGGGCCGGCGTCCCGCCAGCCGGCGGCGCGGTAGAAGGGCAGGGCCGTGCTGCGTGCGTTGGCCCACAGCCGCGTGCAACCGCGCCCGCGCGCCCGCGCCTCCAGCGCGCCGAGCATCCGCCGCCCCAGCCCGCGGCCGCGGGCCGCTTCCGGCACGGCCATCGCCCGCAGCTGCGCGGCGCCGTCCGCCGCCACGAACAGGCGCCCGGTCGCCAGCAGCCTGCCGTCCTCGACCAGCGCGAGGTCCTCGGCCGGCGGCGTGTTGTCCGCCTCCAGGGGCTGGCCCCAGGGCGCGCGCAGCACGGCCAGGCGCAGCGCGCGGGCGGCCTCGGCAAAGGCGGGGTCGGCGGCGGAAACGAGCTGGACCGGCATCGGCGCACTCTACAATGGCGCCATGGATGCCTGGGATTTCAGCGAGCCCTTCGTACACACGGTCGCGGTCACGCAGGACGCGATCGACGTCATGGGGCACGTCAACAACGTGCGTTACCTGAATTGGCTCGAGGAGGCGGCCTGGTTGCACAGCCAGGCCCTGGGGCTGGGCTGGGCGGTGTATCAGGAGCTGGGCTGCGGCGTCGTGGCCCAGCGGCACGAGATCGACTACCTCGCCCCCGCCTTCGCCGGCGATGCGCTGGAGGTCGGCACCTGGTGCACCGGCCATGATGGCCGGCTGCGGCTGCGCCGCCATTACCAGGTGCGGCGCGTCGCCGATGGCCGCACCTGCGTGCGCGGGCAGACCCTGTGGGTCAGCGTCGACCTGCGCAGCGGCCGCCCGCGGCGGATGCCGGCGCTGTTCGCCGAACGCTTCGTCGCCCCGCCGGACGCGCCGCCCTTCGCGCCGAAGCGCTAGCCGGCGCTCCGTTGTGCGCCGGGCCGGGCGGGGCTGGGCTCAGCGCTCCGGCGGGTACAGCGGCGGCAGCGCGGAATCGCGGCCCGCGCGCGGCGTCTTCGGCGGCTGCCAGGCGCGCAGCGCTGCGGCCAGGGCCTCCGGCGACCAGCTGCCGCGACCGTAGATTTGCGCGCTGAGCCGGCGCAGTTCCGTGGCCAGCGGCGCCTCGCCCACGGCCTCCGCCAACTGCAGCAGCGCGCCCGGTCCGCAGTGCGGCGGCAGCAGTCCGGCATCGACGCCCCAAGCCAGCAGCGCATCGCGCGCCGCCGGCGCGTCGCCGTCGCGGATGGCCCGCAGCGCCGCCGCCCGGTCGGCGCGCCGCTGCGCGGCCGGGGCCGCGACGGCCGCTGCGCTGGGGCGCGCCAAGCGGCGCCGCAGCCGCCACCAGCCCAGCAGGCTCACCAGCCAGCCCACGCTGGCGGCGATGGCCAGCGCGCGCCACAGGCGCAAATCGGCGGCCAGGGCGGGGTCGGCCTCCGCCTTGCTGCCCGGGTCGGCCTGGTCGGCCACGCCGTCCGCCGGGCTCGGCGGCGGCGCGGCGTCCGTGGGATTGGGCTCGCTGTACACGCCCAGCGGGCGGCGCACGTCCAGCGTTTGCGCCGCCAGCTCGGCCACCTCCCAGCGGCCGCTGTCGATGTTGAACCAGGGCAGGCGCAGCGCCGGCAGCGTCAGGCGGTCGCCTTGCGGGATGTACACGAAGCGCTGCAGCAGCTCGGCGCGGACGCCGTCGCCCAGGGCCTGGGTCTGGCTCTGCTCCTGCTCCACGTAGCTCTGCGCCTCGGCCCGTTCGGGCAGCGGCCAGTTCAGGTCCGGGAGCTGCGTGTGCAGCTGGCCCGCCACCCGCAGGCGCACGCTGCGCGAAAAGGCCTGGCCCCGCTCGGGTTGGCCGCGCGGCAGGTCCAGCGTTTGCTCCAGCGTGACCCGCCGTGCCGGCAGCCAGGCGGCATCGTCCCGGCTCTGGGCCGGGCGCACCTCGAGGCGGATGTCCTCCGCGCGCACGCCGATGCGCCGGGTCGGCACCGAGAAACGCGAAAAGGCGCTGCTGCGGCCGTTGCGCCGGTCGATGACCCGGCCGCTGAAGACCGGGCCGGGGATGGTGAGCGGGCCGGGATTCTCGGCGAAGGCCACATAGCGGCGGTCGATGACGCGATAGCGCGTGCCGCCGATGATCTCCTCGGCATCGTTGTTCTCGCTGATCTTTTCGATCAGCAAACCGGGCGCGGCCGGGTCCGGCAGGCTGCCCGACTCCAGCTCGCCGGCGACGTACACGCGCAGGTGCAAGGCCACCTCGGCGCCGACCCAGGTCTGTTGAGTGTCGGCGGTGAAGCTGGCGAAGACCTCGGCGCTTTGCGCGCTGCCCGGCTGCGGTTGCAGCACCGTCAGCTCCAGCGAGGGCACCGGCAGGCCGTCCATCGGCGCCACCCTGATGGGGTATTCGCCGGGCCCGTCGGCGGCCAGGGTGATGGTCCAGCGGCGATCGCTGCTGCGCTGGCCGTTGATGATGCGGGTGTTCTGCGACTGCTGCCGCGAGATCTCGCTGAGCCCCGGCGGCAGCTCCAAACGCGGCCGGTCGCGGCCGGGCGGCGACTGAACCAGCGTCAGCGTCACCGTTTCTCCGGGCAGTGCCGGGTTGGGCTCCAGGGCCGCCGTGACGTCGGCCAGGGCCGGCAGGCCGAGCAGCAGCAACAGCGCCGCGAGCAGGCCCTGCACGCCGCTGACGCCGCGGAGACGGGGGTGGGCGGGACGGACGAGCATCAGCGTTGCGCCTCCTGGCGGCGTTCGATCTCTAGTTGGCGAAAGCGTTCGCGCAGCAGGGTGGCGGGGTCGGAATCGACCCGGCGCAGCCACTGGCGCAGCGCGCGCTCCGCCTCCTCCTCTTCGGCCTGGGTCAGGCTGCCGGCCTCGGCCTGCGCCGCCTCCGCTTTCGCGGCGGCGCCGGCGGGGTCGGGTTCCTCCGCGCTCTCGGAGGGCTCAGCCGGCTCGCCGTCGGCGGCGGACTCCGCCTCGGCTGTGCTGTCGGCGGGCGTGGGCTCCTGCGGCGGCGCCTCGCCGGCATCGGCGCTGGAGGATTCGCCGGCGTCCTGCTCCCCCGGCTGCGGCGCCGCGTCCTCGCCGGCCTGTTGCTCGCCGCTATCGCCACGGCCGCTTTGCTGTTCCTTCTCGCCCTGCTGGGGCTCGCCCTCGCTGTCGCCGTCCCCGGCCTGCTGCTGTTGCTGGCGTTGCTGCTCGCGCAACTCGCGCAGCAGCGCCAGGTTGTCGCGGGCGCGCCCGATCTCGGGGTCCTGTTCCAGCACCGATTCAAAGCCCGCGATGGCCTCGTCCAGCTTGCCCTGGCGGGCCTGCGCCAGCGCGCGGTTGTATTCGGCCGCAATGCCCGCCTGGCCGGTCAGCGCCTCCTCGGCCAGCGCGTCGGCGCCGTCCTCCGGCGGCGACTGCAGTGCCGCCGCCGCGCGCCAGGCCGGGTCCGGAATCTGCGCCGCGCGGTCCAGCGAGGGCGCATCGCGCCAGCGGCGCAGCGCGCGTTGGGGCGTGTTCAGCAGCCAGGCCGGCAGGCGCGGGCCGGCCGCTTCCGCGTCCACTTCCATGGTCGCCGCCGTGGCCGGCTCGGTCGCGGCGGTATCGGGGGTCGGTATGTCCGGCAGCTCCGGCGCGTCGGCCCAGGCCGGCGTGCTCCGCACGACGCTGGCGAGCAGCAAGGCCGGCAGCAGTGCCGCGACCCAGGCGGCCAGCACGCCGCGGCGAAAGGCCAGCGCGGCCGCCAGCAACAAGGGCAGCAGCAGCCAATAGCCCTCGTCCACCGGCGCCAGGGCCTCGCCCTCGCCACCGGATGGTGTGCCCTGGCCGGCGGTCTGCGCCGGGGCGGCCCAGGCCTGGGCGTCAAAGCCCTGGGCCCGCTGCCAGTCGCCGGCGCCGGCGCTAGCCAGCGCCCGATGTGCCTCGTGGTCCACCGCGGCCAGTTGCAGCTTGCCGCGTGCGTCGGTGGCGAAGCGGCCATCGTCCAGCGGCACGGGGGCGCCGCTGGTGGTGCCCACGCTGAGCACCTGCAGCCGGATGCCGGCGCGGGCCAGTGCCCGGGCGGCCTCCATCGCCGCGGCATCCACCGGGCCGTCGCTCAGCAGCAGCACGCTGCGTTGGGTGCCGCCCGCCGCGTCGTCAAAAAGGCCGCGGGCTTCCGCGAGCGCTGCCGCGATGTTGTGCCCGCGGGTTGGCATCACATCCGGGCGCAGGGCGTGCAGCATATGGCTGAGGGTCTCGCGGTCCCGGGTCAGCGGGCTGACCCGATAGGCGCTGCCCGCGTACGCCACCAGGCCCACCGGGCGTTGCTGCTGCAGCGCCAGCCACTCGTCCAGGGCGATCCGGGCGCGGGTCAGGCGGTCGGGGCTCAGGTCGGCGGCGCGCATCGAATCGGACAGGCCAAAGGCGATGACGCTCTGCGCGCCGGCCTGCTGGGTCGGTACCGGCAGGCTGCGCCAACTGGGGCCAGCAAGCGCCAGCGTGGCCAGCAGCCACAGCGCGGATCCAAGAAGGGCGCGCGGGCGCGGCGGCCACAGTCCCCGGCGCTGTGCGGCCCGCGGCCACAGCGCAGGCAAGAGGCCGGCGTCGATATGCGCGGCCCAGGGGTTGCGCGCGACGCTGCCACGCTGCAGCGCGGCGTACAGCAGCGGCAGGGGCAGCAGCAGCAGCAGGGCGGCGGGGCGCAGCCAGGTCAGCTCGGCGAACATCTAGCGCCTCAGCAGCGGCAGGGCCGCGAGCAGCGCGCAGAGCAGCGGCAGCCAGTACAGCGCCCGCGGCGGCAGCCGGGTCTCTTCGGCCACCGGTTCGGGTTCGATGCGGTCCAGCTCCTCATACACTCGGCGCAGTGAGTCGCCGCCGCGGGCGACGAAGCTTTGCCCGCCGCTGCGCTGGGCCAGCCGGTCCAGCAGCTCGCGGTCGACGCCGCTGCCGCCCAGCCGCCCGAGCAGCCCGCGCCCGCGCGCCTCGCCGGCCAGGCCGATGGTGTGAATGCGGATCTGTGCGTCGGCGGCCAACTCGGCGGCCTTCAGCGGCGCGATGGCCCCGGCGTTGTTCTCGCCGTCGGTCAGCAGGATGATGACGCGCTCGCGCGCCGCGCTGTTGTCGAGAAGGTGCTCCAGGCCGATGGCCAGCGCATCGCCGATGGCCGTCTTTTGCCCGGCCAGGCCCACCTCGACCTCGCGCAGCATCTCGGCGGCGGTGGCGGTGTCCAGAGACAGGGGCGTGTACAGGTAGGCGCTTTCGCCGAACAGCACCAACGCGATGCGGTCGCCGCGGCGGCGCTCCAGGAAGGCGCCGGCCGCCGCCTGCACCACCTGCAGCCGGCTGCGCACCTGGCCCTGCCAGAGCACATCCTGCTCGTTCATCGAGCCGGAGATGTCGACGGCGAGCAGCAGGTCGCGGCCCTCGGCGGGCAGGGCGATGGCCTCGCCGGGCAGCTGCGGCCGCATCGCGGCCAGCAGCAGCGCCAGCCACACGAGCACCAGCGGCCAGGGCAGCCGACCGCCCGCGCTCGGGCGCCCCTGCGCGGCCTCCAGCGGCACACCCGGCAGCGGCAGCGCGTAGGGCGTGGACTGCGGCGGCAGCAGCCGGCGCAGCAGCCAGGGCAGCGGCGCCAGCAGCGCCAGCGCCGGCCAGGCGAAATGCAGCGACGCGAGCCCGCTCAGCATCGCCGCACCCAGTGGCGCAGACGGGCCAGGTCCTGCGCGTCGACCTGGACCCGGGGGCGGTGGGCGCAGGCGGCCACAAAGTCCGCCAGCGGTTCATCCGCGCCGGCCGCCCGGCCGCCCGGCCAGGCGGGGT
>CAKZQS010000012.1 GCA_937141935.1 uncultured Ectothiorhodospiraceae bacterium
ATCCCCAACTGCAAGGCCTGGGACCCGGCCTTCGCCGGGGAGCTCGCGGTGATCGTCGACGCGGGCATGCGCGAGATGCTGGTCGAGCAGCAGGACGTGTTCTATTACGTCACGCTGATGAACGAGAACTACGCCAACCCCGACCTGCCCGAGGGCGCGGCTGCGGGTGTGCTCAAGGGTGGCTACCGCTTCGGACAGTACGGATCACAGGGAGCGACACGGCGCGCCACGCTGCTCGGCTCGGGCGCGATCCTGACCGAAGTGATCAAGGCCGCTCAGACACTGGCCGACGAGGGCTTCGGCGTTGACGTGATCAGCGTCACCAGCTGGAGCGAACTCGCGCGCGACGGTTTCGCGCATCCCGATGCCGCGCACATCACGCAGCTGCTTGCCGGCAGCACGGCGCCGGGGATCGCCGCGACCGACTACGTGCGCGCCGTGCCCGAGAGCGTGCGCGCCTTCGTGCCCGAAGGCCGGCGCTACCTCACGCTGGGGACTGACGGCTTCGGCCGCAGCGACACACGCGCCGCGCTGCGCGCGTTCTTCCGGGTCGATGCGGCGAGCATCGTGCAACAGGCGCGCACGGCAGGCGCGTGAGCCAGGTGGACATCAACGGCCTGCGCCAGGTCGGCGACGGCGACTGGACACGAGCGCCCAGATGCCGCCCAACACCAGAACAGCGCCCATCAAAAGCCCCACTGCATCACCGGCGAGTTGACTCAGTTCTTCCCACTGGTGCGCAAACAGGTGCCCGAGGCCGCCAAACAGGACGACCCAGATCGCTTCGCCAGCCACGACCGCCGACATGAAACGCGGCCAGGGATAGCCGGTCGACCCCGCCAGCAGATTGACCGGAAGCGCCACCGGTGTGAGCAGGAAGCGGCTGACAAAAACACCCCAACCACCCCAGACGGAAAACAGTGCTGCCGCATGCTGCCAACCCTGAGAACCGGTGACGCTTCGTGGCACCCGTTTCATACTGGTTCGCCCAAGCAGGTAGCTGCAGCCGTCGCCAGCCATGGCACCCACGCAGGCCGACAGCAGAGCGCCTTCAAGCGGCAATACGCCCTGGCGGGTGAAGGCACCGGCGGCCATCAGCATCATGGTGGCAGGCAGCGGAACGCCGAACGCAGCGAGAAACAGCGTGCCCCCCAGCAATGCATTGCCGTGGTTGAGCAGGGCCGTGAGCAGCCACTCGCTGACTTCAGTCACCCGGCGCCTCGCGTCGGATGGTTTCGGCCAGGATGAGCGCCTCGATGCGGGCACGCCCCGACACGGGGTCGATGCCCTGAAGATCCAGCCAGCTGCGCAGACTGCGGTCCTCATCCCCGGTGGGAGGCAAGCCCAGGGTTTCGCGCAAGCGCGATTCGGGTACGCCATACACCTTGGCGATGTAGGGCAGCGTCATCCAGCCGCGCAGCGATTCCAACTTGATCTGCCCCGCCGCCACGGCCCACAACAGCAGGAAGGCGGCGATGCCGGCCAGCGGCACCAGCAGGGTTTTAGCCAGGGCGCGCAACTGCTCCGACGGCCGTTCGCCGCGCGCTAGCTTGATCCACGGTTGTAACCAGGTTTGCTGGCTGATCGAAATCATTTCATCACCCTCTTTTACCGGTGCGTTAAAGGCGCTGGTCGCCTTTCAGGCCGATGTCGAACTGCTTCAGGTAGGCGTTGGGCTCGCGGCCGTCGTAGGTCACGCCGTCGATGAACTCGGACTGCGGCGGCTTGAAGCCGTCCTCGCTGTCGAAGTCCGGGAAGTCCGAGGCTTTCATCTTTCCTTCCTGGATCAGCGCCCTGGCCGCCAGTGCGTAGACATCCGGGCGGTACACGTCGCGGGCGGTCTCCATGTACCAGTCGTCGCTCTTCTGCTCGGCGATCTGGCCCCAGCGGCGCATCTGGGTGAGGTACCAGATGGCGTCGGAGTAGTAGGGATAGGTGGCGTTGTGGCGGAAGAAAACGTTGAAATCCGGGATCGGCCTTTCGTCGCCCTTCTCGTATTCGAAGGTGCCGGTCATGGAGTTGGCGATGACCGCTTCGTCGGCGCCCACGTATTCGCTTTTGGCGAGAATCTTCACCGCCTCGGGGCGGTTGGCGTTGTCGTTCTCGTCCAGCCACTTGGCCGCGCGGATCAACGCCTTGACCACGCGGGCGTGGGTGTTGGGGTATTTCTCCGCCCAGGCTTCGCTGACGCCGAACACTTTTTCCGGATTGTTTTTCCAGATTTCGTAATCGGTGATCACCGGCACGCCCACGCCTTTGAACACCGCCTGCTGGTTCCAGGGTTCGCCGACGCAGTAGCCGTGGATGGTGCCGGCCTCCAGGGTGGCGGGCATCTGTGGCGGCGGCGTCACCGACAGCAGCGCTTCGGCCTGGAGCTGGCCGGAGGTATCGCCTTTATGGGGCGCGTAGTAGCCGGGGTGGATGCCGCCGGCGGCAAGCCAGTAGCGCAGCTCGTAGTTGTGCGTGGAGACCGGGAACACCATGCCCATCTTGAAACGCTCACCGCGATCCCGGTACGCCTTCACCACCGGTTTCAGGGCACTGGCGCTGATCGGATGCACCGGCTTGCCGTCGCGGTGCTCGATGTTTTTCTTCATCTCCTCCCAAACCGAATTGGCGACGGTGATGCCGTTGCCGTTCAGGTCCATGCTGAAGGCGGTGATGATGTGCGCCTTGGTGCCGAAGCCGATGGTGGCGGCCAGCGGCTGGCCGGCCAGCATGTGGGCGCCGTCGAGCTCACCGGTGATCACCCGGTCGAGCAGCACCTTCCAGTTGGCCTGCGGCTCCAGCGTCACGAACAGGCCCTCGTCCTCGAAGAAGCCCTTCTCGTAGGCGATCGCCAGCGGCGCCATGTCGGTCAGCTTGATGAAGCCGAATTTCAGCTCGTCCTTCTCCGGCAGCAAGGTCTGGGCCTGCGCGCCAAGCGGCGTCGCCGCCATGATCGCGAGGCCGAAAAGCCCGGCCATCGTCGTTCGCGTGATGGAAAGCGGGATCTGGATCACGACTGTTCTCCCTCCTGCGCGCGGCACGCCCCAGGCCTGCCCGCGTCACCAATAAAAAAGCCGCCGTCGAGACACCGGCGCGGGAGGGCGCTGGCAGATCTCAACGGCGGCTTTGCCGAAGCGTCCGTCCTTGGACGCGTTATGTCGTGGCCATCTTCGGCCCGCCTACTTCAATGCAGGAGACATGCCAACTGGCGAAAAATGTCCGCAGGATTGATTCAATTGAATTTTCGGAACAGCTCCGGTGCACGACGGCCAGCGCAGCGCCAAAAGGCAGGGCAAAGCGACAGGGCATCTGACCAATCCTTGTGCAATGCACAAAACAAGGCAGCTGTATTTCACACGAGCAGGCGTCAGGCGCGGATCGGGAAACCGGCGACGTAGCCGGCAATGTACTGCGGGGTGAACTCGACCCCGTCATAGAAGCGCTGCGGCGGTCCCGCCTGGCCAGGGCGGGCGCCCGCGCTCGGCTTTCCGGTCTTTGGCATGGCGGCAGCGAAGAGATCGGGGCGGTATGTCTCGCGGGCAATCGCCTCGCGCGCCGGGTCGTGCTGCACCTGCCCCCAGCGCAGCATCTGGCTGTAGAACCACAGCGCGTGATCGGTGGAGGGCTGCAGCGCGCCGGGCGCGGTGAAGGAAAGGAAGTCAGGCACCGCGAGCGCGGCATCGCGCGACAGGGCGATAAGCCCGCTCAGCGCCGGCCGGCACCATTCGGCCGGGCAGTCGAGATAGTCCGGCCCGCTCAGGAGCACGGCAAGATCCGCATGGTTGGTCGCATCGCCGCACCAGATCGCGGCCTTCGCCAGCGCCCGGATGAGCGCCGCCAGCGTGTCGCCATTGGCGTCCGCCCACTTGCGGGTCACGCCCAGCACCTTTTCCGGGCTGCCTGGCCAGATCGCCGCCTTGGTGGTGACAATCCGCCCGGTACCCGCAAGCGCGGCGGCCGTATTCCACGGTTCGCCGACACAATAGCCGTCAAGCCGGTCGGCCTTCAGCGCGTCTGCCATCAATGGTGGCGGCAGCACGGTGATTTCCACGTCGCGATCAGGGTGGATGCCCGAAGCGGCGAGCCAGTAGCGCAGTTCATAGGCGTGCCCGGAAAAGGGATGGACCACGCCGAAACGCAGGCGCGCCGCGCCCGCCGGCCGCGCCGCGATCGACCGGGCAAGCGCCTGCCCCGTCGATGCCCGGTCGCCGTTGCCGGCCGCCCAGGACACGACCTCCACGACCTTCGGCCGCTCCACGGAGCGCAGCTGCTTCAGCTCCGCCCGCAGCGCCTCCAGGCCCTTCGGGGTGATGAGGTTGCGGCCCATCTGGGCATCGAGCGCCTCCTCGGCGTCGTCATGCACCTCATCGGTCTCGT
>CAKZQS010000013.1 GCA_937141935.1 uncultured Ectothiorhodospiraceae bacterium
TCTTGGTAGGCGCGATTGGACTCGCCGAATCGGCCACGGAAGGCCGATTCGCAGCCGCGCCGTGAGGCGCGGACCCGTAAGGGCGAGGGCCAGGACGGCCCGAGTGAGCCAACGACGCAGTCGTTGGTGAGAGTCCCGTTGGCCATTGGCGCGGACACAAAAAACCCGCCATTCGGCGGGTTCTTTAGTGTTCTTGGTAGGCGCGATTGGACTCGAACCAACGACCCCCACCATGTCAAGGTGGTGCTCTAACCAACTGAGCTACGCGCCTGCTGTAGCAAGCCGCGCATTATACATGCGCCCGTCGCCGCATCAAGCCACCGCATCAAGCCGCTTTGCCAGCACCGTTGGGCCGGATGGACCGCTGGCCCGGCACTGCCCTACGATCGTGAGTCGCACTGCCACCCGCCGGGTTTGGGTGCGTTGTGCATGGCAGCCTGGGAGGGTGTTTGTTCGGCGAGGACCTCAATCGGATTTATTGCGGGCCGGCACCGCTGCCAGCGGAGGCTTGGACGCGCCTGAACCTGGACCCGCTGCTGCTGCTGGGTCTGGCCCTGATGGCCCTGGCCGTGGGGCGGGACCGGCGCGGTCTGGCCGCGCTTGCGGTGTTGCTGCTGGCCTTTGTGTCGCCGCTGTGCGCCCTGTCCTCGGCCTTGTTCTCGGCACGCGTGGTGCACCACCTGCTGCTGGTGGTCGTGGTGGCCCCCCTGCTGGCGCAGATGCGCCCGGCGCGGTCGACCATGGGGCCCATGCTGCCGCTGGTTCTGTCCTCGCTGGTGCTGTGGGCCTGGCACCTGCCCGCGGCCTACGACGCCGCCCTGCGCAACGTGGCCCTGTACTGGTTGATGCAGGCGACCTTGCTGGGCTCGGCGCTGTGGTTCTGGCGTGCGGTGCTGGCGCCGCAGCGGCCGCTGGTCGACGCCCTGGGCTTTGTCGTCGCCGCCTTCATGCAAATGGGCCTGCTGGGGGCCTTGCTGACCTTCGCTCCCGCGCCGCTGTACGCGGCCCACGCCGTGGCTCCCTTGGCCTGGGGCCTGACCCCGCTGGCCGACCAGCAGCTGGGCGGAGTGTTGATGTGGGTGCCGGCCGGCGTGCCCTATGCGGTGCTGGCTGTGGTGGTGGCCCGCCGTGGCTGGTCGCGCTTGCAGGGGGCGCCGCCGTGATCGAGTGGCTGGCGCCGCTGGTCCCGCTGCTCAAGGCCTTGCACATCGCCGCCCTCAGCCTCTGGTGCGGCGGGCTGCTCGTGCTGCCGGTGATGCTGGCCTCGCACGAGCACACCGACTCGGCGGTGGGCTATCGCCGGGTGCGTTACGCCGTGCACCTGAGCTACACGCTGGTCGTCACCCCGGCCGGCGTGGTCACGATCATCGCCGGCACCTGGCTGATCCTGCTGCGCGAGGTCTACGCCCCCTGGCTGTTTCTGAAGCTGGGCTGCGTGGCCCTGCTGGTTGCCGTGCATGCCTGGATCGGCCGGCTGCTGGTGCGCGTGGCGGAATTGCCGGGGCGGCATCGGCCGCCGCCGCCGTGGTTGCCCTGCGGCATTGTGTTGCTGCCGGTGCTGGCGATCCTGCTGCTCGTGCTGGCCAAGCCCCAGCTGGCCTGGCTGACGCCGCCCGAATGGCTGCAACAACCGCGGCAGGCTCAGCTGCCCTTCGAGATCCCCAAGCGGTGATCAAAGACCAGCTTTCCGCCATGCCAACCGGTAAAGCCCACCAGCACGACCGCCAGGGTGGACAGCAGCAGCCCCTGCGGCAGCACGGCGGCTTCGTAGCCGGAGAGCCGCGCCCCCCAATTGGCGCCCAGCACAGAGAGCAGAGTGACGGCGATGATGAAGTGCGTCCACGACGCGGCCCGTGCCCGGATGCCCGGCACCAGCAGCAGTTCGGCGGTGCCCGAAAACCCGGCCAGCATGCCGAGCCAGAAGCCCGCGCCCACCGCCCACAGCGCCGCGCGGGCCCAGAAGGGGTCGCCGGTGTACCAATAGCCCAGATCGGCCGCGAAGGTGGCGAAGGTCAGCGCAATGGGGAAGGCCACACTCATCGCGTGGATCGGGTGGCCCAGGATGGCGACCTGGGATTCGGTCTGGTCGAAGCCCGGCTTTTGCTCGACCGGGTCGATCAGGGTTTGCTTTTGCTCTTGGCGTTGCTCTTCGACCATCGCTTCGGGCTCCGGCACCTGGGATTGGCGAGCACCACCATGGCGCTTGCCGGGTGTACGGGGGCCTTGTCCACGCTGGACCCGGCCGGCCCCGCCGCGGCCGCCATCGCCGAACTGTGGTGGGTGATGTTGGGCGGGGCGGTGCTGATATTTGCCCTGGTGATGGTACTGCTGGCCGGCGCCTTCCGACAGCGCCCGCCGCCCGAGGCGGACGAGGCCCGCCTGTTGCGGGTCTGGGTCGGGGGGCTGGGCCTGGCCTTCACGCTGACGGTGTTGCTGGCCCTGTTTGCCTACGGCCTGTGGGTGGGCGCCCAGCTCAAGCCCGCGGCCAGCGCGCAGGTCGTGCAGGTGCAAGCGGAGGCGCGGCGCTGGAGCTGGCGCTTTCGCTACGCGGACCGGCCCGGCTACAGCAGCGAGAACCTGCTGCACATCCCCGCTGGCCGGCCGGTTGATGTCGCCATTCGCAGCGCGGACGTGGTGCACAGCTTCTGGGTGCCACGGCTGGCCGGCAAGCTCGATGCCACGCCGGGGCATGTGAAGGTGCTGCGCATCGAGGCGGCGCAGCCGGGCCGTTACGCCGGCCAAAGCGCCGAGTTCAGCGGCCCCGGCTATCTCGACCACCGATTCACGGTCCTGGCCCATGACGCCGCGGGCTGGCAGGCCTTCCTGGCCGGGGAGGGGCCATGACGGCGCTGCGCCGGCACCGGCGGCTCGCCGCGATCTGGGCCTCGGAGCCCGGCTGGCGGGGGCCATTCAGCACGGTGAACCACAGCGACCTGGGGCGCATGTTCCTGGTCACCGCCTTCTGCTTTTTCGCCATTGGTGGCCTGCTGGCCATGCTGATTCGCGCGCAACTGGCCTCGCCGCAGGCGGCCTTTGTCGACGCGGACACCTTCAGCCAGTTCTTCACGATGCACGGGACCATCATGATGTTCCTGTTCGCCATCCCGGCCTTCGAAGGGCTGGCGATCTACCTGCTGCCGAAGATGCTCGGCACCCGGGATCTGGCCTTCCCCCGGCTTACCGCCTATGGCTACTGGTGCTACGTCTTCGGCGGGGGGATGCTGATCTTCGCGCTGCTGGCGGGGCTGGCGCCGCAGGGCGGCTGGTTCATGTACCCGCCGCTGACCGGGCCGGCCTTCGCGCCGGAGATCAACACCGACTTCTGGCTGATCGGCGTCACCTTCGTCGAGATCTCGGCGCTGGCGGCCGCCGTGGAGATCTGCGTGTCGGTGCTCAAGTACCGCGCGCCCGGCATGCGGCTGACCCAGATGCCGGTCTTCGCCTGGTACGCGCTGGTGACGGCCCTGATGATCCTGACCGGCTTTCCGCCGCTGATCCTGGCCTCGGTGCTGCTGGAGCTGGAGCGTGCGCTGGGCTTGCCCTTCTTCACCCCCGGCGCCGGCGGCGACAGCCTGCTGTGGCAGCACCTGTTCTGGATGTTTGGGCACCCCGAGGTGTACATCATCTTTCTGCCCGCAGCCGGCGTCGTTTCGACCGTGCTGCCGGTGATGGCGCGCACGCCCTTGCTGGGCTACGGCTGGGTGGTCGGCGCGGCGGTGGCGCTGGCGTTCCTGAGCTTTGGCTTGTGGGTGCACCACATGTTCACCACCGGCTTGCCCGAGCTGGGCCTGGCGCTGTTCTCCGCGGCCTCCACGCTGGTGGCGCTGCCCACCGGCGTGCAGGTTTTCGCCTGGATCGGCACCTTGTGGAAGGGCCGGCCGGGGCTGCAGTTGCCCATGCTTTACCTGCTGGGCTTTTTTGGCACCTTCGTGATCGGTGGGTTGACGGGGGTGATGGTCGCCATCGTGCCCTTTGACTGGCAGGTGCACGACACCGCCTTTGTGACCGCGCACCTGCACTACGTGCTCTTCGGCGGCTTCGTTTTCCCGCTGCTGGCGGGGCTGTATTACTGGCTGCCGCTGTTCACCGGCCGGCGGCGCTTCTTTCGCGTGGGCGAGCTGGCCTGCGCGCTGATCTTCATCGGCTTTCACGTCACCTTTCTGGCCATGCACTGGGTCGGCCTGCTGGGCCAGCGCCGGCGGATCCCCAGCATCGATGCCGACAGTGGCTGGACGCTGATCAACCTGATCTCCTCAGTCGGCGGCTTCGTGCTGGCCATCGGCCTGGCGATGGTGCTGGTGGATGTGCTGCTGCACGCGTTGATCAACACACGCGCCCGGCGCAACCCCTGGGAGTCCGACGGGCTCGAGTGGGCCATGGTGACGCCGGCACCCCCCTACAACTTCGCCAGCCTGCCGCAGGTCGGCAGCCGGCACCCGCTGCACGCGAACCCGGCGCTACCGCTGCAGCTGGCGCGCGGCGAGGGTTACCTGGGCGAGCCGCGCGAGGGGCGCCGCGAAACCCTGCTGGTGCAGGCCGGCGACGGCCGGCCGGAGGCGCTGGTGGTGTACCCCGGCAACAGCCGGCTGCCCATCACGCTGGCCGCCGTGACCGGTGCCGCCTTCGTCGGCGTGTTGCTCAAGCAGTGGTGGCTGCTTGCGCTGGGCCTGTCCGGCGTTGTGGCGCTGGCTTGGCACTGGGCCTGGCCGGCCCGCGCGGTGGCGCAGGACGCGCAGCCCGTGGGGGGCGATACGGCACTGCCGCGGTCCGAGAGCCTGGCGCGACCGCCGGGCTGGTGGGGTTCGGCTTTTCTGCTCGTGGCCGACGCCACCTTTTTCGCCGCACTGCTCTTTGGCTATGCCTTTTTGTGGACGGTGGCCCCGAACTGGCCGCCGCCGCAGTGGCTGGCCCCTTCGTTGCCAGCGCTGGGTTTGGGTCTGGGCCTGGGTCTGGCCGGCGCCGCTGGCGCGGCGGCCGGGCTGCGCTGGGCGTGGCGCGGTGGGCGGCTGTTGTCCGCCGCGGGCCTGCTGGCCCTGGCCCTGGCCTGGTTGCTGCTGCTGCGGCAGGCGCCAGCCGGCAGCAGCCACGCCTACGCCGGCGCGCTGCTGGTACTGGCCGGGTTTGCGCTGCTGCACCTGGGGCTGGCGGCGCTGATGCAGCTGCGCCTTGCGCTGGCGCAGCGCCGGGGCCGGCTGGGCGCGGCGCGGGCCGGGGCGCTGGCCATCGCCACCCTGTGGACCGACTTCGCGGCCGGAGTCGGGGCGCTGGGTCTGGCCGTGGCCTACCTGCCGCCGTTGTGGCAATGAGTCGGGACGGGCTTGCGGCAAGCGAGGCCCGTCGGGCTTAAGCCGGCGGGTGCAGGCCCGGCGCCGCCTGCAGCTCGTGCTTGCCGGCCAGGTGCTCCGCGATAAAGGGAAACTGGTCCTCGCCCCAGAAGGCCTCGCCCTCAACCACCATCGTCGGCACGCCAAACACGCCGGCGTCGATGGCCGCCGCGGTGGCCTGCTTCAGCGCGGCGCGGGCCACATCGCCGTCGGCGGCTTGCAGCAGGGCCGGCGCATCCAGCCCGCGCGCCTGCAGTGCCGCCTGGGCCTGCGCGGGGTCGGCGATGTCCCGGCCCTCGCTCCATGCGGCCCGGAACAGGCAGTCCACCACGTCGATCTGCCGCGCACCGGCCACTTCGGGCAGCGCCAGGCGCAGCGGCAATATCGGCTTGAAGGGGTGGATCGGCGGCATGCGCAGCGGGATGCCCCGGGCGCGGGCGCGGCGCTGGATGTCCTTGAAAGTGAAGTCGCGCTTGGGCGGGATCTGCGCCGGACCCAGGTGGCCCCAGTGGCGCAGCGCCATGATGAAGACCATGGGGCGCGGCCGCAGCGTCAGCCGCTGCGCTGTGCAGAAGGCCCCGGCCTGCCGCCACGCGAGGTAGGCATAGGGCGACAGGAAGTCAAAGTAGAAATCGAGTGTGCGCATGCGCGGGGTCGGCGGGATCTGCGCCGCAGCCTACGCCAAGCACCGGGTGGCGGCGAGGGCACGCTGCCCGGTTCGGGCGGCGCGTCCGCGACCCGGGCCCCTGTATCTAAGCGCGATGCAGCGCCAGCTCGCGGATTTTGTGAATCTCGTCGCGTTTGGCCGCGGCCTGCTCGAAGTCGAGGTTCTGCGCGGCCTTGAGCATCTCGCGCTCCAGCGACTTGAGCAGCTTGGCCAGCTTGGCGGGCGGCATGGTCTGGTAGCGCGCGGCCTCCTCGGCCACGGCCAGCTCGCCCTCCACGTCCTCGTAGCCGTCGTGCATCACATCCTGCACGGCCTTGACGATGCCCTTGGGCGTAATGCCGTGCTCGGTGTTGAAGTCGATCTGCTTCTGCCGGCGGCGGTCGGTTTCGTCCAGCGCCCGGCGCATGGAGCCGGTGATTTCGTCGGCGTACAGGATGGCCATGCCGTTGAGGTTGCGCGCGGCGCGGCCGATGGTCTGGATCAGCGAGCGGTCGGAGCGCAAAAAGCCCTCCTTGTCGGCATCCAGGATCGCCACCAGCGACACCTCGGGAATGTCCAGACCCTCGCGCAGCAGGTTGATGCCGACGACGACATCGAAGGTGCCCAGGCGCAGGTCGCGGATGATCTCGGCGCGCTCGACGGTGTCGATGTCCGAGTGCAGGTAGCGCACCTTGACCCCGTTCTCGCTGAGGTAGTCGGTGAGCTGCTCGCTCATGCGCTTGGTCAGCGTGGTGACCAGCACGCGCTCGCCCTTGTCGGCGCGGATGCGAATCTCGCCCAGCAGGTCGTCGACCTGGCCCTTGACCGGGCGCACGTCCACCGTCGGGTCCACCAGCCCGGTGGGCCGCACCACCTGTTCGACCACCTGGCCGGCGTGGTTCTGCTCGAAGGGCCCGGGGGTGGCGGACACGAACACCGTCTGCGCCGTGAGCTGTTCGAATTCCTCGAACTTCAGCGGCCGGTTGTCCAGCGCGGAGGGCAGGCGAAAGCCGTACTGCACCAGCGTGGTCTTGCGCGAGCGGTCGCCCTTGTACATGGCGCCGATCTGCGGAATCGTCACGTGCGATTCGTCGGCGATAAAGATCGCGTCAGGCGGCAGGTAGTCCATCAGGCAGGGCGGCGGCTCGCCGGGCGCCCGGCCGGAGAGGTAGCGCGAGTAGTTCTCGATGCCGTTGCAATAGCCCAGCTCCTGGATCATCTCCAGGTCAAAGTTGGTGCGCTGCTCGATGCGCTGGGCCTCCAGCAGCTTGCCCTCCTTCTGGAAGTAGGCAATGCGCTCCTGCAGCTCCACCTTGATGTTCTCCAGCATGTCCTGCTGGCGCTGGCGGGTGGAGACGTAGTGCGTCTTGGGGAAGATCGTGTAGCGCGGCACGCGGCGGCGGATCTGGCCGGTCAGCGGGTCGAAAATGGCGATGCTGTCGATCTCGTCGTCGAACAGCTCCACGCGCACGGCCTCGGCCTCGGCTTCGGCCGGGAAGATGTCGATGACGTCGCCGCGCACCCGGAAGGTGCCGCGCGCCAGGGCCACGTCGTTGCGGGTGTACTGCAGGCTGGTCAGCTGCGCCAGCAACTCGCGTTGCGCCAGCCGCTCGCCCTTGCGGATGTGCAGCACCATCTGGAAATAGCTTTCCGGGTCGCCCAGGCCATAAATCGCCGACACGGTGGCCACGATGATGGTGTCGCGCCGGGTCAGGATCGACTTGGTGGCCGACAGCCGCATCTGCTCGATGTGGTCGTTTACCGAGCTGTCTTTTTCGATGAAGGTGTCGGAGGAGGGGACGTAGGCCTCCGGCTGGTAGTAGTCGTAGTAGCTGACGAAGTACTCCACCGCGTTCTGCGGGAAGAACTCGCGGAACTCGCCGTAGAGCTGCGCGGCCAGCGTCTTGTTTGGCGCCATGATCAGCGCCGGGCGCTGCAGCTGCTCGATGACGTTGGCCATCGTGTAGGTCTTGCCCGAGCCGGTCACGCCCAGCAGCGTCTGGTGGGTCAGGCCGTCGTTCAGGCCCTCCGCGAGGCGGGCGATGGCGGTGGGCTGGTCACCGGCCGGGGGCCAGTCGGCCTCCAGCTGGAAGCGGTCTGCGGCGGGGGTGTCGTTCATGGCAGGCGGCTATGACCTTAGAATGGGGGGCTAAAGTTCCATCAGCAGAGGCCGCCGTGAGCATTGCTCTTTCCGACCGCGTCAACCGCATCAAACCCTCGCCGACCCTGGCCGTAACGGCCCGCGCCGCAGAGCTGCGCGCGCAGGGACGCGACGTGATTGGGCTGGGCGCGGGGGAGCCCGATTTTGACACGCCCGAGCACATCAAGGCGGCGGCCAAGGCGGCCATGGACGCCGGCCAGACCAAATACACCGCCGTGGGCGGCACCGTGGCGCTGAAGCAGGCCGTGATCGGCAAGTTCTCCCGCGACAACGGCCTGGACTACAGCCCCGAGCAGATCCTGGTCAGCTGCGGTGGCAAGCAGAGCTTCTTCAACATGGCCCAGGCGCTGCTGAACAGCGGCGACGAGGTCATCATCCCGGCGCCCTACTGGGTGAGCTACCCGGACATGGTGCTGGTGGCCGACGGCACGCCGGTCGTTATCGAAACCACGCAGGAGGCGGCGTTCAAGATCACGCCCGAGCAGCTGGAGGCGGCCATCACGCCGAAGACCCGCCTGCTGGTGCTGAACAGCCCCTCCAACCCCTCCGGCAAGGCCTACAGCCGCGCCGAGTTCGAGGCGCTGGCCGCGGTGCTGCGCAAGCACCCGGACATCCTGATTGCCACCGACGACATGTACGAGGCCATCCTGTGGACGGCCGAGCCCTTCGCCAACATCGTCATGGCCGCGCCGGATCTGAAGGACCGCACCATCGTGCTGCACGGTGTGTCCAAGGCCTATTCAATGACCGGCTGGCGCATCGGCTACGCCGCCGGCCCCGCGCCGCTGATCAAGGCCATGGCCAAGGTGCAGTCGCAAAGCACCTCCAGCCCCTGCGCGATTTCCCAGGCGGCCGCCGTCGAGGCGCTGAATGCCAGCCAGGACTGCGTGGCCGAGATGGTCAAGGCCTTCCGCGAGCGCCACGACAAGGTGGTGGCCGGCCTGAATGCGCTGCCGGGCGTTGACTGCCTGGAATCCGACGGCACCTTCTACGCCTTCCCCAACTTCTCCGGCGCAATGCAGGCGCTGGGTTGCGCCACCGACGTGGAACTGGGCGAAAAACTGCTGGAGGAGGCCGAGGTGGCGCTGGTGCCCGGGTCGGCCTTTGGCACGCCCGGCCACATGCGCCTGAGCTTTGCCACCAGCCAGGAAAATCTGGACAAGGCCATCGAGCGGCTCGGCCGCGCTCTGGGCTGATTCGGGGCCGCTGGGGCGTTGCTCCGGCGGCCAGCGATGCTATACTGCGCGCTTCACGTTCCCGAGTAGCTCAGTTGGTAGAGCAGGTGACTGTTAATCACCGGGTCGGCGGTTCGAGCCCGTCCTCGGGAGCCAACAATATCAAAGACTTAGCCCGCCTCGCGCGGGCTTTTTCTTGCCCGTGGCGCAAAGTTTTTGCGCCATTTGGCGCAAAAAATCAGCTGCGCGGCTCAAAATCGGTGCCTTCGACGGTGCGAATGCGCCGGTCGTAAACGGCCGTCATGCGCGCGCTCTTGTGGCCGGACGCGGCGCGGGGGTCATCGGCCCAGCTGACGCCGGCGGCTTTCAGGTCGTGGAAGGTGAAGCGCTCGGGCACGGTGGTGTTCGGGTCCGTGGCCGCTGCGGCGCGCAGGTTCTCCCAGGCGAGCTGCCAGCGGTTCTTGAAGCTGTTGCGCTGGTAGGCGCCGCCAGCGGTCATCTGCACGATTTCCAGCCCCATGGTTCGCTGCTGCTTCGCCAGATCGAGGGCGCCGGCCAGCAGGCTGGTAATGGTGACATCCTGCGTTTTGCTGCCCTTGCGGCGCACCACGCGGATGACGTTGCGGTCACGGTCGACGGCGGACCAGCGCAGCGAAAGGACTTCGCTGACCCGCAGGCGCAGGCCCACAGCCAGGCGCATGGCGATTTGCACCTCGATGGGTGCGTGGTCGTGCAGGGCCCAGAACTCGGCCGGGGTCACAAGCCGCTCGCGGCTGGCCTCCTGCTCGCCTTTGATGCCGGCGGCGGGGTTCTCGGCCAGGTAGCCATATTCGCGCGCGTAGCCCAGCAGCACGCGCAGCAGGGCCAGCTCGCGGTTGGCGGCCACGGGCGCCTTCTCGGCGCGGCGGTCCAGATAGGTGCGGATGGTGCGCGCGGTCACGGTGTAGATGATGGCGTCGCCGAACTCGCCGCCCGCTTTGGTGCGGGTGCGGGCGATGGCCTCGAAGCGCTTTTCGTAGTCCTTGCGGGTGCTCA
Organism: uncultured Ectothiorhodospiraceae bacterium; assembly: GCA_937141935.1. Classification (GTDB taxonomy): domain Bacteria; phylum Pseudomonadota; class Gammaproteobacteria; order Nevskiales; family Oceanococcaceae; genus MS8. The sequence goes on from CAKZQS010000013.1 coordinate 10,342, forward strand.
GCGCCAGGCGCTGCCAGCGGCGGCTGCCTTTGTACTGGCGCCACAGCCAGCGCAGCGTGCGCTGCTCGGTTTCGCCGGTGATCTTCTCCCACTCGGCCCACACGTCGCTGAGCGGCGTGTCTTCGCGGGTGCCGCGCACCAGCACCACCTGGGGCAGGCGCTGGCCGTCGCGGTAGCCGCGGTAGATGAACTCGTTGCGCCGGAATGTGGTGTACGGCGGCAGGCCATCATTCTCGGGCCGGCGGCGGCGTCCCATGGGCATCAGAACTCTGTCTCCGTCCGGCGCTGATCATCGCCCTGTGGCTGCAGGGTGGCAAGCACGGTGGTCCATATGCGCCCGCCCTTGCCGCGCTGGTAGGGGATGCGGGCATCTTGCAGGTGCCGCTCCAGATCCGCCCGGCGCTGGTAGCCGGTGGCGCGCATCAGGTCCTCTTCGTAGAGGATGGGGGACATGGGCAGCGGCGCCTGCATGGGTCAGTGCGCCAGGCTATCCAGCGGGCTGGCCACGGCGCGCCCGCCGCGGTTGAGCACGTGGGTGTAGACCATGGTGGTCTCCACGTCCTTATGGCCCAGCAGATCCTGCACGGTGCGGATGTCGTAGCCGGCCTCGAGCAGGTGGGTGGCGAAGCTGTGGCGCAGGGTGTGCGCGGTGGCGTGTTTGTCGATGCGGGCGGCGACCAGCGCGCGCTTGATGGCGCGGCCAATGCGCTTGCTGTCCAGGTGGTGGCGGCGGATGGCGCCGGTCTCGGGGTCGGTGCTGTAGCGGGGCGAGGCAAAGACCCACTGCCAGGCCATCTCGCGTGCTGCGCGGGGGTATTTGCGGGCGATGGCGTCGGGCAGGTATACGTCGGCCATGCCGGTGGCCACGTCGCGCTCGTGCCAGCGGCGGCGCTCGGCCAGCAGGCGGCGTAAATCGTCCTCAAGGCTGGCCGGCAGCGGCGCGCGGCGATCCTTGCCGCCCTTGCCGTGGCGGATGGTGATTTCGTGGCGGTCCAGATTCACGTCCTTGACGCGCAGCCGAAGCGATTCCATCAGCCGCATGCCGGTTCCGTAGAGCAGCCGGATAATCAGCCCCTCGGTGCCCTGGACGTTGCGCAGCAGGCGCTGCACCTCGCCCCGGGACAGCACGACAGGCACGCGCTGGGGGCGCTTGGCGCGGGTGACGTTATCCAGCCACGGTAGCTCGATGCCGAGCACGTCACGGTAGAGGAACAGCACCGCAGCCAAGGCCTGGTTCTGGGTGCTGGCGGCCACGTGCCGCGCGGTGGCCAGGTGCGACAGGAAGGCCTCGACCTCGGGCGCGCCCATGGTGGCCGGGTGCCGCTTGCCGTGGTGCAGGATGAAGCGCCGGCACCATTGCACGTAGGCCTGCTCGGTGCGACGGCTGTAGTGCTTCTTGCGGATCTCGGCCCGCATCCGGTCCAGCAGCTTGGGTTGCTGGCTGGCCGGTGGGTGCGTAACAGCGGCCGATTGCGGTGCGGTGGCGGTTTGGAGCATATGGCCTCCGTTTTATTTCCCGCTTTCCGGTAGCGAATTCAAGTTCGGCGTCATGGCATATTGTCCCCGCCGCAATTGGGGCAGGGCTCGTACTGCTGTTCCTCCCGCATGAAGCGACCGCAGTGGATACATTGGAAGGGCTCGCGTTTCCGGCGCTCCGGCTTTCGCAGGGTGATTCCGGTTCCCTGTAGCGCCTGCTCCCGGTCGATGATCTGGAAATCCACAGCGGGGCGCGTCCTGGCCTCGATGTATTGCTTGGGCCAAGGAATATCTGTTTCACGACATTGGTGCTGTGCTACCGCTTCCTCTTTCGTGAAAACGTGGGCCTTGCTCACGTCGGTGGTATAGCCCTTGTGGTCCTTCGCCCAAAAGAGCACGTCATTTCCGACATAACTGCGGCTGTCTTGCAGCAGAAATTCCATGGTTAGTTCTCCTTGGCGTCGGCTGACGCCGAACAATCGGCTTCATCGGAAGCCGCTTCGCGGCTCCGCTGAGCCTGGCTGTTATGCCGCTCAGTCATCTTCGTCAGTTTCAATCTCGCCGCCAGCGTGCACGGCCATTAGCTTCTGCCCGCAGCGACCGTAGCTAGCAATCCACATCGGCGTCATTGCGCCCATCATGTAGTCGCCGCCTTTGTAGCCCTCGAACACCTGACCCATTGCAGCTTTGCAGTCGGCCAGCAGCCCGCTCGCCTCGCGCAGGCCTTCGTCTCGCTCAAAGGCTAGGTCGCTGTAGTAGCCCCGGTAGCTGTGCGCCCCGGTGAGGTTTGCCACCATGTCAGTTGGCGCCATCGCTTCCAGCGCGGCAATCAGTTTGCCGAGCGTCATCTGCGTTTCGGCGCGCTCGCGTTGCCACTGTGCGTTCATGCCGCCCAACAAAGCCTGAATATTCATGTTTTCTCCGTTCAGCAGCGGCATAACAAATCGCTGAGCCGGACATTTGCGCCGCTGCGCTATGCAAATGCCGGTTAGCTCTAGCTGTTATGCGTCATTCTGTACCGCCCGCCCTCATGGCGGACAACGACCCGAATCCACTTGGGCGGCCCAAAGTCGGCGTCCGGAAGTTTCGCGTCATAGCGCCTCGCGGCGGCAAGCGCACCCCTTACATCGGTGTAGGTTTCGACGGTGTAGCTGCGGCGTGTCCGATCAGACATCCAGTAGTTTTTTCCCTTCCGTGCAATGCTGCCGTTGATCTTCATTGCCGTTGACTCTTTTGCGTGTTAATGTAGGTACACGATAGCACGGTAAACGTACCTACGCAAACACCAATGCCCAGACCCAAGAAACCAGCCGACGAACGACGCACCGTCAGCCACCCGTTCCAGATTCGGGCCACCGATTCGGAGCGGGCCGCGTGGGACCAGGCTGCTGGCGATAAGCCCACAAGCACCTGGGCGCGAGAAGTCCTGAACCGCGCCGCCAAGCGTCGGCCCAAAGACGCATAACAGGTCGCTGAACGCGGACGCTGCCGTCGCTGCGCGCCGTCATCGCCGGTTAGCTCCAGCGTTCTGTGGCAGCAGGCCGCGCCGCACCAAGGCCATCGCTTGCCCCATGCCGCGCTCCGCGTTGGCTATGCGATCTATCCGGGCCGCCAGCAGCGCGCCTTGGTCGGCTGGTTGCATTTCCCGAAGGTCTCGGGCCGCCTTGCATAGCTCGTCGCCGGCCTGCACCAATGCGGTTACAGCCTCCCGCGCCCGTTCGTGAATCGCGCGCTGGGCACGCTGAGCGATGATCGCGCGTGCCAGATCGTGATTCACGCCGCCCTCGTAGTAGCCGGGAACCTCGCGGACTTTCCGCCTTACATCATCCAGCCGGCTGTGGTCGTGCCGGCAGACGGGGCAAACGCCCCTATAGGCTGCAATGGTCATGCACTGCCTCCATTCGCTCCCTCAGAACAATCGGCTACAGCGGATGCCGCTTCGCGGCTCCGCTGAGCCTGGCTGTTCGGTGTCATCCGCCGCATGACAATGCTGGCCCCGGTATCTATGCCGCACTCTTTTGCGTAGCGGCCCACGTTAATAACGTACGCATCGATATTCGGGGCGGTCTGCGCGCAGTGGCGAATCATCACCATTTCTAGGCTGGGGTCTTTATTCATAAAGGCAATTGTTCCTCGCTCACCCTCGGCATACTCAACCACCGCCAAAAAAGACACCCCCCGATCCTTGCAACGCTTCGCGAGCTTCATCAATTCAGGGGCAATCTGCGTGTCGTACCATTGCTCACTCACTTTCGCCTCCATCGGGTGCAACGGCCTGGCCAGCGGCCGGCCGCTGAGCCGGGCTGTTCGGCGTCATAGCGCGACACCAGCGCCCATTTCGCGGGCTTCGTCAATAGCCCGCGAAACGGCCACGCAAATATCCGAGTGAGAACCTTTGGCAATGATCCGCGTTCCAGATGGGCGGCTGAACTTGATTTCAACCGCGTATGTGGTGTCTGCCCAATCGCGGTCCACTTCGACGCGGCCAAGAGTTTCGGCCTCATGCCAAAGCTCGTCGAGCTTGATCTCACGCAAGGGCGTGACCGTAGGCTTCCCCGTCAGCATTTCATTCATGTCCTTACTCCTTCTCGGCTGACGCCGAACAATCGGCTCCATCGGACCCGCCTTCGGCGGCCCGCTGAGCCTGGCTGTTCATTTCCATGTTCCGGTCGTTTGGTTTACGTGAGTGCCGGCGGCCAGCTGGTCAGCCGCATTCCTGAAGCGCGCAGCTTCTCTTGCCCCATAACTCGCTGCCATCGGATAGTCAGGAAGGCCGTCTGCTCGTTCCTGATACCAATCGGCGACCGCCCTATAGAAGCGCTCCCACACGCGTGCGCGGCGGCAGTCTTTTCGCGGCTTCTTTGGGTAGCTGTCTGTCCGTTTTTTCATGACGCCACCTAACCCGCCGTTGCACCTGACGAGCCGCTTCGCGGCCCGCCGGTGGACTCAGCGCTGTGCTCCTCGTCGCAGGGTTCGCCCACCAGCGCGCCCCTGGCCCGGCGCTGGTCTTCGGAGATCCGGCCGCTGAGCCAGCCGGGCTGCCAGGGGGCGTTGGTGCGGGCCTTGTGCCAGCGGGCGCGGCGGGATTTGGCGATGGACCAGCCGCGATAGCGGCGGTGGTGGTATGTCTCGGCCTTCAGGCCGGGCTCTAGCTGCACCTGGCGGCCGGTGAGGCGGTCGGTGACGGTGAGGCCTGCGGGCAGCGCGGTGGGCTGGCGGTTGCGCATGGCGGCGATGCGGTTCATGCGGCGGCCCTGCGGTTGTGCTGCGCGGCCATCAGTCGCAGCCCCGCCCCACGCTGTGGCCCGTGGTGTCGGTGAACTCGCGCCAATGGCGCCAGCCTTGGGGGCAGTGGAAGCCCCATTGCCGCACCCGCGGGCCGGTGATGAACAGCGTTTGCACCGGCCCGGCGTGCAGTTCAATGCGGTGGGGGTAGCCCAGGCCGCGCCAGATCACGGCGCCGGCGCGGTGCACGCGGCGCTGGTGGATGCCGCCCGCGGCGATGCGGTGTTCGGTGTATTCGCCCTGCAGCAGGATGCTGAGGCTGACCCAGGGGTGGTCGTGCAGCGCGCGGTCGTCATCGCTGCGCCCAAAGTGGTGCAGGTAGACGTTGAACAGCGGGTTGCGCGGGATGACAAACCAGCGCCGCAAGTAGTCGGGCCGCTGGCCGTGGCCGGGCCCAATGGTGATGTCGGGCTCGGGCCGCCGGCGGGTGGTCTGGCGGGCCAGGGCTTTGGCGATGCGGAACAGGGTCATTGCGGGCGCTCGTCGGTGAGGGTTTCGGTTCGGGCCTGCTTCAGGCCTCGGCACCAGGAGCCGGCCAGGAAGCCGGCGAAGGCGGCGGCCCAGGCGATGAGCAGGCAGGCGGTGGCGCAGCTCATTGGCTCAGCTGCTGGCGGGCGAAGGCTTCGCCGGCGATGCAGGAGCAGCGCCAGGCGTCGTGGTCGCTGGTGCCTTCGTCGTAGGGCGAGTGGGCGGGCGCTTCGCTGGTGTGCAGCGCGTCGGCGCCCAGGGCGCGGTTAACGCCGGCCTGCCAGCCCAGGCGGGCCGGGTAGCTGGCCTCGGGCCAATGGCGCGGCCAGCGGTTGACCCAGTCGCGCTGCAGGCCGGCCAGTTGGCGGCCGGCCTGCAGGCGGGGGTTTGCGGTGGTGGTGGCCACCGCTTAGGGCGTGAACACGCCGATGAGCACCTGGCAGGTGCTGGGCAGTGCATTTTTGACCAGCTCGCTGAACTCGCGCGCGATGTCCTCGCGGGCCTGCTCCATCTTCACGGGCCGCAGCAGCACGGTGCAGCCGGCGTCGCTGTTGCTGATGCCCACGCGCAGGTAGAAGTCGCGCTGCGCCAGGCCGTGGTAGGGCTCGCAGGTGAAGATCAGGTGGTGCGGCAGGCCCTGCTCGCTCTTGGCTTCGATGCTTTCGAGCAGGCTGGCGCTGGTCTTCATGTCGTCGACGCTGTGCTCGGCGGCGCGGCTGGCCTCGATCTTCAGCTTCCGGATGGCGGCGATGGCGCGGTTGGTGGGCAGCTCGTCGCCTTCGCCGTCAAAGGCCGTCACCTGCTCGCGCCAGTCTTCCATCCACTCGGCGGCCTCGCGCTGGGCGAGCCGGTGCCCGTGGGTTTCCAGCTTGCAGATGGCGGCAAACGCGGCGGTGGCCTGCAGCTTCAGCCAGGCCGTGTCATCGCAGTGGCCCGGGTTCTCGGTGGTGCCGGCGTTGAGGTAGGCCGCGGCGGTGACATGCTCGGCGTTGATGTACACCGGCGCATCGACAAAGCCGCGGATGCTGGCGATGTAGCGAGCAAACGCGTCGACCAGGTGGGTGTGGTAGCTGCCGCGAAACCGGCGCCGCTCCGGCGCGAACTTCTCAAGGTCATGCACCTTGAACTCGGTTGGCAGGGCGCTGGCCGGGCGGCCGGCTTCCAGGTCGGCGGCGAAGGCCGCGGCGGCCTGGGTTTCTTGCAGCTTGGCGATGGCGCTGGCATCCATTACGCGCGCTCCCCTGGCTGCTGGGCCTTGTCGCCCTGGCTGAACTCGAAGGCCGCCTGGGTGTCGGGGTACAGCGTCAGCGCGCCGTCCTTGGCGACGTGCATGGGCGTTTCGGTGGTGTCTTCCTCCGAGGCCTTGCCGCGGCGGGTGGGCTTGGCAAAGCTGAGCTTGTGCTTCAGCTGCACCTGGCTGGATTCGCCAATGCGGCTCATGCTCAGCTCCAGCGTGACCTTGCCGGCCTTGCCGTGGTTAACAACGCCGCGGGCAACGTCCGACAGCACCGAGCCGAGCTTCTGCTCGAGGATGCCGCCGTCGAGGTCGCCCAGGAATTCAGGGACTTTGGTGGTCATGGGTACTCCCTCTGGGGGTAAAGCGCCGTCGCGTCAGCGGCGGCGATTGCCGGGTGGCAATGGGGTGGCTTGCGATGGGCGTTGGCTCGCGGCACCATCCGGTGCTGATAAAGGCAATGCGCGGTGGCGTTGCCGAATAACGCGGAGGGGATATGGAGTGGCTTTTCCTGCTGGTCGCGCTGATCGCTGTGGCGATGTACTGGAAGTCGCGGCGCGAGCGGTCTCTGCGGATGCTGCCCAAGGAGTTCGTCGTATTCGATTTGGAAACGACGGGCTTGAAGCCCGATCACGACGAGATCATTGAAATCGGCGCGATCCGGATTCAGCGCAACAAGTCGCGGCACGCAACCTTCTCCACGCTGGTGCGGCCGGGTCGGCAGATCCCCGCCAAGATTACGCGACTGACCGGCATCACTCAGGAGATGGTGGACGCTGACGGGGTTCCGCTCGACGAAGCGCTGCGCAGCTTTGTCGACTTCATCGGGGGCCGCCGGCTGGTGGCCCACAACGCCGACTTTGATGCGGCGTTCCTGCGGGTGGGGTTCAAAAAGACGGGGATTCCAAAGCCGACCAACCCGCTCTCCTGTTCGCTGGACATGGCGCGGCGGGCATGGCCCAAGCGGCGGAGTTACCGGCTCAGTGACTTGGCGCGTGATGGGAGGCTTGATCAGGCGGGCGCGCACCGCGCGCTGGCAGATGCGCAAAGGGCGGCGCTGGTGTATGCAGCCGCCGCTAAGGAGCTGAATTCTCCGCATTGAAATCACGCAGCCACCGCTTTGGTGGTGGCGCGCGCCTTCGCCATTCGCTCGCGCATCTGCTTGGGTGGGATGTAGCGCCAGCCCATCAGCGCGCAGATCACCTCGGCATCGACGCCGCAGGATCGGTAATCCGTCTTGTGCAGTTGCTTGATCGGGCTGTGCGCACGCAAGCTCCCATCTGCCATCGGGTATGCCTGCGCGACGATGTTGCCATAGCGGCCCAGGCTGATCGACAGAAGCGGGCCGAGCTGCTCATCTCCGACGCGGAACTCAGAAACGATTGACACATGCAGCCCGGGCAGGGGCGTGATGCCGCCCATCACGCCGCCTCCGGGCCGGGGCGGTGGTGGTCGGCCCAGCGGCGGCGCCAGGTGGCCAGGTCACGCGCGCGGCGGGCTTGCTGCTCGTTTTCGCTGGCGATCTTCAGGCGCTGAACTTGTGCCTCGCGCTCAGCATCCACGGCGCCCGAGGCGGGGCGGCGCAGGAACTCGGACAGGTGGACAACGGTGCGGCGGGTGTGGGCCGGCATGGGCCTGCTCCGTGAGCCTCATGAGAGGCGACGTCGCAGAGCCTAGTACCGCAGGTTCTTACGTGTCAAGAACCACAAGTAACCTAAACGAATTCCAGTACGTCTTCGGCGATGCCTTCGGGTGTTTCCCTCACACTCAAGCGCCAGTTCCGCTTGGTGGCCGCCCAGTCGATGTGGTCGATTCGGCTGTGGACCTCTTTGATGGTCTTCTTGTCGAGATGCTCGCCCAGGGTCTTGTCGCTGGGAAGCATGACAAACATGCCGGCCCGCTCGGCGGCCCAGATGCCGCGCGCGGCCTCGATATCGTTAGCGTGCCGAAGCAGATGGGTTTCGATGGTGTCGGCGGACGCATACCAGGCGGAGACCACGCTGCCTACAACCCGGCTATTGCGGATGTTGATGCCGAGCTGGTGGCCCTCGTGCTGGACAAGGCCCGCCTCCTCGATGCTTTTGGCAAAGTCGACACCCATCGCAACCTTCAGGATTTCGTTCACTGCCGCCCGCACCGTCGGCGTCGGCATGGGCTCAAATCGGGCTTTGTCCTTCTTCGCCGGCGCCATCGCCACGATGGTGCTGTACACCCGGTCGGCCACGGCAGTCGCACTGCTGCCCGATGCGGCGCGCCATGCGCTTAGGCGCAACAGGGGGTGCACCCTCTCCAAGTCCGGCGTGCTGGTGCCAGCTTCGATTGCGGAGTCAAGCGCCGTCTGCGCCGCGTCCAGTGCGCCTCTCAGCAGCAATGCCACGCCGCTTTTGCCGTAGATGCACTCGAACTTGGCGAACTCGCAAAGCATGCGGTGCGCCTGGACGCGGGAGCCTCTCTCCACCACGCAGCCGACCACAAAGGACTGTGGCGACGTCGCGTTGGGAACCAGCTCGATAGCGCGCCACTGGCCACGGAACGCGGCCGGCGCGGGTGCCGGTTCGATGAGCAGGTGTTCCATCCTAGAGCAGCAGTTTGGCGCGGTCTGCGGCCCATTGTGCGCCCTCACGGTCGCGCAGGAAAGGCGCCAGGTCTGTGGCGTGCTGCTTGATGTTGATGCAGCGCGCCAAGTGCAAGATGGGCCGCTGCAGGGTGTCACTGAAACCCGCAAGCGTCCCGCCCATCTCGCAAATGCGGCTGCGGAATGCGGCCCGATGCTGGTCTGGCAGCAGCGTCATGGCCTGCCTGTAGAGTTCCCCGCGGCCTGCCTCTTGTGGGCCGAACTCCGGCCACAGCAGCGCCCCTCCAAACGCCTCGCCGAAGTCGATGGCGTGCCAGGTGCCTTCAGGCGTGCGTACCAATGCGCCCTCGTTGCGGTCCTTGTTCGCGAGCCACTCGTCCAGGTAGGCCAGCGCCGCGCCGCTTTTGCTGTGCAGCACATTCAGCCAGAGTTGCGAGGGCGTGACGGGGCCGGCAACCAGCATCTGCAGTGACCGGCCCGGAACGGCTTCGGTGCACCAGGCCCACAGCGGCTCATCGGCTTGCAGCGCCCAAGTGGGCAGGGTCAGGCCGGCCATGTCGCGTGCGCGAATCTGCATCACCGCCGCGCGCCGCGGGCACGGCACTTGGGCGTGTGCTGCCGCTAGGTAGCCCACGGCCTCGCCAATGAGCCCGCCGAAGCCCGGCGGGTATACCTTCACATAGGCTTCGCGCACCTCACCCGCGAAATCGATTTGCGCGGTGTGCACAAAGTGCGCGCCGAGCGGAACTCGCTGGATCGGCCCCAGGTAGTGGTCCGGCTCCAGCAGGCAGATCACGCAGTGGCGGTGTGGTTTGCGATGACATTGCGCACGCCTTCCAGCAGCTGCCGTAGCGTGGTCAGCGATGTGCCCGGCAACGTCACCGTAGGGCGCATGCCAAGGGCGACCTCGACCAGCACTTGTGTCTCAACCGCGGCGGATTTGTATCGGCGCGCCACGTCGCTCAGCGGGTTATCCGGATCCGTTGGAGCGCCGGGGTGCTTGGGGCCCGAGCCAGTCAGAAGCCACTCGACGCAGACGTCATAGGCGCCGGCAATTGCAATGGCGCGGTGCATCTCGGGGAACGACTCGCCCTCCAGCCATCGGCGCGCGCCTTTCTGCGAGACGTCGAACCGCTTCGCGATAGCAAGCTGGCGGCCACTTCCTTTGGGCGGGACGCCGGACTCGTCGAGAACGAGGTTCAGACGCTCGGAGAACGCCTCTGCTGGTGCTTTGACTGCCATAACCGAAAGTTATCACCAGCGACGGGAATAACCAGTACTTGCAGGCATAGGACAGCATGTACTACCTTTCGCGGCAGGATGAAGATTCTCACCACGCTCGTCGCCGAAAAAGGCCTGCAGACCGTAGCCAAAAGCTGCGGCGTGACGTATCAGGCCGTGCGCAAGTGGGAATCCTCCGGCTTGCCGCGAACCGAGTTCACTGGCGAGACGGATCACGCGGCCGCACTGGCGGGCCTGGTCGGTGGAAGCCAGGCCGAGCAGTCCCGTCTGAGGTTCCAGCTGCTGGAAGAAACCCGCGCGTTCCTTCTTGGCCGGCGCCAACAGCGCGTTGCCGCTGACCCACACAACGCTGCGGCCTGACGGTTGCCGCACCGCCTGGGGGAGCCACAAAACCACCATGTCGCCCACTGCAAACAGCGTCCCTCTCGGCCCGGGTCCGGCGTGTAACCCCAAGCGCGCTGCGCGGCGTTCAAACCTCCGCCGCGGTATTCGGCTCTCCACCCGGGTCTCCTCACCACGCTTTGGCGTGGTACCCCCGCCCGGCGCTCTCCCTGGCGCCGGGCGATTTTCTTCCCGTGGGCGCGCGTCCTTGTGCGCCTTGTTGTTCATCCCCGATGTTCTCCCGAGGTGGTCCCTGTGATTGCAGATTCGCCGTTTTCGCGCCGGCGCGGTAGGTCCGGTTGCGGACCAGAGCACCAGCGCCGGCAGGATGTGCCGCGCTACTGGCTGCAGCGCGCCCTGGACGAAACCCCCTTCACGCTGGATGACTTCGCCGAGGCTCTGGCGGCCAACTACTGCGGGCAGGTGCCGACGCATGCGCGGCGGTTGGCCTTTGAGGCGCTCAGCACTCAGCAGCCGCACCGCGAATACGCGGCGCTGCTCACCCGCATGCGCAAAACGGTGCAGCGCTATATGGACCCTGAAGGGCTGCACATGCCGGTTGAGATTGAGGAGGCCTGGGTTACGGCGCTGCCGGCGCCCTACCGCGACCACTGCCGGCACGAGCTGGTGTGGCGACTGGGCTGCATGGGCGTGGACCGGGCGGCGCCGGCCCCCGGCCCGGCCGATGACTTCCGCGGGTTGGCGGCGCTGAGTTCACGGGCTGCCGATGTGATCGACCGTGTCAGCCAGATGCTGGCCGACGGCCAGCTGGGCCCGGAAGACCGGGATATGGCGCCCGAGGCCCTGATGGCCTGCCGGGAAACCGCTGCGCAGTTGCTGGGCCTGGCCGATCGCATCGAGAAGGCCACGGCGCCGCGCCACCTTGAGGCGGTGCGCTGATGGATGCCGCTGACCGCGCTGCCGAGCTGCAGGAGCGTCTGAACAGCAGTGCCGCCGCCGCGCGGCGCACACCGGCCGGCCAGCGTGGCCACCCGTGGTGCTGGGGCTGCGCCTGCCGGAATGACCGGCCGCAATACACGCTGTGCAGCGAGTGCGTGGCCGACCCCAGCATCACGGAGCAGTCGGCCGGTACGCAGCGCACCTGCAGCGGCTGCCGCCACTTCACCGCCAACCCGCACAACCCCGAGGCCGGCATTGGCGCCTGTGCCCGGGGGCTGCGCAAGGTGCAAACCACCCGCGGGCCCAACGTGCTGCGGCCCGCCGTGGCGCACCTGTGCCACGCCTGGCAGGCGCCGGCGTAGTGGGGGCCCGGGGGGCGGCACACGCCGCAGGGGGTTGGCATGGCTGAGCCGGTGGAGCACGCGCTGCACCAGCTGCAGGCCGCTGGGTTGCTGGTGGATTCCAAGCGATTCCGCATCAGCGGCAAGTTCGAGCGCTGCGATGTGGAGGGCTTTGCCAAGGGCAAGCAAAACGGCTGGTACATCGCCAAGTGGTTCGAGATGCCGGAAAGTGGCCAACAGGTGGTGATTGGTTCCTACGGCTTCTGGCAGGGCACTGACAACAACGCGCAGCCGTTCCGCTTGAAGGGCGTGACGCTGGACCCCGCCGCCAAAGAGCGGCTCAAACAGGCCCGCAAGGCGCTGCGCGACGAGCAGGCCGCCGATGACGAGCAGCGCCTGCGCGAGGTGGCCGGGAAGGCCGCGGGGATCTGGGACAAGCTGCCCCCGGCGCAGGGCTCGCCCTACCTGCAACGCAAGGGGGTTTCGGCCTTCGGGTTGGGTGCCGGCCGGGGTGGCGTAGTGGTTATGCCGCTGCGCAACATTGCCGGTGCGCTGACCCAGCTGCAGTTCGTGCAGCCCGATGGCAGCAAGCGCTTTCTGTCGGGCCCGGGCAAAAAGGCCTCGTTCCACCTGGTGGGCGAGGTCCGCGACGATGTGCCCGTGGTGTTCTGCGAAGGCTACGCCACGGCGGCCAGCGGGCACCAGGCCACCGAATGGCCGCATGTGGTGTGCGTGGACGCGGGCAACATTGCGGCGGTTATGGCTGCCTGGCGCAGCCGGTACCCGGGGCGCGTTTTCCTGATAGCCGGCGACGATGACCACGAAAAGCTGAACCGCCGCACGGGCCTGCCCATGAATGCGGGGCGGGAGAAGGCGCTGGCCGCCGCGGCCAAGTTTGACGCGGTGGCGGTGTTCCCTCGGTTTGCCGACCCGGCGGGCAAAACGGACTTCAACGACCTGCACGTCGCTGAGGGCCTGAAGGCCGTGCGCGAGCAGCTACTGGCCGCGCAGCAGCCAACGACCCCCGGGCTGGCGCCAGCCGGGGCCGGGGGGCAGGGCGGCGATGCGGGCGACTGGGAACAGGAGCTTGTGCGCGGCGACAAGGGCCTCAAGCCCATGGTGCACAACATCATGCTGGTGCTGGAGCACCACCCGGCCTGGCAGGGCGTGCTGGCGCTGGATACGTTTGCCCAGCAGGTGGTGAAGCGCCGGCCGCCGCCCTACGGGGGCAAGGTCGGGCCGGTGGAAGGCGCCGACGAGATCCAGATCGCGGCGTGGTTTGGCCGCAAAGACACCTACCGCCTGCAGGTGGCCACGGGCACGGCGCACGAAGCGGCTGTGGCCGTGGCCCAGCGCCACGCATTCCACCCGGTGCGCGAGTACCTGCAGGGGCTGGAGTGGGATGGCACCACGCGGCTGGAAAGCTTCTTCCCCGACCACTGCAATGCCGCCGACGACGAGGCGACTCGGGCGTTCGGGCGCAATTTTTTCATCAGCGCGGTGGCGCGCATCATGCGCCCGGGCTGCAAGGCCGACCTAATGCTGGTGCTGGAAGGGCAGCAGGGCGCGCGCAAGTCGTCGCTGGCGGTCGCCCTGGCTGGCGAGCCCTGGTACGTGGACGTGGGCACCAGCCCCACGGACAAAGACTTTTACCAGCTCATTCAGGGCCGCTGGCTGGTCGAGATCAGCGAGATGGCCAGCTTTGCGAAGTCGGAGACCTCGCACATCAAGCGCAGCGTCAGCGTGGCCACAGACCGCTTCCGGCCGCCCTATGCGCGCAACCCCATGACCTTCCCCCGCCAGTGCGTGTTCTTCGGCACCAGCAACGACAGCGACTGGCAGCGCGATGCCACCGGGGGCCGGCGGTTCATGCCGATCAGCGTGGCCGATGTCGATATCGAGGCCGTGGTGGCCGTGCGCGACCAGCTGTGGGCCGAGGCCCTGCACCGGTACGAGCAGGGCGAGTCCTGGCACGAACTGCCCGACCTGGCGCGCGACTACCAGGACGAGCGCTACCTCGAGGATGTGTGGGCCGAGTCCATCTACAAATGGCTGCAGGGCAAGCGCGAGGACAGCTGCTACGCCAGTGGGGTTGCGGCGCGGATTCGCAGCACCACCGTGTCAGAGATCCTGCGCCGCGCCCTGGACATGGACACCAAAAAGCAGAGCCGCCAGGACCAGATGCGCGTGGGCCAGCTGATGACCCGCATGGGCTGGCAGCGCAAGCAGGTGCGCATGGACGGCCTGCGCGTTTGGCACTACGTGCGCGCGGAATCAGAGGCTTAGGCGCGCCGTGTCACCACCTGTCACCACCTGTCACCACCTTGTCACCACCTGTGGCACCACCCCAAAACGCAGCGCTGAGCGCCGTTTTGGCGGGTGTCACCAGCGTGGCTCATGCGCGCGCCCACGCGTAGGGGCGCGTGCGCCTGCACCTGTGCGGGCGCGCGAGGGTTTTGGTGGTGACGGTGGTGACAGTAGTGACAGGCCAGATATGACGGGCTTCTCGGTGTCACCACCAGGTGGCCGGGAAGTGGTGACAGGTGGTGACAGGGGAGAAGCAAGATGACAGCAGCCGAGGCGCTACGGCCGCGCGAGTTGGATGACCTCGTGGCCGATGTGGATTACCGGCAGACGGACGAGCGCTTGGAGAACTGGGGCCGCTGGGCCGGCGGTAGCATCGGCGGTGCGGCGAACACCTGCGGCAGTGCTGAGAAACGCTGGGTGCCGCCCCGGGCCGACGAGGAAAAGGTGCGCCGGTCAGGTGCGCCCATCGATATGCAGGACGCCGAGCTGATCGAACGGGCCATCTGCGCGCTGCCGTCGCAGTCGCTGCGCACCGTGCTGGTGTGGCGCTATGTCCTGCAATGGCGGGATAGCGCCATCAGCCGCCGGCTCAAGATGCACCGCGATTCGTGGACGGCGCTGCACGCGCGTGTGGTGCTCCAGGTCGGCGGCTTGGCCGCGGCGCAGGCCGCCCCGCTGATCCGTCGCGGCGCCCGTCACTGGGCGGGTTGCACGCGCTGACGGCATGCTGTATAAGCTGACCCCACAACGTAATCCCTCCGCGATCAAGCACGGAGCGTATGGCAGCCAGATGGCTGCCTCGCCGTGCCCGCAAGGAAGCCAAGCCCTCCGCTCTGCGTCGAGGGCTTTTTTGTTGGTGGCCTGCCTTGCGTAGCCGCGAGGATCGCGTCAGCGCGGCGCGTCGTGGCTACGACCGTCGCTGGCGCAAGGCGGCCAAGGCCTTCCTGGCCAGCAACCCCTTGTGCATCTACTGCCGGCGGTCAGGTCGCACCACGGCGGCCACGGTGGTGGATCACGTGCGCCCTCATCGTGGCGATATGAAGTTGTTCTGGGCTCCCAGCAACTGGCAGCCCCTGTGCGCGCCATGCCACAGCGCGGCCAAGCAACGCGAGGAACACGCGGGCCACACGCTTGGCTGCGGCGCGGATGGCGTGCCGCTCGACCCGGGCCACCACTGGCACGGGTAGCACAACAGCCCCGCTGGCCGGCCCGCCCCGCGCACAGGGGTAGGCCCCATCAAAAGTTCACAACCCCAGCACCGTAGACCGCCGGGGTACCCACAAATTTACGCCCGCGAAATTGGGGTGGGGGGTATCAAGCCCACCCCGGTACTCAATGGACCCCTGCCATGTCTCGAGGACGCAAACCCAAGCCGGCCTGGCTGTCGGTCATCGACGGCAACCCGGGAAAGCGCGCACTGGATCCGGCCGCGGCCGTCCAGCCTGACGATGCCATCCCCGAGTGCCCGGACCACCTCGACCCCCGTGCTCGCGCAGAGTGGGGTCGGATCACGCCCGAGCTGCAGCGTTGCCGACTGCTGACCACGATCGACCGCGCCGCGCTGGCCATGTACTGCCAGGCGTATTCCCGCTGGCAGCTGGCCGAGGAAAAGATCGCTGAGGCAGAAGCGAAAGACGCCGCCGGCGCCGGCCTGGTCGTGGCGGCGAAGAACGACTACCAGATGCTGAGCCAGTGGCTGGTGATTTCCAACCGGGCCCAGGAGCAGCTGCTGAAGTACCTGACCGAATTCGGCATGACGCCGAGCGCCCGCTCGCGCGTGGCCGCCGCCGCCAAACAGGGCAGCCTGTTCCCGGAAGATGACCCAATCGCGGCCGCGCGGCGCGCCGGCGGCAAAGCGCCCGCGTAGGCCGCGCACCCCAGACCCAGCGACCGATTACGCCCGCAAGGTTGTCCGCGGCAAGATCGTAGCCGGGCCGTGGGTGCGCGCGGCCTGTCAGCGGCACCTTGACGACATCAAGTCGGCGAATCCGCGCGGCCTGCGCTGGGATCCCAAGGCGGCGCTGGCGGTCTATGCCTTCATCGCGCGGCTCACGCTCGGCGACGGTGCCTCAGCTGGCCAACCTTTCTACCTGGAGCCCTGGCAGACGTTTGTCGTAGGCAGCCTGTTTGGCTGGAAGCGCGCCGACGGCCTGCGTCGCTTCCGCATCGCGTACATCGAGATCGGCAAGGGCAACGGCAAGTCGCCGCTGGCCGCGGCCATTGGCCTGTACATGTTCCTGGCGGACGGCGAGCGCAGCGCCGAGGTGTACACCGCCGCGGTAACCCGCGACCAGGCCGTGATTCCGTTCCGCGACGCCAAGCGCTTCGCGGAGGACAACCCCGCGCTCAAGCGCCGCCTGATCATTCACGACCGCAACCTCGCGGATCCGCAGACCGGCAGCTTCTTCCGACCGTTGTCCGCCGAGGGCCGCAGCCTGGACGGCAAACGGCCCAGCTGCGCCGTCATCGACGAGATCCACGAGCACCCGAACGCGATGGTTGTGGACAAGCTGCAGATGGGCACCAAGGGCCGCGAGCAGCCCCTGATGATCGGCATCACCAACAGCGGCGTGGATCGTGGGTCCGTGTGCTACGACCACCACGAGTATTCGCGCAAGGTCGTTACCGGCCAGGTCGAAAACGACGAGTGGTTCGGCTATGTCTGCGCCCTGGACGATGGCGACGACTGGCTCAACGACCGCAGCTGCTGGGTCAAGGCCAACCCCAACCTGGGCGTGTCCATCCAGGAGGAATACCTCGAGCGGCAGGTGCGCGAGGCCAAGGGCATGCCGGCCAAGCAAAACATCGTGGCGCGCCTGAATTTCTGCGTGTGGACGGATGCCGTCAACGCCTGGATCAGCGGCGAGGCCTGGCGGGCTGTGCTTGTCCCGCCCGCCGAGGCGCCGCTGCGGGGCCGCCCCTGCTACGGCGCCCTGGACCTTTCCAGCCGCCGCGACCTGACATCCCTGGCGGTGTTCGTGCCTGACGATGTCGGCGGCGGCGACCTGTTCGCCCGCTTCTGGACGCCGGGCGAAACCCTGCGCGAGCGCGAGCTGGCCGACCGTGCCCCTTACGCCCAGTGGGTGCGCGAGGGCCACATGTACGCGCCCAGCTGCCGGTCCGTGGATTACCGCTATGTGGTGCAGGAGCTGCAGGCGCTCGTGGGCGTCTTCGACCTGCGCGCCCTGGCCTACGACCGGTGGCGCATCGAGGACTTTCGCCGGGCGCTCGAGGAGGAGGGCTTTGACCTGCCGCTGCTCCCCTTTGGCCAGGGCTTCAAGGACATGGCGCCAGCCGTCGATGCCTTCGAGGGCCTGATCCTCAACGGCGAAATCCGCATCCACACCAACCCCGTGCTGACCTGGAACGCCGCCAGCGCCGTGCTGGAGCAAGACCCGGCCGGCAACCGCAAGTTCACCAAGCGCAAAGCCACAGGGCGAATCGACGGCATCGTCGCCGCCACCATGGCTGTGGGCCTCGCCCTGGCCGAGCCCGAAGCCACCGACCCCCTCGCAGTGTTTGCCCACCGCGGGCTGATGGAGATCGACCTATGAGCCAAAACCGCCCGCAGGCAGCCCGCTGGCGCAGCGTCGCGTCCGATGTGCTGTATGTCGCCGGCGTGTGTGGCGTGGCCGGCGGCGCGTGGATGGTGTACCCCCCGGCCGGCCCCATCGCCGCGGGCGCCTTCGCCATCGTGGCCGCCGTGGCCCTGAGCCGCTGATGGCCATCCTCGCCGGCCTGTTTGGCCCTTCCCATTCGCTCAGCAGCCACGACAATTGGCTGCACCGCGCGTTGGGCGGCGGCAAAACGCACTCCGGCGCGTCGGTCAGCGAGCACACCGCGCTGAACATCTCCGGCGTGTATCGCGCCGTCAGCGTCATCTCCGACACCATCGCGCAGCTGCCCATCCACGTCTGGCGCCGCACCGACGATGGCCGGCAGGTTGTCACCGACCACCCCGTGGCCACCGCCCTGCGCATGCGGCCCAACCCGCACATGACGCCGTTCAGCCAGCAGCAGGTGTGCCAGTCGCACGGCCTGCTGTGGGGTAACGGCTACGCCGAGATCGCCCGCAACGGCCGCGGCCAGGCCGCCGAGCTGTGGCCGCTGATGGCCGATTGCACCCGCCCCGAGCGGCGCGACGACGGCAGCCTCGTCTACCGCACCGTCGTCGATGGCGAGTCCATCCCCATCCCCGGCCGCAACGTCGTGCACATCCGCAACCTGGGCCACTGCGGCTACATCGGCCATTCGCCCATTTGGCTGCACCGGCAGGGCCTCGGCCTCGCGCTGGCCGCGGAAGAATTCGGCGGCAAGTTCTTCGGCAACGACGCCAAGTCCGGCGGCTTCATCGAAGTTCCCGGCACCCTGCCCGAGGGCGGCGCCAAAAACATCCAGAACAGCCTGAGCGACAGCCAGGGCGGCCTCAAAAACGCCCACCGGGTCAAGATTCTCGAAGCCGGGATGAAGTTCGTTCAGACCACCATCCCGCCCGACGACGCGCAGTTCCTCAGCACGCGCGAATTCCAGATCGCCGAAATCGCCCGCATGTACGGCGTGCCGCTGGTGCTCATGCAGTCGCACGAGAAGACCACCAGCTGGGGCAGCGGCATCGAACACCTGCTCATCGGCTTCGTCACCTGGACGCTCACCCCCTGGATCGTCCAGTGGGAGCAGGAGCTGAACTGGAAGCTTTTCACCGAGGAAGAGCGCCGCGAGGGCCTGTTCGTCAAGTTCGCCCTGCAGGCCTTGCTGCGCGGCGACATGGCCAGCCGTGCCGGCTTCTACAAGACCCTGCGCGAGATCAGCGCACTGACCCCCAACGAGATTCGCGAGCTGGAGGACCTGGACCCCGATCCCCGGCTCGACGTGTTCCACTCCCCGGCCAACTGGCAGGAAGTCGGCCAGCCCGACCCCGCCGCGGCTGATCGCGAGTCCACGCAGCAACTGCGCCGCGCCATGGCCAGCGCCCTGCGCCCGACCGATGTTGGCTGACGACGACCTTCTCGCCGCCTCGCTCATCGCCATGCGCGAAGGGCAGGCCGCGCGCAGCGCTGTCGCACAGCTGGCTGCACAGTCGCGCGAAGCCCTGGCCCTGGTCGAGTCGGTGGCGCGCGAGGCCCTGCAGCTCGGCCGCACCGCCGGCGAGGAGGCGGCGAAGGGGCAGGACGCGGCGGCCGACGCTCATGCGGCCGCCGACCGTGACTTTGCCCGGGCCCTCGCGGCGCTGACGCACCTTCGCGGCGAGGTCAACGACACGATCCTCGCCCTGGCTGCAGCGGCCCGCGACTCCGACGCCGGCCACGCGCGGCGCCTGCAAGACCTCGCCGGCGAGTTGGCGCACGAGATTCGCCGCGTCGATCCCCTCGTCGCCGCCGTGGCGCAGATCCAGAAGGACCTGCCCGCCACCGCCGGAGACACAGCCGCGGCGCGGGAGGTGGCCGACCAGGCCCTCCGCCTGGCCGACCAGACCGCCAAGCGCCTCACGCTGCAGCGTCCCACCAGCCGCATCAGCCACCAGTGGCGCGGCCACAAGCTGCAGCTGCGCAATGCCGACGGCACCTTCGGGCGCGCCGTGGACCTGCGTGGCCCAGCCGGCGAGCGCGGCCCGCGCGGACCGGCCGGCCCCATGGGCCCCATGCCCAAGCACCGCTGGAACGGCACCGCGCTCGCATTCGAGCTCGCGCCGGGGCAGTGGGGCGAGTTCGTCGACTTGCGCGGCCCGCGCGGAAGCCGTGGCGCGGGCGGCGGCATCAGCGGCCGCGGGCTGAGCGAAGCGCAGGTGCTGGCCCTGATCCAGGAGCACGCCGCCAGCTCGCCAAGTTACGTCGAGCTGGAGCGCCCCGCCGCAGTGCCGCTCGGTGGCCATCGTGTCGTGTACAGCGCGCCGGACGGCCTGCGCTATGCGTCTGCGGATGACGGCACGGCTGATGCCGCGCTGGGCATCACCACACATGCCGCAGCCGCCGGCGAGGTCGTTCGCGTCGTCACCTTCGGGTCCCTCGCAGAGAGCAGTTGGGCCTGGGCGCCGGAGGAACCGGTATGGCTCGGCATCGACGGCGCGCTGACGCAAGTGCCGCCAACCACTGGCACATCGCTGCAGGTCGCCGTGGCGAAAACCCCGACCACCCTGCACGTAAACCTGCTTTCCCCCGTATCCATCGCACTCTAGGAGCCTCCCATGGGCAATTACGTCGACCTCGTCGCCGGACGGCTACGCCGCCTGGTCGCCCTCGTCACCAGCAGCGGGGCTGCCGACGCGAACAAGATCGTACAAACCGGCGCCGATGGCCGGCTGCACGCCAGCCTGATGCCCACCGGCTTCGGTGAGGACCTGGCCCAGATCGAGGCGTCGGAGAACCTCTCCTCGGGCGACTTCGTGAACGTCTTCGACGACGCTGGCACCGTCAAGGTCCGCAAGGCCGACGCCACCGCCGCCGGCAAGGAAGCGGACGGCTTCGTACTCGACGCGGTGACATCGGGGCAAGATGCCACCGTCTACTTTGAGGGTACGAACACCGCGCTCTCGGGGCTGACCCCGGGCGCCGCTTATCACCTCAGCGCCGCCACCCCGGGCGGCGTGGTTGTGACGCCGCCATCCGCCACAGGCAACGTCGTGCAGTACGTGGGCCGCGCGATTTCCGCCACGGCGGTCGCCTATGAGGCCGACCGCGGGGTGATCTTGTCGTGAGCAAATCCAACGACTTCGAGAACCTGCTGCTGCGCCACGTCTTCAACAACGAGGACATCCCGAACATCGGTGACGCCTCCGGCTTGCAGGGCGCCGCGACGGTCGGCAGTCTGTACCTCAGCCTGCATACCGCTGATCCAGGCGAGGCCGGCGACCAGACCAGCAGCGAAATCAGCTACACCGGCTATGCCCGCGTGGCCGTTCCGCGCACGTCCGCACGGCTCCAGGTCACGGGCAACAAGGTCGAGCTGGTTGAGGACGAGGACTTCCCGAAGATGACCGGCGGCACGGGCGGGACCGTCACGCACTTCGGGATCGGCACCGCCGCGAGCGGCGGCGGCACGCTGCTCTACAGCGGCGAGACAGACCCGGACATCCTGATCCAAAACGGCATCATCCCGCGCCTTGAAGGGCTGGCGACTGGCACGGCAACCAGCGTCACGGAGGACTGATCGGTGCCGACGAAGCCGTATTTGATGCGCTGCATCACATTCTACGGGGCGACACAGGAGCAGTACGACGAGGCGTTGGCGCAGGTCCGGGCGGACGGCTGGACGATTACCGCCGAGCGCGAGGTGGACCTGGAGTTTGACGCGGAAAAGCCCGAAGAACTGCCGGGCAACTGATCCGTGGCGATTACGACAGCGCAGGAGTTTCGTCTGACAGAAACGGCCCAGGCTGATGGCTGGGGCACTGACGTAAACCAACTCCGAACCATTTCTGTCGGGAATAACAACACTGTCGCCGCGCACCCGAGTGCAGCCGGGACCACAAGCATTACGCTTGACCCCAACAGCACGCGCAGCGCCCAGAACCTCGTTACCGACGACTACGGGTGGGCGTGGAACTCGCAAGCCGCCGACGACGCCTCAATGGGGTCTACCGACACGGCAAAGCGGCGAGTCCCGCCCGGACAGTGGCGCATGGTTCACACCGCCACGCTGCCCTCGCCGGCCACGCTCGGGTCGTTGGCGTTGCGCAACAGGTACTACGTGTACCGCGTCGGGCCAGCGCCCGCATACACACGGACATTGCTGTTTTCGTGGCTCTCCAACACTGCGAATGGTCCGGTGCTGGGGGGGGCAGTAGATTTCGACTCGCTCTCGTCCTCTCAGCCCGAAGTTCTGCTGGAAGAAGACGAGACAATCATGGTCGGCGTCTACTCGATTCTGGAGCAAAGCTCCGGCGTGCTGGGCGCGACGGTTGCGGGGAACGCGACATATCGGATGTCCTCTGGGACTGAGCCGTGGCAGTTGATCGTCCCGCCCCCTGGCATTGAAACCGTGGCCCCTACGCAGGGCAGCGGGGCAGGCTCAGCGGCGGCCAATGCGCTTGCTGCATCGGCCAAGGGCACACGCGGAGCGTCGCAAGGCGCAACAGTAGCAGCGGGGGGGCTGCAGGCCACAGCAGGCCTCGTCGGCAGCGCGGCAGGCACATCGACGCCCCAAGGCGCTCTTGCAGGCGCCGCCGGGATTGTTGGAGCCGGCTCCGGCTCCGCAGTCGCTCAGGGCGTGCTTGCAGGCGCAGCCGCGATGGTTGGCGGTTCTGCCGGCTCATCTGCGGCCGCTGGCGTGCTGGCAGGCGCGGCCGGCCTCGTCGGGTCATCCGCGGGCGACAGCGACGCTGGCGGTGCGCTGGCCGGAACTGGAGGTCTTGCCGGTGTCGCCCAAGGCGCCAGCGATGCCTCCGGCCGCGTTGGGGCCGTCGCCGGGATGGTTGGCGCCGCCGCGGGCGATGCTCAAGTGCTGGCCCAGCTTGCGGCGCTGCGAGGCACGGTTGGCACGTCGCTGGTGGGCGAGGGCGGCGGGGAAGTCGAACTACCCCCGGGCATCCTGCGCCTGCGCCCCGACGGCCGCTACGAAGCCCTGATGAACGGCCAGACGCTGCCACCCGGCGCGGTGCGGCTCACCACTGTTTGAGGACCACACGATGAACTACCCCCGAATCCTGGCCGCCGTGTCGCAGACGCTGTGGGCGATGCAGCCGGAGAAGATTCGCGCAATGTTGGAGTTCCTGCGCTTCCAGGCTGCCGGCGGCAAGTTCACGCCGGACGAAGTGGCGGCGCGGATCCACCCCAGCCGCGAAAAGGCCGTGGCCCGGCGCGAGGGCGCGGTAGCGGTGCTGCCGCTGCACGGCGTCATGTCGCACCGCATGAATATGTTCAGTGCGATCAGCGGCGGCACCAGCGTGGAGCTGTTCCAGCAGCAGTTCCGCCAGGCCATGGCCGATGAGTCGGTCAAGGCCGTGGTGATCGAGGCCGACACGCCCGGCGGCTCCGTCGATATGACGCCGGAGCTGTCCCGCGAGATCTACGACGCCCGCGGCGGCAAGCCCATCGTGCTGCAGGTCAGCACCCTGGCCGCGTCTGCCGGCTACCTGGTCGGCAGCTCGGCGGACGAGATCGTTGTCACGCCCTCGGGCGAGGTCGGCAGCATCGGCGTCTACGCCGTGCACGAGGACGTCAGCCGGATGCTGGAGGCCGAGGGCCGCACGCCAACCCTGATCAGCGCCGGCAAGTACAAGGTCGAGGGCAACCCCTTCGCGCCGCTGTCCGACGAAGCCCGCGCGGCGATCCAGCAGTCCGTCGACGCCTTCTACGACATGTTCATCGCCGCCGTCGCCCGCAACCGCGCGGTGGACGAGGACGTGGTGCGCAACGGCTTCGGTGAGGGCCGCACGGTGCTGGCCGACCAGGCCGTGCGCCAGGGCATGGCCGATCGTGTGGCCACGCTCGACGAAACGCTGGCCCGCTTCGGCGTCAGCCGCCGCCCGGCCCCGCGTAACACCGCCGCCACGCCGCGGCTCAACTTGGCGCGCCGCAAGCTCGACTTGATCGCGCAGTAGCGCCGCGCCACACCCCGATTTCGATATGGCCCTGCCTGCTTCGGCTGGCGGGGGTAGGGCCGTTTTGTCTGCCAGCCACTCACATGGAGCAAACCCATGACCCTTCAGGAGCTGCGCGAGAAGCGCAAAGCGAAGGTCACCGCCATGCGCGCCCTGCTGGACGCAGCCGCCGAGGGTGACCGGGACCTCACCGCCGAGGAGCAGTCGAGCTACGCCGCCATGGAAGCGGATGTCGACAGCCTCACCGGCAAGATCGAGCGCCTCGAGGCGCTGGAGGAGCACGAGTCGCGCGAAGCCGAGCTGGACCGCGTGCAGCCGGCCGCCGCCGCCGGTCGCCGCCAGATCGTTGGCGATGGCCGCGTGCCCACGGAATTCGCCAACTTCGGCGAGTTCGTCAACGCGGTGCGGTTCAACCAGAACGACCAGCGCCTGGCGTCGCTGTATGCCGAGATGGAAACCTCCGACGGCGCCTCCGGCGGCTTCGCGGTGCCCACCCAGTTCCTGGGCGGGCTGCGCCAGGTCGACCCCACCGCTGCCGTGGTGCGGCCGCGCGCCAACGTGATCCCGGCCGGCTCCCCGCCGGACACCGCCGTCACGATGCCGGCCCTGGATCAGACCAGCGCCGAGAACATGTACGGCGGCGTGGAGGTGTCGTGGATCGGCGAGGGCGCCACCAAGCCCGAAACCGATGCCCGGCTGCGCGAGGTCTGGCTCAAGCCGCACGAGGTGGCCGCCCACATCGTTGTGACCGACAAGCTGCTGCGCAACTGGCAGGCGGCCAACGCGCTGCTCGAGCAGCTGCTGCGCGGCGCCATCACCGCGGCTGAGGACAAGGCCTTCCTGCAGGGCGACGGCGTGGCCAAGCCCTTGGGCGTGGTCAATGCCGCGGCGCTCAAGGCCATCAACCGCGCCACGGCCAACAGTGTGACCTTCGCCGACCTGGTCAAGATGGACGACGAGCTGATCGGTTCGGCCATGTCGCCCGTCTGGGTCGCGTCCAAGCGCCTCAAGAGCGTGCTGCGGCAAATGGAGGACACGCAGGGCCACCTCATCTGGCAGGGCAATGCCGTGCCGGGCGAACCCGAAACCCTGCTCGGCTACCCCATCCAGTTTGTCGAGCGGGGCCCGGCCAAGGGCGCCAAGGGTGACCTGCTGCTGTGCGACTTCGGCCACTACCTGATCAAGGACGGCTCCGGGCCGTTCGTGGCGGCCAGTGAGCACGTGCACTTCAAGCAGAACAAGACCGTCATCAAGGCGTTCTGGAACGTCGACGGCCAGCCCTGGCTCAACGCGCCCGTGCAGGGCGAGGACGGCCAGACCTACAGCCCCTTCGTCGGCCTGGACGTTCCGGCCTGATCCCCGCCTGACCCGGCCTGAGCACTGAGGGGCCGCCCCACCGCGGCCCCTCGCTCTTTGCCCATCCCATCGAGGAAAATCTGATGAAGATCCAAGACATGCTGCGGCTGAGCCGCGGCGCCGTCCTGCGGGACGTCACCACCGCCCAGGAGACGGGCTTTGTCCCGGTCGCCGGCGCGCGGCGCGTGGCCGCCCACGTGGTCACCGGCGCCGGCCCGGCCGGTGATTCCACCATCACCGTCCAACTGCGGCAGGCCACCGATGCCGCCGGCACCGGCAAGAAGGACCTCGGCACGGCCGTGACGGTCGACGTTGCCGAGTCCGAGTTCGGCGATAGCGTCGTCGAGACCCTGGTCGAGCAGATGGACACCAACAACGGTTTCACGCACGTGGCCGTGCAGGTGTCCGCCACCGACGCGATCGACGTGGCCGCCACGCTGCTGCGCGGCGAGAACCGCTTCAACCCGTAACGGAACGGGGGCGGCAACGCCCCCGCTTTTCCCCATGAAGTACCGCATCTGCGCCCCGTTTCGGGACTGCAAAACCGGCAAGCTGCAGGAGCGTGGTGAATACACCCCGCACTCGCAGGAGCAGGCCCGGCGTCTGCTCAAGGCCGGCTGTCTGGTCCCGCTCAAGGCCCGCCCCAGCGCGCGCACCAAGCCCAAGGCCGCCGCGCAGTGAACGCCCTGCGCGTTGTCAGCGAGACCGGCGCCGAGCCGCTGGACCTGGCCGCGGCGAAGATCCACCTGCGCGTGGATGGCACCGACCAGGACACCCTGATCACGTCGCTGATCACCGCCGCCCGCCGCCAGGCCGAGCATTTCACACGGCGCGCCCTGGTTCGCAAGAGCATGGTGCTGGTCCGCGACGACTTCCCGGCTGGCGCGCTGCGCCTGACCGTGGCGCCCGTCGTCAGCGTCGAGCGCGTGCTCTACGCCAGTGCCGCGGGGCAGACGCAAGAGCTGACTGGCGCGCAGTTGCAGGTTGACACGCATGCCGAGCCGGGCCGCGTCGCGCCGGCCGCGGGTACCTGCTGGCCGGCCGTGTTCGATGAACTCGGCGCCGTCCAGGTGGAGTTCGCGGCCGGCTACGCCGACGGCGCGCAACCGGCGGATATCGTCGCGGCCATCCGCCTGCTGCTGTCGCACCTGTACGAGCACCGCGAAAGCGTGATCGTCGGCACCAGCGCCATGGCCACCCCGCATGGCTTCGAGTCGCTGCTGTGGCCGTACCGGCTGTTCCGGGAGGACTGAGCATGGCCCGGGCGCGCGGTTCTCACGCCGCAGGGATGGCCGAGCTTCGGCGGGCGACTGCGGATTTGGCGGCGCAGCTCGCGCACCTCGAAGAAACGTTCAAGGAGGTTTTGCCGCGTGAAGCGCGAAATATCGCGCGCCGAGCCATCGTTCAGGTGGCTCGCGAAGTTCGCGATGACGTCCGTGCAGCGGCCCCTGTCGACGAAGGCACGCTGAGTAAAGCTCTGCGCAGCCGTCGGGAGAGAGGCACGCCCGATCGGGCAGAGGCCGGGGTGAGAGTAACGATGGGGCGCGAAGCTCGCCATGACGCTTTCTACTGGCGCTTTGTCGAGTTCGGAACCAAGAACAAGCCAGCGAAGCCCTTCATCCTGCCCACAATAATCGCCTGGCGGCGGAAGGTCGGCGCAGTATTCGTCCGCAATTGGTGGCCGCAGTTTGAGCGCGAGATGGCCAAGCGGGACAAGCGCACATGAGCCTGCGCTCGCCTCCGCTCAATGCCGGCGCGCTGCGTCACCGGGCCGAGCTGCAACAGCAGGTCAAGACGCCCGACGGAGCCGGCGGCACGACCGTCACCTGGCAGGCGGTGCGCCCCTTGTGGTGTCGCATCCGGCCCGTGTCCGGCGTGCAGCGCATGGAGTCGATGCGCCGCGACAGCCCCATCTCGCACGAGATCCACGCCCGCCACGCTGACGACATCGACACCACGAAGCGCATCGTCTACCAGGACGAGGCCTACCGGCTCGAGGCCGTCTGGCCCGTCGAGGGGCGGCAGGAGTACCTGCACATCGTCGCCTCGCAGGTGGACGTGGGCGAGGTGGCCACGTGACCCGCGCCGCGCTGCAGACGGCGCTGTATGCGCGCCTGGCGAACTACGCGCCGCTGTCCGCCCTGGCAGACGCGGTTTACGACCACGTCCCGCAGGACGCCGCATTCCCCTACGTGCAGGTCGGCGAGATCGACGGCACCGAATGGGACACCGACACCAGCCTGGGCAGTGACGACACCGTGACGATTCACGTGTGGTCGCGCTACCGGGGCCGGCTCGAGACCCACCAGATCCAGGACGCCATCTATGGCGCCCTGCACCGGCACGCGCTCGCGGTCGATGGCGCGCACGTCGTCACCGTCGAATTTGAATTTGCCGATTCCCTGCTGGACCCGGACGGGCTGACCCGCCACGGCGTGCAGCGCTTCCGTGTCTTGCTCAACCAGGAGTAAACCATGGCCAAGGCCGTAGGCCGCACCCTCATTGTGCGGAAAGATTCCACCGTCATCGCCAGCTTGCGTACGAAGACGATCAGCATCAACAACGAGCCGATCGACGTGACCGACGACGACTCGACCGGGTTTCGCGAGCTGCTCGAGGCCTCCGGCCAGCGGCAGATCGACGCCAGCGTCGAGGGCCTGCTGTCCAACGACACGCTGATCACCGCCGCCGCCACCGGCACCGCGCTGATCGACGCCTGCGAAATCGAGCTGCCCTCCGGCGCGATCATCGCCGGCAACTTCCGGCTCAACAGCATCGAGCTGGGTGCGCCCTACAACGACGCGGTGACCTTCTCCGGCGAGCTGCACAGCACCGGCGCGTTCACCTTCACGGCCGCGGGTCCGTAATGGCCGCGATCTTCCGCGAGGTCGAGCTGACTTGGCAGGGCGAGGCCTACACCGTCACGCCCACCTATCGGCTGATCCAGCGCGTGGAGCAGCGTGTGTCTATTGCCGGCCTGGCCTCGCGGATCCAGTCCGGCGAGCCGCCGTTGACGCAGATCGCCTTCGTGCTGGCAGCGTTGCTCAACGCCGCGGGCGCCGACGTCGACGAGGAGGACGTCTACACCGAGCTGCACGCCGCGCAGGACGCCGCGGCCGTGCAGCAGATGGTGCGCGTGGTTCTCACGGCCTTTACGCCGGAGGTGCCGGTGGGAAACGCGCCGGCCTCCCGGACGGGGAGGCCGAAGCGCTCGAAGACATCCCCTGGGCCGAGCACTACAAAGTCGCGGTCGGCCACCTTGGCATAGCGCCCAGCGAGTTCTGGCGCATGACACCGCAGGAGTTTCACCTGGTGTGGGAGGCCCGCCGCCCGCGCGACCCCGAGCGTGACTACGCCGGGCGCCTGAGCGAGCGCGACTGCGCCGCCCTTTACGCCGCTTTCGAGGACAACTGACATGGCATCTGTTGGAGCATTGCTTGTTCGCGTTGGCGTGGACACGGCGGCGGCGCGTAGAGGCGCTGCCGAGGCAGGGCGCATTCTCGGGCGGGTTGGCAACAACGCCACGGACGTCACGAAAAGGCTTGCTGCGATTTCCGCCGCAGCGGCGGCCGCAGGTGCTGCGCTCGGAACAAGCCTGACGCGCACCGGCCTCGCGGCCGTGGACGCACAGGCCAAGCTCGCACGCCAGCTCGACGGCACGATCGGCGGGCTGCGCGGCCTGCAGCTGGCCGGGAACGATGCCGGCGTCAGTACGGAGACGATGAACTCGGCGCTGCAGCGCATGTCCGCCCGCCTGGGCGAGGCCATGACCGGCACCGGAACGGCCAAGGACGCGCTCGACCGGCTGGGCCTGAGTGCCAGCAGGCTGGCGGGAATGGACGTCGACGAGCGCTTCGCCGTCATGGCCGACCGCGTGCGCAGCCTGGGGCTGAGTGGCGCAGAGACGGCCGACATCCTGCGCGACATGGGCATCCGCAATACGGAGCTGGTGAACCTTCTGCGTGACGGCGGCGACGCCATCCGCGCAGCGACGGACGAGGCCAAGGACTACGGCCTGGCCCTCTCCGAAGTGGATGCCCGCCAAGTCGAGATGGCCAACGACGCCATGGCCCGCTTCGCCCTGATCAACGAGGGCATCTCCAACGCGCTGGCGGTGGAGATGGCGCCGCTGCTGCTCGGCGTGGCGAAGAAGATCAACGAGGCCGCCCGGGCGGGCGGGGGCTTTGGCGAAAAGATCCAGTCGGCCATCGACGCCGGCGTGACCGGCTTTGGCTGGATCTCCGACGCCGCGCACGGGTTCACCGTCGTACTAAAAGGCGCTGAGCTAGCGGCGCAGGGCCTCGGGACAGGGATGCTCAGCGTGATGAGCGTCATTTACGAGGGCTGGGTACGAATCAGCAAGCAGATCGTTGACACCTTGTGGACGGCGATCTGGCAAGCAAACAGGCTGCCGGGTGTAGAGATTCCGGTAACTGGACTGGAGCGCCTGTCTGCTGGGATCGGCGCGGTAGCAGATCACCAGATCGCGCTCCGAGATCGGATGCACGAAAGCCTTGCGCAGACGGCATCTGAGTTTCACGAGCTGATGATGCAGCCGCTGCCGTCCGAAGGCATAAAGGCCTGGGTGGCCGAAGCGCGCGCGCTGGGCCAGCAGCTGGCCGAGGACCTGGCCAGCAAGGCGCAGGTGATTGCTGGCGCTGGTGGCAACGGGGGCAACGACGCGGCGGGTGGCCTGGATGAGGCCGAGCGCGAGCGTATGCAGCAGCGTTTGCAGGCCATCCGCGAATCGCTCATGAGCGAAGAACAGCTCGAGCGGGACAGCCACCAGCGCAAGCTAGAAGAGTTGGCGCTGTACCGCGAAAACGAGCTGCTCAGCGAGGCCGAGCACAAGACCCTGCGCGAGGGCTTGGAGCAGGAGCACATGGACCGGCTGGTGGAGATCCGCCGCCGCGGCATGAACGCCATGCAGCTTTTCTCGGCCATGTCCACCGCAAAGCAGGCCAAGCAAGTGCTGGGCCAGCTTTCGCAGCTCACGGCGGGTGTGGCCGGCGAGAACAAAGCCATGTTCGAGGCCAACAAGGCTTTCGCCATCAGCGACGCCATCCTCAGCGCCTACACCGGCATCAGCAAAACGCTGTCGGCGTATCCCTTCCCCCTGTCTGCGGCAATGGCCGCGGCGCAGGCCGGCGTGGCCTTTGCCCAGGTGCGGGCCATCAGTAGCCAGAGCTTTGGCTCGGGCGGCGGCGCTGCGCCCTCGCTGGCCGGCGGCACCCCGGCCCCGCCGGTCACACCGGTGGGCGGGCAGGGCGCTGGCGGGGGCGGCGAGGGTGGTGGCCGCAACATCATGATCAGCGTGCAGGACGACATGCTGCGCGCCATGATCACGCCGATCATGAACGAGATCGGCGAGCAGCTCGCCGACGGTGGTCGGCTGGGCAGCCTGCGGGTGGTGTCGTGATCCACACTGACCAGACCTTTGGCGATTTCCCATTGTTCGCCATTGATGACCTGTTGCGGGCCGGCAGCCTCAGCGCCACAAGCGAAAGCGCCGACCACCCCGTGGCCAACCTGGCCAATGGGCTGACCTTCGATTATTGGCAGTCGCAGCTGCTGCCGCCGGCGTCGTCGCCCTTCGCGTTGCCGGTCAATATCACCGTCGATGCGGGGGGCGATGTGCAGGCCAGCTACGGGCTGCTGGTAGGCCACAACCTCGTCGGCATCGCCTGCCAGTTCCAGAGCAGCGCCGATGGTGAGACCTGGGAAACCCGCGCCAGCTTTACGCCCGAAAACGAGACCATTGATATGGCCGTGTGGGCGGCCCACAGCGCCCGCTATTGGCGCCTGCAGTTCGTGCTCAACAACCAGGTGCCGGGTACGCCCAGCGCCGCCCGCATCGCGGTGCTGCGCATCGGCCAGCACTTCCTGGCCGAGCGCCGCATCGGCGTGGGCCACGGCCCGCTGCCCCTGTCGCGCGACACCACCTACGTGGCGCACAGTTCGGAGCGGGGCCACAGCCTGGATCGTGCGCTGGTGCGCAGCGCGCTGAGCGGCGGCATCAGCCTGCAAAACCTCACGCCGGGCTGGTACCGGCAGGTCTTCGACCCCTTCGCCCGCCGCGCCCGCACCCGGTGGTTCGCCTTTGCCTGGCGGCCCGACACCTACCCCACCGAGGTGGTCTTCGCCGAGGCCCAGCGCGACATTCGCCCGGACAACCAGCGCAGCAATGGCATGGTGCAGGTGTCGTTCCCGGTCCGCGCCTGGCAAAAAGCGCTCGACCCGGATGACGACGACGAAGAGCCTGCCGCCAACGTCCTGACATCGCCGCCGTACCCCGTGAAGAGCGACGAGGCGCTGGATAGCGGGCAAGTCGCCCTGCAGGGCCTCGACCTCGATCGCATCCGGTTCGACGTTGACCACGGCGTGGAGTCGATGGATTCGTCCCTGTCGCTGCCGGCGGTTGTTCTGCGCGCGCTGCGTCTGGATGCCGTTCAGCCACCCGAGCCGCTGAACTCCGCAACGTCGCTGCAAAGCCTTGTTCTGCGCCCCCTGCGATTGGAGTACGACCTCGGCAACGAGGAGTTGGACGGCGGGCTGTCCCTGCAGGGGGTTGTCCTGCAGCGCGTGCGAATTACCTATGAAAACGGCGCGCCGGAGCAGCTCGACTCCGGCCTGGCGCTCGTCGGCCTTACCTTAGCGGAGCCCTGATCCATGCGTGCCCACTTCCACCACACTGTGTCCGGTCACTTCCGGCTGGAGGCCGTGCGCCCCAACGGGCAGCGGCGGTTGCTTGCCGAATTCGACAACCTCATCACCGACTGGGGTCTCGACCGGATGGGCGACAACGCTGACTGGCTCACCGCCTGCCATGTCGGCTCCGGCAACACGGCGCCCGCAAACGGCGATACCGCCTTGGTCAGCCACATTGCGACCACCTCGACAGTCCAGAGCGACACGAGCGGCAACGCGGCGACAGCGCCGTACTACGCCTGGCGCAAGCGGGTCTACCGGTTTGCAGCCGGTGCTGCGGCGGGGAACTTGGCAGAGGTGGCCATTGGTTTGGGCACAGCGTCCGGCAGCTATGCCTTCAGCCGGGCGTTGATCCGTGACGGTATGGGCGACCCAACCACGATCACTATCCTGGCCGACGAAATCCTCGACGTTACCTACGAATTTCGCTTCTACGCGCCGGAAGCCGATGCCACCGGCAGCGTCACAGACCCGGAAACCCTGGTGGATCACAACTGGACCGGGCGTGCTTCGTCGGTGACCAGTGCGGTGCTCTGGGAGATCGGCAACAACGGCCGCAGCATGCGATACGCCGGCATCACCAGTGCGGACGCCCGGGCTTTCGATGGCGCCATTCAAGCCGTGACCCTTGCCCCGTCAGGGGTTGCGAGCAACTCGAGCGCGCGTACGCCCGCCGCGTACTCCAACGGCAACCACTATGTCGACCTGGAGCTGCTTTTCGGGCTGAACCAAGCCAATTTCACCCCGGCTGGGGTGGGCGCGGTGCAATTTCGCCTCGGTATCGGCACCTACCAAATTGGCTTCGATCCTAAGCCCTTGAAGACCGTCGACGACGAACTCAAGGTGACGGCCCGCGTGTCCTGGTCCCGCCGCCCATGATCCCCGAGCAGCGGCTGTCCACCACGCCGGTGCCCGGCGCCCTGTTGGGCGCCCGTGGCTCGCGGCCGGTGACTGCCACGCACGACTACGAAGACGGCGGCATCGCGCTCAACGACCCGAGCCGTGGCCTGCAGTTCCAGGTGTGGGAGGCCTACCTGCAAAACAACAACATCGTGCTGGAGGCGGCTGGCTACCCGCCGACGGTGGTCTACACCGGCGCCGCGGCCATCACCGAGGTGTCGCTGGCCTTCGACCAGAACATGCGGCCCACCATTGCTTTTGTGGAGGGCGGGCAGGCCAAGCTGCGCTGGTTCGATTCCGTGCCGGGTCAGCAGGTGGTCACCGTGCTCGACCCGGATGTGGTCAACCCCCGCGTCACGCTGGATGACAAGCACCCGCTCGGCGTGCCGGCTTCCGATGTGATCCTCGCCTACCTGCGGCTCGGCGGTCTGTACTTTCGCGCGCAGCGCGACCGCTACACCATTGAGTACCTGCTTGAGGCGGCTGCGCCCGCCGAGCTGATCAAGATCGGGCTGAGCGACCAGTACCGCCTGCAGTTCGAGTTCGCGCCGGAGTGATGCCATGAGCGAACGGGAGCTGGTCTCGCTGGTCGAGATCAGCATCGACTTCTGCGCGCGCACCTATGGCGCGGCGCCGTGCACGGCCGCACTGGGCACAACCGGCGAGCGCAAGTGCTTCAACACCCGCCCCACCTGCCAGGACCCGGCCAACTACGCCGGTGCGCCCAAGGTGCTGCGGTTCAGCATCAACGGCGACTTCATCCCCCAGAGCTACAACGCGCTGCCGTTTCTGCGCGGTGTCAGCACCAGCCCGATGCAAATTGCGCCGGGGCAGGACCTGGGCAAGCGCGCCAGCGCCAAGGCCACATTCAGTGACCACCCGTACCACGACATCGGTTTGGACAAATACCAGCCCGAGCGCATCAGCGGTGCGGCGCAGCAGGATGGCGTGGGGTACCGGCCGGAGAAGCGCGGCACCTTCTGGGGCAAGTTCCGCGCGCGCAATGCCGAGGCCTTCCTGGGGCGCACCATGCGGGTTCTGCGCGGCACGGCCGACCAGCAGCCCGCCGACATGGTGGCGCAAACCTACGTCATCGAGTCGATCAGCGGGCCCGACGGGGGCGGCACGTTCACCATCACTGGCAAAGATCCCCTGAAGCTGGCCGACGGCGACCGGGCGCAGGCCCCGCGTGCGAGCCGGGGCACCCTGCGCGACCCGCTGACCGCTGTGGCCGGAACGGCCGTGCTGTTGCCGGCCGGTATCGGTGACGAGGAGTACCCCGCGGCCGGTTTTGTTGCGATTGGCCAAGAGGTCGCGGCCTTCACCCGCAGCGCCGACACCCTCACGCTCACAGAACGGGGCGCCCTGCAAACGCAGGCCGACACCCACGACGCCGCCGACACTGTGCAAGTGGTGCTGGCCATCGAATCACAGCGCATCGACGCCATCCTGGCCGACCTGTTGGTGACCTATGGCAACGTGCCGGCGCAGTTCATCAACTACGCCCAGTGGGATGCCGAGGCCGCGGCGCACATGCCGCTGCTCTACACCGCGCACATCGCCGAGCCCACCAGCGTGCGCGAGCTGATCGACGAGCTGACGCGCCAGGTCGGGTTCAACCTGTGGTGGGACGACGTCGCCGAATCTATCGAGCTGCTCGCCCTCAAGTCGCCACCAGCGAACGCCGACACCATTGACGAAGATCAGTGGATCATCGCCGGCACGATGCGGGTGGCTGAGCAGCCGCGCAAGCGGATCTCGGACGTGTGGATCAACTACGGCCTGCTGGACCCTACCCAGCGGCTGGACGATGCCAACAACTACCGCAACACCCTGGTCAGCATCTCGGCCCTGAGCCGGGAGCTGAACGGCGGCCAGCCCGCTATTGAGCGCATCCACAGCCGGTGGATCGGGCAATTCAACCGGGCCGCGGCCGAGGATGTGGCCAGCAAGCTGCTGCAGCGCTTTGCGCGCCCGCCGCGCGCCGTGGCCTTCGCGGTGCCGCTGTCGCGATTTGCCGCCCTGCGGGTGGGCGGCGTGTACCGCATCACGTCGCGCCTGCTGCAGGGCCCCGACGGCGGCCCCTCGCCGCGGTTTTGGCAGATCACCAGCGTGGACCGCCGCGAGGATCGGGTGCAGGTCACCGCGGAAGAGTTCGGCCTCAGTGTCGTGCCCAACGAGGGCGAAACGCCGGTGCACCCGCTGTTCATCGATAACGATGTGCGCAACTTCAACCTGCGTACCGCCCACGACGAAACCTATGGCGCGCCGGTCGGCGAGGTCATTGTCGAGTGCTACATCGCGGCCGGCGTGGTGGTCGGCTCGGCCGACACCGCCAGCCCGGCTTGGCAGACCGGGGCCTGGCCCGATGGCGCCACGCTGCGGTTGATCAACCAAGGTCGCGTAGCCGGCGCCGGTGGCCCCGGCGGCTCCGGTTATGCCGAGGACAGCGGCGTCGAGTTCCCCGCGCGCATTGGCCGCGATGGGGGTGTGGGGCTACGGGCCGTGTACGCCCTGGAGGTCGACAACGCCGGCGGCGTGATCGCTGGTGGTGGCGGCGGTGGCGGCGGCGGCGGCGACCCCGACGCGGGCGGGAGCGGCGGCGGCGGTGCAGGCGACCGGCCAGGCGCTGGCGGGGCGGCGCTGACCAGCGCGGGCGCCAGCGGCGCGCCGGGCACCTTGCTGGCGGGTGGCGCGGGCGGCGAGCCAGCGGGCGGCCCCGCCGCCGCCGGTGGCGACGGGGGCGACCCCGGCCAAGCCGGCGCCAGCGCCACGGCGGCCGGCGGCGCTGCCGGCTCCGCCATCGACGGCGCCGACAACGTGACCTTTACCAACGCGGGTTCGGTGGTCGGGCCTACGACACCCTGAGGTGCGCCATGCAATTGTCCACTCACTTCACGCTTGAAGAGTTCGAGCGCAGCCAGACGGCCGCGCGCCTGGGCATCGCCAATGCAGTAGGCCCCGACCAGCTCGACCAGCTGGACGACCTGTGCAACATGTTGCTGGAGCCGCTGCGCGAGCAGCTGGGGCCCATCCACGTCACCAGCGGCTATCGCAGCCCCGCGCTGAACAAACAGGTGGGCGGGGCTGCGCGCTCGGCGCACATGGACGGCCGCGCGGCAGACATTGTGGCGCCCGGCTGGACCCCGCTGGAGGTGTGTGAGCACGCCCTGCGCCTTGTTGGCGTGGACAAGGTCATCCACGAGTTTGGCCGCTGGTGCCACCTGCAGACCGCCAGGCTCGGCAAGCCCCCGCGCCGCCAGGCCTTCACCGCAGTTCGCGTTGCGGGCCGCACCCACTACGTGCCCGGGCTGCTCAGCATCGCCGAGGCCGAGGAGCGGGTGCGTGGCTGACAACGCGAGCCCGGCCGCCACGCCCCGGCAGCGGCTGGGGCTGCTGTTCAGCAGCGGCAAGTTCCTGCTGTCGTTCCTCGCTCTCACGGGCGCCATGATCGGCGCCTGTTGGGGCTGGCTCAGCGGTGGCGAATGGGTGGCCACCGTCAACATCTCGCTCGCCGTCTACGCCGGCAGCAACGTCGCCGCAACCGTGGCGCACCACCGTGAGGGCAAAAGCTGATGCGACTTCCCCCTGAGCCGACTATTTGCCGGCTGATTGCCGGCAGCCTGGTGGTGGTGTTCGTCATCGCCATCCTGGTGCTGGCATGACCGCCGCACTGCTGCTGCGCGCCGCGGCCGTGGCCGTCCTGGTGGGCCTGGCGGCCTGGGCCTACGACGCCATTTACGACCGCGGCGCCGCCAGCGTGCAGGCGCAGTGGGACTTGGCCAAGGCCCAGGCCAAAGCGGCCGCCGGCACCGAGCTGGCCGGCCAGGCCCGCCGCAACGCAGATATCACCGCGAGCGACGCCCAGGAGGCGACCAACTATGTGCAAGCTGCCGGCGCCCGCGAGCGCCGCCCTGATGTGCTGCTGGGCCGCCTTGAGCGGATGTGCAGCGACGCCCGCCACGGTGCCGGTGGTAGTGCCCTGCGAGCCGCCGCCCCCGATGCCGGCAGCGCTGATGGCGCCGATCATGCCGGACGGCAGCGACCCGGTGCCGATGCACCGCCAGCTGACCCGGGCGCTGCCGCAGCCGCCGGCCCAGCCGCTGCCGAGCCCATCCCCACGCCCATCGCACTCGCCCGGCTAGCGATCGAGGACGCCCGCTGCGTGGACTGCTGCGACCAGCTGGCTGCCCTGCAGGCCGCCCAGCGCGAGCGGGAACGCATCTGGGCGCCCCAGCGCGAGCGCTACCGCCAGTGGCAGGCCGAGCGTGACGCCGAGGCCCGACGGTGAGCCCGCGCGCCGCCACCGCCTGGGCCGCGATCGAAGCCGACAGCCGCCCGGTGGAGTTCGCGTGCGCGGCCTTCCTGCTGGCCGCCGGCCTGGGCTGTTGGTGGGGCGACTGGCTCACGCTGGACAACGCCGGCCGGCACATCGCCACGCTGGCCGGCGCCGAGCCCCTGGCGGCCATGGCGGGCACCGTGGTGGCCGGCGTGCAGGCCCTGGCGGTGCTGCGCCGCGCGGCGCTGGTGCGCTGGCTGGTGGCCGTGGGCACCAGCTGCAGCCTGGTCATGGCCGGCGCCGTGCTCATAGCCGACCATGGCGCCGCCTCGCCTGCCGGCCCGCTGTGCATTGTGGCGGCCGTCGTGCTGGCCTGGGCCAGCCTGGCCATCGCCAGCGACATGCGGGGCGTGCGTGTCTGATGCCGCGTGGAGCTTTGCCGGCGTGGTGCTGGCCGCGCTCATTGGCCTCGCCAGCAAATGGATTCTGCGGCAGCCCGTGCGCGAGCGGCGGGTTCTGCCCACCCCCGCCGAGTACGAAAGCCTGCTGCGGCGCGCCGAGCTG
>CAKZQS010000014.1 GCA_937141935.1 uncultured Ectothiorhodospiraceae bacterium
GAAATAGCCAATGATTTCCAAGAAAGGACACCATTCCGACGTGGGAACGGTGACGGTGAACCCCATCGCCTCAAATAAAAGATCGTCGATGCAGCCGGCGCCGCCCATTTGCACATCAGCGAGAAAATCAAGGTCCTGCGCTAAATCCACTTCGTGCTCTTCGAGCGGGCTATCGCCTTCCTCGTCGCCGCCGATATCTAGCGCCTCGTTTATCGCCTCGTTGATTTCCTCGTCTGTGGCTCGGGCGGCTGTGCATCGCTGACGGTGCATCTCTAACGCCATCCAGCACTGCACCGGGGCGTGTTCGCATGTCGGCGGCTCGTCGCATTTCTCGCCACCCGATATCGATGGCGTGGGCGACGGTGGCGGCGATGGCGTCGGAAATCCGCCCGGCGTCGGTGACGGCTGGCCGGATGGGTCCGGGCTGGGGTCCGGACTCGGGTCAACGGTCGGGCTCGGGCTTGGCCCTGGCGTCGGGCTGCCGCTGGGCGAAGGCGATGGCGACGCCGACGGGCTCGGCGATGGCGACGGCTCTACCGTGGGCGTCGGCGTCGGACTGGGAACCGCGCAACCGCCGTCCTGAAAATCATCGTACAAACAGCCGCAGGGCGGTGTTGCCGCGTCGCAGTCGCCCTCTTCCAACCCGTCATCGGGGTTTTGGCATTGCTCGCCACTTAGCGACCCCGTAAACACCGCGTACCCGTAGGAGTCCTCGGTGATATCGCCTGTCACCGCGCAGCCGTCGAGCGAGCAGCCATCGCCCGTGAACTCGATACCACCGTTTGCCGGCTCACCCGCCACGCACGGCGCCGGCGTCGGGGTAGGCGTCGGGTCTGGTGGGTCGCATCGATGCGCAAATGGCGTCGAGGCCGTCGACCAATACCCGCTCGCCCAGGTGCCGCCGCCCTGGCACGCACCTGTGACTGTGTTTTGGCTCTTGATGAGAACGCGACAAGTCGCGCTCTCGCCGCCGTTCGTTTCCTGGACCGAAGGCGTCGCGCACGGTGTGCCGGCGTGTGGGCCGACCGTGCAGAACGCGCCGCAGTAGCTCGTGCCTTCTGCCATCCACGCCGCGTCAGAATCGCTCGACCAATAGGCCGCCGCTAGGGCGACAACCAGAAACGCGAGCCTTTTTGCATGGCGGCGGATCGTGAAGCGGAGACGCGCTGCGCTTCTGGTCATCGCGGCATCGCCAGCCAGAAAGCGGCGATCACGGTCGGGATCACCACACATAGTTCGAAAACTGTCATTTCGACGCCCTCAAAAAAAACGGCGGGCCGAAGCCCGCCGCGTTGCTGTTGCGCTTCGATCAACGCCGCTTGACCATCGATACCAGCCAGCCGATGGCCAGCGAGGCCGCCGCAAGGCCGATGGCCACGCCGAAGAACGTCCCCTGACCGGCGCCGACCTCGGTATCCAGGTACGTCGTCGCCGTCGAAACGTCCAGGGTCGGCGGGGCGGCCGAAACGGCGGTCGCCATCGCCATACACACCAGCGACACCAGGGTCGCCATCACTTGGGCATAGCCCGTCTTGATCTTTTCGAACATCACTAGCTCCCATCCCCCTAACCCGCTCGTCACTGGCCGCCACTACGGCCGAAAAACTGGCGGATGAGGACGCCCATTCCCCATCCGATAATCAGCGTGATAACAACCTGCGATATCAGCGCGCCGGCTTGATCTGCGGGCACTTCGGCCGCCAGAAAGCTGGCAACGTCGAGGTCCTTTTCCTCTACCCACACCCAGTTGGTGCAGGTTGGTGCGAACTCCGGTGCAAAGACGCTGCCGACGTTCTGCGTCCCTCGCGTCTCTCCGGCCGGACATGTCGCTACGAAAGCCATCAGCAGCCACCGCCGCCTAGGCTGATGGACAGCCGCATGTCCAACCCCGTGGACAACTCCTGTGCACGGCCGACGCTCGGCGCGCCCAGGGGGCGCGCCGGCTGCCCGCACCCAGGTTTGCCCACCGGGTTGCACACCCGCCTGCCCACAGCGCCCACAACCCCCCGTGGAAAACCAAAAGCCCTGCCGCGAGCCAGCCGCCGGCCGGGCGGGCAATGCGCGCCGACGGGGGGGACTCCGACGACTACCGCCGGCCGACTCACGACAGGAACAACCATCAGGCCGCGGCCGCCTTTGGCGCCGACACCGCCGGCGTCGCCTTGCCGTTCTTGCCAATCGCCGTCAGCGGGTGGACGTCCGTCACCACCAGCTCCGGGATGTGCTCGCCGTTCTTGCCCTTGGCCGACTGAACCTCAAAGGTCAGTTCGGCTTCGATCGGATAGTCATAAGCCGCCAGCTCGGCCGCGATGTGCTTGGCGTTGCGCATCTTGTACTCAACGGTTCTGCAGCCGCGTACCGTCGTGACCTCGCTGCCCTTGATCGTCTCCAGCGCGTAGATCTTCAAGCTGTCGATCTCCTTGCCGTCCACGCTGCCGTCGAAGTGCGCAAAGCCCTCGATCGTCATCTTTCGCTGAAAGTCCACAGTCAACCTCCTGATAACGCTGCGTGTATGTCCCCCGCCGCAGCGAACGCGGGTGGAGGCTGAGACACCCCCGGAAATCGAAACAGGCTCGTCGTGCAGATGCGGCCATCAGGCGCGGTGCGCACGACGTAATCGGGCGGGATCAACCAGCGCGGCAACTCGCCTTGCGCGCAGATGTGCTGAATGTCCGTGTCACCCGTGCGCGCAAGATCGATCGCGTAGTGATTGAGGATCGATCGCGCCATTCGGATCGCCCAAGCGCGGCTAATCGTCACCGCGATCGGGCGGGCCGCGGAGCTGATGCGGCCCTCGATCCGCTCAACCTCAAGCCAGAACAAGCCCTGCTCGTGCCGCATGTGCAAGACGACCAGCTCACGGCCGTCAGCCGTGAAGAGCTTCGCGTGGTTGACGCCGATCGTTACGCGCACAGCGCCGCATCCCGTCGATGCACAGCGCGCGCATCTAGCCCACGCGTGATGAAGCGCCGTGCTTCATCCAACGTCACATGGGTGGCTATCAGCGGATCATCGACAAGGTCGCCATCTGCGTTGAAGAAGCGACCACAGTCCGACTGCAGCACGTACACCCGCATGCGCGAGTCTTCGCAAACCGCCAA
This sequence comes from uncultured Ectothiorhodospiraceae bacterium, assembly GCA_937141935.1. Lineage (GTDB taxonomy): Bacteria > Pseudomonadota > Gammaproteobacteria > Nevskiales > Oceanococcaceae > MS8. Next base: position 3,102 of record CAKZQS010000014.1, read on the forward strand.
CCGCTCGCGCTCGCGAAAGGCGTCAACGTCATCTATCGCCGGTAGATGAAGCTGATGCTCTGCGAGGCCGGCGGTCACAGGTACGCATCCTCGCGGAGCGCCGCCGCATCTTCCTCGGTGCAGATCGCCAACCGGTCATGCGGCATCACCGGCGGCGGTATGTTCTCTAGTGCGCGCTGCAGCTCGTGCCGGGCTTGTCGATAAGAGGCGGCAGTTTTGCCGCTGTGCCGGGACTCAACCGATAGCAGCGCGGCCATCGCTAGCTCGATATCAGCGCGGTTCACTGCGGGGCCTCCGCTTCCTGAGTGCGCTGGTAGAGGAGGCCAACCCGAACCATGTCCACCGGATCAAGCGCGATCTCTATCGACCGCGCCGCAAGTCTCAATTGCGACGCCGCCATTTCCGCCACGTTCGCAAAATCAATGTCGGGCTCACGCCGCCCTGACTCCTCCACCGCAACCGCCTGGATTCGGTCGGCCAGCACCATGAAGTCTGATAGGCAGAGCCAATCCGGAATTTCGCCTGCGCTCATGTAGTCCCCCGATGTCAATCCGTCGTGACATATCGCACGCTGGGATAGTTGCTATCACAGCGTGAGATTGTCAAGCGGGAGTAGACTTCAGGACGACAACGGCCAGGGTCTAAGGATGAACGTTTTAGCGCAAGCCCTTGAAAAAACGGGCAATAACCAGAGCGAGTTGGCGCGCCAACTAAAAGTCAGACAGCCAAGCCTGAACGAAATGCTGAACGGAAAGCGCCCGGTTCCGCCATGGGTAACAACAAAAGCCGCGCAGATCGCGGGCTGTGACGCTACTGCCATCGCGTTTGAGGCGCTTGCGGCCCACGCGAAAACCGCTGCTGAGCGCCAAACGTGGGAGGAAAGACGGCGCGCGTTGGGTCGAACCGCAGTGTGCCTACTGTGCTGCGCGATGATCGCGGGGCCAGTACTCCCCCAGCATGATCAGAAATCACGCGGAAACAGTAGCACAATCAGCACCTTGTATATTATGTAAAGCGCAGAATGAGTCTGATAGAGCACAGCCAAGCCCGGGGCCCTCGCCTTGCACACGGCTTTGGGGGCCAAATTGGCCTGGTACTGATTTTTACGATTGCGTGTCGGCCGTATTTCGCGTGAAATACTGTTCACGAATACGGATGGGACCTCCTGGAGAACCTGACAATGTCCAAGCTTCATGCAAGCCTGCTGGCTATTGCGGCCACGGCGATGCTGGCGGCCTGTGGTGGCGATTCTTCCTCTGGCGGCGGCTCGGCGCTGCCGGATGGCAGCGCCGCCGGCCGCGTCATTCGCATCGACCCCGGCCCGGGCGCCACCACCAAGATGGTGCTGGCCATGATCGACGCGCGCCCTCAGGACGTCATCGAATTCGGCCCCGGCTACTTCGAGTTTGACTCGGGCATGCAACTGTCGAACACGGAGAACGTGCTGATCCGTGGCGCCGGCATGAACGAGACGGTGCTCTCCTTCAAGAACAGCGGCTCGCAGGAAGGCTTCCTGGCCACCAACGTGCGCGGCGTCACGATCGAGGACCTGACGGTGCTCGACTCGCCCGGCGATGCCTTCAAGCTGCAGGGCGTGAACCACGGCACGCTGCGCCGCGTGCGCGCGTTCTGGTCCAGCGGGCGCAATACCGCCGACGAGGACACGGTGACGGCCGACAACTATCAGGAAAAAATGATGGTTGAGTGCACGGACCCGGCGCGGCATAACCCGGCCAACCCCAATCCGCTGGAAATGGATACCACGTCGCCGGACTACAACGTCAGCGTGGCCTCGGGCCGCTACGGCATTTACCCGGTGAACTCGCAGAACATCCTGGTGGAATTCACCGAGTCCATCGGGGCCTCGGATGCCGGCATTTACGTGGGCCAGACGGATAACGCGATTATCCGCAACAGCCGTGCGGCCTTTAACGTTTTCGGTTTTGAAATCGAGAATGTGCGCGGCGGCGAATATGCCGACAACCTCTCCGAGTGCAACACCGGTGGTTTTCTGGTCTACGACCTGGACGGCCTGACCCGCTACGGCAAGCGCACGCGCATGTACCGCAACGTCGCGCGCAACAACAACACTTACAACTTCGCCGAGCCCGGCAGCATCGTGTCGAACGTGCCGCGCGGCGTGGGCATGATCACGCTGGGCTACGACCAGATCGACATTTTCGACAATACCTTCGAAAACAACGGTACCGCCGGCATCGTGCACACCAGCTACGAGCTCTTCGGCGAGCCTGGCGACAAGCGTCTGGACATGTACACCGAAGGCGTGCACATCTTCAACAACATTTTTGTCAATAACGGCAATGACCTGCCGCAACCGGATTACGCGACCATCATCGCGACCGAGGGCGGCCAGGTCACCTCGGCCTTCCCGATGCTGGTGGGCCTGAAGATCGCCGCCTCCGGGGATGAATACCGCGGCGGCCACATCATCTGGGATGGCTACCTCGACGAGCTGGATGCCGACTGCCCCTACCCCACCGATGACCAGGGCCAGCCGATCCCGCAGGACGAGGACGGCAAGCCGATCCAGGGCAACCAGTACCCCAACCCGGATTGCCGCTACAACGCCTACAAGTTCGACAGCAACGGCGAGCGCATCAAGCCCAAGTGGTTTGCCTCCTGTATCGCCGAGAACAACCAGTTCGCCGACGACAGCCTGGCCTATGCCAACTTCAACGGCACCGAAGGCCTGGAGCTGCTGCTGGCCGCGCCGAACGTCGATGGCGACGTGCTGATCGACCAGGTGACCTCGCTGCCCGCCTTCGCGGCCGACCTGGACATCAGCCCGCACCGCTGCGAAGAGCAGTACGGCGCCACCCTGCCCCCGCTGCCGCCGATCGTGATTCCGCCCTTCGAACCGTCCGGCGCGCTGGATCCGGCCCCCTCGCAGGCCACCATCAACCGCCTGTGCAACGCCGCGGTGCCGGCCGGCCAGATCAATGCCGAGGCCTTTGAGGTCAACTGCCCGCGTCTGGACCAGTACGCGCTGTTCAGCGACCCGCAGGATCCGCTGAGCATGCCCAATGGCCGCGGCACGCCCTTCGCCCTGAACAGCAAGCTGTTCTCGGACTTCTCCACCAAGTACCGCGTGGCCTACATCCCCGAGGGTGAGCAGGCGATTTACCGCGACGGCCAGGACAGCGACAACGCCACGATCCTGTTCCCCGTGGGCACCATCGTCGCCAAGACCTTTGCCTTCGCCGACGAGACCAACGGCACCGAGGAAGCGGCGGAAACGCGCCTGCTGATCAAGCGCCAGCAGGCCGACGGCAATGTGTACTGGAGCGGCCTGGAGTACATCTGGACCGAGGAGAACGGCGAGCGCGTGGCCGTGCTGACGCAGGAAGGCGGCACCGCCTCGGTGAGCTGGGACTACACCGACGTCGACAGCGGCGTACGCCACCAGGGCAGCACGGACAACTACCTGCTGCCCAACGCCAACCAGTGCAACAGCTGCCACAGCAACGACGACGCCGAGACCGGCACCGCGCCCATCGGGCCCAAGCCGCGCAACCTCAACCGCCCCTACGGCACCGAGTCGCCGCTGCCCTCGGGCCAGGCCAACCACCCGGTGGCCGGCGTCAACCAGCTGATCTACTGGTGCCAGAACGGCCTGATGAAGAACTGCCCGGATTCCATGGAAGTGGACCCGCAGACGCAGTACGTCACCAACGTCGAGCGCAACCCGGTCTTCAACATCCCCGGCGACTCCGGCTTTGCCGAAGGCTCGGACGAGGACATCGAGGCGCGGGTGCGAGCCTACCTGGAAATCAACTGCGCGCACTGCCACAACCCGCGCGGTCTGGCCCAGAACACCGGCTTCTACCTCGATGTGTTCCGCCCGGTCGACGATACCTACGGTATCTGCAAGGGCCCGACGGCCAGCGGTACCGAGGGTCGCGGTGGTCGCGAGTTCGACATCGTGCCGCAAAGCGCGCCGGACTCGATCCTGCCCTACCGCATGGGCCCCGAGGCCGACACCCTGGCCGCGCGCATGCCGCCGTTGGCCCGCAGCCAGGTGCACACCGAGGCCTTTGACCTGGTGACCGACTGGATCAACAACGTGGTGGACGAGACCTACCCCAACGCCGATGCCTGCGGCGATGGCGGCGGCGGTGGTCTGTTCGGCCTGCCCGGTGGTCTGCCGAGCGGATTGCCGACGGTCCACTAGGCGAAAGCCGCAACACATCGCAAAGCCCCGCTTCGGCGGGGCTTTTTATTGGGGGCCGTAAAGAGCCACGGGTCCGCAGTGCTGGTGCCGGCATTAGGGGGGCTCGCCGGACGCCGGCATCGCGGATGGGGACAAGCGGCCCGGACGGCCGCTTGAGGGCCGTGCAGGCAGGACGCCTGCTCGGGCCGGCCCCACGGAGCGATGCCGGCGGTAGGGAACCGCGCAGCGGCGAGTGCCCAGCCGGCGACCGGCACTGCGGACCCGTGGCGCCACGCCGACCCTTAGCGCGTGGACGCTCGTACGCGGTCACCGGCTGGCCTGGTTGCCGAATTGCGAAGTTGGTCGAATCGGCGGTTCCCGCGCGCAGTCGCGTGAGTCGCAAGCGCATTCACCAGGGACGCAGACAAAAAAGCCCCGCACGATGGCGGGGCTCTTGTGTCGCGGCCGGGGGCGTAGCCCCGGCGCGAATTCCGTGTGGGCGGGCTAGTTCTCCCAGAGGCTGCTCCAGAAGTACCAGGTGGCACTGAGCAGCGTGAGGTAGGTTTCCTCGTAGGTCACACCAATGTCCTCGTCATCCGAGAAGGACTGGTACTTGAGGTTCAGGCCGACCGGGAACGCATCCAGTAGCAGGCTGACCTTGGCGCTGACGCCCGCGGTGTCGAAGTCGCCGCCATTGAACTCGTAGTTGTTTAGGTTGTAGGCGGCCGACAACGTCAGCTGGCCCAGTTCACCCAGCGGCAGGCCCGAGTAGGAGCCGCCGAAGAACCAGCCGGTTTCCTTGGCGGCCTCGTCATCCAGAAAACCGTCGCCCTGCCAGCCATTGCGGTAGCCGATAAAGGGCGTCAGGTTGACCGCCGTCTTGTAGCCAAAGGTCAGTTTGAGGTCGGTGCGGTCAAACTCGCCGCCCTCGTCGACTTCGATCTGGAAAAACTCCAGCTCGGCATCGGCCAGGAGGGCCGTGTTGTCGTCGAAAGCCAGGATGTAGCTCAGGCCGGCGTCATGCGACAGGTAATCCCCGTCGATGTCGATGCCACCGATCTCCAGCTCGTAATTGCCAAAGCCCAGCGGTGTCACGCGTGCCTGCAGCACGTTGGTGGCCGCCTGGGCACTTAACGGAAGCGCAGCCGTAGCCAACAAGGCGCCCCCCAGCCGTGTCAGTCCTCTCATCCCACGTAGTCTCCCTAGAGTGGTCTGGCGAGCATACTGCAACTAGAAGCCGATCGGTACCGGCTTTTTCAGCCGCTCCTTGCGCTCGTCCTCGCTGCCTTTCTCCGCGGCGGCGGGCGTGGGCTGCTGCCGCGCCTGCCGCTCGCGCTCCAAACGCTCGGCCTCCTCACGCTGCAGCCGCTCGGCTTCCGCCTCGGCGCGGGCCCGCCGTTCGGCCTCGGCCTGCTCGCGGGCGCGGCGCTCCGCGGCGGCCTTTTCCCGGGCGCGCTGCTCGGCCTCGGCCTGTTCGCGGGCGCGCCGATCGGCCTCGGCCTGGTCGCGAGCGCGCTGCTGCGCCGCGGCTTCGTCGCGCGCCTCCTGCTCCGCCTGGGCCTCCTGCTGCGCACGCCGTTCGGCCTCGATGCGGGCCCGACGTTCGGCTTCGGCGCGACGTTCGGCTTCGCTCTGCTCACGCGCCCGGCGGTCCGCCTCCGCCTGTGCACGCGCTTTGCGGTCGGCCTCGGCCTGCTCGCGGGCGCGCCGATCCGCCTCGGCTTGGGCGCGGGCCCGGCGTTCGGCTTCGGCCTGCTCCTGCGCGCGGCGCTGGGCTTCCTCCTGCGCGCGGCGCTGGGACGCTGGATCCGGAGTGGCGGGCGGCGCGCTGGGCAAAACACGGGGCTCCACGCTGGGCGCGACGACGGGTGTCGCGGCGGGCGTGGCGGGGATGGCCGGGGTTTCGATCTCCGCGGCGTCTTTCGGCCACAGCAGCCAGGCGAGAACGCCCGCAATGAGCAGCGCCGCGCCGACCAGCAAGGCCCAAGGCGGCCCACGGCGCGCAGGCGCCCGCCGCGCGGGTTCGGGGATGCGCGCGGCCGGGATGACCTGCGTGGCGTCGCCGCCAGCGCCACCACTGCCGCCGCCGGGCTCGGCACGGGCCGCTGGTGCCGGTGTGGGGGCGGGAGCCGGCTTCTCGGGCTTGCTCGCCGGCGCCTTCGCGGCCGGTGGCGTGAAGACCTGGGTGGGTTCCGTGGGCGCGCGCTCGGGCTCTTCCGGCGGTACCGAAGGAATCACCTGCGTGTGGCCGGCGCTGTGGTCGCGCGTGTCCACCGGGCTGCCGGCGGCGGGCGTTGCCACCAGGGTCGGCTCGGGGTCCGCCGGCGCCGGCGTCGGTTTCGATTCCGTGGGCTCGGGCGCGGGCGGTGGCGGCGGCTCGGCCGCGGGTTCTTGCGCCGGCGGCGTGTCCGGAGGTGGCGCGGCACTGGGCCCGGCGGCCGTATGCTGGCGAATGGGGGTTTGCGCCGGCGTCGGTGCGTCCGCGCCGGAGCGCGACTGCGTGAGCCGGCTCACGTCGAAGGTGCCGGTCCAGTCGCTGGGGAAGGTCTGGTCCAGCATCCGCATCGCGCTGGCCGCGTCCTGCAGGCGCTCCTCCGGCTTTTTCGCCATCAGCCCCTGCAGCAGCGGCTGGAAGGTCGCGTATTCCTCGCCCAGGTCGGGAACCGGCTCGTTGACGTGCTGGAAGATGGTGGCGATGGGCGTGTCGGCCTTGTAGGGCACGCTGCCCATCAGCATCTCGTAGAGGATGCAGCCCAGGCTGTAGAGGTCGGAGCGGCCGTCCACCTCCTTGCCCATCGCCTGTTCGGGGCTGATGTAGCGCGGCGTGCCGACGGCCATGCCGGTCTGCGTCATGCGCGTGTGCGAGTCCAGCGCCTTGGCGATGCCGAAGTCGGTCAGCGTGGGCGTGCCCTGCTCGTCGAACATGATGTTCTCGGGCTTCACGTCCCGGTGCACGAAGCCGCGGGCATGCGCATGCTGGAAGGCCTGCAGCACCCCGCGCAGCGTCATCAGCACATCCACGATGCTCATGCCGTCGGCAATGCGCTTGCGCAGGTCGCCGCCCGGCAGCAGGCGCATCGTGTAGTAGTTCAGGTTGTCGACGCTGCCGAACTCGAAGACCGTGACGATGTTGGTATGCGACAGCGCCGCCGAGGCCTTCACCTCACGCTCGAAGCGGGCAATGAAATCCTGGTTGCGCGAATACTCCGGCGGCAGCACCTTGACGGCCACCCGGCGCCCCAGCCGCGTGTCTTCGGCCTCGTAGACATCGGCCATCCCGCCCGAGCCCAGCAGGCGCAGGATTTTCAGTGTGCCGAGGGTGAAGCCGGCTTCAAGCTGGGCCAAGGTCGTAAGTCCTATGCGAGCAGTTGCCAGGCCACGGCGGCGCCGCAGACGACAGCGAGCAGGATCAGCAGCAGATGCAGGCGGGTCAGCCGCGCCAGAGGCCCGGCGCCGCGCGACGCGGGTGGCAGGGTGTCTTCAACGATGCGGCCGGTTTGCGCCTGGGCCTGGAACAGCGTGCGGTTGTCGCTGCCACCCGGGCCGTCGGCAAAGAGATCACCGCCCTGCTCCGCCGGCTCCGCTTCAGGGGCTGGTGCAGCAGCGGCTAGAGGTGTGGCGGCGGCCGGCGGCGCGGTGGCTTCCGCGGCTGGCGCCCCTGGCTGGGGCTTGCGCGACTGCGCGCGCTGCAGCTCCATGAGCTCCTCGATCGACATTACCTGGGTAGCGTCTTCGCCGACCTCGCGGGCCGCGGGCGTTGCGTCGGCGGCGGCGGATGGCGCTTCGGGCGCCGCGGCGGGCGCGGGTGCGGGGTTCGCGGGTGCTGGCTCTGGCCCTGGCGCTGGTTTTGGCTCTGGCTCCGGCGACGCGGGGCGCGTGCGCCCCGGGGGCGGCGGCGTTGCCCCGCCCTCCTGGCGGCGCAGCTCGCGCAGCGCCTGCTTGAGCTCGCCGGCATCGGCGTAGCGCTCGTCCGGGTCCTTGGCCATCAGCTTGTCCAGCAGCGGCTGGAAGCGCGCCAGCGGCTCGGGCAGCTGCGGCAGCGGCTCGGTCAGGTGCAACATGATGGTGGCGAAGGAGTCGGGCCCCTTGTAAGGCACGCGCCCGGTCAGCATCTCGTAGAAGATCACGCCCAGCGCGTAAAGGTCGGTGCGGGCATCCACGCCGCGGCCGCGGGCCTGCTCGGGGCTGATATAGCTCGGCGTACCCACGGTCATGCCGGTCTTGGTCATCTGCCCCGAGGCATCCAGAACCTTGGCGATGCCGAAGTCGGTCAACACCGGCTCGTTGTCGCCGTCGAACAGAATGTTTTCGGGCTTGACGTCGCGGTGGGCCAGGCCCAGCGCGTGGGCATGCACGAAGGCATCGGCCATGCGCCGCATGATGCGCAGCGCCTCCGCCGGGTCCAGCGCGCCGCCGCGGATGCGCGCGGCCAGGTCGCCCTGCTCCAGCGCCTGCATGGTGTAGAACACCAGCGAGCCGTCGCGGCCAAATTCGTAAAGCGTGACGATGTTGGGGTGGCTCAGCCGCGAGATCTGCTGCACCTCGCGCTCGAAGCGCGCATACAGGCTCTCGTCGCGGGCCAGCTCCGGCGGCAGCAGCTTCAGCGCGACCGTGCGCTCCAGGCGCAGGTCGGTGGCCAGGTACACCTCGGCCATGCCGCCAAAGCCCAGCAGCTTCTCGATGCGGTATTCCCCGACCTGCTGGCCGGTTTGCAGCGAGGCCGACTTCATGCGCCGTCCTCGTCGTCCATTTCCTCGCCCAGCCACTGCAGCAGGACCATCGTGACGTTGTCCGGCGCGCCCCCATCCAGTGTTTGCTGCAGCAGGGACTGCGCGGCGTGTTCGAGGTCATCCTCGGCGGCCAGCAAGGTGTCGCAGAGCGTGGCGTCGTCCAGCACGCCCGAGAGCCCGTCCGAGCACAGCAGGAAAATATCGCCCGGCTCGCAGCTGCCGGCGCGCTCGTCGACCTCCAGCGGAAACTCGCACTGCCCGCCGCCCAGCGCTCGGGTCAGGCGGTGCCGCTCGGGGTGGTTGCGGGCCTCTTCCTCGTTCAGCAGGCCCGTGGCCATCAGCTCGTTGACCAGCGTGTGGTCGCTGCTGATCTGCTCCAGCTCGCCGGCACGCAGGCGGTAGATGCGGCTGTCGCCCACCCACACGGCATGCCAGCCGGCGCTGTCGGGCTCAAGCTGCACGGCCACCAGCGTGGTGCCCATGTTCAGGCCCGCGCCACTGTCCTGCTTGCATACATAGTCGTTGGCGGCCTTGACCGCATCGGCCAGTGGGCGCCGCTGGCCCAGCTCGCGCAGCACCGTTTCCACGGCCAGCCGCGAAGCCACCTCACCGCGCTCATGGCCGCCCATGCCATCGGCCACCGCCACCAGGTGCAACTCGGCGCTCTGGCCAAAGTTGTCCTCGTTATTGGCCCGCCGACAACCCGCATGGCTCAGCGCCACCGAACGATAGCCCGGGCCCCTGATCCATTCCGGTGACATCGCGAAACTCCCCCCTGGATAGCGGCCACAGTTTGCCACAGGGCGTGCGTGCCGAGGACGCGGCGTGTAGCTGCCTATGCCGCGGAGGAAGCAAGGCGCCAGCGTGGAAAACTACTCTAGGTAAGCGCAGCGCCGGGAGAAGTCGAAGGGAACAACGTGATCCCGTGCATCGTTTGGCACCTATGTCTCGCAGCCCAAGCGCTACGCATCCGAAGCCTCACAGCTCACCTTGGAGGTTCTGCGCGCGATCATATTAGCGCTCAATGACAGCGCCGATGAGCTGCTATTTGATCCGTCCGAGCGAGGCCCCAAAAGCCGCGAGCTCAAGCTTCAGTTTGAGGCCGTCTCACAGCTCGACTTCAAGGACAAAGAAGTCATCCGCACTGTGATCGACAGCCTACTTCTGCGGCACGATACCCAGCGCCGGGCACAGAAGTCAGCCCAGTTGCACGGCTGAAAGCAGAGGATAAATCAAAGCCCGCTGCGGCCGGTTTGGGGGTAGTGTCTCTGTGCTATATGGGCAGAATAGAAAAGTCCCTTATCACAATCCTGCCTCAAGGTTGAGCTTCTTCCTATCTTGCAAGAGCTCACCAAATCTACCTGAATCCAGTGCCTCGATGATTTCATCGTAAATAGCTATTTTCTTCAAGTTGTCCCCGGCGTTAATTTCGGTGGCAGCGCTTACGGTCCTCCTTAGATTAGAGATTAAATCTCTCGCTTCATCTTCCCTGTCCAGCAAGATTAGGGTTACAACTCGATCATATTTCAGCATCGGCTCTTCAAAAAACTCCATTTCGTAAAAAAATCGCTGAATAGAGTCGATTTCGTCAAACCAAGGAATAATGGTTGCTTTTAGAGTTTCTAAAACCTCTGCAAATGTCCTTAATGAATCTTCACTAGACGAGACTCGCCATAAATCGCCCTCATCGCCGGATCGATGCAGTCGGCGGCCCATATAATATCCAGAAAACGGGTTCGAGTAGAAGGTGCAAGTCAAGTTCACAAAATAATGAAGGTAAAACCCGTCATTTCTATTTGGGTCAAATGTCACTTGATCTACAAAATTATCTCTTACTCTATAAAACCCCAAGGCTGACGCTCTCAGAAAGCCAGCCTCACTAAGAAAAGGCTCAATAGACCGATCCAATCCGCCAATAATTTCTTTTCTTATTTTGCTTCGTGTTGCCATCTTATCTTACGTGAATGAAAACTTCGATTATGGGAATCTTTCTCCCGTGCCGCTGCTCAAAATGAGCCAGAATCCTTTTCTTCTTGCCAGAAGAAAACCCCCGGCCCGTTTTTAAATCAATAAGAGCGGCAATCTTGTTCTTGTAATAGACCTCCATATCAACGCCTACAGAGCCCTTTTCTCTCTTATATCGAGCCTGTTGTCCGTTTTCGTGCCGGAACACTTCCGCTTGAATCTCAACATCTGGCAGTGGCTTATAGCGGAGCAACTTATCCTCTAGTCGCTTATGCGCAGCCGTGCCAAAGGAGCCCTTATTTTTGTGCGGTTCGCCAAGCTCAATAGTTTCCTGTACTGCGCTCAACAAGTGATCCAACACAAAATTCCCAATAACCCCAAAATCACTTGGGGGCCGCCCGAACATCAGCCGGTTGAATGCCGATCTACCGGCAAAGCTCGCACCGGCATTAAAGGTCGTGACCCCAACGCTAAACCCCGAGATTTGACCAGCAAGGAATGTATCGCCGCCAGGGTCAGTGAAGAGAGTTGGCACATTCCCCGCGTAAACATATTTGTGCAAGCTTGACGGGTAGCTTTCCACTCCAGGGTGCGGGTCCAGACTTGTGAATCGTCCAAGGCTAGGGTCCATGTACCGCGCACGCAGATTGTAGTGTGCGAGTTCCTCATCAAACTGTTCGCCAGCGAAGAGATAATCGTTGTCGGTAGAACCGGTTTGCTCCAGGAGTTCGCCGAAGCTTTCATACAGGTAGCTGTCTGATATCTCGCCAGTGGCGTCGGTCAGGGCGCGGGTGGTGCCCAGGGCGTCGTAGTGGAAGACGTGGCTCTGGCCGCTGCTGTGTTGGGTGAGCAGGTCGTTGCCGTAGGTGTAGCTGGCCAGCACGTTGCCCCCGGCATCGAGTACGTCGGTGACCTGGGCGTAGTCGCGCAGCGGGTCAATGACGTAGTCGATCCTCTGGCCGTTGACGGTCTTGCTGTGGCGGATGCCGTCGTGGTCGTACTCGAAGGCCAGGGTGTCGGCTGGTGTGGTGGCGCCGATCAGGCGGTCGCGGCTGTCGTAGCTATAGGTGGTCAGGCCTTGGGGGCCGGTGACCTGCAGGGTGTTCCCGTTGGGGTCGTAAGACCAGGTGCTGAGGGCTCCGGCCTGATCCTGGCTCAGCAGGCGATCATTGGCGTCGTAGCTGTACTGGGTGAGCAACTCATGGCCACCCTGCCTGCAACGCGGAGTGCAGCGGCTCTGGGTCTGGCGATTGCCCACCTTGTCGTAGGTCCAGACGGTCTCGGTATTGCCGCGGGCCGTATCGGTGACAGTGGCGCGGATCAACCGGTCGAGTTGGTCATAGCCATAGTCCACCTGCCGACCGTCGAGATCTTCGATGGCCAGGCGCTGGCCGGCTCCATCCAGCGTATAGCGCTGGCGGTTCAGCAGCGCGCCGGTGGCGCTGAGGGCGCGGACTTCGATGGGGCGGTTGCGCTGGTCGTAGTCGGTCTCGGTGCGGCTGCCGTTGCTGTGGTCGATGCGTACGGTGTTGCCGACGGCATCGTAGCTGTAGTGCGTCGTGCCCTGGGCATCGGTGACGGTCTGGCGGCGGTTGGCGGCATCGAAGGTGGTGCTAACGGTGCCGCTGGCCGAGGTGTACCCGGTGCGATTGCCGGCGGCGTCGTAGCTGTGCTGGGTACTCTTGCCGTTCGGGTAGTCGATGCGGGTCACGCGATCCCGTGCGTCGTGGCTGTACTGGGTGGTGCCGCGATGGTCAATGACGCTGGCCACAAGGCCGGTGGGCGTGTAGGTGGTCACAACGACCTGGCCGTCCGCGTAGCTCTCGCGGATGCGCCAGTTGTTGCTGTCGTACTCGAAGCTGCTGCTGGCCCCATTGAAGTCGATTCGCTGGGTGCGGTTGCCTGCCGCATCGTAATCGAAGTGCTCCACCTGCCCAAGCGGTAGCGCACGGCTTTGGACGCGGCCGGCGGCGTCGTAACTCCACCGCGTCACGCGCCCCGCCGCGTCGGTTTGGCTGACCTTGTTGCCAAGCTCGTCGTAGGCGTAGCTAGTGCGCTGCCCCAACGCGTCGACGACTGCGCTCAGGTTGCCGAGCGCGTCGTACTCGTATTGCGTCACCCGGCCGTTGGGGTCTGTTTCGCTGACGCGGCGGCCCAGCGCGTCGTAGCTTGTTTCCACGCTGGTGCCATCCGCAAATTCCGTGCGAATCAGGCGGTCGGCGGCGTCGTAAATGAAGCGCGTAGTGCCTTGGGCGGTGGTCATCGTGGACCGGTTGCCGCGCATATCGTAGGCGTAGCTGACGCTGTGGCCCACGGCGTCCGTGGTGCTTGCAAGACGACCCGCCGCGTCGTAGCTATGGAGAGTACGGTTGCCGTTTTCGTCAATTTCGGCCGTAAGCTGGCCGGCGGCGTCGTACTCGCGAAGCGCACGAGGGTTGTCGCTATCGTCCTCGGGCGTGGCGTCCGGATAGAGCGTCGCGATGAGCCGATTAGCCGCATCGTATTGCATCCGCGTGATGCGCCCGGCCTTATCAATGTAGGCAACCTCATTGCCGTTGGCGTCGTACTGCCACTGCTCGCTGCGGCCATCGGGGTGGCGGGTGCGCGTACGCTCCCCACGGCGGTTGTAGTCGTGCTCGGTACGCAAGCCACGGGCATCGACCTCGGCAACAATTCGATCCAGGGCGTCGTACTCGGTCACTGTGGTGTTGCCGAGGGGGTCCGTGGTCTGAACCAGGCGCCCCTTTGCGTCGTAGTCGAAGGTGGTGCTCTCTATGGCCTGGCTACCGTCCGCCAGTGTGCGAGTCACCTGTTCGCTCCGTACCCAGGTTTGCTTGCCGTCGTAGCCGTAGCGTGTGACACGGCCGTTGGGCGCGCGCTCCTCGATCTTGCGGCCGAAAATATCGTACAGGTACTGCGTTTGTTGCCCGACCGCGTCGCTGAAACTCGTGAGGTTGCCCCCTGTGTCGTACCCGAAGCTTGTACGGGCGCCTAAGGCGTCCTCAATGCTGCGCAGCGGGCCCGCGCGCCGGCGGAAGTCGTCGTTCACAAATTCGCTACGGCTGGTCACGCTGCCGTCCGGGGCAATTTCGCTGATCAGTTGGTGATAGGCGCTGTAGGTGTAGCTACGCGTATCCCCCGCGGCGTTGGTTTCGCTCAGGGCATTGCCGTAGCCGTCATAAGTCCAGCTTTGGGTACGGCCCAGCGCATCGGTCCGACTGAGTTCATAGCCAAAGTCATCGTAGGTGCGTGTTGTCGTTTCCCCCAGGCTATTGGTTTCACTCAGGATGTCGCCCCGGTCGTTGTACACGTACACGGTGGCGTTGCCGCGGCGATCCGTTACGGTTTGCGTGCGGCCGGCAATGTTATGCGCAAGATCCACACGCTGCCCTTCGCCGTCTTCGGTTGCGATCAGTCGCCCGTCATCGTCGTAGAAATTGCGCGCCACCCGCTGTCCGAGCGGATCGAAGACTTCGTGGACGTAATGCCCGACCAGGTACGAGAATTGGGTGGTATTCCCGAGGGTATCCGTCGCGGCAACGAGGTCGCCTGCCGCATCGTAGCTGTAGGAGCGCTCGCGCCCGTCCGGAGCCCGCAGTGAAACGATCCGGCCTTGGGCATCACGCACGAACTCCACGCGCTCGCCATTGCTGTGCGTAATCCCATCTGCCCCGAAGGTGACACTGTTGCCGTGTACATCCTCAAGCCGCTGCAGCGTGAAGCCTTGGTGCAGCTCATAGGCCACGCCATCCTCGGCGGTGTAGCGATACTCGTCGGGGTCGACCGGGTCCTCGGGTCGGCCTGCATCCACAAGGTGCCCATCAACCAGTTCCAGAATGCCGTAGGAGGTTTGCTCCAGCTGGCCGCGCGTACCTGGCAGCGGGTCATAGACCAATGCGACCGTGGTGGCCGGCGCGCCTTGCTGGCACTCGGGTTCTGCGCGTGCGCGGAACTGCTCCACGATGCCGTCGGGCAAGGTTACGCTGACGGTGCGCTGACCGCTGATGGGCTTCACGCAATAAGTCGGCACAACAGCGCCTTGCGATTGAACATTCCAGCCCAGACCGGCGGCGCGCCCCTCGCTGACCCGCACAGATTGGTAACCCACGCTCCACCCGTAACCGAAGTCCAGGGCTTCGTTACGGCGCCGGCTGTCATAGGTGCGTACGACCGTGATGGGGAGTCCCACCATCGGCACAGTGAGATCCTCGAATGTCATCGAGAGATCACCCACCTTCATGGCGCCATCTATCAGCACGCCAGCGTCGGCGGCGCGGACATTGCCCGACGTGTCGGTGGCCTGCAACAGGATGCGATATTCGCCGTTGAGCATCAGCGTGGGGTCTAGCGGTGCGATGCTCTGTTCGGCGAACGCGCTTCCTCCTTCCGCGAGCAGCTGCGGCGTGCCTTTGGGGTCGCCGTCGTAGAGAAAGAGCTGCCAGCTCGCCACGTCATCACCCAAAACTTCGCCACGGATAGACGCTGGCGCGGTGATCGTCGCGTTCTCGACCGGCTCAGTCAGGCGCACCGTGGGTGCCTCTTGGTCATTGGGGTCGCGCACCCAAAGAGTCTCCGTCAGCTGCACGGTGTCATAGGAATCCTGCACCGCAACATTCAACGCATAGCTGCCAGGTTCTGCCAGGCTTAACCTGGCGCGCAGCGCAGCGTCGAATTCCAGAGGCGCGCCGTCCAGCGTTGCCGTGGCGGACACCGGCCCCGCCGCATATTCGACACCGACCTCGAGGTAAATCTGCTGCCCGGGGTCGGCTGGCTGAGGCAGCGCCTGCAACTGGGCCGTCAAGCTCGTTGACGCGGGCCACACCTGCAGAGTCCAACCCTGCTCCACGAAGCTCGCACCATCGTCCACACGGACCAGGAAGTCGAAGCTCCCGGCCGTGCTCGCCGGCCAGGACATGCGACCCGTCGCATCGATCGATGCCCCCGTTGGCGCTGACATCAGTTGGAACGCCAGTGGGTCCCCATTGGGGTCTGTCGCCTCCACTGAGTAAGCGTATGTTGTGCCCTCGCGCACAGTGGTCGCAGGCCGGCTGAGGATGGTTGGCGGGACGTTGCGCCCTTGTTCGACTACCTCCAGCGCATAGCTTTGCTCGGCGATGCCACCACGGTTGTCATCGACCTGAATCGACACGGTATGGACTCCTATGTCCGCGGCCTGCGGAGTCCACCGGATCAAGCCCGAGGCGTCGATCGACATGGTCGTTGGGTGCTGTACCAAACTCGGCGTCAGCACGTCACCATCAGGGTCCTCGACGCCGAGCTGATAGTGATAAAAGGCGCCCGCGGCAGCCGTTAGCGGCGGGCTGCTGACAATCGTCGGAGCCGTATTGGGCGGATGCACGACCAAGTCATATCGCTGGGTGGCCGAACCGGCACTGGTGCTGACGCGTACCGCGACCTTGTGCAAGCCTGCCTGTGCAGCTGCTGGTGTCCAGCGCACCGTCCCTTGGTCCAGCGCCATCTGTGCCGGGCCCTCGATGAGCTCGAAAACGCCGCCATCCGCGTGTTCGGCGGAAACGGTGTAGCTGTATGGCTGCTCGGCAACGGCCTCCAGGGGAGGCTCGCTCACGATTCGGGGCGGCATCGCACGCGCTTCGACATCGAGCGCAAAGGTCGCGCGTACCGGTTGTTTGCCGTCGCTGACGCGAACCTCGAGGTCATAGCGACCCTCAACCGCAGGGGTCCACTCAAGCCAGCCGGTTGACCGATCAATGGACATGCCATCGGGGCCGCTCAACAGCTCGTAGCTGAGGGCGTCGCCATCCGGATCCGAGGCCTGCACCTGCTGCCGCCAGAGTTCGCCGACATAGGCACGCGCAACCAGTGCACCCTCGATAACAGGCGGGGCGTTCGGTACGTCGGCGACATAGGCGGTAAAGGTGGTGTTTCGCCATGTGCCGGAGATGGCGCGCAAGCGCACGTCGAAGCTGTGCGACCCGGCGTCGCTGTAGCCCGTTTGCCAAGTGATTTCACCACTTTGCGGGTCTATTTTTGCGCCAGGCGGCGCTTTGTCGAAATGGAAGTAGGTCGAGTCGTTGTCGTCGGCCGACGCAGGCGTATGCCAGTGGCGAATGACCCGTGTGCGTAGCTCCTCCCCTTCCTCAATGGATGGGACAGGATCCATCGTGAGGTAGTAGGCACCGGGATTGAGCGTCGCCCCCAGTAGCATCCGCATCTCGTCGAAGGCATCCGCGTGGTCGCGTATGCGCAGATGCGTACTGTGTGCCGAAACGACGTCGTTATTGTTCTGGCACTGTTCCACCGGTGCGAGCGGGGTCACTTTTGCGACCACTTCCCCGAAGAAGTCCCCGGGGAGATTCGCATCCAGTTGCAAGCTGACCTGCTCGCCTATCGCGAGAGCAGGACCTTGCCGCGCCGCAATCGGATCCGCACCGGACGCCGGATCCGCGGCGAACAGCTCCAACCAGAATCCCGTTGGCATGTCTGCAGTGCCGCGATTGCGCACATTGACTGTTAGTGCGCCCGTATAGTCGCCTGCAGGTGCGTCGATCCAAAGATCCGGCAGACCCGAATCGAAGTCGCGGGCGGCGGGGGCGAGGATCTGGTCTTCGCCTCGAAGCTGCCATGATGGTTCCGCTGTCGGGTTGACCTGAAGATTCCCAAGGATGGCTTCAGGTTGTTGCGATCCCTGAAGGCGTACCAGCGGCAAACCATCGCGAAGTGCAGTCGCGCTGTAGCGTGAAATCCCGATCGAGCGACTCGCGGTGTTCGCGACCTCGAGGTGGCCGTCGCGGTCCAGGTCCGCCAAGAGCGGCGCTACACGGGGGCTCCCCGATGCGTACTGCCCCCGAGCGATTTCAAGGCCAGTCGCGCCGTCCACTACCCGGCTGTAGGCGCCACGGTTGGCAAAGAGCTCCAGCCGATTATCCCCCTGAATGTCGGCAACGACGGCAGCATGGTGATCTCCCCTTCCTGCGTCATAGCGCCACCGCAGTCGACCACTAGCGTCATATAGTGAGTCGTCGCCGGCAATGAACACGTCCAATTCGGCAGCGCCGTCGAAGTCCGCGATGTGCGGTTGGCCGATGTACTCGATCGGCTGCGGCGAAAGTATGGTTGTCCCGAATGCATCCACGACGCTCCAGTGGGCTTGTGCCCCGCCATGGCTTCCGCGTTCCACGATAACGACTTCGGGGCTGCCGTCGCGATCCAGATCACCCACGGCCATATACGCGGCATCCGGAACGTGGTCGCCAAGCGACTGGGCCTGCCAAAGCAGGCTCCCGTCGTTGTTGTAAGCGCGGCCAGCATGGAGTAGCTCGGCGTTTCCATCGCCAGTGATGTCGATCGCGTAGCTTGGGCTGAGCCAGGCATTGGTGGGCAAGTCCGTCGGAGGCGCTGCCAGGGTTGCGACAGTGTTGCCCGATCCATCAAGAAACACGTGGCCAACCAATATTTCTGGCAAGCCATCACGATTCGTGTCGGCGATCGCTACCCTTACCACCTGGTTTGCGGTCCGTATGGGTTCAGCCGTGGACTCCCAAAGCAGACGCCCGTCGTCCGTGCTGATCGCAGCGACACGGCGAGTCGCACGCTGGACCACTACGAGATCTGGAACACCGTCCGCATTAATGTCGGCGATCGCCGGGTAACTATAGGGCGCGCCTTTGCCCTGCGCGTTGAGTGTGCCCGCGTCCATCTCAGCGTTTTCCGTCGCGTCGTAGACGTTGAAGCCGCCGCTTACGTCCTGAACTATTAGCTGAGCGCGATCTGCCGTTGTAATGGCGCCGTCGCCATTCGTGTCGCTCAGTGGCGAAGCGAGGAGATGATATTTATTGTACCTTCCACCGAGACCTGTGTTACGCCATTCCGAGAACGATACAGCGGCACTCCCTCCTACTCCTCCGCGTTGGCAGAGATAATCCGTTTCGGGTAGGCGGCGGTCGTACAGGGTATCTACCGAGCCCTGCCCCCAAGATAACCTTACGTTGTGCTCAACGTTAGCCGCAATGCCACCGTAAGTCAGGTAGGAGACCAAGTCTGGAGCGCTCGATGTTAAATCGATCGAGAAGTTCTCACGTATGTTCGGGTCGGTGAAAACTACACTGCCAAAGTAGCTTTGACGGTGGCGAGCGACCGTATAGGCGGGCTTGCTAACAACCTCGGGCGGTTCATTGGGGTAGTCCGAGTAAAACGGGAACCACACAACCGTCGAGTTGCCGTATTGGTCTTCCGCATGAACGATTACGAGCGAAAGCGTATCCCAGAAGTCTGCAGTCGACGCCCACGTTAGTTCACCGGATACGGCGTCGATCTGCGCGCCTAGAGGCGCTTCCAACAAGCTGTATGTGAGATCAGACGCCGGGTCCGCATTGAGTTGTAAACGAACGCGTGACTCTTCGCCAATCACTGCGCGCACGGCCGTATCGTGTCCCGCCGAAAACTCCGGTGGCGAATATCCCCCTGCTACGTGGACGACGAATTCCTGTGAGGCGACCGCACCGCTCAAATCCTTCACCGAAATAGTGAATGAATGCTGCCCACTATCGGAGGGCTGCGGTGTAAAGACAAACCTGCCGGAGTAAGGGTCCAAAGACGCGCCGTCGGGGCCCTCGTCAATGGTGAAGTAGTGACCATCGCCAATATCCGGGTCGTCTACAACAACTTGGTAAACGTAATGCGCGCCTGCGGCCACTTGCGCAGGTGGCGTTGACTCGATAACAGGCGCGTGATTAACGTCTCGGACGTTCACGACAAAGGTTTGAAACGCGCGCCCCCCAGCGTCGTCGTTCACTTCCAAGGTGACTATAGGGACGCGTTGGCTGTTGTTCTCGGTGTCACATTCTGAGGTGGTCTCCCCAACTACAGAAAGCACGATTTCGCTTCCATTCGATTGGGGGTTTACAGGAAGCGGAGCGGGCACAACAACGGACTGGCCGGCGTCAAGCCCTTCCACCTCTACAGTTGTGACGGGACTATGCGGCGCTTCTGGCCAATGAGCTTCGAGTCGACCGGGGCTCGTGGCGCCAGATAAGCCGCGATTGGAAATCGATGCTAAGAGAATGTCCGCAGTCGTGTCGGTAAGAAGCTCAACGCTATCAATCGCGAGATCCGCCAAATGCGCATTACTGCCCGACTTCAGCGTCGTCGCGAACATTGTCGAGGCGAGCGCCCTACGAAGCGGGCCCGACTCCGGCCCGTAACCGTCGACCGCCGATGTCCATGACCATACGAGGCCGCCGGTTTTGAAGGCCGTCTCAATGTAGGGGATCACATAGGCGTTGCGGTAATACCCTTCTTCGGCGAGCTTCGAAACATCGACATCGCATCGAGCGTATCCCGTGCCGTCAGCATAGTAGCCCCTGCCTTCAGCATCAGTGCCGATCGCCCAAGCGCCGTTCGCACACCGCAGATTGGTGTTGGTGATGACATTGAGCGTAAAACTCCCGTCAATCAGACGGCGCTGGAGGTCGGCGAGCGTTTCGCCATTTATCGGCCCGCCTTGGGATGGTTCGTCCGCGATGAGGACCAAATGCTTGGCGGCGGGGTCGCGAAACTCGAAGTTGTCGAGGGTGAACTGGAGAGCTCGCAGCCCGTTTTCCGCTCCCCCACCACCTTCGGTGATATTCGCATCGAAGGTATGTGCGTAGAGCTGGTCAATGCTCCCAAAGAGGTCTGGTCCGAACTGGGCCGCGCCGGGGGTGCCCCCGAAACCCACGAGGCCCCAACGGTTTTCCGTAGGCGCGATGCCGATCCCCTGAAGAAGGAGGTCGGAGTGCAGACTCGCCATCGCTTCCGATACCCAGGGCCATGTCTTTACATTTGACGCTGAGCTGTCAACCACCATCACCGCGTCCACGGCTGGCGGCCGCGAGAACCTGTCGTCAGTTGAGCGTGCGCAATAGGCGTGTGGCAGGGTGTTGCCGCCGACAAAGGCGTCGGTTGCAGACCAAGAAATCAATCCTTGGTCATCGATGGTCATGCCCTCGGGCGCTGACCGCAGTGTGTAGGTGAGCGTGTCACCGTCCGCATCGCTAGCTTGTACCGCGTAGGCGAAGTGATCGCCTTCCGATATCGATCCGGGCGGAATGCTCGTGATGACAGGTGCCGAGTTACTGCTGACGATCTCGATGGTGAAGCTGTGGCTGGCAACATCGTCGTTACGGTCGGTCGCCGTGATCGTGAATGCCCGAACGCCGGTGTCGCCTGCCGCGGTTTGCCATTCCAGTAAACCCGTTAGCTCATCGAGAACGGCGGCGGCGGGCGCCTCGACGAGACTGAATTGAAGGATATCGTCGGGATCCGGGTCACTTGTCGTGAGCTGATACTCCAACAATGCTCCTGCATCAATCTCACTCGGAGGTGTGGATGTGATCAAAGGGGGCGACCGGTCGCGCGAAACCACCAAGGTCGTGTCGGAGGAATTCCCAGCGCGATCAACGGCGCGCAGGCTAATGTCGTTCTGTCCGAAATCCAACGGCACAATTGCATGGAAAGTCAGAGCGGCGTCGACTTCGACTGCCTCGCCGAGGATGCTCAGTTCTGCCGGCTCGTCCAACTGGCCGGCCACGGTCACTGTCGGCGCATAATGGCTCGAGCCATCTGCGGGAGTTGTGACGCTGATGGTCGGTGCGGTGGTATCGACGTGTATCGCGCCGGTGGTCTCCGCCCAGTTTCCCGCCTGATCCTGAACTCTGAACGAAAGTCTGTTCACGCCCTCCGTCAGATCGCCGGTGGGACGGCACATAGCTCCATCTGTTGACGGCGTGCATTCGAAGTCCGCGGGGGAGCCGTCGACCGTTGCTGCGAGCGTGCCGACGTCCACTCCACTTAAGCTATCCGTGTAGGTCAGCTGAAACTCAGGTCGGCTGGTGTTCAGTAAATCCCCAAACTGAGGCGCGACGAGTGTCAGGATTGGCCCTGCGGTGTCGATGGTGAAAACGTTGGTCGCACGACCGACGTTGCGTGCGAAATCCTCTACCGAGGCCGCGACACTCAGATGTCCATCAGGCAATGGACTTGAGAATTGGCATTGGATTACGGAGGCCTGAAGGGCGCATGTCGCATTTGCGGCCTCGTTGTTCACCTCAAGCTGCAAGGTGTCCAGGTTTGGGCCCGATGTGGCATCGCTAACGGCCACCACAATGTCTGGTTGAGGGTCGCTGAGCAGTGCCCCGGCGCTAGGAGACGTAAAAGCAATAGTGGGATTTTGCGTGTCGACCGTAAGCTCTTGTATGGACGTTGCCGTGTTGCCTGCGAGGTCACGAACGCCCACGCTGAGTTCTCTCAGTCCGTCGGCCATCGGCTCGCGGAGCGTGCAAGTGGCGCCGCCAGAGGAACTCTCACAGGACGCGCCGACCACGATGCCGTCGGCCATGAGCACCAAGCTCTCAATGTCAACGCCGCTGCCGTCATCGCTGAAGGCAATTACGACAGTAGGCGTCGGGGTGTTGGTTGGAGGCTCCGCGGCGGGCTGAAGAATTTGCAACTTAGGCGGCGTGGCATCGATTGTGACCTGCCGAGTGAGTGCAACCTGATTGCCTGCGCGGTCTAGCGCCTCGACCGTGATCGTTCGCTCGCCATCAGCGAGGTCATCAGTTAGAACGCAGGAGTAGAGCCCATCGCTGCCTGCGCAGTTCGCGGCCGCAGCGCGGTTGTCAACGAATAGCGCGGGTGACTGCTCCGAAACCCCGCTTGTGTCATCTGAGACGGCAATGCGAATTTCGGGTCGGCGCGTTGCGAGGTTTTCAGCAGCTTGGGGTGCCAATATCTCAAGCGCGGGTGGCGTCGCGTCGATCGTGAACGCACGTGGACCCGCCTCGCTCGTATTGCCAACGAAATCGGCAACCCGCGCGGTGAGGTTGTAAGGTCCGTCAGCGAGTACGGAAAGTGGCGCGCACGTTGCGCTGTCGGCTTGGGCGCCGCAGGACCACGACTGCCCCCGATCGTCCGTCAGGCTCAGTGTGCCCAAATCAAGCCCGGTCCCTCCATCCGCGTAAACCAGTTGCACCGCAGGCTGCCGAAGTGCGAGGTGGCTTCCTTCGGCGGGGTCGGTGATCGCAATGTCCGGCGGTGTACTGTCAACGAGGATGGTCAACGTGGCCTGCGCGGCGAGGCCAACCCGGTCCACGGCCGTCGCGATAAAGCGGTTAGCTCCCTGAGGCAGATCAGAGATTGGAACGCAGTTCGCGGCATTGGGAGTCAGGTTGCACGTGAGCGATATCGAATGATCCGGGGAACGGAGACTGAATCCGCTCGTCGCGATGCCACTGTGCGCATCTGCATATTCAACCCGGATTTCTGGGCGCGCCCGCGCGACGGCACTACCGTCCGCGGGGCCGGCGAAAACCACATGCGGCGCGGAGCGATCCCATGCAAAGGTGCCCTCAAGGGATCGGCTCACATTGCCCGCGCGGTCCGCTACGGACGCTGTAAAGCTGTGAATGCCGTCCGGCAATCCCGGCGGGGGTGTGCAATGCGCTGATGAGCTGTCCGCAGCCACGCTACAGTGCATCGGCGTTGCACCGGCCACGACCACCGTTAGGGAGGCCGGGACAATCTCTGTTGCTTCGTCGGACAACGCAAGCTGCACCTGAGGCGCTTGGCTCCATGTGCCAGGGGGCGGCGAGACCAGAGCCACGCTCGGTGCTTTGGTATCGACGACGAAGCTGGCTTGTGCCGGTATCGCAGTATTTCCTGCAACATCTCCAACTGCGATTTCGACTTCGACCGGACCGTCCGATAGATCCTCAAGTAGTCCACAGGCGAAGATGTCGATGTCACGGCGTGTGCATTCGTGGGCAACCTCGCGATTCCCAATGCTGAGTCGGGACGTCGTGAAATCCAGGCCGCTACCCGTCTCTACAACCCGTATCTCGATGGCTGGGCGGGGGCTGGCAATCGCGGCGCCTGCCGCGGGCCGCTTTACTGACAGTTGTGGCGCGGTGGCATCGACGAAGAAATTACTGAGCGATGGACTAGAAAGCTGTCCATCGGCCCCCCGCAGGATCGCCTCGAGGCTCACCGGACCTTCCGGGAATTCTTGCTGCGGTTCGCAGGAGATGGTCCCGCCCGCCGCGTCGACGGTGCAGGCCGCGGGATGCGGCGACCCGGCAACGCTGAGGACCAAGTCTTCGGGGGACACAACGCCGGATGCACTGGTAAATCCGTATTGCAGCTGCGGGCGAGTCGTGCGTACGTAGCTCCCATCGCTCCACGACAAGAATTGCAGCGTTGGTGGTTCGACGGAGGCCGCGTTCAGCGCGAGATCCCAGATGCGGCCGGGGCTGCCCGGCCCCTTCCGTCGTATCTTTGTGAGTTCCTCCCCGCGAGTGTCGAATTGCCAGACCCATTGCGGGCTCGCCGCCCAAATCGTGCCGCCATTTGGCGCGGCCGAAAGCTGTACCAAGTCCCCTTTAAGTTTCGCGCGGAAGCTGCTTCGCATCGCGCCATCGGATTCGAGCACGAAGAGCGACTTTCCGTCTGCCGCCCAAATGTGGCTGTCCGAGGACTGTTCGAGGTGGGTATAGCGCGCCACCAGTTGGTGAGATGCGACGCCATCCTGGGTATACCCAAGCAGCGCTTTCTTCGCCGCGACCCAAATCGTCCGGGTGTGTGCCGCGTAAGCGACCGCTCTCACCTCAGCTCGTTTGGGAACCTCGAGTTCAAATAGCAGCGTCCCGGTTTCGTCGTAGGACAGAACTTTGTGCGTCGTCGCAATCCAGGCCTGTCCTGAACTCGCGTCGTGGGCGGAATCCACCACGTCGGCCGGCGTCGTGAATTGCCGCAGCAGTTCCCCGCCGACCGTGACGATGTAGACCTGATCACCGACGTATGCCCAGACGTTGCCATTGCGCGATATCTGCAGCTGTGCGTTCGGCGGAGAACTCTCGCCGTCGTGCCCATCGTCACGATCTTCATCATCGTCATCGTCATCGTCATCGTCCCGCTCATCATCGCGGTCGTCCCTGTTACCGCCACGTTCTCCGCCGTCTCGGTCGTCGTCATCGCCTCGGTCATCGTCATCGTCACGATCGTCGTCATCGTCATCGTCCCGCTTGGCATACGCGATCTGCATCCCGAGCCGCATGGTCCAACGCACGCTTCCGTCGAGGGCGTGTTGCCAGAGCTCGCCGTCGCCGTATGTCCACACGGCCTCGCGCGCTTCGTCAACCGCTATCGCCCGCCGTTGCCGATGCGTATCGATCTGCCCCTGCAATTCTCCGGACTCTGCGGAGTGCCAAGCGAGTAGCTTGTTTTCGACCAGCCAAAGGGTGTCCTCGTCAGCGCTGGCGAGTGACGTCAACCCGGCGGAGAGAAGCCATAGAACACCGGCAGCGTTGCGCCGCAGTCCCGACGAGTGAAACATCTGATTGCCCTCCCCGACTGAGCCTCTTTTCCCCCCGGGGATGGGCTCTGTATCGAGCTATTGATCTAGCCCGACTATACGCCAATATTTTGACGCGACGCCAGCAAGGCGCGATGCGACGTTGCAGGGCATTGCATTGCAGACTGAAGCCAAGGAAGCATGTCGCGGAATGGCGCGACTCAACCGCGTATCGCGCCCGCCGCAGGCAGCGCGCGCTCGATACGATTCGGGAAAATGGTGGGTCGTGCTGGGCTCGAACCAGCGACCAGCGGATTAAAAGTCCGATGCTCTACCAACTGAGCTAACGACCCATGTCCTGGCGGACGTGCGGCCCGGGCTTGCCCCGGGGCGCGAAGAGCGCGAAGTCTAGCGGATTTCTCCGCCGTGCGCAGTGGGGAGGACCTTAGCCGCCACCCATGCGTTGCAGGCGTTCGGCGGCGATGCGGCCGGCGCTGCTGCCGGCGTGCTGTGTGGCCACTTCCTGCAGGATGGCGCGGGCGTCCTGCATGCGGCCCTGGTCCACGCGGATCAGGCCCTGCTTGAGCCGGGCATCGGCGGCCTTGAGGCTGTCGGGATACTTCTCCAGCACTGCCGAGAAGGCCTCCCAGGCCCGGTCGAACTCACGCTGCACGTAATAGGCCTCGCCGATCCAGTACTGGGCGTTGGGCGCATAGGCGCTGCCCGGGTGTTCCTGCAAGAAGTCGCGAAAGGCGCTGGCGGCTTCGCCGTAGGCACCGGTCTTGAGCTTGCCGAAGGCGGCGAGGTAATCGCTTTGGTCGTCGCGGCTGCTGCCGCTGCCGCGTGGGGCGGCGGTCGGCGGCGGGGCGGCAACGCTCGGGGCCGTGCTGGCCCCGGCGTTGGCGCCTTCGCGAATGCGCTGTGCCTGCACCTCCCGCAGCCGATAGCGCAGGCTCTCGACTTCGCCGCGCAGCTCACGCAGCTCCTCTTCGAGCATGCCGACGCTGGAGCCCAGGCCCGCCGCGCCGATGCCGTCCACGGAGGCGCGGGTTTCCATCACCTCGCGCTCCAGGGCGGAGATGCGCTGGTCGTGGCGGCCGAGTTTTTCGGCCACCGGATCGACTTCCGGCGTGGAGGCACAGGCCCCCAGGAACAGCAGGGCTACGGGGGCCGCGAGGGCCAGCGGGCGGGCAGAAACAGTCATCAGAGGTAGTTGAACTCCACGCGGCGGTTCTGGGACCAGGCCGACTCACCAGAGCCGTAGGCCACCGGGCTTTCCTCACCGTAGGATACAACCGTCACCTGCTGGCGCGGCACACCGCGCAGCAACAGGGCCCGTTGCACGGATTCGGCACGGCGCTCGCCCAGGGCGATGTTGTACTCGCGCGAGCCGCGCTCGTCGGTGTGGCCTTCCAGCCGCAGGCGCGCCTGCGGGTTGGCGCGCAGCTTGCGCGCGTGGGCCTCGACGATGCGCTCGGCCTCGGCGTCGAGCTGGCTGGAGTCGAACTCGAAGTACACGACCGACTTCAGGTCCGGGAACGGTTCGGCCTGCTGGCTGTCCGGGCGCTCGGAAATCTGCGCCTCGGGCTGCGTGCCGGGGCGGCCGGCATAACCGCTGCCGGACAGGCCGTCATCGCTTTGCTCCGTGGTGTTGGCATCGGTCATCGGATCTTCATCCGGGGTCGAGGCGCAGGCGCCCAGCAGGCTCAGACTGCCAGCACAGGTCAGTGCAATCAGGGTCTTGTTCATGATCGAGTGTCCTTCGTTAGGGGGGTTATTGTTCGAAAAACGGTGACCATGCGGGCTCGCGCACATCGCCGGACTGGCGCAGCTCGCGGCGCACGCCGGAGCTGATCGTGACGGTCGCCAGTTCCGCACGGTCCCCCCGACCCTTGGTCGAGTAAATTATCACATCGCCATTGGGGGCAAATCGGGGGCTTTCATCCAGGGGGCCAGGCGTCACCAGGCGGGTCTCGCCGCTGTCCAGCTCGTGGACGGCAATCTGGTAGCCATTGGCCGTTTGCTGCACATAGCTCAGCCGCTTGCCGTCCGGCGAGATGTCCGGGCGGGCATTGCTGATGCCTTCAAAACTAATGCGCTCCACCCCGCCGCCGGTGCTGTCCATGCGGTAGACCTGGGCCTTGCCGGCGCGGTCGGAGGTGAAGTAAATGCTGCGCCCGTCGGCCGACCACACGGGCTCGGTGTCGATGGCGCGGTTGTTGGTCAGGCGGGTCAGGCGCTTGCTGGCCAGGTCCACCCAATAGATCTCGGGGTTGCCCTCGAAGGACAAGGCCACCGCCAGCCGGCGGCCATCCGGCGAGAAGGCGGGCGCGCCGTTGATGCCGGGCTTGCTCAGCACCTTGTCCACGCCGCCGGTGGCCAGCGTTTGCACGAAGATGGCCGGCGTGCCGTCCTGGAAGGCCACATAGGCCATGCGGTCGCGCTTGGGCGCAAAGGCCGGGGACAGCAGCGGCTCGTCGCTGCGGGTCAGCGTGCGCTCGTTGGCGCCATCGGCATCGGTCATCACCAGGCGGAACTCGCGCGCGTCGCCGCGGCCGTCGGCGGTGATGTAGGCGATATCGGTGTTGAACACGCCGGGGATGCCGGTGAGCTCCTCGTAAATCAGGTCCGCCACCTGGTGCGCGGCGTAGCGCAGGTCGGCATTGCGCACCGGGATTGAATAGGACAGCGACTCGCGCTCCTGGGTCACGTTCAGCAGCCAGAACTGCAGCACCGAGCTGCTGGCGTCGCGCTCGCGCACCTCGCCAATGATCAGGTGCTGCACCTTGACGCTGCGCCAGTTGATGAACTTCACCGCCTCCGGGCGCTGCGGCGTGGTCAGCATGTCCTCGCGAGGCAAGGGCGCGAACAGGCCGGTGGAGGCCAGGTCATCGGCCACCACCTGCGACACGCGCTCGCCCTCTGCCCCGGCAAAGGGCACGACCGCAACCGGCACGGGGGCCTGGCGGCCGCCGCGCACGGTCACCTCCAGGGCGGCCTGCGCCACGGGGGCGGCGGCCAACAGGGTGATCAGCAGCAGTTGCGCCAAGCGTGGCATGCGGTGTGTATCCATCGGCATCACAGCGGTTCGAAATTAATCACGACCTCGTTGGAGAAGGCCCGCGGGTTGTTCGGCAGGGGCATGGGGCTGGCCGCGTCGACCGCCTCCAGCACCGAGTTGTCCAGAAAATCGTTGCCACAGCTGCGCACGATCGCACGCTCCAGCACATCGCCATAAGCACTTATGCGTATACGCACGGTGCAGCGGAAAGAATCGGAGGCACCGGCGGGCCGCACCCAGTTGCGGCGCAGGTGTTCGCCCAGTTTTTCGCCCCAGGCGTTCTGGTCGCGCGCGTCCTGCTGTTGCTGGATGCGTTCTTCCTCGGCCTGCATGGCGTCGGCCAGCGCCTGCTCGCGCGCCTCCTGCTCGGCACGGCGGCGCTCTTCCTCACGCTTTTTGCGCGCGGCTTCTTCGCGCTTGCGCTTTTCCTCGGCTTCGCGCTTCTTGCGTTCGGCCTCTTCGCGCGCTTTGCGCTCGGCCTCTTCCTTGGCCTTGCGCTCGGCTTCCTCGCGGGCTTTGCGTTCCGCTTCGGCCTTGGCCTTGCGCTCGGCCTCCTCGCGCGCCTTGCGTTCGGCCTCGGCCTTGG
The DNA here is from genome assembly GCA_937141935.1 of uncultured Ectothiorhodospiraceae bacterium. Classification (GTDB taxonomy): domain Bacteria; phylum Pseudomonadota; class Gammaproteobacteria; order Nevskiales; family Oceanococcaceae; genus MS8. Next base: position 31,920 of record CAKZQS010000014.1, read on the forward strand.
CTTGGCGTTCGGCCTCGGCGCGCGCCTGGCGCTCGGCTTCCTGTTGCGCCTCGCGCTCCGCTTGTTCGCGGGCCTGGCGCTCGGCTTCTTGGCGCTGCGCCTCGGCACGGGCCTGGCGTTCCGCCTCCTCGCGCGCTTCGCGCTCGGCCTGTTCCCGGGCCTCGCGCTCGGCTTCCAGCCGGGCCTGGCGCTCCGCCTCCTCGCGCTTCTGACGTTCCGCCTCCTCCTGGGCGAGCCGCTCGGCCTCGCGCCGGGCCTGCTCGGCCTGGGCACGGGCGGTGGGCGACTCGACCAGCGAGCCCATGACGACGGGCGGGCTGGCGGGCGGCGGCTGGCGCCACTGCGGCAAGCCCCAGATCAGCAGCGCGACCAGCACGGCGTGCAGCAGCAGGCTGACGGCCAGCGCCATCCAGTCGGCGCGGCTCCAGCGCTTGTGCAGGGGTTTGCGCACGGCGCCTCAGCCGGGCTGCGAGGCCAGGCCAACCTGGCGCACGCCGGCCCCCTGCAGCAGGGCCATGGCCGCCATGATGTCCTGGTAGCGCGCGTTCTGGTCGCCCTCCACCACCACCTGCAGGCCGGGCTGCGCCTTCAGCACCGTGGTCACCAGCCGGATCAGGTCGGCGTCGTCGATGGGCTGTTCGGGCGCCTCGCCGCGATTCAGGTAACGCTGGCCCTGCGCGTCCACCGAGACCACCAGCGGCTCGGTGTTCGGGTCGGTGGCCATCGCCTCGGCCTGCACCTGCGGCAGCTCGACTTCGATGCCCTGCTTGAGCAGCGGCGCCGTGACCATGAAGATCACCAGCAGCACCAGCATCACGTCGATATAGGGAACGACGTTGATCTCGTGGGCCAGGCGCCGGCGTGGCGCCGGGGTCATACCTGCGCCTCGCGGTAATGGCGGTCCACGATGCCCAGAAACTCCTCGGAGAAGGCGTTGAAGCGCGACTCCAGGCGCATCACCTGGTTGGTGAAGGTGTTGTAGGCGATGACGGCCGGGATCGCGGCCACCAGGCCCATGGCGGTGGCGATCAGCGCCTCGGCGATACCCGGCGCCACTTGCGCCAGCGTGGCCTGCTGCACGTTCCCCAGGCCGATGAAGGCGTTCATGATCCCCCACACGGTGCCGAACAGGCCCACATAGGGCGCGGTGGAGCCCACGGTGGCCAGGAAGGCCAGGCCGCCCTCCAGGTCATCGACCTCGCGCATCTGGGCCACGCGCAGGGCGCGCTGTACCGAGGCGGTGGCCTCGGCGCCGCCCTCGCCCTGGGCCCGGCCGATTTCCTCGTAGCCGCTGCGGAACAGCGCCTCCAGGCCTTCCTCGCTGCTCTTGCGCCGACGCAGCGCCTCGTAGATGTCGGCCAGGCGCCCGCCGGACCAGAACATCTCCTCGAAGCGCGCGGCCGCCTTGAGCCGGCGGCTGATCACGCTGCGCTTGCGCACGATGACGAACCAGGAGGCCACCGAGGCCAGCAGTAGCACCAACATCACGGCCTGCACCACCGGGCTGGCCGCGAGAATCAAATGCGTAACGCTCAAATTCATGCCGTTGTCGCCCCCAGGGCGGTGAGGATGGATTCGGGGATGCGGGTCGGGCGGAAGTCGGGCAGCCGCACACACCCCGCCTTGACCGCCGCCAGCGCCAACAGTTCGCCATCCGCGTCGCGGACCAGGCGCTGGGAAAATTCTATCAAGGCCCGTTTGGGCGCAATGCCGGTTTGCACTGTCAGGGCATCATCCAGCCGCGCCGGGCGCCGAAACTGGATGTCGACCCGGGCGATGGTGAAGGCCAGCCGGTGCTCGTCGATCAGCGTCTGCTGCGAGTAGCCGGCGGCGCGCAGCAGCTCGGTGCGGGCCCGCTCGAAAAAGGCCAGGTAGCGCGCGTGGTACACCACGCCGCTGGCGTCGGTGTCCTCGTAATAGACCCGCAGCGGCCAGTGCACCGCCCTAGCCCGCCGGCTCGTTTGGGCCCGGCCCGCCGAACAGCGGCGCCTGCGGGCCGCCGTCGCCGGGCGGGGTCAGGCCCAGGTATTGCCAGGTCTTGCTGGTGGCGGCGCGGCCACGCGGCGTGCGGATCAGATAGCCCTGCTGGATCAGGAAGGGTTCCAGCACGTCCTCGATGGTGTCGCGCGACTCGGAAATGGCCGCTGCGAGTGCGTCGAGGCCGGTGGGCCCGCCACCGTAGTGTTCGCACAGCACCCTCAGCAGGCGCCGATCCAGGCCGTCAAAGCCCTGCTGGTCCACCGCCAGCATCGTCAGGGCCTGGTCGGCCAGGCCCGCGCCGATGCGGCCGTCGCCGCGCACCTCGGCAAAGTCGCGCACGCGGCGCAGCAGGCGGTTGGCGATGCGCGGTGTGCCGCGCGAGCGGCGGGCGATCTGCATGGCGCCCTGCTCATCGATGGGCACGCCCAAGATGCCGGCCGAGCGCTGCACGATCTGGCACAGGTCCTGCGGGCCGTAGTACTCCAGCCGCTGCACGATGCCGAAGCGGTCGCGCAGCGGCGAGGTCAGCGCGCCGGCCCGCGTGGTGGCCCCGACCAGCGTGAAGGGCGGCAGGTCGATCTTGACGCTGCGGGCCGCCGGGCCCTCGCCGATGACGATGTCGAGCTGGTAGTCCTCCATGGCCGGGTACAGCACCTCCTCGACCACCGGCGACAGCCGGTGAATCTCGTCGACGAAGAGCACATCGTGCGGCTCGAGATTGGTCAGCTGCGCGGCCAGATCGCCGGGCTTTTCCAGCACCGGCCCCGAGGTGGCACGCAGGCTGGCGCCCAGCTCGTGGGCGATGATCGTGGCCAGTGTGGTCTTGCCCAGGCCGGGCGGGCCGAAGACCAGCGTGTGGTCCAGCGCCTCGCCGCGCTGGCGGGCGGCGGCGATGAACAGCCCCATCTGCTCGCGCACCGCGGCCTGGCCGATGTATTCCTCCAGCGTGCGCGGCCGGATGGCGCGATCGAACTGGCTGTCTTCGCGCAGCTCGGGGTCGCGCAGGATGTCGCCCTCTTCGGACTCGATGCTCATCGGCGCTGGCCCACGCTGCGCAGTGCCTGGCGGATCCATTCGGCGCTGGGCAGCCCGGCGCCGCCCGGCACTGCGGCCAGCATCTTGTCGGCCTCGCGCGCGGTGTAACCCAGCGCCAGCAGCGCGGCCTGGGCCTCATCGCTGCCATCGTCGAGGCGCGGTGCGCCGACGCCGCTGGCGTCGCCGGCGAAGGCGCCCAGCTTGCCGCGCAGTTCCAGCAGCAGCCGCTCGGCGGTCTTCTTGCCGATGCCGGGGACCTTGGTCAGCCGGGCCAGGTCCTCGCCCTCGACGCAGGCCACCAGCTCGGGCGGCGGCAGGCTGGACAGCAGCACCAGCGCCAGGCGCGGCCCAACGCCGTTGATTTTCAGCAGGGTGCGAAACAGATCCCGCTCGGCGGCCTGCAAAAAGCCGTACAGCGCAATGCCGTCCTCGCGCACCACCTGGTGGGTGTGCAGGCGCACGCCCTCGCGGCCATTCGGCAGGTCCACAAAGGCCGGCACCGGCAAATCCAGTTCATAGCCCACGCCGCCCACGCCCAGCACCAGCGTGGGCGGGCGGCTGGACCAGACCGTGCCGCGCAGCTCGGCGATCATGCGGGCAGCGCCGCGGCGCGCAGGCGCCGCGCCGGCGCGTGCTGGTGGTGGCACACGGCCACCGCCGCGGCATCGGCGGCGTCGGCGCTGAGCTTGTCGCGCACGGCCAGCAGGCGCGTGATCATCCAGCCCACCTGGGTCTTGTCGGCCCGGCCGCTGCCGCAGACGCTTTGCTTGATGGTGGCCGGCGGGTATTCGTGCACGGCGATGTCATGCTCGGCCAGCGTGCACAAAATTACGCCGCGGGCCTGGCCCAGCTTCAGCGCCGAATTGGGGTTGTGGTGCACGAATACGGTCTCCACGGCCGCCACCTGCGGCTGGTACTCCTGCAGCAGCGCGCCGAGGCTGGCGTGCAGCTGCGCCAGGCGGGGGCCAACGCCGCGGCCCTTGAGCGCCCAGCGCCCCAGTGCCCGGGGGCGCAGGCGGCCGCCCTCGACATCGAGCACCGCAAAGCCGGTGTAAACGGAGCCGGGGTCGATGCCAAGGATGCGCATGCGGGGATTGTAGGCTGAGCGGGCCGGGCGCCGCCGAAAGGCCGCCCGGTTTGCCGGCGAGTGCGCCGCTAGTCTGGCCCACCCGGCGGCGCCGCGCCGCTAGTCCTCGCCGTCGGCGAGGTTGGAATAGACGTTCTGGGTGTCGTCCAGCTCTTCCAGGCGCTCGAGCAGCTTTTCGACCGACTCGCGGTCTTCCCCGGACAGCGGGGTGGTGTTGCTGGGGCGCATCGTCAGCTCGGCCTCGTCGGGCTCGAAGCCGGCCTGCTGGAGCGTCTGCAGCACACTGTCGAAGTCGCCGGGCTCGGTCAGCACCTCGGCCGAGCCATCGTCGTAGAGCTCCATGTCCAGCGCGCCCGCCTCCAGCGCGGCCTCCATCAGCGCGTCGCCGTCCACGCCCGGCGCGAACAGCATCTGGCCGCGGTGCTCGAACTGGAAGGCCACCGAGCCGTCGGCGCCCAGGTTGCCGCCGTGCTTGGAGAAGGCGTGCCGGACCTCGGCCACGGTGCGGTTGCGGTTGTCGGTCACGCAATCGACCATGACGGCCACGCCGTGCGGGCCATAGCCCTCGTAGCGCACCTCTTCGTAGGTCTCGCCCTCAAGCAGCCCGGCGCCCTTCTTGATGGCGCGCTCGATGTTGTCCTTGGGCATGCTCTGCGCGGTGGCCTTGTCGACGGCCAGGCGCAGGCGCGGGTTCATGTTCGGGTCGGGGCCGCCCATGCGGGCCGCAACGGTGATCTCGCGCACCAGGCGCGTGAACAGCGCGCCGCGTTTTTTATCCTGGGCCCCCTTGCGGTGCTGGATGTTGGCCCACTTGGAATGTCCTGCCATCGTGTGTGTCGCCTGCGCGCCGCAGGGCGCGCGAAAAACTAGAAAAGAAACTTGAAGCCGACGAAGGCTGTGTCTTCGAACTCGAAGCTGTCGCCGTTGGCCTTGAATTCGATCCGCCGCCAGCCCAGGCTCAGCGCCGCCTGGCGCAGCAGCTGGTACTCCACGCCCAGGTTGATCTCGAAGGCGCGGTCCAGCTCGCCAAAGGAGGACACCCGCGGCGCGTACCACACGCCGCCAAAGGCGCCCAGCCGGTCCAGCGTGGGCAGCCGGCCTAGTACGGCGCCGCCCATGGCCAGCGCGCCACCGTTGAGATCCGGGTCGGTGGACAGCAGGAAGATCCGCCCGCCCACGCCGGCCTGGATGATGGCCTGGCGGCTGCCGGCATCGCCGTAGATCACCAGGCCCAGGTGCCCCAGGGTGCCGTCGCTGGAGGCCTCCTCGCGGTACAGTGCGCCGGCATGCAGCGTCGGCGCGCTGTCGGCCACCTCGGGGCCCAGCGCCTGCAGGTATTCCGCGCGCAGGCTGTCCTCGCCAAAACTGATGCGCAGTTCGCTGGCCGGGGCGGCCACGGCCCAGCCCAGGCCGAGCAGCAGCGCGGCCTTGCGTGCCCAGGCGCCCATCAGCGCTTCTTCTTGTTCAGTGCGTGGATGGCGCGGCCATCGACGGCCAGCGCGGCCTCGTGCACCGATTCGGACAGTGTCGGGTGGGCGTGCATCGTCAGCGCCAGATCCTCGCTGCTGGCGCCAAACTCCATCGCCACGACGGCCTCGGCCAGCAGTTCGGACACATAGGGCCCGACCATGTGCACGCCGAGGATGCGGTCGGTTTGCGCATCGGCCAGGATCTTGACCAGCCCCACCGGCTGCTCCAGCGCCTTGGCCCGGCCATTGGCCGAGAAGGGGAAGCTGCCGCTGCGGTACTCGACCCCGGCGGACTTCAGCGCCTCCTCGGTCTGCCCGACCCAGGCCACCTCCGGCATCGTGTAGATCACCGAGGGCACCGTGGCGTAGTTCACCTGCGCCTGGTGGCCGGCCACGATCTCGGCGACGGCCACGCCCTCCTCCGAGCCCTTGTGCGCCAGCATCAGCCCGCCGATGCAGTCGCCACAGGCCCAGACATTGGGCAGGTTGGTGCGATAGCTGGAGTCGACGGCCACATAGCCCTTGTCGTCCAGCTCCAGCGAGGTGTCCGACTTGATCAGCCCGTCGGTGTGCGGGCGGCGGCCTACCGCGACGATCAGCTTGTCGAAGGTCTCGGTCTGCTCTTCGTCCTTGACGGTGAAGGTCACCTCGACCTTGCCATCCTTGACCTCGGCACCCTTGACCCGGGTGCCCAGGCGGATATCCAGCTTTTGCTTCTTGTACTGGCGCAGTGCCTCCTTGGCGATCTGGCCATCGGCGATGCCCGACAGGAAGCCGTCCATCGCCTCCAGCAGCACCACGTCGCTGCCCAGGCGCGACCACACCGAGCCCAGCTCGACGCCGATGACCCCGGCGCCAATGACGCCCAGGCGGCCGGGCACCTCGGTCAGGTCCAGCGCATCCCAGGAATCCAGGATGTACTCGCCATCGAAGGGGGCCATCGGCAGCTGCGTGGGCTCGGAGCCCGAGGCGATGATGATGTGCTCGCAAGACAGCGTTTTGACGTCGCCCTCGCGCGGCGTGTACTCCACCTCGCCGGTGCTGACGATGCAGCCGGCGCCATGCAGGCCCTCGACACCGTTGGCCTTGAACAGCGAGGCGATGCCGGAGGTCAGCTGGCGGCTGATGCCGTCCTTGCGCTTTTGCATGGCGGCGATGTCCAGCGTGACTTCGCCGGTGCCGATGCCATGGGTCGAAAACTCGTGCTGCGCGCGGTGGTACAGCTCGCTGGATTCCAGCAGCGCCTTGGAAGGGATGCAGCCGGCATTCAGGCAGGTGCCGCCGAAGGCGGCGCTGTCGTCGCGGTTCAGCCATTTGTCGATGCAGGCGGTCTTCAGGCCCAGCTGCGCGCAGCGAATGGCCGCGACATAGCCCGCCGGGCCGGCGCCGATGACGATGACGTCGTAGTCCTTGCTCATGATTCTCTCTTGCGGGGGCTTGGGTGCGGCTGCGGCCTAGATCTCCAGCAGCATGCGGGCCGGGTCTTCCAGCACTTCCTTGATGGTGCGCAGGAACAGCACGGCCTCGCGCCCGTCGATGATGCGGTGGTCATAGGTCAGCGCCAGGTACATCATCGGCCGCACCGCGATCTCGTCACCGACGACGACCGGGCGCTTGTTGATGCCGTGCATACCCAGGATGCCGCTCTGCGGCGGGTTCAGGATGGGCGTCGACAGCATCGAGCCGAACACGCCGCCATTGGTGATCGAGAAGGTGCCGCCGGACAGGTCGTCCATCGTCAGCTTGTTGTCCTTGGCCTTGCGACCCAGGTCCCCAATGCCGGATTCGATCTCGGCGAAGCTGAGCTTGTCGGCGTTGCGCAGTACCGGCACCACCAGCCCGCGCGGGCTGCTGACGGCCACGCCAATGTCGTAATGGCCGTGGTAAACGATGTCCTTGCCGTCGACCGAGGCATTCAGGATCGGGTAGCGCTTGAGGGCCTCGATCGTCGCCTTGACGAAGAAGCTCATGTAGCCCAGGCGCACGTCATGCTGCTTTTCGAAGACGTCGCGGTACTGCTTGCGAAGCTTGTCGACGGCCAGCAGGTCGACCTCGTTGAAGGTCGTCAGCATCGCGGCGGTCTGCTGCGCCTCGACCAGACGCTCGGCGATGCGCGCGCGGATGCGGGTCATCGGCACGCGCTGCTCGACGCGCTGCCCGGCCTCCGGCGGCGCCGCCACGGCGGCGTCGGGGTCGCGCTTGGGCGCGTCGGACTGGGCCGGCGCCTCGCTCTTGGCCGCGGCCTGGCCCTTGCCGGCCACATGCTTCTCGACGTCCTCGCGGGTCACGCGGCCGCCCTTGCCGCTGCCGCGCACGTCGCTGGCGTCCAGGCCATGCTCGGCCAGCAGCTTGCGCACGGCCGGGCCGGGGTCCTTGGCGTCGCCGCCGCTAGGGTCGGACGCGTCGGCCTTGGCGCCGTCGCCGCCGGATTGGCTTTCTTCGCCCTGGCCCTTGCCGCCCTTGTCGGCGCCGGCATCGCCGTCGCCGCCCGCGTCACCGCCGCCGGCGCCCTCTTCCAGCACCGCCAGCACGTCGCCGGCCGTCACCGTGTCGCCTTCCTGCTTCAGGATCTTGACCAGCTTGCCCGCCGCGGTGGCCGGCACCTCCAGCATGACCTTGTCGGTTTCCAGGTCGACGACGTTCTCGTCCCGGTCGACCGCGTCGCCCTCGCCCTTGTGCCATCCGGCAATCGTGGCTTCGGATACCGACTCCGGCAGGGCCGGGACCTTGATCTCAATGCTCATCCGTTTCTCCGATCTCTTATTCGTGGCTGTCGCGACGGCTCAGGCGCCGCCCTTGAGCACGGCGCCGCCCGTCAGGGCCTCGCCGATCAGGTGTTCTTGCTGGCGTGCGTGCAGCGCCATGTAACCCGTGGCCGTCGAGGCCGCCCCCGGGCGCGTGGCGTAACGCATGGTGTGGCGCGCCGGGTCCAGCGGCTGCTGCAAGCGGTGCTTGATCTGGTACCAGGCGCCCTGGTTTTCGGGTTCTTCCTGACACCAAACGATGTCGCGGGCGTGCGGGTAGGACTCGATCAGCGCCGCGTAGGCCTCCTCCGGGAAGGGGTAGAGCTGCTCGATGCGCACCAGCGCCACATTGCCGATCTCGCGCTCCTTGCGCGCCTTGTACAGGTCGAAATAGACCTTGCCGCTGCAGAACACGATGCGGTCCACGGCGGCGGGGTCGAGCCCGTCCTGATCCGGAATCAGCAGCTGGAAGCGGCCCTCGGTCAGATCCTCCAGCGTGGACACCGACAGCGGGTGGCGCAGCAGGCTCTTGGGCGTCATGACGATCAGCGGCGCGCGCAGGTGGCGCACCTGCTGGCGGCGCAGCATGTGGAACATCTGCGCCGGGGTGGACGGCACGCAGACCTGCATGTTGCGCTGGGCGCACAGTTGCAGGAAGCGCTCCAGGCGGGCCGAGGAGTGCTCCGGCCCCTGCCCTTCGTAGCCATGCGGCAGGAACATCACCAGCCCGCACAGCCGGCCCCACTTGGCGTAGCCCGAGGAGATGAACTGGTCGACCACGACCTGGGCGCCGTTGGCGAAATCGCCGAACTGGGCTTCCCAGATCACCAGGCAATCCGGCGCGGCGGTGCTGTAGCCGTACTCGAAGCCGAGCACGCCCTCTTCGCTGAGCAGCGTTTCCAGCACCTCGAAATGGCCCGAGCCCAGGTTCGCCAAGGGCGTGTAATCACCCCCGGCGTCCGCCTGGTTGTGAACCGTGGCGTGGCGGTGGAAGAAGGTGCCGCGGCCGGAGTCCTGGCCGGTCAGTCGCACGTTGTGGCCGCCGTCGACGAGGCTGGCATAGGCCATGGCCTCGGCATAACCCCAGTCCAGTGCGGCGCCGCCGGCCGCCATCTTGGCGCGGTCTTTCCAGATGCGCTTGACGCGGTCATGCAGCGTGAAGTTCTCCGGCAGCGCCAGCATGCGCTCGGACAGCTCGCGGATCTTGTCCAGTGGCACGGTGGTGTCGCATTCGGCGCCGCCGTCGTCGGCCGTGTATTGCGACCAGTCGACGGTGTGCTCGTTGCCCACCATGCCCAGCGTCTTGCGGGCGATGTTGACGCCCTGGTCCAGCCCGGCGCGGTAGTCATCGTTGAGCTGCTCGGCGGCGCCGTCCTTGACCACGCCGGCTTTGGCCAGCCGCTCGGCGTAGAGCGCGCGCGTGGTCTTCATCTTGCGCACGATCTGGTACATCTGCGGCTGCGTCACCGCCGGCTCGTCGGCCTCGTTGTGGCCGTGGCGGCGGTAGCAGACCAGGTCGATCAGCACGTCCTTGCCGAACTTGGCGCGGTAATCGGCCGCCAGCTTGGTGACGAAGACCACCGCGTCGGGGTCATCGGCGTTGACGTGGAACACCGGCGCTTCGAGCATCTTGGCGATGTCGGTGCAGTACAGCGAGGTGCGCGAGTTGCGCCCCGGCTTGACCTCGATCGGGTTCGGTGTGGTGAAGCCGATCTGGTTGTTGACGATGAAGTGCAGCGTGCCGCCGGTGCCATAGCCCTCGGCCTCCGACAGCTGCAGCGTCTCCATCACCACGCCCTGGCCGGCAAAGGCGGCATCGCCGTGAATCAGGATCGGCAGAATCTGGTCGCCGTCGCTGTCGCCGCGGCGGTCCTGGCGGGCGCGCACGCTGCCCTGCACCACCGGATTGACGATCTCCAGGTGCGAGGGGTTGAAGGCCAGCACCAGGTGGCAACGCCGGCCGTCGATCTCGACGTCGGTCGAAAAGCCCATGTGGTACTTCACGTCGCCCGAGGCCCAGATGTCGTCCTCGCTGATGTTCTTGCCTTCGAACTCGGCGAACAGCTCGGAGGGGCTCTTGCCGAGGATATTGACCAGCACGTTCAGCCGGCCGCGGTGGGCCATGCCGATCACGGCCTCCTCGGCACCGGCCGCGCAGCCGGTGCGCAAGGCGGCATCCAGCGCCGGGATCAGGCTGTCGCCGCCTTCCAGCGAGAAGCGCTTCTGGCCAACGTACTTGGTGTGCAGGTAGCGCTCGATGCCCTCGGCGGCGGTGAGCTGCATCAGCACCTGCTTTTGCTCCTCGGGCTCCAGCATCGCCTGGTAGGCCTGGCCTTCCAGCCGCTGCTGGATCCAGCGCTTTTCCGAGGTTTCGGTGATGTACATGTACTCGGCGCCGATGCTGCCGGTGTACACCTGCTGGCACAGCGCGATGATCTCGCGCAGCGTCATGCGCTCGGGCCCGACCAGCGAGCCCGTGTTGAACTCGGTGTCCATGTCCTGCTCGCCCAGGCCGTGGAAGGCCGGGTCGAGGTCACGCACGGTGGGCTTTTCGGCGATGCCGAGCGGGTCGAGGTTGGCGGCTTGGTGGCCACGAACCCGGTAGTAGTTGATCAGGCGCAGCACGCCGGCCTGCTTGGTCGCGGCCTCCGGCGCCATGCCCTCGCCGCGGCGGGCGCGGCGGTCGCGCTCCTGCGCCAGGGCGACGAAGGAGGCCCGGATCGGCGCGTGCGCCACGTCCGGGTCGTTGATGCTCGAGGCCTCATCGAAGAACGCGCGCCAGCTCGGCTCGACGTTTTGCGGGTTCTTCAGGTACTCCTCATAGAGGCCGTCGACGTAGCCCGAGTGCGACCCGGCCAACGGCGTGCCGGCCAGGAACTTCTCCAAGGTGTCACCGCGCATGGCGCGTCTCCCTTTGCGTGATGGCGATGGGCGCGCATGGCGCACGCCCGGCAAGCATTCTAGAGGGGGCGGTCGTGGATGCAATCACCGCGTGCGGCATCAGAGCTCTTTGGCGCGGTCGGCCAGCCATTCGCGGAAGTCCTCGCCGCACTCGCTGTGCTTCAGCGCAAACTCGACATTGGCCTGCAAGTAGCCGAGTTTGCTGCCGCAGTCATAGCGGGTGCCCTCAAATTCATAGGCCAGCACCGTCTGCTCCTCGAGCATGCGGGCGATGGCATCGGTCAGCTGAATCTCGCCGCCGGCGCCGCGCTCGGTAGCCTCGATCAGCTTGAAAATGCGCGGCGTCAGGATGTAGCGGCCGACCACCGCCAGGTTCGACGGCGCATCTTCCGGCTTGGGCTTTTCGACGATGCGCCGAATCTCGCCCAGCCGCGGGCCAATGGGCTCGACCTCGACGATGCCGTATTTGTGGGTTTCTTCCTGCGGCACGCGCTGCACCGCGATGACGCTGGTGCCGTATTCGGCGTAGATGCGCTGCATCTGCGCCAGGCAGGGCCGCAGGCGGCCGTCGATCAGGTCATCGGCCAGGATGACCGAGAAATCCTCGTCGCCCACGGCGACTTCGGCGCAGGCCACCGCGTGGCCCAGACCCAGCGCCTCGGGCTGGCGGATATAGATGCAGCTCACGCCCTTGGGCAGCACCTCGCGCACCACCTTCAGCGTTTCGGTCTTGCCCTTCTCCTCCAGCGTCTTTTCCAGCTCGTAGGAGCGGTCAAAGTGGTCGAGGATCGAGTTCTTGTTGTTGCTGGTGATGAACACCAGCTCTTCGGCGCCGGCGGACACCGCCTCCATCACCGCGTACTGGATCAGGGGCTTGTCGACGATGGGCAGCATTTCCTTGGCGCTGGCCTTGGTGGCCGGCAAAAAACGCGTGCCGAGTCCGGCGACGGGGAATACGGCCTTACGGATGCGCATGCGCGTCTCTCCTGGGGTTTAGCTGCGCGGCTCGTAGCGGCCGGCCAGTACGGGCTTGAAGCTGCGGGCCTCCTGCAGCACGAAGTCCCGGCCCGAAGCTGCCGAGCGGGCGTGCAGGTTGGCCTTGCCGGGCAGGTACAGCGGCGTCTTGAACTCGCAGCTGAAGCGGCAGGGGCCGTCGCCGACCCCCAGGGCGGCCGCGCAGGCCGCCGCCGACCACATGCCGTGAATGATCGGTTTGCGAAAACCGAGCAGGCGCGCCGTGGGCGTGTACAGGTGGATCGGGTTGTAGTCGCCGGAGACGCGCGCATAGCGGCGGCCCTGGTTGCCCGGCAGGCTGAAGGTCTGCAGCAGTGGCCAGTCCGATGGCTGCGGCGGCAGCCGCTTGGGCGGCGCCGTTTTGGCGGCATTGGGGTCGCGGGCCCGCGACAGAATGCGCGCGCGGGCCTTCCAGATCGGCTCCTGGGCGCCCACGAGCACCTCGGTCAGCATGTCGAACTCATAGCCGCGCGCGGTGCGCTCGATCTGGTCGATGGAGACGCGAAAATCCAGCGTCTCGCCGACGCGCGGCGCGCGCACCTGCTCGACCTCGTTCTCCACATGCACCACGCCCAGCGCGGCCAGCGGGAAGTCCGGGTGCGCCAGCAGCGTCATCGCCAGCGGGTTGGCCAGCACCTGCGGGTACAGGATCGGCAAGCCCAGGCCCTCCTCGCCGCCGCAGATCTCGACATAGCGGCGCACCTCCTTGCGGCTGGCTACGATGCCGCGCGCCTGCGCGACCAGGGGCTGCTTGAGGGTCTTGTCACTGCGGCCTTTGCTGACCGCCAGGCGGGCAAACAGCGGCAGCGTGCTCGGGATACGGTCGAACTGGAGCGTGTCGGTCATGGCGAGAGCGTGGCTGGACGAAAAAACGCGACGGGATGGGCGCGGCGGAAGCCCATTATGAAGCGGGCCGCCCGGGCTTGCCGGGGCGCGTGCGACGGCAGTCGATCAGGGCACCACCGTATCAATGATCACCGTCGCGGCCGGCGCGGCGCCAAGGTCAAAGTCGCGCAGGCGCAGCAGCCCCTGCCAGTCGCCCGAGCCCGGCATGGCCTGGCCGCTGGCCGACAGGCGGGCGACCAGCTCGATGTCCTGGGCGGCCGACAGCGTGCGGCCCTCGAGCATGGCCATCGAGTCGTCCAGTTGCACCGTCAGCGGGAACTGCGGGTTGCTGATGCGTTGCACGGCCAGCGGCATGGGCGGGCCCTGCGGCGCGCGCGCGTAGACGAACAGCGCGCGGCCCGGCGGCGGCGTGTCGAGGGCCGGGTCCAGCTGGACCTGCACCTGCAGCGCCGGCGCCGGCGCCGCGCCGGCCGTTTCGCCGGACTGGCCTGTGGCGGCGGGCACGCCGGCAAAGCCCAGCTCGGCCAGCGCCTGCTGCAGCGGCTCGGGCAGATCCGGCTGCGCCTGCAGGCGCTCGAAGGCGGCGCGGGTGGCCGCGGCATCGCCGCGCTGGCGCGCCGCCAGGCCGGCGTACCACAGCCCCTTGATGTGGTCAGGGTTGCGCGCGAGCGCCTGGCGGATCAGGCGCTCCGGGCGCCCTTCCAGGTCCTGCCCCCGCGCCAGGCCCAGGGCCTCGGCTTCGGCCACCAGCAGGTCGGGGTCGGGCTGCGGGCTGCGCGCATTGGCCTCTTCCCAGGCGGCGGCCGCCTCCTCGTAGCGCTGCATCACCATGTAGGAGCGGCCCAGCATCACCCAGCCGCGCAAGTCGTCCGGGTCCCGCTGCAGGCGCTCGGCCAGCCCGGCCACCATGGCCTCGACATCCGGCGCCGCCGCCTGCTCCGGCGCTTGTGGCCAGTGCTGGCCGCCATCGGTGGCGACAAAGGCCGCGCCGGTCAGCGCGAGCGGCAGGGCCACCCACAGTGCCAGGCTCGGTGCGCCCAGCCCGGCCCGCCAGGGCGACTGCGGCTCCGCCTCGGCGCTGGCCAGCAGCTGCGCCTGCAGGGCCCGCCGCTCGGCGGCGGCCTCCTGCGGCGTCAGCTCGGCATGGGCCAGCCGGGTGTCCAGCTCGGCCAGGGCCTGCTCATAGCGCGCGGCATTCAGCCCGCGCCGCAGCCGGCTGTCGTCGAAACGGCCGGCGCGGCGCCAGCCCAGCCAGCACAGCAGCGCCCACAGCAGGCCGGCGCACAGGGTCAGCACGATCACGCCCGTCATCAGCGGCGGGGCTCCTTGGAGTCGGGGTCAGGGGTGGGCTCGGCGCCTTCGGGCTCGTCGAGCAGGGCCCGCAGGCGCGCTTCGTCCACGGGCGCGGGCGGCGTTGCCGGCGGCTGCCGCAGCAGGCGGACGATCAGGGCCCCGCCCAGCAGCAACAACAGCAGCGGACCCAGCCACAGCGCGTAGGTGCGGGGGTTGAAGGGGGGGCGGTAGAGCACGAAGTCGCCATAGCGGGCCACCATCCATTCGCGGATTTCGGCATCGCTGTAGCCCTCGCGCATCAGCCGCTCCAGCTCGGCGCGCAGGTCTTCGGCCAGCGGCGCCTGCGAGTCGGCAATGGACTGGTTCTGGCAGACCAGGCAGCGCAGCTCTTCGGAGAGCTTGCGCATGCGGTCGGGGTCCACCTCCTGCGCGCCGGCCAGGCCCAGCCAGCCCGCGAGCAGCAGAATCAGCAAGGCTCTCATGGGCGGGTGGGCTCCGCCTGCAGCTCGGCGACCAGCGGCAGCAGCTGCTGGCTCAGGTAATCCGGCGTGATGGGCCCGATGCGCTTGGCGCGGATGACGCCCGCGCGGTCGAGCACGAAGGTCTCGGGCACGCCGTAAACGCCGTAGTCGATGCCGATGCGACCGTCGCGGTCGACCACACTCCAGGCGTAGGGGTCGCCGTGGCGAGCCAGCCAGCGCGTGGCGTCGGCCTGGGCATCCTTGTAGTTCAGGCCCACGATGCGCACCTGGCCGCTGCGCGACAGGTCGTTGAGGAGCGGGTGCTCCTGCATGCAGGCCACGCACCAGCTGGCCCAGACGTTGAGCAGCGTGACCTCGCCGCGCAGCGCCTCCAGCGTGGTGGCCGCGCCGCTGTCCAGACGGACGCTGGCAAAGTCCGGCGCCGGCTTGCCGACCAATGGCGAATCCACCTCGCGCGGGTCCAGCTCCAGGCCGCGGCCCAGCAGCAGGATCAGCGCCAGCGCGGCCAGCAGCGGCAGGCCCCAGAGCAGCTTGCGCATGGGCCTAGCCCGCCCGGGCCGGCGCGGCGGCGGCCGCCAGCGGCACGCGGCGGCGGCTGTAATAGCGCCGGTCGGTCAGGGCCAGCAGCCCACCCAGCGCCATCAGCACCGAGCCGCCCCAGACCCAGCGGATGAAGGGCTTGTAATAGACCCGCAGGCTCCAGCGCTGCGCGCCGAGCGGCTCGCCCAGCGACACGTAGAGATCACGCAGAATGCCCACGTCGACCGCCGATTCGGTCATCGGGTTGTTGGGCTGCGAGTGGTACAGGCGCTTTTCCGGGTACAGCGTGGCCAGCAGCTCGCCCTCGCGGCGCACCTGCAGCGTGCCGCGGTCGGCACGGTAATTCGGGCCGTCCACCACATCCAGTTCGAGCAGGCGCCACTCGAAGCCGGCCAGCGTCACGCTTTCGCCCGGCGCCAGCGCGATATCGCGCTCGATATCGGCCGTGGAGACCAGCCCCACGCCCAGCGCGAACACGCCCAGGCCGGCGTGCGCGATCGTCATGCCCAGCCAGCCGCGCGGCAGGCCCTGGCGCAGGCGGATGCGCCGGACTAGCGACCACAGCGCCGCCAGCAGGGTCAGCGCGCCGCAGGCCAGCGCGAACAGCGCCAACGGCCCATGCCCGCCACGCGAGATGAAGGACAGCAGCCCGGCCAGCAGCGCGGCGGCGACCAGCAGCCCGGGCAGATGCCGCTTCAGCGGCGCCGCCTGCCAGCGCCGCCACGGAACGAAGAAACCCAGCGCGCACAGCACCAGCAACGGCACCGTCAGCGGCACGAAGGTGGCGTTGAACCAGGGCGGGCCCACCGACGGCTTGGGCAGGCCGAGCGAATCGACCAGCAAGGGGTACAGCGTGCCCAGCAGCACGCTGGCGGCGGCGACCGTCAGCAGCAGGTTATTCAGCAGCAGCAGCCCCTCCTTCGAGGCCAGCCGCAGTGGCTCGGCGGCCAGCTGAATCCGGTGTGCGCGCGCGGCGAACAGCGTCAGCGAGATGCCGACCGTGGCCGCGAAAAAGGCCAGGATGAACACGCCACGCGCCGGGTCCGAGGCGAAGGCATGCACCGACACCAGCACGCCCGAGCGCACCAGGAAGGTGCCGAGCAGGCTCAGCGAGAAGGCGGCGATGGCGAGCAGCAGGCTCCAGTGCGCCAGCTGGCCACGCTTTTCGGTCACGGCCAGCGAATGGATCAGCGCGGTGCCCACCAGCCAGGGCATGAAGGAGGCGTTCTCGACCGGGTCCCAGAACCACCAGCCGCCCCAGCCCAGCTCGTTATAGGCCCACCAGCTGCCCAGCGCGATGCCCAACGTCAGGAAGACCCAGGCGGCGTTGGTCCAGGGGCGCACCCAGCGTACCCAGGCCGCATCCAGCCGCCCCTGCAGCAGCGCGGTGACGGCAAAGGCGAAGGCCACCGAGAAGCCGACATAGCCCATGTACAGCATCGGCGGGTGGAAGATCAAGCCCGGGTCCTGCAGCAGCGGGTTCAAATCGCGCCCGTCCGCCGGCGCCGGGAAATGCCGTTCGAAGGGGTTCGAGGTGCCGAGCATGAACCACAGAAAGCCAAAGCCCACGGCGCCCATCGTGGCCAGCACCCCCGCGCTGACATCCAGCGCCCGGCTGCGCAGCGTGGCCGCCACGGCGAGGTTCCAGCCGGCCAGCATCAGGGCCCAGAGCAGCAGCGAGCCCTCGTGGCCGCCCCAGACCGCGGCGATGCGGTAGGCCAGCGGCAGGCCCAGGTTGGAGTGGTTGGCGACGTAGAGCACGCTGAAGTCGTGCTGCACGAAGGCCACCGTCAGCAGCGCGAAGGCGCAGGCGATGACGACAAAGCTGGCCACCGCGGCCTGCGAGGCCAGCGCCACCAGCGCCGCGTTGCGCCGCCACAGCCCCAGCCCGCCGGCCAGGGCCTGCACCGCCGCCAGCACGAAGGCAAAGGCCAGCGCGAGGTGGCCGGCGGCGCCAAGCCCGAAGCCGCCCATCAGGTGGCCTCCTGCAGCGACTTGAAGGGAGCGCAGGAATGCTTGCCGGCGTCGCCGCCGAGCTTTTCCACCAGTTCCGGCGGCATGTAGTTCTCGTCGTGTTTGGCCAGCACCTCATCGGCCTCAAAGACGCCCTGCTGCATGCGGCCGCTGGCCACAATGCCCTGCCCTTCGCGGAACAGGTCCGGCAGGATTCCGGAAAAGCGCACCGGCAGATTGGCCTCGCAATCGGCCAGGCGGAACTGCACCAGCAGCGCGCCCGGCTCGCGTTCCACGCTGCCCGGCACGACCAGGCCGCCAAAGCGCACGCGCTGGCCCTCTTCGGCCTCCCCGGCCGCCAGCTCGCTGGCGCTGTAGAAATACATTAGGTTTTCGCGGAAGACCTGCGAGGCCACCAGCGCCAGCAGGCCGACCCCGAGCACCAGGCTCAGCACCAGGGCCAAACGGCGTTGCCGGCGCGTCATGCCGCGCCCCGCTCGACGCTGCGCAGGCGCGTCAGCGCCCGCCGATGGTGGCTGCGCGCGCTCAGCGCCATCCAAAGCAGCAGACCCACAAAGAGGCCGATGCTCGGCCATACGTAGCGGGCGTAGCCGCCCATTGCCAAAAACTCGCTCACGCGCCCTCCATGGCCACCGCCCGGGCCCAGCTTTGCCGCCGCTCACGCAGCAGGATCGAGCCGCGCATGCGCGCCAGCACGAACCAGCCGTAGAACAGCATCGTGCCCAGCGCCACTTCCAGCAGCGGGACATACATGCTCGCCGGCATCGCCGGCTTCTCGAATCGCGACAGGCTGGAGCCCTGGTGCAGCGTGTTCCACCACTCCACCGAGTAATGCACGATCGGCACGTTGATCACGCCGACGATGGCCAGAATGGCGCAGGCGCGCGCGGCCTGGCGCGGCTCGGGCAGCGCCTGATCCAGGGCCAGCACGCCCAGGTACAGAAACAGCAGGATCAGTTCGGAGGTCAGGCGCGCATCCCACACCCACCAGGTGCCCCACATCGGCTGGCCCCAGAGCATGCCGCTGGCCAGGGCCACCGCGGTAAAGCCGGCGCCCGCCAGGGCGGCATCACGCAGGTAGACCTCCGCCACCTTCATCCGCCAGACCAGCGCGATGACGCCGGCGACGGCCATCGAGGTATAGATGAACAGGCTCAGCCAGGCGGCCGGCACATGCACGTAAATGATGCGAAAGCCGTCGCCCTGCTGGTAGTCGGCCGGGGCCTGGACCAGGCCGGCATAGAGGCCATGCAGCAGCAACAACAGCGCCGGCCAGCCCAGCCAGGGCAGCGCCCGGCCAGCAAAGCGGTAGAAGGTCGGTGGCGACCCCCAGCGGTGAAAGGTCCGGGTCAGTGCGTTCACTCAGAAACCGCTCGCAGCGCAACCGCCGAGGCCAGCGGTGCCAGCATCAGCGTCATCAGCAGCAGGCATCCGAGCAAGTATAACGGAGCCTGCGCGCCCTGCCCGGCCTGGGCCAAAGTGATGGCGCTGGCGCCGAAGACCAGCACCGGAACGTACAGCGGCAGGACGAGCAGCGCCGAGAGCATGGCGCCGCCCGTGAGGTTGGCGGTCAGCGCAGCAGCGACGCTGCCCAGGCCCACCAGCGTGGGCGTGCCTAGCAGCAGGCTCAGCATGGCCACCTGCGCCGCCGCATCCGACAGCCCCAGTGCCAGCCCCGCCGCGCCGGCCGCCAGGCAGATCGGGGCGCCGCTGTACAGCCAGTGCACCGCAAGCTTGATAGCCAGCAGCAGCGGCAAGGGCCAGCGGCCGGTCAGCGCCTGATCCAGCCAGCCGTCGCGCAGCTCCTGGCGGAACAGCGTTTCCAGGCCAAAGACACAGGCCAGCAAGGCGCTGCCCCAGAGCACCGCGGGCGCGATCAGCGCGAGCTGCGTGGGTTCGGGGTCCAGGCCCAGGGGAAACAGCACCACCACCACCGCGAACACCGCCAGGCTTTGCAGGGCCTCGTAGCGGCTCAGCCAGTAGGCCTGCAGTTCGCGGGCAATCACGGCCCTCAGCATGCGGCGCCCCAGTCCAGGTGGCGATCCGGCGGGCTGTCGAGCACCTCGTGGCTGACAAAAACCACCGCCGTGCCGGCGTCCGCCGCGGCGCGCATCTGCTGCTGCCATTGCGCGCTGCGCTCGCGATCCAGGCCACTGAAGGGTTCATCCAGCAACCACAGGGCCGCCCCGCTGCTGGCGATTTGCTGCAGGGCGGCGCGCTTGCGCTGGCCGGTGGACAAGGCGCCCCAGGGCCGCTGCCGCCAGGCCTGCGGCAGCGGCGCGTCGTCTCCGCCCCGGCTGCCGCGCAAGGCCCGCAGGTAGGCCCAGTTGGCCGCCACGCTATGGCCAGGCGTCCAGCCGGGCCGCTCGCCCAGGAACGCGATGGGGGCCGGGCTCTCGTCCACCCGGCTCGCGAAGTCGCCGCCGCGCCAGCGCAAGCGCCCGGCGTCCGGGCGGATCAGCCCCGCCAGGATGCGCAGCAGGGTGGTCTTGCCATGGCCGTTCGGGCCGCGCACCTGCAGCAGCTCGCCGGCCCGAAGCTCACAACTCAGGCCGCCATAGAGCTCGCGATCTCCCCGCTCGTGCCACAGCCCGGCAAGTTCCAGCAGCACATCGCTCATGGGTGGGCGCCCGGAGCCCGGCGATGCCCTGCGGCGAGCCGGCGGGGCAGCCGACGATCAACTCGCACGCTTGTTTGCAGGCTTGGTGCCCGGGGCCGGGCTCGACGAATGCGATTGGACTCGCATTCGGACCGCACAACGTGCGGCCCGCAGGGTCGCCGGCAGGACAGCCGGCGATCAACCGGCACGTATGGTGCCCGGGGCGGGAATCGAACCCGCACGGATTCACATCCGAGGGATTTTAAGTCCCTTGCGTCTACCAATTTCGCCACCCGGGCTGCCTGCGTTGCTGCGATGCCTGCGCGCCCGAGCGGGCGCGGTGCGCAAGCCTAGCACGCAGCTCCGGGGACCCGGCCGCAGCGCCCTTCAGCCCTCTTCCGGGGCGTCGTCCGTAGCTTGCTCCGAACCGTAAGCGGCCTCCCACTGTTCCAGCGCCCGCTGGTAGGCCGCCAGCTCGTCGGCGTAGGCGTCCAGGACACACACGGCGCAGCCGCTGCCGCAGCAGTCGGTAGGAAGTGGCGCCTCGGGGGCTTCTGGGCGTGGGGGTCTGTCGGCCATGGGGCGGATGCTAACCCGCGGGGAGGCCCCGCCCGGCACGGGCGTAATGCGCCAAGCCGGGTTGACGACGCCATGCGACTTTGAGGGGGCGCCTACCGGGCGAGAGCCCGGAGCAGCGGGCGCAGCGGCGACTCGGCAGAGCCTGCGCGGCTGCGGGCGGTGGCGTTTGGAGGCTAGGGCCGGAATCGAACCGGCGTACACGGCTTTGCAGGCCGTTGTATAACCACTCTACCACCTAGCCCGAACGCGACCGACAAAAAACCCCGGCGTACCGGGGTTTTAGACGTTCTCGTTGGAGCGGGAAACCGGGTTCGAACCGGCGACCTCAACCTTGGCAAGGTTGCGCTCTACCAACTGAGCTATTCCCGCACCGGAAGCACCAAGTATGAGGGTTTTTCGGGGAGGGTGTCAACACGTTTGGCGAAGTTTTTCGCCCGCCCTGCCCGCCGCAGTCAGTTCTGAAAGCTGGGCCAGGCGGCACGCAGGTACAGGCACATCGACCACACCGTCAGCACGCTGGCAACCAGCAGCAGGCCGTAGCCAATGTCATAGATCGGCAGCGGGCCGAAATCCTCGCGCCAGAGCATCATCGAGATGGCGGTCATCTGAAAGCCGGTCTTCCACTTGCCCAGCCCGGCCACGTTGACCTTGGAGCGCTGGCCCAGCTCGGCCATCCACTCACGCAGGGCGCTGATGGTGATTTCGCGGCCAATGATGATGGCGGCGGGGATCATCACGGCCAGCCGCGGGTCCTGCTGCAGCAGCACCGCCAGCGCGGTGGCCACGATCAGCTTGTCGGCGACCGGGTCGAGGAAGGCGCCAAAGGCGCTGGCCTGGTTCAGCCGCCGCGCGAGGTAGCCGTCCAGCCAGTCGGTAATGGCCGCCACGATGAAGATCAGGGCCGCGATGATCGTGTTGTGCGGGAGATCCACGTAATAGGCCAGGCCCATCAGCGGAATGGCAATGACCCGCGCCAGCGTGAGCTGCGTCGGCAGGGTGAGTTTCATGCGCGCCTAGTCGGTGTCGTGCAGGTGATCATACAAGCGCTGCGCCAGCGTCATCGAAATGCCGGGCACGCGGGCCAGATCTTCCAGGCTGGCACGGCGGACCTGCGCCAGCCCGCCGAACTGGCGCAGCAGCGCGCTGCGGCGCTTGGCGCCCAGGCCGGGGATGTCCTCCAGCTCGCTGCGCGTGCGGGTGCGTGCGCGCTGGCCGCGATGCCCGGCCAGCGCGAAGCGGTGTGCCTCGTCTCGGATCTGCTGGATCAGGTGCAGCGCCGGGTCGTCGGCGGCCAGCAGCAGCGGCTCGGGTTGTTCGGGCAGGTGCAGCTCCTCCTCGCCAGCGCGCCGTTCCGGGCCCTTGGACACGCCGACCACACGCACGCGCTCGTCCATGTCCAGGCTCTGCAGCGCCTGCAGGGCCGATTGCAGCTGCCCCTTGCCCCCGTCGATGAACAGCACGTCGGGCAGCGGCACCTCGCCCTTGGCAATGCGCCCATAGCGGCGGCGCACGGCCTGCTCGATGGCGGCGTAGTCGTCGCCCGGCGTGATGTCCTCGACCGCAAAGCGGCGGTACTGCGACTTCTCCGGCCCGCTGGCGCCGAAAACGACACAGCTGGCGCGCGTGCCCTCGCCGCGCGTGTGGCTGATGTCAAAACACTCCATGCGCACCGGGATGGCCTCGAGGTCGAGCCGCTCCTGCAGCGCCAGGTAGCGGCCCTGCACGGTTTCGCGCTCGGCGAGCCGCGCCACCATCGCCGCCTGCAGCGACTGCGCCGTCATCTCCTGCAAGCGCCGGCGGTTGCCGCGCAGCGTGCGTGCGTGCACCCGCACCGGCTTGCCCAGCTTGTCGCCCAACAGCCGGCCCAGGGCCTCCTCGTCGCCGATCGCCTGCGACAGCACCAGCTCCGGCGGCGGCCGGCGCTCCAGGTAGTGCTGCTGCACGAAGCTGCGCAGCACCTCGTCCTCCTCGGCCTCGCCGCCGCCGCGCGGGAAGTGGCTCTGCGCGCCCAGGCTGCGGCCCCCGCGCACCGGCATCACGGCGACGCCGGTCAAACCGTGGTGGGTTTGCACGCAGACCAGGTCGAAGTCGCCCTTGGTGTCGGTGACCACCCGGCTTTCCTGCAGCCGGCGCAGGGCCACGACGCGGTCGCGCAGGTCGGCCGCCGCCTCGAAATCCAGCCGCTCGGCCGCCTGCTCCATGCGCAGCTGCAAGCCGGCCACAACGCTTTCGCCGCGGCCGCTGAGCAGGTCGATGGCCGATTGCACATCGAGCTGGTACTCCTGCGCCGAAATCACGCCCGTGCACGGCGCGCTGCAGCGCTTGATCTGGTGCAGCAGGCAGGGTCGCGTGCGGTTGGCGTAGTCGCTGTCGCGGCAGGTGCGCAGCTTGAAGGTGCGCTGCAGCGTGGCGATGGTCTCTTTCACCGCGCCGCTGCTGGGGTACGGGCCGAAGTAGGTCTCGCCGGCGCGCTGGCGGCCGCGGTGCAGGGCCAGCCGCGGGGCCTCGCCGCCGCCCAGGCGCAGCCAGGGGTAGGACTTGTCGTCCCGAAACAGGATGTTGTAGAGCGGCTTGCGGGTCTTGATCAGCTCGTGCTCGAGCATCAAGGCCTGGTCTTCGGAAGGCGCGACCGTGACCTCAATGCGCGCGATGTGGCTGACCATCTGCGCGATGCGCGGCGCCTTGGCGCTGCCCGAGAAGTAGCTGCTGACGCGGTTTTTCAGGTTGCGCGCCTTGCCCACGTAAAGCACGCGATCCTGCGCGTCGTACATGCAATAGACGCCAGGCTTGGTTGTCAGCGTGCGCAGGAAGGCTTTGGCGTCAAAACTCATGGCGGTGGCACCGGCGGCGGCAGGCCGGCGCGGCGGGCTCAGCTTTGCTCGTCCAGCACGCCGTAGCGCATGGCCATGCGCGTGAGTTCGACATCGTTGGTGACGCCGAGCTTTTCGAACAGCCGGTAGCGGTAGGTGCTGACCGTCTTCGGCGACAGGCACAGCGCATCGGAGATGGCCTGGTTGCTCTGCCCCTGCGTCACCATCAGCATCACCTGCATCTCGCGCTGCGACAGCCGGTCAAAGGGCGAGCTCTTCGGGTCATGCCCGGAAATGAAACTCGCCGCCAGGTTGGCTGCCACGCTGGAGGCCACATAGACCCCGCCCTGGGCGACCCGGCGGATCGCCGACACCACCTCGTCGGCCGCCGCGTCCTTGCTGATGTAGCCCCGCGCACCGGCGCCCAGCAGGCGGCTGGGCCAGGGCTCCTCGACATACATCGACACGGCGATGATCTTGATGTCCGGGTGCCGCGCCAGGATGCGACGCGTGGCTTCCAGCCCACCGATTCCCGGCATGTTGACGTCCATCAGCATGACGTCGGGCTCGTGCTTGCGCGCCAGCTCCACGGCGTCCTCGCCGTTGTCGGCCTCCGCCACCACCTCAATGCCCGGGGTGTCGGTCAGCACACGCTTCAGACCCGCCCGGACCAGCCGGTGGTCATCACACAGAATCAGGCGTATCGCTTGCATCGGGGCATTCTAGCGGACCGCAGACCAAAACAGCCCGCTCGGCGGAGTCGACTGCGCGGCCGTGAGTTGTGAAGCCGGCGCAGGCCAAGGACGGCCCGGCATCCGGCCCCTGGGCCGGATGGAGCGCCGTAACAAAAACAGCCCAGCCCGCCAAGCGGACTGAGCTGCTATTAGCTACGAAGCAGTTTTGGGCCATGGATGGCCCAACACCGCCGCTAGGCGGTGGAGCCTCCCGCGGACATGCGCCGCGGGAGGCGTGGCGAAATCGGGCAGGAGCCCGATTTTCGCCCTAACTTAAAACTGCTCTTCTTCCGTCGAGCCTTCCAGCGCCTTGACCGAGGACTGGCCGCCCTGGATCACGGTGGTGACGTCGTCGAAGTAGCCGGCGCCGACTTCCTGCTGGTGCGACACGAAGGTGTAGCCGCGCTCGCGCGAGGCGAATTCCGGCTCCTGCACCATGTTGGTGTAGTGCTTCATGCCTTCGCCGCGGGCGTAGTTGTAGGCGAAGTCGAAGGTGCGGTACCAGTTGACGTGGATGCCGGCCAGCGTGATGAACTGGAACTTGTAGCCCAGCGCCGACAGATCTTCCTGGAAGGAAGCGATCTGCGAGTCGGACAGGTTCTTCTTCCAGTTGAAGGACGGCGAGCAGTTGTAGGACAGCAGCTGCCCCGGGCACTCGGCGTGCACGGCCTGGGCGAATTCGCGGGCGAAGCCGATGTCCGGCGTGCCGGTTTCGCACCACACCAGGTCGGCGTAGGGGGCGTAGGCCACGCCGCGGCTGATCGACTGCTCGAGGCCGTTCTTGACGCGGTAGAAGCCTTCGGCGGTGCGCTCACCGGTCAGGAAGGGCTTGTCGTTGTCGTCGAAGTCGGAGGTGATCAGGTTGGCGGCTTCGGCGTCGGTGCGGGCCAGCACGATGCTGGGCACGCCCATCACGTCGGCGGCCAGGCGCGCGGCGATCAGCTTCTGCACGGCTTCCTGGGTCGGCACCAGCACCTTGCCACCCATGTGGCCGCACTTCTTGACCGCGGCGAGCTGGTCTTCGAAGTGGGCGGCGGCGGCGCCGTTGGCGATCATGTTCTTCATCAGCTCGTAGGCGTTCAGCACGCCGCCGAAGCCGGCCTCGGCGTCCGCCACGATCGGCAGGAAGTAATCAATCGCGTCTTCTTCGGCCATCTTGCCGTCGGCGATGTTCTTCCACTGAATCTCGTCGGCACGCTTGAAGGTGTTGTTGATGCGACGAACCATCGTCGGCACCGAGTCATAGGCGTACAGCGACTGGTCCGGGTACATCGTCTCGGAGGTGTTGCCGTCCGCGGCAACCTGCCAGCCCGACAGGTACACGGCTTCCAGGCCGGCCTTGGCCTGCTGCATGGCCTGACCGGCGGTGATGGCGCCAAAGGCATTCACATAGCCTTTCTTGGCACTGCCGTTAACGCGGTCCCACAGCTTCTCGGCGCCGTTGCGGGCCAGGGTGTATTCGGGCTGAACGCTGCCGCGCAGACGGACGACGTCGGCGGCGGTGTAACCGCGCTTGACGTTCTTCCAACGGGGGTTTTCAGCCCAGTCTTTCTCGAGGGCTTTGATCTGGTCTTCGCGAGTCATTGCGATCGTTTCCTTGGGACAGGTGAGTAAAGACGCCCGGGACCCGTCCGGGTTCCGGACGGGAGCCCATGCGGGCAGTGTGCGAGGCGACGCGGGCTCAGCGCTCCGCCTCCAGATCCTGCGGGCCGGTCGGCACGGCCGACCCCAGGCAGAGCCGCTGCAACAGGGCGGCGGCATGTTCGTAATGGCCGCGAGCGAAGGCCTCCGGCTCGCGTTCCATGCGGATATTGTCCAGCTCTTCGCGCAGTACGCCCTCGAAGAGGTCGGCATCGATGGCGCGGCCGTCGGCCAGGCGCGCCTCCGGGTGCTGCACCCAGAGCCAGACCTGGAGCCAGCACAGGCTGGCCGAGGCCGGCTCCTCCATCAGGTTGTACAGCGGCAGGCGGCCCTGGCCGCGCAGCGCGGCCTCCAGCGCCTGGATGGCCACGCCCACGTTGTGGCGCAGCCCCCCGTCGGTAATCTCGCCCGTCGGCCCGGCGGCGATCAGCGCGGGGTCGATGGCCCAGTCCAGCGGGCGCTCGGACTGGTTGGCCGTGGGCATCATCTCGGCGCAGGCCTCGCGCGCGGCGGGCACGAAGTGCGAATGCGCCAGCGTGACGCCGTCGTGGCCGTTGCGCAGCAGCGCGCGCACGCCCTCGGCCAATTCGGCCTCGATCTCGGCCTGGGCCTGGGCATCGTCGCGCACCGGCAGCGCCGGCAGCAGGCCGGACAGGGACAGCACGCCACGGCGGTGGGCCTGTACGCAGACCCGTTTGCTCAGCGCATCGGCCCAGGGCTGCGCCAGATCCAGCGCCTGAGCGCGATCCGCCTGCAGCGGCGATTGCGCGGGTGGGCGGCCGGCGATCAGGTCGCCAAGCACCGCGGCGCTGTCCAGCCGCAGCGCCACCACGCGTTCGCGCAAGGCCCATAGCGCCTCGTCGAGCGCACCGAGCAGCGCCAGCGTGTCGACACGCAGACTCAGGCGCAGCGAGCCGCGCGGCAGGTCCAGGGCCTGTTCGCAATGCGCCAGCCATTGCGCCCACTGCGCCGCCTGCTGGCCGTCGCGCACGCCGCTCAGCTCCAGCTGCAGCGGAAGGGGGGTGATCGTGGCCTGCGCCGGGGCGGGTGCCGCCAGGGCCAGCAGCAGATCCACCAGGCCTGCGGGCAGTGCGGGCATGTCGGCCTGCTGCACGGGCTGCAGCAGCGTCGCCGGGCGCAGGCGCAGGCCCAGCGGGGCCTCCGGATGCGCCTGGCGCGCCGCATGCAGGGCGCCAAAGGCGGCCTCGAGCTGCCCGGCATCCGCGTAACGCAGCGCGTCGGCATCCACCAGCACGGCGTCGGGTTCGGCGGCCAGTGCGGTGTCGATGGCGCGGGCATCGGCCGCGGTCAGCAATTCGATCTGCCGGCGCGCGTGGCCGGCCGGCAGCGGCGCCACGGCCCAGTCCTGATCCGGCGCCGGCAGGTCGGCGGGCGCCGCGGCGGGCGGCAGTTCCAGCAGCTCACGCGCCAGCTCGCACAGGGGCCCACTCAGCGCCACGGCGCGCTGCTTCGGCGCCTGCGCAGTAGAGTGTGTCCCTGCGTCCATGTCCGCCATTCAAACGGCCCCTGGTGAACTTGCGGTGAAGAAAAAGCGCTCGCTGCCGGGCAGCGGCCCGCATGTCGCAACGCAACAACGCGCTGCAAATCCTGACGATTATAGCTTGCGGCGGCGGCCCACCCCAAGCGCGGCGGCGCGGCTGCTGTTGCTGCACAAGCCCTGGGGCCTGCTCAGCCAGTTCACCTCCGAGGGCGGGCACCCCGCGCTGGACGGCCTGGGCCTGCCTGCCGATGTCTACGCCGCCGGTCGCCTGGACCGCGACAGCGAGGGCCTGCTGCTGCTGACCAACGACGGCACCCTGCAGGCGCGCATCGCCAGCCCGCGGCACAAATGGCCCAAGCGCTACTGGGTACAGGTCGAGGGCGACATCGACGCCGCCGCAATTGCGGCCCTGGCCAGTGGCGTGCGGCTGCGCGACGGCCCCACGCGCCCGGCCCGTGTCGAGCGCCTGCCGGCGGCACCCCTGCCCCCGCGGGACCCGCCCATCCGCGAGCGGCGCAACATCCCCACCTCCTGGCTGGCCATCACGCTGCGCGAGGGGCGCAACCGGCAGGTGCGGCGGATGACGGCGCATGTGGGCTACCCCACGCTGCGGCTGTTCCGCGAGGCCGTGGGACCGCTGCACATCGGCGGGCTGGAGCCGGGGCAGTGGCGTGAACTCGGGCCGGGCGAACTGGCGCGCCTGCGCCAGTGGCGGCCCGGGTCGCGCTAGAGGCTGACCGCCTCTTCGGCCACCACGATGCCGTCCTCGTCGGCATAGAGCCACTGGCCCGGCCGCAGACGAAGGTCGGCGAAGCGCACCGGCAGGTCCCGCTCGCCCACGCCGCGCTTGACGCTCTTGCGCGGGTGCGTGCCCAGGGCCATCACGCCGATGTTTTGCGCGCCCAGCTCGGCGCTGTCGCGCACCTGGCCGTAGACGACGATGCCCGCCCAGCCGTTGTCGACGCCGAGCTGGCCCAGGTTGCCGCCCACCAGTGCGCAGCGCGCCGAGCCACCGCCGTCGATGACCAGCACCGCGCCCTCCCCCGGCTCTTCGAGCCACTCACGCACCAGCGTGTTGTCCTCGAAGACCTTGAGGATGCGAATGGGGCCAGCAAAGCGCTGGCGGCCGCCGTAGTGGCGAAAGACCGGTGCGGCGACCTGTACGGCATCGCCCTGGGCGTCGGCGATATCGGTCGTGGCGGGCGTGGGCGTCGTGCTCATCAGGACTCCTTGGCAGTGGACAACAGGGGCACCAGCAGGCTGGCCAGGCCGAGGCCGACAAAGGCCACCAGCGTCCAGCCCGGAATCGACAGGCCGAGGAAGGAGGCGTCGATGATGGCGCAGTTGCCATCGCCGCGAAGCACCGTGGCCACGACCTCCTGCCAGGGCGAAACCTCCATCAGGTAGTCCAGCGAGGGGCCGCAGGCCGGCACCTGATCCTCGGGCAGGTTCTGCAGCCAGACATGGCGCGCGGCGATGGCAGCGCCGATGCCGGCCACCAAGCCCCCCAGCGCGGCATAGACCCAGCGGCCCCAGCGGGCCGGGCCATGGGCCAGCGCGGCCAGCCAGACGATAATCAGGCCAATCATGGCCACCCGCTGGAAGATGCACATCGGGCAGGGTTCCAGCTCGCGGCCGTACTGCAGGTACAGCGCGAAGGCCATGGCCAGCGTCGGCGCCAGCGCGCCCAGAAAGGCCCAGAAGCGAAAAGGTGCAATGGCCACGGGGCCGGTCTCCATTCGAGGGGAGCGGCGAGTTTACGCAGTGCGCCAGCGGCGCGTCAGCGCGGTGGCGGGTATCCTTTCCGGCTGCCCTGCCCGCTTGCAAGCCTTGTTATGCGTCTGACCGCCCTGACCGCCCTGTCTCCCATCGATGGCCGCTATGCCGACAAGACCTGGGAGCTGCGCGAGATCTTCTCCGAGTACGGCCTGATTCGCCACCGCCTGCTGGTCGAGCTGCGCTGGCTGCTGGCGCTGTCGGCGGCGCCGGATATCCCCGAGGTGCCGGCACTGGACCCGCAGAACCGCGAGCAACTCGAGGCGCTGTACAGCCAGTTTTCGATCGAGGACGCGCAGCGGGTGAAGTCCATCGAGGACACCACCAATCACGACGTCAAGGCGGTGGAGTACTTCCTCAAGGAAAAGCTCGAGCGCAACGCGCAGCTGGCGGCCTGCAAGGAATTTACGCACTTCGCCTGCACCTCCGAGGACATCAACAACCTCGCCTATGCGCTGATGCTCAAACGCTGCCGCGACGAGGTGCTGCTGCCGCACCTGGATGCGCTGATCGACAAGATCGCCGAGCCGGCCCGGGCGCTGGCCGAGCAGCCGCTGCTGTCGCGCACGCACGGCCAGCCGGCCTCGCCGACGACGCTGGGCAAGGAGTTCGCCGTCTTCGTGCAACGCCTGCGGCGGCAGCGGTCCCAGCTGGCCGAGGTCGAGATCCTGGGCAAGCTCAACGGCGCCACCGGCAATTACAACGCCCACCTGGCCGCCTACCCCGAGGTGGACTGGGAGGCGCTGAGCGGCGCCGTGATCGCCGAGATGGGCTTGGCCCCGAGCCCGGCCACGACGCAGATCGAGCCGCATGACTACGTGGCCGAGTACTTCGCCGTGCTGGGGCGCATCAACACGATTCTGATCGACATGGCCCGCGACATCTGGGGCTATATCGCGCTGGGCTATTTCCGCCAGCGGGTGGTCGAGGGCGAGGTCGGCTCCAGCACGATGCCGCACAAGGTCAACCCCATCGACTTCGAGAACGCCGAGGGCAACCTGGGCATCGCCAACGCGATTTTCGCCCACCTGGTCGAGAAGCTGCCGATCTCCCGCTGGCAGCGCGACCTGACCGACTCCACGGTGCAGCGCAATCTCGGCGTGGGCATCGGCCACATGGCCATTGCCTTCCAGGCGTTGGAAAAAGGCCTGGGCAAGCTGATGCCCGACGCCGCGCGCATGGCCGCCGACCTGGACGCCAACTGGGAGGTGCTGGGCGAGGCCGTGCAGACGGTGATGCGCCGCTATGACATCCCCGAGCCCTACGAAAAGCTCAAGGCGCTGACCCGCGGCAAGCGGGTCGATGCGGCGGCGCTGGCCGCCTTTGTCGACGACCTGGAACTGCCCGAGGCGGTCAAGGCCGAACTCAAGGCGCTGCGGCCGGAAACCTACCTGGGCAATGCCGCCGCGCAGGCCCGCCGCGTATGAGCCTGACGGTCGCCCAGGCCATCGAGGCGCGCCGCTCGGTCAAGTACTTTGTGCGCGACTATCGGCTGACCGCGGCCGAGGAAGCCGCGCTGTGCGATGCAGCGCGACTGTCGCCCACTGCCTTCAACATCCAGAACGGCCGCTATGTGCTGGTCCGGGACCCGGCGATCCGCGCCGAGATCCGCAAGGCGGCCTGGGACCAGCCCCAGGTCACCGATGCCTCGCTGCTGATGGTGCTGTGCTACGACCTGCGCGCCTGGGATCGCGAGCCCAAGCGCTACTGGCGCAACGCGCCGGAGGCCGTGGCCACCCAGATGGTCTCGGAGATTCGCGACTTCTACCGCGACGACGAGGAGCTGCAGCACGACGAGGGCCTGCGCAGCAGCGGCATCGCCGCCGGCGCGATCATGCTGCAGGCCAAGGCTCTGGGCCTGGACAGCTGCGCGATGGACGGCTTTGACTTCAAGCGCGTCGGCCACCTGATTCACCTGCCGCCGGATCATGAGATCAGCATGATGATCGCCATCGGCCGCGCCGAGCAGCCGGCCCACGATCGCCCGGGGCTGCTGCCGGCGGATGATTTGATTTTCAACGACGGCTTCCCGCACGCCGAGGACTGAAGCCCGGCGCGCCCAACCCGGCCCAGCCGCGGGCGGCGGCACCGGCCCCGGCGCCCCGTAGCGGCGGCCGGATACCCCGCGTGGGCGGCCCCAACACGGCGATGACCTTCGCCATCGCCAGCGGCGTCCGGCCGTAGGGCTTTGGCACATTGAAGGCCCCGACCGACTCGCCGACGCCATGTCCCTCTTCCCCTGTCGCCCCGCGCACGCGCTCCGATGAGTGGCCCGACCACCGCCGCTGCGGTGGCGCGCGAGTCGCTGAAGAGTCGGCCGCGTCCCAGCCCGCACGCCGTCAACGAAATCTTCGATGCGCTGCTGGAGCGCGCCGAGGAGCAGCGCTGGGTGTCTGTCGGTGATGTGGTCGAATCCATCGGCCACCGCGGCTACGGCCCCTTTCTGGTGTTGCCGGCCCTGCTGGAGCTCTCCCCGCTGGGCGGTATCCCCGGCGTGCCGACCTTCCTGGCCCTGCTGGTCGGCATTGCCGCCATCCAGGTCGCCCTGGGCCGTAGCCACCTCTGGCTGCCGCCGGCGCTGGAGTGCCGCCGCGTCCCCGCCGACAAGCTGGAGCTCGCCCTGCGCAAGATGCGGCCGATGGCGCGGTGGCTGGATCGCTGGTTCCACAAGCGCATGGCCTGGATGACCAGCACCGTCATGGTGCGGGCCGCGGCCCTGCTGGTGGTGCTGCTGTGCCTCACGGTGCCGCCGCTGGAGGTCGTGCCCTTTGCCAGCAGCGCGCCGATGATGGCCATCGTGATGTTTGGCCTGGCGATGACGGTGCGCGATGGCGCCCTGATGCTCGGCGGCCTGCTGGTGGTGATTGTCGGCGCCGCAACCGGCGCCGCCGTCGCGCTCTAAAGCCGCTGCCCGCCTGATCGCCGCAGCGACCCCACCGCTGCCCCCGCGCTAATCGTTCAAGGGCTGCAGGCGGTCGTGCAGCGCCTGCGGCACGCTCGTGGCCTGCTGAGCCTCGTAGTCGAACCACACCAGGATCGAGCGGACATCGGCCACGGCCCGATCCTCCCCGCGCCGGAAGACCGGCGTTGCGATCTGCAGCGAGCGGCTGCCGATATGGGTGATCTGCACGCCGACATCGAGTTCGGCCGGGTAGCGCAGCTGCTCGTGGTAGGTGCAGCCGATGTCGGCCAGGATCGGCCCGCTGCCGGAGGTGAACAGCGGTTTGTCGCGCCCGAAGACCTCTTCGAAAAAGGCCAGCCGCGCGCTCTCGGCATAGCGGAAGAATTCGCAGTTGTTCACATGGCCCAGCATGTCCATGTCGCCCCAGCGCACGGGCAGCGCAAAGGTCCACAGGTCGGCATGGCGGGTGGTCGGGGCGGTACGGGCCATCAGGGCTTGTCCTTCGAATCCGGGGTGGTGGTCTGCGCGCGGCGGCTCTGGCGTTGCGCGGCGCGGCTCAGAATATCGGCCTGCTCGGCCAGGTCGGCCTGTGGCCAGCGGCCGATCTCATCGGCGCTGCGGCCACAGCCCAGGCAGATCTGCTCGGCGTCCAGCACGCACAACTGCACGCAGGGCGAGCGCAGGGCCGGCCCGGCGCGGCTCATGCCAGGCCGAGCACGTCCGGCATGTCGTACAGCCCGCCGTCGCGGTCGGCCAGCCAGCGCGCGGCGCGCAGCGCACCGCCGGCAAAGTTGGCCCGCGAGGTTGCGCGGTGGCGTATCTCCACCTGCTCGCCCTGCGCCGCCAGCAACACGGTGTGCTCGCCGACGATGTCGCCGCCGCGCACGGTCGAAAAACCGATGGCCCGCGGCGGACGCGGACCCGTGTGGCCCACGCGCGAGTACACCGCCTGCTCTTCCAGGCTGCGCCCGGTGGCGGCGGCGGCGGCGCGTCCCAGGCGCAGGGCCGTGCCGGAGGGGGCATCAACCTTGTCGCGGTGATGCAGCTCGATGATCTCGATGTCGGCGCTGTCGTCCAGCGCGCGCGCGGCCAGCTCCGTCAGCCGGATGCACAGGTTGACGCCAATGCTGAAATTGGCGGCCTGCACGACGGCACAGCGCTCGGCATAGCGCTCCAGGCGCTGCTGCTGGGCCGGATCCAGACCCGTGGTGCCACTGACCAGCCGGCGCGGCTGCTGCTCCAGCGCATCCAGCGCCTCGGCCAGGCCCTCGGGGCGGGTGAAGTCGATCACCACATCGGCTTGCGCGAAGGCGGCACCCAGGTCGGCATGAATCGGAATGCCGTTGTCCCCGGCCCCCGCCAGCGCGCCGCTGTCGCGGCCCAACGCGGAGGAATGGGCCGATTCGGTGGCCGCCACCAGCTCCAGGTCCTCGGCGGGCTGCAGCGCCAGGATCAACGCCCGGCCCATGCGCCCCGCCGCCCCGTGGATGGCCACCTTCTGCACGCTCATGACATGTGTTCCTCGATGAAGGCGCGGGCCTTGTCGATCCAGGACCGCGACTGCGGATTATGCGGGTTGTCGCGCCCGCCGAGGGCTTCGCCGAACTGGCGCAGCAGGTCGCGCTGCTTGCGATTGAGGTTGACCGGGGTTTCGACCAGGATCTGGCACAGCAGGTCCCCCTTGGGGCCGCCGCGCACGGGTTTCACGCCGTGGCCGCGCAGGCGCAGGGTGCTGCCGGCCTGGGTTTCGGCCGGAATCTTCAGCTTGGCCTGCCCGTCCAGCGTCGGCACCTCCAGCTCGCCGCCGAGCGCGGCCGTCACCATGTCGACCGGAATCTGGCAGTACAGATGGTTGTCCTGGCGCTCGAAGAAGTGGTGCGGCTCGACCTCGATCTGCACATAGAGATCGCCCGCCATCGCGCCGGACTGGCCGGCCTCGCCCTCGCCGGAGAGGCGGATGCGGTCGCCGGTGTCGACGCCCGGTGGGATCGTGACTTTCAGCGTCTTTTGCCGGATTTGCTGGCCACTGCCCTCGCAGTCGCCACAGGGCTGGCTGATCACCTGGCCGCGCCCGCGGCATTGCGGGCAGGTCTGGCTGACGGCCAGAAAGCCCTGGTTGATGCGCACCTGGCCGGCGCCGCGGCAGGTTGGGCAGGTCGTCGGCTGCGTGCCGGGCTCGGCGCCGCTGCCGTCGCAGCTGTCGCAGGGCTCGCGCTGCGGAATCTGGATCTGCACCTCGGTGCCGTGCACCGCGTCTTCGAGCCGGATGGCGAGGTTGTAGCGCAGGTCCGAACCCCGCCGCGGGCCGCGCCGCGCGCCGCCGGTGAAGATGTCGGAAAAGATGTCGCCGAAGATGTCGCCAAAACCGCCAAAGCCGGCCCCACCCGCGCCGGCGCCGGCCTTCAGGCCCTCGTGGCCATAGCGGTCATACACCTCGCGGCGCTCGGCATCGGCGAGCACCTCATAGGCCTCCGAGGCCTCCTTGAACAGGTCCTCGGACTGCGCATCCCCGGGGTTGCGGTCCGGGTGGTGCTTCATCGCCAGCCGGCGATAGGCCTTCTTGATACTCGGCAGGTCGGCGTCGCGCTCGACCCCCAAGACCTCGTAATAATCCCGCTTGCCCATCTGTCATCTCTGCTTTGCGTGCGTTCGCACCGCCGCCCGGCGGCCCAAACACGAAAGGCGCGGAGCCGTATCCCGGCCCCGCGCCCCGTGCGGTTCGCGGCCGCCGGCCGCGAGGCGATCAGGACTTCTTGTCGTCGTCCTGCACTTCCTCGAACTCGGCGTCGACCACATCGTCGCCACCGGCCTGCTCGCCACCCTCGGCGCCGGCCGGCTGCTCGGCATAGGCCTTCTCGGCCAGCTTGGCCGAGGCCGCCGCCAGCTCCTGCGTCTTGGCCTCGATCGCCTCTTTGTCGTCGCCTTCCAGCGCCTCGCGCAGCGCCGTGATCGCCGATTCGATGGCCTCCTTGTCGGCCGCCTCGACCTTGTCGCCGAACTCGGCCAGCGACTTCTCAACGCTGTGGATCATGCCCTCGGCCTGGTTCTTGGCGTCGACCAGCTCGCGGAACTTGCGGTCCTCCTCGGCGTGCACCTCGGCGTCCTTGACCATCCGCTCGATCTCGTCGTCCGACAGGCCCGAGGAGGCCTTGATGACGATCTTCTGCTCCTTGTTGGTGGCCTTGTCCTTGGCCGACACGTTCAGGATGCCGTTGGCGTCGATGTCGAAGGTGACCTCGATCTGCGGCGTGCCACGGGCCGCCGGCGGGATGCCCGCCAGGTCGAACTTGCCCAGGCTCTTGTTGCCGGCGGCCTGCTCGCGCTCGCCCTGCAGCACATGCACCGTCACCGCGCCCTGGTTGTCCTCGGCGGTGGTGAAGGTCTCGGTCTTGCGCGTGGGGATCGTGGTGTTCTTGTCGATCAGCTTGGTCATGCGACCGCCCAGCGTCTCGATGCCCAGGCTCAGCGGGGTCACGTCGAGCAGCAGCACGTCCTTGACATCGCCGGAGAGCACGGCGCCCTGGATGGCGGCACCGACGGCCACGGCCTCGTCGGGGTTGACGTCCTTGCGCGGGTCCTTGCCGAAGAAGTCCTTCACCGCGGCCTGCACCTTGGGCATGCGCGTCTGGCCACCGACCAGGATGACCTCGTCGATCTCGCCGGCCGACAGCCCGGCATCCTTCAGCGCCGTCTTGCAGGGCTCGATGGTGCGGCTGACCAGGTCCTCGACCAGCGCCTCGAGCTTGGCCCGCGACAGCTTCAGCGTCAGGTGCTTGGGACCCGAGGCGTCGGCGGTGATATAGGGCAGGTTGATTTCCGTCTGCTGCGTGGAGGACAGCTCGATCTTGGCCTTCTCGGCAGCTTCCTTCAGGCGCTGCATGGCCAACGCGTCGCCGCGCAGGTCCACGCCCTGGTCCTTCTTGAACTCGTCCGCGATGTACTCGATGACGCGCATGTCGAAGTCCTCGCCACCGAGGAAGGTGTCGCCGTTGGTGGACAGCACTTCGAACTGCTTCTCGCCGTCGATGTCGGCGATCTCGATGATCGACACGTCGAAGGTGCCGCCACCCAGGTCATACACGGCCACCTTGCGGTCGCCCTTGGCCTTGTCCAGGCCATAGGCCAACGCCGCGGCGGTGGGCTCGTTGATGATGCGCTTGACCTCCAGGCCCGCGATCTTGCCGGCGTCCTTGGTCGCCTGGCGCTGCGAGTCGTTGAAGTAGGCCGGCACCGTGATAACGGCGGAATCGACCTTCTCGCCCAGGTAATCCTCGGCGGTTTGCTTCATCTTGCGCAGGATCTGCGCCGAGACTTCCGGCGCCGACATCTTCTTGCCGTTGACCTCGACCCAGGCGTCGCCGTTGTCGGCCTTGACGATCTTGTAGGGCACCATCTTGATGTCCTTTTGCACCACATCGTCTTCGAAGCGGCGGCCGATCAGGCGCTTGATCGCAAACAGCGTGTTCTTGGGATTGGTCACCGCCTGGCGCTTGGCCGGACGGCCCACGAGGGTCTCGTCGTCGTTGGTGAAGGCGATGACCGAAGGCGTGGTGCGCTCGCCCTCGGCGTTTTCCAGCACGCGCGGGGTGTCGCCGTCGAGTAGGGCCACACAACTGTTGGTGGTGCCGAGGTCGATACCGATCGTCTTGGCCATGAAGTACTCCGTGTAGGTCCGCCGCGCGCGGGCGCGGCCAGAATGTGAAAGGGAATCTGTTACCGATGTGCGGCCCGTCGCCGCGCTTTCAAGGGCGGGCGGGCCGCCGGGCGCCGGTCAGGCCGGCGCCTGGGCCACCACGACCATCGCCGGCCGCAGCACGCGCTCGTTGAGCAGGTAGCCCTTTTGCACCACCTCGAGCACCGTATTGGGGGCCGCGTCGGCGCTCGGAACCGCCGACATCGCCTCGTGCTTGGCCGGGTCGAAGGTCTCGCCCTTGGGCGCCATTTCGCTGATGCCGTGCTTGGTCAGCGTGTCCAGCAGCATGCGCCGGGTCATCTGCAGACCCTCAAGCAGCGAACCCTCGGTGTTGTCGCCCTCCTCCGCCGCCTTCAGCGCGAGCTCCAGGCTGTCGGCCACACCGAGCAGGTCGCGGGCGAAGCGCTCCAGCGCGAAGCGACGGGCCTGCTCGACGTCACGCTCGGCGCGCTTGCGGATGTTGTCCTGCTCGGCCGTGGCGCGCAGGAAGCGCTCCCAGTTGTCGTCCGCCTTGGCTTTGGCGGCCTCCAGCTCGGCCTTGAGGTCCGCGCCCGCTGCGCCAGCGGCGTTTTGGTCGGCGTTTTGGTCGGCGTCCTGCCCGGCATTCTCGCCGGCGGCCTCCGCGCCGGCCGGCGGCGCGGCGGGGTCGGTCGGGGCGTGCGGCGGCTGGCTTTGGGCGTCATCGGCCGGCGGCGACGTGGGGTTGTCTGCCTTCGACTGGCTCATCTCTCACCTTGGCTGTGTGGCGTCAGCGGGCTCAGATGGGGCTGGGTTCGCGCGGATTCAAGTGCTCTTCGAGGGCCTGGGCCGCGGCACGCACCAGCGGAATGGCCTGCGCGTAGTTCATGCGCATCGGGCCGACCGCCGCAACAACGCCCTGCGGCTGGCCCTCGCTGCGGTAGGGCACGGTGATCACGCCGCAGCCGGCCAGCGCCGCGACGCCGCTGTCCTCCCCCAGCAGAATGCGCCAGTCGCAATCCAGACAGCCTTCGAAGAGCTGCAGCCACTGGCGTTTTTGCTCGAAGCTGCGAAACAGGTCGCGAATCTGCTCGACGCCGGCAAAATCGTCATGCACCAGCAGTTGCCGATCGCCGGCGATGCGCAGCCGCGGCTCCGGGCGCTCCAGTTCGGCCAGGACCTGGTTCAGCGTGCCCAGCAGGGGCTGGGCCTCGGGGCGGGAATCGGCCAGCTCGGCGCTGAGCCGGCCGTGCACGGCGCGCAGCGACAGGCCGCCGTAGCGCTCGGTGAGCTGCCGGGCGACCTGCTGCAAACGCTCGCGGCTGATGGGCGCGGGCAGCTCGAACAGGCGGTTCTCGACTTCGCCCGGCTCGAACACCAGCACCGCCAGCACGCGCCGCGGCTGCAGGGCGATGAACTCGATCTGCCGCAACTGCCGGCGCCCGCCCTGCGGCAGGCTGACGATAGCCGCCAGGCCGCTCAGTTCGGCCAGCACCTCGGCCGCCACCCGGCCCGGTTCGCGGCCACGGCGCAGCTCGCCGCCCAGCTGGCGGCGCAGCGCCAGCTCGGTGTTTTCGCCCAGCGGCGCCGGGACCAGGATGCGATCCAGGAAGACCCGCAGGCCGTCGGCGGTGGGCAGCCGTCCGGCCGAGGTGTGCGGGGCATACAGCAGGCCGGCCCGCTCCAGGGCCGCCAACTGGTTGCGCACCGTGGCGCTGCTCATGTTCATGCCGGGCAGCTCGGCCAGCGTCTTCGAGCCCACCGGCGTGCCGGCCACCAGGTAGCGCTCGACCACCAGCTTGAGGATCAGGCTGGTGCGCAGGTCGAGTTCGCAGCGGGTGTTGTCGGTGGCCGTGGACACGCGCTGCAAGATAGGGCCAGCGGGCCCTGCGCTCAAGCGTGCAAGCCCGACGCGCCCCTGCGGTATGCTCTGGCCACGCTTGCGACCGCGTGCCTCATCGCGTGAATGCCGCCCCTTTCCGCCGCTGCGGGCTCGTCGTCAAGGCCGACGCCCGTGGCGCGCCAACGACGCTCAAGGCCGTGCTCGATTGCCTGCAGGCGCGCGGCACCCCGGTGGTGACCGACCTGGACACCCAGGCCGCGTTTACGCTGGACCTGCCCGCCGTGTCGCTGGCCGACTTTGCCGAGCACTGCGACCTGATGATCGTGGTGGGCGGCGACGGCACGCTGCTGCGCGCCAGCCGCCGCGTCATCGCCGATGGGCTGCCGGTGCTGGGCATCAACCTGGGGCGGCTGGGCTTCATGGTGGATATCGCGCCCGACGCGGCGGCCGCCACGCTGCACGAGGTGCTGGACGGCGCCTATGTCGAAGAGCGCCGCGGCGTGCTGGAGGCCTTTCGCGACGAGGAGAGCCTGGGGCTGGCCATCAACGACGTGGTGCTGCGCCACCCCGAGCCGGTGTCGATGCTGGAATTCGCCACCACCACCGATGCGCGCTTCATCAGCCACCACCGCGCCGATGGGCTGATCATCGCGACGCCGACCGGCTCGACGGCTTATGCGCTCTCGGCCGGCGGGCCGATGTTGCACCCGGCCTCCGACAGCGTCGCGCTGGTGCCGATCTGCCCGCATACGCTCAGCGACCGCCCGCTGATCCTGCCCGCCAGCGCGCAGATCGAGGTGCGCATCGCGGGCCGCGATGGCCGCGGTGCGATGGCCACGCTGGACGGACACAGCACGGTGGCCATTGCACCGGGCGGTCTGGTCCAGGTTCGCCCGGCCACCACCCCGCTGCGGCTGATCCACCCCGCCGGCTACGACTGGTATGCGATCCTGCGCGGCAAGCTGAACTGGGGCCGGGACAAGCCGGCCGAATAGCCCGGCCGATCCGCCTCCACCCACCACACCCCGCCACCCATGCTGCTGCGCCTCGCCATCCGTAACTTCGCCACCGTCGACGCCGTGGCCCTGGACTTCGGCGCCGGTCTGACCGTGTTGACCGGCGAAACCGGCGCCGGCAAGTCGATCCTGTTCGATGCGCTCGACCTGCTGTTTGGCGCGCGCGCCGACTCCGGCCTGGTGCGCCCCGGCGCCGCGCGCTGCGAGCTCGAGGCCGAAGTGACGCTGCCGCAGGAGTCCCGCGCGCTGCGCTGGCTGGAGACCCAGGACCTGCTCGACCCCGATACGCCGCGCCAGTTGCTGCTGCGCCGGGTGCTGCATGCCGACGGCGGCTCCAAGGCCTGGGTCAACGCGCGGCAAACCACGCTGGCGGCGCTGCGCGAACTGGCCGAGAGCGTGCTCGACATCCACGGCCAGCATGCCCACCAGGCGCTGCTGCGCGGCGTCGAGCAACGCCGCCTGATTGACGACTTCGGCGGCCTGGCCGCACCGCGCGAGGCGGTACGCACGGCGCATGCGGCGCTGCGCGACTGCGAGCAGGAGCTGGCCGCGCTGGATTCGGCGGCGCTCAACGACAGCGCCCAGCGCGAGCTGCTGCAGTACCAAAGCGAGGAGTTGCAGGCCTTCGCGCCGGGCGCCGAGGAATTCACCGAACTGAATGCGGACTTTCGCCGCCTGAGCCAGGCCGATGAGCTGCGCGAGGACTGCGCCTGGCTGCTGGAGCGGCTGGAGGGCGAGGAGGCCATCGAAGACCAGCTCGGCGCCGCGCTGCGCCGCTGCGAGGCCCTGGCGGCCGCGGACCCCACGCTGGAGGATGCGAGCCAGGCCCTGCTGCAGAGCCTGGAGGCGGCGCGCGAGGCCCGCCACGGCCTGCAGGCGGCACAGGACCGCTTTGAGGGCGACCCCGAGCGGCTGGCCGAGGTCAGCGAACGCCTCGGCGCCTGGGAGGACCTGGCGCGCAAGCACCGCTGTGCCCCGGCCGAGCTGGCGACGCATGCCGAAGAGCTGGCCGACACCCTGGCCGGTGCCGCGCGGGATGACGCGCGGCGCCAGGAGCTTGAGGGCCAGCGCGAGGCGCTACGCGCCGCCTACGCGCAGGCCGCCACGGCCCTCAGTCAGGCACGCACGGAAGCCGGCGCCGCGCTGGCCGCGGCCGTGGGCGAGCGCCTGGGCGCCCTGGGCCTGGCGCATGCCCGGCTCGAGGTCGAGGTGCGACATGAGCCGGAGCAATGCACGCCGCAGGGCGGGGACAGCGTGCGCCTGCTGGTCAGCCTGAACCCCGGCCAGCCGCTGCAGCCGCTGGCCAAGGTCGCCTCGGGCGGCGAGCTGGCGCGCATCAGCCTGGCCATTGCCGTGTGTTCGCGCAGTGGGCGCCGCGCGGTGCCCGTGCTGCTCTTCGACGAGGTCGATGTCGGCGTGGGCGGCGCCATCGCAGAAGCGATCGGCGAGCACCTGCGCATGCTGGCCGCCGACAATCAGGTGCTGTGCGTGACCCACCAGCCGCAGGTCGCCGCGCTGGGCCGCGCCCATCTGCATGTGCGCAAGGAGGTACGCGATGGCGCGACCTACAGCCAGATTCAGCCGCTGGACGACGAGGCCCGCGTCGAGGAGCTGAGCCGCATGGCCGGCGGGCGGGAAATCACCGAGCAGACCCGGGCGCATGCCCGCGCGCTGCTGGCCGGGCGGGATCTGGCGGACGCCTAAGGCCGACCCGGCCTGCCGCTATCCCGGGCTGGCGCCGCCCGCTGCGTCGCCGGCGGCCAGCTACTCGCTGCGCCCGCTGCAGCCGGGCTTGTTGCAGCGCCCGTAGAGCACCAGGCTGTGGTCCTGCAAATCGAAGCCCAGCTCTTCGCTGATGGACTTCTGGCGCTTTTCGATGGTGGCATCGACGAACTCGACGACATCGCCGCACTCGGTGCAGACGATGTGATCGTGGTGCTTGCCGTCGTCCAGCTCAAAGACGGCCTGTCCGCCGTCAAAGTTGTGCCGGCTGACGAGGCCGGCAGCCTCGAACTGCGTCAGCACGCGGTAGACGGTGGCCAGCCCGATCTTTTCCTCACCGACCTCCATCAGTTCGCGATAGACATCCTCGGCACTCATATGCCGGTGCGCCCCGCGCTCCAGAATCTCGAGGATCTTCAGCCGGGGTAGCGTGACTTTCAGCCCCGCCCGTCGCAAATCCTTCGACTCCACCGCGCCTCCACCTATGCCTTTTGCGTAAACTGCATATTATCCCGGATTGACTCACGAGCCGCACGATGCGCCGAACCTTCTCTGCCCTGCTTCTGACCCTGCCGCTGGCCCTGAGCGCCTGCGGGACCTATCGCGTGACCGTGACGCAGGGGAACGTGGTGGAAGAGGATCGCCTGGCGCAGCTGGAGCTGGGCATGACGCCGGTGCAGGTCGAATATCTGCTCGGCACGCCGCTGTTGCGCAGCCCGCTGACGCCGCAACGCTGGGATTATGTGCTGCGCGTGGAGCGCGGCGAGGAAACGCTGCGCGAGCGGCGGGTCACCGTGTATTTCGCCGAAGGCCTGGTCAGCGCCATCGAGGACACGGCCGCCGTCGACGAAGAGCAAAGCGCACCGGCCACGACCGCCGCCGCGGGCTGAACCCCCGGGCTGAAACCCTAGGCGCCGCCCTTTTTCGCCGCTGAGTCGGGCGCCGGGTCGGCCGCCGAGGCGGTTGCGGTTTCGACCGCGGGCTTGGCCTTGGAGTCGCTCGCAGGTTCCGTCGCAGATTCGGTCGCTGCGTCTTTCGCAGGCTCGGTCGGCGCCTTCGCGGCGGCCTTGGCCGACGCCGCGCTGGCAGTCTTGGCGGTCGCCGCCCCGCCCTCGTCCGCCGCCTTGCGCTTGGCCCGCGCCCGGCGCGCCTCCTTGGGATCGGCAATCAGGGGCCGGTAGATCTCCACCCGATCGCCGTCGCGCAGCGCCGAATCGGCCGTCGCGGCCTTGTTCCAGATACCCAGCTGCAGCGGCTCGGGCAGCCCGCCGGGCACCTTGGCCGCCAGGCCCGAGCGCTCGACGGCATCGGCAGCGCTGGCCGAGGCGGGCACCGACAGCGTCAGCAGCCACTGCCGCTCCGGCAGCGCGTAGCAGACCTCGACGCGAATCCAGTCATTCTCCGACATAGGGGGAGGCGATCCAGAAGTTCCACAGGATTTCGGCCGCCCCGCTGATGTGCAACAGCACCAGCAGCAGCCAGAAGCGCGCAGGATAGCGCCAGTAGAGATACAGCGGGGCCGCCAGTGGCAGCGGTAGTCGCTGCGACCACAGCATCGGGCCGGGCGGCAGCCCGCGGCTGATGACGCCGGTCATCAGGATGGCCGCCAGGGGCAGCAGCACGCGCGAGACCATCGCGCTGAGGTTCTGGCTCAGCGCCCAGCGCGGCGAATCCAGCGGCTGCTGCCAGCCCCAGTACAGGCCCAGGCTCAGCGCCACGCCGGCCGCACCGACCAGCGCCGCCGCCCACAGCACGCGGCCGCCGAGCAGCGTCTCGAGGCTGTGACGCACGACATCGGCCAGCACCCGGGCGCTGAGCCACAACACGACCAGCGCGACGAGGATGGCGCCCAGACGGGCCTGCGGCCGCAGGGTCTCGGC
Organism: uncultured Ectothiorhodospiraceae bacterium; assembly: GCA_937141935.1. GTDB lineage: Bacteria > Pseudomonadota > Gammaproteobacteria > Nevskiales > Oceanococcaceae > MS8. Next base: position 74,939 of record CAKZQS010000014.1, read on the forward strand.
GTCGAACAGCGCCAGCAGTTGCGGCAGGCCCGGCGGGTGGGTCGCCAGCGCGGCGCCCAGCTCGGCGTACCAGCCCACCATGCCCAGCGCCCACAGGCTCAGCCCCAGACACAGACCCAGCGCCAGGCGGGTCAGGCCGCGCGCGGGCTGGGCATCCTGCCGCGGCAGCCGTGCGCAGGCGGTGTAGAACACGCCCAGCGCCGCGTGGCTGCTGAGAACGCCCAGGCTGAAACCCGTCAGCAGCGCCAGCAGGCGCTCGCCCAGGCCCTGCTCCGCGACGTCCCACAGCGCGGCCTCGCTGCGGCTCAGATGCATCGTCCCCAGCAGCACCAGCACGGTGGCGGCGATGGTGCCCACGCGGCTGCAGTAATGCAGCCAATGGCTGCCGCGAAACGCGCGCCGCCCCTCGGCCGAGGGCCAGACCGCCAGCGCCCAGAACAGCCCCAGCAGCAGCAGGGCCCGCGGGCCCAGCGCGGCAAAGCTCCACGCGGCGGCCTGCTCGGGCGCCGACACCGCCTGCGCGGCCTGGCTGGCCACCGCAACGGCGCCCAGCGCCGCCAGCGCGGCGAGCAGCAGGACCACCACCAGTACCAGGCCGGTGGCCACATTCCAGCCCGCGTGCAGATGCCCACGGCGCACATGGGCCGAGATGGCGGTCAGCAGCGGCGCGCCATGCAGCCGCCACAGCGTGGCCTCGGCGAGGTACAGCGGCAGCGCCAGCAGCCACAGTGCGGCCAGAAAGCCCCAGAGCACGCCGAGGCCCTGCAGCGCCACAGCGGGGGCCAGCAGCGCGAACGCACCGATGCCGCCAATGGCCGCGCTGAGCCGCACGGCTTGCAGCGCTACACTCATCGGCGGGGCAATGCTTTCACTCTGAGGTGACCCTGACTCTCCACTCGAATCCGGCGTCGGCGGGCAAAGCCCGGCGGCGCGCCTGTCAGCCGCAGCCATCATGAGCAAAAAGAAGAAATCGACGCAAGCCGGGCGCCTGATTGCCCAAAATCGCAAGGCGCGGCACCAGTACAGCATCGAGGAGGATTTCGAGGCCGGGATTTCGCTGCTGGGCTGGGAGGTCAAGGCGCTGCGCGACGGCCGCGCCAATATTGCCGAGGCCTACGTGCGCATCGAGCGCGGCGAGGCCTGGCTGATCGGCGCGCAGATCCAGGCGCTGCCCACCTCCTCGACCCATGTCGTGCCCGAGCCCAACCGGCAGCGCAAGCTGCTGATGCACGGTCGCGAAATCCGCCAGCTGATCGGCAAGACCGAGCGCGCCGGCTACACGCTGGTGCCGCTGGACATGCACTGGAGCCGTGGCCGGGCCAAGGTGCAGGTGGGTGTGGGCCGCGGCAAGAAGCAGCACGACAAGCGCCAGGACATCAAGCAGCGCGACTGGGCGCGCGACAAGGCGCGGCTGTTGCGCCACTGAGAACCGGCGCGCGTCGCCCCGGCCCATGCCGGTGGCGGCGCCGCTGGGCCACCACCCCCCAGAAAGCCGGCTGGCGCCAGAAACAAGGAAGCCCGCTTGCGCGGGCTTCCAGGGTCTTGGTTAACAAGGGCGACAGCCCCCGGAGGTTAGGCCGCGAGGGCCACCTCGAAGTTGTCATCATTGGCAACTATTGGTTTTGCGCGATTTACGGTCGTCGCCTACCGGGCTGCCTCTTGCGCTACTGCATGCCGTCGAGCCTATTTCACCCCCAAAGTGGTGGAGGTGGCGGGTACCGCCCCCGCGTCCGACATGCCCTCACGCGCGAGGGATTACAGCCATGCCCCCATCGTAGGGGTGCGCGGGCGGGTTTTCAAGGCCCCGCAAGGCTTTGCGGGCCGAAGATCACGCCCTTGTCGCCATGCCCGGCGAGACTGCGTGGGTTCTGGCCGGCGGGGTTATGCCGGCTGAGGCCGATGAGGGTGTGGGCGCTTGTGTTTTTGTGCGGTGCAGCATACACTGCAGGTCGGGGTTTTCTGCAATGGAGTGCTTGGAAAACCATGCCAAACAACGACAAGAATGCCGCGCCCAGCATTGACATCATCGGCGATCTGACCGTGTTTCAGTATCCCGATGGGCGCACCAGCCTGCTGCGCGGCGCCGCGCGCGAGGACTTGCCTGCGCGTCTCGCGCCCCCGGCGCCCAGCACGCTGCCGCTGCCCGCCACGACCGCCTCCACGCCGGCGCTCAGCGGGGCCTGGCAGCTGCTCGCGGTCGCCGTCGCGGCGGCCAGCACGCTGTGGCCACCGCGGCGCCGTGAGGCCGCGGCCCAGGCCGGTCCGGCGGGCCGCTGGTCGGCGCGCCTGCGGCGTGCGCTGCGCCGTCTCCCCCGGCGCCGGGGCTCGCGTACACTGCCCGCTTCGAGGAGACAAATGACCGTGTGCACTGATGGACGATGCACCCCAGGAGCGCCTGCGCCTCCATATTCCTGAGCCCAAGGTCCGGCCCGGAGCGACGCCGGACTTTTCCGATATCGAGGTGCCCGAAGCGGGCATCCTGGATCGGCCGCCGATCGACGCCGACGACCAGACGCTGCACGACTTCGCCTTCGCGATGATCCGCGTGCTCGACGAGGAGCACCGCGCCGTTGGCGACTGGAATCCGCACCTGGACGCCGACACGCTGCGCCGGGGCCTGCGCTACATGCTGCATACCCGCCTCTTCGACGAGGCGATGCTGCGCTGCCAGCGCCAGGGCAAGACCAGCTTCTACATGAAGTGCACCGGCGAGGAGGCGGTGGCCGTCGCCCAGGCCATGGCCCACCGGCCCGACGACATGTTCTTTCCCAGCTATCGCCAGCAGGGCCTGCTGGTGGCGCGGGACTGGCCGCTGGTCGACCTGATGTGCCAGATCTTCAACAACCCCAAGGATCGCACCCGCGGCCGGCAGTTGCCGGTGCTGTACAGCGCGCGCGACGCCAACTTCTTTTCGATCTCGGGCAACCTCGGCACACAGTACCCGCAGGCCGTGGGCTGGGCGATGGCCAGCGCCTACAAGCACGATTCGCGCATTGCCGCCGCCTGGGTGGGTGATGGCACCACCGCCGAGGCCGACTTCCATCACGCGTTGACCTTCGCCACCGTCTACCAGGCGCCGGTGATCCTGAACGTGGTCAACAACCAGTGGGCCATCTCCTCCTACCAGGGCATCGCCGGCGGCGAGCAAAGCACCTTCGCCTCGCGGGCCGTGGGCTACGGGCTGCCCGGGCTGCGCGTGGACGGCAACGACTTTCTGGCCGTCTACGGCGCCACCCAGTGGGCCTGCGAGCGCGCCCGCAGCAACGCCGGCCCGACGCTGATCGAAACCTTCACCTATCGCGCGGCCGCCCACTCCACCAGCGACGACCCCAGCGGCTACCGCCCGGCCAATGAGGAGCAGGCCTGGCCGCTGGGCGACCCCATCGAGCGCCTCAAGCAGCATCTGATTACGCTCGGCGAATGGGACGAAGAGCGCCACGAGGCGCTGACCGAGGAGCTGCGCGCCGCGGTCAAGGCCGACCTGAAAACGGCCGAGAGCTACGGCACGCTGGGCACGCTGCCCGACGAGCCGCGCTCGATGTTCGACGACGTCTTCAAGGAGCTGCCCTGGCATCTGCGCGAGCAGCGCGACGAGATGGAGAAGCTGTAGTGGCGCGGATGAACATGATCCAGGCCATCAACTCGGCGCTGGATATCTGCATGAGCCGCGACCCCGACGTGCTGGTCTTCGGCGAGGACGTGGGCTATTTCGGCGGCGTATTCCGCTGCACCGCGGGCCTGCAAAAGAAATACGGCAAGACGCGCTGCTTCGACACCCCGATCTCCGAGGGCGGCATGCTGGGCGCCGCCGTGGGCATGGGCGTCTACGGCCTGCGCCCGGTGGCCGAGATCCAGTTTGCCGATTACATCTACCCGGCCTTCGACCAGCTGGTGTCGGAGCTGGCCCGCCTGCGCCACCGCAGTGCTGGCGAGTTCCATGCGCCGGTGACGGTGCGCACACCCTGCGGCGGCGGCATCTTTGGTGGCCAGACCCACAGCCAGAGCCCGGAGGGCGTGTTCACCCACGTCTGCGGCTTGAAAACCGTGATGCCGTCGAACCCCTTCGACGCCAAGGGCCTGCTGATCGCGGCCATCGAGGACGATGACCCGGTGGTGTTCTTCGAGCCCAAGCGCATCTACAACGGCCCCTTCGACGGCCACCACGACAAGCCGCTGCAGCCCTGGGGCAAGCACCCGATGGGCGAGGTACCCGAGGAGCATTACCGCATCGAGCTGGGCCGGGCCAATGTGGTGCGCGAGGGCGCCGACTGCACGATCCTGTGCTACGGCACGATGGTGCACGTGGCGCTGGCCGGCGCCGAGGAGGCGCATGTCGATGCCGAGGTCGTCGATTTGCGCACGCTGCTGCCGGTCGACATGGAGACCATCGAGGCCTCGGTCAAAAAGACCGGCCGCTGCCTGATCCTGCACGAGGCCACCAAGACCTCGGGCTACGGCGCCGAGCTGCTCTCGCTGGTCCAGGAGCATTGCTTCTGGCACCTGGAGGCGCCGATCCAGCGCGTTACCGGCTGGGATACGCCCTACCCGCATGCCTTCGAATGGCATTACTTTCCCGGCCCGGCCCGCTTGGCCAAGGCCCTGACCCGGCTGATGGAGGACTGATGTCGCGCTATTCCTTCAAGCTGCCCGACATCGGCGAAGGCATCGCCGAGGCGGAAATCGCCGAATGGCATGTGGCCCTGGGCGACGTCGTCGAAGAGGACCAGACGCTGGTCGACGTGTTGACCGACAAGGCCGCGGTGGACATCTCCAGCCCGGTCAGCGGCAAGGTGGTCGAGCTCTGCGGCGCCGCCGGCGACAAGGTCGCAGTGGGCGGTGTGCTGATTGTCTTCGAGACCGATGCCCACGCCGGCGCCAACGCCGACGCGAACCCCGACGCGGCGGCCGAGCCCGGGGGCGGCGCCGCGCCGGCGGCCAAGGAGTCGGCGCCCGCGGAGTCGGCAAACGCGGAATCGCCAAACGCAAAATCGGTATCCCAGGAAGCCGCGTCCGCGGCGCAGGACGCCACGCCGCCGGGCGCCGCACAGGCGGCCTCCGGCGACAAGGTGCTCGCCTCCCCTGCCGTGCGCCGGCGGGCGCGTGAGGCCGGGCTGGACCTGGGCCAGGTCGCCGGCACCGGGCCGATGGGCCGCGTGCGCCAGGCCGATCTGGATGCCGCACTGAAGCTGGGCGGCAGCACGCCCGCCGCGCCGGTAGGCAGTACGCCGGCCGCCCAGGCCCCGCGGGCGCCGGTCACGCCGCCGCCACAGGCCCGCAGCCAGAAGATCATCGGCCTGCGGCGCAAGATCGCCGAGGCGATGACGGCCAGCTACCAGCGCATCCCGCACTTCTCCTACGTCGAGGAGATCGACGTCACCGAGCTGCTGCGGCTGCGCGAGCGCCTGAATGCCGAGCGCCGCGAGGGCCAGCCGAAGCTGTCGCTGCTGCCCTTCCTGGGGCTCGCGCTGTGCCGCGTGCTGCCGGATTACCCGCAGGCCAATGCGGTCTTCGATGACGCCAACGAGACGCTGCACGAATCCGCCGGCGTACACCTGGGCATCGCCACGCAAACCGAGCAGGCGCTGATGGTGCCGGTCGTCGCGGATGCCCAGCAGCGCGACCTCTGGAGCCTGGCCCAGGGCATCGACGAGGTGGTGGCCGCGGCCCGCAGCGGCCGCGCCAAGCGCGAGCAGCTCTCGGGCTCGACGATCACGATCACCAGCCTGGGCAAGCTCGGCGGGCTGGTGTCCACGCCGATCATCAACGCGCCCGAAGTCGCGATCATCGGTGTCAACAAGATCCGCGAGCAGCTGTCGCTGGAGGGCGGCCAGCTGCAATCGCGGCAGGTGATGAACCTGTCCTCGTCCTTTGACCACCGCATCGTCGACGGCCACCAGGCCGCCTCGCTGGTGCAGGCCCTGAAGCGCCGGCTGGAGCACCCGGCGCTGCTGTTCATGCCCTAAGGCCGCGCCCGCGCGGCATCGCCCCCGGAGAGCTGACGATGAACCGCAAGCCCAGCGCCAACGACGCCTTCTTCTTGCAGGTCGAGCGCCCGGCCGCGCCCATGCACGTGGCGACGCTGGCCCGCTTCGACCTGCCCGAGGGGCGCAACAAGCGCTACATCCGCGAGCTGATGGATGCCGCCCGCGCCCACGAGGTCAGCGCCGCGCCCTTCACCCACCGGCTGGCGCGCAATGCGCTGGGCCGGGTCTTGCCCGAGTGGGAGCGCGAGGAGGACATCGATCTCGACTACCACTTCCGCCATTCGGCGCTGCCCCAGCCCGGCGGCGAGCGCGAGCTGGCCGTGCTGATCTCGCGGCTGCACAGCATTCCGCTGGATCGCTCGCGGCCCTTGTGGGAATGCCATGTGATCGAAGGGCTCAAGGGCGGCGGCTTTGCCATCTACGCCAAGATGCACCATGCGCTGGTCGACGGCATGGCCGGCGTGGCGCTGATGCAGCGCATGCTGGCCAAGGCGCCCGAGCCGGAGGCCTTCGTGCCCTTCTGGGCCATGAAGCCGCGCAAGCCCGGTGCCGACAAGTCCGGCCAGCGCGAGGCCATGCAGGGCTTTATCAGCCAGTTCGGCGCCCAGCTCGCCGGCATCGGCCGGGTCAGCAGTGCGCTGATGCAGCAGCTGCGTGGGGCGCGCGGCAAGCAGCTCTCGCAGCTGGTGGCGCCCTACTCGGCGCCGGATTGCCTGCTGAACGGCCCCATCGGCCCGCAGCGCCGGGTGGCGGTGCAACGCTTCGACTTGGCCGCGCTGCAGGAGCTGGCCAAGGCCGCCGGCGGCACGCTGAACGACATCCTGCTGGCGATCTGCGCCGGCGCGCTGCGCGGCTACCTGGCCGAACTGGAGGCCCTGCCGGATGAGCCGCTGGTGGCCCAGGTGCCGGTCAGCGTGCGCGCCCGCGACGAGGATGGCGGTAACGCCATCAGCCTGCTGCTGGCCAACCTGGGCACCCACCTGGCCGACCCGGGCGAGCGCTTCGCACTGATCAAGGCTTCGATGGACGACGGCAAGGCCTTGCTGGCGCAGATGAGCCGCGAGGAGATCACCCGCTACTCCGCGCTGCTGATGGCGCCCTTTGCCGTGGGCCAGATGGCCGGCATCGGCAACCGCCGGCGCAAGCCCATGTTCAACCTGATCATCTCCAATGTGCCCGGGCCCAGGGAGCCGCTGTATCTGAACGAGGCGCCGATGACCGACTGCCACCCCGTGAGCCTGATCTTCGAGGGCCAGGCCCTGAACATCACGCTGTTCAGCTATGCCGGCACGCTGAGCGTGGTTTACACCGGCTGCCGGCGCACGCTGCCGCACATGCAGCATTTGCTCGGGCACGCCGATGCGGCCTGCGCCGAGCTCGAGGAGCACTTTGGCGCATGATCATCGACTATGAGCTGCTGCCCGCGGGCGGCACCGCATTGCGTTACCGCGTGGACACCGAGCGCCCGATCAGCCAGGGCGATGCCGACAGCCCGGCCTGGACGGCGCTGGAATATTCGCAATGCCCGAACTGCCCCTACGCGGGCAGCCACTGCCCGGCCGCGCTGGACGTGGCGCCCCTAGTCGAGGCCCTGGGCGCCGTTGTATCGCATGCGCGCATGCGCGTACGGGTGCACAGCGCCGACCGGGTCATCGAAAGCGAGGCCGACGTGCAGACGGTGCTCAGTGCCCTGCTCGGCCTGCTGCTGGCCAGCAGCGGCTGCCCGATCCTGAACCGCTTGCGGGGCCTGGCGCGCATCCACCTGCCCTTCCAGAGCCTGGAGGAAACCCAGTTCCGGCTGGTGGGGGCCTGGCTGCTGGGGCGGCTGGGCGATGCGGGCCAAGGTGGCGAGGCCGGCGACGCGGGGCCCTTGCGGCCGGATTTCGCCGAACTGACCCGGCTGATGGAGGCCATCGGCGACGTCAATTACGCCTTCATGCAGCGCTTGCGGGCCGCGGCGCGGGAAGACGCGGGAATCAACGCCTTGGCCATGCTGGCCGCAGGCGCGCTGAACGTGCAGGTCTCGCTGGATGACCCCTTGGAGGGCCTGGGCGACTACGCCATTCGCTAGCCACCCCTGCGGCCCGGGCGCGCGTGGCTCAGGGCCTGCCTAGCTCTTGCCGGGCTTGTCGACGCCCGGCAGGTAGCGCAGCAAACGCGTGCCGGCCTGGGTGATGCGCTGGTAGCCGGCCGGCAGGCCGCGGGCCATCGAATCCATCAGGCGCGCGTCCACGCCCACCAGCACGCGGCGCTGGCGCTTGCGCACGGCGCGCAGGATGGCCTTCGCCGCCGCCTCGGGGCTGGTCTGGAACAAGCGCTCAAAGATTTCCGCCGGGTCCGCATCCACGCCCAGCAGCTCGCGCATGCTGGGGTCGATGGTGGCCGCCTTGGCGATGTCGGTCTTGACCCCGCCCGGGTGCACGCAGGTCACGCCAATGGCGGGCTGGGCCAGCGCCAGCTCCTGGGCCAGCGCCTCGCTGTAGCCGCGTACCGCGAACTTCGAGGCGTTATAGGCGCTTTGCCCGGGGATGCCGAGCAGGCCGAAAACGCTGGACACGTTGACGATGTGCGCCTCTTCGGCCCGGCGCAGCTGCGGCAGGAAGGCCTTGCAGCCGTGCACCACGCCCCAGAAGTTGATGTCCATGACCCGCGCAAAGTCAGCGTAGTCGATGGCCTCGGCGGTGGCGGCGATGGCCACGCCGGCGTTGTTGATCAGCAGCTGCGCAGGGCCCAGCTCGGCCTCGACGGCGGCGGCCCAGCCCTCAACAGCGGCGCGGTCGGCGACATCCACGCTGTGCAGCGTGATCCGCAAGTCCTCGCGCCCGCTGGCCGCTCGCGCGGCCTCGGCCGTCCGCTGCAGCGGCTCCAGCCGCCGCCCGCACAGCGCCAGATCCGCGCCCTCGCGCGCCAGCGCCACCGCCAACGCCGCACCGATGCCGGTGCCCGCGCCGGTGATGGCGACGCGCTTGCCTGTGGAATTTTTCATGCCGGCATTCTAGGCCGACAACCGGGGGCCGCGGTGGGCGCCGGACGCAAGGTCACGGCGCCCAGCCGCCCCACGGCGACGGGCGACGGGCCTAGTCGGCCTGCCGCGCCTTCACCTTGCGCCGGTACTCATGCAGCAGCGGCTCGGTGTAACCATTGGGCTGCGCGGTGCCCTCAAAGACCATCTTGCAGGCCGCCTCGAAGGCCAGGCCGTCGAAGCGCGGCGCCATGTCCCGGTACAGCGGGTCGCCGGCGTTCTGCCGGTCCACCACTTCGGCCATGCGCTTGAGCGAATCCATGACCTGCTCGCGGGTCACGACGCCATGCTCCAGCCAGTTGGCGATGTGCTGGCTGGAGATACGCAGCGTGGCGCGATCTTCCATCAGGCCCACATCGTTGATGTCGGGCACCTTGGAACAGCCCACGCCCTGGTCGATCCAGCGCACCATGTAGCCCAGGATGCCCTGCGCGCTGTTGTCCAGCTCGCGGCGCTTGTCCTCGTCGCTCAGCGCGTCCGCGTCATCGAGCAGCGGAATCGTCAGGATGTCATCCAGCGAGGCCCGGGCGCGGGCCTTCAGCGCGTCCTGCACCTCGAAGACATTGACCTGGTGGTAATGGATGCTGTGCAGCGTGCCGCCGTTCGGCGAGGGCACCCAGGCGGTGTTGGCGCCGGACTTGGGGTGGCCGATCTTCTGCTCCAGCATCGCCGCCATCTCGTCGGGCATGGCCCACATGCCCTTGCCGATCTGGGCCTTGCCCTGCAGGCCGCATTCCAGGCCGATGTCGACGTTCCAGTCCTCGTAGGCGGCGATCCAGGGCTGCGCCTTCATCTTGGTCTTGGCGACCATCGGGCCGGCCTGCATGCTGGTGTGGATCTCGTCGCCGGTGCGATCCAGAAAGCCGGTGTTGATGAAGGCGACGCGGTCCTTGGCGGCGCGGATGCATTCCTTGAGGTTGACCGTCGTGCGGCGCTCCTCGTCCATGATCCCCATCTTCAGCGTGTTGCGCGCCAGCCCCAAGGCGTCCTCGATGCGGCCAAAGAGTTCGTTGGCAAAGGCCACTTCCTCGGGGCCGTGCATCTTGGGCTTGACGATGTACACCGAGCCGGTGCGCGAGTTGCCCTTGTGCTTGGGATCACCGTGGTCGGCCTTGAGGTCGTGCAGCGCCGCCAGCGAGGTCACCATGCCGTCGAGGATGCCCTCGGGCACCGCGTCGCCGTTGGCGTCGAGCACGGCGTCGGTGGTCATCAGGTGGCCCACGTTGCGCACGAAGAGCAGCGAGCGGCCCGGCAGGCGCAGCTCGCCACCGTCGGGGGTGGTGTAGAAGCGGTCGGCATTGAGCTTGCGGGTCAGCGTGCGGCCACCCTTGGCAAAGCTCTCTTCCAGGTTGCCCTGCATCAGGCCAAACCAGTTGCTGTAGACCTCGGCCTTGTCCTGCGCGTCCACGGCGGCCACCGAGTCCTCGCAGTCCATGATGGTCGTCACCGCGGCCTCGACCAGCAGGTCCTTGACGCCGGCCGCATCGGTCTTGCCGATGGGGCTGTCGGCATCGATCTGGATCTCGATGTGCAGGCCGTTGTTGCGCAGCAGCACCGCCTCCGGCGCATCGGCATCGCCGACAAAACCGACGAATTGCTCGGGCTGCTTCAGGCCGACCTTGGTGCCCCCGGCCAGGCCGACCTGCAGCACGCCGTCGACCACCGCATAGCGCGTGGCCTGGGCATGGCTGCCCTCGGCCAGCGGCGTGGACTTGTCCAGGTGCTTGCGGGCGAAGGCAATGACCTTCTCGCCGCGCTTGGGGTTGTAGCCCTGGCCGCGCTCACAGCCATCATCCTCACTGATGGCGTCGGTGCCATACAGCGCGTCATACAGGCTGCCCCAGCGGGCATTGGCGGCGTTCAGGGCAAAGCGGGCGTTGCGTACCGGCACCACCAGCTGCGGGCCGGCCTGCTCGGCGATTTCCGGGTCGATGTTCTGCGGGTTGATCGCAAAGTCGCCGCCCTCGGGCAGCAGGTAGCCAATCGATTCCAGGAAGGCCTTGTAGGCGCCCAGCTCGGGCTTGCCGGGGTTCTCGCGGTGCCAGGCGTCGATCCGGTCCTGCAGGTCGTCGCGCTTGGCCAGCAGCGCGCGGTTCTTGGGAACCAGGTCGGTCAGGATCGCGTCCAGCGCCGACCAGAAGTCCGCGGGGGCGATGCCGGTGCCGGGGCAGATGCGATTGTCGACGAGCGACTTCAGGCCCGTTTCGACCTGCAGGCGCCCGGCGGATTCGTACTGGCTCATCGTTGCTGTCCTGTTCTTGCGCCGGAAAAGCCCGGCATTCTAGCGAGACTTGGCGCCCACCCGCCGCGATGGCGGCTCAGCGCTGCAGCATGCCTTGCGCGCCCTTGACGAAATCCTTGGCGCCCTGCTCCTGGTCGGCACCGGTCAGGTCCGGCAGCTTGACCGGGATTTCGATGCCGCGTTGGCAGGCCGGGCGCTCCCCGCAGCGCGCCACCCAGGCCGCCAGGTGCGGCAGGTCATCAAAGCGCACGCCGCTCCACTTCGCGGTGCGCACCCAGGGCCAGTTGGCGACGTCGGCAATGGAATAGTCGCCGGCCAGGTATTCGCGGCCCTCAAGGTGGCCGTTGAGCACCTCGAACAGGCGCCGAACCTCGTTCTGGTAGCGGTCGATGGCGGGCTGAATCTTCTCCGGGAAGTAGCGGTAGAAGACGTTGGCCTGCCCCATCATCGGGCCCACGCCGCCCATCTGGAACATCAGCCACTGCAGCACCGCGTAGCGCTGCGGGCCCTGGGCGGGCAGCAACTGGCCGGTTTTCTCGGCCAGGTAAATCAGGATGGCGCCGGATTCGAACACGGCGAGGTCGCCGGCCTCATGGTCGACAATCGCCGGAATCTTGCCGTTGGGATTGACGGCCCGGAACTCCGGGCTGTGCTGGTCGCCGCCCATGATGTTGACCGGCTGGACGGTGTAGTCGACGCCCAGCTCCTCAAGCATGATCGAGGCCTTGTGGCCGTTGGGCGTGGGGGCGGTGTACAGCGTGATCATGAGGCGTCCTTGATGCGTTGGAGGGCGGTGGCAATCGCGGGGCGCGCGGCCACGCGCTCCATCCAGGCCTGCACCGCGACATGCCCGGGCTCGGGCGCGATCTTCGACAGCCGGCCGAAGCGGATGGCCAGAAAAGCGGTGATGTCGGCGATCGAGAAGTCGCCGGCCAGGTAGTCGCGCCCGGCCAGCTCCTTGTCCAGCACGCCGATGCGCTTCTCGGCGCGCTGCTTTTGCACGGCGGCATGCTCGGCGATCTGCGGCTGCTCCAGGGCCTTGGCGGCCGGATGACCGTGGCGGAAGGCCATCGCGATCGGCATCAGCAGCTCCAGCTCCATCAGCCGCTGCCACATCTCGACACGCGCCTGCTCCAGCGGCGTGCCACCAAACAGCGCGGGCTCGGGCTGGCTGGCCTCGAAATAGCGGCAGATGGCCACCGACTCGCGCAGCACCGTGCCGGCGTCGAGTTCCAGCGCGGGCACCCGGGCGTTGGGCGCGATGCGCCGCCGGTAGTCCTCGCTGTAATGCTCGCCGGCCATCAGGTTCACCGGCACGAATTCGACCTCGATGCCCTTTTCGGCCAAAAACAGCTCGACCCGGTCGGAACTGATGGCCATGCGGGCCCCATAGAGCTTCGCCCCATTGCGCGTCATTGCGTCTCCTCGATGCGCGCGTCCGGACGACGCGCCGAAGGGCCAGAGCTTAGCGCGGGACCGCCGGCGCGGTGCGGGCCGGTGCCTGGCCCGCGCCTGCGTCGGAATCTGGGTCAGCATCTGAGTCGGCGTCCGGGGTAGCGTCTGCGACCTGGGGCCAGCGGCCCCGGCGCCAGTCGCGCAGCGCAAAGCGGCGGGGGTCCAGCGCGGCGGCCTCGCCGGCCAGCAGGGGCCAGGGGCGGCCCAGCAGCCGGTCGGCCAGCCACTGCGCGCAGAGCGGCGCGGCGGTGGCGCCACGGCTGCCATGCGCCAGGTGCAGCCAGGCCCCCGCCCGCGCCGGCAAATCCTCGACCCCCGCGCGGCCGGCCACCAGGCCCGGCGGCGGCGCGGCCTGGGGCCACGGCAGCGGGCCCAGCAGCGGCAGCCGGTCACGGGCCTGCACCCGCGTGCCCAGCCAGTGGCGCATCTGCGCGAGGTCGGCCGGGGTTGGCGGCTGCGGCAGCCGCGCCCCGTAGGCCAGCGCCTCCTCGGGCCGGGGCTGCGTCGCCCGCTCGTCCAGCCGCTGGCTGGCGCCAAAGTACAGCCAGCCGGCCGCCTCGGCCGCGACGGCATCGCCCACCCGTGGCTGCTGCGTGCCGAGTTGCGGTCGCGCCCAGGCGCTTTGCTGGCCGCCGATGCGCCGCAGGTAGGGCGCCAGCCCCGCATCCGCCGGGGGCCAGGCCGTGCACCAGATGCGCGGCCGGGCCCTGTGGGCCGCGTTGTCATGGGTCGCCGGCACCACGCTTCCGTAATACACGTGGATGCGGGGGTGGTCGAGCAGCACCCGGCACAGCTCGGCGCCATCGCACCAACCCGCGGGCGAAAGCCAGTGCGGCGCCTCCTGGCCAAAGGCGCGCCACACCGGGCCGGGGCGCCAGCTGGGCAGCTCCAGCTCGGCGATGCGGGCGCAGGCATGGGGCGCCGCCTGCCAGAAAAAACGCGCCGTCGGCGTGTCGCGATGCCGGGCATAGGGGCGCACCATCAGCATCGGCATGCCGGAGGCATCGCTGGCCGGGCGCGGCGCGGCCTCGTGCACGTGGACCTCGAGGCCCTGCTCCGCCAGCGTCCGCGCCGTCCAGGCCCCGGCGAGGCCGGCGCCGACGATGTCGACGGCCTCCGGCGCGGGCATCGACGCCGGCTCGGGCGCCGAGGCCGGCACGGCCGGGGCTGCGCCGGCCGCGAGGCCCAGGCGGCCTTCCAGCCGTTCCCGCTTGCCGCCATAGCCCGGACGGCGCCGCAGCACGAAGCCTTGCGCCTGCAGGCCCCGACGCACGGCCCCGGCGCAGCACCAGGTCGCCAGCGTCGCATCGGGCGCGCTGGCCGCGGCCAGCGCCGCCCACAGTTCGGGCGCCCACAGAGCCGCATTGCAGCGCGGCGCGAAGCCGTCCAGAAACCAGGCCTGGGCCGCGAATCGCGCCTGCGGCAGCAGCCGCTCGGCCGGCCCCAGCAGCAGGGTCAGCCGCAGCCGCCCGCCCGCCAGCACGATCCGATTGGCGCCAGGCTGCAGCGTGTCGGCCTGCGCCAGCCAGGCGGCGCACAGCCACGCGGGCAGCGGCTCGCCGGCATACAGCCGGGCGGCGTCCGCGGGCCGCCAGGGCGCCAGCTCGAAGCCCACATAGTCCAGCGTCGCCCCCGCCGGGGCGGTCTCCAGAAAGCGACCGGCGGCGTGCAGGAAATTCAGGCCGCTGCCAAAGCCCAGTTCGGCCACCACCCGGCCGCCGCCCGCGGCCCAGCGCCGCGGCAGGTCGTTGCCCTGCACGAAGACGGCCTCGCTCTGGCCGCAGGCGCCCTCGCGGGCGTGGTAGACGTCGCCGTAAAGCGGGCTGCGTGGCACCCCGTCGGCGCCCCAGTCGACCTGCGCGTAGTCCAGCGCCGTCGGCGCGGGTGTAGCATTCACGCCCTTGTTCCGTCCTTCCGGCGGTCGGCATCCCCCGACCCGCCCTGAGTCTGTCGCGATGCTGAATTATCTCCTTGGAGCCAACCTGGTGCTGCTGGCCGTGCTGGCCGTGCTCTTGTGGCGCCATCAGCGCCAGCTGGAGGCCCAGCGCGAGGCGATCCGCCCGCTGTTGGAGCTGGCGCCGCCGCCCGCCAGCGAGGTGCGCAACCTGCTCGGCCAGCCCCGCCCGCGCCTGATCAGCATCGAGATCCTGAACCCCATGCAGCTGGCCGCCCACCACAACGCCTTTGCCGGCCTGCTGGGCAACATTGCGCCGGGTGTGATCCGGCATGAGGTCCACCGCCAGGTGGTCAAGATCCTGAAAGCCGAGCTGGCCAAGCAGGAGGTCGCCGCCGAGGTGCGCATCCATGGCCCTGAGTGAGTTCCTGGCCGCCGTCTGGCTGACGGCCGGCGCCGTGAGCGTGGCGCTGACGATGCGCCTGCTGGCCCAGCACGCGCGCCTGCGCGACGACCATGCGCGCGTCATCGCCCTGGCCAGCGAACTGGCCCATGTGCGCAGCAGCCAGGCGCGCCTGGACGCCATTCAGGACCAGCTCGCCGACAGCATCGACGCCAGCTCGCAGGCGGTGCGCAGCACCCACCGGGCGATCAGCGATATCCCCTTCGCCATCCTCGAGCAGATCCCCGCGACCCGCGCCGGCGCCCGGCAGGTCCGCCGGGTGCACGACCTGGCCACCGACGGCATCTACGCCGGCCTGAGCCTGTATGCGCGCTGGCGCAAGAAACGCCGTCTAGGTGCCGCCGGCGGCTCCAGGCCAGCGCTGCCGCCAGGCGGCACACCGCCGCCGCGCGATTGAATCCGCGCCCCGCCAACCCCACATAGCCGGCAGTTTTGCCGCCCTGATGCCCATGCAGTTCCAGGACTATTACAAGACCCTGGGCGTCGCCCGTGACGCCAGCGCCGACGAGATCAAGAAGGCCTACCGGCGCAAGGCGCGCGAGTTCCACCCGGACCGCAACACCGCCGCCGGCGCCGAGGACGAGTTCAAGCGGGTCCAGGAGGCCTATGAGGTCCTGAAGGACCCGGAGAAACGACGCGCCTACGACCAGCTCGGCGCCAACTGGAAGGCCGGCCAGCAGTTCCGGCCGCCGCCGGGCTGGCAGGACTTTGCCGGTGGGCGCGGTGGTATGGGTGGCGGCATGGGCGGCGATGGCCTGGGCGGCTTCTCGGAGTTCTTCCAGACCCTCTTCGGCGGTGGCTTCGGCGGCGCGGCAGGCGGCGTCGGGGGGCAACGCGATCCCTTCTCGGCCTTCGGCGCGGGCGGCTTCGACGGCGGCGGCTTCGAGAACTTTGGCGCCGGCGGCCAGCAGGACATCGAGGCGCAGATCAGCCTGGAAGAGGCCTACGCCGGTACCACCCGCGAGCTGGCGCGGCCGGGCGCGAGCACGCTGAAGGTCAAGATCCCCGCCGGCAGCACCGATGGCACCCGCATGCGCGTGCGCGCGGGCGGCCAGAACATCGTGCTGACGGTTCGCATCGCGCCGCACCCGCAGTACACGCTGGAGGGGCGCGATGTCAGCCTGGAGCTGCCGCTGGCGCCCTGGGAGGCGGCCCTGGGCGCACGCGTGCAGGTGCCCACGCTGGGCGGGCCGATCGACATGAAGATTCCGGCCGGCAGCCAGTCCGGCCAGCGCCTGCGCCTGAAGGGCCGTGGCCTGCCGGCCCGCGAGGCCGGCGCAAGCAGTGGCGACCAGTACCTGCGGCTGCAGCTGCGCTACCCCACGCCGCTGAGCGAGGAGCAGCAGGCGCTGCTGCAGCAGTGGGCGGATAGCGCCGAGGATTACGACCCCCGCGCGCGCTAGCCCTCGAGCCGGCGCGGGGCGGCCGAGGCTGCCGCGGCCGCTCAGGCCGCCTGGGGTGGCCGCAAGCGGGTCTGCGTGCCCGGCGCACTGCCCCAGTGCTCGCTGTGGCAGACCAGCCATTCCAGGCGGTGGGCCATGCGCTCCGAGGTGGCCAGCAGCAGGCTGTCGCCGGCCTGCAGCGCCTGGGCCGGGGCCGGCCGCAGCGTGTATTTGCCATCCCGCCCCCACATCAGGGGCACCAGCGGCATCGTTTCGCCCTGCGGGCTGTAAGCCAGATCGGCGATGCGTACGGCGCGGTCGCCCACGGCGTGGCGCAGCCCCTGGCAATCGGCGCCGGCCACCCGCAGCGAGACCACCGCCGGGGCGCGCCGGCCCATCTCCTCGCGCAGTTCCTCCAGCAGCTCCGCGGCCCAGTCGTCTTCCTGGTTGCGGCAACGGGCCAGGAAGTCCGACAGCGCGGGAATGGTGGCTAGCGGCAGGATGCGCCAGGCGACGATGCGGCTGGGCTCGACCACCAGCGGCAGGCGCGCGGCGCGGTACAGCTCGCCCTCGGCGCGGTGGTTCTGCCGCGCCACCGTATAGATGCGCGGGTTGATCGCCCGCGCCGTGAGCACGATCGAGAGGTTGTCCGTGTCCGAGTCGGTGCCGGCGATGATGCCCTGGGCGCCCTCGACACCGGCCTCGTGCAGCGGCTCGGGGTCCGTGGCGCTGCCCACGATGCGGTTCTTCAGGCCCTCGTCCTTGGCTTTGGCGAAACTCTCGGCATCGCGCTCGATCACCGTGACCTGCACGTCCGAGGCCTCCAGGTAACGCCGGCAGGCGCGGCCGAAGCGCCCATAGCCGCAGACCAGCCAATGGCCCTTGGGCGGCAGCAGCGGCTCGGCCAGCTTGCGCCCGGCGCGCGCACCCAGCCAGCGGTGCAGCTCGTTGACATGCGGTTTGCGGATGGCCAGACCCAGGTGCTCGGCAAAGACATCGAAGGGGTTGATGATGTGATCGGTATCGAAGGAGGCCATGTTCTCCATCGCCGCCGAGGACTCGGCCCGGCACATCACCACGCGGCGCGGCATCAGCAGCTTGGTGGTGACGGCGATCTTGGTGTTGACCGCATCGGAATCGGTGACGGCAATGACGCTCAGGCAGTCCTCCAGCCGCATTCCCGCCTCGATCAGCACCTGCGTATTGGTCGCGTCGGCGCACAGCCGCGGCACGTCCAGCGGAAGGTTGGCCAGCTCCAGGTCGTCGAGCCGGGCCGGCTCGTTATCCAGCACCACGCAGCGCGCGCCGCGCGCGCTGAGCGCCTCGACGATCAGGCTGCCGGTCTCACCGTAGCCGCAGACGATGTGAAAGGGCTCCTGCAGGCGGCGCACGGCCCGAATGAAGCGAGCCTCCTGCATCGCGCGGATAAAGGCGGGCTCGCTAACCAGGCCGAAGATCTTGCCGATGGTGTACAGCCAGGAGATCACCGTCAGGTAGAGCATCAGCGAGACCCAGAAGCGCTGCTGCGGCAGCAGCGCATAGGGGATCTCACCAAAGCCGACCGTCGGGCCGACGAAGCTGAAGAAGTAAAAGGCGTGGAAAAAGTCGTAATGCCAGACCTGGCCCTGGTCGTCCTGGCCCGGAATCAGCACCAGGCCGCCGATGGCGATCGCATACACGCTGATCAGCAGCACCAGCGGGCGCCGCATGCGGCGCATGAACAGGAAGAGAACCTTCTCCATGCCGGCGCGCGGGGCTTAGCGGCGCAGCGTCAGCGTCTCGACCACCAGCAGGATCACGCTGGCCAGGTTGGCGACCAGCGCGCCACAGGCCAGCGAGACCACGCTGGCGACAACGCCCGGCTCGGAGGCGGCGGCAAAGACCTGGCTGTTCAACCCCCACACCAGCGCGGCGGCGACCAGGTGCAGATCGGCAACCAGCGAGCTGGCCAGCAGCACGGCGCCCAGGTGCGAGCGGTCGCCAAACTTGAGCACGGTCGCGATCAGCGACACCACCAGCGCGGCGAATAGCTCCCAGACATGGTGGTGCTCCGGCGTGTCGATATCGCCGTATACAAAGCCCACGTTCAGCGTCAGCGCCAGCAGCACGAAAAAGCCAAACAGCACCTTGTCCAGATTCATTGCGCCTCCGTGGGCGTGCCCCAAGTCGCCCTGAGACTGCCCGCCCGCCCCGGCATTTGCAACGCCGGCACGCAACGTCTGGTTATGCCTGTGGTCTGTGCCATGATCGCGACCACTGCCGATGAGGAACTGCCATGCGCTCCTGTGTACCCGCCTGCCTGCCCACCGCCGCCCTGCTGACGGCCCTGCTTGCGCCGCTGCCGGCCGCGGCGAGCGAAGCACCCTCCGACCTGGTGGGCACGGCTTACGACCGCGAATCGGGCAAGCTGCTGTACACCGAGCAGCATGCCTTCGAGTACGGGCCACAGGGCGCGCCCGCGCGCGACACGGTGCGCTACCTGCGGCCGGACGGCAGCGAGATCGGGCGCAAGGTGCTGGACTTTCGCCCCAGCCTCTATGTCCCCACCTTCCTGACCACGCTGGACAACACCGGCTACCAGGAAGGCATGCGTCGGGAGGACGGCCGCCTGGCCATGCTGCGACGCAAGGACGGCGATGCGCAGATGGAAAGCAAGTCCGTGGACCCAGAGGATTGCGACGCCGCCGACGCCGGTTTTCACCCCTACGTGCAGGCCAACTTCGACAAGGTGCTGGCCGACGAAACGGTGCGTTTTCGCTTTTGCGCGCCGGGCAGCCTGGCCAGCGTGAAGTTTCGCGCCGAGCGCATCGACGATGCCGTGATCGACGGCTTCGAGGTCGTGCGCGTCCGCGTTGAGGTCGACAGCTTTCTGAGCTGGTTTGTGGACCCGCTGGTGCTCAGCTACAACCCGCAGAACCGCGACCTGGTGCAGTACGAGGGCATTTCCAACGTGCGCAACGACGAGGGCAAGGCCTACGACGTGCGCATCACCTACCCCATCCGCAAGGCGCAGGCCGAGGCCGAGGACGCGCCGGCCGACGACCGCGGCTAGGGCCAGCGCCCGCCCGCCCGGCGAGGGCCGGATTCAGCCCGCCCGGCGAGGGGTCCAGGCCGCTGGGCCGGCTAGGGCTGGCCTTCGGTCTCCGGCTCCAGGTTCACGGTGGCCAGGCGGTTGCCCTCGGCGTCATCCACATGCAGGAAGCGCCGGCTCAGCGTGAAGTAGCTGGTGTCGCCGGCGGTGACCGGCACCGGGATCACCACACCCGGCCCGCTTTCGACGATCTTCGTGCGCAGCGGCTCGTTGTAGATCACCGGCGCAAAACTCTGGCAGGGCACCCCGGTCGGGTCACGCTGCGGCGGGCAGCCGTCGCCCTGGTCCGGCTCGCGCTGGGCGTGGTCCAGCGCCAGCGTCTGGTTGATTTCGCCGGCCACGCCGTCGATCCCGTAGACATAGAAGCCGCTGAAGGCCTCCTCGGCGCGCGGCGAGCCTACCTGCACCGGCAGGCTCAGCGTGCCGCGGCGCGGCTCGCCCGCCTCGTCCAGGAAGGCGAAGGCCAGCGGGTCATACTCGGCCAGGCTGAAGGCCCAGGCGTCCTCGGCCACATCCGGCTCGGCCGTCGTCACCTGCACCAGCCCCGTGCTCGGGTCGGCATCGAAGGCGCCGGAGACATCGAAAATCTGCAGCTGGAAGCGGTTGCCCACGCCCTGCCCGCCCGCGCCGCCGGCGCGGCCAATCGTCAGCAGCCGGTCGGCGCCCAGCGGGTGGATATAGGTGGAGAAGCCGGGGATCTCCAGCTCGCCGACGATCCTCGGGTTGCTGGGCTCGCTGAGATCAAAGGCGAACAGCGGGTCGGTGAACTCGAAGGTCACCACATAGCCGCGATCGCCGAAAAAGCGCGCCGCGCGGATGTCCTCGTTGGGGCCGTATAGCGGGCTGCGGCCCACCTCTTCCAGCCCCGTCTCCGCCAGCTCCAGCACGCTCAGCCGATTGGCCAGGCGCAGCTCCGATTCGGTCCCCAGCAGGGCCGAGCCGCGTAGCGTGGTGGCCACGCGCAGGTGGCCGGCATGCTCGGAGTACTGGTAGCGGTTGGCGGCCCAGCCCTCGACCAGGCCGCTGCCGGCATAGCGCGGCGGGCCGTTGGCATCCAGCGCGAAGCGGTGCACGGCCGTCTGCTGCACCTGGGCCGGGTCCAGCCACCAGCCGGCGCTGGTCTGCGCCACGTAGAGGTTGTCGACGCTGCCGTAGACCTGCCAGCCGTTGTTCAGCAGGGCGACGGAGCGCGGGTCGAAGGTATCGCTGCGCATGCTGCTGATCTGGATCAGGCCCAGCCGCTGCGGCACTTCCGGCGCGTGCACGGCGGTGCAATCCAGCAGCTCGCCATTGTTGGCCGGCAGCAGCTCGGCCAGGGGGGTCTGCGCCACCGCCGTCTCGATGCGCGCCGCGATCTGCGCGCCGAGCTGCTCGGTGGCCGTCTCGTCGCCGTCGCGCAGGGCCTGCGCGTAGTCCTCGTACACCAGGCGGAAAAAATCCTCGTCGCCGCGCAGTGGCGAGGGCAAGGGGATGCCGAACTGGCTGACCAGGTGCAGGCGGTCGCCGATGCGCCGGCTGTCGATGATCTGCGCATCCGTGGTGTAGCGCCCCAGCTCGCTCGGCGCGCCGGGGTCGCTGACGTCGAAGGCCAGCACCTGCGAGCCGGTTTCGCTGGAATCGGGCGGCGGCGCGAAGGCCGAGTCCACGGCGACGCTGTGGCCGGCGAAAAAGAAGCCGGCCTCGGTCAGCACCAGCAGCCGCGCATTGTCGCTGTCGAGGTAGATGCCGCGCGCGTAGCGGCCGTTGTCGATGGCGATGCGAGCGCGAATCGCGGTGTTCGCCGGGTCGCTGGCATCCACCACCAGCACCTCGCCCCCGCTGCCGAAGTCGGCCTGGCGCAGCACATAGAGCGTGCTGCCGTCGGGGCTGGCTTCGATCAGGTCCGCCTCGTCGACGCCCTCTTCCTGCGTGTTGGTGTCGTTGACGCGGCGGCTGCCGGGCGACTGCGCGCCGGGCTGGCTGACCGGCTGCGGCGCGCCGGCGTCGAATTCGGCCGGGGCCGCGCGCTCGCCCGCGGGTGCGGCGCGAGCCGGCGCGCCCACGAAGGGCAAGGGCTCGGGGCAGCTCCAACAGGGGCCGCCATTCCAAAAGCCAGTGGTGTATTCCAGCGTCAGGGCCTGCGTGACCTGCTCGCGCAGCGCCGTGCAGTCCGCCAGCGGCGCCAGCGTCTGCTGCGCCTTGCTCGCGAACACCGGGTTCAGCCGCCCTTCCGGGCGGGTGCCGTCGCTATCGGAACACCCCGGCAAAGCCGCGCCAGACAGTGCCGCCAGCGCCCCGATCATCCATGCTCTGTTCATCACGCAATCCCTCCGCACGGCCGGCTTCGCCGCAGCAGCCTATAATTCCATAATCCCCCGTCGCAGCGTCAACATGCCGAGCCCTCGGCCCGGCCGCGCTGTGCGCCCACGCACCCACCGCCGCAGTCCATGGACAAGCATTACGACCCCAGCGCCATCGAAAGCCACTGGTACCAGCAGTGGGAGGCCCGCGGCCTGTTCGCCGCCGGCCGCGAAGGCGACCCCTTCTGCATCATGATCCCGCCGCCCAACGTGACCGGCAGCCTGCACATGGGCCATGCCTTCCAGGACACGATCATGGACGCGCTGACCCGCTGGCACCGCATGCAGGGCGACGCCACGCTGTGGCAGCCGGGCACCGACCATGCCGGCATCGCCACGCAGATGGTGGTCGAGCGCCGGCTGGCCGCGCAGGGCGAGTCGCGCCATGACCTGGGCCGCGAGGCCTTTATCGAGAAGATCTGGGAATGGAAGGCCGAGAGCGGCGGCCACATCACCCGCCAGCTGCGGCGCATGGGCGCCTCGGTGGACTGGGAGCGCGAGCGCTTCACGATGGATGCCGGGCTGTCCGAGGCCGTCACCGAGGTCTTCGTGCGCCTGCACGAGGAAGGCCTGATCTACCGCGGCAAGCGCCTGGTGAACTGGGACCCGGTGCTGCAGACGGCGGTCTCCGACCTGGAAGTGGAGTCCAAGGAGGAACAGGGCTCGCTGTGGCACTTCCGCTACCCGCTCAGCGATGGCAGCGGCCACCTCGTCGTGGCCACGACGCGCCCGGAAACCATGCTCGGCGATACGGCCGTGGCCGTGCACCCCGAGGATGAGCGCTATGCGCACCTGGTCGGCCAGACCGTGCGCCTGCCGCTGGCCGAACGCGAAATCCCGATCGTGGCCGACGACTATGTTGACCGCGAATTCGGCACCGGCGTGGTCAAGATCACCCCGGCGCATGACTTCAATGACCACGCGCTGGGCGAGCGCCATGGCCTGGAGGTCATCAACATCCTGACGCCACAGGCCACGCTGAACGACGCCGTGCCCGAGGCCTACCGGGGCCTGGACCGCTTCGCGGCGCGTGAGCGCGTGGTGGCCGACCTTGAGGCCGCCGGCCTGCTCGAGGCCACCCAGCCGCATACGCTGATGGTGCCGCGCGGCGACCGCACCGGCCAGGTGCTCGAGCCCTACCTGACCGACCAGTGGTTCGTGCGCGCCGAGCCGCTGGCCAAGCCGGCCATCGAGGCGGTCGAAAGCGGCCGCATCCGCTTCGTGCCCGAGAACTGGTCGAAGACCTATTACGAGTGGATGCACAACATCCAGGACTGGTGCATCTCCCGGCAGATCTGGTGGGGGCACCGCATCCCGGCCTGGTATGACGAGGCCGGGCATGTCTACGTGGGCCGTGACGAGGCCGAGGTGCGCAGCCGCTACGGGCTGGACGCCGCGCTGCCGCTGCGCCAGGACGAGGACGTGCTGGACACCTGGTTCTCCTCGGCGCTGTGGCCCTTCTCGACGCTGGGCTGGCCGCAGCAGACCCCCGAGCTGTCGCTGTATTACCCCACCAGCGTGCTGGTGACGGGCTTCGACATCATTTTCTTCTGGGTCGCCCGGATGATCATGATGGGCCTGAAGTTCACCGGCGAGGTGCCCTTCCGCGAGGTCTATGTCCACGGCCTGGTGCGCGATGCCTCCGGGCAGAAGATGTCCAAGTCCAAGGGCAACGTCATCGACCCGTTGGACATCGTCGACGGCATCACGCTGGAGGCCCTGCTGGACAAGCGCACCTCGGGTTTGATGCAGCCGCAGCAGGCCGAGAAGATCGCGCGCGCGACCAAGAAGGATTTCCCCGAGGGCATTCCCGAGCACGGTACCGACGCGCTGCGCTTTTATTTCGCCGCGCTGGCCAGCACCGGCCGCGACATCCGCTTCGACACCCAACGGCTGGCGGGTTACAAGAATTTCTGCAACAAGCTGTGGAATGCCTCGCGCTACGTGCTGATGAGCCTGGAGGGCTGGCAGGACGACGGCAGCCCCGGCACGCCCGGCCCCGCCGAGCGCTGGATCGCCTCGCGCCTGCAGCGCGTCGAGGCCGAGGTCGACAAGCAGCTGCGCGCCTACCGTTTTGATCTGGTCGCCGCGGCGCTGCACGATTTCGTCTGGCACGACTGGTGCGACTGGTACCTGGAGCTGGCCAAGGTCAGCCTGAAGGGCGACGACGCGCAGGCCGCACAGGCCACCCGGCGCACGCTGGCCCGCGGGCTGGAGACCATCCTGCGCCTGCTGCACCCGATCATGCCCTTCATCACCGAAGAGATCTGGCAGCGCATCGCGCCGCAGGCCGGCGCCGACGAGGTCGATTCGATCAGCCGCCGGCCCTGGCCGCAGGCCGACGAGGAGCGCATCGACGCCCGCGCCGAAGAGGACATCGCCTGGCTGCAGCGCCTGCTGCTGGCCGTGCGCCAGATTCGCGGCGAGATGGACATTGCACCGAGTCGCGCCTTGCCGGTGCTGCTGCAGCAGGCCGAGGCCACCGATCAGGCCCGCCTGGCCGGTCTGGCGCCGTGGATCATGGAGCTGGGCCGCGTGGAGTCGCTGGACGTGCTGGACGCGCAATCCCCCGCGCCGGACGCCGCGCTGGCCCGGGCCGGCGGGCTGAACGTGCTGGTGCCGCTGGCCGGCCTGATCGACCCGGCGGCCGAATGCGCCCGCCTGGACAAGGCCATTGCCAAGCTGGAGAAGGACTACAAGGCCACCCGCGGCAAGCTGGACAACCCCAACTTCACCGAGCGGGCGCCGGCCGAGGTGGTGGCCGGCGCGCGGACGCTGGCCGATGAGCAGGAGGCCAGCCTGACGGCGCTGCGGGCGCAGCGCGAGCGCATGGGGCAGATGGCCGCTGGCTAGGCTCGGCCACCCGGGCCGCTCGTGGGAAACTCAGGGGTGGCTCAGGGGTGCAAGAGCCGCTTAAGGGTGGATCAGGGGCGGCGGATGAGCGGCGCAAGGGCGGCATGGGCACGCCCCGGGCGCACCTCAGGCGCGGCATCGACCCCGCGCCCACCGCCTTGCGCGCAGAGCGCCCGGCTGGGAATCGCCCGGTGGCCTAGGCGCGCAGGCGCAAGGCCGCCGACAGCGCCACCAGCAGCCAGCCGCCGAGCAGCAGCACGCCGCCTAGCGGGGTAATGGCCCCCAGCGCGCGCACGCCGCTGAGCGCCAGCGCGTAGAGGCTGCCGGAGAACAGCAGCGTGCCGGCGGCAAAGGCCAGGCCGGCCCAGGCCAGCCAGCGGTCGCCGGGCGGCGCCAGCGCCAGGGCCAGGAGCACCGCCGCATGCAGCAGCGCGTACTGCGTGGCCGTGGCCATGATGTCCAGGGCGTAGGCATCCAGCCGGCTCTTCAGGCCATGTGCCGCGAAGGCGCCCAGGGCCACGCCGAGCAGGCCGTAGAGGCCGGCGCAGGCCTGCATCCAGGCGGCGGTCATGGCTTTGGCGGAATCAGCGCGAACTTGCACCAGAAGTCGCGGATCGACTCGACCATCGCGATGAAGTCGTCGATGTCCAGCGGCTTGGTCAGGTAGGCATTGGCCTGCAGCTCGTAGCAGGTCAGCACATCGCGGGGGGCGTCCGAGGTGCTCATGACCAGCACCGGGATGCGCTTGAGCTGCGCGTCGGCCTTGACGATGGACAAGAACTCGCGGCCGTCCATGCGCGGCATGTTCAGGTCCAGCAGGATGAAATCCGGCGTGGCCAGCTCGGCATGCTCGCCCTCGCGGCGCAGCATGGCCAGGGCCTGCTCGCCGTCCTCGGCCACCTGCAGGTCAAAGCTCAGCCCGCCCTCCTTGAAGATTTCGCGGGCCAGCGCGACGTCGGCGGCGCTGTCCTCGACCAGCATGATGTGGGCGTGGCGGGCGTGCATGGGCGGGCATGAATGAAGGCTCAGGGCCGATTGTAGGCCGCCGGGCGGCGATAATGGGGCCATGCAGCCCACCAACATCGCGCTCGGCGTGCGTCATGCCGTCGTTGCCGCCGCCGCCTTCGCCCTGATGGGCGCGCTGATCAAGCAGGCCTCGACCGAGCTGTCGACGCCCATGGTCACCTTCCTGCGCAACCTCTTCGGGCTGATGTTTCTGCTGCCGCTGCTGGCCCGCGGGCGCCCGCGGGATCTGGCGAGTGCGCGGCTGCCGCTGCACCTGCTGCGCTGCGTGGTCGGCCTGGTCGCGATGTATTGCTTCTTCTACGCCATCGCGCACATCCCGCTGGCCGAGGCCATGCTGCT
The DNA here is from genome assembly GCA_937141935.1 of uncultured Ectothiorhodospiraceae bacterium. GTDB lineage: Bacteria > Pseudomonadota > Gammaproteobacteria > Nevskiales > Oceanococcaceae > MS8. The sequence continues at coordinate 101,029 of CAKZQS010000014.1, forward strand.
GAACTATGCGGCGCCGCTCTATGTGCCGCTGATCGCCTGGTTCTGGCTGGGCGAAAAACCGCACTGGGGCATCTGGCCGCTGGTGCTGCTGGGTCTGGCGGGGGTGGCGCTGATCATCCGCCCCGAGGCGGCCAGCGCGCCGAATCTGGCCTCGCTGGTCGCGGTGGCCGCGGGCGTCTTTGCCGGCTGGGCCTTCGTCACCATCCGCAAGCTCTCGGCCACCGAGCCCGCCCCGCGCATCGTGTTCTGGTTTGGCGTCTTCGCCGTGCTGATCACCGGCCTGCCGGCCCTGCTGGCCTGGCAGCCGCCCAGCTCGCAGGCCTGGCTGCTGCTGCTCGGCGTGGGGCTGGCGGCCACCGTCGCGCAGATCTCGCTGACCCGCTCCTATGCGCTGATCCCCGCAGCTCAGGTGGCCCCGCTGAACTACCTGGTCGTGGTGTTCGCCATGCTGCTGGGCTGGCTGTTCTGGGACGAACGGCTGTCGGCCTGGAGCATGCTCGGCACGCTGCTGGTGATCAGCAGCAGCATCATCGCCTTGCGCCTGCGCTAGTCGCCGGTAGGCAAAAAGGGGGCGGTCCCGTATTCCTACGGGGCGCGCTATGCCTATACTGAGGCCATGAGACGACAGCCGTACGAGCAGCGCTGATGGGTCTGCGTGGGGTCGCGCCGCGTGTCAGGCGTCGGTCGCGCCCGGCTGTCCTGCTCTGCGCGCTGCTCGCGTGGCTGACCCCCTGGGGCGGGGGGCTGGCGCACCCGGTGGGCGTACTGGTCCACCCCGACCTGGTCGAGGCCGATCTCAGCCCGGCGCGCCTGCGGAGCATGTTCACGCTGCGCACCCGCAGCTGGCCGGACGGCACCCCGGCACAGATCTTCGTGCTGGCCGACGACGACGAACACCACGAGGGCTTCTGCCGTGACGTGCTCGGCACCTTCCCCTATGTGCTGCGCCGCGCCTGGGACCGGGCGCTGTTCGCCGGCACCGGCCTGACACCCACCGTGGTGAAGGACCTCGACGAAATGCGCAGGCGCGTCCGCAGCACCCCCGGCGGCATTGGCTATGCGCCTCTGGCCGCGGGCGAAGCGGCTGGCGCGCTGGACCCGGAGCAAAACCTATGAACGCGAGCGTCCGGCAAATCCTGCTGGCGGCAGTACTGTGGGCACTGGCGGCGCCCGGCGTGCTGGCGCAGCCCGCGGCGGACCCCTTGAACATCCGCGGCGCGATGGCACAGGGCTTTGTTGATTCCAGTGGCAATGCGGTGCTGGAGGGCAGCCGCGACGGCACCTTCGATTTTTATGAGGTTGCCGTCAACGGGCGCGTGGCGCCCTTGCAGGGGCTGCTGCTGTCCGGACAGCTGATGGCGCGGCAGGCACCGGGCGACCGCGACAGCCTGCGCCTGGACTACCTGCAGCTGGATTACCAGCACACGATCACGCCGGATTTGAACGCGGGCCTGCGCGGCGGCCGGGTCAAGAACCCCTACGGCTTCTACAACAGCAGCCGGGACGTGGTCTTCAGCCGGCCGGGCATCACGCTGCCGCGTTCGATCTATTACGAGGGCTCGGGCTTTCGCGACCTGCTCTTCTCCACCGACGGCGGGCAAATCTATGCCCATGGCGTCAACCGCCTGGGCACCACCGACTTCGTCGTGGGGGGCGCCGATGAATTCGATGCCAGCGACGACTTCTCCCGCGCCTTGGGCCTGGGCAGCGACGCGGTGCAGGTCGACGTCACCCAGTTCCTGCTGGGCCAGTGGCTGCAGGAATGGGGCGCGACCGGGCGCTTGCGCACGGGTCTGTCATTGCTGCACGCCGACCTGCATGCCTCCGACACCAGCGCCACGCCCTCGCCCTTTGGCAATGCGGACCTCGAGGTCGAGAACTGGGTGCTGTCGGCGCAGTGGCAACAGGCCCGCTGGAGCCTGACGGCCGAGTATCTGTACTCGCGCACGGAGTTCAACACCAGCCTGTTCAGCCAGACTCAGCGCAGTGACGGCGGTTATCTGCAGTACACCCGCTACTTCGATGGGTCCTGGAGTGGCTACCTGCGCTATGACGTGGCCTACGCGGACCGTGAAGACCGCGACGGCCGCGAGGCACAGGCCCGCACCGGCGAGCCCCGCCACACGCAGTTCCTGCGCGGCGCGGTGGGCGGCCTGAGCTGGCAACCGGGCGCGCACTGGGGCCTGTATGCCGAATACCACCACATCGACGGCAGCTACCTGCTGTCGCCCTCGGCCAATGCCGGGCGCATGCCGGAGCGCCGGACGCAGGCGCTGTACCTGATGCTGGCCTATCGCTTCTAGCGACTCAGCCGGGTGCGGGCCTAGGCCGGCCCCCTTAGCGACCCAGCCGGGCGCGGGCCAGGCCCGCCCCCTGAAGCGGCCGGCCAAGCACGAACAGCAAGCCGGCGCGGCACCGCCACCGCCGGTGGTTCAGGCCTCGCGCGCCAAGTCCCGCCGGCCGGTCGCCGTGGCCTCGCGCGGCAGCGTTTCGATGCCCCCCTCCGCGCGCCGATCCCGCAGCAGCACGCGGAAGGTGACGCCGGCGCCGGGGTTGGAGCGCACGCCGATCTGGCCCTCATGCAGGCCGGTGATCTTGCGGCACTCCGCCAGGCTGGTGCCATGGCCGCGCATGCGGCTGGAGGCGTCGCGGCGGGCGAACAGCCGGAACAGGCTCTCCGAGCGCTCCGGGTCGATGCCGATGCCGTTGTCGCAGACCTCGATGACACAGCCTTCCTCTTCGCGCCGCAGCCGCACGCGCACGTGCAGGGGCGCGTGGTCGCGGCGATAGCGAATCGCGTTGTCGAGCAGATGCTGCAGCAGGATCTCGACATCGTCGCGGTAGCCCTGCAACACCGCCTCGCCGCCGCAAACCAGCTCTTCGGGCTGTGCGCGCCCCGCCTCGATCTGCTCGCGGAAAATGCCTTGCACCAGCGCTTCCAGGTCGATGGTTTCGACCTCGCGGCGCGAACCGATGCGGAAATAGCGGCGCATGCGCTCCAGCTGCATCGCCATGCGATCGATCGAGTCGTCGATGTAACCCAGGGTCCGCTCCAGGCCCACGCGGTCATCCTCCTCGATCAGCTCCGGCAACAGCGCCCCGCAGGACTTCACGACCAGCAGCGGCTCGCGCAGATCGTGCGCGGTCACCTTGACCAGCTCGTCCTTCTCGGCATCGGATTGCTTGAGTTGGAGGTAGGCGGTGTTCAGCTCGGCCTGCATCTGGATCAGGTTCTGCATGCGCGTGGCCAGGCCCCGCTGCTGCTCGCGGATGCGCGCCGCGTTGTCGACGATCACGTGGAACAGCGCCACCAGGTCGCTGTCGGCATTCGGCGGCAGGTCATCGGCGCCGATCTGCTCACGGCGCTCGGCCAGGCTGCGACGCAGGCCGGCAATCGGGGCGGCCACATGGCGCGAGGCCAGGTAGCTCAGCAGCATGAACACGACTATCAGCGCGAGTTGCACCTGCAAGCTGGTATGCACGGTGTTGCGCAGCAGCTGGCTGGTCGCCAGCGGCGTGCCCAGAACGCCTAACACCAGGCCACCGTGCCCGGAGGACTCGGGCAGCTCCACGGTCGAAAGCCGCAGCCCCTGCTCGGTCACGGGCTCGCCGCGGCGCAGGCTCTGGGCGATGTCGAACTGCGCGGCCTCTCCCGTGGGCGGCCCGAGCGGATAGCTCAGCAGGCCCGTCGCCCGGTTGTACAGCAGCAGCCACTCGCCCGACATCAGGCTGTCGGCGAACTCGGCAAAGGCCGGCGCGATGGCCGAGCGCAGCAGCACCCGCCCCTCCACGCTGAAGTCATCGCTGCTGAAGGGCGCGCTGGCCTGCAGCCGCCCGGGCTCGCCGGGAAGCAGCACCAGATCCTGCGCGGGGCGCTCCCAGGCGCGTTGCAAATAATCGGCCTCGTCGGCGAGGGTCGCGGCCACACCGGCGCGCAGCACAAGGCGCTGCTCCCCCACCTGCAGCAGCAGCAGCGCTTCTTCGATCATCGGGCTGTTGGCCGCCACGGCCGCGAGAATCTGCCGCAAGCGCGCCTGATCCACGGCGTCGGCGTTCAGCGCGCCCAGCAGCGGGGATTGCGACAGCAGAAAACTGCGCGTGGACAACTCCTCCACATACAGGCGCATGCTTTGCGCGGCCACGCGGGCCTTCTGCGCAACGATTTGCGCATGAAACTCGCTGACATAGCCATGAAAGGTGCGGACCATGGCCACGCTCAGCAGCGCACCGCCGAGGATGACCATCAGCACCATCAGCGGGAATATGCGGCGGAACAGGGAGTGCCTGCCGCTGCTGGCAGGCGCCATTCGGAGCATGGATGGGCCGGGTGATCTCCAGGAGCCCATTGTGGTGCAAGTCTTCGGCCACGGCCATGATGCGGCGCTCCGCGCCGGGTGTTGCGCCGGTGTGGCGCCGGTGCTGGCCCCGGTGCCCAGCAGCCGCACATCCCGCGCTCGCGTCGGCAAGTGTCTGAGGCCTATCAAAAACGGCGCGGGCGGCTCGCAGTCCGCCCGCGCCCCACGCTGTCTCCCCCAGCGCGTTCGATTGGGGCCTAGCCGCGCCCTCCGCGGCGCCGGCTCAGGCCCAGCATTGCGAGCAGCAGCAACAGGGCCGGCGCGGTCGCGCCGCTACCGCCGCTGCCGCCAACCTGCCCCGGGCCGTTGCCCGGGTTGCCCGGGCCGCCGCCTGCGGCCGGCTGCACCTGCAGCGCGCCCTGCGCGCGCTTCTGGCCGCCGGCGTCATCGCTGACGGTGACCGAGGGCGTGTAGTCCCCCGCCTGCGCATAGCTGTGGCTGGTCAGGCCCGCGTCCGCGCCAAACTCGGCGACGCTGCGCTCCACCGGCGG
>CAKZQS010000015.1 GCA_937141935.1 uncultured Ectothiorhodospiraceae bacterium
GGCAAGCCATTTGTCGTCGCGGCAGAGACCATACGCGTCTGGGTCAGGCGTTATCGCGGAGGCGGCCTGGCTGCCCTCGAGGACAAGCCACGGTCCTGCCGCGGCGTCGGTGTGCTGACCTCCGATCAGCAGCAGCTCCTCGTCGCGCTCAAGCAGGAGGTGCCCGAGCGCTCGCTGGACCGCATGCTGAAGATCGTCAAGCGGATGAAGCTGCTCGACGGCGAGGTGCCGAGTCGCAGCACGCTGCACCGGTTGCTGCAGAGCGCGGGCGTCAGCGGCAGGCCGGCACCGCCGCACAGCGACACCGACCTCGACCGGTTCGAGGCCAACTTCCCGAGCGAGTTGTGGCAGTCCGATCTGCTCAGGGGACCCTGGCTGCCCGATCCGCAGCGACCGGGCCGCAAGCGCCAGGCCGTGCTCTACGCCTTCATCGACGACCACTCGCGTCTGCTGCTGCACGGGCGCTTCAGCTTCAAGGGCGACCTGCCGGCCCTCGAGCTCGTGCTGCGGCGGTGCTTGCAGCGCTGGGGCGTCTGCCGGCTCTTGTACTACGACAACGGAGCGACCTACCGCGCCAAGCACATGAAGCACATCGTCGCTCAGCTCGGCATCCACCCCATCATCTACACCACCACCTACCGGCCCATGGGCCACGGCAAGGTCGAGGCGCTCAACCGGCTGGTGAAGAGCGCGTTCATCGCCGAGGTAAAGGCCTCGCGGAACTCGCCCTGGGTGTAGGTGTAGCTGAGCGCGGCCGGCAGGCTCAGGCCGGCGGGCAGCGCGAAGCGGCGCTCGGCCACCAGCTCCAGCCCGTGCACGCGCACGCGGCCGGCGTTGGTCTGCTGGCCCAGCACGGCGTCGTCGCAACCGGCGGAAAAGGTGCACACCGCGCTGAGGTTTTCGTAGTCGCTGTAGAAGGCGATGGCCTCCCAGCGGCCAAAGCGCGCATCGCGCCAGCGCAGGCCCGCCTCGGCATTCCAGGCCAGCTCGGGCTCGGCGCGGTTGAGCCCCGGCGAGGCCGGCGAAAAACCGCGGTGCAGGCCCGCCAGCCAGCTCAGCTGCGCGGATTGCGCGAAGTGCAGGCCCAGGCCGGGCAGCCACACGGTGTAGTCCTGCGCCTCGCGCTCGCCGGCGCGGCGGTCGGCGAACTCCACCCGCACATGCTCGACCCGCAGGCCCGGCACCAGCGTCCAGCGGCCGCGGCTCAGCTCGTCGCGCGCCCACAGCGCCAGCGCCTCGGCGCGGCCGGTGTTGTCGGCGGTGATCGCGCGCGGCACGGTGTTCCGCAGCAGCGCGCCATCCTGAATTTCGAAGCTGTCCTCGTCGTGCAGGCGGGTGATGCGGTCGCTGTGCAGGCGCAGGCCCAGGCTCCATTGCTGCGCCCACTCGCCGCCGGACAGCGCCCGGTCCCAGCGCCCCTGCAGGCCGCTGGAGCGAAAGTCGCGGTCGTTGGTGCCTATCAACAGGTCATCGTCGGCCAGCGTCGGGTCGGTATCCGTGGCGCCGGTCAGCGACTCGTAATAGAGGCGGTTGCTGGGGGTGTCCGGCTGCGCCAGTACGTTGCGAACGTCGGCGCCGCGGAAGTTGTTGAACTTGGTCCAGGCGCGGCTGAAGCGATGGTCATAGGCCGTCAGCAGCAGCTGGCCACCGGCCAGCGCGCGGCTCCAGTCGGCGCGCAGGCCCTGCCAGTCCCAGTCCATGCGGTCGCGCTCGCTGGCCAGGTAGCGGCGCTCCGGCGCAGCGCGAAAATCGGCCTCGGTCAGGCCCAGGTAGGTCTCGTTGGAGTATTCGCGCGCGGCGCCTGCGCGCAGCTGCAGCTCGCCGCCGGCCAGCGGGCGGCCCCACTTGAGCAGCCCCTCGGTCTTGCCAAAGCCCGTGTCCTGATCACGGGGCAGGCGCTTGAAGCCCTCGCTGCCGATATGGACCAGCTCGGCCTGCAGGGCCTGGCGCTCCCAGCGCTGCCCGAGCAGGCCCTGGGCACGGCGGTAGCCGTCACTGCCCACGGCCAGGCCGGCCTGGGCGCGAAATTCCTCCGGCAGCGGGGCGGAGAGCAGGTTGATGGCACCGCCGATGGTCTGCGGGCCGTAGGGCACGGCGGCCGGGCCCTTGTACACCTCGACGCCCTGCATGCGCGCCAGCAGCGGGAAGTAATAGGCCGCCGGCGCCGCATAGGGCGCCGGGCCGAAGAGCACGCCGTCCTCCATCAGCGTGACCTTCTGGCTGCGGTCGGAGTTGGCGCCGCGCAGGCCGATGTTCGGGCGCAGGCCAAAGCCGTCCTCGCCACGCAGGTACAGCCCCGGCACGCGGCCCAGCACGCGGTGGATGTCGTCGTAGGCGTAGGTGGCCAGTGCCTCCTCGTCGAGCAGATGCGCCGAACCCACCGTGCGCGGCAGGGCCTCGGCGCTGCCGAAGATGGTCATCGGGTCCAGCGCGGCGGCCGCAACCGTCAGCGCAGCCTGCCCGCCCGCGGCCGGCGCCCGCGGCCCCGCTGCGCCGGCCTCCGCTTCGGGGGGCGCAGCGGCGCTTGTGTTCTGCGCGCCCGGCGCGGGGGCAGGCGTCGGCGGCGCCGTTTGCGCCCAGGCGGGGCTCGGACCCAGCAGCAGTGCGCACAAGGTCAGGGGCGCGCCACGGCGCAGCGCCGCCCGGAACTTAGTTTTGGGGCTCAACATCGGCAATTTCGGTCAGGAAGCGGTGGCGCTGGCCGGCCAGGCGGGCCGCGCAGTATTCGCTGCGGCCAAACAGGCGATAGCGCCAGCGGCCGACGAGATCATAGCCGGCATCCCGCCAGCGGCGCGGGATATGGCGCAGCGCGGCCAGCCAGCGCCAGGGCGCGCGCAGCGTGGCGGCGATGCGCAAGGCGGCCTCTGAGCGCGCCCAGAGCTGCCCATCGCGGTAGAGGTACACGCTGTCCAGCGCCTGCGGGTCGATGCCCCGCGGCGCGAGCAGCCGCCGCGCCAGCGGGCTTTGCAGCGGCACGAAGGCGAGCTCGGGCCGGCGCTCATGGCGCAGCACGAAGCGCACCCAACCGTTGCAGAAGGCGCAGTGGCCGTCGAAGAGCAACAGCGGGCCGGTGGGGGCCGCGTTCGGTTTCGGGGCCGGGGCCTGGGTCGATTTCGGGGCCGGGTTCGGTTTCGGGGTCGGTTTCGGGCTCACCGTGCCACCAGGCGCAGCGGCGGGTGCGTGGGCGGGGCCTGCTGCGGCGCCGCGGTGATCCAGTCGGCGCGGCCCAGGCCATCCTTGACGCGGGCCAGATCGGCCTGCGGGTCGATCATGCGCGCCGCCGGGCGGCCGTTCAGCGACACCCAGGAGTCGGCATACACGGCCACGTCGCCATGCCCGGCGGCGGCGAAGTCGTCGCGGATGCGGTGCGCCAGCTGCAGGATCAGGTCGGGCTGGCCGGCCATCTCCTGGTATTGCATCGGCGTCAGGTAGTCGTGCGGGCTGACCAGCCGGGTGTGGCCGTCGGGCTGCACCACGCGGTAGCTCAGGGCGCCGGCCTTCTCGCGCAGCATCACCCGCCAGGAGAAGCGCATGCCCTGCTCGTGCCAGAGCACCGTGCCCGGATAGGCCCAGTGACGCAGCGGCAGCAAGAACTGCAACGTGCAGAAGGCCAGCACCAGCGCCAGCATCCAGGTCGCCGGTGTTGTCGTCGCGGCCCCGGCCCCGGCCGGAACCGGCCGCGCGGCGGGGCTTGCGGCGGCGCGCAGCCGGGCGCCCAGGCCGGACAGCCCGCGCGGCATCGCGGCGCCCAGGCGCGCCAGCAACCGCCGCGGCCAATCGGGCTCGAAGTAGACCAGCACGGCCAGCACCATGATGAAGGGGAACAGGCCGATCTCGAAAAAGATGTGGGTCAGCACATGGAAGAGCACGATGACCGCAAAGGCCAACGGCCGCGCCCGCCGCCAGAGCATGAAGCCGATGATGGTCACGTCGAAGACGAAGGCGAACCAGGCGAAGGCGTAGTGCACCCACACCTCGTCGAGCAGCCCGCCGATCAGCGCCAGCCCCTCATGCGGCGGCAACCAGATGTTCAGCGGCTGCGCGTGCAGCAGCCAGTCGGCCTCGAACTTGGCCCAGCCGGCGTAGAAGTACAGCAGCCCCACCTGAAAGCGTAGCCAGCCGCCCTGCCAGGCCGGCAGCGTGTCGCGGCGCCAGGCCGGCCCGCGGCGCCAGGCATCCACCGACCAGGCACGGTGCGGCGACAGAAAACACAGGATCAGCGCCAGCAGGCTGACGAAGTAATAGTGGTTCAGGTAGGTGGTGACATCCATCAGCTCGGCATAGCTGAACAGCAGCCAAAAGCCGACGATGCTCAACCGATACCAGGCCCCCAGCGCCACGCCCAGCGCGCACAGCGCGATGCCCGCATACAGCAGGTGCAGGCCCACCGGCCCGGGCACGCTGACCCAGGCAAAACCCCAGTACTTGAAGTGAAAGTCCGGCTCGACGTACAGCCGCTCGATCCAGCCGCAGGCCATGAAGCGCAGCGTGCCGACGAACATCAGCCCGCCGAAGAGCATGCGGAAGACGGCCAGCGCGGCAATGTCGCGCGGCTGGCCGGCCCAGTGCCGGAACGCGGCCCAGCGTCCCCGCCCCGCCCCCGCCCCCGCGCCGCGCGCAACCGGGGCGGTCGCGGCGGCGGGGGTGCCGGCCGCGCCGCTGGCGCCGCTCAGGCTCAGTCGTTGTCTCCGGCGGCGCGGTCCGGCGTGGCCAGCGACAGCGCGGCCACGACCTCGCTGCGGAAGGTGTCCATGGCCGCCTTGATCCGCCCGTGCAGCGCGCAGGCCACCGGCTCGCCGGCGCGCGCGCTGGTGGCATTGATGCAGGCCTCGTTGCTGTCGATGGCGGCGACGTCGTCGGCGAAGTCGGCGCCGATCTCCGTGTCCAGCCAGTCCAGCGTGGCCGCCAGTTGGGCGTCGAGCTTGTCGGCAATGTCGCCGCGCTCGATGCCGCGCAGCAGGTCATTCAGGCCCATGCCGCCGTCGACGCCGGCGAAGGCCGCCTGGAAGGTGGCGACGTTGGCGCGCAGCGCGGCCCCGCTGATGCCGGCCAGGGCGAATTCCACCCGCGCCGCGTCGGCGGCCGGGCAGGACAGCCCGGAGGCGCCGATGCCGGTGGGGCAGGCGATCTTGCGGTCCTTGCTTTCCTTTTCCACGTAGAACAGCGCGGTGGACAGCGCATCCAGCGCGTCCTGCGGCCGGGCGTACACGCTGCCGCCCTGCCCCGCCTGCGCCCAGTCGGCGATGAAGTTTTCGCCGGCCGGCGCCCAGGCATTGCGCAGCGCCGCGGCCTGCGCGGCGATGAAAGCGCCGACGCGGCCGGCGTATTCCGCCCGCAGCGTGGCCACATCGCCACCCTCATCACATTGGCTCGCCGCGTCGGCGTTGACCGGCGCATACAGCAGGTGCTCCAGCGCACCCAGCCCCATGGCGTCGATGCGGGTGTCCGCGTCCACGGCGGCGCCGGACAGCGCCAGGCAGTCGATCTGGAACTCCACCCGCCGCGGGTAGGCATAGATCAGGTCGCGCAGGTCCTGCCCGCCGGGCTGGTCGGCCATGGCCGCCGGGCCGACCTGCAGCACCTCGATGGGCTCGAAGGCCAGCGCGGCCGTCACCCAGGCCTGCCGCGCCTGCAGCTTGGCCGCGTTGTCCTGCGGGTTTTGCGCATGCGCGTCCAGCGCGGCATCCAGGGCCTGCGCGGCCTGGGCGAAATCGGCCAGCGCCGGGCGGATCAGCTGCTCGCCCAGGTCGGCCAGCACGGCGCGGCGGGCGTCATCCCCCAGCAGCGGCGTGCCGGCGCCGGGGTTGCCGCCGCCGCCACCACCGCCGCCACCGCAGGCCGCCAGGGCCAGCGCCAGCAGCGCCGCAAGAGAGGCGCGGGCGATCACCAGGCCTCCAGATTCGCCTGGGCAAAGCCATAGGCCTCACCGAGCAGCGTGCGCGCCGCCAGTAGGTCCTGGCGGTACTGCGGGTCGTTGCTGCAGACGCCGGCGGCGCAGGGCGGCGTGTCACCCAGCAGCTCGTGCAGGCGGGCGAAACGGGTCGGCTCGGTGTCCGGCGTGATCAGTTCGTGCAGCGGCGAGCGCGGGTTGAACTGCAGGCCCAGCGCGAAGCCCTTCATCTCCGACCAGTGCTTGGCCAGGTCGGCGATGTCGAAGCCGCCGGCATCGATGGCGGCCAGGTCGGCCAGCGTGTCGTTGATGTAGTGCACGACGGTGGCGGCATAGGCCTCTTCCCAGGCGGCCACGGCGGCATTGCGGGCATCACGCACCTGCTGCGCACGCGACTCGCTCATCGACGCGAGGTCGGTCTGCGCCTCGCTGACCAGCGCGCGCAGGCGCAGCAGGTTGTCGAAGGCGGCGGCGGTCAGGTCGGTGCGGGCCTCGGCGGCGCTGCCCACATCGCGCTTGGCGGCGTTGGTGGAGGCGCCGAAGTTGTGCTCGGCCAGCAGGTCGATGAAGCCGTCGTTGTTGTCGTCGACCACGCCACTGCGGTTCACTTCGTCGCTGCGCAGCGCGTAGGCGCGGGCGGCCCCGAAGTAGCCATAGCCCTCGTCGACCTGGTGCTCGAGCTTGGCGTAGGGGGCGTCGCCATCCTGCTCCCAGGCGGCCAGCAGGCCTTTGCCGGCCACGTCGTCGTCCAGGTAATCATCGGTGCCCTGGGCGAAGGCCACGGCGCCGAGCAGAAACTTCTGGATCAGCTGCGCGTAGTCCAGCCCCTCCGGCGAGACATAGCTGGGCGCGCCGATGGCGCTGGTGCCCTGCGCGGCCATCGTCGAGGCCTCGCGCACTAGGCGGCGCAGGTAGGCCTCGGCGCTGACTTCGCCCTCGATGCCGACAAACTGGGTGTTCCAGTCGCGGTGGTCGGTGACGGTGTCGTTGCCGGCGAATTTCTGGTCCAGGTACTTGCTGCCGCAAAGCTCGCCCAGCGTGTCCTGGCCTTCGGGCACCGGCAGGTCCAGGCCCAGCGTGGTCTGCGTGGACTGCTCGGCCCGCGCACCGACGATGGTGTCGTCGTAATAGGGGATGTTCTCGCCGCGGTAGGCGGGATCGCTGATCACATCGCTGTCGCGCACGGCCTGGGTCAGCGCGCTGATCAGCACATGGCGGCAGATCTGGCCCTGATAGTTGACGCTGCTCTCGCCGGCCACGAAGCGGCTTTCGAATTCATACTGCGTCGGCAGCGCCAGCCCGTCGCCGTCCGATTCGCTGCAGGCCCCCAGCGTCAGCGTGGCAGCCAGGGCGGTGAGAGGCAGGGCAATGCGTAGCGACATGAAGACCTTCTTAAATACGTGGATGGGAGGCGGCGTACCATATCGTTAATGCGAACAATTCGCAACGCGGCTATTACCCTGCCCCGCAGGCAGCGCTGCAGGCAAAAAAAAGCGGGCCGCATCGCGACCCGCTTCGTGGCAACCCGGCTGGGGGTTCTACCCCGCTGAGGTTTTAGAAGCGCAGCGCGCCGCGCACGCCGATCTGGTCGACGTTGTCGCTGCTGACGAAGTACAGCTCACCGCTGAAGGCCGGCGTGAAGAAGTAGCGCGTGCGGGCACCGATCGCGTCGTCGTCCGCGGCCTCGTTGTCGGAATCCACGTAGTCGTAGGTGATACCGGCGCTGAACATGCTGTTGAAGTAGTAGTCGCCCGCCAGCTCCAGCAGCATCGTGTCGGCCTCGTCGTCGACCAGGTTCAGCGCGCCTTCCAGGTTCAGGGCTGCGGTGCCGACCAGGTCGGAGACGTGCTTGGCCTCGATGACGATCGTGTCCAGGTCCTCGGCGCCCGGGCCATCCCCGCCGTCCTCGACGTCCATGCCGGCGGCCAGGCGGAAGCCGGGCGCGGCCATGAAGCCGATGCGCAGGCTGTAGTCGGTCAGCGAGTCGTCATCGCCCACGTCCACACGGGCCAGGCCGCCGCGCAGGTACAGGCTGTTCAGGTACAGCTCGATCTGCCCCGCCAGCGTGTCGACCTCGCTCTCATCGGTGGTGGCATAGGCCAGCGCGAAGTTCGAGGCCTGGTTCAGGTAGGCGGCCTCGGCCAGCGGGTAGCCGGAGGTATTGACCGGCACGAAGTGCCAGGTGAAGTCCAGGGCCATGCCCGTGTCATCGAACTCGCCAAAGGGCGTGTCCACGGTGGTGTCGATGTAACTGGCGCCCAGCTCGGCTTGATAGACCTGCGCCTGGGCTGCACCAGCAAAGGTCACCGCCGCGGCCAACAGGCCCAATCCCGTAGTTTGAGTCTTCATCAGCTTTCCCCTTTAAGTGTCTGTGTTGCCCGCAGTTTTCAGGCGGATTAGATGTAGCACATATTGGGGCACCAGTACATGACATCGGCGTTTCGTCATGGTGTCAGCCCGGTGGCGGCTCAGTGAAAATCGCGCGAGCGGGTTGGCAGCCGGGCGATCAGGTCGCCGCGATCCTGCATGCGATCCACGATCAGATGGCAGACCCGGCCCTGGCGCTCCATGTGGCCGCTGACCAGCAGCAGCCGGCCCTGCAGCACCTCGGCCCGGTAACGCTCCAGTACCCGCGGCCACACGACCAGATTGCAGTTGCCGGTTTCGTCCTCCAGGGTCAGAAAGACCACGCCGCTGGCGGTGCCGGGGCGCTGGCGGTTGGTGATCAGGCCGGCCACGCGGCAGCGGCGCTTGTGCGCCAGCTGCTGCCATTGCCGGGCGGTTTGCAGCCCGGCGGGCAGGTGCGGCCGCAGCAGCGCCAGCGGGTGCGCGCCCAGCGTCAGCCCCAGGCTGGCGTAGTCGGCGATGCAGTCCTCGCCGGCGCTGGGCGCACGCAGCGCGGCCGGCTCCTCGGCCACCGCCAAGGGCAGCCCCGCCTGGGGCTGCGCCACCGCCACCTGCCAGTGCGCCTGGTGGCGATGCCCGGCCAGCGTGGCCAGTGCGCCGGCCCGGGCCAGTCCTTCGCGGTCGCGCCGGTCCAGCTCGGCCCGCTGCACCAGCGCGGCCACATCGGCGTAGGGGCGCCGCGCCGCAATGCGCCGGGCGCTGTCCTCGCGCAGCCCATCGACGCGGTTCAGCCCCAGGCGCAAGGCTGGCCGGCGATCCGGCGCCGCCTCCGGGCCCGCGCGGGCTTCCAGGCCACATTCATAGGCGCTGGCGTTGACCTCCACCGGGCGCACCTCTACGCCGCTGCGGCGCGCCTCCTGCACCAGCTGGCTGGGGCTGTAAAAGCCCATCGGCTGCGCATTGAGCAGCGCCGCGCAGAAGGCCGCCGGGTAGTGGCACTTGAGCCAGGCCGAGACATAGACCAGCGCGGCGAAGCTGGCCGCATGCGACTCGGGAAAGCCGTATTCGCCAAAGCCCTGCACCTGGCGAAAGATGCGCTCGGCAAACTCGGCCGCGTAGCCGTTGGCGGCCATGCCGCTCTTCAGCTTGTGCTCGAAGGCCTCCAGCCCCCCCTTGCGCCGCCAGGCGGCCATCGAGCGGCGCACCTGGTCAGCCTCGCCGGCGGAAAAACCGGCGGCGATCATGCAGATGGCCATCACCTGCTCCTGGAAGATCGGCACCCCCAAGGTGCGCCCCAGCACCGACTCCAGCCCCGGCGGGCAGTCGGCCGGCTCCTCGCCGCTGCGCCGGCGCAGGTAGGGGTGCACCATGCCGCCCTGGATCGGGCCGGGGCGGACGATGGCCACCTCGACCACCAGGTCGTAATAGCAGCGCGGCCGGAGCCGCGGCAGCATCGTCATCTGCGCCCGCGACTCCACCTGGAACACGCCGGTGGACTCGCCGCGCGACAGCATCGCGTAGACCTTGGGGTCCTGATCGGCCATCACCATGGCCAGATCCAGCCTGCGGCCGTGGTAAGCGCGCACCAGGTCAAAGGCCTTGTGGATGGCCGTCAGCATGCCCAGCGCCAGGCAGTCCACCTTCAACAGCCCCAGCGCGTCGAGGTCGTCCTTGTCCCACTGGATGATCGTGCGCTCGGCCATCGCCGCGTTCTCGATCGGCACCAGATCCGACAGCGGCGCGTCGGAGAGCACGAAGCCGCCCACATGCTGCGACAGATGCCGCGGGAAGCCGATCAGCTCGGGCAGCAGCGACAGCAGCCGGCGCAGCACCGGCGCCTGGGGGTCAAAGCCCAGTTCGCGCAGGCGCTCGCGCAGGCTGTCGGGCTGGTCCCACCAAGCCAGCGCGCCGCTAATGCGGTCGAGCTGGTCATTCGACAGCCCCAGCGCCCGGCCCAGATCGCGCAGCGCGCTGCGCTTGCGGTAACTGATGACGGTGGCCGCCAGCGCCGCCCGGCGGCGGCCGTACTTGGCATAGATGTACTGAAACACCTCCTCGCGGCGGGCGTGCTCGAAGTCCACATCGATGTCCGGCGGCTCGTTGCGCTCGCGCGAGATAAAGCGCTCGAACAGCAGGTTGGCGCTGGCCGGGTTGACGCAGGTGATGCCCAGGTAAAAGCACACCGCCGAGTTGGCCGCGCTGCCGCGGCCCTGGCACAAGATGCCGCGCGAGCGGGCGAAACGCACCAGGTCGTGCACGGTCAGAAAATAGCTCTCGTAGCCCAGCTCAGCGATCAGCTCCAGCTCCTGCTCGACCTGGCGGGCGATGGCGGGCGGCACGCCCTCGGGGCAGTGGGCGCGCAGCCCGGCCTCGGTCAGCGCCCGCAGGTGGGCGCTGGCGCTCAGGCCCTCCGGCACCAGCTCGGCCGGGTAGCGATAGCGCAGCTGGCCCAGGTCGAAGTCGCAGCGGGCGGCCACGCGCAGCGTTTCGGCCAGCAGCTCCGGCGGGTACAGCCGGGCCAGCCGCTCGCGCGGCCGCAGGTGGCATTCGGCATTCGGCTCCAGCGCCCGGCCGCACTGGCGCAGCGGCTGCTTCAGGCGGATCGCGCTCAGGCAGTCCTGCAGGCGCTTGCGCGCGCGCCGGTGCATCAGCGCGCCGGTGCAGGCCACCGCGCGCAGGCCGCTGCGCCAGGCCAGCGCCTGGGCGCGGCGCAGCACGGCCTCGTCGTCGTCGCTGTGCAGCAGCGCCACGCCGATCCAGGCCTGGCCGGGGTAGCGCTCGGCCAGCCAGGCGGCCAGCTCGGCATCGCGCCGGCGCCGCGCCGCGTCGGGCTGGGGCGCGGGCCGCAGCAGCAGCAGCGCATCGCGCACCGTCTCCGCCACATCGGCCTGGCGCAGCGTGTAGCGACCCTTGACGGCGCGGCGCCGGCCGCGGCTGATCAGCGCGCACAGCTGCTGCCAGGCGGCCTGGTTGGGCGCCAGCAGCAGCAGGTGGCCGCCGTCGGCCAGCTGCACCTCGGTGCCCAGCAGCAACTTCAGCCCCAGCGCCTGGGCGCGCTGATGGGCGCGCACCACGCCGGCCATGCTGCATTCATCGGTCAGCGCCAGCGCGGCATAGCCCAGCGCATGGGCGCGCTCGACCAGCTCCTCGGGGTGCGAGGCGCCGCGCAAAAAGCTGAAGTTCGACAGGCAGTGCAGCTCGGCGTATGCGGGTGCGGGTGCGGACATGGCGCGGCCTCAGGCGTACAGGCCGTGCACGAACCAGCCGCCCGGCGCGGCATGTTCGCGATAGACCCACAGCCGGCTGCCGTCACGGGCGCGTGCCTGGTGGTAGTCGCGGCGCATCGGCGCGCCATCCCACCAGCCGCTTTCGATGCGTTCGGGCGGGCCCAGCCAGTCCAGCGTGGCCGGGTCCAGCGGCTGCGGCTCGGCCAGCAGCCACAGCGGCCGCGGCAGGCCGGGGGGCGGCGGCGGCGGCGTGCTGTCCAGCACCTCGCGCCGCTCCCAGGCCCGCTCGGGGCGATGCTCGTCGCAGGCCTGCACGCGGCACAGCGCCTGCGGCCCCAGCCGCGCCGCCAGCCGCGCCCACAAGGGGCTCAGTTCCTCGCGGGCATCGGCCGCCCCCGGCAGCAGCGCCCGCTGCGGCGCCTCGGGCAGCAGCAGCTCGCGGGCGGCCAGGCACAGCGTGCGCACCGGGGCCTGCAGGCCGCAGCGCTCGGCCTTGAGCGCGCTGAGCTGCTCCAGCAGTTCGACATCGCGCGTGGCCGCCCCGGGCCAGACCTCCCAGATCACGCGGCCGCCCCCGGCCAGTTCCAGCTCCCAGCGCAGCTGCCGGCTGACCAGGTCGCGTGCCCGCAGCCAGGCGGCCAGTTCGTCGAGCAGGGCCTGGCGCGCCGGGGCCAGCTCGGCCAGCGTGGCGCACTCGGGCTCGAAATGGCGGCGGCCGGACCAGTGCTGCGGCGGCTGGTACAGCGGGCGTGGGTCGGGGCGCTCGCCCAGCAGGCGTTCCAGCGCATCGACAAAACCGACGCCACAGCGACGCTTGAGCCCGGCGCGCGGCAGCCGACGCAGCGCGGCCAGCGTGTCGACGCCGGCCGCCCGCAGCCGCTCGGCCACGCCGGCATCGAGCAGGGCCAGCGGCAGCGCATCCAGGGCGGCCGCCCAGTCCGGCCCGGCCGGCAGCACCCGGCCGGGGCGGAAGACGGCCAGCATCTGGGCGGCCAGCGGGGTCGGCGCCACCGCCTGGCATACCGTCCAGCCCGCCGGCAGGCTGGCCTGCAACTGCGCCTGCAGCGCCGCCAGCCCGGCAAACAGGCGCAGGCTGCGCCCGACTTCCAGCAGCACCACGCCCTCGCCGGCGTCGACCACCTTGCTGCTGAAGGCGCAGGCCAGGCACAGCAGCCGCTGCTGCGCGGCGGCGCTGGCCTCGGCATCCGGCTCCCAGGCCTGGAGCCGCGGTTGCAGCGCGCGCGCGGCGGCCAGGCTCTGCCCCGGGCGCAGGCCGGCCGCCCAGGCCGCGTCGTCGCACTGACGGATGCGCTGACGCGCGTCGTGCAGAACCTGCGGCGGCGCGGGGGAGGCGGCGCCCTCAGGCCGCGTGGCGCGCGGCGTCTGGCACTCCAGCGCCAGCCGCGGGGCGTGCAGACAAAGCCACGACATCGGCACTCTCGGGGGATAGCAACAGGCTGCGCGGCTGCAGCCCACGGCCCTTGAACAAATCGATGCGCAGGCCGGCGCTGGTGCCGGCCAGGCGCAGGCGCAGGCGCGCCGGGCAGGCCTGCGCGGCCTGGGCCACGCCCCGCCAGGCCAGCAGCAGCACGCCCTGCTCTTCGGCGGCCAGACTCAGCCGCCGCAAGGCCGCCTCGCCGGCGGCCGGCAGCCAGGCCAGCAGCAGCGGGTACAGGCCGGACTGCAGCACGGTCTCGGCGGCCCACAGGCGCTCATCGGCGGCCGGCTGCAGCCACAGCTGCTCGCGCAGATCCAGGCCCCACTGCTGCAGCGCCGGAGCATAGGGCACATGCGGCGGCGCCAGCCAGCAGGCGCGGCCGGCGGCGCGCAGCAGCGGCGCAAACAGCGCCAGCTCGCCAAAGCCTCGCCCCTCGGCCAGACAATCGACCAGGCCCTGGCGCGGCCAGCCACCACCGGGCAGCGCCGCATCCAGCGGGGGCTGGCCGCTGGGCCAGACGCCCCGCGGCAGCGCGCAGGCCTGGCGCCCCCGCCAGACCTGGCCCCGCTGCAGCAGCGCCTGCAGCGGGGCCTCCGGGCCCTCCGCCGCGGCAACGTCTGCCGGGGGGAGCGGCGACTGGGGAGGGGGCGGCATAGCGCTCATTGCGGCGCCTGCGCCCAGGGGCGGATGACGCCGACGCCCAGGCCCTCGATGGCCAGTTCCTGGCGGCTGGGGTCGACCGTGATCGGGGCGAAATCGGGGTTGTCCGGGCGCAGCGTGACGCCCTCGGCCCCAGGCTGCCAGTACTTGACGGTGACCTCGTCGTCGACGCGGATCACACCCATCTGCCCAGGCTGCAGCGTGGGCGTGCGGTGCACGACGAGCAGGTCGCCATCGTGCAGCCCGGCGTCGCGCATCGACCAGCCGCGCACCCGCAGCAGGTAATCGGCCCGCGGCCGGAACAGCGTAGGGTCCACCCGGTAGCGGGCCTCGATGTGCTCCACGGCCAGCAGCGGGCTGCCGGCGGCGACGCGGCCGACCAGCGGCAGGCCCTCGCCCTCGGCGGCCGGATCCAGCTCCGGCGCCGGCTCGCACAGGCGGATGCCACGCGCGGTGCCCGTGCGCAGCTGCAGATAGCCCTTGCGCTCCAGCGCCTTGAGGTGATCCTTGGCGGCGGTCAGCGAGGCAAAGCCCAGCGTGCGCGCCAGTTCGGCCTGGGTCGGCGGCAGGCCGCTGGCGGCGATCTGCGCGCGCACGGCCTGCAGCACGCGCTGCTGCTGCCGGGTCAGGGAGGGACGGGGACTGTGAGCCATACTGTTATTATTCACAGTATTGGCCCGGGAACAAGCCCTGTCTCAGCCGCCCATGTGCTCGCCCTCCCAGACCGGCAGGGTCAGGTGGAAGATGGCGCCCTCGGCGTCGCTATGCGCCCAGATGCGGCCGCCATGGCCTTGCACGATTTTCTTGACGATGGCCAGGCCGATGCCGGTGCCCTCGTACTCGCCGCGCGGCTGCACGCGGTGGAAAGGCTCGAACAGGCGGCTGGCCTCGGCCGGCGGGAAGCCGATGCCGTTGTCGCAAACCTGCAGATGCCACTGCCGGCCCTCGCGGGCGACGCGAATGCGCACCGTCGGCGCCAGGTCGGCGCGCCGGTACTTGAGCGCATTCGACAGCAGGTTTTGCAGCACCTGGGTCATTTGCAGCTCATCGGCCCAGACCACGGGCAAGGGGCGCTCGCCCTCGACGCTGATCGTGGCCCCGGATTCGGCGATGCGCCCGGCCAGGGCCTGCCGCACGCGCTCCAGCACCACGCCCAGATCCACCGCGGCGCGGCGGTCGGCATCCAGGTTGACCCGCGAATAGGCCAGCAGGTCACGAATCAGGTTCTGCATGCGCTGGGCGCCCTGCACCGCCACCCGCATGAAGCCGCGCTCCTCGCCGCTGAGCCGGTCGCCCAGCTCCTCCTCGAGCAGCTCGACGTAGCTGGTCACGGTGCGCAGCGGCTCCTGCAAGTCATGCGAGGCCACATAGGCGAACTGCTCCAGCTCGGCATTCGAGCGTTGCAGCTCCTCCAGCATGCGCTCGCGCTCCTGCGCCGCGCGCCCGGTGACCACCAGCAGGAACATGCCCAGCGTCGCCGTCAGCATCAGGCCGATGGCCAGCACGGCCCAGGCCTGCCAGGCGCCAGGGCCGGCGCCAAACGCCGCGGTGGAGGCGAAGCGCAGCTCCCAGACCCGGCCGCCGACCGCCAGCGTCGTGGTCCAGCGCAGCGGGTGCAGCCCGGGCGCCTCGCCCGCCAGCAGCATCTCCTCGGCCGGGCTGGTGCTGATGTCGCGAATCTGCACCTGCAGGCCCTCGTCCAGCGCCTCCTCGATGGCCTGCAGCATGTCGCCGATGCGCCAGGCCACGGCCACATAGCCCATGATCGCCGCGCGCCGCTCGACCAGGCTGTCCGCGCTGCGCCGGTAGGCCGGCGCCAGGAAAATCGCCCCGCCCTGCGCCCGTCGCTCCTGCACCAGCTGCAGCGGCGGCGTGAGCTGAATCTCGCCCTCGTCGCGCGCGCGCCGGTAGACGGCGCGGCGCAGCGGGTCGGACAGCGGATCGAAGCCAAACACGCCGAGGTTGTCGCTCATCGGCGTCAGGTACAGCACCGGGGCATAGGATTCGGCCATGCCGCGCGGGCGGCGCAGGCCATCGCCGGCCTGCTCCCAGATGAAATAGTCGCCGCGCACCTCGCGCCGGGCGCGCGCGACGAAGGCCTCGCGCTCGGCGGGCCCCAGCAGCGGCAACCAGGCGAAGGCGCGCACGCCGGCGGTGCTGCGCTGGAAGGGCTCGACGAAGCGCTGGAAGGCCGCAAAGCTGCTCTCGGGCTGGGCCTGCAGGTGCGCGGCCACGGCCTGGGCCACCAGCGCGTACTGCTGCAGCTCCTCGGTCAGCGCATCGACAAATTGGTCGGCCTGCTCCTCAAAGCCGCTCTGCAGGCGCTGCTGCTCCCAGCGACTGACGTAGACAAAGGCGACGACGACGGCCAGATACAGCATCGTCAGCGGCAGGGCCATGCCCAGCAGCCGGTGCCGCCAGCTGGGCAGCAAGGCCACCAGCAGCAGCGGCGTCAGCACCAGCACGCCGATCACATCGCCGACCCACCAAGTCCAGGCGCTGTAGGGGTACTGCGCCCAGCTGATCTGCCCCGCCAGCGCCAGCACCGCCGAACCCCACAGGCCGTTCAGCAGGCAGCCCAGCGGCCCCGCCAGCAGCATGAACAGCCACACATCGCGGGGCTGGTCCAGCGTCGAGGGCCAGCCCACATAGCGGCGCACCAGGGCCTGGGCCAGCCAGGCCTGCAGGCCGGCGCCGATGCCGATGGCGCCGCCGACCAGCAGCGCCGGCGGCAGCGCCGCGCCGCCGACCTCCAGCGCGACCTCGACATTGAGCAGCGTCGAGCCCAGCGCCACGGCCGGCCAGTAACGCCCGCCCAGCAACAGCAGCGCGGCCACGGCAAGCCCGGCCGCCGGCCAGATGGCCGTGGCGTAGCCGGGCGGAATCGCCAGCATCAGGCCCAGCCGACCCGCCAGCCAGTAGCCGCCGACAATCAGCAGCAGGTTGCGCAGCAGGCGCCAGGGGGGGATGGAGGGCAACGCCGTCACGAGCGGCGTCGCCGCGAGCTGCGTGGAAGCCAACTCATCAGCAGGGGTGGGAACACGCCGCGGAGGAGCAAGCTTTATACCGCGACAGCCGGCGGCATAAAAAAGCCCTCACGAGGAGGGCTTTGCACAAAGCGGAGGGCGCCGCTCAACGTTGCTGAGCGACGAACTTCATGTTGTTGGTGCGGAAATGCTCCAACGCGAAGGTCTTGGGCTCGGCCAGCGGCTCCTCGTTGCTCATCTCCATCGCGAGGTAGCGACCGGATTGCAGGTCAAAGACGGTGCCGGCGGACGGGCCGACCGAGGCGGTCCACGGGATTACGATCTGGTGGTATTCCTGCACCCGCCACAGCTCGTCACGCTTGTCGTAGATGTCGGCGAGCACGGCCGTCCAGGAGTCCTCGTCGACATAGAAGGTGCGGCGCTTGTAGATGTGGCTGGTGCCCTCGTTGACCTCGCTGTCCACCACCCAGACGCGGTGCTTCTCGTAGCGCAGGTACTCCGGGTTCAGGTGCCCGGCCTTCGCGATCTCCGTGTACTTCAGGCGGCTGTCGCCCAGGCGAACCGCGTTGTAGGGGATCAGCAGTTCGCGCTTGCCGACGATCTTCCAGGTGTAGCGATCGGTGGCGCCGTTGAACATGTCGAGCTGGTCGTTGGTGCGCAGGCCGTCGGCGCCGGTGCCCGGGTTGTCATAGGCGACGTTTGGCGCACGGCGCACGCGGCGCTGACCGGGGTTGTACAGCCAGGCGCGACGGGCTTCCTTGACCTGGTCCATCGTTTCGTGGACCAGCAGCACCTGACCGGCCTGCCGCGGCGGCGAGGTCGTCAGCTGCAGGAAGTAGATCATCACGTTGTCCAGGTCTTCCGGCTGCGCGTCCGGCTGGGCATAGGCGAACAGCACGTCCTCACGCAGCTTGTAGGGCGTGAAGCTGCCGTTCTCCTGCACCGCGAGCTGGGTGTTGTAGCGGGTGGTCGCAATGCCGCGGTAGCGGGTCTTGTGGTTCCACATGATCTCCTTGCCCGACTTGGGAATCGGGAAGGGAATGCCGCGGATGGCGCCGACCAGCGACTCGCCGTTGTTCTGCAGCTCGGCGTTCAGCGCGTTTTCCTTGTTCGCCTCGTAGACATCCTCGGGCGCGAACACGGTGCGCACGCTCTCGTAGACCGGGATCTCGAAGGTGTCCGGGTACTGCTTGAGCATGGCCTTCAGGCCTTCGGTCAGCAGCTCCTCGTACTCGCCCATGTTGTCGGCGGTCACGGTGTAGAGCTTGTTGTCCGGCACGATGTCGGTATAGGACTCCCAATGCCGCTCCTTGCCGCTTTCGGGGCGGTCAAAGCCCTCCGCGCCGCCGTCCCACTCGGGGATCGAGCCGTCGGCATTGCCGGCCTTCTCGGCGCCCATCGGGGTCAGGTCGTCGCCGAGGCGATCGGCCTCTTTTTCCGACACTTTGGCCTGGCCGGCCAGGGGCATAAGCAACACGGCCAGCGAAAGGCCCTTGATCAATGCGCGGGTCATGGGGGGTCTCCTCAGTACGTATAACGCCGGCTGCGACAGCCGTGGAACGTGACAATGCTAGCGCGAATCGCGCCAGCGCTACAGCGGCGCGGCGAAGCCCAGGCGTTCCAGCAAGCCGTCCAGCTCGTCAAAACTGTGAAAGGAAATCGTCATCTGGCCACGGCCGCGGGCGTCGCCACCCAGCTCGACGGCATGACCCAGGTGGTCCTGCAAGGCGCGGGCCAGGCGCTGCCAGCCCGCCCCCGACGTCTGCGCACGAGCCGCGGCCTCATCGGCCGCGGCTCGTGCCGCGTCCGGATCCCCGGCACCGGTCGCCGCCGCCACCTCGGCGGCCACGACGCGGACCATGGCCATCGCCGCCAGGTCTTCGGTGCTCGCCGCCCGGGCGTCGGCGTCGTGAAGCGCGAGCTCGGCCGCCGCCGTCTCTCCGCGAGACGCGTGGGCCAAGGCTGCGGCCACCGACGCCATCACCTGATCGAGGTAGGTGTGGACCAGGGTTGCCACCCTGGCCGGCGCGGCCACGGCGACCTCGAGGTCGCCGGTCCGGGCCGCGACCAGCGCGTCGACCGCGACCGCGTAACCCCGATCGGTGTCGGTCAGCTCGGCCAGCAGCCCCTTGGCGGTGTCCACGTCGTCGCGATGCAGCGCGGCGAGGGCCGAAGACAAGGCCCGATCGCCCGGAAAAGCACGGTCGTCGGCGGTGACGACCAGCGATGTTGCCAGTGGCGTGGCCGCGTCGACATCGCCGAGTTCGACCAGGGCACCCAGCTCGACCAGATCGATCACCGCGGCCGCCGCGAGTTCGGACCCGTGTTCTGCGTTGAACTCCCGGGCCAACTGGAAGTCCCGCTCGCCACCGGTGCGATCTCCGGCCATCGTGCGCGCCCGTCCGAGCGCACTCAGGGCCTGCAGCGTGGCGAAGGGATCGTCGATGTCTCGCAGGTCGCGGGCCGCGGCGTCGAGCACCGAGACCGCCTCGGCCGTTCGTCCGCTCCACAGGGCGATCAGGCCGCGCAGGACCGCCATCATCGACGCACCCCAGCGCTCACCGCGCTCGAGTGCGTCGGTACCGACCTCGGCCGCGATGGCCTCGGCGTCCGCGGTCCGGCCCTGGTGGAAACGCACCCAGGCCAGCAGCCCCCGGGACCACGTGAGCCCACCGTGGTCCCCGAGCACGGCGAACGTCTCGACGGCATCGTCGAGACGCCGCTCGGCGGTTCCGATGTCGCCGGCCACGTAGGCGATCCAGGCCAGGTGCTGCTGCGCCCACGCGGTGCCGCGCTGATCGGCCAACGCCTGGGAGCAGGTCAGCGCCTGCTGAAGCGTCGCTTCGGCCTCGCCGAAACGGGCCGCGAAGATCTGCGCCTGGCCCAACTGACGCAGGGCGTCCGAGCGACCCTGGTCGTCGTCGGCGGCGGTGAAGGCGGCGAGCGCGGCGCGGGCACGATCGATCGCCGCCGACGGATCGCCACGGTGGCGGGCCAAGTTGGCGGCGACCAAGTGCGTCCGGGCCTGCCCGCGGGCGTCACCGGCCTCGGCTGCCACCGCCAGCGCTGCGGCGATGTCGGCCTCGGCCTCCTCGAGCCGGTACAACTCCGCCAGCGCGTCGGCGCGGGCACGGAGCAAGCTCGCCCGCCGGGGCTCGTCGTCGGCGCCGAGGAGCGCCAGCGCCCGGTCGGCCAACGACACGGTCAGACCCGGGGCGAAGTCTCGTCCGGCTTGAGCGATCGCGTGCTCGAGGTGGTCGAGCGCCCGCGTCCGAATGTCGGACGCGACGCCCGACACGGGGCCGATGTCGGCCACCAGCTCGGCGGCCGACGCATAATGACTGGCCACCGCATCCCGGATGCCAGCTTCCTCGTCGTCCTTGTGACCGGCCGCGATCCAGTCGGCGATGCCGGCATGGGCCCGAGCCCGGTCGGCCTTGGTCAACGTGGAGTAGGCGACGTCACGGATCACGTCGGAGCGGAAGGTATAGAAGTCGCCGTCGAGCACCAGGAACTCACGCGCCGCCAGGCTCTCGATCACCGTCCGCGCCACCTCGGCATCCAGTCCGCGCTTCACCTGGACCATGAGGGCGAGACCAGCCGCGGTGTTGCGACGACCGAGAACG
>CAKZQS010000016.1 GCA_937141935.1 uncultured Ectothiorhodospiraceae bacterium
CGGGACGGGGCGCGGGGCGCGCGGCGCTCAGCGCGCGGCCGGCCCGCAGCGGCGGCGGCGTCAGCGCGGCGGGCCAGCGCGCGGCCAAGTCGACCAGCAGCTGGCGCAGGCCGGCCCAGGCGGGGCGACTGAGCAGGGCCAACTTGGCGCGCTGCCAGCGGGTGAGCCGGCGCGCGGCGAAGTGGTCGCGTATCGTCAGGTAATCGACCTTGGCCGGGCAGACGCGGGCGCAGTGGCCGCAGCCCAGGCAATGGTCCACATGCGCGGCGCCGGTGGCCGTCAGCTCGATGCGCGCCGCGGCCACCGACTCCATGATCTGAATGCGCCCGCGCGGGCCTTCGGCCTCGCTGCGTGCATCGCGGTAGGTGGGGCAATGGGGCAGGCACAGCCCGCAGCGCACGCAGCGGTCGGTCAGCGCGAAGGGAAAGCCGCTCATGCACGCAGAATAGCGGCGTGCCGCCCGAACCACAGCGGCGGGCCGGCCGCGCCCGGCCCGCGTCGTGTGCAGTGCAGCATCAAATGCGCGAAAATACGCCGATGACTCGCCATGCCATGCCGCTCGCCGCGCTCTGTGCGCTGCTCCACGCTTCCGCCCTGTGGGCGGCCGATGTCACCGACGCGCAGATCGACGGACCCTGGGAGGGGCAGCTGGCGGCCGGCGTCGTGGCGACCTCCGGCAACAGTGAAAGCCGCTCGCAGAATCTGGAATACACGCTGGTGTACGACCAGGCCGACGACGACTGGCGCTTCAAGAGCACCGGCCTGGCGCTGCAGGTGGCGACCGAGGTCGAGATCGAGCAGCTCGATGGCAGCACCCGCAGCGAGACCCGCACCACGGCCGAGAATTACCGCGTGGACCTGCGGGCCGAGCGTCGCATCGACGAGGCCAATTACCTCTTCGGTACCGTCGACTTTCGCAAGGACCTCTTTGGTGCGGTGCGGACCAGCACCAGCCAGACCCTGGGTTATGGCCGCCGGCTGATTGCCCGCGAGGATACGGCGCTGGATCTGGAAATCGGTGCCGGTGCGCGCCAGCAGGAGCTGCAGGAGGACGGGGCCGAGAACCAGGAGGCCATCGGCGAGCTCGGCCTGAACTTCCTGACCAAGTTTGGCGACCGCCTGCAGCTGGGCCAGCGCATCAATGTGCAGTCCGGCGCCGACAACACCGTCAGCGAGGGTCAGACCCGCCTGCGCCTGGCCATCATCGGGGCGCTGTGGGCGCAACTGGGCTTTGACGTTCGCCACAGCGCCGAGGTTGGCGCGGGCGAGGAAGCCACCGATACCGCCACCAGCCTGTCGCTGCTGTGGGAGTTCGCGGAATAAGCCGCGGATCTTGCTTGTCTTTGCCTGGTAACCGTTCTACAATTCGCGGTTTACCGATACCCACGACGCAAGGCGGCGCCTCCGGCGGCCGTCCAGCGAGGATCCGATGACGACCACCGTTTCCGCGAAAGCGCAGGAAGTTCGCCGCGACTGGCTGCTGATCGACGCCACCGACCTGGTTCTGGGCCGGATGGCGGCGCATATCGCCCATCGTCTGCGCGGCAAGCACAAGCCGATTTACACCCCGCACGTCGACACCGGCGATTATGTGGTCGTGGTCAACGTGGACAAGCTCAAGGTCACGGGCAACAAGGCCAGCCAGAAGTTCTACTACCGGCACAGCGGCCGCCCGGGTAACCTGCACGCCACCCGCCTGGACAAGCAACTGATCGAAAAGCCCGAGCGCGTGCTCGAGGCCGCGGTCAAGGGCATGCTGCCGAAGAACAAGCTCGGCCGTGCCATGTTCAAGAAGCTGAAGATCTACAGCGGCGCCGAGCACCCGCACGAGGCGCAGCAACCGCAAACTCTGGACCTGAACTGATATGTCGACCACGTACAGCTACGGCACCGGCCGCCGCAAGACCGCCGCCGCCCGCGTATTCATCAAGCCGGGCTCGGGCACGATCACCGTCAACGGCAAGCCGCTGGACGATTTCTTCGGCCGCCCGACCTCGCGCATGATCGTGCGCCAGCCGCTGGTCGAGCTGGACGCCGAAGAGCGTTTCGACATCAACGTGACCTGCAAGGGCGGTGGCCCGAACGGTCAGGCCGGTGCGATCCGTCACGGCCTGGCGCGTGCGCTGGTCGACTACGACGAGAGCTTCAAGCCGATCATGCGTGCTTCGGGTTTTCTGACCCGGGATGCGCGGAAGGTCGAGCGGAAGAAAGTCGGCCTGCACAAGGCCCGTCGCGCGACGCAGTACAGCAAGCGCTGATGGGTCTACGCCGCGGCGCTTTCGCGAGCGCTGCCGGCCAAGAAAGCCGCCTTCGGGCGGCTTTTTTTTTGCCCG
This sequence comes from uncultured Ectothiorhodospiraceae bacterium, assembly GCA_937141935.1. Taxonomy (GTDB): domain Bacteria; phylum Pseudomonadota; class Gammaproteobacteria; order Nevskiales; family Oceanococcaceae; genus MS8. The sequence continues at coordinate 2,334 of CAKZQS010000016.1, forward strand.
CGGCCCGGTGGCGCGGCGCGGCGTGCAAGGCATGCCCGGAAGGTCTGCGCGACCCCTCACGGTTTCGTCATATGGCTGGGCTAAGCTGAGCGGCTGCCACCGAGAGCCTGGAGCCCCCCGATGTCGATGCCCCGTTCGCGCCTGCCCCTGCCCCTGCTGCTGCTGCCCCTGGCGCTGGCCGCCTGTGACGGGGGCGGGGGCCGCATGGCCGCCGCGCTCAGCGATGATGCGGGCGGGGACCCGGCGCCCATGCCGGCCGCGCCCGTGCCCACGCCCGACCCCCCGCTGCCGCCACTGCTGACCGATCAGGTCATCGTGGCCCACCGGGGCGCCTCCGGCCATGCGCCCGAGCACACCATCCCGGCCTATGACCTGGCGATCCAGATGGGGGCCGAGTACATCGAGCAGGACGTGCTGCCCACCGCCGACGGCGTGCTGGTCTGCATCCACGACGACACGCTGGACCGCACGGCGCGCGGCCCGGCCGAGAACTGCACCGGCAACGTCAGCGACAAGACGCTGGCGCAGCTGAAAACCTGCGATTTCGGCTCCTGGTTCAACGAGGCCAACCCCGAGCGGGCCCGGCCGGAGTACGAGGGCCTGCAGATCCCCACGCTGGAGGAGGTCTTCCAGCGCTACGGACAAAGCGCCAAGTACTACATCGAGATCAAGCCCAACACCTCCACCGACGGCAGCGTCGAGCAGACCCTGCTGGACCTGATCGCCGAATACGATCTCTACGAGGGCATGCTGGCCGAGCGCCAGGTGTTGATCCAGTCCTTCATCCCCAGCTCGCTGCTCAACGTGTTCACGCTGGAGCCCGAGGCGCCGCTGGTGCAGCTGTACGCGGCCGGGGCCACCTTCACCGCCCCGCTGGCGGCCAGTTACAGTTTTGGCATTGGGCCCAACACCACCGAAGTCGAGCTGAACCCGCTGATGGTCGAGGAGGCCCACGCGCTGGGCCTGGCGATCCACCCCTACACGATCAACAGCGAAGAGGACCTCGCGGCCATGGCCGCGCGCTGCGTGGACGGGCTGTTCACGAACTTCCCGGATCGCTACCGGCAGGTGCTGGTCGACAACGACTTCGGTTGCCCGGCTCCGATTCGCTGAAGCCCCCCCAGCGCGCCAGCAACGCAGGCAACAGGGTCAGGTCGGCCAGCAGCGCCAGCAGCAGCGCCAGCGCGGTCAGCAGGCCGAAATAGACGCTGGGCAAAAAGTCCGAGGCCAGCAGCAAGGCGAAACCGCAGGCCAGGATCAACGTGGTGTAGAGCAGCGCGTGGCCTACGCTGTGGTGGGTGGCCGCCACCGCCGCGCGCGGGCCGACGCGGCGGGCCTCGGCGCGGTAGCGGTGCAGGTAGTGGATGGTGTCGTCGACGGCGATGCCCATCGCGATGGCGGCGATGGTCATCGTCATGAAATCCAGCGGGATGCCGGCCCAGCCCATCAGCCCCAGTACGCCGCCGGTGGCGACGAGGTTGGGCAGCAGCGCGATCAGCGCCAGCCGCGGCGAGCGGAAGATCAGCGCGAAGGCCAGCGCCAGCACCGCGAAGACCACGCCCAGCGTCAGGATCTGCGAGCGGTACAGCCGCTGCAGCAGGTCCTGATAGAGCACGAAGAGGTTGCTCAGGCTGACCTGGGACTCCTCGATGCCCACTTCGCGCAGGTCGGCGCGGATGTCGGCCAGCAGCTGCGCCCGGTTCAGCCCCGGCGTGGTGTCGGCGACGCGCGCGCTGATGCGGATCTGCTGCGCATCCTCGGCGTAAAAGCTGCCGACCAGCTTCTCGCGCAGCGTGTCGTCGAGCAGCCAGTAGATGGCCGTCAGCTCGTACTCGGTCAGGGGCTTGCCGGCATTCAGCGTGCGCGCCAGCTCCGTGACGTTGACCACCGACAGCACATGGCCCATCGCCTCGTGCTCGGCGAGTCGCGCGTGCAGCCGCTGCAGGCGCTGGATGGTTTGCGCACGCAGCACCAGGTCGGGGTGGCGCTCGGACTCGGGCACGGTGTACACGATGTCCAGCGGCGTCGTGCCCCCCAGCTCGCGGTCGATGCAGCGCAGCTCCTTATGCACCTGGGTGTCAGCGCGGAAATAGTCGATAAAGCTGTTCTCCACGCTCAGCCGCTGCGCCCCCAGGCCGGCGGCGGCGAGCCAGGCCAGTGTTAAGAGCAGCCACAGCGCCGGCGCGCGGGCGCTGCGCGCCAGCCCGCCCAGCAGCCAGCCGGCCCAGCGCGCTTCGCGGCGTACCGGCTCGGGCCGGCCCAGCAGCATCAGCGCCGGGAACAGCAGCAGGCCGGTGGCGATGGAGACCGCCATGGCCACCACCATCATCCAGCCAAAGGCCACCACCGGCTCGATGCCGCTGAGCAGCAGCGAGGCGAAGCCCACCGAGGTCGTCAGCCCGGCGTAGAGCACCGGCGCCGTCTTCGCCCGCAGCGTGGCCCGTACCAGTTCTGGTTGCCCGGCCTCGGGCCGTGCGCGGCGCTCCTCGCGGTATTGCACGATCAGGTGCACCACCAGCGCCAGCGTCAGGATCAGCTGCAGCGCGACGAAGTTGGCCGAGATCACGGTGGCGGCAAAGCCCAGCGCCGCGAACAGCCCCAGCGTCAGCGTCAGGCTGACGCCGCAGCACAGCAGCGGGATCAGCACCCAGCGCAGGCTGCGAAACACCAGCAGCAACAGTAGGGCGATGACGGCCGCGATGGCCGCGCCGAAGACCAGCAGGTCCGCGCGAATGATCTCGATCAACTGCTGGCCCAGCACGTGCGCGCCGCCGAGCACCAGGTCGGCCTCGTCCTCGTAGTCGGCGGCGATGGCGCGGATTTGCGCGATCTCGGCGTAGCGCTGGCGGTCCAGCGCGCGCCGCAGCGGGGCGGCCCGGGCTTGCAGCTCGGCCAGTTCCGCGCGCTGCTCAGCGTTTAGCTCGCCGTCCAGGCGCTGCGCCTCGATGGCGACGATGCGGCCCTCGAGCTCGGCCAGCTCAGGCTCGGGCCGGAACAGCACCTGCAGGGCCGTGGCCGTGCCCCGCGCATTGACCAGCAAGCCCTCGTAGATGGGGTGGCCCTGCATCACCCGCTGCACCTGCGCCGGGCTGTAGCCCTGCTGGCGCACGGTCATGCCCGCATAGTCGGCCTGCGCGTCGAGCCCGACCCCGCCCAGCTGCAGCAGCGGCACGCTGACCAGCGAACGCACGCTTTCCACGCGCTCCAGCTCCGACAGCCGCTGGTCCAGCTCGCTCAGCGTGGCGAAGCTGCGCGCCGAATACAGCGCATGCTCGCGCGGGGCGTAGGCCAGCAGCACGAACTCCTGGGGCGCGAAGCGCTGGCCGATGATGCGGCTGCGCAGGTAGTGCGCATTGGCCTCGTCGAGGAGTGTGTCGGCCGAGGCGTCGATACGAAAATCGCGCGCCTGCCAGGCCGCGGCCGCCGTCAGCAGCGCGAACAGCAGCAACAGCAGGCCGGCGCCGCGTTTCACTCGTCCGGCTCGTAGGCGGCGTCGCGGTTCAGGCCCTGCAGGTGCATGTTGCGAAAGAACAGATAGGGGTCCTCGGCCCTGTCGCGCAGCGTGGGGTAGGGCTCGATGCGCGGCGCGAACTGCTGCAGCGCGTCGATGGCCAGCAGGGCGCTGGCCTCCGGCTGCTCGACCAGATAGGGCACCGGGTTCAGCAGCATGTCGACCAGCATCGCCGGCGCCTGGCGGGCGCTGGAGGGGCCCAGCAGCGGCAGCACCAGATAGGGCCCGTGGTCCACGCCATAGCGCAGCAGCGTGTCATCGAAGCCGGCGACGGCGGGCTCCAGCCCGAAGTGCTTTTGCGCCGGGTCGGCAAAGCCCAGCAGGCCCAGCGTGCTGTTGATGGTGAAACGGGCCAGGTCCGTGCCGGCCTGCTTCCACTCGCCCTGCAGCAGATGATTGGCCAGCGTGATCGGGGTGCGCAGGTTGGCGAAGAAGCGGCCCACGCTGTCCTCGACCGGGTCGGGCAGCTTGCGCCAGCCGCGCGCCAGCGGAATCAGCGCATTCCGGTAGGCCCAGTCGTTGAAGCGGAACATCGCCCGGTTGTAGCCGATCCAGGGGTCGTTGTACTCGTCCTGCCCCACGACATTGGGGCGGCCGCCGGCCACCACCGTCGGCTCGATATCGCTGACGCTGCCGCCCTCGGCCTGCGCCAGCAGCAGCGGCGCCCCGCCCGCCGGCTCCGATCCTGGCTGTTCGGGCCCTGGCTGTTCCGGACGTTGCTGCTCCGGACCTGGCTGCTCCGGACCGGGCGGCGCCCCGGCCGAATGCACCGCCGTCGCCGCCGTCTGCCGCTCCGGCAGCACCGGCGTGCCGGCGCAGCCGGCCAGCGCCAGGCTCAGCAGCAGCCAGGGCAGCAGCCAGGAGAGCAGCGGCGGCAGCAACAGCAGGGCGCGTTGCGGGGGACTGACGGCGGTCGAGGGCATGGCGGCCCGGGGGCAGGGGATGCGGCGATTGTCCGGCCGCCGCCGGCCCCAAACAAGGCGCAAACGCATGACCTTGGGCACAACACTGACCAAGGTGAGGGGCACAAAAAAGGGCGGCCGAAGCCGCCCCGTAATCGTTGCCGGCGGGCCTATTCGCCGATCACGCCGCCATCGTTGCGGGTGATGACGATGGTGGCCGAGCGCGGGCGGGCGCCGGCCGCCGGGGTCGCCGTGGCATCGCCGCCGGCCGCCGGCCAGCTGCTGGTTGGCGCGCTGGCGTCGCCGCGTTCGCCCGGGTGCTGGATGTTGATAAACATCGCGCGGCCGTCCGGCGTGGTGGCGATGCCGGTGATCTCGCACTCCACCGGGCCCACGCAGAAGCGACGCAGGTCGCCGCCCGGCGCGGCGCCGACATAGCTGATCTGCTCGCCGATGGCCACGGCGCTGCCGTCGCCGACCGTGCCCGGCACGGCGGCCAGCATCTGGTTGTTGGTGAAGTCGGCCAGGGCGCTGTCGTCGGTCTGAATCCACAGCAGGCCATTGGCCCGGCGCGGGTCGAACCACAGCCCGTCCGGGCTGGAGAGGGCGTTGCTTTCGTCCAGGCCGGAGACATTGACCTCGGCCTGCGCATCGGCCGGCGAGCCGAAGACGTAGATGTCCCAGGTGAAACCGGTGGCGTCGGCGCGGTCGCCGTCCTCACGCCAGCGGATGATGTGGCCGTGCGTGTTGCCGTCGGTCGTGGCGTCGCCGTCGCCGCGCTCGTAGTCGCGCGGGTTGGCGGCGTCCACCTCCTGGCCGGCCACCTGGCCGCGATTGCGGTTGTTGGTCAGCGTCATGTAGACCTCGCCGCTGCGCGGGTCGACGGCGCCCCATTCCGGGCGATCCATCGGCGTGGCGCCCACCAGGTCGGCGGCCGTGCGGGTGTTCACCAGCAGCTCCGCCTGGCTGCCGAAGGCCTCGGCCAGCCGCGGGTCGTCCAGCGTCAGCGGCAGCCACTGGCCGCGGCCGTTCTCGTCGAAGCGGGCGACGTACAGCGTGCCCTCGTCGAGCATGCGGCCGTCGGACAGGCCGGGCTGATAGGCGGCGGCCGTGACGAACTTGTAGATGTAGTCGCCGCGGGCGTCGTCGCCCATGTAGAAGCCGAGCGGCTGCCCGGGCAGCGCCCGGCTGGGCCAGCAGCCCTCGTGGCGGAAGCGGCCGAGCGCGGTGCGCTTGATCGGCGTCGAGTCCGGGTCGTAGGGGTCGATTTCGACGATCCAGCCAAAGGTATTCGCTTCGTTGCGGTAGTCCTGGGTGGCGTCGGCGCCGGTCGGCGTGGTGTCCCAGCGGCGGAACTCATCGGCCTGCTCGTCGGCGGCGCCGGCGGCGGTTTCCCAGCCGTAGTTGCTGGCGTCGTCGATGCCGTAGCGGCTCTTCTCGCGCGGCGGCTCGGCCTCCTGCGTCACGAAGTAGCCATGCCAGTTTTCTTCGCAGGTCAGGTAGGTGCCCCAGGGCGTGTAGCCATTGGCGCAGTTATTCAGCGTGCCGCGGCTGCGCAGGCCGTTGGGGTCGAAGGCGGTCTGCACGAAGGCGCTGCCGGCCACCGGCCCGGCCAGGCGCATCGGCGTGTTCGGCGTGATGCGGCGATTGAACAGCGAGTCGCGCACCGTGGCGTAGCTGCGGCCGTCGCGGGCCACCTCGACGACGCTGATGCCGTGGGCGCTGATCTCCTTGCGCACCTCGGCGGCGGGGCGCTGGCCGTCCACGGCGGTGGGGCCATTCGGGTGCAGATAGGCCTCGGTAATGTTCTCGTGGTTCATCACCAGCAGGCCGTTATCCGAAGCCTCGCTGCCCCAGGGCAGCGGGTAATAGCCCATGCCGTCGTGGTGGTCGCCGGCGCGGGTGGCGAAATCCGCCTCGCTGCCGTCGTTGGCGTAGTCCGGGGTGTTCTCGTCCAGCGGGTCGCCCAGCGCGTAGACCACGCGGGCGGCGTAGCCCGGCGGCAGCGTGACGACGTCGGCCTTGCTGGCCGCGACGGCGGCAAAGCCCAGCTCGGCGGGCGCATTGCGGCCGCCGTTGCAGGCCGTCAGGCCCAGTGTGCCAAGCACGGTGCCGGCGGCACCCAGGCTCGCGCCACCCTTGAGCATCTGGCGACGGTTGAGGACGAGTTCGAAAGGCAGTGCGGTTTTCATGCGGCTGTGGTCGTTTTGAGAATCCGATCACAGTAGAAGGCCCGCATGACAACTTTGTAACAGCGGTGTTGCAGCCCGACGCCGGGCGGACCAGGTTGCCTTTGGGCGGCCTGGGCTGGCATGCGGTGGCGCGCCGCGGCGTGCGCGGCCGCCGGGTGCTACCAGGATTCGCCGTAGGGGCGCAGGTCCAGTTCGAAGCTCCAGGCCGAGCGCGGCTGGGCGCTGAGCGCGTGTACCGATTCGGCGATGTCCTCCGGGGCCAGGAAGAAATCGTCGGGCTTGTCCGGCAGGGCCTGGCGGGTGCGCGGCAGGTCCACGACGCCATCGATGACCACATAGGCCACGTGCACGCCCTGCGGGCCCAGCGTGCGCGCCAACGACTGCGCCAGGCTGCGCTGCGCGGCCTTGGCGGCGGCAAAGCCGGCCGTCTGCGGCTTGCCGCGCAAGGCCGCGGTGGCGCCGATGACCAGGATGTTGCCTTCGCCGGCGGCACACATCGGCGGCGCCAGGGCCTGCGCCGCCACCAGCAGCGCCAGCGTGTTGATGCGCCAGGTCTGCTCCATTTCCTCCAGCGTGATCTCGTCGTAGCGCTTGAACACGCCGGCGCCGGCATTGTGGATCAGCGTGTGCACCGGCCCCAGCGTCTCGGCCACGCGGGCCAGCGTCTGCTGCAGCGTTTCGGGGTCGCTCACGTCGCAGGGGAAGGCCTGGGCCTGGGCGCACTGCGCGGCATAGCTGGCCAGCCGCTCCTGGTCGCGGGCCAGCATGGCCACGCGGTAGCCGGCCTGGGCAAAGCGCCGCGTCAGCGCCCAGCCGTTGCCCGGACCCACGCCGGTAATCACGCATACGGGGGAGTCGCTCATCGCTGTCCTTGGGGGGAGAGGGAGTGCCACACTACGCAGCCAGCGCGGCCGCCGGCCAGTTGGCATGACCATGCCTGCCGGCGCCGGCCCAACCCGGGAGGAGCCATGCAAGCCTGTGAGATTCGCCGCAATGGCGGCCCCGAGAACCTGGTGCTCTGTGAGCGCGAAACGCCGCGGCCGGGCGCCGGCGAGGTGGCGATTGCGGTGGCCTACGCGGGCATCAACTTCGCCGACATCCTGGCCCGGCAGGGCCTGTACCCCGGCGCGCCGCCCGCGCCCAGTGTCGTGGGTTACGAGGTCAGCGGTCGGGTCAGCGCCGTGGGCGAGGGGGTCGACCCGGCATGGCTGGACCGCGAGGTGCTGGCGCTGACCAATTTTGGCGGCTACGCACAGACCGCGGTGGTCGGCGTGGACTACCTCTGGCCGCTGCCGCCGGGGCTGGCGCTGGACGTGGCCGCGGCCATCCCGCTGAACTACATCACCGCCGCCGGCCTGCTGGCGATGGGCGGGCTGGCTGCTGGCGACACGCTGCTGATCCACAACGTCGGCGGCGGTGTGGGCCTGGCCGCGCTGGAGCTTGCGCAGCAGCGCGGCGCCCAGGTGCTGGGCACGGCCAGCGCCGGCAAGCATGCGCTGCTGCGCGAGCGCGGCCTGGCAGAGCCCATCGACTATCGCCGCGAGGATTTCGTGGCGGCGGTGCGCCAGCGCACCGGGGGCGCCGGCGTGGACCTGGTGCTGGACCCTATCGGCGGCGCGCACTGGAAGCGCAGCCTGGCGGTGCTGCGGCCCAGCGGCCGGCTCGGCATGTACGGCATCTCCGGCGCCTCGGCCCCCGGCCTGCGCGGCAAGCTGGGTCTGGCGCGGCTGTTCGCGCAGGCGCCCTGGTTCCACCCGGCGCGGCTGATCCCGGGCAATCGGGGCGTGTACGGCATCAACATCCACGCGATGTACGAACAGGCCACGCTGTTCCGGCGCTGGATGGCGCCGGTGCTCGAGGGCGTGGCCGCGGGGCGCCTGCAGCCCCGGGTCGATCGTGTGTTCGCCCTGGCCGAGGCCGGCGAGGCCCACGCCTACATCGAGGCGCGGCGCAATGTGGGCAAGGTGCTGCTGCGCGTCGACCCGCCCGCTGCGGCACAATCGCCGCCTGCCGCCGGCACTGCGCCGGCCGCCACCTGAGGGGGACTGCCCATGGCCGGCGCCAGCCTGCTGACCTTGCTCGACGACATCGCTACGCTGCTCGACGACGTGGCGCTGATGACCAAGAAGGCCACGGCCAAGACCGCCGGTGTGCTCGGCGACGATCTGGCGCTTAACGCCAACCAGCTCACCGGCCTGCGCGCCGAGCGCGAGCTGCCGGTGATCTGGACGGTGGCCAAGGGTTCCGCGCGCAACAAGCTGATTCTGGTGCCCGCGGCACTGGCCATCAGCGCCTTGGCGCCCTGGGCCGTGCTGCCGCTGCTGATGCTGGGCGGGCTGTACCTGTGCTTCGAGGGCGTGGAAAAGCTGGCCCACCGCTGGCTGCACCCGCCGGCCGAGCGCAGCGCCGAGCACCGCGCGATGCTCGAGGCGGCGGCCCGCTCGGCCGAGGACCTGCTGGTCTTCGAGCGCGACAAGATCCGCGGCGCGATCCGCACCGACTTCATCCTGTCCGCCGAGATCATCGTCATCGCCCTGGGCACGGTGGCCGCCGAGCCCTTCCTGACCCGGCTGCTGGTGCTGTCGGCCATTGCGGCGCTGATGACGGTCTTCGTCTATGGCCTGGTGGCGGGCATCGTCAAGATCGACGACGCCGGCGCGGCCCTGGCGCGCCGGCCCGGGGCGCTGGCGCAGCGCTGTGGGCACCTGCTGCTGGCGGCCGCGCCGCGGCTGATGACGCTGCTGTCGGTGCTGGGCACCGCGGCCATGTTCCTGGTGGGCGGCGGCATCCTGGTGCACGGCCTGGCGCCGGTGGAGCATGCCTTCGCGGCCTGGGCGGTGCTGCCGCCGGGCTGGACGCTGGGTGGCCTGGCGCCGCTGCTGCTGAGCAGCCTGTACAACGCCCTCTTCGGCATTCTGTGCGGGGCGGCGGTGCTGCTGGCGGTGCTGGGCTGGCAGCGGCTGCGCGGCGCGGAGCATGCTTGAGCATAGCGCCGGCCCGAGGTCGGGCCGGCCTTCGCGGCGCCGTTGCGGCCGCTGCAAGAATCGGATTGTTTCGCCCCGGCGCGCTGCCTAGGCTGGTCGCAAGCCTGACCCCCCGAATCCGTCATGAGCCAGGATGCCGCCTACCAGCGTTGCGAACACGCCATTGCGCTGCTGCTGGAGCAGGGGCCCGCCGCGGCCCGTCTGGAATTGCTGGCGCAGCAGGTGGGCTGCAGCCCCTTCCAGCTGCAACGCGAGTTTTCGGCCTATACCGGGCTCAGCCCCAGCCAGTTTGCGCGCGTGCTCAGCCGCGAGGCCCTGCGGGCGCGCCTGGATGCCGAGGGCACCGCGGGCGGCTCGCTGCTGGCGCTGAGCGAGGCCAGCGGCTTTTCCAGCGTGTCGCGGCTGCATGACCTGACCGTGACGCTGGAGGCGCTGACGCCGGCGCAACTGCGGGCCGCCGGCGCCGGGGTCCAGATCGCCTATGGCCAGGTCGATTCGCCCTGGGGGCCGCTGCGCCTGGGCCAGACGGCGCGCGGCATCTGCCACCTGCAGTTCGTCGATCCGCAGGAGGCCACGCCCGCCGCCGCGGCCTTGGCCGCGCAATGGCCCCAGGCCACGCTGGTCGAGGACCCGGCGCGGGTGCAGGCCACCGCCGATGCGCTGTTCGCGGCGCCCGCGCAAGCGTCCACACCGGCGCGGACGGGAGCGGGCGCTGGCGCGTCGCGCCCGCTGCGCCTGGCGCTGGCCGTGCGCGGCACCAACTTCCAGGTGCAGGTCTGGCGCGCGCTGCTGGCCATCCCGCCGGGCAGCCTGCGCACCTACGCCGCCATCGCCCGCGGCCTGGGCCTGCCCGCCGGCGCCGCCCGTGCGGTGGGCAATGCCGTGGGCGCCAACCCGGTGGCGCTGCTGATCCCCTGTCATCGGGTGATCCGCGCCAGCGGCGCGCTGGGCGGCTATCGCTGGGGCCTGCCGCGCAAGGCCGGGCTGCTGGCCGCGGAATGGGCCGGCGCGGCGGGCCAGACCAGCGCCGCCTGAGCCGGCCGCGGCGGCACAAGCCCTGACGCTAGGGGCGGGCCAGAGCTAGGGACAGGTGCGGCGGCTGCGGGTCACGGCCGGGCCGTGGAAGAATGCTCCCAGGTCCCCGCGCGGAATGCCCATGCTGGCGCCGGCCACCGTCCAGGCCTATGCCGAACTCGCCGACTGGCTGCAGGCGCGCCAGCGCGCCGGTGCACGGGTGGTCGGCATCAACGGGGCGCAGGGCTCCGGTAAGAGCACGCTGGCCCGCTGGCTGGCCGCCGAGCTGGGCCGCCGCGGCCTGCGCGTGGCCACGCTGTCGCTGGATGATTGCTACCTCGGCCGCGCCGCCCGCGCGGAACTGGCGGCGCGGGTGCACCCGCTGCTGGCCACTCGCGGCGTGCCGGGCACGCACGACGTGGCGCTGGGCCGGCGCCTGCTGCGCGATCTGCCGCGACTGGCAGCCGGCGCGGAGCAGGCGCTGCCCACCTTCGACAAGGCCGGCGACGAGCGCATCGACGCCACCGCGGCACGGACGCAAGCCGGCCCGGTGGACCTGCTGCTGTTCGAGGGCTGGTGTGTGGGCACACCGCCGCAGGCGGCGGCGCAGCTCGCCCGGCCCTGCAATGCGCTGGAGGCCCGCGAAGACGCCGACGGCCGCTGGCGGGCCTGGGTCAACGCACAGCTCGCCGGCCCCTATGCGCATTGGTGGGGCGATTGCGATGCGCTGGTAATGCTGCGGGTGCCGGGTTGGGAGGCCGTGCACGATTGGCGCGCGCAGCAGGAGCGCGAAACCGCGGCCGCGGCGCCGGACGGGCGCGCGCCGCTGCTGGAGCCGGCGGCGCTGCAGCGCTTTCTGGACCACTACGAGCGGCTGACCCGGCACACGCTGCAGCGCCTGCCGGAGCAGGCCGACGCGCTGCTGGAGCTGGACTTGGCCCATTCCGTGCATGTGGCCCGGCTGTCATGAAGGCGCTCGTCATTACCGACCTCGACGGCACATTGCTCGACCACCACAGCTATGACTGGCGGCCGGCGCAGCCGGCGCTGGCCGCGCTGGCGGCGGCCGGCATCCCGGTGGTCTTCAACACCAGCAAGACCTACGCGGAGTCGCAGGCGCTGCAGGCGCAGATGGGCGTCTCGGCGCCGCTGATTGTCGAAAACGGCTCCTGTGTGCACCTGGCCGACGGCGCCCGCATCGTGCTCGGGCGCAGCCGCGCGGAGCTGTGCGCGCTGCTCGAGGCGCAGGGCTGCGCGGCGCGCTACCGCTACCAAAGCTTCCGCGCGCTGGGGGAAGCCGGCGTGCAGGCCCAGACCGGCCTGTCGGCCGAGCAGGCGCGGTTGGCGGCCACGCGGGCCTGGAGCGAGCCGCTGCTGTGGCAGGACGCGCCCGAGCGCATCGCCGCGCTGCGCGCCGAACTGGCACCGCTGGGCTGCAATGTGCTGGTCGGCGGCCGCTTCGTGCATGTGCTCGGCGATTGCGACAAGGGCCGCGCCGCACAGGCGCTGCGCGAGCGGCTGGCGCCGCAGGCCACGCTGGTCGCCCTGGGCGACCGGCCTAACGACGTGGCGATGCTGGCCGCGGCCGACATCGCGATCTGGGTGCCCAATGCCCAGGCCGGCCCGGAGGCCGGTGAGGCGGGCGGCTGGCAGCGCCCGGCGCAGCCGGCGCATGCCCGCACGGCGCCGGCCGCGGGCCCCGCGGGCTGGTGCCGTGCCATCCTGCAACTGTTGCACGACGGGGAGCTGCGAGCGGCGTGAGCGACTTCTACCAAAACGGCGTCATCAGCACGCTGCACCGCCTGGGCAACCGCCCGGTCGAGGCCTTCGAGGCCGAGCTGCGCGACTTCGGCCGCAAGCGCGCCCTGTCGCTGGTGCTGCCCTGCCTGTATTCGGAGCTGGAGGGCCCGGCGATTCACCGCATCGTCGAGGAGCTCAAGGCGGTCGATTACCTGGACCAGATCATCATCGGCCTGGATCGGGCCGATGCCAAGCAATACGCCCATGCGCGGCGCTTTTTTGGCCAGTTGCCGCAGCAGCACCATGTGCTGTGGAACGACGGGCCGCGGCTGTCGGCCATCCACCAGCGCCTGCAGGCCGAGGGCCTGGCGCCGGACGAGCCGGGCAAGGGGCGCAATGTCTGGTATTGCCTGGGCTTTCTGCTGGCCACCGAGCGGCCGGGCGCGGTGGCGCTGCACGACTGCGACATCCTGACCTATGACCGCTCGCTGCTGGCGCGGCTGATCTACCCGGTGGCCAACCCGGCCTTCAACTACCAGTTCTGCAAGGGCTTTTATTCGCGCATTGCCAACGAGCGGTTGAACGGGCGGGTCTGCCGCCTGCTGGTCAGCCCGCTGATCCGCACGCTGCGTACGGTGTTCGGGCCGCTGCCCTATCTGGAGTTCATGGACAGCTTTCGCTACTCGCTGGCCGGCGAGTTTGCGATGCGCACCGATGTGGTGGAGAACCTGCGCATCCCCACCGACTGGGGCCTGGAGATCGGCGTGCTGTCGGAGATGTACCGCAACTACGCGGCCAACCGCATCTGCCAAGTGGACGTGGCCGAGGCCTACGACCACAAGCACCAGGAGCTGTCGGCCGAGGATGTCTCGCGCGGCCTGTCGAAGATGGCCATCGACATCATCAAGGCCTTCTACCGCAAGCTGGCGACCAATGGGGTGGTGTTTACCTCGGAGCACTTCCGCTCAATCAAGGCCACCTACTACCGCATGGCGCTGGACTACATCGAGGTCTACGCCAACGACGCGATGCTCAATGGCCTGCAGGTCGACATCCACGCCGAGGAGCAGGCCGTAGAGACCTTTGCCCACAACATCGTGCTGGCCGGCCAGCACTTTCTGGCCAACCCCATGGAGCAGCCTTTCGTGCCCAGCTGGAACCGGGTGCGCAGCGCGCTGCCGGGCGTGCTCGGCGAGGTCCGCGAGGCGGTGCGCGCCGACGACGAGGCCTAGCGCCGATGCAACACGGCCACGCCACCCTGGGCGAGCGCCTCGCGGCGCATCTGCAACGCATCTACCCCGAGCAGGACGCGGCGGCCCTGGCCGCGCGCCTGTGCCAGCCGATGGCGCTGGACCCGCGGCAGGAGGTCGAGCCACGGCCGCGCAACCTCTGGGGCGCCGGCGACGTGTGGATGATCTGCTACGGCGACAGCGTGGCGGACCCGGACGAGGCGCCGCTGCGCACGCTGCGCGGGCTGCTGGACGGGCCCTTCGCCGGCCTGCTCTCCGGCGTGCACATCCTGCCGTTTTTTCCCTATTCCTCGGATCATGGCTTTGCCGTAACCGATTACGACACCGTGCAGCCGGCGCTGGGTGAGTGGGCGGACATCCGCGCCATTGCCGACAGCCACCGCGTGATGGCCGACCTGGTGATCAACCACTGCTCGGCCGAGCACCCCTGGTTCAAGGCCTTCTGCCAGGGCGAGGGCGAGGGCGCCGATTACTTTCGCAGCATCGACGCCGACGAGGACCTGTCGGCGGTGGTGCGGCCGCGGACCTCGGATCTGCGCCGGCCCACCTCGACCGCCCGCGGGCTGGCGCAGGTGTGGTGCACCTTCTCGCATGATCAGGTGGACCTGGACTTTCGCAAGCCGAAGGTGCTGGAGGAGTTCGTGCGCATCCTGGCGCGCCAGCTCGAGCACGGCGTGCGGGCCTTCCGCCTGGATGCGGTGGCCTTCCTGTGGAAGGAGGCCGGCACCACCTGCCTGAACCTGCCGCAGACGCACGAGATCGTGCGCCTGCTGCGCACGCTGCTGGAGGCGCGCGACCCGGACACCATCCTGGTGACCGAGACCAACATCCCCAACCGCGAGAACCTGTCCTATTTCGGCAACGGCAACGAGGCGCACATCGTCTACAACTTCTCGCTGCCGCCGCTGTTGCTGCACACGCTGTGGTCGGGCTCCTGCGCGCACCTGAAGACCTGGCTGATGAGCATGCCGCCGGCGCAGGTCGGCACCTGCTTTTTGAACTTTCTGGCCTCGCACGACGGCATCGGGCTGCGCCCGGCCGAGGGCCTGCTGAGCGAGCAGGAGGTCGGCGCGCTGATCGACACCGCGCAGCGCCACGGCGGCGAGGTCAGCTGGCGCAGCCTGGGCGGCGAGCGCCGGCCCTATGAGATCAACATCGCGCTGTTCGATGCGCTGCGCGGCACCCATGCCGGCGAGGACGCGTTGCAGCGCGAGCGCTTTGTCTGCGCCCACGCGATCATGCTCGGGCTGGAGGGGCTGCCGGCCTTTTATATCCACAGCCTGCTGGCCACCGGCAACGACCACGAGCGCTACCGCCGCAGCGGCAAGCCGCGCTCGCTGAACCGCCACCAGTGGTCGGCCCCCGCCCTGCGCGCCGCGCTGGACGATGCCGAGTCGGATCAGGCGCAGGTGCTGGCCCGTCTGGGCGAGCTGATCCGCATCCGCCGCGCGCAGCCGGCCTTCCACCCCAATGCCACGCAGTACACGCTGCACCTCGAGGAGCAGTTGCTGGGGTTCTGGCGCCAGAGCATGGATCGGCGGCAGAGCATTTTTTGCATCAGCAATGTCGGGCGCACGCCGGCGCGGCTGCGGCTGGATCGCCTCAACCTCAGTCTCATGGATGAATGGCACAATCTGATCGGGGGCCGCCGCTACCAATCGATTGCCGATGTGATCGAGCTGGCCCCCTACGAGACGGTCTGGATCAGCAACCGCCCGACCGCGCCCAGCCCATAGGACGGCCCGGCCCTGCGCCCGCGGGGCCGCATCGCGAGGAGACACGATGTCCGCCAGCCCGGAAGCAGCCGACGTCGAAGACGTTGACGTATTGATCATTGGCGCCGGCCTGTCCGGCATTGGCGCCGCCTGCATGCTCAGCCGCCGCGCGCCGCAGGAGCGCTACGTGGTGCTGGAGGCGCGGCCGCGCATCGGCGGCACCTGGGATCTGTTCCGCTACCCCGGCATCCGCTCCGACTCGGACATGTACACGCTGGGCTACATCTTCAAGCCCTGGAAGGACGGCAAGGCGCTGGCCGACGGCCCGGCCATCAAGCGCTATATCGAGGAGGCGGCGCGCGAGCACGGCGTGGACCGGCACATCCGCTTCGAGCACAAGGTGGTGCATGCCGAATGGTCCAGCGCCCAGGCGCGCTGGGTGATCACCGCCGAACTGCCCGATGGTTCGACGCGGCGCTTTTCCTGCCGCTTTTTGCAGTGCTGCTCGGGCTATTACAACTACGAGCAGGGCTACCAGCCCGACTTTGCCGGCGCGCAGGATTACCAGGGGCAGCTGATCCACCCGCAGCACTGGCCCGAGGATCTGGACTACGCCGGCAAGCGCGTGGTGGTGATCGGCAGCGGCGCCACGGCGGTCACCCTGGTGCCGGCGATGGCCGAGCAGGCCGCCCATGTGACGATGCTGCAGCGCTCGCCCAGCTACATCCTGTCGCTGCCCAATACCGACCCCATCGCCCGCGGCCTGGCCCGCGTGCTGCCCGAGCGCTGGGCCTACAGCCTGACGCGCTGGAAGAACGTGCTGCTGTCGATGCTGCTGTTCAACCTGTCGCGGCGCCGGCCGCGCTTCATGCGCAAGCTGCTGCGCAAGGGCGTGGTGGCCGCGCTGGGCGAGAACTACCCGGTGGATGTGCACTTCAACCCGCGCTACGACCCCTGGGACCAGCGGCTGTGCATGATTCCCAACGGCGATCTGTTTCGCGCGCTGCGCGCGGGCCGCGCCGAGATCGTCACCGACAGCATCGAGCGCTTCACCACCGGCGGCATCCGCCTGCAGTCCGGCCAGGAGCTGCCGGCCGACATCGTGGTCAGCGCGACCGGCCTGGACCTGAAGATTCTTGGCGGCGTGACGCTGGTGGTCGACGGCGAGGAGCGCGCGCCGCGCGATGTGTTCGTCTACCGCGGGATGATGGTGCAGGACGTGCCCAATTTCGCCTTCACGGTCGGCTACACCAATGCCTCCTGGACGCTCAAGGCCGACCTGACCGCGGCCTTTGTCTGCCGCCTGCTGAACCACATGCGCAAGCAGGGCTACCGCCAGGCCACGCCGCGGCTGCACGATACGGCGATGAGCGAGGAGCCGATCATCGACTTCAGCTCCGGCTACGTGACCCGCGCGCTGGACCGCCTGCCGCGGCAGGGCTCCAGGGCGCCGTGGAAGCTGTACCAGAACTACATCCGCGACCGCCTGCTGCTGGGCCGCGGCCGGCTCGAGGACGGCGCGATGGAGTTTCGCTAGCGCGCGCCGCCCCCCGGGGGACGCCGGTCGCGGCCCGGGTCTGACCGCCACCGGCGAGTACAGCCTCAGGCGGCGCCCTCCTGCAGCACCTCAGGCGTGGCGAGGGGGCCGATGTCTTTGTGCACCCAGGCGCGCAGCTCGTCGCGCAGTGCATCGCTGGCCTCGCCGCTGGCCTTGAGCGTCACATAGACATCGATGCCCTGGCCCTTCGCATCGTGCGGGTCGCCGACGCACGGAAGGCTCGGCAATGGGGCGAGTCTTAACTCGTGCGGCCCGCCAAGTCGGCAAACAGGCTGCGCAACTCGGCAGGTTCGGCGGGTTTGACCAGGTGGTGATCGAAGCCGGCCTTCTGGGTTCGCTGCCGGTCCTCCTCCTGACCCCAGCCGGTCAGTGCGACCAACACCATGTGCTTTCCCCAGTGCTGCATGCGAATGCTGTTTGCGGCCTCGTAGCCATTCATCCTGGGCATGCCCAGGTCCATCAGCACCACGTCAGGTTTGAAGGCCTCCGCCGCCTCGACGCCCTGCACGCCGTCATACGCTGTGCGGACCTCGTTGCCCAGCATCTCGATGACCATCGCCAGCGTGTCCGCCGCCGCCTTGTTGTCGTCGACGACGAGAACGCGCAGGCGAGACGTGGGCTCTGCGGACTCGCCGCTTCCCGGTTCTTGCGAATCCGGGGCAGACTCAGCCAACACGAGGGGCAATATGACGATGAACTCGCTGCCCTGGCCCTCGCCGTCGCTGCGGACCTCGACCTTGCCGCCGTGCAGTTCCACCAAGCGCTTGACCAGCGTCAGGCCGATTCCCAGCCCTTTGTAGCCCCTCTCGTGGGGCCGATCAATCTGGCTGAACATCTCGAAAATGCTCGCTTTCTTCCCCTCGGGAATCCCGATGCCTGTGTCTCCGACCGTGACCACGACCTCCCGCTGCTGCCGCTCGGCGGAGAGCCAGATGCGACCGCCCTGGGGGGTGTATTTGGCGGCATTGTTCAGCAGGTTCGAGAAAACCTGAGCCAGCCGGTTCGGGTCCGCATCCAGATAGAGCGGTTGCGAGGGCAGGGTGACCCTGAGCTCGTGGCTGGCTTCGTCTATGCATGGGCGCGCCGCATCGACAGCGCTCTGCATGACCTCAGCCAGCTCGAGGCGCACCGTCCGCAGTTGCAGTTTGCCCTGCGTGATGCGGGACACATCCAGCAGGTCGTCGATGAGACGCGCCAACTGCTGAGTTTGGCGCTCCATCATGCTGCGGGTCACTTCCATCCGCACCGGATCGTCGGCGATCATGCTCATCAGCTCCAGCCCCGTGCGGATGGGGGCGAGCGGGTTGCGCAGTTCGTGACCCAGGATCGCCAGAAACTCCGATTTGCGGCGGTTGGCCTCAGACAACTCCGCGGCGATCCCGCGCAATTCGTCCTGCAGCTTCTTGGCATCCTGAATGTCGGTGTTGGAGCCGATCCACATCAGGGTCTGACCGGCGTCGTCCCGCATGGGCAGGGCCCGGGTGATGTGCCAGCGATACTCGCCGTCGGCACGGCGAAAGCGATGCTCGAACTGGTAAGGCTCACCGGTTTCCACCGAATGCCGCCAAACGCGCACGTTCTCATCCACATCATCGGGGTGAATGAACTGCGTCCAGCCCCAATTCAAGATGTCTTCTATGGGCAACCCGGTGTATTCACTCCAAATCGGGTTCATGTATTGCACATCGCCACGGGGTGTGGCGGTGAAGATTTTCTGCGGCATCGAGTCCATGATGAAGCGCAGGCGCTCTTCACTTTCCCTTAAGGCGGCGGTGGCTCGTTTTTCTTCGGTGATATCCCGAACGACGGCGAGCAGTGCCGAGCGACCGCCGAACACGAAGGACGTGCCGGTGACCTGGATCGAGATGGGTTGACCGTCCTTGCGGACGTGCTGCGCTTCCACATGGAAGGTTTCGCCCGCTCTCACCTGACGGACGAAATCATCAAACTTGTGGTGATCCTGGGGGTGAACGAACTGCGTGCCGTGTATCCCGAGAAATTCTTCGTAGGAATAGCCGTGCATGCGGCACCCGGCAGGATTCACTTCGATCAGACGACCATCGAAATCGAAGATGAGGATGGCGTCGCTGGTGGACTGGAAGATGCTGCGATATTGCGCCTCCTGCACGCGCAATTTCTCTTCGGCCTCGATCCGCTCCGTCAGGTCGAACATCGAGCCGACCATGCGGATGGGCTTGCCACTGTCGGTGCGCAGGATTCGACCTCGATCCAGCACGTGGATATAGGAGCCATCGCTACGCCGGAAGCGGTATTGGTGCTGCCACTGCTCCGCGTCACCATCAATTGCGGCGTGGATGCTGTCGACGACCTGTTCCCGGTCCTCGGGGTGGATGTGTTCGACCCACCATGAAGCGTCGGGTCCGACTTGCTCGGTCGTGTAGCCGAAGCGGGTCCGGACTCCCTCATTCCACGTCACTTCATCGCTAATCAGGTTCCAATCCCAAATGGCGTCATTGGCGGCATCGCCAACGAGCCGATAGCGAAGCTCGCTCTGCTGTAAGCGCTGTTCCGCCTGACGCCGATCGGATACATCGCGAAACACCAGTACACAGCCGATGATCCTGTCATTGGCGCCACGAATCGGAGCCGCACTGTCGTCTATAGGCAGCTCGGTACCATCCTTGGCGATGAGGATGGTGTGGTTCGCCAGTCCCACGATGACGCCGTCCCTGAGCGCCCTGGCGGCCGGGCTTTCCACGGTTTGACGCGTCTGCTCGTTGACGATGCGAAACACGTTTTCCAGGGGCTGTCCCGCGGCCTCAGCGCTCGTCCAGCCTGTCAGCGACTCCGCCACAAAATTCAGGTTTGTGATCACCCCCGCGGTATCCGTGGTGATCACGGCATCCCCGATGCTGGAGAGCGTCACGCTGAGCAAGTCCCGCTCCCTCTGCAGCTGCTCCTCGGCGCGCTTGCGCTCGGTGATGTCCTCTATCACCAGGATGATGCGTTCCGCCCCCCCGTGCTCGACCTCCATGCGCCGCGCATTCAGAAGCATCACCCGTGGGCCGATATGCTCGAAGTCGTGCTCGACTTCA
This sequence comes from uncultured Ectothiorhodospiraceae bacterium, assembly GCA_937141935.1. GTDB lineage: Bacteria > Pseudomonadota > Gammaproteobacteria > Nevskiales > Oceanococcaceae > MS8. The sequence goes on from CAKZQS010000016.1 coordinate 22,256, forward strand.
TAGTCGTCGAACGACGAATGCGTGCGCAGGATGTCGTCCAGCAAATCGCGAAGGCCGGGGATATTCCACTGGCCACTGCCCAGTGCGTAAATGAGCTCGCCTTCCGTCTCCGCGGCATTGACCTGGAAGCGGGCATAGAACGCCTCATTGGCCGTGACCACCCGCAGGTTTTTTTCCAGCACCAATAGCGGCACCGGGCTTGTGCGCAGAGTGGCCTCCGCATACATGCGAGCGCGGCTGGCTTCGGCCCGCAAGCGCTCGTCCCGCCACAGCAGCGTCGTCAAGATCAAGGTCAATATCGCGCCGATGATCGCGACGGCCGGAATGAGGTTGCCCTGCAAAGACGAGAAGAACTCGGGCGTGGAATCGATGACGATGGTCCACGGTCGGCCGGCGATCTCGATTGTGCGCACGCTGCGGAAACGCGCATCGCCGTTGGCAGCCTGGTTCTCGTCGGATTGGAACAGCCGACGGTCGGGATCGACACCGGACCCGTCGTAAACCGCCATGGTCACCGATGGCTGATTCGTGTCCTGCTCGATGCTGCGGAAAAAATCCCACGCCCGGATCGGGCTGTAGGCATAACCGCGAAGCGCCCGCCGTCGCTCTTCGCGCGTCGCGGTCGCGGGGCGGTCATAGACCGGCAGGTAAATCAGAAACCCGGGTTGCTTCTCTTCGTCGATTTCCTGAACCAGCGTCACCTTGCCGGACGTTGCCGAGGTGCCTTCATCCCGCGCCCGCTGCATGGCTTCGCGGCGGATTGCTTCAGTGTACATGTCGAAGCCGACCGCGGCCCGGTTGCGCACATCGAGCGGCTCCAGATACCGGATCGTCGTGCGTTCCGCCTGGCTCGTCTCGGGCCAGATGCGAAAATCGGCAAAGCCCTGGGCCTGCATGTCTGCAACGACGGCCTGCTCATCATCCGGCGAGACCCGCTGCGAGAACCCGATCCCCAGCAGGCCGGGATACCGATCACGAAGCTGCAGTTCGTCGACGTAAGCCCGAAACGTGGCCGCCGTGACCTCAGCCGAATCGCTGACCAACAGGCCGGCGGTGCCGTGCAGCAGCGCGGTGTAGGTTTCCGTGCGGCTCAGGATGGCGTTGTGCTCGCGCTGAACATGGCGATCAAACGCCGCCCGATCCCGTTGCTTTGCGACAGACGCCAACTGATATGACACCAGCACCGTGGCGCACAGCCCCACCACCAGCACTGCCAGCGGTATCAGGGTGGTGGGGAGCGGCCGTGTGCCATCACTCGACCCTTCACGGCTTGCCGACAAGAAATTTCGCATGGCCCCGACAAAGGTTTGAGGAAACACGAATGATCCGGTGGGCATGGTCGCCCGGTGGGCTTTGGCGTCCTGGAGCTATCCCACCTCCATGCTCCGCCTCGATGAGCTCTTCGTCGCCGTGTCTTCGCCGCGAGTTTAATGACGTGCCGCGGCGGCCGCCAGCCGCGGCGGACAGGCCCGGTGTCGCGAATATGGTCGCCGCGGCGATGGGCAGGTGGCGTCGGACGCAACGGGCTCGGCGTAGGCTCGCCGTTTGGTGGCCGACTGGAAGGCGGCGCGATGGCGTTGCGCTAGCGGGCGCCGCCACTTGGCGGCACGCCGGTCGCGGCCCGGGTCTGACCGCAACCGGCGATTACAGCCTCAGCCGGCGTCGACCAGCCGCTGGTGTTCGGCGATGAGGTCGTCGACGACGGCAGGGTCGGCCAGCGTGGAGGTGTCGCCAAGAGCCTGGTATTCGTTCTCGGCGATCTTGCGCAGGATGCGGCGCATGATCTTGCCGGAGCGGGTCTTGGGCAGGGCCGGGGCCCACTGCAGCACATCAGGCGTGGCGATGGGGCCGATTTCCTTGCGCACCCAGGCGCGCAGTTCGTCGCGCAGCGCATCGCTGGCCTCGACCCCGGCCTTGAGCGTCACATAGACATAGATGCCCTGGCCTTTGACGTCGTGCGGGTAGCCGACGACGGCAGCCTCGGCCGTTTGCGGGTGGGCGACCAGCGCCGACTCGATCTCGGCGGTGCCCAGGCGGTGGCCGGAGACGTTGAGCACGTCATCGACCCGGCCGGTGATCCAGTAATAGCCGTCGGCGTCGCGGCGCGCGCCGTCGCCGCTGAAATAGCGGCCGGGGAAGGTGGAGAAGTAGGTCTGCTCGAAGCGCTCGTGGTCGCCGTAGACACTGCGCATCTGCCCCGGCCAGGAGTCGAGGATGACCAGGTTGCCGGCGGCCTCGCCCTCCAGCGTCTGCCCCTGGTCGTCGACCAGCGCCGGGCGGATGCCGAAGAAGGGCCGGGTGGCCGAGCCGGGCTTGAGGTCGGTGGCGCCGGGCAGCGGCGTGATCAGGATGCCGCCGGTCTCGGTCTGCCACCAGGTGTCGACGATGGGGCAGCGGCCGTCGCCGACGACGCGGTGGTACCAGTTCCAGGCCTCGGGGTTGATGGGCTCGCCGACGCTGCCTAGCAGGCGCAGGCTGCCGCGGTTGGTGGCCTGCACCGGCGCATCGCCCTCGCGCATCAAGGCGCGGATGGCCGTGGGCGCGGTGTAGAAGATGCTGACCTGGTGCTTGTCGCAGACCTGCCAGAAGCGGCCGGCATCGGGGTAGGTGGGCACGCCCTCAAACATCAGCGTGGTGGCGCCATTGGCCAGGGGGCCGTAGACGATGTAGCTGTGGCCGGTGACCCAGCCCACATCGGCGCTGCACCAGTAGATGTCGTCCTCGTGGTAGTCGAAGACCTGCTCATGGGTCAGCGCGGCGTAGACCAGATAGCCGCCGGTGGTGTGCAGCACGCCCTTGGGCTTGCCGGTGGAGCCGGAGGTGTACAGGATGAAGAGCGGGTCCTCGGCGTCCATCACCGCGGGCTCGCAATGGCCGTCCTGCTCGCCGACCAGCGTGGCGTAATCGACGTCGCGCGGCTGCGCCGCCGGGCCTTCGCCGGTATAGCGCAGCACCAGCACGCGCTCGACGCAGTCGGTGCCCTCGACCGCAAGCGCGCGGTCCACATTGGCCTTGAGGGGGATGCGCTTGCCGCCGCGGATGCCCTCGTCGGCGGTGATGACCAGCGAGGAGTGGCCATCGACGATGCGCTGGGCCAGCGCCTCGGGCGAGAAGCCGCCAAAGACCACGGAGTGGATGGCGCCGATGCGGGCGCAGGCCAGCATGGCGTAGGCGGCCTCGGGGACCATGGGCATGTAGATGGTGACCACGTCGCCCTTGCCCACGCCCAGCGCGCGCAGGCCGTTGGCCAGCCGGCAGACCTCGGTGTACAGCTCGCGGTAGCTGATGGCCTTGTGCTGGTCGGGCTCGTCGCCCTCCCAGAGGATGGCGGTCTTGTCGCCACGGGTTTCGAGGTGGCGGTCGATGCAGTTGGCGGCGACATTGAGCTGGCCATCGGCATACCAGCGGATGTGCACATCGCCCAGCGTGTAGCTGACGTCCTTGACCTGGGAGTAGGGCCGCAGCCAGTCCAGCCGCCGGCCCTGCTCGGCCCAGAAGCCCTCGGGGTCCTCCACGGACTGCTGGTACAGCGCCTCGTAGCGCGCGTTGTCGGTCCAGGCGCTGGCGGCCATCGAGTCCGGAACGGGTACTCGCATCTCCTCGGTCATGAGTGCAGTTCGTCTGTCGCGAAGGGTTGGCCACTGTACGACCGGCCGTGGGGGACGCCCATTCGACGATGGTCGGCCCTACGACCAAGGGCTAATAGACCCGCTCCGCGAGAAGCCCGAGGCTAGCCCTCAGTTCATTGGGGAGAGAATCCATGTTTCGGGCCCAGCACCTTGCTGCATGCACCGCTATGACCGTTCTATTCGCGCCGGCCGCTCACGCGGTGCGCCTGGATGTCGGGAATACGGCACTGACCATTGGCGGCTATATCAAAATCGACGCCCTCGTTACGAATTACGACGCCCGCCCCAGCGCCTCGCTTGAGCCGTTGGGACGCGACTATTACGCCGGCCCGCGCAGCGTGCCTTTGAGTGACGGCGGTGACAGCATCACGCTGCTGGATGTGCATGCGAAGCAGACCCGAACCTGGCTACGCACCGAAACCACGCTGGAAAACGGGGAGACGCTCGGCGCCTACGTCGAGATGGATTTCCAAAACAGTGCGCAGGGCAACGAGACCATCAGCAACTCCTATGTGCCGCGGATGCGTCAGGCCTACCTGACCTATGGCGACTGGCTGGTCGGGCAGACCTGGTCCACCTTCCAGAACGTTTCGGCCCTGCCGGAGACGCTGGACTTCATCGGTCCCACCGAAAGCACGGTTTTCATTCGTCAGCCCATGCTGCGATACACCAGTGGTCCCCTGCAGTTCGCGCTGGAGAATCCCGAGACCCGAATCGCCGGCGACGCGACCACGGACGACAACGCGATCCCAGACGTGGCGCTGCGTTACACGCTCAAGATGGACTCCATGGATTTCGTTGCCGCCGGTCTGTTGCGGGCCCTGGAATCCCAGGATCGTGGCGAAGACGGCGTGGACGACACCATCGTTGGTGGCGGCATCAGTCTGTCCGGGCGGATTCCCTTCGGTCGCGACGACCTCAAGTTCATGCTGACGGCAGGCTCGGGCCTGGGGCGTTATCTGGGTGTGCTGGCGAACTTCGATGCCGTTGTGGATGACCAGGGCGACCTGGACGCGGTCGACGTTCTGGCCGGCTATGTGTCCTACCGCCATTTCTGGTCGGACCGCGTACGCAGCACCGTGGTCTACGGCATGTTCTCGGGTGACGGGGACATCGACAGCGCTTCGAGTGCGCACGTCAACCTGCTGTATTCGCCCGTACGCAACCTGACGCTTGGCGTTGAACTTATGCAGGCCAGCCGGGAGAACGCCGGCGGTGCCGAGGGCGATTTCCAGCGACTGCAACTGGCGGCCAAGCTGGCGTTTTAAGACTTGGGAGGGACCGCCGGCAGCGGAGCGCTGCCGGCCGACGACCCTCCTCCAGGCGTTATTGAGGAGACGATGATGTCGACAAAGCACGACGCAGCCGGCTACTGGGCTGCCAACCTGAAACTGCTGGGCAAACTACTCGCCGTATGGCTCCTGGTGTCCTACGGCTTCGGAATCTGGTTTGTGGATTTGCTCAACGAGGTGTCCATCGGCGGCATCAAGCTGGGCTTTTTCTTTGCCCAGCAAGGGGCGATTTATGTGTTTGTGGCGCTGATCTTTATCTACGTGCGGCAGATGAACAAGCTGGATCGCCAGTTCGGCGTGGACGAGGAGTAAGGCATGGATCTGCAAACCTGGATTTACATTGCCGTCGGCGGCACTTTCGCGCTCTACATGGGGATCGCGATCTGGTCCCGTGCCGGGTCCACCAAGGAGTTCTACGTCGCGGGCGGGGGGGTGCACCCGGTCGCCAACGGCATGGCAACGGCCGCTGACTGGATGAGCGCAGCCAGCTTTATTTCGATGGCGGGGCTGATTGCCTTTCTGGGCTACAACGCATCGCCCTACCTTATGGGCTGGACCGGGGGCTACGTCCTGCTTGCCCTGCTGCTTGCGCCGTACCTGCGCAAGTTCGGCAAATTTACCGTGCCCGAGTTCATCGGTGACCGCTTCTACTCACGCCCGGCGCGGCTGGTCGCGGTGCTGTGTTTGATCGTCGCTTCGATCACCTACGTGATCGGGCAGATGAAGGGTGTGGGGGTTGCCTTCGGCCGCTTTCTGGAAGTGGACTTTGAAACCGGCGTTCTGATCGGCATGGGCATCGTGTTTTTCTACGCGGTGCTTGGTGGCATGAAGGGCATCACCTACACGCAGATCGCGCAGTATTGCGTGCTGATCTTCGCGTATACGGTCCCGGCGATCTTCATCTCCTTGCAACTGACGGGGAACCCGCTGCCACAGCTAGGCCTGGGCAGCACCTTGAGTGACGGTTCCGGCATGTATCTGCTGGAAAAGCTGGATCAGATCGTCACCGAGCTGGGCTTTGCCCCTTATACCGAGCCGGCGGGCAGCAAGCTCAACCTGACCTTGCTTACCGCAACGCTGATGGTGGGGACGGCGGGCCTGCCGCACGTGATCATTCGCTTCTTTACCGTGCCGAAGGTCTCCGACGCCCGTCGTTCCGCGGGTTGGGCCCTGGTCTTCATCGCCATCCTGTACACCACTGCGCCCGCCGTGGGTGCGATGGCACGCATGAACCTGATGGATACGGTTCAGATCGGCGAGGTGGGCAGCGCCGAGGGCAACCTGCTGCATGAGCAGCGCCCGGAGTGGATGAAGACCTGGGAGAAGACCGGTCTGCTCGCCTATGAGGACAAGAACGGCGACGGTCGCATCCAGTACTACAACGAAGCCAACCCGGAGTTCGCGGCTCAAGCGCAAGCCTTTGGCTGGGCCGGCAACGAAATGGTGACCGTGGACCGCGACATCATGGTGCTGGCCAACCCGGAGATCGCGAAGCTGCCGAACTGGGTCATTGCCCTCGTCGCGGCGGGGGGGTTGGCCGCCGCCCTGTCGACCGCGGCGGGCCTCCTGTTGGCCATCTCGTCCGCCATCTCCCACGATCTGCTCAAGAGCACGTTCATGCCGAGCATCAGTGAGAAGGGTGAGCTGATGGCCGGGCGCATCGCCATGGCCGGGGCGATCCTGGTGGCCGGCTACCTGGGGATGAATCCACCAGGCTTCGCGGCACAGGTGGTGGCACTCGCCTTTGGCTTGGCGGCGTCGTCCATATTCCCGGCGTTGATGATGGGCATTTTCTCCAAGCGGGTGAACAACGTCGGCGCGCTGTGCGGCATGTTGGCCGGCCTGGGGTCGACGCTGCTGTACATCGCCGCCTACAAGGGCTTTTTCTTCATCCCGGGCACCAATCTGCTGCCCAATAGCCCGGAAGCCTGGCTGCTGGGCATCCAGCCCGAGTCGTTCGGTGCGATCGGCGCTGCGATCAACTTCGCCGTCGCCTGGTCGGTATCGCGGGTAACCGCGGAACCGCCGCCGGAGATTCAGGCCCTGGTCGAGGATGTGCGCGTACCCCGGGGCGCTGGACTTGCGCAGGGTCACTAGTCCTCATTGGACGCTGCGCAAGAAAGACCCCCGTTCGGGGGTCTTTTTTTCTGCGTTGCGTGCGGCGTGGCTGCCCGTGGCATGCAGTGTCGCGCTGCTCGGTTGTGCTTCGAGCACACCGCCGCTCCCACCCGAGGCTTCGACTTTGCAGCTTTGCAGCAAGTCCTCGCGCGCCAGCTGCGCACAGCCGGAGCCACTGCCGGCGCTGACCTGCGCCTACCGTGTGCGTCGCTACGCCGCCCAGGTCATAGACGCCAACGAGGATGTCGTGAACCGCGCCGTGGCGATCTACGTTCCGGACTTGCGCCGACGTTTCGACGTTTCGCTTGACGGGCCTGGCGTTCGCCGCGGCATCACGCCACAGGGTTTTGGCCTGGCTGCCGCCGCCTACGTCGCGGTCTCGCAGGATGAGGGCTGCGCGCCGTACATTAACGACATCGAGTTCTTGGAGTAGGAGCAACCCCTATGCCTGCCATGCTCCGCCGCCGGGCCCGCGGGTGCCGACCGCTGTGTGCGGCCGTGTTCGCGCTGGGTGTCTGCGGCGCGTCCGGCGTTCAGGCGGAGGCGGGTGAACTCAGCTTGCGTCGCGTAGAGGCCGGCTGTGCGCCCCTGTGGCAGTTGCGGGCCGAGCAGGTGCCGCTGAGCCAGGCGCTGGCACGGCTCGGGGAGGCCATGGGTTTCAGTGTTGCCTATCGCCGGGAGGACGACCCCCTGCGGTCACTGCAGGCCGAGCTGCCCGCGACCGCCCTGGTGGAGCAGCTCGCTGGGGCCGGGAACCTGGTGATGGCCACCGAGGCTCGGGTCGATTGTCCCGGCTTTCCCCAAATACGCCGTGTGGTGATCCTGCCGGCCGGGCAGGCGGGACCCTTGCCGGAGCGGCACTACGTCCCCGAGGGCATGCAGCGCTATCGCAGGGCCCATGGCCTGGACCCGCTGACCGGGGAGGTTCTGCCGCCCGAAGAACGGCGCTAGGCGCCGACGCCTACGACCAATGGTGAATGGGCGAAGCGCAAGGCTTCGGATAGCGTGAACGCTGCCATATTCAAAGTGCGGGGGGAGCACGATTGGGCCCCCCTCCACAGCCATGCGGGTTGCCTTGGACGCGAGAACTGTCATCGTCGTTGCCGACGACCACCCCTTGTTCCGGGGGGCGCTGGCGCGCGCGGTTCGTGACTGCTTCCCGCGCAGCGTGCTTCACGAAACCGGCACGCTGGAGGGGGTGCGGCAACTGCTGCGCGGACATGCCCCGGTTGACCTGCTGATCATGGAGCTCAACCTGCCGGATGCCCATGGCATGCAGTCGCTGCAGGCGCTGCGGCAGGCCCACCCCGAACTGTCCATCATGGTCGTTTCCGGCGCTGGAGAGCCTGGCGCCCAGGCGGCGGTGCTGCGCGCCGGCGCGGCGGCCTACGTGCCCAAAACCTGTCCCCCCGCGCTGCTGCGTGAGGCCTTGCGCGCTGTGGGGTCTGGCGAAGTGTGGGCCCGTGCGGACGCCGCCCCAAGTAGCGCCGACAGGGCGCCTACGCAGTCCGGCCTCGCCCAGCTCACTCCACAGCAGCGCCGCGTGCTGGAGCTGCTGTCGCGCGGCCTGCTGAACAAGCAGATCGCCGCGGAACTCGAGGTGGCCGAGGCCACCGTGAAGTCGCATGTCACCGCCATCATGCGCAAGCTCGGCGCTCATAACCGCACCCAGGCCGTCGTGATCGCCAGAACCCTGGCGGACGCGCCTCAGCCCGGTGAATGAGCCGGCGTTCAGACCCTACGGAGAAGCCCTGATGACCTTGCTACGTCCCCTCACGCCGCTGCTGACGGCCCTGGCGACCGCAGCCCCCCTGGCGGTGGACGCGGAACCGGCCGTGGCGCAGGACCACGCCCATTCGCATCACCACTCGGCCCCGGCGGCCGGCCCGTCGCGTGCACATGGCGGCACGCACGCGCATGGGATGCACGAGGCGCAGTCGCCGGCGCCTGAAGTGCGCGTGCAGATTGAGCGAGATGCGATGGGGGGGTGGAATCTACGCCTGGCCACGCGCCACTTTCGTTTTAGTCCGGAGCGCGTGAACGAGCCGCACGAGCCCGGCACCGGCCATGCGCACATCTATGTCAACGGCACCAAGTTCGCGCGCCTGTACGGACCCTGGTTCCACCTCCCGGCCCTGGGGGCGGGGCGGCACACCCTGCGGGTCAGCCTGAACACCAACGACCACCGCGAGTACGCCCACCAGGGACGTCCGATCGAATGGAGCGCCGTGGTCGAGGAGTAGCCACGATCAAGGGGCGCGCAATTCGGACTCCCCCTCGATCAGGCGATAGGCCCGATCCATGGTGACCGGCCCGGGGATGCGCGTCTGGTTGCCGCTGCCGGCCCAATCCACTTCAATGGCATCAATGCCGGTTGCGGCTCCAAGGCCGATTTCCTGCTGCACGCTGGAGGCGCCGAAGCTGCCCCCACGCCCGACCAGCGCATGAATCACCCGCCCACCCCGCAGGTGCACCCGAATGCGCGAGCCCAGAGCCTCCCGATTGGCCTGGCGCCCCTCGAGCCGCAGCGTGATCCAGCGATGGCCGTGGCCGGGGTTCTCGTACAGGGCATTCCAGAATCCATCACCTTCGAAAGCCCCGCCGATCACGGCGTAGATGTCTTGGTCGCCGTCCCCGTCAAGGTCGCCGAAGGCGACGCCGTGGCCCTTTTGCAAATGGCCCAGGCCGCTGCTGGTCGTGATGTCCTCAAAGCGTTGACCGCCGGAATTGCGCCAGGCCCGATTCGGCGTCAGCGTGTGCAGGGGCGGTGCGCCCGTACCCAGCAGCACATCGAGCCAGCCATCGTTGTCGAAGTCGCCGTAGTTGGAGCCCATCGGCAGGGTCAGTGCATCCAGGGCGGCGCCCGGTGCAACATCGACAAAGCCCCTGCCCGCCAGGTTGCGGTACAGCCTGGGGCGGGCGCCGGCGGATGGGCGGCCTTGATAGTCCAGAGCGACCGCGCCCAGCGTGGCGGAATATCCCGCCACGAACAGGTCCAGCCAGCCGTCGTTATCGAAGTCCCAGAACCAGGTCGGAAAGCTGGCATGCGGATCTCCGACCCCCATCCGCTCGGTCACGTCCTCGAAGCGCAGCCCGCCGTCGGTGACCCCCAGGTTGCGATACAGGCGGTTGGGTCGGCCCCAGATCGAAATGTAGATATCGGTCCAGCCGTCATTGTCGTAATCGCCGGCGGTGACCCCCTTGGCCATACCGTCGAATTCCATGCCGGAGGCGGCGCCGACATCCTGAAACCGGCCGGCCGGGTGATTCCGGTACAGCTCGAAGGGCCGCGCCTCGGACGGCCAAGGAACCCGGGCCCGATCCACCTCGTTGGTGACCATCAGATCCAGGGTGCCGTTGTTGTCGAAATCGGCCCAGACCGCGCTTTGGGTCGGGTAGCGGCTGTACACGCCGGCCGCGTGCGTGACATCGACGAAACGCCCCTGGTCATTGCGGAGCAGGGTATTCGGATGCCGCCCCTTGTCGTGCAGCCAGGCGCCGCGCAACACCAGGACGTCCGTGTCACCGTCATTGTCGTAGTCGGCCGGGACCAGATTGAGTCCGCCGCGAATGTCCTCAAGTCCCGCCTGCACGCTGACGTCCTCGAAGCGCATGTCACCTCGGTTGCGCAGCAGTATCAGCGCATCCCCCAGCCCCCAGGACGAGGCCATCAGGTCGAGGCGGCCGTCCCCATCAAAGTCGTCCATCGCGACCCCGCCGGACAGTCCGAAGACGTCGGCGCCCGCGCGCGCCGCTATGTCGCGAAAGCGGCCGATGTCGCTCGCCGACGCCAGATGGGCGGGTGCGATTCGCCACGCCTCCGGCACCCCCTCGGGATAGCGACCCAGCGCCATGGCCGCGAGGTTGAGCAGCCACGACCACTGGGCCCGCTGCTCCGGGCTGGCTGCGGGTGCCCGCAGCAGCTCGGTGTACAGGGCATAGGCGCGATCGGCGCCCAGCCGCCGCTGGTGCAGGGCATCGCCGGCCAGCGGGAACACGCAGCGCTCGGCGGCCGGGTTGTCCAGGCAGTTCTGTTGTTCGCCGAGGCGCAACCAGGCCAGGGCTAGCTGCTCCTTAAGGGCCAGCTGGTAGGCGGGTGGGAGGCGCGGCTCCTTGAGCAGCGCTTGGAGCTCGGACGCGGCCAGTTCCGCCTGACCGGCATAGAGGTACTGCTCCGCCTGGCGTCTACGCAATTCGATCCGCGCATCCGCATGTGGCGTCGCGGCAAGCTCCCGGCCCAATGCGCGGGCCTTTTCACTGTGCCGGTTCCAGCGGTTGTCCCAAAGACCTTCGTTCTGCGCGATACGGCGCATTTCGGTTGCGGTTGGCGCGCGGGTCTCAGGCGGCGCGAGTGCCATCCACAGGCCCGCAAGCCCGAGCGCGGTGCCCAGAACGCACAGGCCCCAGAAGCGGCGCGTGCGCGCATCACGGGGCATGGCGCTGCAGGCGGTAGAGTCCGGGGGGGAGGGGACCGTCGATGCGCAGGTGCTGGCCGTCCGGCCAGTGCACCTCCAGCGCCTTGGCTGCGCTGGCCTCGCCCAGGCCGAAGTGGGCCTCCACGGATCGGTGCGACTGATAGCCGCCGCTGGCCTTAAGCACACGGGTCTGTGGAGGACCGGCTTCGCGGTGCAGCGTAATTCTGGCGCCGATGGCCTCGGCGTTAGCGGCCGTTCGATCCTCGAGCCGAATGCTCAGCCCCTTGCCGCCACCGTGATTTCGCCACAGCACGGGGCTGAGCAAGAAGGGGTAGCTGAGCAGGTCCAGATCGCCGTCGCGGTCGAAATCCATGTACAGATAGGCACCGGTGGGGCGATGGTCTTCGAGGCCCCAGGCGCGGGTCACATCGGCAAAGCCCCGGCCGGATTGATTGTGATACACGGGCGAATAAGGGCTGCTGGCCCGCAGACGCGAGCCCTGGGCAATGTAGAGATCCAGCCAGCCGTCGTTGTCGAGGTCGCCAAATTGGGCATTCCAGCTCCAGCCGCCAAAGCCCGAGCGCCACTGCGCCGTGACATCTCGGTACTGCCCCTGCTGCGGGCTGAACAAGAGATTGGTGCGGGCGACCTGGGGCAGCTCCTGGGGGAAGTTGCGAGCCGCCTGGTTGTAGTCGAGTTCGCTGGCCGCGAGCGCCGCGCACAGGTCCTGCATGGTTTCAAAATCCGCGGGAATCCGCGCGCAGTCGCGCATGATCTCGGCGTGGCTGGCGCCCAGGGAGGGCTGACGCACAATGATTCGGTTCCAGTGATAGGCCGTGACGGCGCAGTCGCGAACCTGTTGCGGGTCGTCGAGTTCACGGCATAGCTGCACCCGCTCGACATTGCGCGCCCGGACGACGGCAGTCTGGAAGCCCACGATCTTGTCGCAGCGCGCACGATCCGCCACATCCTCGTAGATTCCGCAGCTGCGCCAGGGGTCGGCGAGCTTCCCCGGCAGCTCATTCATCCGCCCCATCGCGATCTGCGAAATGTAAAGCTCCATGGCGCCGTCGTTGTTCAGATCGCCGGCGTCGAAGGACATCGTGGTGGTGGTTGACCACGGCAAGGGGCTGTCGGCGACCGTGGCCGCGTGCAGGTTGCCCTCCCGGTTGAGGAAGACACGATCCGGTTCGTCGAAGTCGTTGCCGACGAGCAGGTCCTCCCAACCGTCCCCGTCGAGGTCGTGGAAGAGCAGGCTGAGCGTGTCGCCCTCCGGCCCGGGCAGTGCCTCGCGACGAAACTGGCCCGCGCCCTGGTTGCGCCAGACAAAGTTGCGCGCCAACTCCGGGTAGTAGAACCAGGCCGCGAAAGTGCTGCCGCCGGTGACGATGTCGAGGTCGCCGTCGCGGTCAAAATCCGCGAAAGCCACGGCGGTGACGACGGTCTCCGAGTCGCGCTCCAGCGCGACATGCGCGCTTTCACTGAAGCGCCCCTCGCGATTGAACAGGATATGGCTGCCGTGCATCCACGTGCCGAAGAACAGGTCGAGCGCGCCATCCCCGTCCAGGTCGACCAGCGCGACGTCACCGATGATCCAGTCGCGCATGGCCGGGAAATCGATCTGCTGCTGTTCGAACCGCCCGCCCAGGTTGCGGTACAGAAAGACGCCGAAGTAGGAGCCCACGGCCAGGTCGGGCCAGCCATCCTGGTCGACATCGCCCCCCGCCAGCGCACCCAGGTGCATAACGGTGGGTTCCATCCCCTGGTAAGGGCGTGGCAGCGGCAGGCGCGTCAGGCCCAGTTGCGGGCCATCAATACGCTCGAAGCGGGCCGACGCGACAGGCGTGGCCGGCGCCTGAAAGGCCTGGTGCTGCAGCTGCCAATCCGGCCCCTGGCGCAGGAGCTCGGGTGCCTGCAGGGGGGGCGCCAGGCCTTGCAGGTCGCCTGCCGGGTGGCCCTCCGGCAGGGCCCGCGTGGGCTCGGGTACGGCGGCGTATTGGTTCAGTATCGCCTGGGCGGCATGTGCCTGGTCGATCTCGTGCCAGCGCTGCAGCAGTGCCGCCCCCGCGCCGCTGATCAGGCCTGCGAGTATCACGCAAAGGCCGGCGACGCTTGCCAGTTTCCACGACAGCGTCGTGCCCAGTATCGCCCAGGGGTAAACGCTGTATATGCCCAGCGTCACCAGCAGCGGGGCAAGCACCCAGGCCGGCACGCCGGCGCTCCAGAGCACCGAACAAATGACGATATCGAAGGCGATGGGCACCGGCAGGAGCGTCCCGAAGGCGCTGGCCAACACCACGACGCCCAGCATCTGCCACCAGGCGTCCAGGTGCGCCAGAGCGGTGAGCCGGTCCCATGGCAGCAGTTCGACAAGAATGGCGCCCAGCAGCCCCGCCAACAGCATGAGCGGCAAGGCCAAAACGACGATCCGGAGCAGGTTGCGCGGGTAGGTCATTGCCACCCAGCCCAGCGCCTGCAGAAAGCCGCCGCCGAAGGCTTTGTCGGTTGCTTGGGGGCCCTCGCCGGCGCGCGCGATCAGCGCGTCCAGCCAGCGAAACAGGCCCATGCCCGGCAGCCGGGGCTCCCGCCGGGGCGGTCTGCGCCAACCCGGGCGTTCCCCAAGCTTGGCCAGCAACGGTACCGCCAGCAGTACGACCAGCGCGCTGGCGCCCAGCTTGAGCGCGACGAGGTGCCAGGGGAACAAGGTGAACAGCATGCTGACGACGATGACGTTGAAGCTGGGGGAGCTAAACAACGTCGCTAACGCCACCTCCAGCCGGCTGCCACTGACCAGCATGCCCTGGGCGATTGGGGCCGCGCAGTTCACGCAAACGCCCAAAGGCGCGCCGACGATCGCGCCCTGCATGGCCCCGGCGAAGCGCCCGCCGCGCGGCCGAGGCAACAGCGGCAGCAAGGTCAGCATGCCGGCGGCGAGGAGCAAACCGAAGGTCATGCCCTGCCGGTTGGTGATGGCCCACTCGAGCGCGGTCCACAGGGCGTGGGCGAGAAAATCCGAGGGCGGTGGCTCGGGGAAGTGCGCCTCAAAACCCAGCGGTGTCGACAAGGCTTGGTTGGGGTCGGCGCTGGCCTTGCCTTGCAAGGAGGGGTAGCGCGAGCCCAGCCAGAAGTTGGCGCAGATGGCGGCGATGACGGCCGACGTCAGGGGGATGCGCGGGTCCAGGCGACGCAGCTTGCTCAGCACGGGAAAAACAATCGGAACAGCATGTCGCGTTCTACGCCGCCACCTAGTCCGGCGCAACCCGACTTTGGTATAGCGGTCGATGCCCATGCGCTGTTTTAGGATGGACGGGTGAATGCCATCGGGCGATCAATACGGCGGTTCCGGCACCCTCCCCGGCGGCGGGCTGCTGAGGCGCCAGTACGGCGCATCCTGCTTGCGGGCGGCCTGTTGGCAGCCGCGGCGCTCATGGCGTTCGGGGTCTACGCGCTGTACCAACCCGGCAGTGCCGTGAGTCGCGTCCTCGCTGACCATCATCACAAGCAGGCGATGCATGCGCTGGGTCGCGGGGAATGGTTGCGGGCGCGCAGTCGGTATCGGGCGGCCTTGCAGCGCGACCCCTGGCACCGGGCCGCGCGTTGGTCGTTGTTCGAAGGCGAGCTGGCGCGCGGTCACGCCGATCAGGCCTTTTTGCACCTGCAGGCTTACGTGGAGCTGTTCCCCGAGGATGCGCGTGGCTGGGCCGCGCTGGCCCGGGCACTGAGCGCGGGCGGCGCCGCGGCGGAGTCGGAAGCGGCCGCCGACCGCGCCGTGGCGCAGGCCCCGGACGCACTCGCATACCGGTTGCTGCGGGCCGAACTGCGCTGGCGCAACAGCCGACTGGCCGGTGCGCTGGCCGACCTGGACCATGTGCTTGCGCATGAACCGGCGCACCCGCGTGCTACCGGGTTGCGCCAAGAGGTCGTGCGCAGCCGCGACGCTGAGGCTGCTCAGCAGGGGGCGGGGGCGCCTGTGCGCCGGGGGCGTGGACAGTACTGGCCGCGGCAACTCGCGGACGCCGTTGCCGCCGTGCTCCAGGCTGTTCGTGCGCAGGACTGGGAGGCCGCCGAGGCCCGCGCGCTCCAGGCGCAGGCCGACTACCCCGCGACGATGTTCGGACCCTGGCTGCAAGGGGTGGTGGCCGTGAACGAGGGGCATATGGATGAGGCGGAAGCGCACTTCCTGCGCGCGCTGGAGCGCGCGCCGCGCTCCCACCGCGTGCTGACCCTGCTGACCCGCTTGTGGGCGCGGCGCGACGGCGCCGCCGCAGCTGGTGACCGCCTCATGGCGCTGGCACGGCGCGACCCCGGTTTCGCACTGCCCTGGGAGATCGCCCTGCAGGCCTATGTCGAGGCGCGCCTGCCGACGCGGGCGGAGGCGGCGATGCGGCGCGGGCTGGATATGCCCGCCGCCGGGGCGATCCCCTACCGGCGGCTGGCGGATCTGTACCAGCAGCTGGATCAGCCCCAGCAAGCGCTGCAGATCGCCCAGGCCGGCCTGGCCCACACGCCCGGAGACCACGAGCTCAGCCGCAGCCTGCCAGGCCTGTTACATCGTGCGGGGCAGGGGGACGAGGCGCTGCGTGCTTACCGTCGCCACCTCGAACAGTGGCCCAGCGACAGACGGATCGCGGCCGAGATGATCCACCACCTGCTGCAGGAGCCGACGGCCGCGGCGCTGGCAGAGGCCGAAGGGCTGGCGGAGCGCTTGGTCGGGGATCACGCCACCGAGGCCTATGCCCTGGACGCGCTGGGCCGCCTGGCGCTGGCGCAGCGGGATCCGGTACGCGGGCAGGCCTATGCCCAAGCCGCGGTTGCGGCAGACCCCGACGAGCCCCGCTACATCTACCGTCTGGGTGCCGCCCGGGCCGCTATGGGGGATCGGGCCGGCGCGCTGCGCGCCCTGGAGCGCGCCCTGCAGACGCCGCAGGGCTTCCCCGAGCGACTCGAGGCGCTGCGATTGCGCAACAGGCTCAATGCCGACTCAGCCAGCACCGCGACTGATGGGCAATGACAGAATCCAGAGGCCGACGGTGGTCAAAACCACCATCAACAGCAACATGGGAAGCTGACTGAGCGCGGCGCGCCGACTGTCGGAGAAGATGCGCAGCGCCTCCAGGTGGGCCAGGTACACGCTGACGATGTGGCCGAACAGGATCAGCCACACCTGCGTATGCCAGACCGTGCCTGCCTGCACCACGATGTTCCACTTCAAGTCCGCCGTGCCCAGGAGGTTCCAGCCCCAGCCGAAGGGGTCGGACAACAGCTTGACCACTTGGGTCCCCTGCGAGAGCAGCAGTCCGTAGTAGTGCGTGACGTGATACACGAACGCAATGGGGACCAGGCTCATCGTGAAGCGCAGCGCCAGTTCGCGAACGCTGAGCTCGCAGCGGCTCACCAGCTTCGTCAGCCAAATGAAGAACAGGTAAACCGCGAGGTACAGGAAGGGCGAGAGCACCAACACACCGACCTGCCACCAGGTGTAGATGGCTTTGAGCAGCGGAAAGCTTTGCACGATGTCGTCACCGACCAGCGGCTTCAGCCAGCCGGCGACATGTACCCAGTAAATGCGCACATAGGGCACCGTCGACTTCACGCCATCGAAAGCCGTCGAGGACAGCATGAACAGCACGAAGACGAGCAGGCTGACCTGCGTGACACGGGTCGCGGTCAGTCCGATGAAGGGTTGGCGCAGGTGCAGCTCCCGGCGGCCGCTGTCCTCGTTCCGTCGTGTGTACAGCGGCGCCATCATCCCGACAATGCGCAGGAACACGGCAAAAAACTCGGCATGCCGGAACCACGCCTGGCGGCCGAAGAGGAGGGCGCCCCCGAGCGTGACCCCGGTGTATACGCACAGCGCTACCGCGGTCGAATAGGGCCTCGCCTCGCCAAAAAGCTCAAACCAGATGAAGGCCATGTACAGGGCCAGGGCCGGCCAGTAGGCCCAGCGCTCGGGGTAGCTCCAGATGCCGGAAAACAGGCCCGGTCGCAGCTTCTCCGCCCACAGGCAAAGCACCTTCCAGGGGTTGATCGCGGCATAGCTATTTCCGGCGAGGGCCGTCAGGTAGGTGTAGCCAAGCACGAACACGATCCAGAAAAAGGTCATGTTGAAGTTGCGGTAGGCATCCGCCGTGCCGAGCAGCCCGGTCAGGATGGTCAGCAGCAAGCCCGCTACGCTGAGCAGCTGCGCGATGCAAACCGCGCTGGGGTGCACCAGGGCCTGCAGCAGCCCCACGTGGGAGATATTGCGCGTGCGCTGGTTCAGGTCGACGCTGCGTGCGTTGACGAAGTAGCCGACCACGAGAAAGGACAGGATCAGCGCCGCCGCGGCGCCATAGAGGTAGAGCCAGACCGGAACCGGCAGCGTGTAGATCTTGCCAAAGCTGTGCGCGTGCGCCAGCGTCGGCGCCGCCAGCAAGCCCACGCTGAGAGCAAGGCGGCCGGGCTGCGCGGGAGCGGGAGGGTCACGGCGAAGTGAGCGCATGGCGGGCATATCGGCAAGAGCAGCGCTCATCCTAGTCGCCCCATCTCCGGTGCCGGCCGGGTTTCGACGAAAGTCGCAGGGGGCGCGGCAGGCGGCTGCAGGCACCCATGCGGCGTCGCCCGGGGTCTGCTGTCCCACTTAGGTCTAATTGCCCCGGGCCAGGCGCTAACGCAGCATCGATTCACGGGCCGCCGCGGCGGTCGCCACCACCCAGCCCGATGCGCCTTGCCATGTGCCTGCCGGATAGCCGCCTCCCATCACGCCAGAACCGCCGCGCGGTGCCTGGCGCATGAGCGCGACCCTGCCCATGCTCCGTCGACGCCTGGGCGACGCGTCCGCGTCGGTGTCACAGCAGTTGGCCGAGGCGCGGATCCTGGCCGTTCGCGCGCGCTGTCGCGCGATCAAAAACTGGCTTGGCGACGAGATTCATGGCTATGCCGAGGGCGCCTGCCTGCCGGCATGGCGCCAAGGGCTTGCAGGCCAGGTGGTGATTCGCTCGCCGCATTATGGCTGGGTGTTGGCGCCCCTCGAGGCCCATGAGCACCGGCGTCTGAGCCTTAGCAACCTGTATGCGCCCGTGCATGAAATCGAGGCCCGGCTCGCCGACGCTTACCGTCGGGATACCGTCCGCCACCCCTTGCCGCCCGCGCGCTTGGCGGCGATTCGGCAGGCCGGAAATCTTTCGGTCGAAGCCGCAGTGACGGTGCCGGCGCAGGCTTACTACCACGTGCTCCAGCAGTTGCGCGCCTCGCTGGCCGCCTGGCTGGATGCGGTGCACGCCGCCGCGCCGGGGGTCTGGCAAGCATCCGGCCCCGAGTCTGGGACCGTCGACGAGCCTGCGCGCTACTGGCAGGCACCCGCGCAGGACGTGCTTGAGTCGCTGCAGACCGAGTCCCGCGGCGAGCCGCGGCGGCGGCCACTGTTCCCGCGGCTGCGCCCCAGCGCCTGAGGGCGCCGGGGCCAACGCCGTTCCCCCCAAAAAAAAGCGGCGCCGCCCCATCCGGGGCGGCACCGCGACGGTGCACGAACGGAGACCCGTACACAATCAGTCGAAGGGCCACACCCCATTGGTGAAGCGCAGCACCATGAAGCCGTTGTCCTGGCAGGTGGTCCACAGCTCGCCGCGCTCGGGGATCAGGCGGACTTGGGCGGTGCACCAGTCGCTCGTCAGGTTCACGTCCACGTTGCCGCTGTCTGCCAGGTTGGTCGTCCGCTCAAGGAGGCCGTTGACATGTTCCGAGCTGGTCAGCTCGGCATTGCGGCCCACCTGGGCGGGCGGGTTGTAGTACGCAATTTCGCGGGGCGCGTGTGGGTCGCGGATGTCGAAGACCCGCACGCCCGACTGGAAGTAGCCGCAAGCCAGGGCGGTGGGGTTCTCGAAGCGATCAACGTTGCAGTAGTGCGCCTGGTAGCCAAAGATGCCGTTGCCTTGCGTGTCGGACATCTGAATGTCGGCATGCTCAGGCATGTGCACCTCCAGCTTGAGCTTGGAGATCACGCGCGGCTGCGTTTCGTCGGAAATATCGATGATCCGTGCCGCACCCGCCGGCCCGCGCAGACCGCCGACGCCGCCCTCGTCGACAAACACGATGTAGGGCTTGCCGTCGTAGTAAACCGGGATCGTGTGTTGGGCGGTGCTGCCGTCCTCCCAGCAAACTTCGCCCAGCACTGGCATCGCCGGGTCGGGCTCGCGGGCCTGCACAGCGGAGGTATCAAAGATCACCAGCCCGTTGCCGCAGCTGGCGCCCACGCCATACATGCGGTTGCCGTCCTCGCGCACCGACAAGCCGTGCCCGGAGCCCTGGGTCTGGGTCTGCAGGATGGGTTGCGGCAGCACGGTATTGCTGGTGTCAATCGCGCTGTGGACCAGGCCCACGTAGTAGGTGTTGCCGTCAGGCGCCCATTCGCCCTCGTGCCCGATGGGCGCCTGCGAGGGCGTACTGGAGGCCAATTGCGGCCGTTCGCAGCCAGCGGTGAGATCGTAGATGTCAAAGTACACCGGGCCGCCAACGTTCCAGCCGGCGTCGGCGCCAAGCAGGCCGCGCCGCTCGTTGACCTTCAGCGACTCCCAGGGGTCCAGCATCGCCGGGGTTTGCAGCGCCGTGCTGCGTACCGGATTGGTGGGGTCGGAGGCATCGATGACCTGCACGCCGGCCGCACCGGCGAATGCAGTGCCGTAGTAGGCGCAATCGTCATACCAGGCCATTTGCCAGCTCGCGCCCTGGCCCTGGTGCTGGCCTACAAGTTCCAGGTTGCAGGCATAGCCCTGCTGGGAGCGGCCGCTCATGCGGTCCTCAAGCGACACGCGACCCTGGATGTCCGTCTCGGGCGAGGAGCCGGGGCCGCAGTCTGCACGTGCGACCGGCCCTTCGAAGACGCCGTCGACCGTGTTGCGACTGCCGGCGGAGGCGGCCGCCGCAAGATTGGCGTCCCGGCCTCCGCTGCAGGCCGTCAGGGCGCCGCCCAACAGCACCAGGCCCGTGCAAAGAAGTGTGTGTCGCATGTGTCTCCCCAAGGTGCATGCCGCGCCACCGACATGGGGCGCCCGAACTTACGGTATGCCGGTACCGGGGGTCTGCCTATTAGACATTCGGGGGAGGGCGGCTCAATTGAGCGGCCACACGCCGTTGGTGAAGCGCAGCACCATGAAGCCGTTGTCCTGGCAGGTGGTCCACAGCTCGCCGCGCTCGGGAATCAGGCGCACCTGGGCGGTGCACCAGTCGGCGGTGAGGTTGTTTTCGACGCCGGCCGGACCGTCGCCGTTGGAGCGTGCCGCCGTGCCGTTGGCGTGTTCGGAACTGCTCAGTTCGGCGTTGCGGCCCACCTGGGCTGGCGGGTTGTAATAAGCGATTTCGGCCGGGCGCAGCGGGTCGCGAATGTCGAACACGCGAATCCCCGACTGGAAAAAACCGCAGGCCAATGCCGTGGGATTGTCCTGCCGGTCGACGCTGCAGTAGTGCGCTTGGTAGCCGAAAATCCCGTTGCCTTGAACATCGCTGGCCTGGATGTCGGCGTGCTCGGGCATATGGATTTCCAGCTTGATCTTGGAGACAACACGGGGCTGGGTTTCGTCGCTGATGTCGATAATGCGCGCTGAGCCCGCCGGAGCGACGGGGTCGATGCTGCCAAGACCGGTGCCATCGCCGCCACCTTCATCGACGAAGACGACGTAGGGCTTCCCATCGTAGTGGACCAGAATGGTGTGCTGCGCCGTGCTGCCGTCTGCCCAGCAGACGCTGCCGATCACAGGCATCGCGGGGTTGAGTTCCCTGTTCTGTACCGCGGTGGTGTCGTAAATCACCAGGCCATTCAGGGCCTCTGCGGAGCATGCGTACATGTTCACCGCATACATGCGGCTCCCATCGGCATTCAGCGACAGCCCGTGCAAGGAGCCGATGGCTTCCACCTGCGCGATGAGCTGGGGATTGTTGGGGTCGGAGACGTCAATGGCACTCTGGGTGGTGCCGCCGACGTAGTAGGTCTTGCCGTCGGGCGCCCAGTCGCCTTCATGGCCGGCAGGAAATGCCGTCGGCGTGCTGGACAGCAGATTCGGCTGCGCGCAATCACCGTTCAGATCGTAAATATCGAAAAACAGCGGCCCGGAGCCATTCCAGCCGGCTCCGCCGCTCAGCAGACCGCGTTTTTCGTGCACTTTCAGCGATTCCCACGGATCGAGCATGGCCGGCGAGCGCAGGGCGCCGGCATGCCGCGGGTTGGTCGGGTCCGATACATCGATGACTTGCACGCCGGCTTGCCCGGGAAAGCTGGTGCCGTAGTAGGCGCAGTCCTCATGCCAGGCGTGCTGCCAACTGGCGCCCCGCCCCTGATGCTGGCCGACCAGCTCCAGGTTGCAGGAATAGCCCTGCTGCGAGCGGCCGCTGGTGCGGTCCTCGAGCGAGACCCGGCCCTGGATGTCGGTTTCGGGCATGGAGCCGGGGCCGCAGTCGGCGCGAGGAACCGGGCCTTCAAATACGGTATCCGGGTTGTCTAGTTCGCTGCGCGAGGGCGCGTTGGTGTCCATACGACCGCTCTGGCAAGCGTTCAGGAACAGAGCAGTGCTTGCCACCAGCAGCAGCACCTCCTTTTCGTACATTTTCATTAGCATTTCGCGGTTTATTCGAGCGGCCACACGCCGTTGGTGAAGCGCAGCACCATGAAGCCGTTGTCCTGGCAGGTGGTCCAGATCTCGCCGCGTTCGCGCACGAAGCGGACCTGAGCGCTGCACCAGTCGGCGGTGAGGTCGTTGCCGCCGCCGACCTGCTGCGCGGCGCCGTTGGCGTGCTCGGAGCTGGGCAGTTCGGCGGCTCGGCCCACTTGCGCCGGCGGGTTGTAATAGGCGATCTCGCGGGGGGCGAGCGGGTTGCGAATGTCGAAGACGCGGATGCCGGACTGAAAATACCCGCAGGCCAGCGCGGTGGGGTTCTGCTTGCGGTCGACGCCGCAGTAGTGCCCCTCGTAGCCGAAGCTGCCGTTGTTGGCGGTGTCGACGCTGCGGGCGTCGGCCTGGTCGGGCATGTGGATCTCGAGCTTGAGCTTGGAGACCACGCGCGGCTGCGTCTCGTCGCTGATGTCGATCAGACGGGCCGCCCCGGTGCCGCCCTCGTCGACGAACACGATGAAAGGCTTGCCGTCGTAGAACACGGGAATCGTGTGCTGCGCCAGCGTGCCATCGTCCCAGCACACGCGGCCGATCTCGGGCATCGAGGGCAGGGGTATACGGTTCTGGATTTCGGTGGTGTCGAAGATCACCAGGCCATTGCAGGTGCCGGCGCCGGTACCGATCGACACGGCATACATGCGCGTGCCCGCCTCGTTCAGGGACAGGCCGTGCAGCGACCCGACGACGTCGGCTTGCGGGATCAGGCGCGGTTGGTTGGGGTCGGTCACGTCGATGGCGCTGTGCGCCACGCCGACGTAGTAGGTCTTGCCGTCGGGTGCCCACTCGCCTTCGTGGCCAACGGGGACCGCCGATGGCGTACTCGCCAGCAGGTCGGGCTGGGCGCAGTCGCCGTTCAGGTCATAAACATCGAAGAACGCGGGGCCGGCGCCGTTCCAGGCCGTATCGGCCCCCAGCAGCCCGCGCCGCTCGTTGACCTTCAGCGACTCCCAGGGGTCGAGCATCGCGGGCGAGCGCAAAGCGCCGACGCCCTGAGGATTCGTCGGGTCGGACACATCGACCACCTGCGTGCCGGCCTGGCCGGGGAAGGCGGTGCCGTAGTAGGCGCAGTCCTCGTACCAGGCCATCTGCCAGCTGGCGCCCTGGCCCTGGTGCTGGCCTACGAGTTCCAGGTTGCACCAGTAGCCTTCCTGCGAGCGGCCGCTGGTGCGGTCCTCGATGGAAACACGGCCCTGGATATCGGTTTCGGGCTGCGCGCCGGGGCCGCACTGCGCGCGTGCGACCGGGCCCTCGAAAACGCGGGAGTCATCGCTACGCGGCGTGCTGATGGTGCCGCCGCCGGCGTCGCCTTCCCGCCCGCCGCTGCAGGCGCCCAAGGCAAAGGTGAGCATCAGCATGCAGCCGGCTCGTTTGATTGCTCGCATGATGTTCTCCTATCCTCCCCGTCCGCCGGGTAACGGCGCCAGTGCAGGTCCACCCTACGCCGCTCTGTGAGGGTCGCCTATTAGACGATCGGAGGAGGGCGGCAGGTGCGCTTAAGGCGTCAGTCGACGAAGGGCCACACGCCGTTGGTGAAGCGCAGCACCATGAAGCCGTTGTCTTGGCAGGTGGTCCACAGTTCGCCGCGCTCGGGGATCAGACGCACTTGGGCCGAGCACCAGTCGGCCGTCAGGCTGGTGGTGCCGCCGGCCGAGCCGACGAGTCCGTTGGCGTGCTGGGAGCCGGGGATGGCGGTACGGTTGCCTTCCTGCGCGGGCGGGTTGAAGTAGGCGATTTCACGCGGGGCGTAGGGGTCGCGCACGTCGAAGACGCGAATGCCCGATTGGAAGTAGCCGCAGGCCACGGTGGTCGTATTGGTCACGCGATCGACGCCGCAGTAATGACCCTCGTAGCCGAAAACGCCCGTATTGAACAAGTCTGCGGTGCGCAGCTCCTCACGCTCGGGCATGTGGATTTCGAGTTTCAGCTTCGAGGCGACAACCGGCTGCGTTTCATCGCGGATGTCGATGAGCCGGGCGGCGCCCAGTCCTGCTTCGTCAACGAACAGGATGAAGGGATTGCCACCGATGGTGATCGGAACGGTGTGCTGAGCGGCGCTGCCGTCGGTCCAGCACACCTCACCCAATACTTCGGCACCCGCCAGCGTCTCGCGATCTTGGACGTGGGAGGTATCAACGATGCGCAGGCCGTTGCCGACACCGTCGCACTCCCGGTTTGAAGCCAGGTAGGCGCGGGTGCCGTCCTCGCTCATGCTTAGCCCATGGGTCTGGCGATTGATGTTGCTGATTGGCGTCGGGGCGCTCGGCTCCGTCACGTCTATGGCTACGGTGATTGGAGTTCTGGTGGAAGACCCGTAGTAGATCGTACCGTCCGGTGCCCAGTTGCCCTCGTGTCCGACGGGCAATTGAACCGGGGTGCTTGCCATCAACTCAGGTTGCGTGCAGTCGCTCGCGACGTCGTACACATCAAAGTACACGGGGCCCTGGCCGTTCCACCCCGCGACGGCGCCGAGCAGGCCACGCCGCTCGTTAACCTTCAAGGACTCCCATGGGTCGAGCATCGCACCGGTCGTCAAATTGACGGTTCTGACGGGATTTGTCGGATCGCTGACGTCGATGACCTGCGTACCGGGAACGGTATGCGCAGCGATGCCGCCCAACTGGGTGTCGTAGTAGGCGCAATCGTCATACCAGGCCATTTGCCAGCTCGCCCCCTCACCCTGGAACTGCCCGGTGAGTTCCAGATTGCACCAGTAACCCTGCTGCGAACGGCCGCTGGTGCGGTCCTCGATGGCCACACGACCCTGGATGTCGGTTTCCGGTTGCGAGCCGGGCCCGCACTGGGCACGCGGCACGGGGCCTTCGAATACAGTCGCTGCGCCACCGCTGTCATCCGCGGTTCGCAGGTCCGGTGTACCGCGCTCGGTGATGTCAGCGCGACCGCCGCCGCAGGCGGCCAGCAGCAAGGTCAGGCTTGTGGCTGCCAGTATCGGCAGCGGGGGTGCATGGCTAGGCATCGGGCTCTCCTCTATCTTCTCGGCCGGAGACGGTCGCGGCATGCCGCTGAACCGTGCGGGCGCGGCTGCGGCTCGGCCGCATGGCCGGACCACTGGCGCTGCTACGCCCAAGTTTCACGCTACGGGATGCCCGGCCCCCGCACCATTAGACATTCGGGGGAGCTTCGGCGAATCGCTTAGCGGCAGATCAGGCTCAGGTCCACGGCATCAGCCATTGCGGCGTAGCCGGCGTCGTTCGGGTGCAGGCCGTCACCGCTGTCGTACTGCGCGTCCATTTGTTCGGCGTCGTCCGGCGCCGCCACGGCCTGCTCGAAATCGATGAAGCCATCGAACTGCGGGGAATTTTCGCGTGTCCAGCAGTTGATGGCGTTGCGAGCCGCCACGTTGTCGGGTGACCCGTGCAGGCCGGGGTTACTGGCCGGTGTCTGGGGGCTGACCAGCAGCCGCATCCCTTGGGCATGCACGCGGTTGCGCAGCAACTCCAGGCCTTGGACGACGGCATCCGCGCTCGCGCTGTTGAAGCCGAGATCGTTGGTGCCCTCCAGCAGGATCACGTCGCGCACCTGCGGCCACAGGAACACGTCGCCATCAATGCGTCGCTGGGCCGAATCGCTGGGAAAGAACTCGCGCGTATCGGTCAGAATTTTGTTCGCGCCAATGCCGGCGTTCAGCACCACGACGTGTTCGCAGCCCGGCGTCTGTGCCAGCCGGCGCTGCAGGATATCCGGCCAGCGCTGGTTAGCATTGACGGTCGAGGACGAACCGTCGGTAATCGAATCGCCTAGCGCCACCACGGTCCGAACCGGCTGCGGGCTGATGACGTCGATGCCCTGCAGGTAGAACCAGCTTGTGGTCGGCACGGCGAAGGGCAGTCCTTGCGTGTCGCCGGTGTGGTCGCCACCCGGGGCGATGAAAGAACGCTGGTGCGCCTCGACATGCCCGGTCACGGCGGGCACGGCGGCCGGCACATGGATGCTGACAGCCAGGTCGGTGAAGGCGTCGACCTCGAAGTCCGCCACCGCGTCGCTGATGGCATCGGCGCCGGGCGGCAGGGTGATCTGCGTATCCCCGCCGTTGAAGGTGACCGGCCGCAGGCTGTCGGCATCCACGGCCGCGCCATCGGCCGCCCGCGCAATGGTGATGGGGCCCAGAGTCAGGTCCGCGCTGCCGTAGCGGTTCGACAGCCGCACGCGCGGCGCGCTGCCGCTGGCGTGCGGGTGCACGATCATGCGCAGTGTCTGCTGACCACTGACGGCGCCGGGCGCGGGCATCATGCTGGTGCTCCAGGCGGTAGCCGGCACGGGGCCCGCGTTGACAGGCTGTGCGTCTTCCTTTGGTGCCGTGCGGCCGCGCAGCCATTGCAGGTCGATGGCCGCGGCCATCGCGGCGTAGCCGGCATCGTTCGGGTGCAGGCCGTCGCCGCTGTCGAAATCGGGATTCAGCACACCGGGCCGGGCGGGGTCTTCCATCACCCGATCCCAGTCCACGAGCTGGTCATAGATGCCGCTGCTGCGGATGTATGCGTTGATCTGCTGCCGCTTGGCCTCCTGTTCGGCCAATGCACCGTAGCTTGGGATAAAGAATGTGGTGGCCGGCATGAGGGTGCTGCCGATCAGGTGGATGCCTGCCGCGCGGATGCGCGTAGCCACCTGCGTGATGCCAGCGATGATTTCCTCGGCGCTGCGGTACGGGGACAGCCCCAGGTCGTTAATGCCCTCCATGAAGATCACGTCGGTGACACCGCGGCGGGCGAGTACGTCCCAGTTCATGCGCGCCAAGGCGTTGCGGCCTTGGCCCGGCAGCGCACCGTCCGTCAGCACGCGGTTGCCGGAGATGCCCTTGTTAACGACGATCATCTGCTCGGCGGCAGGCAGTTCAGCGCGGATTCGCCGTTGCAACACGTCCGGGTAGCGGCGGTTGGCATCGGTGGTCGAGTTCAGCCCTTCGGTGATCGAGTCGCCGAAGGCCACGACGACGTTGCGCTGCTGCGGGGCGAAGCCGTCGATGCCCGCCACGAAGTGCCAGCGCTCGGTGGTCTGCGTGTAGGCCGCGCCGGCTTCATCGGCTGCGTGATCACCCGATTCGGTGATGAACGACGTGGCCTGGGCAAAATCATGCCCGGTCGGCAGGCCCGTCGCCTGTGGCAGATGCAGGCTGACGGCCAGTGCCTCGAAGGCCTGCACCGGAAACTCCACAACGTCGCTGACCACCTGCGTGCCCGGCGCCAGCGTGATCTGCCCCTGCCCACCGAAGAGCAGCGGTACGTTGCTCCCCGGCTGCAGAGCCGCGCCCTCGGCTTGGCGTCCGAGCCAAGCGCTGCTGACAACCAGCGGGCGCTCACCAAAGCGGTTGCTCAGGTGCACGCGCAGCCGCTCACCCTCCCAGTGCGTAGTGACGATGTTGCGAATGGTCTGGTCGTCGAAGCCTGTGCCGTCAAGCGGGGCGATACCGCTGCTCCAGATAGGCGCCCAGTGGGCCAGCCGGTTGCGCTCGCTGTCCGCACCTTGCGGTGGCACCGCGCAGGCTGCGGCTCCGACCGGTGGTGTCGGCACCGGGGCCTGCGTTGGGGCGCCGGAGGGGGACGGCTGGGGTGACTCGGGGGCGTCGCCGCCCGCCGCAGGGCGGCCGCCCGAACCGCAGGCGGCAAGCAGCGCACTGAACAGCAGAGGCGACAGGAAGGCGAGGGCACGTTGGGGCATGAGAGATCAGTACGCGGACGGGTCAAAAAAAGGCGCCCCACGGGGCGCCTGCGGACAATAGCGGCCGTGCCCGCCGGAGCGGGCGCGCGAGCGGCGTTAGTCGCTGTCGTTAAACGGCCAGACGTTGTCTGCGAACTGGAGAATCATGAAACCGTTGTCCTGGCAGGTTCCCCAAAGTTCGCCCCGTTCACGGACGAAGCGAATTTGCGCGCTGCACCAGTCGGCGGTCATTTGCACACCCTGGCCGAGGCCACCCAGATCGCCCGCTGCATGCTGCGAGCCGGACAGCTGGTCCTGCTTGCCCACCTGCGCCGGCGGGTTGTAATAGGCGATCTCGCGCGGGAAGTAGGGGTCACGAATATCGAAGACGCGAATCCCGGAGTTGAAGTAGCCGCAGGCCAGCGCCTGGGCGTTCTCCGGGTCATCTGCCGTGCAGTAATGGCTGTCGTAGCCGAACAGAACCTGGCCGGGGTAATCCGCCAGCACGGTGGCGCAGTTTGCCGGGTCATGGGTTTCGAGCATCAGCTTGGCTGTGAGCTGGGGGTTGGCCTCATCCGAAATGTCGAAGATGCGCGCAAAGGCGAAGGGCGAAAGCCCCGACGCACAGTTCTTGCCGGATATGCCGGCTTCATCCACGAACACGATGTGCGGCACGCCGTTGATCTTGATCGGTAGCGTGTGCTGTGCCGTTTCCGAGCCGTCGAGCCAGTAGGTCTCGCTGATGATCGGGACTTCGGGGTTCTCGGCGCGGTTCTGGATATCCGTGGTGTCGTAGATCACCAGTCCGTTGTCGGTGGAGCCAGAAGCCCCCGATGCGAGACCCAGCGAGACGACATAGGCCCGGGTCCCGTCCTCGTTGGTCGACAGCCCATGCGTGCTGGCCGCAGGCGTCGTCCAGGTCAGCATGTATTCGGGGTTGGTGGGGTCGCTGATGTCGAAGGCACTGTAATCGCCGGTGGACGAGCTGTAATAGGTGAGGCCGTCCTGGGAAAAGTTGCCCTCGTGGCCCGAGGTGTCCGCCATCTCCGCGTTGGCGAGCAATTCCGGATGCGTGCACCCGCCGGAGAGGTCATACAGGTCGAACTGATTGCCACCACCGCCTTCCTGGCCATCCACGGCGCCGAGCATCGCGCGCTTCTCGTTCACCTTGAGCGACTCCCAGGGGTCGAGCATCGGCGTGGTGGTCAGGTAAGCGCTGGGGCGCGGGTTGGTGCGGTTGGAGGCGTCGATCACGACGACGCCCGGCCGCTCGCGCGCGTCGTTGCGCTTGGTGCCGTAGTAGGCACAGTCGTCGTACCAGGCCATTTGCCAACTGGCGCCGTCCCCCTGCCATTGGCCTACCAGGTCCAGGTTGCAGTTATAGCCTTGCTGCGATCGACCGCTGACCCGGTCCACAAGGGGGACCTGGCCCTGCAAACCGGTTTCCACCCGGTCCTCGGCGCGACAGATGGCCTTGCGGACGGGTTTCTCCCAGGGCACCTGAACATGATCGTCAAGCGACCGGCTCGGTGCGGTCGGCGTGCTGCCAAGCTCGCGCCCGCCACCGCAGGCCACGGTCAGCACGCACGCAGCGGCGATGAAGGGAATTCGCATGTGGGGTCTCCAATCCAAGGTTTTCCGGTCTCCTGCCCCGCAGTCGCCATGGCCTGCGCCGAGGGTGCACAGGCGGTTATAGCACCGGGCCGGTGCCCCGCCTATACGACTTTTGGTGGAGTCTGCGGCCTAGGGGGCATCCGCCGGCGCAAGGGGCCACGCGGCGCGCATGTTCTCAAGCAGCTTGCGTGCCGCCACGGGGTGCAATTCCGCAGCCCAGGGTCCGCTGCGCAGCCACCATGTGCCGGAATCGGGCCCATGGTGCAAAGAGACGGCGAGCTGCGGCCGGCGCTCCAGGTCAATCCGCACTCGCAACTCCGCCTCGGCCGGGATGTCCCCGGAATCGACATAGGCTCGCGAGTACAGCTCTTGCAAATGGCCGAGCATCGTCTCGCCGGACGCGACCCGCCGGTCAGCATGATCGCTGTCGACGAAGTGCCGCAGCCGCGCCTGTCCGGCGTGGCGCTGCCGCAAGCGGAGCGTGCGGCCGCCAAGTTCCACCTCAAAGGCTCGGACCTCGGGGAGTGCGACGGGCACCAGCTGGGCCTCGCTCAGCCGGGTGGGCGGCCCCTCGAAGCTGCGGGCCAGTCGGGCATCCACCAGGTAGATCTCCGGCTGTCCCGTCACGCGGATATAGCGGCCGTCGCCGCCAAACGTTTCCAGCCCGAACTCGATCTGCAGCGTGCGTTCGTCGGTTTCGATGCGCAGGCGGCGTTCGACCTGCTCAAAGCCCAGGCGGCTGCGCTGCGCGGCGTCCGGCGCGGGGTACACCCGGCGGGCACGCAGCGGCGAAAGGAGCGCGAGGCCGCGTTGGACGACGTGACTCGGTGGGGCCAGCAGCGGGGGCGGCGGCGTTGGGGGCGCGGTGCCGGGTACCGCAGCGGGCGGCTCCGGTAGCAGCTCCATCCGGAACGGTCGCAGGACGGCAGCCGGCTGTGGCTCGAGGCGAGTCAGGCCGCCCGGCCAGTCGTGCTCCAGCCGCCGGATGTCGGCAGGGTCGATATGCAGGACGACGGTCCGCGCCTTGATGTCCTGCGGGTCGACGTTGCGCCAGCCCCACAGTGCAATGAGCACGCCCAAGGCGAGCAGCAGCAGGTGAAATGCCAGGATTCGCGTCATCAGGATGGCTTGCGACGACGTTGCCAGCGGGTCATGCCCAGGCCGAGCAGCAGTACGCTGAGCGGGGCCAGGAAGGTGGAGCCGTAGAACCACAGCAGGTCCCGGTCGCGGGTGTGCCGAATCGGGACATGCTCCGGGGCGGCGACCTCAGCCGCACCCTGCTGCTCGTCGCGCAATAACCACAACAGGGCGTCCAGGGCGAACTGCAGGTTGGGCTCGCTGGTCAGCAGCTTGTCGTCGAGCACATCCGAGTCGGCGACGACCAGCGCGCGTGTTGCCGGCGCGTCGCTCTGGGCCAGCTCCACCGCGGCGGCGATATTGAACAGCCCGCTGCGCTCGTGTTCGTCGTGCGCCCAGTCCTGATCGGTGTCGAGAAAGGTGCGCGCTCGCGTGCGTGCGACAAAGGTGGTTTTTGCGCGCGTGTCCGGCAGCCGCTCCAGCGCCCCGGCGCGGCGAAACATCAGCGCCGCACGCCGGCGTACGTCGTTGAGCGTGCGCACGCTGGGGTGGGTTGTGAAGTCGGTCGAGAAAATGAAGCCGCGGTCGGCCAGCGTTTGCGTGTCGCGGAAAAACTCGCGCTCATGCGCAAGTACGCCCGGGAGCGGCGCCAGGCCGAGCGTTGCCAGAAGAGGCTCGAGGCCATGGTCGGCGTCGGGGTCCAGCAGCAGCAGCAGCGCCCCGCCGCCACTGACATAGGCGCGCAGCGAGGCGACCTCATGTGGCAGGAACCGCTGCGACGGCCCGTGGATCACGACCAGGTCGGCGTCGCGGGGCACTTCGCGGCCGAGCCTGGCCGGGCTGAGGTAGAGCACCTTGTTGTTGAGCGAACGGATGATCTGGCCAAATTGCGCTGCGGCGTCGGGTTCGCCGTCGCGCGCGGCGCGATCCGGGCGCTCACCATGCTCGTGGGTCAGGTAGACGGTGCGCTGTTCGCGGGTCAGCTGCGCCAGGCGTTCGCGCACCGCGGTGTCCAGATTCACCAGGCGTCTGCGCGCAAGCTCGAAATCTTCGCCAATGCTCCACGACTCATGCCGTTCGCCGCCGATCAGGCTGACGGTGCCGTTGCGGTTCACATCCAGCCGCTTGGCGAGGTCGAACTCCAGCGCCTGATCGGCCACGTACAGCGACGCCCCCGCCGCCTCGAGGGCCTCGAAGTAGTCGCGCAACTGCGCAAGGACCGGGCTCTGCTTCTCGAAGAACAGTACGAATTCGATCGGGCGTGCTGAACTGCGCAGCAGCGCGAGTGTCGCCTCGCTCGGTGCCGTGGGCGCCGCGTAGGACATGTCGACCCGCCGGTCCAGGCGGTTGGCACCAAAGTTGATGAGCACCAGGGCCACCAGCCCCAGGCTCAGGGTAAAACCGAGGCCACTGGCCTGCAGGGTGCGCTGCGCGTCCACCTGTGGGGCATGGCGCTGCTGCCGCACAGAGAGTTCCAGCGCCAGCGCCGTAACAGCCCCACAGAAGGAGGCGCCGATCGCCGCCGCGAGCAACAGAGCGCGCGTGTCCGCCGCGCGTAGCTCGTGCGCCCAGCCAGCCGCGATAAAAAGGCCGACGCCGGCGCCAACCAAGGCCAGCGCGCCCACCCGCACCCCCTGCGCCTGTCGCCGCCCCCGGGGCGCATGGCGCAGTTGGACACCGGCCATTGCCAGCGCAAGCACCGCCGTCCCGCCGGCGACAATCAGATTGATCTGCGCAAGCGCGCCGCGCGGCAGCAGGCGCTCGGCCAGCAGTACGCCACCCAGCGCCACGAAGGCCAGGGCCGTCGGCAGCCAGGGCGCGACTACGCGGCCGCGGGAGGCGCTCATGCGCCCCACCGCCGCAGCCGCAGAGCCACGCTGGCGGCCAGCAACGCGAGGTAGACCAGTGAGGCGTAGTACACCAGGGTCGAGAGCTTGATTACGCCCCGTGAGAAAGACAGATAATGCGAAAGCATCAGGTCCAGGTAGGCAATCGCCTCGCCCAGCACCCCTTGGACGGCGCCAGCGACAACCCAGCAGGCAAATAGCAAGGCGACGATCGAGGCGGCGAGGACTGCGGCCAGCAGTTGGCTATTGCTGAGCGCCGAGGTCAGCGTGCCGATCGCGGTTACCACGGCGCCAAGCGCCAGCAGGCCAACGTAGCCCGCGACCAGATGACCTGGTGTGACTGCGCCGTTCACCATGATCAGCAGCGGCATGTACGCCGAGAGTGCGATGTAAACGCACAGAAACCCGAAGGCACCGAGAAACTTGCCCAGAACCAGCTGCCACTCCGGCAGCGGGGCGGTCAGGAGCAACATGGCGGTGCCCGTCTGCCGTTCCTCGGCGAAGGCCCGCATGGTGACAAGCACGGCGACGGCGGCGACGAAGCCTGACGACTGGAAGAAATAGCCCTGCACGACTTCGTAGCTGCTGTGTTCCCCCTGGAGCAGCGTGACGTTGAAATACAGCCCGTGCAAACACAGCAGCGCGGCAACCAGACCATAGCCGAGCGGCGTCAGGAAGTACGCCCGGAACTCTCGCGCGCAGATCAACCATGTGGGTCTCACGACTCCCCCGGTCCGGTCGAAGGGGGCACTTCGGTCAGCCCCAAAAACAGTGCCTCCAGATCACCCCCCTGCCGTGGGGCCAACTGCTCCACGCCCAGATTGTGCTGCACGAGGGCAGTGACCAGAGTGGAGCGGGCGGCCAAGCTGCCACAGGCGAGCAGCTCGAAACGGGCGGAGTCCAGCGCGCGGACCTGCACGTCGCGCAGGCCGGGAAGCGACTGGGCCACGATGGCCGCCTGCTCTACACCACCCTGGCCCCGCAGCGTAAAGCCATCGGGTCGCAGTTGCTGCCGCAGGTTGGCTTCGCGCCCCTGGGCCACGAGCCGTCCACGGTTCAGGATCAGCAAACGATCGCAGGTGTGTTCCACCTCAGCGAGGATGTGGCTGGAGAGCAGCACGGTGTGCTCCTGCGCCAGCGTTCTAATCAGCTCGCGCATCTGCCGGATCTGCTGTGGGTCCAGCCCGTTGATGGGCTCGTCGAGTATCAGCAGGGCAGGGGCGTGCACGATGGCCATCGCGATGCCAACGCGCTGCCGGTAGCCATGGCTCAGCCAGCGGACCAGGTCCTCCTGCACCTCGCTCAGACCACATTGCTGCACGACTTTAGCCACGCGCTCGGTTACCGCAGTCCCTTGCAGCCCGCGCAACTCCGCCGCAAAACGCAACATGGCGCCGACCCGCATGTCGTCATAGAGGGGCGGTCGGTCGGGGAGAAAACCCACTCTGCGGCGGACCTCCAGCGGCTGCCGTCGGCTGCTGTAGCCGTCGATGCAAAAGTCGCCCGCATGGCTCATCGAGACACCGCTGAGCAGCTTGAGCAGCGTGGTCTTGCCGGCCCCGTTGGGGCCGAGAAAGCCCACCACCTCGCCCCGGCCGATGCGAAATGACACATCGTCGAGCGCTCGGCGTTGGCCGTAATACTTGCTGAGGGACTCGGCGGCGATCATCAGGGCGGATTGTAGGTCCGGGCGGCGTGCAGCTGGAGTAGACGATGGTCGACTACGACCCCCGCGGATCATTTTGCGATGATGGCCGTATCACCCCTTTGCCGTTGGTCCTGCCGCCATGCGCCCCTTGCTGTTTGTGACCCTTGCCTTGGGCGTTCTGATCGCCCTGTTCTACGCCTTGGCGCCGTCGCGGGACATGCCTCTCAACCTGACACCTGCGGCGACGCTGGCGGTGCTGCCGGCTCCCAGTCCGGGCACGCAGGCGCCGCGCGAGGCGGCCGGCGAGGCGCCGGCCGCGGCCCCAACACCGGTAGCGAGCGCCGCGGTTTCGCGTGATGCGGAGCCGCCTGGCGTCAAGGTCTTCCGCTTGGAGGTGTCTGCCGAGGGCCTGGCTTCGGGGCCGGCCGTGATTCGCGTGCGGCAGGGCGAGCGCATTGCGCTGAGTATCGCCTCGAGCATCGCGGATGAACTGCACCTGCATGGCTACGACCGGCATCTTCCGTTGCGGGCCGGCGAGACGGCCCGCCTGGACCTGGTCACCGAGCTCTCCGGCCGCTTCAGCTATGAGCTGCATCAGCAGCATCGTGAGATTGGCGTGCTGGAAGTCCTGCCGCGCTAAGTGGTTTCTGCTTGCACGGCGTGATGACCTGAGGCCGCGGCCCTCGTGAACCCCGTACTTCTGTTCCTGATTGCCAGTGGCTACCTGCTGCTGCTCTTCGGAATCGCGTACGCCGGCGACCGGCAGGCGGCGACGCGACGCTTTGTCCGCAAGCCTGTCTCCTGGAGCCTCGCACTCGCCGTCTATTGCACCTCGTGGACCTACTACGGCGCGGTTGGTCGCGCCGCCGAGTCGAGCTGGTCCTATCTGCCGATTTACCTGGGCCCGATGCTGGTCTTCGTGTTTGGTCACCGCCTGCTGGCGCGGATGATCGAGTTGGCGAAGAGCAACAGCCTGACCTCGCTGCCGGATTTCGTCGCGGCTCGCTTCGGCAAGAAACAGCACATCGCGGTGGTGTGCACCACGCTCAGCGTGATCGCCGTATTGCCCTATATCGCACTCCAGCTCAAGGGGATTGCGGTCAGCTTTGCCGTGGTCGCGCCATTTGCCACGGCGCACGCCCCCGATGTGGCGCTGCTGACGGCCCTGGGCCTGGGCTTGTTTGCGGTGCTGTTCGGCACCCGGCACATCAGCTCCAGCGAGAGCCACCATGGCCTGCTGGTTGCCGTCGCGTTCGAGTCTGTCGTCAAGCTCGGCGCCTTCCTGCTCGTGGCCTATGTGGTGCTGCGCTGGGCGCCCGAGGCCAGCGTCCCGGTTGCGGAGGCGGCGCCCATGCCGCCGCAGCAAGGTGCGCTTCTGGAGTTCCTGGTGCAGACCTTACTCGCGGCCCTGGCGATCCTGTGCCTGCCGCGTCAGTTCCACGTGACGGTGGTGGAGAACGCAAGCCTGCGGGATTTGCAGGTGGCTCGCGTGGTGTTCCCGCTGTACTTCGTTCTGATCAGCCTGCCGGTGGTGCCGTTGGCACAGCAAGGCCTTGCCACCTTCGGTTCAGGGGCCAACCCCGATACCTACATGCTCTTGCTGCCGCTGGCTGCCGGCAGTGAATGGTTGGCGGTCGTGGCCTTCCTCGGTGGTTTCTCCGCAGCCACCGCGATGGTCGTGGTGTCCAGCATCGCGTTGAGCACGATGGTCAGCAACGAAATCGTCATGCCCTGGCTGCTGCATCGCGGCCATTTGCGCGAACGCGAAGATTGGGGGTCAGTACTCAAGCGGGTTCGCCGCTACACGATCACCGTCATTATCACGGCGGCCTACTTCGTCTACCGTTTCATCGCACCGGAGGCCTCGCTGGCCTCACTGGGGCTGATCGCCTTCGTTGGAATCGCGCAGCTCGCGCCGTCATTGCTGGGCGCAATGTATTGGTCCCGGGCGACGGGGCGCGCGGCCTTGTGGGGGCTGATCGCCGGTGGGGTGGTGTGGGCCTATACCTTGCTGTTGCCGGCCTTCGTGCCGAATCAGGCTTGGTTGCACATTGGGCCCTTCGGCTTGCAGTGGCTCGCGCCCTACGGGCTGTTTGGGTTGACCGGGCTAGACGAGGTGGTCCACGCCACCCTGTTCAGCCTGGGCGCTAACGCCGCGCTTTTTGTTGGCGTATCGCTCGGCGTCCGACCGACTTTGCAGGAGCGCCTGGACGCGTCGCGCTTCCTGGAGCCCTTTCAACGTTCCGGGCAGCAAACCGTTCGCGTGGGGGACCTGGCGGTGGTGCTGGAGCGCTTCTTCGGCGCCGAGCGCAGCCGCAGTATCCTCGAGGACTTCGCGGCGCAGCGCGGAGAGGCCGTGCCACAGGCCCAGATGCCCGCGTCCCCTGTGCTGGAAGCCCATGTCGAAAGCCTGCTGGCGTCGACGATGGGCGGGGCAACCGCCCGTGCGTTGCTGGCGTCGGTTTTGGGTGGCGGGCAGGCGCACCTGGCGGAGCCCATCGATGAGCTCGCGCGCACGTCGGACATCGTGCGTTTTAATCGCGAACTGTTGCAGGCAACGCTGGATAACCTGACGCAAGGCGTGGCGGTGGTCGACAGTGACCTGCGGTTGGTCGGCTGGAACCGGCGCTACAAGGATCTGTTCGACTTGCCCGAGAGCATGTTGCGCATTGGCGAGCCGGTCGAGACGGTGCTGCGCTTCAACGCCAGCCGCAATGTGGGCATCGGTGCCGACGAGGCCGCGGAGTGGATCGAACGTCGCCTGGCGCATCTGCGTGCCAAGTCGAGCCATCGGGCCGAGCGCCGTCTGCCGGACGGGCGCTACCTGGAGATTCGCGGCGAGCCGATGCCCGGCGGCGGCTTTGTCACGACCTTTACCGACATCTCGGACTTCAAGACCGCGCAGGAGGAGCTGGCGCGCGCAAATGTCGAGCTGGAGGCCCGCGTCGCCTTCCGCACCCGCGAATTGCAGGCGGCGCGCGCGGAGGCCGAGTCCGCAAACCTGTCGAAAACGCGCTTCCTCGCCGCCGCGAGCCACGACCTTATGCAGCCGCTCAACGCGGCGCGACTGTTCCTGTCCGCGGTTGCGCCGCAGGTCCGGGGTGATGAGCCGGCGGAACTGCTGGTGGGAATCGAGCAATCGCTCACGTCCATGGAGGACCTGCTGGCG
Organism: uncultured Ectothiorhodospiraceae bacterium; assembly: GCA_937141935.1. GTDB lineage: Bacteria > Pseudomonadota > Gammaproteobacteria > Nevskiales > Oceanococcaceae > MS8. The sequence continues at coordinate 59,357 of CAKZQS010000016.1, forward strand.
AGCCTGCTGGACATCTCCAAGTTGGACGCCGGCGTGTTGCCGGTCGAGGCGCGCCGCTTTGCCTTGCAGGAGATTTTTGCCGCATTGGAGACGCAGTTCGGTGTTATTGCCCGTGAGAGGGGCCTGCGCCTGTGTGTGCACCGCACCAGCCTGTGGCTGAATTCGGACCCTGCGCTGGTGCGGCGCATCCTGCTCAACCTGTTGAGCAACGCCTTACGCTATACGTCGACCGGGCGTGTGGTCTTGGGGGCGCGCCGAGCGGGGGGGCGCGTGCGCATTGAGGTGCTCGATAGCGGCCCGGGCATTCCCGAACGCGACCGGGCGCGCATCTTCCAGGAGTTTCAGCGCCTCGCCGGACACGACGCCCGCGGCGAGCGAGGTTTTGGCTTGGGCCTTGCGATTTGCCAGCGCATTGCCAGCCTGCTCGATGCCCCCTTGCTGGTTCGCTCCGTTGTCGGGCGGGGCAGCGCTTTCAGCCTGACCCTCCCACGGGCGGAGCCGGGTCAGCGGGCGGTCGCTCGCCCCGCAGGGCGGCGCGCAAGCGGTGACCTGGATGGCCTTCGCGTGCTGTGCATCGATAACGACCTGCCGGTGTTGCAGGGGATGCGGGCGCTGCTGCACACCTGGGGCTGTGAGGTGGAGCTGGCGAGTGGCAGCGAGGAGGCCTGGGCCGTGGTCGAGCGCGAGGCCCCGGACGTGGTGATCGCCGACTACCACCTCGACAACGGGCTGACCGGCGTCGAGCTGCTCCAGGAGCTGCGCGCGCAATGTCCCAAGGGCTTCGAAGCCTTGGTGGTCACGGCAGATCACGGGGGTGAAGCCGATGCGGCGGCCCAGGCGGCAGGCTATCGGGTGCTGAAGAAGCCCGTGCGCCCGGGGGCCCTGCGCGCGTTGCTCGCGCGCCTGTCAGCCCTCGGGTGAGACGCCCTCGATGCGGATCTCCGCCACATCCAGGCTCTGGGCGATCAGTGCAGCCTGCGTCCGGCTGTAGATGCGCAGCTTGCGCATGATCGCCGTCATATGCGCCTTGACCGTGGCTTCCGAGACTTCCAGCTCATAGGCGATCTGCTTGTTGAGCAGCCCGTCGGCCACCATCATCAGCACACGAAATTGCTGTGGAGTCAGGCTGCCGATGCGCGAGGCGAGGTCGGCATCGTCCTGTGTCGCGGGGGGGTCCATGGGCGGGAAGGCAAGCGCACCCGCCATGACCTGCGCAATGGCATCCCGAATGGCTGCCAGCGGCGTCGACTTCGGCACGAAACCCGAGGCGCCGAAGTCCTTCGCACGCCGCATCGTTGAGGGGTCGTCCGCCGCCGAGACCACAATGACCGGCACCGAAGGATGCTGACCACGCAGGTACAGCAGCGAGGAAAAGCCCCGCGCGCCGGGCATTTTCAGGTCCAGAAGTACGAGGTCGATATCTGCATCCGCCACCGCGGATTCCAGCCCAGCCATGTCGTCGGCCTCGCGAATGACCGCCCCGCTGAGCGCCTGGTCCACAGCCTGCTTCAGGGCCGCGCGGAACAGCGGATGATCATCCGCGATCAGTACGCAGGCCTCGCTCATGCTCGCGGTGCTGACGTCAGCCGCTGGTGTTCGGCGATGAGGTCGTCTACGACGGCGGGGTCGGCGAGTGTGGAGGTGTCGCCGAGGGCCTGGTATTCGTTCTCGGCGATCTTGCGCAGGATGCGGCGCATGATCTTGCCGGAGCGGGTCTTGGGCAGGGCGGGGGCCCACTGCAGCACGTCAGGCGTGGCGATGGGGCCGATTTCCTTGCGCACCCAGGCGCGCAGTTCGTCGCGCAGCGCATCGCTGGCCTCGACCCCGGCCTTGAGCGTCACATAGACATAGATGCCCTGGCCTTTGACGTCGTGCGGGTAGCCGACGACGGCAGCCTCGGCCGTTTGCGGGTGGGCGACCAGCGCCGACTCGATCTCGGCGGTGCCCAGGCGGTGGCCGGAGACGTTGAGCACGTCATCGACCCGGCCGGTGATCCAGTAATAGCCGTCGGCGTCGCGGCGCGCGCCGTCGCCGCTGAAATAGCGGCCGGGGAAGGTGGAGAAGTAGGTCTGCTCGAAGCGCTCGTGGTCGCCGTAGACACTGCGCATCTGCCCCGGCCAGGAGTCGAGGATGACCAGGTTGCCGGCGGCCTCGCCCTCCAGCGTCTGCCCCTGGTCGTCGACCAGCGCCGGGCGGATGCCGAAGAAGGGCCGGGTGGCCGAGCCGGGCTTGAGGTCGGTGGCGCCGGGCAGCGGCGTGATCAGGATGCCGCCGGTCTCGGTCTGCCACCAGGTGTCGACGATGGGGCAGCGGCCGTCGCCGACGACGCGGTGGTACCAGTTCCAGGCCTCGGGGTTGATGGGCTCGCCGACGCTGCCTAGCAGGCGCAGGCTGCCGCGGTTGGTGGCCTGCACCGGCGCATCGCCCTCGCGCATCAAGGCGCGGATGGCCGTGGGCGCGGTGTAGAAGATGCTGACCTGGTGCTTGTCGCAGACCTGCCAGAAGCGGCCGGCATCGGGGTAGGTGGGCACGCCCTCAAACATCAGCGTGGTGGCGCCATTGGCCAGGGGGCCGTAGACGATGTAGCTGTGGCCGGTGACCCAGCCCACATCGGCGCTGCACCAGTAGATGTCGTCCTCGTGGTAGTCGAAGACCTGCTCATGGGTCAGCGCGGCGTAGACCAGATAGCCGCCGGTGGTGTGCAGCACGCCCTTGGGCTTGCCGGTGGAGCCGGAGGTGTACAGGATGAAGAGCGGGTCCTCGGCGTCCATCACCGCGGGCTCGCAATGGCCGTCCTGCTCGCCGACCAGCGTGGCGTAATCGACGTCGCGCGGCTGCGCCGCCGGGCCTTCGCCGGTATAGCGCAGCACCAGCACGCGCTCGACGCAGTCGGTGCCCTCGACCGCAAGCGCGCGGTCCACATTGGCCTTGAGGGGGATGCGCTTGCCGCCGCGGATGCCCTCGTCGGCGGTGATGACCAGCGAGGAGTGGCCATCGACGATGCGCTGGGCCAGCGCCTCGGGCGAGAAGCCGCCAAAGACCACGGAGTGGATGGCGCCGATGCGGGCGCAGGCCAGCATGGCGTAGGCGGCCTCGGGGACCATGGGCATGTAGATGGTGACCACGTCGCCCTTGCCCACGCCCAGCGCGCGCAGGCCGTTGGCCAGCCGGCAGACCTCGGTGTACAGCTCGCGGTAGCTGATGGCCTTGTGCTGGTCGGGCTCGTCGCCCTCCCAGAGGATGGCGGTCTTGTCGCCACGGGTTTCGAGGTGGCGGTCGATGCAGTTGGCGGCGACATTGAGCTGGCCATCGGCATACCAGCGGATGTGCACATCGCCCAGCGTGTAGCTGACGTCCTTGACCTGGGAGTAGGGCCGCAGCCAGTCCAGCCGCCGGCCCTGCTCGGCCCAGAAGCCCTCGGGGTCCTCCACGGACTGCTGGTACAGCGCCTCGTAGCGCGCGTTGTCGGTCCAGGCGCTGGCGGCCAGGCTGGGCGGAACCGGGACGATGGTGTCCTCGCTCATCGACTGTCTCCTCATCGATTGCGGTGAATCGCGTCCATGGTAACCAGCAGGCGCGCCAGTGGCATGGACGATCGCGGTAGAGCTGGTGGTAGGGGCGCCTGGCGGATCTCGCGCGGGAGTGACAGCGGGCCGGCCGGGGTCGCACACTTGGGGGTCGAGCCCGACGGAATGACGCCATGACTGCCGCTGCCCCCCCGACCACCCGCACGCCGGACCGCATCGAAAGCGGCGCGGACTACATCGACAGCCTGCGCGGGCGCGCGCTGACGGTGTGGCTGTTTGGCGAGCGCGTTGCGGACATCGTCGAGCACCCGATGATCCGCCCCTCGATTAACGCGGTGGCCAAGACTTACGACCTGGCCGTGGCCAACCCGGAGCTGGCCTCGGTGGTCTCGCCCTTCACCGGCGAGCGGGTCAGCCGCTTTCTGCACGTGTGCACCTCGGTCGACGACCTGGTCAAGCAGAACAAGATGCAGCGCCGCCTGGGCCAGCTGACCGGCACCTGTTTCCAGCGCTGCGTGGGCATGGATGCCTTCAACGCTCTGTATTCGGTGACCTTTGAGATCGACGAGGCGCATGGCAGTGACTACCACGCCCGCCTGCGCGAGTTTTTGACCCTGATGCACCGGCGCAACACCGTGGTGGGCGGGGCGATGACCGACGTCAAGGGGGACCGCGGCCTGCCGCCACACCAGCAGGCCGACCCGGACCTGTATCTGCGTGTCGTGCGCCGCAGCGAGGAGGGGGTGTGGGTCTCGGGCGCCAAGGCGCACCAGACCGGCTGCCTGAACTCGCACTACATGGTGGTGATGCCGACGCTGCGGCTGGGGCCGGAGGATCGCGATTACGCCATCGTCGGCGCGGTGCCGGTGGACGCCCAGGGCCTGACCTATATCTATGGCCGCCAGTCCTGCGATACCCGCAGCATGGAGCCGGGCGACATGGACGTGGGCAATGCCCGTTACGGCGGCCAGGAGGCGATGGTGATCTTTGACGAGGTCTTCATCCCGAAGGAATGGATCTTCATGGATGGGCAGACCGAGTTCGCCGCCATGCTGGTCGAGCGCTTCACCAGCTACCACCGGCGCAGCTACGTCTGCAAAAGCGGTGTGGGTGATGTGCTGATTGGCGCCGCCGCGGAGGTCGCGGACTACAACGGCGTGGCGCGGGCCTCGCACGTGCGCGACAAGATCGTCGAGATGGCGCACCTGAACGAGACCATCTACGGCACCGGCATCGCCGCCAGCTACCAGGGCCAGCCCACCCGCTCCGGGGCCTACATCTGCGACGACATGCTGGCCAATGTGTGCAAGCACCACGTCACCAAGATGCCCTACGAGATCGGCCGCCTGGCGCAGGACCTGGCCGGGGGGCTTGTGGCCACGATGCCCTCACAGCAGGACCTGGACAGCGAGCAGATCGGCGGCTTGCTGCAAAAGTACCTGCGTGGCCGCGCGGAGGTGGATACCCAGGCGCGCATGCGCATCCTGCGGCTGATCGAAAACCTGACGCTGGGGCGCAATGCCGTCGGCTATCTGACCGAATCCATGCACGGCGCGGGCTCACCGCAGGCGCAGCGCATCCAGATCGCGCGGGGCATGCAGGTGGAATACCGGCAACGCCTGGCGCGCATCCTGGCCGGTATCGAGCCCGAGCTGGGCGACGCGCAGGCCCAGGCCGTGCTGGACGAGATTGGCGGTTATTTCGCCGAGGTCTTCCGCCTGCCGGAAGCACAGCGCGGCGAGGGGCAGGCGGCGGCGCCGCAGGGCTAGAGCGCCCGGTGCCGGGCGCGGCCGCGCCAGCGGCGGCCGCGCAAAAAAAAGGCCCGGCAGTGCCGGGCCTCGGGCGGGAAGGGCGGAGCCTCAGCCCTGGTTGCCGCCAAGCAGGCCGCCGCCGAGCAGATTGCCCGTGCCGAGCAGGCCATTGAGGACGTTGACCAGTTCGCCAACCAGCGGGATCGGGCCCGTCAGCGCCTGCAGCTGGCCGAGCAGGGCATCCAGGCCCAGGCCGTTGCCACCACCCAGCAGGCCGGTCAGCTGGTCCAGCGGGCTGCCGCCTGCCGCGCCGCCGGTGGCCTGGCTGAGGACGTCGAGCGAGGCGCCGTCGGCACCGAAGGTCAGCAGCGCCAGCAGGCTGTCGAGCGGGGTGCCCGTGCCGTTGCCGGCGACGCCGCCCAGCAGGCCGGACAGCGGGTTGCCGGTGGCCGGCTCGCCGGTGGGCAGCGGCACGTTGCCGAGGATCTGCGCCAGCAGGCTCTCGATCGGGTTCAGCAGCGGCGAGGCGGCGCCGTTGAGCACGTCGTTGAACAGCGGCGTGATCAGCTGGCCGGTGAAGGGCGCCAGCGTGCCGGTGGCGGTGTCGATGCCGGCCTGGATCTGGCTGGAGAAGTCCTGGCCGGTCTGCTCGTCGATCAGGGCGACGGGCACGACCTGCAGCAGCACATTGCTCAGCAGATTGTTCAGCAGCGTCTCGACGCCGGCGTTGGTGCCCAGCGCGTCATAGTTGCCGACCGCAGGCAGCGTGGCCGACAGGTCCGCGGTGGCCGTTTCCAGCGTGGACAGCAGGCCACCCAGAACCGGGGCGCTGCGGGCCTCGGCCGGCACCAGCGCGAAGCCGTCCGACAACTGGGCCAGCAGCGGCGCCACGGTGCTGGTCACGCTGGTCAGGTTCGGGTCTTCGCCGTCGCCGTCATTATTGGAGAAGCCGCTCAGCGCCGCGACCAGCGGCTCCAGGGCATCGCCAATCGGGGCCAGCGGGGTGCCGGCCAGCGGGTTGCCGCTGAGCGGGTTGCCGTCGCTGCGGCCCCCGGCCACGGTCACGCAACCTTCGCCGCCGGCCAGGGCCGTCAGCGTGCTCTGCAGCTCGGCCGCGAAGCGCTCCAGCGAGCCGACGACCTGATCGGCCGCGCCCTGCAGCGCCGCCGCCGGGTCACCGCCGCCAGGCACCGCCGTCAGGGCCGCCAGAATCGCGTCGGGCGTATCCAGCAGCGAGTTCACGGTGTCGGCGGCGCATTGCACCGTCGGGCCCAGCGGCTCGGGCAGCGTGCCGCCGATCTGGTCGCCGAGGATGCCGCTGACCACCTGCTCCTGCAGCGGGTCCAGCGGGCCGGCAATGACCTGCGACTTGCCATTACTGCCAGCGGCCGCGTCGGGGCCGGCAGCCAGGCTCGCGCTGTCGCCGCTGGAATTGCAGGCGGCCAGCAGCAGCGTGCTGCCGAAGATTGCGGCGCCGGATAGCGCCTTGCGGGTGAATTGGGTCATGGGTCCTTGCCTCCAGAATGTTCGTGGGACCGCAACGGTGCGGTGAGACCATTCTCGATTCGGCAGGATTTGGCGCTGTCGCCGCGGAGCGCCTCTTGCAGTGCGGCCTTGGGCCCATTGCGTGTCGGATCAGACCGACGCTTGTCAGCTTCTGTACGATACGACGCGCACGGTTTCCCGACGCCCCAGGCGCTTGCCTTGTCAGGCCCGGACGCATTCCTTTATCTTGCCGACTTGGGGGAACTGATGCCCCGTCGGACGACGGAGATAGCAGGCACATGCCGACCAAGAATGGATTGATCTTTCAACTGGCCGCGCTCGCGCTGGCCTCGCTCGGTGTGGCCTGCAGCGGTGGCGACGGCACGCTGTTCAATGACCAGGACCGTGGCGGCGGGGGGCTGTCGGGTGACGCGAGCGGCGTCAGCTCGCTGCAGGTCGTGGTCGAAGAGGGTTTCGGGGCGGGCACGGAGGTCACCTTGCGGGCCCGGCCACTCGGCGCCCTGAACCAGCCACTGGACAATGTGCCCATCCTGTTCTCGATTGCCGATGGCGCGGATTCGCAAGCCTCGCTGCGCGTGCCGCAGCCGGTGTCGATTGGCGACGCCGGCGCCCGGGCGATTCTGACCTTCCCGGAGGAAGAGATCCCGGCGGTTCTGGTCAACGTCTCGGTCGCGGGTCGTGAAGATGAGCCCGCCCTGACGCGCTCGGTTCTGGTGCCTTCGCCGGTCATCCAGGAGGATGGCGAGCCGCGCAGCGCGGCGATTCGCCTGGTGGCCTCCGCCACCACGCTGCCCTCCGATGCCGACCTTGTTGGTGAGGGCATCACGTTGACGGCCATCGTGACGAATGCCCAGAACAACCTGGTGCAGGGCGCCACGATCCTGTTTGGCAGCTGTGAACTGGGCAGTGACGGCGCCTGCCTGGACAACAGCACGGTGGTCGGCGGTTCCGGCGCCCTGCAGGCCACGCAACCGATTACCGACGCCACGGGCACCGCCCAGGCCATCCTGACCACCGGCGGGGATATCCGTAATCGGCGTGTCCGCGTGTTCGCAACGGCCCGCGCCAACCCTCAAGTGCAGGCGGAGTTCGACATCAGCATTGTCGGCACCTCGCTCTCGCTCATTGGCCCGGCCCGCCTGTCAATCAGTTCGCTGGGCAACTTCACGGCCCGGCTGCGCAATGCGGGGGACTTCGCGATCCCGGCCGAGCCCGTGAGCTTCTACGTGCTTGCCGCCGGTACGGACCCGCTCACGGTATCCGCCGAGAGCTGCGCCACCGCGGGCGAGCCGCGTGCGACCGCGGTCACCGACGTGAATGGCGAGGCGGACTTCACGCTGGATCGCCCCAGCGAAGACGTCACCGTTCTGGCCTGCGCGCTGAGCAATACCGTGGTGGATGCCACGGCGGTGGATGTCGCCGAGACGGGTCTGACCGCGGCATATGCCGATGGCGGGATCTCGCGGCGGGACGTGAACTTCGGGGACTGTGTGCCCGTGAATCTCGTGTTCAGCGCCGTAGACACGAGTGTCATTGCCAATACGCCGATCTCCGTGGGCATCACCCGCGGCGCCGTCTATGACGATGCGGCCTGCACCAACCCGGTCGAGTCCGTGGCAACCAACGGCGCCGGCGAAGCCACCGTCTACATCGCCTCGGGCGGGCCGAACGGTGCCGGCGTCGCGCTATTGAAGGCCGAGCATGCCTCCGGCGCGGCGGCGAACATTGAGGCCGAGTTTGTCGCGATTGATCCCACGCGTATCGACGTTGTCGCCGAGCCGGCAACGGTGGAGCCGGGGGGCACCGCGACCGTTCGTGCCGTGCTGCGGGATGACGACAACAACTTCGTCAAGAACCAGGTCGTGCGCTTCAATCTGCAGGACTCCAGCGGCGGCACGCTGAGCAGCCCCACGCAAACGACGGACAGCCAGGGCCGGGCACAGGTGACCTACACCGCATCCTCGGTGGCCAGCGAGCGCGATTCGGTGCAGATCACGGCCAGCGTCGAGGGCGAGCCAGCCGTCACGCCGGCAACGGCTTCGCTGACCGTGGGCGGCAATGCGCTGCGGATCTCCCTGGGTACCGGCAATACGATCTTCGAGCCCTCCGCCACGCGTTATGACGCGCCCTTTGTGGCCATCGTGACCGACGCCCTGGGCAACCCGGCACCGCCAGAGACGCAGTTCCGCCTGAGCGTCAAGGTGCTGGAGTACCGCGAAGGGATTCGGATTTTCGACACCGGTTTCTGGCGGATCCAGACCCAGTTGCCGAGTTACGCCGAGTGCGTGAACGAGGATCTTGATGACGACGGCATCCTGGACCCCGCCGAGGACCGTAATGACGACGGCATCCTTGATCCGGGTGAGGACACCAATGGCAATGGCGTGCTGGACCCGAGCGAGGACAACAACAACGACGGCATCCTGACGCCGGGCAATGTTGTCAGCCTGCCGGCTACCGCCGAGCTGGACGATCGCGGCATTGGCGAGTTCCTGCTGACCTACGCGCAGGAGGACACTGGCTGGATTCTGGTCGAGCTGCGCGCCGTCGCCTCGGTGACGGGGTCCGAGTTCGCGGAAACCCAGATCTTCGCCTTGCCAGGGCTGGCGGACGACTTCAACCAGCAGAACGTCCCGCCGCCGGGTCAGGTCAGTCCCTACGGCCAGGACGGCGATTGCACGACGACGGACTGAGCCTCAGCAGAGACTGGACAGGCCGGCGCTTGCGCCGGCCTTTTTTTTGCTGACGGCGGCCGGAGCCGCCCGGCGCCTACGCCGCCCACGCAGCCCGGCTAGGCGAAGCGCAACGTCAGGGCGTCGCCCTCAGCATCAATGTGCGCCGTGTCGCCCTGGCGCTCGCCGCCCAGTAGCGCCTGTGCCAGCGGGTTCTCGATGCGGGTCTGGATCGCCCGTTTCAGCGGCCGGGCGCCGTAGACCGGGTCGAAGCCGGCCGCGGCCAGCTGATCCAGCGCGGCCTCGCTGATGTCCAGTGCCAGGTCCTGTTCGGCCAGGCGGGCCTCCAGTCGCGCCAGCTGAATCCGCGCGATCTGCCGGATCTGGTCCTGCTCCAGCCCGTGAAAGACCACCGCGTCGTCGATGCGGTTGATGAACTCCGGGCGGAAGTGCTGGCCCACCACGGCCATCACGGCGTCTTTCATCGCCTCGTAACCCTGCTGACCGGCCATCTCCTGGATCGCCTGCGAGCCGAGGTTGGAGGTCATGACGATGACGCTGTTGCGGAAGTCGACGGTGCGCCCCTGGCCATCGGTCAGGCGCCCGTCGTCGAGCACCTGCAGCAGCACGTTGAAGACGTCGCCGTGTGCCTTTTCGACCTCATCGAGCAGGATCACGGAGTAGGGGCGGCGGCGCACGGCCTCGGTCAGGTAGCCGCCTTGCTCATAGCCGACATAGCCGGGCGGGGCGCCGATCAAGCGGGCGACCGAATGCTTCTCCATGAACTCGCTCATGTCGATGCGCAGCATGGCCTCCTCGCTGTCGAAGAGAAACTGCGCCAGCGCCTTGCTCAGCTCGGTCTTGCCCACGCCGGTAGGGCCCAGGAACAGAAAACTGCCGATCGGCCGTGCCGGGTCGGACAGCCCGGCGCGCGAGCGGCGGATGGCGTTGGCCACGCTGCGCACGGCCTCGTCCTGGCCCACCACGCGCTGGTGCAGCGCCTCCTCCATGCGCAGCAGCTTGTCGCGTTCGGTCTCACGCAGCTTGGAGACGGGGATGCCGGTCCACTTGGACACGACCTCGGCGATCTCCTCGTCGCTGACGCGCGAGCGCAGCAGCCGGTTCTGTGTCGGGTCGGCGCGCTGGGTGTCGGCCAGCCGCTTCTCCAGCTCGGGGATGCGGCCGTACTGCAGCTCGCTCATGCGGTTCAGGTCACCGGCGCGTTGCGCCCGCTCCATGTCCAGCCGCGCCTGCTCCAGTTCCTCCTTGACCGTCTGCGTACCCTGCACGCCGGCCTTCTCGCTGCGCCAGACCTCTTCGAGGTCGGCCGCCTCGCGCTCCAGCTCGGCGATGTCGCGATCCAGCTGCTCGCGGCGCGCCTTGGCCGCGGCGTCGGTCTCCTTCTTCATCGCCTCGCGCTCGATCTTGAGCTGGATCAGGCGCCGGTCCAGGCGATCCAGCGCCTCGGGCTTGGAGTCCATCTCGATGCGGATCCGCGAGGCGGCCTCGTCGACCAGGTCGATGGCCTTGTCGGGGAGCTGGCGGTCGGCGATGTAGCGCTGCGACATGCGCGCGGCGGCGATGATCGCGTCGTCGCTGATCTCCACGCCGTGGTGCAGCTCATAGCGCTCCTTCAGGCCGCGCAGGATGGCCACCGTGTCCTCGACACTGGGCTCGGCCACCAGCACCTTCTGGAAGCGGCGCTCCAGCGCCGCGTCCTTCTCGATGTGCTGGCGGTACTCGTCCAGCGTCGTCGCGCCCACGCAGTGCAGCTCACCGCGCGCCAGGGCGGGCTTGAGCATGTTGCCGGCGTCCATGGCGCCTTCCGCCTTGCCGGCGCCGACCATCGTGTGGATTTCGTCGATGAACAGGATGATGCGGCCTTCCTGCTTGGCCAGCTCGCTGAGGACCGCCTTGAGACGCTCCTCGAACTCGCCGCGGTATTTGGCGCCGGCAATCAGCGCGCCCAGGTCCAGCGACAGCAGCCGCTTGTCGCGCAGGCTTTCGGGCACCTCGCCGTTGACGATGCGCTGGGCCAGGCCCTCGGCAATCGCGGTCTTGCCGACGCCGGGCTCGCCTATCAGCGCGGGGTTGTTCTTGGTCCGCCGCGACAGCACCTGCACGACGCGGCGGATCTCCTCGTCGCGGCCGATCACCGGGTCCAGCTTGCCGGCCTCCGCGCGGGCGGTCAGGTCCACGGTGTACTTCTGCAGCGCCTGCTGGGCCTCTTCGGCGTTGGGGTCGGTCACCGCCTCGCCGCCCCGCAGCTGGTCCACGGCGGCCTGCACGGCCTCCGGGGTGGCGCCGTGCTTGCGCAGAAGTTCGCCCGTCGGCGTGTCGCTCTGCGCGGCGGCCAGCACCAGCAGTTCGCTGGCAATGAACTGGTCGCCCCGCTTTTGCGCCAGGCGGTCGGCCAGGTTCAGCAGCTTGGCCAGCTCCCGGCCCAGGCCCACCTCGCCGCTGTGCTGGCTCAGCGTCGGCAGTTTCTCCAGCGCCTCGCCCAGCCCGCGCTGCAGGCCGGCGACATTGGCGCCCACCTTGGCCAGTAGCGGGCGCGTACTGCCGCCCTCCTGGCCCAGCAGGGCGGCCAGCAGGTGCAGGCCCTCGATCTGGGCGTGGTCGCGCCCCAGGGCCAGACTCTGGGCTTCGCCCAGGGCCAGTTGCAGCTTGGCGGTGAACTTGTCCGTGCGCATCGCACTCTCCTGATCCGACTCCGGGGCGCGGTTGCGCCGATGCGCTTTTTTTGGGGGCGAAGTGGCCACGGATCAAGCCGGATGGCGCCGCGTCGACTTGCCCACAGTTCCTGTGGATAAGTCTGTGTACCTTGCGGGAATGTTGCTCTGCACCCCGCAACAGCGCGGCATCCGGCCGTGGCTGGTCAGTTTGTAACCGTTTCGAGACCTTCGCCTGAAAACAAGCACTTAGGGCCGCGTCGCCGCCGTGGCCCAATTCTTGACAGCATCCGCGGGAGCTGTTCTAGGGCCACGGGCCGATGTGAATAAGCCGGCTACGTAGAAACAAGGGTTTGCGCCCCTGCGGGCAACATGTGCCGGCGCGACGGCGGTGCGCCCGCCGGGGTGGCGGTTTGTCGGCGCGCGTCTATCACCCGCAGGAAAAACCCGCGCGCAAAAAAAAGCCCCGGCAGAGGCCGGGGCTCTTCGTTGGGCGGAATCAGCGCCGGCGACGCGTGGCGCCCAGCGCCGTCGCCAGGGCCAGCAGCAGCAGGCCGCCGCCAAAGCTGCCGCCGCCGGAGCGGGCGGAGCGCGCTTCGGCTTCCACCGGGTCCTGGTCGGCCGGGATGAAGAAGCCCAGCAGGCCCTCGGGCGGCGGGTTGGCCTCGAAGAAGGCATCCACGTCGGCGTCTTCGGACGGCGGGCCCAGGTCGAGCGTCACGGTGTTGGTGTAGGTCGAACCGATGGTCAGGAAGTAGATCATGTCGATCCGCACTTCCGACTGGCCGCCCAGCGCCGCCAGCGTGATGGACTCGCGCGGGTTGACGACGGTGGTGTTGTCGTCCGCCGAGTCGCCGATCAGGTTGCCGTCGCCATCATAGGCGTACATGTCGTAGTCCTCGCCGACCTCGGGCACCATGTTTTCCCAGGTCAGGTTGATGCGCAGCAGCGCCGAGGGGAAGACGTCGGTCAGGTTCTCCGGCAGATCCAGCGTCAGGGCGAAGCGGTCGCAATCCACGCCCGGGTTCTGGCATTGCACGCCGGTGAAGTCCGAGGTCGCGGGCGTGGGATTCACGCCGACATTGGGGCCTTCGGTGAAGATGATCTCGGTGTCGTAAAGGGTGATCGTGCCGCTGTCGGGGGTCGCCGCATGCGCCGCCGACGCGCAGGCCGCCAAGGCCAGCACGGTTGCGTGTTTCATCATTGAAAGTTCTCCAGTTGTTATGCGGCGGCAGCCGAGCCGCTGCGCCACGCCCATCATTGCCGAGCCGCGCCCGCCTCGCAAGCACGGCGTGCGCATAGCCGCGCCGCGCGGCCACCGCACGGCCCGCTCTTGCGGCGGCCAAACGCTCCCCCATAGGGCCGGCGCCGGGAATTTCAAGATATCCCAAAGCACTGACAGCAAACAAAAAAACCTCTTGAAAGGCCCCACGCGACCCCCAGATTTGCTGCACGGCGCGACGAGGCGCCCTGTAGACCAACAGATCGTTACAAGGAGTCGCTATGAGCCTTATTCACTACAACCCCTGGCCGATGATTGACACGCTGCGGCGGGATTTTGAGCAGGCCTATGCCGCACAGCGCGGCGAGTCGCAAACCTGGCAGCCGCAGGTGGACGTGCTCGAATTCAAGGATCGCTACGAGCTGCATGCCGATCTGCCCGGCGTGGCGCCGGAGCAGGTCGACCTGGACCTGACCGATGGCGTGCTGACGCTCTCCGGCCAGCGCGAGCGCCGCGTGGACGCCGAGGGCGACGCGCCCGAGCGTGTGCGTCAGGAGCTGCTGACGGGGCGCTTTGAGCGTCGCTTCCAGCTGCCGCGCACCGTGGATGCCGGCGCCGTCAGCGCCCGCGCCGAAAATGGCGTGCTGCGCATCACCATCCCCAAGCAGGCCGAGGCGCAGCCGCTGAAGATCAAGGTCTCCTGAGGCCAACCCAGCCAGCCGGCGCGGCCACGCGACCGGGAAACGCGCCCCGCGAAGTCGCCGCTCCCCCTGGCGGCTTCGCACCTCCCCGGGCCCCGCCATGGCGGGGCCTTTTTCATGGCCGCCGCCCCGGGCGGGCGGCCGCGAAGCGTCGGCAGGGCCCCCGCGCGGGGTTTGCGCCGCACCGCGGCCGGCGGCAAACTGCCGCATGCCGATGAGCTGGACGAGACCTTGCTGATACCCCGCACCGCTGCGCTATGCGCCCTGGCCCTGAGCCTCGCGGCGCCCCCGGCGTGGGCCGCCTGCACGCGTGCCGATGTCGACCATTTCCTCAGTCGCGGCTTCAGCCAGGAGCAGGTCGTCCTGCTGTGTGGAGGCGATGCGGATGAGCAGGCCGCGCCGCGGGTGGATGCACGGGTGGAGGCCGAACGCGCCTTGCGCGATATGCTGCTGGCCACGCTGGATGGCCGCGCGGTCGAGGTCGAGTCCGAATCGCTGAGCTGGACCGAGGAGGCCTGTGTCGAATACGCGCCCCCGGATCTGGCGCAGCGTCCGCGTGAGGTCTGCGGCGAGGTGCGGCGGCAGGTGCAGCGCAATGGGCTGGCCGTCGAGGGTGTGGCTCGGCGCATCCTCTTCTTTGGCGATCACGGCGTGCGCCTGCAGGGTCGGGTCGACCAGCAGTGGGCCATCGCCACGGACAGCCTCAGCCAGGCCGATGCCCGCCGCGTCGCCGAACGCACGCCCGCGCGGGTGCGCGAGACCCTGTTGCCCCTGCGGCCGGGTGCGGACCCGACCACCGTGGCGGCCGCCGTGCAGCGATGGGCCGGCCCGAACTAAGCGGCCGCCGCTCGGCGCGGCCCACAGGTGTCGTGCTGCCGGTGCTGGCGCTGCTGCTGGGCCTTGCCGCTTGCGGCGACGCGCCAGCGCCGCGCGAGGGCGTGGCCGAGCTGGCCTCGGCGCGTCAGCAGTCGCGCGAGCAGCAGAGCACCGGTGGCCTGCATCAAAGGCTGATCGGCGACGCCGACCTGCCGCCTGAGGGCACCCGCTCGCTGCTGGACAAGTGGCTGGCGGAGCAGGGCGGTATTCCCTTTCCCTTCGCGCGCATGCTCGAGGCGCTGGCGGCCGAGGATGCCGACGGGGCCCGGCCACCGACGGTGCTGATTCCCGATGGCCGTTCGCTGTTGAAGGCGCAGGCGGATTTCGCGCAGCCGCGCATCGTGCTGGCCGCGGACATGCAGCCGCCGCCGGGTGCGCTGCTGGCACCGGATTTTCGCGGCCGGCTGTACATGGGCTTCACCGAGGCCGGCGACGAAATCGAGTTGATCTCCTATAACGAGGCGGCCGGGCGCTTCGAGTTCCAGCTGATCAAGGACTATTGCGAGGGCTGCGTACCCAAGCTGGTGTACGCGCAGCGCGGCGTCTGCCTGACCTGCCACCAGGGCGGGGTGCCGATCTTCTCGGTGCGCCCCTGGGAGGAGACCAACGCCGACCCCGATATCGCCCAGCGCATCGAGGCCGCCATCGGCGCGCAATACCACGGGCTGCCCACGCGCGTACCACTGGCGCTGCCCGAGGCGCTGGACAACCTGACCGACCAGGCCGCCGTGCTGGTGGCCACCCAGCGCGCCTGGCTGGACGGCTGTGGCGAGGGCGGCGTCGGCGCCCAATGTCGGCGCGCCATGCTGGCCGACGCCCTGGCCTGGATCGCCGACCCCGGTGCCCTGCAGCCGGGTGACCCCCAACGCGCCGCGCAGCGGCCCCACTGGCCCGAGGCCGGCATCGCGATCCCTGATAACGACTTGCGCAGCCGTGACCCGCTCAGCAGCGGTCTGTACGAGGATTCGCTGTGGGCGCAGCTGCGCCGCCTGGCGTTTGGTGAGCCCGAGCGGGCGCCGGTCGCGGACAAGTTGGCCGCCTTCGACGAGTTGCCGCCGCTGCCGGCCGAGTTCGACCCGCTGCTGCCGCGGGGCGCGCGCGCCTGGATCGAACCCGGCGACGCCGACGCGGCGCTGGGCCTGTCGCTGCTGCTGACGCCGGCCGACCGCGAGCGGCTGGACGCGGCCGCCAACTACGACCCGGCCCGGCTGCAGCAGGCGGTGGCCAGCCTGCCCGAGCAGGCCTTTGCGCCGGCCCCGCTGCGCCGCCGGGCCCTGCTCGCCATGCTGATGGACGCGCTCGGCGTGCCGCTGCCGGCGCACCGCTTTGACGACCTCGACGCGCTCTCGCCGCCGCTGCTCGACGGCGAGCCGCCGCTGGAGCTGGCCACCGACTCGCCGTTGCAGCCCTTCGCCCGCTATTGCTTTGGCTGCCACCGGGGCAACCCCTCGGCGCGGCTCAACTTCATGTCCGGCCCCGACCCCGAGACCGTGCTGGCGCGCATCCGCGAAACCGATTCGATCCGCGACGCGCTGGACTGGGAGCGTTACCTGGGCACCGGCAAGGCCGGCCAGCTGATGCCGCCGGAGGATTCCTGGCAGCGCGATGAGCTGGAGGCCGCGCTGGCCGCGCACAGCGGCCCCGAGCCCGACCCGCTGGCCGCGATGCGCGATGAAGTGCCCTCGCTGTTCGGCTTCTAGCCGCCGGCGCCGCGGGCTTTTTGCCACAATGGCGGGGCCAGGGGAGACCACCATGCACCGTTTGCTGCTGCTAGCCAGCCTGATCGCCACGACACTGCCGGCCGCGGCCGAGCCCATCAACGCCCGCCTGTACAAGAGTACCTATGGCTATATGCCGGGCTGCCACGCCTGCCATGGCGACGGCGGCGGTTCGCCGCTGAACGCCTACGGTCGGGCCTTCGACGCAGCCGGCGCGGGGGCCGGCGCCTTCGCGGCCATCGCCGAGACCGACAGCGATGGCGACGGCTTCGCCAACGGCGCCGAGGCGAAAGCCAAGGCCAACCCCGGCGACGGCGATTCGATTCCCGGGGATGCCGGCGACTGGCTGGCGCTGAACAACCTGATACCCGCCGAGGTGCAGCAAGCCTTCCCCGAGGTGCGCCTGTACAAGCCCATCGATGCGCTGCTGACGCAAGCCGAGATCGAGCGCGCGGCGGCCTGGGGCGTCACGCTGGCCGCCCGCGACGAAAACACCATCTACGTGCCGGTGCAGGATCGCCGCCCCATCGGCACCGCGCTGATCGTCGCCGGCGGCGAGGGCGAGGAGCGCTTCTACCTGCTGCTGCTGACCGACCGCGCGCTGGCGCTGACCGGCGTGCAGCCCGTCAGCGGCCCGCTGCCGCCGGCCGGCGACGCGGCCTATGCCCGCTATGTGGGCGCGACGCCGGAAGCCTTTCCCGCCACCGAGGATGCGGCGGCGGCCGCGTTGGCCGCGGCAATCCAGCGCGGCTTGGCCCTGATTCACGTGCGGTTGAAGTCCTCATGAGGCCCGGCGTGCGCTGGGGCCTCCTGGCGGCCGCGCTCGCCGCCCTGTGCTTGCCGCTGGCCGGCTGGGCCCAGGACGGGCTGTCGGTGCTGGACGACCTAGCGCTGGATGATCTGGTCGAGGTGCCCGAGCCCATCAGCCCCTGGCTGCGCATCGGCGGGCCCATCGCGCTGGGGATGTTCGCGCTGGCGCTGGTCGTGCTCGTCTGGTGGACGGTGCCCTTTCGCAGTTCCAAGGTCTCGCTGAACCTGCACCACTACCCCACCGGGGTAAAGCGCGGCCTGGCCATGGCTATCACGCTTTACGCCATCGCCTTCGCCTTTGGCGCCTCGGAGATCGTCTACCAGCTGCAGTTTCACGGCAGCACCGAGGCCTATTTCGCCAACATGAGCCTGGGCAAGCTGATCGCCTTCACCCACGCCCACCTCTTCGGCTTTACGACCTCCTTTCTGGTCATAGGCGTGCCCTTCTCGATGCAGTTCAACCACCTCTGGCCCTATCAGTGGATCTTCCCGCTGGGGCTGGTGGCGGCGCTGATCGACGTGATGAGCTGGTGGGGCATCAAGTACGTGGCGCCCAGCTTCGAGAGCGTGTCGATGGTCTGCGGCATCGTTTTCTCGCTGACTTATCTGTACATGCTGGTGGGCCTGTTGCGGGTGCTGCTGTTCCCGCAGGTGGTCTGGGTGACGGACAAGGACGCCGAGGTGCGCCGCGCCGAGATGGCGCGCAAGCGCAAGGCGCAGGACGCGGAAGGCTGGGAGGACGCGCTCTGAGCCGGGCCTGCCGCGCGCCGGGGGCCCATTCCTCGCCCCGCGCGTGAGGGGTCTGCCCGCGCGGGTGGCCGCCGCCGCGCTGGCCTCCGGCCTGGCGGCGCTGATCTACGAGCTGCTGTTGTTCGAGCGTGCCAGCTGGGTGCTGGGCAGCTCGCTGCGGGCCGGCGCGCTGGTGCTGGGCGCCTGGATGGGGGGCATGGCGCTGGGCGCGTTGCTCGGCCTGCCGGGCCGCTGGCGGGGCGCCCGCCCGCGCAGCTACCGCGTGCTGGAGGTCCTGATCGCGCTGCTGGGCGCCGTGCTGCTGCTGGGCCCGGAGCCGTCCGCGCCCTGGCTCGCCGCGGGTGGTGTGCTGATGGCGCTGGCCATCGGCCTGACGACACCGCTGCTCAGCGAGATCGCACTGCCCGCCGCGGCCCAGTTCCACCGGGGTCTGCGCCTGCTGTATGCGGCAAACACCGCCGGGGCGGTGCTCGGCGTGTTGCTGGGCCTGGCGCTGCTGCGGCTGGCGGGCTGGAATGCCGCGCTGGCCGTGGCGCTGGCCGGCAACCTGGCCAGCGCGTTGCTGGTGCGGGGCCCGGCGACGGCCGCGCCCGGCGCGGTTGTGTCGGCTGCGGCGCCGGCTTTGGGCTCGCCGCCCCCGCGCACCACCGGCCGCTGGCCGCCGGCCGCGCTGCTGGCGGCGGTGGCGCTGCTGGGCTTTGCGCTGCTGTGGCTGGAGATGCTGGCGCTGCGCAGCCTGCCCTTCTTCGCCCGTGCCACCGCGCTGAACTTCGCGCTGGTGGTGGCCGTCGTCATTGCCGGCTTGTCGCTCGGCGCCGCCTGGTCGGCAGGCCGCCGGCGGGCGCTGGCCTGGGCGCCGCTGGCCGTGCTCGCGGCGCCTTGGGCGCTGGCACCGCTGTTCGGGGGCGCGCCTGCGGCGGGGCTTGCGGAGTGGCTGCGCGCGCTGCTGGTCGCGCTGTTGCTGCTCGGCCCTGCCGCGCTGTTTTCTGGCGCGCTGTACACCGCGCTGGCCGAGCGGGTACGGCGCGACAGCACGCATTCGGCGCGTGCGCTGGGGCTGCTGGCCGCCGCCAACGCGGCCGGCGCGGCGGGCGGGGCCTTGCTGGGCGGGCTGTGGCTGCTGCCGGCCTGGGGCCTGACCACCTGCGGCCTCGTGGCGGGCCTGCTGCTGGCGCTGCTGGCGCCCTTGCTGCCGGCGGCCGATGACGCGTTGGGGTCGACTGGGTCGCAGCCCTCATCGCGCGCGCGGCGTTGGCGGCCGGCTCTGCCGGCCTTGCTGCTGGCCATGTCGCTTGCCGCGCTGACCCCACCACTCGAGACCTGGCGTGCCCGCACGCTGGCGCTGTACGGCGAATCCGAGATTGTGGCCAGCCGCCAGGCGGCCGATGCCGATCTGGTGCTGGCCCGGCGTCCTTTGGCCGGCGGCGTGCTGAGCCAGCGGCTGCTGACCGATGGCTATTCGATGGCCAACACCGCCTGGGATTCGCAGCGCTACATGCGCCTGTTCGCCGCGCTGCCGCAACGCCTGCACCCACAGCCCGAGCGGGCGTTGCTGATCTCCTACGGCCTGGGTACCACGGCCGACCAGCTGCTGGCCGACGCGCGGCTGCGGGCGCTGGACATCGTCGACACCTCGGCCGCCACGCTGGCGCTGGCGGCCGCCCACGTAGATGCGGCGCCGCTGCAGGACGCGCGCAGCGCCGTACATATCGAGGATGGTCGCCACTGGCTGCGACGCGCCGGGCCGGGCTATGACCTGATTACGGCCGAGCCGCCGCCACCGCGGCTGCGCGGCATCCAGCGGCTGTACAGCCGCGAGTACTTCGCCCTGGTGCATGCGCGGCTGCGGCCCGGCGGCTTGGCCAGCCACTGGCTGCCGGTGGACCAGCTCAGCCCCGCCAGCAGCCGCGCGGTCGTCGCCGCGTTTTGCCAGGTCTTTGCCGATTGCAGCCTGTGGGCGGGCAGCCATTACAACTGGATGCTGCTGGGCAGCCGCGGGCTGGATGTCGCCGCCAGCGGTCGGGCCGCCGCCGGCGCCAGCGCCCAGCCCGCCTGGCGCGGGCGGGTGGCCCGCATCGGCCTGGAGCAGCCCTGGCAGTGGCCGGCGCTGTTCCTGGCCGACGCTGCGCAGCTGCGCGCCTATGCCGGCGACCGCCCGCCGCTGGAGGATCGCCACCCCGGCCGCCTGGGTCAGGCGGCGGTGGGGGCGGCCGCCTTGCAGGGCTATGCCGATTTCGCGGCCCGGGCCGCGACGCGCTACCGCGCCTCGCCCTGGGCAAGGTCGCTGTGGGGGCTGGGCGCCGGCGAGCCTGCGGCCCTCGATCCGCGCGGCTGGCTCTGGCAGCCGCTGCTCAATGGCGATTCGCGGCCGCCGCTGGAGGCGCTGCCGGCCTTGCTGACGGTGAGCCTGCGCGATGGGTTGCGGCTGCCGGCGCTGCGCCTCTATGGGCTGTCGCCGCGGTCGCTGACGCTGTGGGCGCAGGCCTCGCCCCTCCCAGGGACCCAGGCCGCGCCTCCGGCCGCACCCCTGGCGACGAGCGCGGTGCGCCGGACGCTCGCCCTGGAGCTGCAAGGGCTGTTGCAGGGTGGGGCGGCCACGCTGCCGGCGGCGAACCCGGGCGACCCGCCCGCGCTCTACGCGCTGCGCGAGGCCGCGGCCTGCCTGCGCGAGGGGCGCGCCTGTCTGGAGGCCGGCCCGCCCTGAGCCCTTGCGGGCGCTTGCCAACGCGCCGGCGTCGTCGCGGCCCGGCCGGCCTCAGGCCGGGTTCAGATCCAGGAAGAGCTTGTTCAGGCGCTTGGGGGACACGGCATGCGGCACGCCGAGCTCCTGGGCGAAGAGCGAGACACGATAGTCCTGCAGCGCCCAGTGCAGCGCGCGCAGCGCGTGGGCCGGCGGCGGCCGCTGCTGCTGCAGCGTGGCCAGCAGGCGTTCCTCGAAGGGGCGCAGCTGGGCCTCGCGGTCGTGGTCGGGGCCCGGACTGCGGCGGCGCTTGTCGGCACGCGCGGCCAGCGCCTCGAGGTAACGCGGGAAGGCGGCCCAGTCGTCGACGCAGGCAACGAATTGCGGATGCATCAGCAGGCCCGCGGCGTGGCGCAGCGGTGAGTCCGCCGGCTGGGTCGCCAGGCTCAGGCGCAAGGCCTCCCACTGCGGCTCGGCCCGTTCCAGCCCGGCAACCGCGGCCTGCAGGCGCCGATCCACCTGTGGCCAGAGCGCGTCGACCGCCGCCTCGAAAGTGCCGCGATCGGAGGCCTGCGCCAGGGGCGCGGTGTCACCCAGCGCCTGCAGCCCCACGGCCTCGGTCAGGCTGGGCGCCTGCTGTGCGGGGCCGGCGATGAACGCCAGCAGCTCCGGCCAGGGCGCCGCCGGCGGCTCGACCGTGTGGCGCAGCGCCCGCAGCGATTTCAGCGGCTTCAGCCGCAGGGCGATGCGGCTCTTCATCCGCAGCCAGGCCAGGCGGCGCAGGCCGGCCGCATGCTCGGCATCCGCGCTGACGGGGTCGCCGGCCACGGCCAGGTCCACATGCGGCCCGCGGTCGCGCAGGATCAGCCGCAGCGGGGTGCCGCGCGGGCTGCGCTGCTGCCATTGCGGCGCCGTTTCGGGAAAGCGCTGCAAAGCTGTGGGCAGCTCGGGCAGGTCCA
>CAKZQS010000017.1 GCA_937141935.1 uncultured Ectothiorhodospiraceae bacterium
CTCGGCCTGCTCGACCACCGCGCCCTCGCGCAGCCGGCGCACCGCGCGGCCGCGCACCTCCAGCCGCTCGCGGGCCGGCAGGCCGATGATCGAATAGCGGCCCCAGGTCTCGCCGCCCTGCACCGACTCCAGCAAAAAGCTGTCGCGCCCGCGGGCCAGCTTCAGGTAGACCGTCAGCGGCGTTTCGAGGTCGGACAGGACCTCGCGGCTGTACGGCTGCAGCCGTGTCATACCGCCAGCTCTTGGCGCATCGCACGGATGGCCGCGGCGTAATCCGGCGCATTGAAGATGGCGCTGCCGGCCACGAAGGTGTCGGCGCCGGCCGCATGGATCTCGCCGATGTTGTCGACCTTGACCCCGCCGTCGATCTGCAGCCGCGTGGCCAGGCCGCCCTCGTCGATCATGGCCCGCACCGCGCGCAGCTTGTCCAGCGTGTAGGGGATGAAGGACTGGCCGCCAAAGCCGGGGTTCACGCTCATCAGCAGCACCATGTCCAGCTGCGGCAGCACGTGCTCCAGCACGCCCACCGGCGTGGCCGGGTTCAGCACCAGGCCGGCCTGGCAGCCCTCGGCCTTGATCAGCTGGATCGTGCGATCCACATGCCGGCTGGCCTCGGGGTGAAAGCTCATCAGCGTCGCGCCGGCCTTGGCGAAGGCGGGCACCAGCTCGTCGACCGGCTCGACCATCAGGTGCACATCCATCGGCGCCTGGATGCCGTGCTCGCGCAGGGCCTGCACCACCATCGGGCCGATGGTCAGGTTGGGCACATAGTGGTTGTCCATCACGTCCACATGCACCCAGTCGGCACCGGCTTCGAGCACCGCCTCGACCTCCGCTCCCAGGCGGGCAAAGTCGGCGGACAGGATCGAGGGGGCGATGACGGGGCTGTGCATGACGCGGCCGGTGCGGGGAACAGCCGCGCACTTTACCCAATGCCCTGCTTTGCATAAAGTTGCCGGTTTTCTCCGGCCCGGCCCCGCGCCCGCCGCGGCCCGGGCCGTCCGCCCGTAACCGCCGGCCCTCGCGGCGCACCCCTTGAGGACGGCACCGATGAGCCTGCACACCACCGCGCTGCAATCCCTGCCGCTGCTGCACCGCGGCAAGGTCCGCGACATGTATGCCGTGGGCGAGGACGAGCTTCTGATCGTCGCCACCGACCGGCTCTCCGCCTTCGATGTGGTGCTGCCGGACGCCATCCCGAACAAGGGTGTGGTGCTGACGCGCATGGCCAACTTCTGGTTCCGGCACTTCGCCGACTGGCTGCCGAATCACCTGTCCGCCACCCGCGTCGAAGACGTGCTGCCGGGCCAGGAGCTGCAGCAGGTGCGCGAGCACGCCGTGGTGGTCAAGAAAGTGCGCCCGCTGCCGCTGGAGGCCATCGTGCGCGGCTACATCATTGGCTCGGGCTGGAAGGACTACCAGCGCAGCGGCGGCATTTGCGGCATCGCCCTGCCGGCCGGCCTGCAGCAGGCCGAGCAGCTCCCCGAGCCGATTTTCACCCCCAGCACCAAAGCCGCCGTCGGCGACCACGACGAGAACGTGGATTTCGCCCATGTCGTCGCGCTCGTGGGCAGCGACATCGCCGAGCAGGTGCGTGCGCTGTCGCTGCGCCTGTACCGCGAGGCGGCGGCCTACGCCCGCGAGCGCGGCATCATCATCGCCGACACCAAGCTGGAGTTCGGCCTGGACGAGCAGGACCGCGTGGTGCTGATCGACGAGGTGCTCACGCCCGACAGTTCGCGCTTCTGGCCGGCCGACGAATACCGCGTGGGCATTTCGCCGCCCAGCTACGACAAGCAGTTCGTGCGCGATTACCTGGAAACGCTGGACTGGGACAAAACCCCGCCCGGGCCGCGCCTGCCGGCCATTATCATCGAACAGACCAGCGCCAAGTACGAAGAGGCGCTGCGGCGGCTGACCGCCTCCTGAAGGCGGGGGCCCGCCACGCCGGCTTGCGACCGGCGACGGTCCACACTAGCGTTAGCGACAGGCGGGCCAAGTGGGGCGGCGCGCCACGAGAAATTGAGCGGAGAGAGTGATGCTGGAAGCACCGACGCCGGCGAATGAGGACGAGCGGCTCGAGGTCCTGCGAGTCCTGGAGCTGATGGATACCGAGCGCGAGGAGCGCTTCGACCGCGTGGTCGAGATCGCCAAGCTGGCCTTTGAAGTGCCCATCGCGCTGATTACGCTGCTCGACACCGACCGGCAGTGGTTCAAGGCCTGCATCGGCCTGCCGATCAGCGGCACCGACCGCTCGGTCTCCTTCTGCGGCCACGCCATCCACAGCGACGAGCCCTTCGTCGTCGAGGACGCACTGCGCGACGAGCGCTTTGCCGACAACCCGCTGGTGCTCGATGCGCCCTTCATCCGCTTCTATGCGGGGGCGCCGCTGATTGCCGCGAAAGGGGTGCGCCTGGGCACCCTCTGCGTCATCGACACCGAGCCCCGCCGCTTCGCCGCCGACGATGCCGCCGTGCTGCGCCGGCTGGCGCGCATCGCCCGCGACGAGATGATTCGTCCGCCGGCCCCGGAGCCGGAGTTGTACTCCGCCGCGGAATACCGCCAGCGACTGGCCGTCTGGAAGCGCGGCCTGGAGCCCGAGGGCGGGCGCTGAGTCCTCGCGGACGCCTCGCTGCCGTATGATGCGTGGGCAAGCGCCGTATCGGCGCGCAACGCGACGGGGACGCATGCGACGATATCTGCTGCTGGCCAGCCTTTGGCTTGCCCCCACGGCCGTCTGGGCCGTTTCGCCTGCTGTGCAGCAGGCCCTCGCCGAAGGTCGCTATGGCGAAGCGCTGGAGCATATCGAGCAGCGCTTGCAGCAGCAGCCGCGCGATGCGCAGGCGCGCTTCCTGCAGGGCCTGGCCCTGACCATGCTGGAGCGGCTGGACCAGGCGAGCCAGGTCTTCGCCGAACTTGCGCGGGATTACCCCCAGTACCCGGAGCCGGCGAACAACCTGGCCGTGCTGCAGGCCCGTCGCGGCCAGCTGGATCTCGCCGAACGCACGCTGCGCCGGCTGCTGGGCCAGCACCCCGACTATGCCTCCGCGCACGAGAACCTGGGCGACGTGCTGACCGCCCAGGCCGAGGCCGCGTACCGCCGCGCCGCCGAGCTGGACAGCGCCGACACCACCCTGCACAGCAAGCTGCGACTGCTCGGCGAGCTCAATGCCCTGCCGCAGGAGCGCCGCGAGGCCGACCGCGGCCCGGCGCAGCCGGCGCCGGCGGTCGTGCGCCCCTCGCCGCCGCAGCCCACGACCCTGCGCCGCGCCGCACCGGCCGCGGCCACCACGGCACCTGTCGCGACTTCGACCCCTGCCCCGGCATCCCGAGCGCCGGCCGAATCGGCACCAACGGGCACCGCGACCGAGCCCACGGCCGCGGATGTCCGCCTGCCGGCCGACGTCGCGGCCGCGCTCGAGGCCTGGCGCGAGGCCTGGGAGCGCGGCGATGTCGATGCCTACCTCGATGCCTATGCCCAGGAGTTTGTCCCGCCACGGGAGCTGGATCGGGTGAGCTGGGCGGCCCAGCGCCGCGACCGGGTGCGCCCCGAGCGCAACGCGCAGATCCGCTTCGCGCCGCTGCGCGTCGAGCGCCTGGGTGCCGAGCGCTGGCGCATTGATGCCCGTCAGGATTACCGCGCGCGCAACTACGCCGACAGCGTCATCAAGCGCCTGATTCTTGTGCGCGAGGGGGAGACCTGGCGTATCGGCCGCGAGGTCACGCTGCAGTGAACCCGGCGCGGGCCTGCGCAACCGCCCTGCTGGCCACGGCGCTGGCCGCCGCGGCCCTGCCCGCGGGCGCGCTGTCGCTGGGGGCGCCGCAGCTGGAATCGCACCTGGGCGAGCCCCTGCGCCTGCGCATCCCCCTGCGCGACGACAACCCCGCGCAGGGCCGCATGGAGGTCCAGGTAGGCCGCCTGGAACTGCCTGCGATGGCCGAGAGGCCGCAACGCGGCGTGGTTGGCGGCTTCGTCGCCGAACTGCGCCAGGAGCGCAATGCCGCGGTCTCCGAGCTGCTGATCCGCAGCCGCGAGCCGGTGCGCGAACCCGTGTTGCACCTGATGCTGGAGCTGCGCCAGGGCGACAGCCAGTGGCTGCGGCAGATCGACGTGCTGCTGGACCCGCTGCCGGTGCCGCCACGCGAGATTCCGGCCACCGCCGCCGGCCCCGCGGTCGTGGCGGCACGCCCCCTGCCGCCGGGTACAGGGAGCGACTCCGCCCCCACCCCGCAGCGAGGCGCGCCGCCCAGCAGCGCATCGCCGGCTGAGACGAAAGACGCAGCTGCGAACACAGCCGGTGACACAGCGGCGGACACTGCCGGCCAGCGCCCGGCCGCCGCCCAGCCGCGGCTGACGCTGCGCCGCCGCCCTGCCCCAACCACGCCGCCGCGCGTCGCGCAGGGCGACCCCTGGGAGGTGCGCCGTGGCGATACGCTCTCGGGCATTGCGCAGCGCGTGCCGCGGCCGGCCGGCGTGTCCTACGCCCGCTTCATGGAGGCCTTGCGCCTGGCCAACCCCGGCGCCTTCGAGACGCCGGGCGACGTGCGCACCCTGCGGGTGGGCGCGCAACTGCGCGCACCCGACGCAACCACGCTGGACCGCGCCGCCAGCACGCTGGCCACGGCGGCGCAGCGCCCGCCCAGCCGCGCGGCGACCCTGCCCGCCAGCGGCGGCATCGACCCGCGCACCCAAGCCCTGTTCCTGCGGCCCGGCCTGTTCGCGCTGCAGACCCGCTTCGTCAGCTGGGAGCAGGCGCAGCAGGCGGCCCAGGCCGGACTCCGGGCCGTGCAGCAGGGGGAGCCGGCGCGCTTTACCGCGGATTGGACGCTGAGCGAGCCCACCGCCGCCGACCGGCCCAACGCGCCCCCCGCGTCGACTGCGCAGGCGCCCGCAGCGGCCGAGGCCGAGGCCGAAAGCCAGCTGCGCGCCGCGCGCCCGCAGCCCGCCGCCGATGACTGGGAGGCCGGCGGCGAGGTCGAGATCGCCGATGGCGCGCTTGCCACCGGCTTCAGACCCGAGCCGGCCTCGCCACGGCCCGCCAACCCGGCGACGCGCGCCGCGCCAACGGCCGCCGGGAGCGACACGCCCGCCGAACTGCGCCAGGCGGCGCAGGACCGCCCGGGGGCCGGCACGTCGGAGGTACAGGCGGAGGCGCCCGGCGCAAGCGGACCGGAAGAGGACTGGGCCACTGAAGACCTGGCCGCCCAAGATCTTGCCGGTGAGGACTTTGCCGCCGAAGACTACGCCGCGGAACGCTGGGCCGAGGACGGTGGCGTGGCCGCTGGCGGCGCCGCGGCATCCACGCAGGGCACGGCATCCACGCAGGCCGGCGCGCCCGCGCAGGGTCCAGCGCCGGCCGGCCAGCCGCCACAAACCCGCGAGGGGCCCGCGCGCGCCAGTCGCGACGGCGTTTACGCCTGGCTCGGCGCCCTGCTGCTGTTGCTGGCCGTGGGCACCTGGCTGTACAGCAGCAACCCGCAATGGCAACAGCGGCTGCGCGCGCTGTGGACGCGCCCGCAGCCTGCACCCGCCCCGCGCGGCCCGGCCGCGACGGCGCCCGCATCAACAGCGGCTGTGACAGCGGAAAGCGCGAGCGACACGCAGCCAACTTTTGTCGCGCCGCACGCCGCCACGGCACAAGCGGCCGCCGGCGCGGTCGCCGACACGACCGCCGCCACCGCCGCGCCGGGCACGCCAGCCGCCACCGGCGACGCGGCGGAGCGCGATAGCGGGCTCAGCGATGCGGATCTGGAGCAGCTGCGCTGGATCCGCGAGCAGCTGCGCCGCGAGGAGCTCGACGAGGACACGCGCCGGCAGTTGCGCGTGGCCGAGGCCATGACGCAGCGGGGCCGCAGCAGCGGCGCCCAGGCCGTGCTGGAACCCCTGCAGCTGGGACGACGACCGGGCCGCCGCTAGCCCCTTGGCGCCGCGCCCGGCGCCGGACGCGTCATGCGGGCCGGAATACATCCCGCCAGGCGCGATGCACCGTGCGGCAGCGGGTCCCCGTCAGCTCGGCATCCGCAGGCCGCCGAAGGACGACAGCGGCCCCAGCACGCTGCCCTTGTCGCCGACATAGTCCACGCCCAAACGCTGCAGCTCGCGGCGCCGGTCGGCATCGCCGACGTCGGTGGCGAAGGTGGCAAAGCCCAGCTCCTGCGCCAGTGCGTGATAGGCGTTGAACTGCACCTTGTGCCCCTGCGCCTCGGGCTTGCGCACCAGCGCCGGCGGCAGGCCGACGAACTGCGGCTGGAGCCGCGGCACGATGTCGGCCAGCGCCCCCAGGCGGCAGTGGCGCAGGCCGAACTGCGCACCGATGCCGTCCAGGCCATCGCGGAAGGCCTGCGTCACGGCGGGCCGGCTGCGGGCAAAGACTTCGTCCACCAGCAGCACGATGCGCTGCGGGGCCACCCCGCTGGCGCCGATGATGGCGACCAGCTCGTCGACAAAGCCGTCGCGGCGCAGGCTGGCGCCGGCCAGGTGCACCAGCAGCGGCCCGTAGCGTTCACCCAGTTCCGGGTTGTCGTGCAGCGTGGCCAGGCTGTGCCGCAGCAGCCAGGTGTCGATGGCGTAGGACAGGCCGAGATTCTCGGCCGAGGACTGGAAGGCGGCCGGGTCGACCCAGAATCCGTCCTCCATCTCCACCTGCAGCAGGGCCTCCACCAGCGCTGGGCGGCTGCTGTCGGCGGCCGTCAGCTCGCGCGACTGCATCTGCAGGTGCGAATTGTCGCCCTCGGCGTCGAGCCACTCCAGCAACTGCTGCTCGATGGCCTGGGTCTCCAGCAACAGCTCGTCGACCTGGTGCGTCTGCACGCGGTTGCCCCCGGCGCTGCGCGCCAGACGCAAGTCGGCATCGGCCTGTGCGACAACGGCCGAGGTGCCGCCGGCCTGCGCATCGATCGCCGCCACGGCGATACTGACGGTGGCCTGGTAGTGCTGGTCCTGCCAGGCGAACTGCTCGCCCTCGACGGCCAGGCGCAGCGTCTCGGCCAGCGCCTCGGCGCGGCTGTCGGGGGTGAAGGGCAGCAGCAGCGCGAAGTGCAGCGAGGTGATGCGGAAGAGTTCGGCCGTGGCCGGCAGCTCGCCGCGCACGCGACGCGCCACGGCCCAGAGCAGCTCCTCGCCGGCCCAATAGCCATAGCGGTCGTAGATGCGCTGCAGGCTGTCCACGGCGATCAGCAGCAGCTGGTGCTGCTCCTCCTGCACCTCGGCGATATGGATCAGCTCGGCCAAGCGGCGGTCGAACTGGCCGCGCGTCGGCAGGTCGGTGGTCGAGTCGCGCAGGCCGGTCGCGGCCGCCTGGCGCTCGTCGTCGCGCTCGCTGGCCTCGTCCTGCGGGTTGATGCGCAGCAGCGCGCCGCGGACCTCGCCCTTCTCGCCCAGGATGGCCTCGCTGGACAACATGACGGTGCGCGTCTGGTTGCGGCTGTCCATCATCACGACTTCAGACAGCGTCGGCATCGACGAGGCCCGGGTCAGCACATCGCGCACGAAGGTTTTCAGCGGGTATTCCTGCGGCCGCTCCTTGAAGGCGTCAAAGAGGCGGATCAGCTCCTCGCTGGGGCGACCGGCAACCTCGTTCAGGCGCAGGCCCAGCAGCGTGGCGGCCGAGGTGGACATGGCCAGCACGCGGGCCTGGGCATCGGTCACGACGACGCGCTCGGCATTGCCGCGGACCACCGTCTCGAAGCGCTGCATCGCGACCTTGGTTTCGTGCTGCAGGGCCGTGTTGCGCTCGCGCAGGCTGAGGTTGTCATCCAGCGCGGCATCGAGCTGCTCGGCCGTATCCGCATGGCGCGACTGCACGTGGGCGTAGTCCGCCGCCGTCGGCAATGCGGCGATGTGGGCCTTGGCCCGCGCCGCCTGCCGCTTGGCCGGCAGCACACAGGCCCAGGCGAAGGCGGCGGCGCTGGCGGCGGCGGCCAGCAACAGCCCGAGGCTGACCGGCCAGCGCAGCGCGCCGGCCGCGGCCTGGGTCGCGGCGTCGGTGAGCACCGCGGAGAGCGACTGCGGCAGCCACCAGGCATGCAGCAGCAGCGCCGTCAGCAGCACGCCAGCGGCGGCGCCGGCGCCGGCCGCGGCGGCACCGCGCACGCGCAGGGCCTGGCTCCGCGTGGCTTGGTCCTGCTCGTCGATGCTGTCCGGCTCCACTCGCCATCCCCTCTGGCTGTCACGCGCAATCGTCGATTTTATCTGGATTCGCCAATGCCGGCGCACGCAGCGCCGCAGCCGAGCGGTTATCATCGCGCCAAAGATTTCTCGCAATGAGGAGGCGCACCGCTTGGAGCTGACCATCGACAATGCCAAAGGCGTACAAGTGCTGCGCTTTGTCGGCGAGCTCGATGCGCTGGAAGTCCAGCAGCGTCGCTCCGAGCTGGAAGAGGCCATCAAGCATCAGGCCATGCTGCATGTCGTCGACGGCAGCGAGATGAGCCTCATCGATTCCAGCGGCATCGGCCTGCTGGTCTATCTGTACAAGGCGGCGGTGGCCGCGAATACCAAGTTCGCCCTGGCCGGCCTGAATGGCCAGCCGGCGGACATGATCCGTTTTTTGAAAATCGACAAGCGCATCCCGGTTTACGACAGCGTTGGCGAAGCCCGCGACGCCCAGCTCTGAACCCGGCCGCTCACGGCGCTCACACCCGCTCCGCGCTCAATCAGGCCCGGCCCTAAATCAGGTCGTGGCTGTCAAAGCCCACGCCCACGGCGTGGTGGCTGGTGGCGCGTAGCTGCTCGTCGCAGCGTTGCATCGTGGCGTTGATGGGCTCGCCCGGGCGGAAGGCCGCGAGGCCAATGCGCGCCCCGGGCAGACCCTCGGCACCGGGCTCGCCCGCCTCGACGAACTCGCAGGCGACGTCGATCAGCTCATCCAGCGGCCGGCCAAACCAGGCCAGCGCGTAGCGATGCGCCGTCAGGCGCGCGATCAAGGCGTTGTCGCCAAAGGCTTCGCGCAGGCGTTGCACGCTGGCCCGGGCCTCGCGATCCTCGTCATAGGTCTCATAGGGGTCGCTGGCCGTCACGCCCTCGACATCGGCCAGCGCCACGACCACCTCGCGGCCCTCGCGCATGCCGTCCTCGCACCACTGCTGCAGCTGGGCGCGAAAGCCGCGCCGATTCCAGGTCATCGTGACCGGGTCGCGGTCGCGTGCACTGGCGGGTGGCGGCGCCCGGCGCTCGCTGCGGGCCAGCCGCTCCTCGACCAGGCGGCTCTGCACCTCGGTGGCCACGCACATCAGCAGCATCACCAGCGGATTGACCAACAGGAACTCCTGCGTGGCCTCCAGCATGCGCGGCGACTGCAGCAGATCCCCGCCACGCAAGGACAAGAAGCCCAGCATGCCCGCGGCGCAGACGATGACGAAGAGCGCGCCGAGCCGGACTGCCAGCTCGCGCGGCGCAATGGCAAAAATGAAGACCACGGCGATCGGCGTGTAGCCGAGGATCGGCGGCAACAGGGCGTCGAAATCGCCCGCGCCGGCGCGGCCGTATATGGCCGCGAACAGACGCAGCAGGAAGGCGGCGCCAACGCTCATGCCAATGATCA
This sequence comes from uncultured Ectothiorhodospiraceae bacterium, assembly GCA_937141935.1. Classification (GTDB taxonomy): domain Bacteria; phylum Pseudomonadota; class Gammaproteobacteria; order Nevskiales; family Oceanococcaceae; genus MS8. Next base: position 9,543 of record CAKZQS010000017.1, read on the forward strand.
GCACGGGGCGATAGAAGGACTCGGTCGGGTCCAGATACAGCCACAGCAATAACGCAGCGGCGCCGAGCAGGATGTAGAGCTGGGCCGCGAAATCCAGCCAGTTGCTGCCGATGGCGACGTAGGCCAGATACAGACTGACGATGGCCGTGACGATTTCCAGCGCCCCGAAGGCCAGCAATGTGCTGCGCTGTGTGCGCAGTGCCGCGTCGATCGCCGCGCGCTCCTCCACTCGCCTGTCCACGGCCGCCACCCCCAAGCTGCGTCCTGACCCCTTGCGCCACAATGGTGCAAGGCACCCCGCTAGTGTACAGCCGCTCACGCCCGCAGCGCTGTGGCTGGCGGCCGCGGCGCAAGCTTGCGAAGATGTGCGTAGAGAACTCGGCGGCCGCGGCCGCCACTCGGCTCACGAGGAACACCCGAACTTGGCCAGCACGTCCTCCGCCCTGGCGGACCTGCAACTGCTGTTTGCAATCTTGACCATCGGCGTGCTGCTGGTGGTCACGATCGTCTGCGTGCGTCGTGCCAGCATCGACAGCCGCGCCTGGGTTCAGCGCCGTTGGCGCATATCCGCGGGGCTCGCCTCACTCTTCATCGCAGAGAGTCTGCTGACACTGTGGATGGGCTGGACAAGCCCCGCGTCAGCGACGGCGCAAGGTGTGCTGCACGAGGCCACGGGCCTGGTCATGGCCTGCTTGCTGATCCCGGCCATTCGCCTGGCGATACTTGCGATTGACGAGTCGACCATCCTGCGCGAGCGCAACAAGGAGATTGCCAGCGCGCTGCAGGCCTTCCAGTCGGGGCTGGAGGAGCTGGTGGCCGCGCGCACCCGCGCGCTGCGCAGCGAAATCCAGCAACGGCGCAAAACCCAGGAGGAGCTGCGCCAGGCGCAGGACCGCGATGCGCGCGAGCTGCGCCTGGCCGCCGAGTTGCAGCAGGGCATGTTGGGCAGCCGGCCGGTTGTCGACTTTGCCGATGTCGCCCTGCACTTCACACCGGCCAGCGCGGTTTCCGGCGACACTTACTGCTTCAATGCCGACGCGCAACGCCTGCGCGTGGTTCTGGCCGACGCGATGGGCCACGGCATGGCCGCCGCCTTGCTGACCCAGGTCGTACAGACCAGCGTGCAACGCTGGCCGCTGGATGCCGGTGGTGGCGAGATATTCGCCGATCTCAACCAGCTGATCGGTCGCGGCGACCAGATGGCCTATGCCACCGGCGTGTGCGCCGTGCTGGAAGCGGACGGCCTGCTGCGGGTCACCAGCGCCGGTGCCCCCTCGGTGTTGCTATGGCGCGCGGCGGACGGGCGTATCGAATCGCTGGATGGCTCGGGCAGCGCCCTGGGCATGTTCGACGACGCGCTGGTCAGCTACAGCGAGCAAAGCCTGCGCCTGGAACCCGGCGACCGCGCCTACATCTACACCGACGGCATCAGCGAATGCGTGGTGGAGGAGGGCCAGCTGCTCGGCGAGGACGGCCTGCGCACACTGATCGCGGCCGCCGTGGATCAGGGCGCGCAGGCGGCGCTGCAGACCTTGCTTGATAGCGTGGAGGCCCGCCGCAGCGAGGACTACCGCGACGATGTCTGCGTCTGCGTGCTGGAGTACCGCCCGCGCTGATCAGGCCGGCTGCAGCCGCGGCACGCGCAGGGTGTAGACCTCGGGCTCGGCCGCCGACGGCGAGGGCGCGTACTGCACATCCGGAAAGTAGTGCAGCACGATGTACACGCCACGGCCGCCTTCGGCCAGCGGGTCCAGGTCCTCGGGCGCGCGCGCGGCGGCGCGGAACTCGTCCAGCGAGGCAAAGCTGCGCGACATCGCACGCAGGTCCACGGCCGCCGAGTTGGCCACGTCGCGGATCGACAGCGAAAACTCGCTGTCCTCGGCGCGGGCATGCTCGATCAGGTTGACGGCCAGTTCGGAAACGGCAACGGCGACCCGGTCCAGGTCGGCGCGGTCCACGTGCATCGCGGCCAGCACGCCGCGGACCCAATGGCGCGCCTCGCGCACGCCCAACAGGGTCAGGGGAAAGCGCTGCTCGGTGTGAACTGCGTCGGCACTCATGGACCCGCCCCTCAATGTCCCCGGAGCATCATACTCCCCCGCGCCCCCTCCCGGAGCCAACGATGGGCATGACGCCCGGGGCCCTGTTTCTGGAGCCCGCATACCTCGACGCCCTGCGCGACAGCCGCAGCGCCGACGCCGACAGCGGCTGGCTGCCGCAAGCCTCACCGGGCCCCGCGCCCTGCTGGCGCAAAAGCCATAGCTGGGGTGAATTCGTCTTCGACCAGGCCTTCGCCCAGGCCTATGAGCGCGCGGGCGGGCGCTACTACCCCAAACGGGTCTGCGCCCTGCCCTACACGCCGGTGCCCGGGCCGCGGCTGGGGGCGCAGCCGGCGCTGGCGGCGGCGGCTTTGCGCCAACAATGCACGGAGGGCGGCGAATCCGGTGCCCATGTGCTGTTCCTGCCGGAGGCCGAAGCGCAGGCGGTGCTGGCCGAGGACCCGGCGTGGCTACCGCGCCTGGACCTGCGCTTTGTCTGGGAGAACAGCGGCTACGTGGACTTCGACGCCTTTCTCGCCGCGCTGCCCGGCAAGCGGCGCAAGCGCATCCGCGCCGAGCGCCGCCAGGTGGGCGAGCACGGCCTGCGGATCGACTGGTGCCACGGCGGCGAACTCGACGCGACGCAGTGGCAGCGGATTTATGCGCTGTACGCCAGCACCTACGCGATGCGCGGTCAGGCCCCCTACCTGGCGCCCGACTGCCTGCGCGCCTGGGGTCAGGCCTTCGGCCCGCGCATGCCGCTGTGCCTGGCGCGAGCGCAGGGCGAGATCGTCGCCATGGCCTTCTACTTCGACGACGGCGACACGCTCTACGGCCGCCACTGGGGCGCCGCCGCGGACTTCCGCCAGCTGCATTTCGAGCTGTGCTACTACCAGGGCATCGACTATGCGATCCACCGGCAGCGGCGCCGCTTCGACGCCGGCGTGCAGGGCGGGCACCGGCTGAAGCGCGGCTTTCGCGCCGAGTACAGCCGCTCGCTGCACTGGTTCGCCGACCCCGGCCTGCGCGCGGCGGTGGCCCGCTATCTGGAACAGGAGCGCGCCCAGGTGCAGGCCGACTACGCGGCGCTGCGCGCCCGCTACGGCTAGGCGGCGCGCAGCCGCAGCGCCGCGCCCGGGCAACGCAGCTGCAGCGCGCCCAGGTCCTGGCGCCGCAACACCCCGATCAAGGGGTAGCCGCCGGTCACCGGGTGGTCGGGGCCCAGCACGATGGGCTGGCCGGAGGGCGGCAACTGGATGGCGCCCGCGACCATCGGCCGCGAGGGCGCACTGGCGGCCGCCTCGGCAACGCCCTGCGGCAAGGCCAGCGGCGGCCCCTCAAGCACGGTGCCACTGCGGTCGCTGGCGCGGCCGACGCACCAGCATGTGGCCAGCAACTGCCGCCACAGCGCGGCCTGCAACGCCGCGCCCAGCATCGCGGCATCCGGGCCCGGATACACCCGCAGCGCCGTGACCGAGTCGACGTCGGGGGCGGGCGCGACCAGGCGCCCTTGCGCCGCGGCGGGCAGGGTCCCGGCGGCGCCCAGCGGCAGCGCGTCGCCAGGGCGCAGCGGGCGCCCCTGCCAGCCGCCCAGTCCCGTCGCCACCAGCGTGCCGCGCCCGCCGAACCACGCCGGGCAGTCCACGCCCCCGGCCACGGCCACATAGCTCACCCGCGCGCCGGCGGCCGGCCGCAGCGGCGCGTCCAGCGCGCCCTCAAGGCGGCGCCCGTCCTGGGCCAGCGCGCGGCCGGGCGGCAGCGTCAGCCGCAGGCTGCCAAAGAACTCGATCCCGGCGGCCTGCGGCGGGTTGCCCAGCGCCAGATTGGCCGCCAGCAGCAGCTCGGGCACCAGCGCCCCGCCCCAGGGCACCCCCTCGTGCATATGCCCGGGGCGGCCCAGGTCCTGCACCCAGGCCGGCCCCTGCACGCCGTCGATCCGCAGTTGCACGCCGCTCATTGGGGCAGGAAGCGGACCCGGTCGCCCGGCTGCAGGCGGGCACCGCCGGCCGGCAGCAACTCCGCCCGCGGCGCATGGCCCAGCAGGTGCCAACCGCCGGGCGAGGCGCAGGGGTAGATCGCCGTGTACGGCCCGCCGATGGCCAGCGCCGACGCGGGAATGCGGGGCCGCGGCTGCGCGCGACGCGGCAGGCGCAGCGCCTCGGGCAGCGCGCCCAGATAGGCAAAGCCGGGCAGGAAGCCCAGCATCTCCACCCGATAGTCCTGGCCGCTGTGCAGTGCGATCACGGCCTCGGCGCTGAGCCCGCAGGCCGCGGCGACCGCCGCCAGATCCTCGCCGTCGTAGACCACTGCGATCTCGTGGCGGCGGCCGGGCGGCGCCGGGCCCGCCGGCCGCTCCAGCGCCGTCGCCAGCGCCGCCAGCGCGACGGGCGGACGCTGCGGGTCGAAATAGATCGCGACGTCCTGCGCGGCCACCACCGCGTCGAGCACGCCGGGGTGGGCGCGCAGGCGGGCGAGCAGCGTGGCGACGTCCAGCCCGGGCGGGCGGGGCCGGCGCAGCGCGCTGTCGCCCAGCGGCTGCCAGGGCTGTGGCGGAGGCGGAGGCGCCGTCGTGCTCATCGCGGCGGCTGGGGATGCTCCGCCCCCGCGTCCGCGAACCCCGCGCCCGCAGCACCCGTGCCCGCCGCCCCTGCGTCAACCTGGCCATCCAGCCAGGCGCGCAGCCGCGGCGCCGCCCGCACCGAAGGCGGGTGGTCGCCATGCAGGCAGAGCGTGTCGGCCGCGCCCTCGGCCACCAGGCTGCGGGCCTGCGCCAGGATTTGCGCCGGCTGCGCCAGCAGCGCGCCGGGCTGATCCCGGGGCAACAGGCGCCAGCGCCCGGCCGCGTCGCGTTGCCGGCCACGGTCGGCAAAGGCCTCGCGCAGCCAGGGCCAAGCCCGCGCTGCGGCCGCAGCTTCCAGCGCGCCCCCGGCGGGACCGATCAGGCCGACCGGCCCCAGTTCGTCGGCGGCGACCTCGAGCAGCAGCTCCGCCAGCACCGGGTCGGCATCGGCGGCGTGATACAGCGCGCCATGCGGCTTCAGCCAGCGCAGCGGCAGATCCAGCGCCGCGGCCTGCGCCGCGAGGGCCGCCAACTGCCGTGCCAGTGCATCACGCAGCGCGGGGATGGGAAGGTCGAGCCGGCGGCGGCCGAAGTCCGCGCGATCGGGGTAGCTGGGGTGGGCCCCCACCGCACAGCCCTGCTCGGCGCAGGCCTGCAGCGCCCGCCGCATCGAGGCCGCGTCGCCGGCATGCCCGCCACAGGCAATGTTGGCGATGTGCGCGGCGGCGTACAGCGCCGCGGGCTCATCGGGCAACTCACCCAGGTCGATATTCAGGCGCGGCAGGGGCATCGGGGCGATGATTCGAATGGCAGGCCCCAGCCTAGCGCCCCCGGCGGCCCAGCGGCGCACTCGGCACCCAGCGCCGTGGGCTTCACGCCCCCGGCCGAGGACGGTGCTGGCCCGCACGCAACGGGGGGGCCGCACTGACGGAGGGCCGAAAAAAACAAAGGCCCCGGAGTCCGCGCATTGCGCACTCCGGGGCCCTGATCAGATGGTGCCGACGATGAGACTCGAACTCATACGGCTTTCGCCACTACCCCCTCAAGATAGCGTGTCTACCAATTCCACCACGTCGGCAATGTGGGCAGTGTACTGCGGGCGACTTACTCGGGCGCGCCTTGCGGGGCCGGGTTCGCCGCCGGCTCGGCCTCATCGGCCGGGCTGTCCGTGGCGTCCTCGGCCGGCGCCACCAGGGCCGGCCGCGCCGTATCGCCCGGCAGCGTGTCCACCACGGAGCGCTCGCCGGCGCCGCCGCGCGCGACGATCACCGCCAGCGCCAGGCTGACAATGAAGAACAGCGCCGCCAGGATGCCGGTGCTGCGGCTCAGGAAGTTGGCCGAGCCCCGGGAACCGAAAACGGTGCCGGAGGCGCCACTGCCAAAGGCGGCGCCGGCGTCGGCGCCCTTGCCGTGCTGCATCAGCACCAGGCCGATGATGCCGATGGCGAGAATCAGTTGGATGGCCACGAGTGCCGTGTACATGCTTGAACTCAGTGCGATTGGGTCTGTGCTGCGGCCTGGGCGATCGACAGGAAATCCCCGGCGTTCAGCGAGGCGCCGCCGATCAATCCCCCGTCGATATCCGCTTGTGCGAACAGCTCGGCGGCGTTGCCCGGCTTGACGCTCCCGCCATACAGGATGCGCAGCGAGCCGGCTATTTTAGCGTCCTGCTCGGCCACAAGGCAACGCAGGTGCGCATGTACCTCCTGCGCATCCTCCGCGGCGGCCGTCCGGCCGGTGCCAATCGCCCATACGGGCTCGTAGGCCAGCACGGCATCGGCCAGCGCCGCGACGCCGCAATGGTCGATGACCGCGCGCAGTTGCGCGCCAACGACATCGAGGCTGCGCCCGGCCTCGCGCTCCTCCAGCGTTTCACCCACGCAGAGGATCGGCAGCAGGCGCGCGGCCTGCGCGGCGGCAAACTTTTCGGCGACTACCGCGTCCTCGTCACCCAGCAGCGCGCGGCGCTCGCTGTGGCCCACCAGCACATAGCGGCAGCCCATGTCGGCCAGCATCGCGCCGCTGACCTCGCCAGTGTAGGCGCCGTCGTCGGTCCAGCGCGCCAGGTTCTGCGCGCCCAGCGCGACCGGCGACTGGCCCAGGGCCTCCGCCACCACGCCCACATGCACCAGCGGCGGGCACAGCACCAGCTCGACCCGCGCATCCTCGTGACGGCGACCGACATCGCCGCCGAGTACGCGCGCCGTGGCCCGCGTGCCGTGCATCTTCCAGTTGCCGGCCACCATCGGCCGTCGTGTCGTCGCCATTGTCTTTCCCTCCCGCCGTGGCGGATTGTGGCAGCGGGGCAAGACGCGCCCCGCGATCAAATTCAGCCGGCGCTGGCGGCCGCACGCACCGCCTGCGCCACCTCTTCGGCGCAGGCGCGCGCCAGCTCGGCGTCGGCGGCCTCGGTCATCACCCGTACCAGCGGCTCGGTGCCCGAGGGCCGCAGCAGCAGCCGGCCGCGCCCCTCCAGGCGCTGCTCGACGCCGCGCGCCGCGGCCAGCACGTCCTCGTGGGCCAGGATCTCGGCCATGACGCGGCCCTCGCAGCGCACGTTGACCAGCTCCTGCGGCAGCGGCTCCAGGTCCTCGCACAGGGTATCGAGCTCGGCGCCGGCGTTGACCATGACCGCCAGCACCTGCAGCGCGGTCACGATGCCGTCGCCGGTCTGGGCGCGGTCACGCACCAGCACATGCCCGGAGGGCTCGCCGCCCAGCGTCGCCTGCGTGGCCAGCATGCGCTCGAAGACATAACGGTCGCCGACCTTGGCCCGCTCAAAGGCGATGTCCTGGCGGGCCAGCGCTTGCTCCAAGCCGTAGTTGCTCATCAAGGTGCCGACGACGGGGCCGTGCAGCTTGCCGCGGCGCTGGCGGTCACGGGCCAGGATGTAGAGGATGGCATCGCCGTCGATCAGCTCGCCGCGGCGATTAACCAGCAGGCAGCGGTCGGCATCGCCGTCCAGGGCCACGCCGATATCGGCGTTGTTCTCGACCACGGCGTCCTGCAGCCGCTGCGGCTTGGTCGAGCCACAGTCGCGGTTGATGTTGGTGCCGTCCGGGCGGGTGCCGATGCTAATCAGCTCGGCGCCCAGCTCCTGCAGGATCAGCGGCGCAACCTGGTAGCTGGCGCCGTGGGCGCAGTCCAGCGCGATCTTCATGCCCGCCAGCGACTCGGCGCGGAAGGTCGACTTGCAGAATTCGATATAGCGGCCGCGGGCGTCCTCGATGCGCTGCGCCTTGCCGTAGGCGTCGGCGCCCACGCAGGCCAGTTCGTCATCGAGCAGGGCCTCGATCTCGTCCTCGCGCGCGTCCTTGAGCTTGTAGCCGTCGGCGCCGAAGATCTTGATGCCGTTGTCCTCGTAGGGGTTGTGCGAGGCGCTGACGACGATGCCGGCCTGGGCGCGGAAGGTCGTCGTCAGCAGTGACACGGCCGGCGTCGGAATCGGCCCCAGCAGCAGGCTGCGGGCCCCGGCGGCGGACAGGCCAGCCTCCAGCGCCGACTCAAGCATGTAGCCGGACAGCCGCGTGTCCTTGCCGATGACCACCTTCGGGCTGGCCTGCTCGCGCGCCAGCACGGTGCCCAGCGCCCAGCCCAGGCGCAGCACGAAATCCGGCGTCATCGGCGTCTGCCCCACGCGCCCACGAATCCCGTCGGTGCCAAACCACCGCCGTCCCTTGCTCATTAGCGTCGCTCCTGGGTATGCAATACCGCCCACAGTCGCAGGGCTTGGCGCGTGGGCGCAACATCATGCACCCGAAGGTAATGGGTGCCCCCGCGCGCGGCGCAAATCGCCGCCGTCAGCACCGAGGGCAGCAGGCGCTGCTCCGGCGTTTGCAGCCCCAGCAACTGCGCGAACATCGACTTGCGCGACACGCCGACCAGCAGCGGCGCGCGCAGCCGCTCGGCCATGGCCGGCAGCGCCCGCAGCAGCGCCAGGTTGTGCTCCAGCGTTTTGCCAAAGCCGATGCCGGGGTCGAAGATCAGCCGCGCGGCATCGATGCCGGCGGCCAGGCAGGCCTCGCGCCGCCTTTCCAGAAAGGCGCAGACCTCGTCGACCACATCGGCGTAGCGCGGCGCCCGCTGCATGTCCCCCGGCCGGCCCTGGCGATGCATCAACACCAGCGGCACGCGGCTGCCCGCCGCCACCTCCAGCGCCCCGGGCGCCTGCAGCGCATGCACATCATTGAGCATCGCCGCGCCCGCCTCCAGGGCCGCCTGCATCACCGCCGGCTTCTGCGTATCGATGGACCAGGCGCGCGGATCCGCCGCCAGGCCGGCAAACACCGGGCGCAGGCGGGCCAGCTCCGCATCGGCGGAGATTTCGGGCGCACCGGGCCGGGTCGACTCGGCGCCGACATCGACATAGTCGGCCCCCTCGTCCCACAGACGCTGGGCCTGGGCGAGCGCGGCCTCGGGCGCCAGGTAGCGCCCGCCATCGGAAAAGGAATCGGGGGTGACATTGAGCACCCCGAGCAGCTGCACCCGGCCGGTCTCCTCCACGCCGCGTGCGCTGTGCGCGAGCCGCTAGGCGGCCTGGCGCGGCTCCTTGGCCTCGTCAACCATCTTCTGCAGCTCGCCGCTGGCATGCAGCTCCAGCGCGATGTCGCAGCCGCCGATCAGCTCGCCGCTGATGTACACCTGCGGGAAGGTCGGCCAGTTCGCGTACTGCGGCAGCGCGCGGTGGATTTCCGGGTCCTCGAAGATGTTGACGTAGGCGAACTCGCGGCCGCAGGACGCCAGCGCCTGGGCGGTGCGTGCGGAGAAGCCGCACTGCGGGAAATCCGGGCTGCCCTTCATGAAAATGACGATGGCGTTCTCGTTAATAATCTTTTTAATGCGTTCCATGGCGTCCATGCGACAGCCTCCTGCATAGCGGGGGGAGAGCCCCCCTAGTGTCCGAAGGCGCGCGATTATACACCTGGCTCCCAAGTGGGTCAGGCTCGTTATACTCGGGCGTTCTCCCCCATCCATGCCCCCAACCCAGGAGATTGCAATGGCCCTTGAATTGCCACCGCTACCTTATGAGCGGGATGCGCTCGAGCCGTACATGTCCAAGGAAACGCTGGACTTCCACTACGCCAAGCACCACCAGACCTACGTCGACAAGGCCAACGGCATGCTCGAAGGCAGCGCCGATGCCGACAAGTCGCTCGAGGAGCTGGTCAAGACCACGTCCGGCGGCCTGTTCAACCAGGTGGCCCAGGTCTGGAACCACACCTTTTTCTGGAACTGCCTGACCCCGGGCGGCAGCCAGCCTTCGGAGCGCCTGCAAGGCGAACTGTCGGCGGCCTTCGGCTCCGTCGAGGACTTCAAGAAAAAGTTCACCGACACCGCCATCGGCACCTTCGGCTCCGGCTGGGCCTGGCTGGTCAAGACGGCCGACGGCAAGCTGGACGTGGTCAGCACCTCGAATGCCGGCAACCCGATGACCGACGGCCACACGCCGCTGCTGACCTGCGATGTGTGGGAACACGCCTACTACATCGACTACCGCAACGCGCGTCCCAAATTCCTCGAGGCCTTCTGGTCGCTTGTGAACTGGGATTTTGTGGAGCAGAATCTGAACGCTTGACCTTCGCTCTCAAGCAGCAAGGCCACCCCCGGGTGGCCTTTTTTCATTGCAGCCCATGAACACACGGCACTATCTCGATATTCCCGACCTCTCCGCCGAGGAAACCCGCGCCATCCTGCGCCGGGCCCGCGCGCTGAAAACCCGGCCGGTGCAGCCCGGCCTGCTGGCCGGCCGCAGCCTGGCGATGATCTTCGCTAAGAGCTCGACCCGCACGCGCGTCTCCTTCGAGATCGCCATGACGCAGATGGGCGGCCACGCGCTGTTTTTGAGTTCGCGCGACACGCAGCTCGGCCGCGGCGAGCCGATTGCTGACACCGCGCGGGTCATCTCGCGCATGGCCGATTGCGTGATGATCCGCAACGACTCGCAGGCCGACCAGGCCGAGTTCGCGGCCCACAGCCGCGTGCCGGTCATCAACGGCCTGTCCGAGCTGGCCCACCCCTGCCAGATCCTGGCCGACGTGCTGACCTTCGAGGAGCACCGCGGGCCCATCGGCGGCCACCGCGTGGCCTGGGTCGGCGACGCCAACAACGTCTGCAACTCCTGGGCGCGTGCCGCGGCGCTGCTGGGTTTCGAGCTGGCCGTGGCCAGCCCGCCCGGCTATGCGCTGGGGGCCGAGCTCGCCGGCCTGGACGGCGTGAGCCAGGTCGACAGCCCCGCCGCGGCGGTTGCCGGGGCGACGCTGGTCGTCACCGACGTCTGGTCCTCGATGGGCCAGGAAGCCGAGTCCGCGCGCCGTGCCGAGGCCTTCGCCAGCTATCAGGTCGACGCGGCGCTGATGGCCCAGGCCCAGCCCGACGCACTGTTCATGCACTGCCTGCCGGCCCACCGCGGCGAAGAGGTGGCGGGCGCCGTCATCGATGGTGCGCAGAGCGTGGTCTGGGACGAGGCGGAGAATCGGCTGCACGCGCAGAAGGGCCTGCTCAGCTTCTTGCTGGAGGTGCCGGAGGGCGCCATCGAATGAGAACGGTCGAGGCCCCGCGCCGGCACATCCAGGCCAATGTCAGCGCCGCGCTGCGCGAGGACATCGGCCCGGGCGACGTCTCGGCCGACCTGATTCCGGCCGACACCCCGGCGCAGGCGCGGGTCATCGTGCGCGAGGCCTGCGTGGTCTGCGGCCAGCCCTGGTTCGATGAGGTCTTCGCGCAGCTCGACCCGCGCGTCGAGGTGCGCTGGCTGTGCGAGGAGGGCGCCAAGGTCACGCCGCAAAGCGTGATCTGCGAGATCCGCGGCCCGGCCCAGGCCATCCTGGCCGGCGAGCGCTGCGCGCTGAATTTCCTGCAGCTGCTCAGCGCCGTGGCCACCCGCACCCGCCGCTTCGTCGAGCGGGTCAAGGGCACCCGGGCGCGCATCCTCGACACCCGCAAGACGCTGCCCGGCCTGCGCGTGGCGCAGAAGTATGCGGTGGCCGTCGGCGGCGGCCAGCCACACCGGCTGGGGCTGTTCGATGCGGTGATGATCAAGGAGAACCACATCGCCGCGCTGGGCAGCATCGAGCGTGCCGCGCGCCTGGCCCGCGAGCGCCAGCCGGAGCTGCCGCTGATCGTCGAGGCCGAAACGCTGGGGCAGGTCGAGCAGGCGCTGCTGGCGCATGCCGACGTGATCCTGCTGGACAACCTGGGCACGCATTTGCTGGCCCGCGCGGTCGCGATGCGCACCGAGCACCGCCGCTACAACCGCGGCAACGCCCTGCTGGAAGCCTCGGGCGGCATCAGCCTGGAGAACGTGCGCGAGATCGCCGACACCGGCGTCGACCGCATCTCGATCGGCGGCCTGACCAAGAACATCCAGGCCGTGGACTACTCGCTGCGCATCAATGCCGGCGAGGAAGATCAGCCGGGCGCAGATAAGGCTGCAGCGCCCGCGGGTCGTCAAAGTGTTGCTCGCCCACAAAAGCCGTAGCGTGGCGCCCCCAGTCGCGCATCGCGCCGGGGCTGCGCACGCCTGAGGGCCACAGCCACCAGCGCTCCAGGCGCGCCGTGGCCGCCAGCACGCCCTGTGGGCCAAGCGCGGCGGCAAAGCGGCGACGCGATTCCGCCCAGCTCTCCAGCGCCAAAGCCCGCGGCCGCGCCCCTGCCGGCAGTGGCGCATCGCCCGCACTGACCCAGCGCAGCATGTGGCTGCCGGCGTCGAGCCACAGCGTCTGGCGCGCCCATGGCACCGGGGCTTGCGGCTGCAGCCGCGCCTCATCGAACAGGCCGGCGCCCGGGGCGCGGGCGGGGTGCCGGGCCGCGAACACCATGTGATAACAACCGCAGCTGTGAATGCTGTCGTGCAGCAGCGGCCAGCCATCGGCGCCGAAGGTCGTGCGCCACACGAAGCCGTCCCAGCGTCCCGCATAGGGGTCCAGCGGGCCTTGCGCCGTACGCGCCGGGAACCACAGCACCCAGGACACCTGCGGCAGCAGCTGGTCGTGGATGCGCGTGTAATCCAGCCGCCAGCTCAGCGCCGGCAGAAACTCGCCGCCGGCCGCCGGCGGGCCAGGTGGCTGCCCGCCGACATCATCGGCGCCCGCCTGCGCGACCAGGATGCGCGGCGCGAAGGCCCGCGCCAGCCGCGTGGCTAGCGCCGCATCGATCTGCGCCAGGCCCAGCGCGTCACGCGGCGCCGCCGCCAGCGCCGCGGCCGCACGCGGCGCGGCTTGCGGCGCGGCCGCGCCGCTGCCGTCGAGCGCGTGTTCCAGCCAGGCCGGGGCCGCGAAGGCCCCCCAGTCCTCCAGCGCCTGCGCGTGGTAGCCGGCGATGCCCCACTTCAGGCCCAGCGCCGAGACGGGGTAGCCGCCGAGCAGGCGCAGGGACTCGACATATTCATCGGCCACCGCGGCACGCCGCGGCAGCGTGCGCGCGGCCTGCGCATCGAAGCGCGCGGCGGCGGCGGCCACGCAGCCATCGTCGACCGGCAGGCCGGCGGCGGGGCTGCCATCGTGCAGGGCCAGCGCGCGGGCGCGCGCCAGCCAGGCGCGCGTCTGCGCCGGCGACCAGGCCGGCGCCCCCACCGCCAGGCTGGCCAGCAGGCGCTGCGTGGCCAGGCCCGGCGCGCCCGGCAGGGCGCGGGCGCTGCCGCGCGGGCTCAGGCTCTCGGCACAATCGGGGTCGGCCACCGCGGTCAGCGGCGGCAACGTGGCACAGCCCCCCAGCAGCAGCGCGGCCAGCGCGCCGACCACCGCCAGGCGGCGACGCCGCACGCGCCATGCCGGCGGTAGCACCCCGCTACAGCGGCCCGGGCCGGGCCGTGCTGGCGGTCGCCTGCGCCCGCGGGGGCGCCCAGGCCGGCGTGGCGCACAGGCAGTGCGCCAAGGTGCCACGCACGCCCGGGTTCAGCGGCTGCAGCGCGCGCTGCAGCAGTGGGTCGAGCTGCGACTGCCAGGAGAGCGAATGCCAGGCTGCCGGCAACAGCGCCGCCTGCAGACGCGAGGAAAGCTGCTCCAGCAGGCGCACACGGATATCCGGCTCGGGCGCGAAGAGCTCGACCGGCGCATCGGCGGGCAGGCCGGCCAGCTCGGCGGCAATGGCCGCGGCGCGGGCGTAGTGGCCGAGCTCGTCGACCAGCCCCAGCTCGACCGCCTGCACGCCCGACCAGACCTGCCCCGAGGCCACGGCCTCGACGGCTTCCGGGGTCATGCCGCGGGCCTCGGCCACCGACTCGATAAAGAGCCGGTAATCGTGGCGAACCACCAGCGTCAACGCCTGCT
>CAKZQS010000018.1 GCA_937141935.1 uncultured Ectothiorhodospiraceae bacterium
AACAACACTGAGTTTGAACCAGGTGATGACATCTTTGGCGAAATTCCGGGTTATCACGGCGGTTTTGCAGAGTATGTCTGCACTCATGGAAAAACAATGATGCAGAAACCAGCCGGACTAACCTTCGAGCAAGCCGCCGCCATCCCGCAAGCGGGTGTAATCGCCCTCCAGGGGATTCGTGATAAAGGACAGGTAGAACCGGGGCAAAAGGTATTAATCAATGGTGCGGGTGGCAGTGCGGGTGCTCCGGCGGCCGCCGCCGCGGACACGGGCGATGCCGATCTGGTGCGCGGCAATGAGCCGATTCTGCGCGGGGCCCCTGGCCTGCGTGGTGATGGCGCCGGCGTCAGCCGCGCCGCGCCGCGCAGCAGTGCGCGCCGCAGCGGCAACAGCTATGGCCCGGTGCCGGCCGGCAGTGGCCTGTATTCGGTGGCCAAGGAGGTGCAGCCGGCCGGGCTGACGCTGAATCAGGTCGCGCTGAGCCTGTTCGAGGCCAACCCCGCCGCCTTCGAGAACGGCAGCGCCAACAGCCTGCGCCGTGGCGCCACGCTGCAGGTGCCCACCGCCGAGCAGATGGCCGCCGTACCGCCGGCCCAGGCCCAGCGTCGCATGCAGCAGGCGCTGGACGGTGCCACGCCCACGCGCCGCGCCGCCGGCGACGCGCGTGGTGACACGGGCCGTGACGCGGCGCGCGACGCCGCTCGCGATGCAACGCGCGCCGGCGCCAACCCGGCAACCCCGGGCAGCAGCGGCAACCCCGCCAATCGGGACTTCGGTCGCGACAGCGGCAGCGCCAGTGACAGCCGCAGTGATAGCCGCAGTGACAGCCGCAGTGCCGCCGCCGACAGCGGCCGTTCGGGCACGCTGCCCACGGCGGGCAGCGGCAGCGACGCGCCGGCCGCGGGCGATACGAGCCGGGGCAGCGAGGAAGACTTCGCCACCGCGCCGGACGCCTTTGACGACGCGCCCGACGCCTTCGACAGCGCGCCCGATGCCTTCGACACGCCGACCGCGGGCGACAGCGCCGCTGCCGCTGGCGACGACGCCGGGGCCGGCGATGACGCCGGAGCGGGCTTCGGCGAAGAGGGCTTCGAAGAGGACGGCTTCACCGACGAGGGCGATGTCGTCGTCAACGTGAACCAGGACGTCGACCAGTCCGAGCGCGCCGCGCCGGTGCGTCGCAGCGAAGGTGGCGGCGTGCCCGACACCGTCTTCGGGCTGCCGCTGTGGATGGTGGCCGCCGTCGTGGTTGTCATCGTGCTGTTGCTGCTGGCCGCGCTGCTGCGCCGCCGCGGCAAGCGCGGCGACGAGCCCGATGTGGTGATGGCCGCCCCGCCGAACGAAGGCGTGGGCAAGCCGCGCCCGGCCGACGAGGCCTTTGCCACGACGGCCACGACCGCCGCCGCCGTCGCCTCGACGCGCAGCGAGGACGAGGACGACACCTTCGACACGGTGACGCTGGATCAGGCGCCGCTGACCGAGGGCGAGTCGGATCGCGCGCCGGATGGCGACAGCGTGACCCGCGAGTTCGTCGCGGCCGACACCGTCGACCAGTCCGACACGCAGCCCGATGGCGTGGATCCGAGCCTGCTCGACACGACGGCGATGGACGACACCCAGGCCGTGAGCCCGGCCGAGGACACGCCCACGCTGGCCGGCTTCGACACCGTGGACGGTGGCGAGGAGGAGGATCCCTTTGCGCTGGATGCCGAGAGCTCCAGCGACGATGCGGCCCTGACCGGCCACGACACGATCTCCATCGATATCAGCCAGGACGACCCGATCTCCGAGGCCGATTTCCACATGGCCTATGGCCTGTACGACGAGGCCGAGGCCACGCTGAAGTCGGCGCTGGAGAAGGAGCCGGAGCGGCTGGACCTGCGCGAGAAGCTGGCCGAAACCTATTTCGCCGCCGGCAAGACCGAGGACTTCGAGGCGGTGGCCAAGGAGATCCACGAGCGCGACCCGAACTCGCAGGCCTGGGGCAATGTGGCGCTGCTGGGCAGCCAGCTGCTGCCGGATTCGCCGCTGTTCCAGGACGGCGCCAGCGGCGCCGCCGTGGACATGGACTTTGACACCGGCGACGGCGACGGCGGCGATGCCGCCGAGCCGGGAGACAACTGGGCCGAGGAGCCGGTGGCGGCCGTCGAGCCGGAGCAGGCCGAGGAGCTCAAGGCCGACAGCGACGACAACAGCATCGACTTTGATGCGGCGTCCGACCTGACGCCGCCTGGCGACAGCGACGGCAAGAGTGCCAGCGCCGGCACCGAGCCTGCCGCCGACCAGGGCAACGTCATCGACTTCGACGACAGCCTGCTCACGAGCGATAGCGACAGCGGGGCTGGCGGCGGCGACGCCGCACCGGCGCAGGACCCGGCGGGCGGCGCGCCCGAGGATCAGCCGACCATGCAGCTGGATGTGGCCGACCTGGAGCTGCCCGACGCGCCGGCCGGCGACGATGCCGACAGCGGTCTGGAGTTCAGCGGCCCCAGCGCCGACGCGGCGGGGGACGACGACGAGCTGAGCCTGGACAGCCTGGACGACGACTTCGGCGACAGCGGCGACTCGGGCGAGGAGCTGACGCTGGAGGACCTGAGCGACGACGGCGGCGACTTCGAACTGGGCGAGCTGGACACCGACGGCGACAGCGGCGAGGACCTGTCCTCGGAGGAGCTGTCGGGCGGCGACTTCACGCTGGACGAAGAGGGCGCCGGCGACGCGCCGCTGGACGACCAGACCATCGACATGGGCGATGAGACGCTGGCCGCCACGGATCCCGAGGAAGACGCGGCGCTGCAGAGCCTGCAGGACGAGGCCGCCGGCAGCCAGACCATCGACTTCGACGAGTTCGAAGCCGAGGACACGGTGTCCGAGGGCGATGACATGTCCGGCAAGCTGGACCTGGCGCGGGCCTACATCGACATGAGCGAGATCGACATGGCGCGCTCGCTGCTCGATGAGGTCGCGGCCCGCGGCAACGAAGACCAGCAGACCGAAGCCCGCGCGATGTTGGAGAGCCTGGGCTGATTGCAAGCACGCTGGCCGGGCCCCGGCCCGGCCTCGTCGGCTGCCTCAACATCCTGCTGACGGCGGCGCTCTCGGCGCTGCTGCCCGCGGCCGGCCTGGCCCTGCTGCTGGCCGGCTGGTCGCTGTATGCGCTGCGCGGTGGTCGGCCGCTGTGGCGGGTCATCGCGGGCCGGGTGCAGGCGCTGCGCTGGTTCCTGCTGGCGCTGCTGATCCTGCACGGCGCGGGCCTGTGGTGGGCCCCCGCCGGCGCCCGGCTGCCGATTGCCCTGGAGGCGGCGCGCCAGCTGGGGGTGCTGATCACCCTGGTGGTCGCCGTCACGGCGGTGCTGGAGCCGCTGACGGTGGCCCAGCGCATCCGCGCCTTCAGCGCCCTGCTGACGCCGCTGCGCCCTCTGGGCCTTGCGCCGGAGCGGGTGGGCCGCATGCTGGCCTCGGCGCTGGAGGATGCGCAGGGCCTGCGCGAGCAGCTGCAGCAGGCGCGCCGCAGTGCCGCGACGGAGGCTGGCGAGCGGCAGGCCGGCGGCACCGAGCAGGCAGCCGGCGCGCGCCCCGGCGCCCTGGCGCAGGCCATCGACCGCGTCGCGACGCTGTGCCTGGAGATCGAGCGCATGCCGCAGCCGCCCGCAGCGGCGCCGGAGGCGGCGCCGGGCCCGGCGCAACCGCCGCGCAACTGGCTGGCCACGTTGCCCCTGTTGCTGCTGCTGGGCTGGGTGCTCGGGGGTGGGCTGCATGGCTGAGAGCGAGCCGACCCGCGCGGCGCGCGGCGACCAGGCCGGCGGCGAGATGCAGACGCTGGCGGCCTATGTGGAATATGACGGCCGCGGCTTCGTGGGCTGGCAGGCCCAGCACGGCCTGCGCAGCGTGCAGGGCGAGGTGGAGCGCGCGCTGGGCGTGATCGCCAACGAGACGGTGCGGCTGCGCTGTGCCGGGCGCACCGATGCCGGCGTGCACGCCACCGGCCAGGTGGTGCACTGGCAAACCACCGCGCAGCGCACGGCGCGCAGCTGGATGCTGGGCACCAACGCCAACCTGCCGCCCGATGTCAGCCTGTACTGGGTGGGCCGCGTGGCCGATGATTTCGATGCCCGCTTCCGCGCCGTGTCGCGCCGCTACCGCTACCTGATACTGAACACGCCGGCGCGCTCGGCGCTGCATGCGGGCCGCTGCCTGTATGAGCCCCGGCCCCTGGCGCTGGCGCCCATGCAGCAGGCCGCCGCAAGGCTGGTGGGCGAGCGCGATTTCAGCGCCTTTCGCGGGCGCGACTGCCAGGCGCGCAGCCCGGTCAAGCGGGTGCATTCGCTGGAGCTGGCCCGCGCCGGCGCCTGGATCACGCTGGACATCCACGCCGGCGGTTTCCTGCACAACATGGTGCGCAACATCGTCGGCACGCTGATCGAGGTGGGGCGGGGCGCCCGCCCCCCCGAATGGATCGACGCGGTGCTGGCCAGCGGCCGCCGCGAGCGCGCCGGGCCCACCGTCGCGCCCGGCGGGCTGTACTTCCTTGGGGCAGAATACGAGGATCATTTCGGCTTGCCGCCCTTCCGGCGCCTGCCTCTGCCCCTGGAGTAGCCCGCGATGAGCCGCACCCGCATCAAGTTCTGCGGCCTGCGCTCGCCCGCCGACATCGAGGCCGCCGCCAATGCCGGCGCCGATGCCGTGGGCTTTGTGTTCCACCCCGCCAGCAAACGCCATGTGCAGGCCGCCGACGTGGCCGCCTGGTGGCGCGATGCGCCGCCCTTTCTGGCCTCGGTGTTCCTGTTCATGGATGCATCCGCCGAGGCGGTGGACGCCGTATTGCAACAGGTGCAACCCGATTACCTGCAGTTTCACGGCGACGAAAGCCCGAACTTCTGCGCCGGTTTTGGCCGCCCCTGGATCAAGGCCCTGCCCATGGGCGACCCCGCGCGCGGCCGCGCGATGGCCGCCGCGCACCATGCCGCGGCCGCGCTGCTGGCCGACAGCCACGGCGGCGCCCAGCGCAGCGGCGGCAGCGGGCACGCCTTCGACTGGGGCCAGCTCGCGGGCCTGCCGCCGCGGCTGATTGTGGCCGGTGGCCTCGACGCCAGCCGCGTCGGCGCGCTGATTCGCGCCCATCGCCCCTGGGGCGTGGACGTCAGCAGCGGCATCGAGGACACCCCGGGCCGCAAGTCAGCCCTTAGAATGGAAGCCTTCGCCGCCGCGGTCCGCGAGGCCGACGCCGCATCTCCCCCGCCCACCGAGGACCCCCCATCGCCATGAGCGACGCTCCCTCCGCTACCGACCCGGCCCCGCGGCCGGGGCACTTCGGCCCCTACGGGGGCAGCTTTGTGGCCGAAACGCTGATCGGCCCGCTGCAGGAGCTGGAGCAGGCCTGGCGCGAGCTGTGGGGGGATGCCAAGTTCCGCAGCGAACTCGACGCGGACCTGGCCCATTACGTGGGCCGGCCCAGCCCGCTGTACCACGCCGAGCGCCTGTCGCGTGAGTGTGGCGGCGCGCAGATCTATCTCAAGCGCGAGGATTTGAACCACACCGGCGCGCACAAGATCAACAACACGGTGGGCCAGGCGCTGCTGGCCCAGCACATGGGCAAGACCCGCATCATCGCCGAGACCGGCGCCGGCCAGCACGGCGTGGCCAGTGCCACGGTGGCCGCGCGGCTGGGCCTGAAGTGCGTGGTGTACATGGGCGAGACCGACATCGCCCGGCAGCAGCCCAATGTCTACCGCATGCGCCTGCTCGGCGCCGAGGTCGTGGCCGTCAAGAGCGGCACGCGCACGCTGAAGGATGCGATGAACGAGGCGCTGCGCGACTGGGTGACCAACGTCGACGACACCTTCTACATCATCGGCACCTGCGCCGGCCCGGCGCCCTACCCGGAGATGGTGCGCGAGCTGCAGAGCGTGATCGGCCGCGAGACCCGCGAGCAGTCGCTGGAAATGATGGGCCGCCTGCCGGATGCGCTGGTGGCCTGCGTGGGCGGTGGCTCCAACGCCATCGGCATGTTCCACCCCTTCATCGACGACCGCGAGGTGCGCCTGATTGGCGTCGAGGCCGGCGGCGACGGCGTGGAAACCGGCCGCCATGCCGCCTCGCTGGTGGCTGGCCGCCCGGGCATCCTGCATGGCAACCGCACCTACCTGCTGCAGGACGACTACGGCCAGATTCAGGGCACGCATTCGGTCTCGGCCGGCCTGGACTACCCCGGCGTGGGCCCCGAGCATGCCTGGCTGAAGGATTGCGGTCGCGCCGAATACGTGGCCGTGACGGATGCCGAGGCGATGGAGGGCTTCCACGCGCTGACCCGCAGCGAGGGCATCCTGTGTGCGCTGGAAACCGCGCATGCCGTGGCCCACGCGATGAAGCTGGCGCAAACCATGCGCCCCGAGCAAAGCGTGGTGCTGAACCTCTCCGGCCGCGGCGACAAGGATCTGTACAGCATCGCCGAGCGCGAGGGCTGGAGCCTGTGAGCCGTCTGCAGCAACGCCTGGAACACTGCGCGGCCGAGGGCCGCGCCGCGCTGATTCCGTACCTGACCGGCGGTGACCCGGAGCCGGCGGCGACGCCGGCGCTGATG
Source organism: uncultured Ectothiorhodospiraceae bacterium (assembly GCA_937141935.1). GTDB lineage: Bacteria > Pseudomonadota > Gammaproteobacteria > Nevskiales > Oceanococcaceae > MS8. The sequence continues at coordinate 6,581 of CAKZQS010000018.1, forward strand.
CATGCGCTGGTGGAGGGTGGGGCGGACATCCTGGAACTGGGCGTGCCCTTCACCGACCCCATGGCCGATGGCCCGACAATTCAACTCGCCTGCGAGCGCGCGCTGGCCGCCGGCACCACCGTCACCCATGTGCTGGACGCCGTGCGCGCCTTCCGTGAGCGCGATGCCGACACGCCGGTGGTGCTGATGGGCTACCTGAACCCGATGATCCGCAGCAGTGCCGAGCGCTTCTGCGCCGATGCGGCAGACGCGGGCGTGGATGGCGTGCTGGCTGTCGACCTGACGGTGGAGGAGGCCGACACGCTGCAGCCGGCGCTGCAGGCGCAGGGCCTGGACTGCATCTTTTTGCTGGCGCCGACCACCAGCCCCGAGCGGGCGCGGCGCATGTCCGAGACCGGCAGCGGCTATCTGTATTACGTCTCGCTGAAGGGTGTGACCGGCAGCGCCGCGCTGGATGCGCAGGCCGTGGCCGACAAGCTTGCGTCGCTGCGGGAGGTCGTGACCCTGCCGCTGGCCGTGGGCTTTGGCATCCGCGACGCCGCGGACGCCGAGAAGGTGGCCGCCAGCGCCGATGGCGTCGTGGTGGGCAGCGCCCTGGTCGAGCTGATCGCCAAGGCCGGCCGCGGTGATGACACGCTGCCGGCCACCTTGCGCGACGCCGCCGCCAAGCTGCGTCAGGGTGTGGAGGCCGCGCGGGCTCGCCGATGAGCTGGCTCGAGAAAATCATGCCCTCGCGCATCGGCACGGCCCAGGAGGGCCGGCACAGCGTGCCCGAGGGCCTGTGGGCCAAGTGCCGCAGCTGCAGCGCGATGCTTTACCGCGCCGAGCTGGAGCGGGCCAGCGAGGTCTGCCCCAAATGCGGCGCGCACCACCCGATCAGCGCCCGACGCCGCGTGGACTTGTTGCTGGACGAGAGCGGCCGCGAAGAGCTGGCCGAGGGGCTGCGCGCCTCCGACCCGCTGAAGTTTCGCGACCTGAAGAAATACCGCGACCGCCTGACCGCGGCCGAAAAGAGCAGCCGCGAGAAGGAGGCCCTGCTGGTCTTTCGCGGCAGCATCAGCGGCCAGCCGGTGGTGCTGGCCGTGTTCGAGTTCGGCTTTATCGGCGGCTCGATGGGCAGCGTGGTGGGCGAGAAGTTCGTGCGCGCCGTGCGCGCGGCCATCGAGGACAACCGCCCCTTCGTCTGCATCAGCGCCTCCGGCGGCGCGCGCATGCAGGAGGCGCTGTATTCGCTGATGCAGATGGCCAAGGTCAGCGCCGCGCTGGGCCTGCTGGCCCAGGCCGGGCTGCCCTATATCTCGGTGATGACCGATTCGACCATGGGCGGCGTCAGCGCCAGCCTGGCCATGCTGGGCGACATTCACATCGCCGAGCCCGGCGCGCTGATCGGCTTTGCCGGCCCGCGGGTCATCGAGCAGACCGTGCGCCAGAAGCTGCCGGAGGGTTTCCAGCGCGCCGAGTTCTTGCTGGAGCACGGCCATATCGACATGATCTGCGACCGCCGCGAGCTGCGCGCCACGCTGGCCCGTTTGCTCGGCATGCTGATGCACCGGCCTGCCGGAGACGCGAGCACCCCGCAGGCGTGAGCCCGGGCAGCGTTGCCGACTGGCTGGACTACCAGCAGCGGCTGCACCCGCAGGGCATCGCGCTGGGCCTGGAGCGCGTCAGCCAGGTCTGGCAACGACTGGCCGCCGAGCGGCCGCCGCTGCCGCGCGTCATCAGCGTCGCCGGCACCAATGGCAAGGGCAGCTGCGTGCACGCGCTGGCGGCCCTGGCCGCGGCGGCGGGCAAACGCTGCGGGCGCTACACCTCGCCGCACCTGTACCGCTACAACGAGCGCATCGTGGTCGATGGCCAGCCCATCGACGACGCGGCTCTGTGTGCCGCCTTTGCGGCCGTCGAGCAGGCCCGCGGGGACATCGCACTGACCTTCTTCGAGTTCGGCACCCTGGCCGCGCTGTGGCACTTCGCCGGCGCCGGCCTGGACCTGGTGCTGCTGGAGGTCGGCCTGGGGGGGCGGCTGGATGCCACCAACATCATTGACGCCGACGTCGCGGTGCTGCTGGCCATCGGCCGCGACCACGAGGCCTGGCTGGGCTCGGAGCTCGCCGGCATTGCGGCGGAAAAGGCCGGCATTACCCGCGCCGGGCGCCCGGCCATCGTGGGCGATGCCGGCGGCGCCGCGCTGTATGCGCCGGCGCTGGCGCGGCGCGGCGTGCAGGCTACGGTTTGCGGCCAGGATTATCAGCTGCAGGTTGGCGGCGCCGGCCCGGGCCGCCTGGCGGTGGCCATGCAGGGGCCGCACTGCGACGCCGGGCTGCGCTGGGAGCAGTCGGACACGCTGCTGCCGGCCAATCTGGCCGCGGCGGTGCAGGCCTGGCAGATGCTGGACTGGGGCCCGGCGCCGACTGCCGCATTGGCGCAGCTCGCCGTGCCCGGCCGCTGTGAGCGCCGGCGCATCGCCGAGGGCGAGCTGATACTGGACGTGGCCCATAACGGCCCGGCCGCGCAGCGGCTGGCCGACTGGCTCGCCGCGCAGCCGCCGGCGGAGCAGGCGCTGGTGATCGGCGTGCTGGCGGACAAGTCGGCGGCGGACATCGTGGCGCCGTTGGCGGCGCAGATGGCCCGCATCGAGGCCTGCGACCTGCCGCCACCGCGCGGCGCCGCGGCCAAGACGCTGCTGGCGGCCGTGCCCGTCCATTGCCAGCCGCCCGGCGCTGCGGCGGCGGGGCCGGTGCTGCGGGCGCACGCCGGCCCGGCGGCAGCGCTGGCGGCGGCCCGCGAGTGGGCCGCCACCGTCGCGGGGCCGGCGCGCATTATCATTTGCGGCTCGTTTCAGACGCTGAGTGGGGCGGATCTTGACTGAGGGGCGCAAGCAGAGGCTGGTCGGCAGTGCGGTATTCGCCCTGCTGGCGCTGATACTGCTGCCGTGGATGTTCTCCGACCCGGTGGACCCACGCAGCACGATCCGCAGCCGTTTCGCGGCGGAGCAGGCGCCGTTGCGGCCGGCCGTCGCGGCGCAGCCCGAGGCCACGGCCGCGCCGCGCACGAGCCCGGCCATCGCGGCCGCGCGGCCCACGCCGACGGTCGAAGCCCGTGCCGCCGTCGACCGCGCATCGCCCAGCCCGGCGCCCGTGGCGCCCGCGCCCAGCCGCGACTGGCGGCTGCAGCTGGCCAGCTATGTCAGCGAGGCCCCGGCGCGCGCCTTCATGGCAAAGCTGCGCAAGGCCGGGCACAGCCCGCACCTGGAAACCGACCGCAGCGGCGCGCGCACCGTGTACCGCGTGCGGCTGCTGTTTCGCGCCCCGCAGGACGAGGCGCAGGCGCTGCAGGCCGCGCTGAACCGCGAATACCGCATCCAGTCGGTGCTCAGCGCCCGATGATTCGGGTGCCGCGCAGGCAGTATCGGGCCGGGCAGGGCGGCGCTGCGGTAAAATGTCAGGTCGATGACTATCGTGTGGCGCCGTGATCGAGGGATTGGTCTGGGCTGACTACCTGCTCGCCGGGGTGCTGCTGATCTCCCTGTTGATCGGCCTGTTCCGCGGCTTCGTCAAGGAAGTCTTCTCGCTGGCCTCGTGGATTTTTGCCGTGTGGGCCGCGTTGCAGCTGGGCCCGGCTGTGGCCGAGCGCTGGCTGGCCAGCCTGGAGTCGCCCACCATGCGCATGGGCGCCGCCTATGCGGGCGTGTTCCTGGTGGTGCTGATCTGTGGCGCGATCCTGGCGCACATGGTCACGCTGCTGGTGAACCGCACCCACCTGCAGGGCACCGACCGCAGCCTGGGCCTGGTGTTTGGCCTGCTGCGCGGCGCGGTGATTGCGACCGGCCTGATCCTGCTGGCGCGCATCACGCCGCTGCCGCAGGAATCCTGGTGGCGCGAATCGGCGCTGATTCCGCATTTCGAACGCCTGGCCGACTGGACGGCCCGGCAATTGCCTGAGGGCTGGGTTCCCGAGGCCCCCCCGGCGATAGACGCCGCCGGCATGCTCGATGGCCGCCCGGCCAACCCCGCTCCCGCCCCTCCCGAACCGCAGGAATCCTGACAATGTGTGGCATCGTCGGCATGGTCGCCCACAGCGCCGTGAACCAATCCATCTACGACGCGCTGACGGTGCTGCAGCACCGCGGCCAGGATGCCGCGGGCATCACCACCTGGGACGCGGGCGAGCTCTTCCTGCGCAAGGACAACGGCTTGGTCCGCGACGTCTTCACCAAGGAGCACATGCTGCGGCTGAAGGGCTCGGCCGGCATCGGCCATGTGCGCTACCCCACGGCGGGCTGCACCTCCTCGGCCGAGGCCCAGCCGCTGTATGTCAATTCGCCTTACGGCATCGCGCTGGCGCATAACGGCAACCTGACCAATGCTGCGGCGCTGCGCCAGCAGCTGTTTGTGGAGGACCGCCGGCACCTGAACACCAGCTCGGATTCCGAGGTGCTGCTGAACGTGCTGGCCACCGAGCTGGCCGACGTGGGCGGGCTGACGGTGGAAGAAGACGCCGTGTTCGAGGCCGTGCGCCGCCTGGGCGAGCGCTGCCGCGGCGCCTACGCCTGCGTGGCGCTGATCAACGGCTTTGGCGTGGTGGCCTTCCGCGACCCCATGGGCATCCGCCCGGTGGTCTACGGCCGCCGTGACAGCGAGCAGGGCCCGGAATACATGCTGGCCTCGGAGTCGGTGGCGCTGGACACGGCCGGCTTCGAGCTGATCGGTGATATCGCCCCTGGCGAGGCGGTGGCCATCCGCTTCGACGGCCGCCTGAGCCGCCGCCAGTGCATCACCCCCGGGCCCTACCGCCCCTGCCTGTTCGAGCATGTGTACCTGGCGCGGCCGGACTCGGTCATGGACGACATTTACGTCTACAAGGCGCGGCTGCGCATGGGCTCGCAGCTGGCCCGCAAGATCGAGCGCGAATGGGCCGACCACGACATCGACGTGGTGATTCCGATTCCGGATACCAGCCGCACCGCGGCCATGCAGCTGGCCAGCGACCTGGGCGTGAAGTACCGCGAGGGCTTCATCAAGAACCGCTACATCGGTCGCACCTTCATCATGCCGGGCCAGGCGCTGCGGCGGAAATCGGTGCGCCAGAAGCTCAACCCCATCGACATCGAGTTCGCCGGCAAGAACGTGCTGCTGGTGGATGATTCCATCGTGCGTGGCACCACCTCGCAGGAGATCATCCAGATGGCGCGCGACGCCGGCGCCCGGCGCGTGTATTTCGCCTCGGCGGCGCCGCCGGTGCGCTACCCCAATGTCTACGGCATCGACATGCCCTCGGCCGCCGAGCTGGTGGCCAACGGCCGCAGCGTGGACGAGATCGCGCAGGTGCTGGGCGCCGATCGCCTGATCTACCAGGATCTGGATGCGCTGAAGGACGCCGTGCGCCATAACCAGGCGCATGTGGAGGACTTCGAGGACTCGGTGTTCTCCGGCCATTACGTCACGGCCGACATCGACCGCGACTACCTGAGCCAGCTGGAGCTGTTCCGCAGCGACGCGGCGCGCACCGAGGGCGATTCGCCGGCCAAGCAGGTGGGCCTGCACAACGTCGGGACCGGCTGATGGCCGACTCCGGGGGCGGCCCCAAGCCGCAGGCGGGCGAGGCGGCGACCTGGGGCGTACAGACCCAGGGCATCCGCGCGGCCGATTGGCGCAGCGATGTGGGCGAGCATTCGGCGGCGATCTACGCCACCTCCTCCTTCACCTTCGCCAGCGCGGAGGAGGCCGCCGCGCGCTTTGCCGGCGAGTCGGAGGGGCCGATCTACTCGCGCTTCACCAACCCCACCGTCAGCGCCTTCGAGGCGCGGCTGGCGGCGCTGGAGGGCGGCACGCACTGCGTGGCCACGGCCTCCGGCATGGCCGCCATCATGAGCACCTGTTTTGCGCTGCTCAGTGCCGGCGATCACCTGCTGGCCGCGGAAGGCCTGTTCGGCTCGACCACCGGTTTTCTGTGCAACCACCTCGCGCGCTTCGGCATCGACATCACGCTGGTCGACCCCGCCGACACGCAGGCCTGGGAACAGGCCATGCGCCCGCAAACGCGCATGCTGCTGGTGGAGAGCCCGACCAATCCGCTCTGTGAGCTGGCCGACATCGCCGCGCTGGCGCGGATCGCGCACGAGGGCGGCGCCACGCTGGTGGTCGACAACTGCTTCTGCACGCCGGCGCTGCAAAAGCCGCTGGCGCTGGGCGCCGATCTGGTCATCCACTCGGCCACCAAGTTCCTGGACGGTCAGGGGCGCTGCGTGGGCGGCGCCGTGGTCGGCGATGCCCAGCGCGTGGGTGAGCAGGTCTTTGGCTTTATGCGCAGCGCCGGGCCCTGTCTGTCGCCCTTCAACGCCTGGGTGTTCCTGAAGGGCCTGGAAACGCTGGATTTGCGCATGCGCGCGCACAGCGCCAGTGCCGCGCATCTGGCCGCCTGGCTGGAGCGCCAGCCCGGCGTGGAGCGGGTGTATTACACCGGGCTGGAGTCGCATCCGCAGCATGCGCTGGCCTGCCGCCAGCAGAGCGGCCACGGCGCCATTGTGGCCTTCGAGCTGGAGGGCGGCAGCGCGCGCGCCTTCCGCTTCGTCAACGCGCTGCGGCTGGCCTCGATTACCGCCAACCTGGGCGATACGCGTACCACCGTGACCCACCCGGCCAGCACCACGCATTACCGCATTGGCGCTCAGGCGCGGGCGCAGGCGGGGATCTCGGATTCGCTGCTGCGGCTGTCGATAGGCCTGGAAGACGTGGCCGACCTCGAGGCGGATCTGGATCAGGCCCTGGCCGCCAGCCAGGCGTGAGCATCGCCGCGCTGCAGGCCGCCTGGGCGGCCCGCGACCCGCAGGAGAAATGCGCCCGGGTGCAGGCGCTGCCGCCGGCGCTTGATCTCGCCGCGGAGGCGCCCCCCACGGCGCTGGGCCGCCCGGGTCGGCCCGCGCAGCCCGCGTTACTGCCGCCGCACCAAGTGCCGCGCCGCCGGCTGGGCAGCGCGACGGGTCGCGTGGCCCTGCTGCACGCCATCGCCCACATCGAGTTCAACGCCATCAACCTCGCGCTGGACGCGGTGCTGCGCTTCGGGTCGCGGATGCCCGCGGATTTCGCCGCGGACTGGCTCAGCGTGGCCCGCGACGAGGCGCGCCACTACACCATGCTGCGCGCGCGGCTTAAGGTGCATGGCGCCGACTATGGCGAGCTGCCCGCGCATGACGGGCTCTGGGAGGCTGCCGAAAAAACCGCCGACGACGTGCTGGCGCGCATGGCGCTGGTGCCGCGCGTGCTCGAGGCCCGCGGCCTGGACGTAACGCCCGGCATGATCGCGCGCCTGGAGGCCGTCGACGCCCAGGCCGAGGCCGACTGCCTGCGCGTGATCCTGGCCGAGGAGGTGCGCCACGTCGAGATCGGCACCCGCTGGTTCGACTGGCTGTGCCAGCGCCGCGGCCTGGAGCGCGTGGCCACCTTCCATGCGCTGCTCGCCGAGCACGCCCCCGGCGCCCGCCATGCCGGCCCGCACAACCATGCCGCCCGCGCCGAGGCGGGTTTTCTGCGCGTGGAATACCTGCCCGAAGGGGTGGACTAGGGCCGCCAGCCCGCCAGGGTGCGAAAGCTGAAGTCCTCGTCGCACTGCTGCAGCCAGCCATGGCTGCCGGGCTCGCCGGGGCGCCAGTCGGGCAGCACGTAGCGCAGGCCGCGGCGATGCGCGTGGCGTGCGGGGCGGTGGGTGTGGCCGTGGACCAGCACGTCGGCCCGCTCGCGCCGCAGCGCGCGCTCGGCGGCGCGCGGGTCGGCGTCGGTGATCGCCTGGACCTCCGCGCGCTGGCCCCGCTCGGCGCTGCGCGCACGGATGCGCGCGGCCAGGTTGGCCCGCCAGCCGCGCGGGCTGTGCAGGAATAGCCACTGCAGCCAGCGCTGGCGCACCAGGCGGCGGTAGCGCTGGTACTCGCGGTCGGCGGTGCACAGGCTGTCGCCGTGCAACAGCAGCACGCGCGGCCGGCCGGGCAGGCGCACCGGCTCGCGGTGCAGCCGCAGGCCGGCGGCGCGCGCAAAGGCGGCGCCGCAGAGAAAATCCCGATTGCCGGGCAGGAAATGCACGGCCGCGGTTTCGCTCAGCCGGGCCAGGGCCTCGATCTCCCGCGGGTAGGTTTCCAGCCCCACGTCGTCGCCGACCCAGTATTCGAAGAGGTCGCCGAGAATCCAGACTTCATCGGCCTCGGCGGCCGGGCCGCGGCACCAGCGCGCGAAGGCCCGCGACAGGGCCGGGTGCTCCGGCCCCAGGTGCAGATCGGACAGGTACAGCCGCTGCACGCGCGGGCTCAGTCGCTGGAGCCGGAGCCCTCGCTGGCCTCATCCGGGGCGGCGTCGCTGGCGGCCGCCGCCTGGTCCTCCGGTGCGGCGCCCGCGTCCGCCGCCGGCTTCTCGACGCGCTCGATGCCGCGGATCAGCACCGTCTGCGTGGGCACGTCGCTGCGAAAAGGCCCATCCGCGCCGGTGGGGATCGCGGCGATGGCGTCGACGACGTCCATCCCTTCGGTCACCTGACCGAACACGGCATAACCCCAGCCGCGCGTCGTTTCGCTGGTGTGGTCCAGATAGGGGTTGTCGGCGTGGTTGATGAAGAACTGGGCCGTGGCCGAATGCGGGTCGCGGGTGCGCGCCATCGCGATGCTGCCGCGCACGTTCTTCAGGCCGTTGTTGGCCTCGTTGCGCAGCGCGTCGCCGGTGGGCCGGCGGCTGTAGGCGGCGTCAAAACCGCCGCCCTGGATCATGAAGCCCGGGATCACGCGGTGGAAAATGGTGCCTTCGTAGTAGTCCTGCTCGACATAGCGCAGGAAGTTGGCAACGGTTTCCGGGGCCTTGGCCTCGTCGAGTTCAACGACGATGGGCCCGAGGCTGGTGTCGATGCGGATCGTGGGTTCGGCCATGGCAAGGGGGGACAGGGTCAGCAGGGCGGCGCTAGCCAGCGAGCGTAGCAGCGGGGTCATCAATGGTCTCCAGTGCGCGGGGCAGGGCCGCCAGCGCTTCATCCAGCGCTTGCAGGCCTTCGCCCGGTGCGAGGGGTTGGGACAGGCGGCGGCGCCAGTGCTTGGCGCCGGGCTCGCCGTTGTACAGGCCGAGTATATGGCGGATCAGGTGGCGCGCGGGTCGGCCCGCCGCCTCGTGTGCGGCCAGCAGTGGCCGCAGCGCTTCGACCACGGCATCGCGGCTGGGTTGCGGCGCGGGCTGGCCAAAGAACTGCGGGTCGACCTGGGCCAGCAGCCAGGGGTTCTGGTACGCGGCGCGGCCCAGCATCACGCCGTCGAGATGGCCGGCGGCCATCTCGGCCTGCGCCGTGGCGAGATCCGCCAGGCCGCCGTTGAGCACGATGCGCAGCTGCGGGAAGGCCGCCTTCAGGGCGCGGACCCGGCCGTAGTCCAGTGGCGGCACCTCGCGGTTCTGCTTGGGCGACAGGCCCTGCAGCCAGGCCTTGCGCGCATGCACCAGCACCGTGCCGCAGCCCGCCTCGGCAATCGCCTCGACGAAGTGCAGCAGCCGCTCCTGGCAGTCCACATCATCCACGCCCAGCCGGCACTTGACCGTGACCGGCAGGGACACGGCCGCGTGCATGGCCGCCACGCCCTCTGCAACCCGCTCGGGCTCCTTCATCAGGCAGGCGCCAAAGCGGCCGTTCTGCACACGGTCGGAGGGGCAGCCGCAGTTGAGGTTGATCTCGTCATAGCCCCAGTCGGCGCCCATGCGGGCCGCACGGGCCAGGTCGCTGGGCTCGCTGCCGCCAAGCTGCAGCGCCACCGGGTGTTCGCTGGCATCGAAGTCCAGGTGCCGGGCCGCGTCGCCATGCAGCAGCGCGCCGGTGGTCACCATCTCGGTGTACAGGCGCGCACGCCGGCTGAGCAGGCGGTGGAAGCGCCGACACTCGGAAGTCGTCCAGTCCAGCATGGGCGCTACGCAGAAACGCCAGTCTGGAGAAGGGGTTGTGGCAATAATCTCAGACAAGATCGAGAAATATGAATAATGAGAAAACGCTTCAGGACTCGCGCCCAAGCGGCTGTACCTACGAGAGAAAGACGAGGAGCCCCGCTTCCGCGGGCGCGGCGGGCCGGGGCGGGCTCGCGGCCGCCCGATGCAGGCCGATCCGGCTTGGCGCGCCATGCGGCGGCGCCTATTGTACGGAACCCGATTCCGCCCCCGAGCCGAGGCTGCTCATGTGGATGGTTCTGAGCCGATGTGGCCGATGCTGATTGCCGCCGGCCTGCTGCTGACGCTTGGCGCACTGGCCTGGAGTGCCCAGGGCCTGCTGCTGTATCCGGCGCCCGTGGCGACGCCGCCGACGGCCGCCGATGTGGCGCCCGCGCAACTGGTGGCGCTGCCGCCCAGCTATGCGCTGTACCTGCCGGCCCCCGGCGCCGCCGCGGACCGCCCGGCGCCGCTGATGATTTTTGCCCACGGCAACGCCGAAGCGGCGGTGCAATGGCTGCCCGAGGTCGAGGCGCTGCACGAGGCCGGGCTGAGCCTGCTGCTGCTGGAATACCCGGGCTATGCGGGCGCGGAGGGGCGGCCGGACCGGCGCAGCCTGCGCGCCGTGGCGCTGGCCGCTCACGACTGGGCGCGGGCGCAGCCGGCGGTGGACCCGGAGCGCATCGTGGCCTACGGGCGCTCGCTGGGTGGCGGCGTGGTGGCGGAGCTGGCGGCGGCGCGGCCCTTGGCGGCACTGGGGCTGGAGTCCAGTTTTGCCAGCCTGCCGCGGCTGGTCAGCGAGCTGGGCTGGCCGAGTTGGCTGCTGCGCGACCGCTTCGTGCCCGAGCAGGCCCTGGCGGACTTCGCCGCGCCGGTGCTGCTGATCCATGGGCGGCGCGACGAAGTGATTGGCATCGGCCATGCGCACAGCCTGCGGGCCATGCTGCCGCAGGCCCAGTTGCTGGAGCTGGATTGCGGCCACAACGACTGCCCACGGCCCTGGCCGGCCTGGCTCGCGCTCCTGGCCGAGGCCGGCGTGCTGCCTCTCGCGCCGCCAGACGCCGCATCGGCGGAGGGGAATGCGCGGCGGTGAGTGTGCGCCCGGAATGGCGCGCGCCGGCGTCGCTGACCGGGCGTCATTGACCAGGCCTCGCTGACCAGGCCTCGCTGAGCTGGCGGCGTCGATCAGGCGCTGCGGGCGCTGCTGCTTTCCGCCGGTTGGGCGCGCTCGGGCAGGCCCAGCGCCAGGATGAAGACGCCCTCCTGCGCCAGCACGCGGCTGTGCAGCCAGGTCATCTGCTCGGCGCTGGCATCCACGCAGCGCACCGGCCCGCTGTGCTCGTGCGTGCTGCGACGGCCCGAAATCAGGTCCACGAAGATGTGCGCCGCCTCGCGCGATTGGCGCGGGTCGTCGAGCAGGTCCAGAAAGTTCATGCGCCGCAGTTCAGATTCGCTGTAGCCGAGCAGGTGCCCGGTAAAGCGGTTCACCCGCATGATGCGCCCCTCGCCGGAGAGCATCAGGATCGCGATCGGCGCCGTCGACAGGATTTTTTCGTTGAGGTTCTGCGAGCGGCGCAGCTCGGCGACGTTTTCCGCCAGGGCCTTGTTGCGCCGGCTGACGGTCAGCTCCAGCGCCTCCAGCTGGTCGGCGAGGCTGACGGCCAGGCCTTCGAGCAGGTCGATTTCGGTGGGCCAGCGGCGGTGGCGGTGCTCGTGCCCGATCAGCGCCCGCGCCGGGTCATAGGCGCGGTCGGCCAGCAGTGGCAGCGCCCGGGCCAGCCGGCGCAACTGGTTCATGGGCCGGTTGAGAATCACATAACCCAGCACCAGCGTTACGGCCAGGGCCGTCAGGCTGGAGAGCAGCGTTTGCCGCAGCTCGGCCGCCGCATGGGCCAACCGGTCGCGCTCGTCCTCGACGATGACCACATAGCCCTCGCCAACGCCGCCAAAGCGCGACCAGGGCGTGCTGCTGGCGCGAAAGCCCGTGTCGGGCGGGGGCAGGGCGCGGCCCTGCTGCAGCGGCGCCAAGCCGTGTTCGGCGATCAGCCGTTGCAGGCGCTCGCGGTTGCGCGGCGCGTCGCTCAGGGCGGCCAGGCGCAGGCCGGGGCTGTCGGCGCGGCGGCCGTAGAGCGCGATGTCGGCGCCGGTCAGCGTGCTGAACTCCAGCACGACGTCGGCCATGCGGGTGGCCAGCACCATCAGGCGCTGCCGGCCCTGCGGCCCCAGGCTGGGCACCAGCGCGTATTGCGCGCAATAGGTCTGGCAGATCAGGAAGGTATCCGGCCGCTCCTCGCGCAGCGCGACGCGTACGCGCTCCTCGAGCTCGGCCGGGGGGCGCTCGGCCACATCCGAGCGGCCGGTCAGCAGCCAGCTGCCATCGGAATCCAGCAGGCCCAGCACCAGCAGGTCCAGCTCCAGCTGCAGCACCGCCCATTGCTGCTGCAGGGCCTCGCTTTGATCCAGCGCGTCCACCAGGTTGGGCACGATGGTGCCGATACGCTGCAGCCGGGTCGCCGAGCTTTCCAGCAGCCGTTCCAGCGCGCGCAGGTGCTGGGCGCGCTCGCTGGCGCGGGCGGCCTCCAGGGCCTGCTCGCGCTCATAGATCTGAAAGCTCAGCAGGCCGCCGTTGACCACCAGCAGCGCCAGCCCCAGCAGGGCCAGCATCTTCCATTTCAGGGAGACCCGGGAGCGGGGCGCCGTCGCCGTCATGCGCCTAGAAGCGCCAGGCCGCCATCAGCGTCAGCGCCGACCAGTGGCGCTCGGCCGCGCCGCTGGCGTAGTCGGGGTTGTCCAGCGGGTTTACCCACAGCGCGCCGTCAACGATATGCACCTCGGCCCACACGCCCCACTGCGGGCGCGGGCTGTATTGCGCGCCCAGGGTGAAGTCGCGACCGAAGAAGTAATGCCGCGGCAGGCCGGTTTCGCGGCTTTGGCGCTGGCCGCCGCGGTCCTGCAACTCGCGCTGGCGCTCGTCGTAGCGCGCCAGCAGCGACCAGCGCTCGCTGAGCCGGTACACGCTTTGCAGGTAGAAGCCGACCGAATCCTGGTCGATCTGCGAACTGACGGCTGGGTGGCTGATCAGGTCGTCGAGGCGGATGCGCCGGCGCACGATTTCGGCCGTCCACGAGATGCGCTCCCGGTTGTGCTCGGCCGACAAAAACAGCTGGTCCAGGCGGAAGTCGCCGGCCATGTCGAAGACCTGTTCATCCTGCGGGCTGTAACGCAGGCCCGCGGTGCCCAGCGTCAGCGCGATGCGCCAGCGGCCGCCGCCGATGTCGTCGCCCAGGCGCAGCGTGGCGCCATCCTCGATGCGAAAGCGCCCGCGCGAGGGGTTGCGCAGGATCGAGATCGCCGCCGTGTCTTCCAGGCGCGAATCGACCAGCGCCTGCAGCTGCCAGTTCAGCGCGTGCGCGCCGGTGTAGAAGTCGCCATAGACCGAGGCGCCCCAGCTGGAGAAATAGCCAAAGGCGCGGGCGCCGTCGTTGTCCAGGTAGACCGACTGCGGCAGCAGCACGCTGGGCCGCGAGAAGATCGCGTCGCGCGAATCGTTGTAAAAGCCAAAGGGCAGCTTGAGCTTGCCGCCGCGCAAACCCACCCGCTTGCGCGGGCCCTGGAACACGACGAAGTCGGCCAGCAGGTAGTCCAGCGTCAGGTCTTCCTCGGTCACCTCGCCCTGTTGCACCGAGGCCACTTGCGCCGCCAGCAGGCCGCGGGGCGTTGGCCGCCAGGAGGCATTGAGGCCGATCTCGCGAAAATCGAAGCTGCCGCCGCCGTTCTGCGATTCGCCGTTGAGGTTATTGCCCTCGCTCAGCGTCCAGCCCTGCGCGGCAAAGCCATGCAGCTGCCATTCGCCGGCCAGGGCCGGCGCGGCCAGCAGGGCGCCGAGCAGCGCGGCGGCCAGCATGGACAGGGGTCTAGCGGACATCGAGAATCCTTGCGGCGTGGGCTGCGGCCTCGGGCGCCGAGTCATCCGGAACATAGCCGATAGCGCCCGGCGTGGTGGCGACCTCCCGGCGCATCGCTTCGATGGACGGCACCCGGGTCGGGCGCTGGCCGGTGCCCGAATACACGAGGCGATCCCAGGATTGCTCCAGTTGGTAGGGGTAGGTGCGCAGCTGGGTGCGGCAGAACTGCGCATGCAGCGGGTGGTCCGCCTCCAGCACGAATACCCGCACCGGCTGGCCATCCGGCCAGATGCGGACGCGCATGCCGAAGATGCCGCGCAGCAGCGAGCGGCTGATGTCGTCCTGCGCCACGTCGGGGTGCACGATGACCTTCGCGGCATCCTCTTCGGCGAGCGCGGGCGCCGCCCACAGGGGCACGACCGCCAGTGCGGCAGCGAGCAGCCATGAGCTCCAGCGCTTCATCCCCCAAAGGTCTCCTCTGCATGGCCTCGCCGCGCAGGGCCTGCCGCCTGTGGCTGCGGCTCGGCTATGCTGCGGACATGGACGCAGGTCTGGATGATACGCGAGCGCAGGCCGCACTTCGACGGGCAGCGCTGGCGCACTACGCGGCGCGGGGTACGCGCGACGCGGTGCTGGTGCTCGACGAGCGGGATCAGGTGCGCTATGCCAATCGCCGCGCACGCCGCATGGCCGGTGACGACGGGCTGGCGCTGGAAGGCCGTGAACTCGCCGCCATCGTGCCGGCCGGGGTGGACGGCCAGCGCCTGCTGGATGCGGTGTCGCTGGCGCGCGGGCAGGGCCGCAGCAGCCGTTTGCGCGTGGCCCGCGAGGGTCGTCGCGAGCTGCGCATTGCCGCGCACCCGATTCATGAGCCCGGCGCCCGCGGGGTGTTGCTGGTGGTGCGCACGCGGCGCGTGGCGCGTGTGGAAGGCGTGCCCACGGCCGCCGACCTCGACCCGCTGACCGGCCTGGTCAACCGCCGCGGCTTCGAGCGGGCGCTGGCGCGCCTGCTGCGCGACGTGGAGGAGCGCGGCGGCGAGCATGCGCTGTGCTACCTGGATCTGGACGACTTCAAGATCGTCAACGACAGCTGCGGTCACGCGGCCGGCGATGCGCTGCTGCGGCAGCTGCCCGGCCTGCTGGACCCGGTTGTGCGCGAGGGCGACGTGATCGCGCGGCTGGGCGGCGACGAGTTTGGCGTGCTGCTGCGCAATTGCAGCCTGGAGAACGCAGGCCGTGTGGCCGAGGCGCTGCGCGATGCGGTGCGCGGCTTCCGCTTTGCCTGGCAGACGCGCACCTTCAGCATCGGCGTGGGCATAGGCGTCGTGGCCATCACCCAGGGCGCCGAGGATGCCGACACTCTGCTGCGCGATGCCGACACCGCCTGCTACACGGCCAAGGAGACCGGCCGCAACATCGTGCATGTGGCGCCGCCACGGCAGCTGGCGGTGGTGCGCAACCGCGGCGAGCGCCGCTGGGCCCAGCGGCTGCGCAGCGCGCTGGACGAGGACGAGGGCTTTGAGCTGCATTACCAGAGCCTGCATCGCCTGGGCCCCGGGCCCAGCACCGAAGGCGAGGCCCGCCACCACGAGCTGCTGCTGCGGCTGCGTGATGCCGAGGGGCAGCCCATCCTGCCCGGCGCCTTTTTGTCCACGGCGGCGCGCCATGGGCTGATGCCGCAGCTCGACCAGTGGGTGATCCGCCATGGGCTGACGCAGGTCGCACGGCTGCTGCGCGGGCCCGCGGCGGGGCATGTGTTCTCGCTGAACATCTCCGGTCGCTCGCTGGGCGAGGCCGATACGCTGGCCACCATCCGCGAGGTGCTGGTCGAGCAGGCCCTGGACCCGGCCGCAATCGCCTTCGAGGTGCAGGAGACCGCGGCCAGCCTGAACCTGGGCGCCGCGCTGCATTTCATGCGCGAGCTCAAGGCCCTGGGTTGCCGGCTGGTGCTGGATGATTTCGGCTCCGGCGTGTCCAGTTTTTCCTACCTGAAGAACCTGCCGGTGGATCTGATCAAGATCGACGGCAGCATCGTGCAGGACCTGCTGGGCAGTCGCGTGGACGAGGCCATCGTGCGCGCCTGCAACGATGTGGCCCATTGCCTGGGCATTGCCACGGTGGCCGAGTCGGTTGAAAGCGACGCCCAGCTCGCGCTGCTGCGCGACATGGGGCTGAACTACGCGCAGGGTTTTGTTTACGACCGGCCGCGGCCGCTGGCGGACTTCGCCGCGGCGCCGGAAGCGCCGCTGCTGTTGCAGACCTCGGCCTAGCGCAAGCCGCGGCCGCGCGGGGTCACGGGGCGCCGGACTAGAGCCCGCCGCCGGCGATAAAGCCGCCGTCCACCGTCAGCGTGGTGCCGTTGGCATAGGCGCTGGCCGGCGCGGCGAAGTACAGCACCGCCGGGGCGATCTCCTCGGGCTCGGCATAGCGCTGCGCCGGGATGTGCGGCAGCATTTTTTCCAGCAGCGCCTCGTTGCGGGTCAGCGCGGAGGCGAACTTGGTGTCGGTCAGGCCCGGCAGCACCGCATTGCAGCGGATGCCAAAGCCGGCGCACTCCTTGGCGAAGACCTGCGTCATGTTGATGACGGCCGCCTTGGTGATCGAGTAAATGCCCTGGTGCATGCCCGGCTTGAGGCCATTGATCGAGGCGATGTTGACGATGCTGCCGCCGCCCTGCGCCTTCATCTGTCGGCCGGCGAGCTGGCTGAGCACGAAGTAGCCGCGCAGGTTGACCTGCAGCGTCTTGTCGATGGCCTCCAGCGGCGTGTCGAGCACGTTGCCGAAGAAGGGGTTGGCGGCGGCGTTGTTGACCAGCACGTCCAGCCGGCCGCGCGCTGCCACGATGTCCTGTACCAGCGTCTCCATGGCCTCAATGTCGCCGGCGTGGCAGGCCATGGCGGTGGCTTCGCCGCCGTCCTCGCGGATGGCCCGGGCCACGGTTTCGCAGGCCTCCTGGCGGCGGCTGGATACGATGACATGCGCGCCGTGCGCCGCCAGCAGGCGGGCTGTGGCCTCGCCAATGCCGCGGGAAGAGCCGGTGACGAGCGCGGTTTGCCCGCGCAGATCAAACAGTGCGTCCATGGGGTGTCCTGTGCGTGAAGAGGGGCGCGCCGAGCCCGTCGGGGCCGGTCAGCCGGACCGGCGGGGCGTCGCCCGAGAAGGGGCGCCGGCGTCCGCGGGGACGCCGGCGCCGCTGTGGTCGCTGCGGCGAGGCGGCCTTAGTTGACGATGGCCGGCCCGCTGCGAGTGCGCTCCAGGCTGCGGCCGCTGCGGCTGGGCAGGCCCTGCTGCAGCTCCAGCGTGTATTCGCCGGGGCGCAGGTCGCCGATGTAGATCAGGTTCGGGTTCTGGCCCGACTTCCAGGTGCCCTGCACGGTGCGGCCGCGCGGGTCGGTGAGGCGGATGAAGGGCTGTGCGCTGCGTGGGTCGATCGGGTCGGCGAACAGGATCGCCAGCCCGTGGGCGGCCACCGAGCTGTCCAGCGGGCCGACGAAGCGGACGGTCAGCTCGTCGCCGCCCTGCGTGTCCACCCACCAGGCGCGCAGCGCCGAAGTCGAACGCCGCGGCGCGGCGGTCGGCTCGGCAGTGGGCTCGGCCTTGCGGGTCGGCGCGGCCGTGGGCTCGCTGCGCGCCGTGGCCGCGGGCTTGGGCTGCGCGCTGGGTTTGGCTGTCGGTTCGGCCGTGGGCTCCGGCGTCGGTTCCGGGGTGGGCTCCGGAGTCGGTTCCGGAGTCGGCTCGGGTGTGGGCTCGGCGGTGGGCCGCGGCGTGTCCGCGTCCGCGTCGCTCTGCGCGGCCGCGGCGGCCGATTCGGCCAGCGCATCGGCGTATTCGGGGTCGGCCTCGTCATCCGGCGCGGCGTCGCCGGCGGCCATGTCGGTGTCGGCGCCGGGATCGGTATTGGGATCGGTATCGGCATCCGGGTCGGCGGCCGGATCAGCATCCGCGTCAGAGCCCGCACTGGCGGGAGGCGGCAGGCTCGAGCTGGGGGCCAGAGCCGTGCGGGGCAATGCCCGCACGGTGTCCATGGCCTCGATGCCCCGGACGGAGTTCGACGAATACAGATCCTGCAAGCTGGTTTCGGTATCCGAACCCTTTTGCGTATCCGCATCGCCAAGGACCAGCCCGAGTCCGAAGTAGGTAGCCGCCGCGACCAGCGCGATGGCGACCGCCGTCAGAATCAGGCCGCTCCAGTTCGTCGGGACAACAGTATCTCCCCCAGCAGCTGCCATTGAGTCCTCCTTGGGCAGTTATAGTCACCGGCGCCCCAGTGCAGTGCGCCGCTGGGGACTATGGTCGAAGCCCCAAAGCGCGTCAAACCGGGCCCTTCCCCTACAATGGGCGGATTCCCCACGCCGCTATCGCCGTGCCCGCGACGCCCCCGCCCGTCTTTCAGGCCCAGAGCCTGCTGCCCACGCCCCACGGCGTGTTCGACATGCAGGTCCATGTGGATGCGCAGGGCCAGGAGCATGTGGCGCTGAGCAAGGGGCGCTGGGAGGAGGGCGAGCCGGTGCTGCTGCGGCTGCATTCGGAATGCCTGACCGGCGATGCCTTCGGCAGCCTGCGCTGCGACTGCGGCGAGCAGCTGCAGGCTGCGCTGCAGCAGATCGCCAAGGAAGGCCGCGGGATCCTGCTGTACCTGCGCCAGGAGGGTCGTGGCATCGGCCTGACCAACAAGATCCGCGCCTATGCGCTGCAGGATCAGGGCGCCGATACCGTCGAGGCCAATGAGCAGTTGGGCTTTGCCGCCGATCACCGCCAGTACCACACCGCGCTGGAGATGCTGCGGGCATTGGGCGTGCGCCGTGTCCGCCTGCTGACCAACAACCCGCGCAAGATCAACGCGCTGGAAGAGGGCGGCATCGAGATCTGCGAGCGCCTGCCGCTCAGCGGCTATGCCAACCCCTACAACACCGCCTACCTGTCGACCAAGGCGCGCAAGCTCGGCCACCTCTTCGAGCAGGGCGAATAACACGCCGCGGCGCGGCCGCAAGGATCAGCGATGCTCTATCACCTGGGGCGCAAGGCCCTGTTCCAGCTCGATGCCGAAACGGCGCACTTCGCCACGGTGCAGATGCTCAAGCGCGCCCCGCGGTTGCAGGGGGCGCTGCTGGGCCAGCGCCTGCAGGCCCCGCGCGAGGTCATGGGCCTGCGATTCCCCAACCCGGTCGGCGTGGCCGCCGGCCTGGACAAGAACGGCGAGGCGATCGAGGGGCTGTTTGCGCTGGGCTTTGGCTTTGTCGAGGTGGGCACGGTCACGCCGCGGCCGCAGGCGGGCAACCCGCGGCCGCGCGTCTTTCGCCTGGAGGCCGATGAGGCCATCGTCAATCGCCTGGGTTTCAACAACGAGGGGGTCGATGCGCTGTGCCGGCGCGTCGAGCGCCTGCGCCGCCGGCCGGGCCCGCTGGGCATCAATATCGGCAAGAACGCCGACACGCCCATCGAGAGCGCGGTGGACGACTACCTGCTGGCGCTGGAAAAGGTCTACGCGCTGGCCGACTACGTGACCTGCAACATCAGCTCGCCCAACACCAAAAACCTGCGCGATCTGCAGTCGCCGGAGGCGCTGGAGCGCTTCGTGGGCACGCTGGTCGAGCGCGCCGAGCAGCTGGCCGGGCGCCATGGCAAGCGGCCGCTGGCGGTCAAGATCGCGCCGGACAACAGCCCGGAGCAGCTGCAGGCCATCGCGCGGGTGCTGGGCGCCAGCGGCGTGGATGCGGTGATTGCCACCAACACCACCGTCAGCCGCCCGCCCGACCTGCGCGACAGCGCCCAGGCGGGGGAGAGCGGCGGGTTGTCCGGCCGCCCGCTGTGCCGGTTGGCCGAGAGCCAGCTGGCCCAGCTGCGCGCGCAGCTGGACCGCCGCGTCGCGATCATCGGTGTGGGCGGCATCCACGACGAGGCCAGCGCCGCGCGCCGCTATGCGGCCGGCGCCGATCTGCTGCAGGTCTACACCGGCTTCGTCTACCGCGGCCCGGCGCTGCTGCGGGAGGCCGTGCGCGCCGCGCGCGCGGGCTGAGGCGCAAAAAAAACGCGCCGCGGCATGCACCGCGGCGCGTTTGGACATCCGGGCGGGGCCGCTGGCCCCGGCGCGTTGCTCAGGCGGCGCGGTTGATGTCGAAGATCGAGCCCAGGCGCTGGGCGAACATCATGTCGCCTTCCAGCTGCACCTTGCCCGTCATGAAGGCGGTCATGCCGTCCAGTTCTCCGGTCAGCAGGTCGCGCATATCGTCGTCGGCCATCGTGATCGTCACGGTCGGGTCCGAGGCGGTGCCATCTGTAACCGTCGCGGCGCCATCGGCGATGGTCACGTAGCGCGGCGTGCTCGCGTTGAACTGCACCACGGCGTCGACGCCGGCGGCACCGTCGGGGTCCACGGCCGACGGCATCTTCTCGAAGATCTCATCCAGGGTCATAGCCTTTCTCGCTTGGTAGTTGCTCGGGCCGCCACTGCGGCGACGAGCGCGAGTGTAGCCCTGACCGTCGCCGCGCGCCAAGTTGCGGTAAGGATGATTGTTTGCTGCAACGCAAGGTCAAGCGCGGTGCTATCTTTGCCCGCTGGCCGGACCCTGTTCCGGAGACAGCACAAGGGTAAGAATGATTTCCAATCCACTGCGGCGCCACTACGAGCGCAATACGGTGGCGGTGCCGGAGGACCTGCAGGCCATCCAGCGTCGCGACGAGCGTGAGGTCGGCGGCCGCGAGGGCCTGCTGGAGCCGATCTGGGCGGCCGCCGAGGATCTGTACCGCAGCGGCTACCACCCGGGCGTGGGCCTGTGCATCCGCCAGGGCGGCGAGCTGCTGCTGAACCGCACCATTGGCCATGCCCGCGGCCACGGGCCGGGCGAAGAGGGCCCGGGCGCGCCGCTGGAGCTGGACACGCCGATCAGCCTGTTTTCGTCCTCGAAGGCCATTACGGCGCTGCTGGTGCACCAGTTGGCGGCCGAGGGCCACCTGTCGCTGCACGACCCGGTCTGCGAGTACATCCCGGAGTTCGCCGCGCAGGGCAAGCACCGCACGACGGTGGAGCAGGTGCTGGCGCATCAGGCCGGCATCCCCAGTTTCCCCACGGAATTCGGCATCGAGCACGCCAGCGATTGGGATGCGGTGATCGACGTGCTCTGCCGCATGCCGCCGATTGCCAAGGCGGGGCGCATGACCGCCTACCACGCGATTACCGGGGGCTTTGTGCTCGGCGAGGTCGCCCAGCGCGCCACCGGCGAGGCGCTGCCGGACATCCTTGACCGCGTGCTGCGCACGCCGCTGGGGCTCAAGGATTTCCGCTACGGCGTGCGGCCCGAGGACAACGACCGCGTCGCGCTGAACTATTTCACCGGGCCGCCGCTGCCGGCGCCGCTGGCCTGGATGGCCAAGAAGGCGCTGGGGATCCCCTTCGAAGAGGCCTGCGCGGTTTCCAATGAAACGGTCTTCCTGAACAACGTCATTCCCGCCGGCAACATCTACGGCAGCGCCGAGGAGGCCTGCCGCGTGTTCGCGATGCTGGGCAACGGCGGCCGCTGGGAGGGGCGGCAGGTGATGGCGGAGGACACCGTGCGCACGCTGGCCGCGCCCTTTGGGCGGATCCGCTATGACCGCATGCTGCGCATCCCGATCCGCTACAGCCGCGGTTTCATGCTCGGCCACCCGGTGCTGAGCCTGTACGGCCCGCGCAACCCGCTGGCCTTTGGCCACCTGGGCTTTTTGAACATCCTGTGCTGGGCCGACCCCGAGCGCGACATCGCCGTGTCGCTGCTGACCACCGGCAAGGCCGCGGTGGGCCCGCACCTGGCGCCGCTGAGCCGCCTGCTGGCCCTGATCAACGGCGGCTTCGCCCAGCGCCCGGCACGCGACCTGCCGGCCTGGACGGCCGGCTTGCCGCGGGGGCTGGCGGCCGCCTGGTAGGTGGATCGGCAACGGTAATCCCCCTTACACCCGGCCGAAAACGTATAGTGGCCGGCAGCGAAAACGCGCCCGATTCGGGGCCCGCGGAGGAAGACGACCGCATGAGCAAAACCGTTCGCATAGGCTGTGCCTCGGCATTCTGGGGCGATACCCAGACGGCAGCCCAGCAGCTGGTAGACCAGGGAAATATCGATTACCTCGTCTTCGATTACCTGGCCGAAGTGACGCTGTCGATCATGCTGCGCCAGCGCATGAAGAACCCGCAGGCCGGCTACGCCCGCGACTTCATCGACCCGGTCATGAAGCCGCTGTTGCCCAAGCTCAAGGAGCGCGGCATCCGCGTGCTGTCCAATGCCGGCGGCCTGAACCCGCTGGCCTGCCGCGAGGCGCTGCTGGCGGTGGCGGCGGAGCAGGGCATCGAGCTAAAGGTGGCCGTGGTGCTTGGCGACGATGTGCTGCCGATGCAAAAGTCGCTGCGCGAGGCCGATGCGCGGGAGATGTTCTCCGGCGCGCCGCTGCCCAAGACGCTGGTGACAATGAATGCCTACCTGGGTGCCCCCGGGCTGGTGGCCGCGCTGGATGCCGGCGCCGATGTCGTGATTACCGGGCGCATCGTCGATTCGGCCGTGACGCTGGCCCCGCTGGTGCACGAGTTCGGCTGGGCCTGGGATGACTACGACCGCCTGGCCGCGGGCGGCATCGCCGGCCACATCATCGAGTGTGGCGCGCAATGCACCGGCGGCAACTTCACCGACTGGGAGTCGGTGCCCGGTTTCGAGAACATGGGTTTCCCGGTCATCGAATGCACGGAGGACGGCGGCTTTACGGTGACCAAGCCGGCGGACACCGGCGGGCTGGTTACGCCCTTCACTGTTGGCGAGCAGATGCTCTATGAGATCGGCGACCCCGGCGCCTACCTGCTGCCCGATGTCACCTGCGATTTTCGCGAGGTCGAGCTGACCCAGGTGGGCCCGGACCGCGTGGCCGTCAGCGGATGCAAGGGGCGGGCGCCCAGCAGCAGCTACAAGGTCTCGGCGCTGTATCCGGACCAGTTTCGCGTGACCGCCACGCTGCTGGTCGGCGGCATCGACGCCGTGGCCAAGGCCGAGCGGGCCGCCGAGGCGATACTGAACAAGGTGCGCGGCATCATCGCGGCGCAGGGCTTTGCGGATTTCTCCGAGGTCAACGTCGAGTGCCTGGGCAGCGAGTCGATCTATGGCCCGCATGCCCGCCGCCGCGACACCCGCGAGGTGGTGCTGAAGATCGCCGCCAAGCACGCGCAACAAAAGCCGCTGGAGATCCTGACCCGCGAGATTCCGCAGGCGGCTACCGGCATGGTGCCCGGCATCACCGGCTACTTCGGCGGCCGCGCCAGTGTGGTGCCCATCCCGCGGCTGTACTCGACGCTGGTGCCCAAGGAGCAGGTGCCGGTGCAGATGCAGATCGGCGACGCGCCGCAGCCGGTCCCAATCCCGGGTGGCGACGATGCGGCCGCGCTGCGCGTGCCGGAGGCGGGGCACCACCCCAGCGAGCCGCAGGCCGAGGGCGCGCTGACCCGCGTGCCGCTGATTCGGCTGGCCGTGGCCCGCAGTGGCGACAAGGGCGACAAGGGCAACATCGGTGTGATGGCGCGCAAACCCGAGTACTGGCCCTGGATCGCCCGCGCGCTGAGCGCCGAGGCCGTGCGCGAGCACTTCGCCTACCTGCTGGCCGAGGGCGCGCCGGTGCAGCGCTTCGAGCTGCCGGGCACGCACAGCCTGAACTTTTTGCTGGACGCGGCCCTGGGCGGCGGTGGGGTGGCCTCGTTGCGCATCGACCCGCAGGGCAAATGCCTGGCGCAGATGCTGCTCGAATACCCCGTCGAGGTGCCCGAGGCGCTGCTGTAGACGCGGCTCCGGGCGCTGCGTTGCGCCGGCCGCGGCGCTTCACAAAGCACTTTAAAGAAACGACTTGAAACGACTTCAAGTTATCGCTGCAAGAGGCTGAAATAATGCAATTTACTGCCGAGCATGACGAGCTGCGCAAGACGGTGGCCCGCTTCGTGGACACCGAACTCAACCCGCACGTCGAGCAATGGGAGGCCGAGGGCATCTGGCCGGCGCACGCGGTGCTGCCGAAGATGGCCGAACTGGGGCTGCTGGGCATCTCCAAGCCCGAGAAGTTCGGCGGCATGGGCCTGGACTATTCCTATTCGCTGGTTTTCGCCGAGGAAATGGGCAATTGCGCCGGCGGCAGCCTGCCGATGGCCATCGGTGTGGTGACCGACATGGCCACGCCCGCGCTGGCCAAGTTCGGCTCGGATGAGCTGCGCGAGGAGTTCCTGACGCCCACCATCGCCGGCCAGCGGGTCTGCTCGATTGGCGTGTCGGAGCCGGGCGCCGGCTCGGATGTGGCCAACATCCGCACCCGCGCGGCCAAGGAGGGCGAGGACTACGTCATCAACGGCAGCAAGATGTGGATCACCAACGGCACCCAGGCCGACTGGATCTGCCTGCTGGTCAACACCTCGGAGGGCTCGCGCCACGGCAACAAGTCGCTGGTGATCGTGCCGATGGACGCGCCGGGTATCACGGTCGAGAAGAAGCTGGACAAGCTGGGCATGCGCGCCTCGGACACGGCGATCATTCACTTCGAGAACGTGCGTGTGCCGCAGCGCTACCGC
Source organism: uncultured Ectothiorhodospiraceae bacterium (assembly GCA_937141935.1). Taxonomy (GTDB): domain Bacteria; phylum Pseudomonadota; class Gammaproteobacteria; order Nevskiales; family Oceanococcaceae; genus MS8. Next base: position 30,976 of record CAKZQS010000018.1, read on the forward strand.
ATTGGCCAGGAAGGCGCCGGCTTCATGTACCAGATGATGCAGTTCCAGGAGGAGCGGCTGTATGGCGCGATGAGCGCCGTGAAGGGCATGGAGCGGGCCATCAACCAGACCATCGACTACTGCCGCCAGCGTGAAACCTTTGGCGCGCCACTGATCAATAACCAAGTCATCCACTTCCGCCTGGCCGAGCTGCAGACCGAGGTCGAGTGCCTGCGCGCGCTGTGCTACCAGGCCTGCGAGGACTATGTGAACGGCAAGGACGCGGTGAAGCAGTGCTCGATGGCCAAGCTCAAGGCCGGCCGCCTGACCCGCGAGGTCGCCGATGCCTGCCTGCAGTACTGGGGCGGCATGGGCTACGTCAACGAAACCGAAATCACCCGCAACTTCCGCGATTCGCGCCTGATCTCCATCGGCGGCGGCGCCGACGAAATCATGCTCGGCATCATCTGCAAGATGATGAACATCCTGCCGTCGCGGAAGAAGGATTGAGGCTTTGGCCTTTGATTCTGGCGGGGTGTATTAACCACAGATTTCGCAGATTTCGCAGATTTTTCTAAGACATGGGTTTGAGTGCGTACATGACGGTGGGTGTGGGCTTGATGTCGGGCTCCAGGCACTGTTGGAGTGGCCTGTTTGCAGCGCCTAAGCACGTTTCACACACGGCAGACGGTTCCTGTGCCACCCCGAACCCATCTGTGAAATCTGCGAAATCTGTGGTTCCCGTCTTCTCTCTTGCAACCTCCCCAAACTGATGCCCAAACAGTACGACTCCATATTTCGCCCTGGGCTGTTTGCGGGGCAGTCGATCATCGTGACCGGTGGGGGCAGCGGCATTGGGCGTTGCACGGCGCATGAGCTGGCGCACCTGGGCGCGCATGTGATTCTGATCGGGCGCAAGCAGGCCAAGCTGGACACGGTGCAGGCCGAGATCGCCGAGGACGGCGGCCGGGCCAGCACGGCCACGCTGGATATCCGCATCGAGGACGACGTCAAGCGCGTCATCGGCGAGTTGCTGGCCGCGCACGGGCCGATTCAGGGCCTGGTCAACAATGCCGGCGGGCAGTTCCCGGCGCCGCTGGTGGCCATCAACCAGAAGGGCTGGGAGACGGTGGTGCGCACCAACCTGACCGGCGGCTTTCTGATGAGCCGCGAGCTCTTCCTGCAGGGCATGCGCAGCAGCGGCGGGGCCATCGTCAACATCGTGGCCGACATGTACGGCGGCATGCCGATGATGGGCCACAGCGGCGCGGCCCGGGCCGGCATGGTCAATTTCACCGAGACGGCGGCCGTGGAATGGGCCAGCGCGGGGGTGCGGGTCAATGCCGTGGCGCCGGGCTGGATCGCCTCCTCGGGCCTGGACACCTACACCGACCCCAACATCCGCGCCACGCTGCCCAAGGTGCGCCAGGCGGTGCCGCTCAAGCGCCTGGCCGAAGAGGCCGAGGTGGCGGCGGCCATCAACTTCCTGCTCAGCCCCGCGGCGGCCTACCTGACCGGCGTGACGCTGCGTGTGGACGGCGGCAGTACGCTGAACAGCCGCATGTTCCCGCTGCCCGACCACCAGCGCTCGGAGGCCTACACGGGCTTCCACCGCGCAGTGCGGCCGCGCATCCTCGACAATCCCCCCGAAGACGCGGCCTGACGCCCGCGCCCGGAGACACAGCACGATGGCCATCATCGAATCCAAGATCGACCCCAACAGCGACGATTTCGCGCGCAACCGCGAGCAGATGCTCGAGCACATCGCGGCCTTTCGCGAGGTGGAGGAGAAAGTCCGCGCCTCGGAAGAGCAAAAGCGCGAGCGCTTCGACAAGCGCGGCCAGCTGATGCCGCGCGAGCGCGTGGCGCGGCTGCTGGATCGCGGCTCGCCCTTTCTGGAGCTGTCGACGCTGTGCGGCTACAAGGAGCACGACGACAAGGACGGCTCCCTGGCCGGCGGCAACCTGATCGGCGGCATCGGCTATATCGCCGGCACACGCTGCCTGATCACCGCCAGCAACTCGGCCATCAAGGGCGGCACGATGAGCCCCTGGGGCGTGCAGAAGACGCTGCGCCTGCAGGAGATCGCGCTGGCCAACAAGCTGCCGGTGGTGGCGCTGATCGAATCCGGCGGGGCCAACTTGCCCTACCAGCACGAGATGTTCATTCAGGGCGGCAAGACCTTCTGCAACCAGGCCCGGCTGTCGGCCGCGGGCATCCCGCAGGTCACCATCGTGCATGGCTCCTCGACAGCCGGCGGCGCCTACATGCCCGGCCTGTCGGATTACACGATCATGGTGCGCGGCAATGCCAAGGTCTTCCTCGCCGGCCCGCCGCTGCTCAAGGCCGCCACCGGCGAGATCGCCGAGGACGAGGAGCTGGGCGGCGCCGAAATGCATGCCACCGTGGCCGGCACCTGTGAATACACGGCCAGCAACGACGCCGATGCCATACGCATCGCCCGCGAGGTGGTGGGCCAGCTGGAATGGAATGCCGGCCAGAACCTGCCGGGCCGGCGCCCGCACCTGCCGCCGCGGCACAGCCCGGAGGAGCTGGTCGGTGCCATCCCGCCCGATTACCGCACGCCCTATGACTGCCGCGAGCTGATCGCCCGGCTGGTCGACGACTCGGACTACACCGAGTTCAAGGCCGATTTCGACCAGCAGACGATCTGCGGCCACGCCAAGATCGAGGGCTGGCCGGTGGGCATCATCGCCAATAACGGGCCGATTACCACCAAGGGCGCCAACAAGGCCGGACAGTTCATCCAGCTGTGCTGCCAGCGCAACATCCCGCTGGTGTACCTGCAGAACATCACCGGCTACATGGTCGGCAAGGAATCCGAGCGCGGCGGCATCGTCAAGCACGGCAGCAAGATGATCCAGGCCGTGGCCAATGCCAGCGTGCCGCAGATCACGCTGGTGGTCGGCGGCAGCTTTGGCGCCGGCAACTACGGCATGTGCGGCCGCGGCTTCGACCCCGACTTCATCTTCGCCTGGCCCAACTCGCGCACCGCCGTGATGGGCGGGGAGCAGGCCGCCAAGGTGCTGTCCATCGTGACCGAGGCCAAGATGAGCAAGGCGGGCCAAAAGGCGCCGCAGGAATTCCTGGACCAGATGGAGCAGAAGATCATCGCCATGTTCGATGAGCATTCGCACCCCTTCAAGGTCTCCGGGCGCATGTGGGACGACGGCATCATCGACCCCCGCGATTCCCGCCGCGTGCTGGCCACCTGCCTGGCCGTCTGCCGCGAGCGCGACACCCGCGAAGTGCCCACCAACAGCTTCGGCATCGCGCGCCTCTAAGGCGCGGCGGCGTTATTTGTAGCGCTTTGGTTAGAGAAACCACAGATTTCGCGGATTTCACAGATTGCAAAGAAACACTGGGGCAGGGTGCGAGGGACAGGCCTGTCGCTTCAGCCATTCTCCAGCGCGGCAACATGCGCCGGCGGTTCGAGAGCGGCGCACGCCACCCAAAAAATCTGTGCAATCTGCGAAATCTGTGGTTCCCGGTTTTTATGGACAAGTGTTAAGCCGGCAGCGCTGCCGGACGAGGCAATGAGATGAACATCACGCACGAGCACGAGGAGATCTACCGGACCACGACGCGTTTCGTCGAGGACGAGATCAACCCCAATGTGGCGGACTGGGAGCGCGCGGGCGTGTTCCCGGCGCATGAGGTCTACCGCGGCCTGGGCGAACTGGGCCTGCTGGGCATCACCAAGGCCGAGAACGTCGGTGGGCTGGGGCTGGATTATTCCTACCAGTACATGTTCGCCGAAGCCCTGGGCACCTGTACCTGCGGCGGCATCCCGATGGCCATCGGCGTGCAGACCGACATGGCGACGCCGGCGCTGGCGCGCTATGGCTCGGATGAGCTGCAGGAGGAATTCCTGGCGCCGGCGGTGGCCGGCGAGCAGGTAGCGGCCATTGCCGTGTCCGAACCGGGCGCCGGCTCCGATGTGGCCTCCATTGGCACCACGGCGCGGGCCGATGGCGGCGATTACGTCATCAACGGCCAGAAGATGTGGATCACCAACGGCACCCAGGCCGACTGGGCCTGCACGCTGGTCAACAGCGGCGACTCGGCCGATGGCAGCCGCCACGGCAACAAGAGCCTGATCGTGATCCCGCTGGACCTGCCCGGCGTCAACCGGCAGACCAAGTTGGACAAGCTGGGCCAGCGCAGCTCCGACACGGCGATCATCTATTTCGACAACGTGCGCGTGCCGCGCTACCACCTGATCGGCGAGGAAGGCCGCGGCTTTTCCTACCAGATGCAGCAGTTCCAGGAGGAGCGCATCTTCCTGGCCGCCTCGATCCTGCAGGCGATGGAGCGCGTCATCGCCGACACCATCGACTACACCCGCCAGCGCAAGATTTTCGGCGGCAGCGTGCTGGACAAACAGTATGTGCACTTCCGCCTGTGCGAATTGAAAACCGAGCTGGAGGCCGCGCGCTCGCTGACCCGTGACTCCTGCGCCGACCTGATTGCCGGCCGCGACGTGACGCTGAAGGCCTCGATGGCCAAGCTCAAGACCACCCGGCTGGCGCGTGAGCTCACCGACGCCTGCCTGCAGTTCTGGGGCGGGCAGGGCTTCATGTGGGAGTCCAGCGTGGCCCAGTTCTACCGCGACCTGCGCCTGCATTCGATCGGCGGCGGCGCCGACGAGGTGATGCTGTCGATTATTGCCAAGCGGTTGGGGCTCGCCCCTGGCAGCCGGAGTTGAGAATGGCCGACCTGCCCCAAACCGAACACCTCGCGCTGAGCCTGGAGCAAGGCGTGCTGCATCTGACCTTCAACCGGCCCGAGGCGCGCAACGCGATGTCGCTGGCCATGCTCGAGGAGATGCAGGCGACTTTTGCCGCCATCGCCGAGGACCGCGAGGTGCGTGTGGTCGTGCTGCGCGGCGCGGGCGGGCACTTTTGTGCCGGCGGCGACATCAAGGACATGGCCCGGGCCCGTGGCGTGCCGCTGTCCGACACCCAGGACGCCGTGGCGGACTACAGCCGCGCCTTCGGCCGCATGATTCATACAGTGGATGCCGCGCCGCAGGCCGTCGTGGCCATCCTCGAAGGTGCCGTGCTCGGCGGCGGTTTTGGCGTGGCCTGCGTGACCGACGTGGCCATTGCCGCGCCGGACTGCAAGTTCGGCCTGCCGGAAACCGGGCTGGGCATTACCCCGGCGCAGATCGCGCCCGCCGTGGTGCAGCGCATCGGCCTGACCCAGGCGCGCCGGCTGGGCGTGTGCGGGGGGCGCTTCGACGGCCGTGAGGCGCAGCGCCTGGGGCTGGTGCATTTTGTCGAGGAGGGCGAGGAGGCCATCCAGCAGCGGCTGGCCGAGGTTGTGGCCCAGGTGCGCCGCTGCGCCCCGCAGGCGGTGGCCGACACCAAGACGCTGATGCGCCAGTGCGGCCTGCGCACGCCCGAACAGAACATCGATACCGCCGCCCGCGTGTTCGCCGCGGGGATTCGGGGTGATGAGGGACAGGAAGGCACCCGCGCCTTCATCGAAAAACGCCTGCCGCGCTGGGCGCAGGTCGACCAAGGCTAAACGCATGAAAAACATCTCCAAGGTGCTGGTGGCCAACCGCGGCGAGATCGCCGTTCGGGTCATCCAGGGGGTCCAGAAGCTCGGCCTGAAGGCGGTGGCCGTCTTCTCCGAGGCCGACGCCCAGGCGCGTCACGTGCAGGTGGCCGACGAGGCTTATCCCATTGGCGCCTCGCCGGCCAACCAGTCCTACCTGCGCCAGGAGCGCATCATCGAAGTCGCGCGCAATGCCGGCGCCGATGCGATCCACCCCGGCTATGGCTTTCTGGCGGAGAACGCCGACTTTGCCCGCGCCTGCGCGCAGGCCGGCATCCGCTTCATCGGCCCCAGCGCCGAGGCCATCGACCTGATGGGCAACAAGCGCGCGGCGAAGGTGCGCATGATCGAGGCCGGCGTGCCCTGCGTGCCGGGCTACGAGGGCCAGGATCAGGACGACGCCACGCTGATCGAGCACGCCGAAAAGATCGGCTGCCCGATCATGATCAAGGCGGCGGCCGGTGGCGGCGGGCGCGGCATGCGCCTGTGTGAATCCCCCGACCAACTCGCCACCTTGATCCGCAGCGCGCGGGCCGAGGCCGAGAGCGCCTTCGGCTCCGGCGAACTGATCCTGGAGAAGGCGGTGGTCGGCGCCCGCCACGTCGAGATTCAGGTCTTTGGCGACAGCCAGGGGCAGGTGGTGCACCTCTTCGAGCGCGATTGCTCGATTCAGCGCCGCCACCAGAAAGTGGTCGAGGAAAGCCCCTCGCCGGCGGTCGACGCCGACCTGCGGGCGCGCATGGGCGAGGCGGCGGTCAAGGCGGCGGCGGCCATCGACTATGTCGGCGCCGGCACCGTCGAGTTCCTGCTGGGCGCCGACAAGGCCTTCTACTTTCTGGAGATGAACACCCGCCTGCAGGTCGAGCACCCGGTCACCGAGATGGTCACCGGCCAGGACCTGGTCGAATGGCAGCTGCGCGTGGCCGACGGCGAGCCGCTGCCCTGCACGCAGGACGAGCTGGGCCAGCGCGGGCATGCCATCGAGGTGCGCCTGTGCGCCGAGGACCCGCGCCAGGACTACCTGCCGCAGACGGGGCCGATCCTGCGCTGGGAGCTGCCGGGCGGGGAGGGCGTGCGCGTCGACCACGGCCTGCTCGAGGGCGGCGCCCTGAGCCCCTATTACGACTCGATGGTGGCCAAGGTGATCGCCCATGGCCCCACCCGCGACGCCGCGCGGCTGAAGCTGCGCCGGGCGCTGCACGGCCTGCGCCTGCACGGGGTGACCAGCAACCAGGATTATCTGGATGCGATCCTCGGCGAGCAGGATTTCATCGCCGGCGATTTCCACACCGGCTATGTCGGCAGCCACTTCCCGCAGGAGGCCCTGGCCGAATGGGGGCCGCGCCCGGTCGATTATGCCGTGGCCGCGCTGGTGCTGTGGTGGGATGACGCGCACCAGCTCTACAGCGGCGCGGATTTCGGCAGCGACAGCAGCGGCTGGCGCAGCGCCAACCCCATCGCCGACGAGATCAAGTTGCGCTGGGAAGGCCGCGACACGGCCGTGCACCTGCTGCACGAAGGCGACCGCCATTGCCGGGTTGAGGTCGAGGGCGAGGTCTTCCAGCTGACCGCGGGCGATTGCGACGGCCGGGTGCGTCAGCTGGTCTGGGACAACAGCCGCCGCAGCGCCGCCTACACGCGCAATCGCGAGGCGGTGTGGCTGAGCTTTGAGCACCGCACCTGGTGCTTCGAGGACGTCAGCTACGAGGCCGAGCGGCCGGCGGCGCCCGGCTCGGACGGCCGCATCGTGGCCCACAGCGATGGGCGCATCGTGGACATCCGCGTGGCCGTCGGGGAAGATGTGGCCGAGGGCGCAACCATCGTCAGCCTGGAGGCCATGAAGATGGAATTCCAACTCACGACACCGGTACCGGCAACGGTGCGCGAGATTCATGTGCAGGCGGGGGATCAGGTGGCCAACCGGCAGTTGCTGGTGACACTGGAGCCCCGGGCGGACGACTAGCGCCCAGCGCCATGGCTGGCTCCCTGGCGGACCTGACCTGGGCCAACGCGGCCGTCACCCAGCACGACGCCGGCTACGCGCTGCTGCGCTTTCACCCGCAGCTCGAACGCTCTTTCCGCGTCGATTACGACCGCCGGCGCATCCAGATGGTGCGCCTGGGGCTGATGCTGGCCAGCCTGCTGTACATCGTGTATTCGGGCCTGCGCCTGATCGAGCCCTGGGATGCGCTGCTCGGCTGGTCCACGCTGCTGCGCGGCATCATCGTCGCCACGATGCTGGCCTCGGCCGCCATGCTGCCCTACCTGCACCCGCTGGTGCGGCGGCGGCTGGTTGTCGCCAACTACCTAGTCTTCGCCGGCTGCCTGACCGCGATTGAGGTTCTCAGCCGCGATTACGGCATGTCCGGGCGCTACGAGGGCATGATCTTCATCTGTTTTCACGGCTTCGTGCTCAGCGGCCTGCTGTTCTGGCATGCGCTGCTGACGGTGCTGGCCGTGCTGGCGCTGTACCTCGGCGGCATCGGGCTGACGGGCGCGGTGCCGGTGCAGGAGCTGGGTTTTCAGACCTTCTTTTTGCTGCTGACGGCCACGCTGGGCGCGGCCGCGCAGTATCTGGTCGAGCTGCGCGAGCGGGAGTCCTGGCTGCGGCAGAAGGCGCTGGAGTTCCAGGCCGGCACCGATGTGGCCACCGGCCTGGCCAATCGCTCGGCCTTCGAGGCCACCGCCCGGGCGCGCATCCGCGCCTCGCGGCTGGCCGACGAAGGCGTATGCCTGGTGCTGGTCGACATCGACCATTTCAAGGACATCAACGACCGCTTCGGCCATGCCGCCGGCGACGCGGTGCTGCGCAACATCGGCTCCGCGCTCAATGCGTTGTCGATGGAGCCCGGCGATGCCTGCGCCCGCTGGGGCGGCGATGAGCTGATCGCGCTGTGGAACTGCTGCCGCAGCGACGTGCTGGCGCAGCGCTTCGAAACGCTGCGCAACGGGGCGCGCCACGCGCTGCCCAAGACCGGTGGGGCCGGCCCGACGGATGCGGTCACGATCTCCTGTGGCGGTGTGGTCATCACCCCGGAGGATGGCCGCCGGCTGGAGGACTACCTGCGCCTGGCGGACCAGCAGCTCTACGAGGCCAAGCGGGCCGGCCGCGACGGCTGGCGCCTGAGCAGCGCCTGATACACTGCGGGGTTCAAGGCCTACCCCTTTCGGAGAGACGCATGAAGCTGGTGACCGCGATCATCAAGCCCTTTCGACTGGACGATGTGCGCGAGGCCCTGGGGCAGATCGGGGTCAGCGGCATGACCGTCACCGAGGTCAAGGGTTTCGGGCGCCAAAAGGGCCATACCGAGCTCTATCGCGGCGCCGAGTACGTGGTCGACTTCCTGCCCAAGGTCAAGGTCGAGATCGCCGTGGCCGACAGCGCGGTCGACCAGGCCGTCGACGCCCTGCTGCAGGCCGCCAAGACCGGCAAGATCGGCGACGGCAAGATTTTTGTCTCGCCGCTGGAGCAGGTGGTCCGCATCCGGACTGGCGAGGCCGACGAACAGGCGCTGTAGGCCGCGCATGTTCCGCGAACGCGGTTTTCTGTTCCTGCTGCTCACCCGCAGCGAGCTGCGCGCCCGGCGCCTGCTCGCCGGCGTGCGCGAGCAGCTGCGGCCCGAAGATCGCGCCGTGATCGCCCATCGCTACACCACCGAACTGCGCGTGCGGCCCTATGCCGTGGGCCTGGGCGAGGAGGAGTTCGCGATGCGCGAGGACTTTGGCTGCTTTGCCTGCGACTGGGAGGCCCGCGGCCAGCGCCACGCCATCGGGGTCGAGATCGACCGCTGGCTTGATGGCGGCCTGAACGTGCTGCTGCATGCCCAGCGCCAGGCCCTGGGGCCGGCGCGAAGGCGTTATGGCGCCGCGCTGCGCGTGGTCTGCGCCCCGGTGCCCTCCGGGGCCACCGACTGGGGCCAGCTGGTGGCCTCCTGGCGCGGCCGCGCCGGGCAGTTGCCGCTGGCGCTGGAGCTGGATGCCGAGCCCATCGACGCCGCCGCCGAGGCGGCGCTGCTGCTCGATGAAAGCCTGGCTCCGGCCACCCGCCAGCTGGGCGAGGCCCTGCGCCAGCAAACGCCGCCGCTTGGCGGCGAGGAAGCCCGCCCGACGCCGGGGGAGGTCCATGTCCTCGTCTGAGAGCCTGCCGGCACGGCGCCGCCGCCGGGACCCGCTGGAGGTGCGGCTGACCGTGGTCGTCAACTTCGGCGAGGAGGAGGAAGACCGCGTTACCGTGATCGAAGACCGCAAGATCTGGCTCGTTGGCAGCCTGTTCGCCTATCGCGACCGGGTCGGCAAGCTGGCGCTGGCCACGCTGATCCGCGCCGCCCTGATGCAGCCCAAGGTGGCGGCGAAGATACTGCCCGGCCTGAGCTCGCTGGCGCAGCGTGCGGCCGGTAGCGCCCGCGCATCCCGTGCCCGCACGCCATGAGAGCCCGCCAGAGCCCGAAGCGATGATGATCCTGCGTTTGTTGTTGGCCGTTACCGGTAGCGGCATGGCCATCGTATTGGCCGTCGTGATGCTGATCTATGCGATCTACCTGCCCGGCAAGCCCGAGCTGGCCCGGCAGTTGCCCTTGCTGACCGTCACCACCGCGATCTTCACGCTGTGGGGCCTGTTTGCGGGCCTGGCGAGCCTGGCCCGGATCCGCGGCTGGCCCCGTGCCTGGCTCTGGGATGGCCTGCTGCTGCTGCTGTTCCCGCTCAGCCTGATGTTTCTGTGGCGCGCCTATTCATGAGTCAGGCGCCGCAAAGCCGACCGGCCGCCGTGGATTTCCTGCCGCAGCGCCCGCCGATTCGCCACTGGGAAGCGCTGACCGGTATCGCGCTGGGCTGGGTGCTGGTGGTGCTGGGCCTGGGCGGCGGCTGGCCGCTGGCCATCTTCTGCCTGCCGCTGGCGACGCTGCTGCTGGCCGCCGCGACCGGGCTGCTGCTGTGGCCGGGCGACGGCCGCCTGGTCGAGTTCCTGACGCTCGGCGCCGGCCTGAGCCTGCTGCCACTGCTGGTCGCGCTGGGCCTGGGCGCCTTCGCCGCGGCCGGCCTGCTGGCGGCGGCGGCCGTGGCCACCTGGCTGGCCGCCGGGCGCATCAGCCTGGAAACGCTGCCACGGGTGCGTGGGGCGCCACGGGTCAAGACCAGCACACGGGCCGCGGCCCGCATCGGCGGCGACCAGGCCCTGCTGGCGTGGTTCAAGCTGATCCTGCGTCCGCCGCGGGCCCAGGCGCGGCAGGCCATGCTGCGCGCGGTCGAGCTGTGGGAGGCACGCCTGGCACAGACCTCTGACCTGCTCGCCTACCACCCGCGGCCGCCGGATTTGCTGAAGGTCGAGTCCCGCGAGCGCCGCGTGCTCGGCCAGGACGTGCGCCACATCCGCTGGGAATCGGGCTTTGTGCCGGACCCGGGGCTGCCGGGCGGGGACTACTGGGAGCGCCACCGGCGCAACCACCACGCCCATGCCTGGATCCTGGAGCACGGCGGCAAGCCGCGGCCCTGGGTGCTGACCATTCACGGCTACCGCATGGGCACGCCCTGGCTGGACCTGCGCGCCTTCGAGCCGGCCCTGCTGCACCAGAAGTACGGCCTCAATGTCGCCTCGGTGGTGCTGCCGCTGCATGGGCCGCGGCGCAGCGGCCGGCTGTCCGGCGCGCACTTCCTGGAAGGGCACTTTTCGGACTTTATCCATGCCGAGCGGCAAAGCCAGTGGGATATCCGCCGCCTGCTGAGCTGGCTGCGGCTGAACCGGCATGCGCCGGCCATTGGCGTCTACGGGCTGAGCCTAGGCGGCTACAACGCGGCGCTGCTGGCCGGGCTCGACGATGAGCTGGCCTGCGTGGTGGCCGGCATCCCGGTGTTCGACATGGCGCGCACGATGTGGCGGCACATGCCGCCGGCCGAGCAGGCGCTGATGCGCGCCGATGGGCTCAGCGAGGAGCGCGTGCGCGAGATCCTGTGGCCGGTCAGCCCGGGCAGCTTCGCGCCGCAACTGCCGCCCGAGCGCCTGGGCATCTTTGCCGGTGCCATTGATACGCTGGTATGGCCGGATGAGGCCCTGCGCCTGGCGGCGCACTGGGGTGGCATCTCGCCGCAGTGGTTCCCGGGCGCCCACCTGACATTCGCTGGCACGGCCGCGCAGCGCGCCTGCCTGTATTCCACATTTGCCGCCGGAGGGCTGCTTGAAAAATCCTGAGGCCGTCCACGACGGCCGCGTACTGCGAGAGGACTACCAACCGCCGGCCTGGCTGGTGGAATCGGTGGAGCTGGAATTCGACCTGCGCGCGCCGCGTGGCGAGGACGGCGGCCACAGCGTCGACGTGCTCTGCCGGCAGCGCCTGCGTTCCCGCGATGGCCGCTCCGGGCCGCTGCGCCTGGACGGGCGCGAGCTGGAGCTGCGCCGCCTGCGCATCGACGGCGACGAGCCCACCGCAGGCAGTTGGCGGCTGACGCCGGATGCTCTGGAGTTCGACGACTTCCCGGCGGCGGCCACGCTGGAAACCGTGGCGCGCCTGAATCCCTTCGCCAATGCCAGCCTGGAGGGCCTGTACGGCTCGGAGGGGCTGCTGTGCACCCAGTGCGAAGCCCATGGCTTCTCGCGCATCACCTGGTTCATGGATCGCCCGGATGTGCTCAGCACCTACCGGGTCGAAATCCTCGCGGATGCCACGCGCTACCCGGTGCTGCTCAGCAATGGCAACCGCCTGGCGCTGGAGCAGGAGGGCGACAGCCTGCGCGCGGTGTGGGAAGACCCGCACCCCAAGCCCTGCTACCTCTTCGCGCTGGTGGCCGGCGACCTGGCCTGCGTGCGCGACAGCCATCGCACGCCCTCGGGCCGCGACGTCGCCATCGAGTTCTGGTGCGACTACGGCCTGGAAGACCAGCTCGCCCATGCGGTGGACTCGCTGAAGAACGCGATGGCCTTTGACGAATCCGTCTACGGCCGCGAATACGATCTGGACCTGTACATGGTCGTCGTCGCCCGCGCCTTCAACATGGGCGCGATGGAAAACAAGGGCCTGAACATCTTCAACCCCAAGTGCGTGCTGGCCCACCCGCGCACCGCCACCGACGAGGACCACGTCGTGGTCGAGGCCGTGGTGGCGCATGAGTACCTGCACAACTGGACCGGCAACCGCATCACCTGCCGCGACTGGTTCCAGCTGGCCCTGAAGGAGGGGCTCACAGTCTTCCGCGAGCAGGTCTTCTCGGCCGCGCATGCCGGCGGCAGCGCGCAGCGCATCAACGAGGTGCGGCTGCTCAAGAGCCGCCAGTTCGTCGAGGACGCCGGCCCGCTGTCGCACCCGGTGCGGCCCGTGTCCTACGTGGACATGAACAACTTCTACACGCTGACCGTGTACGAGAAGGGCGCCGAGCTGGTGCGCGTGCTGGCCGCCCTGGTGGGCGAGGCCGGCTTCACCGCCGGGCTGCAGCGCTACTTCGAGCGCCACGATGGCGACGCCGCCACGATCGAAGACTTCCTGGATTGCTTTGCCGACCCGCAGGGCGCCCCGGTACGCGAGTCGATGCTGCGCTGGTATGACCAGCCCGGCACGCCGCGGGTGCAATGGGCCGGCGCGGCCACCGACGCGCGCCACTACAGGCTGGAGCTGACCCAGCTGGCACCGGCCAACTGGGCCGGCCCCGCGGACTTCGCGCCGGTGCCGATCCCGCTGCGGGTTGCGTTGCTCGACGACGAGGGTCTGGTGCCGCTGGCCGACGGTGGCAGCGAAGCGGCGCTGACCCTGGCGGAGTCGCGTGGCGACTACACGCTGGAGGCCGCGCGGCCCTTCGTGGGCGAGCCGGTGGCCGTGGCCGGGGGCGCCTTCCCGGCGCCGGTGGTGCACCTGCAGCCGCAGCAGGCTACGGCGCTGCGCCTCGCGGCACGCGCCGCACCCGACCCGGTGAGCCGCTGGGAAGCCCAGCAGAAACGTTATCTGGCGGCCATCGAGGGCGCACTGGCCGGCCAGCCCTTGCCCGATTTCGCCGACCTGCGCGAGGGCTGCGGCGCCGATGCCGACCCGGCCGTGCTGGCCGAGATGCTGACGCCATCCGCGCCCGCCGCGCTGCTGGCGCAGGCCGAGGCGGGCGACCCGCTGGCGATTGTGGCCGCCCATGAAGCCGTCGAGGACGCGCTGGCGCACAGTCTGTGGCAGCAGCCGGCGCTGCTGGAGCCCTGGCTGGCGGCCGCCGAGCGGCCCTGGCGCTTCAATGCCGATGACGTGGGCCGCCGGCGCCTGGGGCTGCGGCTGCTGCAGCTGGGTTTGCGCGCCGGCGTCGCGGGGCTGGATACCCGCGCCGAGGGCTGGCTGGCCGAGGGCGACAACCTCAGCCTGCGCTTTGGCGCGCTGGCGGCGCTGGCCGAGGTGGAGCACCCGCGCCTGCAGGACGCGCTGGAGGCCTTTGAGGCGCGCCACGCCCGCGATGAACTGGTGCTCGACCGGGCCTGGGCGCTGCGCGCCCGGCATGCGGGCGCGGCCGGCCTGGAGGCGCTGCTGGCGCGGCCCGGCTTCGACCGCCGCTCGCCCAACCGCGTGCGGGCCGTGCTGGACACGCTGGCCCGGGCCAACCTGCGCGCCTTCTATGCCGAGGACGGTCAGGCGCAGGCCTTGTGGGCGCGTGAGCTGGTCGCCATCGACGCGCTGAACCCCCAACTCGCCGCGCGCCTGGTCGGCGCCGCCGAGACCATGGATCGGCTGGCCGAGCCCTGGCAGGGGCGCTTGCGGGCGACCCTGGCCGAGTTGCGCTCGCGCGCGCGCTCGGCGGCCGTGCACGAGCAGCTGCGCCGCCTGCTGGGTGAATCGGGCGCGGGTGGCGGGGCCGCTGGATAAGCCCCGTCGGGTGGCGGCGGCCGGCCGCGGGCCCGGTGTGCCGGGCCGCGGGCGTAGTCATCGTAGTGTCATCATGGCGTCACAGGATATTGCCGAGTCCTTTCGCCGATGACCCACATGTACGGCCGACATATCCTGATCGTCGAAGACGAAGAGCCGATCCGCAACCTGGTCCGCTTCGCGCTGGAGCGCGAGGACTATCAGGTGCTGGAGGCCGGCACGGCCCAGGAGGGGCGGCTGGCCATCGCCGACGTGCGCCCCGACCTGATCCTGATGGACTGGATGCTGCCCGGCGTCAGCGGGCTCGATTTTGCCCGCGAGCTCAAGTCCAGCGAGGCCTTCTGCGATATCCCGATCATCATGCTCACGGCGCGTGGTGAGGAGGAGGACAAGGTCCGCGGCCTGTACGCCGGCTGCGACGACTACATGACCAAGCCTTTCTCGGCCGCCGAGCTGGTGGCCCGTATCCATGCGGTGCTGCGGCGCAGCCACGTGGGCGGCCTGGATGCGCCGATTGAGGTCGGGGACATCTCGGTCGACGTCGCCGCGCAGCGGGTCAGCATCAAGGGCACGCCGCTGTCGCTGGGGCCCACCGAATATCGCCTGCTGCATTTTTTCTGCACCCACCCCGAGCGGGCCTACACCCGCGAGCAGGTGCTGGACCGGGTCTGGGGGCAGAACGTCTACGTCGAGGAGCGCACGGTCGACGTGCATATCCGCCGGCTGCGCAAGGCGCTGGCGCCCTTTGGCTGCGATGCGCTGATCCAGACGGTGCGCGGCACCGGCTACCGCTTCTCGACCCGCCCGGCGGCCTGATCGGGCAGGGCCGGCGCGGCTGCGGCCGCGCCTTTGGTCACGGCCGTCTTCGGCGCTGTCTGCGGGCGGCTACACTGCGCCCGTGAAACGCCGAATCCTGATGCTGGCGCTGCTGCTGGGCGCGCTGGCCTTCCTCGCCTTTACCGTGCTGATCTACCACAGCGACCGGACTGTGCGGCAGCGCTTTTCCTCGGCCCGCTGGGTGGCGCCGGCGCAAGTCTATGCCGCGCCTCAGGAGCTGTACTCCGGCGCACCGCTGTCGGCCGACGCGCTGGAGGCGGCGCTGCTGCGGCTGGGCTATCGCGAGCGCGAGGCGGACCCCGAGGGGCCCGGCGAGTATCAGCGCAGCGGCCAGGGCCTGCACCTGTGGCGGCGCGCCTTTGTGCTGGGCGACCAGCGCGAGCCGGAGCTGCAGTTGCAGACCCGCCACGCCGGTGGCGCACTAAGCACGCTGCGGGCCCACGGCGGCGGCAGCCTGGCGCTGGAGCGGCTGGAGCCCGAGCGCATCGGCTCCTTGTATCCCGCACAGGGCGAAGACCGTGAGCTGCTGCAGCTGGAGGACTGGCCGCCGGGGCTGCTCGAGGGCCTGCTGGCCGTGGAGGACCAGCGCTTCTACCGCCACCCCGGCGTCGACCCGCAGGGCCTGGCGCGCGCCTTTGTGCGCAACATGCGGGCGGGGCGCGTCGTCGAGGGCGGGTCCACGCTGACCCAGCAGCTGGTCAAGAACCTGTTCCTGAGCAACGAGCGCAGCCTGCCACGCAAGGCCCGCGAGGCCGTGATGGCGTTGCTGCTGGAATGGCATTTCGACAAGCAGGCGATACTCGAGGCCTACGGCAACGAGGTCTACCTGGGCCAGGACGGGCAGCGCGCGATCCACGGCTTTGGTCTGGGCAGCCGCTTCTGGTTCTCCAAGCCCCTGGCCGAACTCAACACGGCCGAGCTGGCGCTGCTGGTGGGCATGGTCAAGGGCCCCTCGGCCTTCAACCCGGTGCGCAACCCCGAATCCGCCACCGCGCGGCGCAATGTGGTGCTGCGTGTCTGGCACGAGCAGGGTCTGATCGACTCGCAGCAGCTCGCCGAGGCGGAGGCCGCCGAGCTGGGCATCGTGCAGGGCGGCCGCCAGCGGCATACGACGACCGCCTTTCTCGATCTGGTGCGGCGCGAGCTGCGTCGCGACTTTCCCGAACAGGCGTTGACCTACGACGGGCTGCAGATCCACACCCACCTCGACCCCCAGCTCCAGGCCCTGGCCGAGGAGGCGGTGCGCGAGACGGTGCCCGCGCTGCGCGAGCGCGGCGGCGAGGGGCTGCAGGCGGCGCTGGTGGCCACCGGTGTGGCGGATGGGCGCATCAAGGCCCTGGTGGGCTCGGCCGAGCCGGGCCGGGCCGGCTTCAACCACGCCCTGGATGCGCGCCGGCAGATCGGCTCGCTGGTGAAGCCGGCGGTGTACTACACCGCGCTGAGCCGGCCGCGCGACTACACGCTGGTCACCTCGCTGGTGGACAGCCCCTTCGAGATCACCCTGCCCAATGGCGATCGCTGGGCGCCGCGCAACTTCAGCGGCGAGTCGCATGGCGAGGTGCCGCTGTATCAGGCGCTGGCCAAGTCCTACAACCAGTCCACCGCGCGCTTGGCGCTGGAACTGGGCATCCCCGCCGTGGTGCGCACGCTGCGCGACATGGGCGTGCAGGGCGCGATTCCGGCCGTGCCGGCGCTCGCGCTGGGCGCGCTGGAGCTGTCGCCACTCGAAGTCGCCGGCGTGTACACCACGCTGGCCGCCGGCGGCTACCCCAGCCGTCTGCGGGCGATTGCCGGCGTCTACGAGGCCGACGGCGAGGCCCTGTTGCGCGACGAGCTGCGGCTGCAGCGCGGGCTGGATCGCAAGGTGGCGCACCTGGTGCACTGGGCGCTGGCGCGCACGCTGATCGAAGGCACCGCGCGCAGCTCGCGGCAATATCTCAGCCCCACGCGGATGCTCGCCGGCAAGACCGGCACCTCCGATGGCCAGCGCGACGCCTGGTTCGCCGGTTATGGCGGCAGCCTGCAGGCCACCGTCTGGGTGGGGCAGGGGGACAACCGCAAGATGGATCTGACGGGTGCCAGCGGCGCCATGCCGATCTGGGCCCGCTTCATGGAGGCGGCGCAGGCCGAAGCCATCGCCTTGCGCAGCCCGCCGGGCGTGGTGCTGCAAACGGTCGACCCCGACAGCGGCCTGCCCGCCGACAAGGGCTGCCGTACACTGTTGCCGGTGCCCTTTGTCGAGGGCAGCGTCCCCGAGCGCCGTGCGCCCTGTGCCCGCACCCGCAGCCGCTCCTGGTTTGACGGATTGTTCTGATGCTCAAAATTGCCGCCCTGCCGACCCTCCTGGCCCTGAGTCTGCTGCTCGGTGGCTGCGCCACCTCATCCAACTCCGGCCCCTCCTGGCCCTGGCCGGACGAGCCCAGTTCCGACTCCGGTCGCTATGGCGACCGCGGCGACGCACCGCCGCCACCGCGCGACTCCGGCCCGGGCGAGATGCGCCGCGCCGAGGAGCTGCCGCCGGCCGAACAGATGCTCGTGGCCAGCAACGACGCCGGCCAGAGCCTGCTCGACGACGCCCGTGGCGCCCGCGCCGGCGGCGACGCCGGTCGCGCCGCCAGCCTGCTCGAGCGCGGCATCTCCATCGCGCCGCGCGATGCGGTGCTGTGGTACGAGCTGGCCGAGACCCGGCGCCAGCAAGGCCGCTTGGACGACGCCGAAACCCTGGCCCTGCGCGCCTTGGAGTACGCCTGGGAAGGCGAGGCCGTCAACGCCTACAGCTGGGCCCTGATCGCCGACGTGCGCGAGGCCCGTGGCGACACGCAGGGTGCCGCCCGTGCGCGGGAGAAGGCGACGCTGCGGCTGTAGCGCCGTGGCCTGGGCCCACCCCGATCTGGCGGCCTGCCAGCACGCCGAGGCCCCACGGGGCCTGCTGACGCCACGCCCCCCTGCCAAGGACCACTAGCGTCGTGCACGACGATCCCGTCGCCGACTTCGGGCCGGAGGGCCCGCTCGCCCGGCAACTCCCGCACTACCGCCCCCGCGAGGGCCAGCTGCAGATGGCGGCCGACGTGGCCGACGCGCTGTGGCAGCAGTCGGCGTTGGTCGCCGAGGCGGGCACCGGCGTCGGCAAGACCTATGCCTACCTGGTCCCGCTGCTGCGCGATGGGCGCCGCGCCATCGTGGCCACGCACACCCGCAGCCTGCAGGATCAGCTGTACTTTCAGGACCTGCCACGGCTGCAGGCCGCGCTGGGCACGCGCGCGGCCGTCGCCTTGCTGAAGGGCCGCGGCAACTACTACTGCCACCAGCGCGCCGAGACCGCGCGACCGCGCGACCGCGGCGACGGCGCCGTGCTCGCGGCCTTGCGGCAGTGGGTGGCGCAGCACGAGTCCGGAGACCTGGATCAGTTCGACGGCCTGCCGGCCGACTGGCCGCTGAAAAGCCAGGTCACGTCCACGGTCGACAACTGCCTGGGTCATGACTGCCCATTTATCGAGCAGTGCTGCGTTTACCGGGCCCGCGCGCAGGCGGCCAAGGCGCAGGTCGTCGTGGCCAACCACCACTTGCTGGCCGCCGACCTGGCGCTGAAGGATCGCGGCTTCGGTGATTTGCTCGCGCGCGCCGCGGCGGTGGTTGTCGACGAGGCGCACAAGTGGCCGGAGGTACTGGGCCTGTTTTTTGGCTTTGTCGTCTCCAGCTACCAGCTGCACGAGATCTATGCCGACTGGCAGGCCCTGGAGCTGCCCTGGGGCGAACTGGAGGCGCCGTTGCTGGCGGTTCTGGATGCCAGCGCCGAACTGCAGCGCGCCGTGCCCAGCCAGCCCGAGCGCCTGGACCGCAGCCAGGCGCTGGAGGACGCGGCCTTTGCCGAACGACTGCGGGGCCTGCAGGCCGCGCTGGACGAGGTCGCCCAGCGGGCGAGCCGGGCGGCCCAGGGGCCGGCGCAGAGCGCGCTGGCCGCCCGCCTGATGCAGGTCTACGAGGCCTGTGCCAACTGGGAAACGGCGGCCGCCGAGGCGGCCATCTGCTGGGCCCAACGCAGCCGGCGCGGCTACACGCTGCACAGCCTGCCGCTGGACGTCAGCCGGCTCAGCCAGGCCGGCTTCGCCGCGCAGCAGGCCAGCTGGGTCTTCGTCTCCGCCACGCTGTCGCTGGGCGGGGACTTTGGCTATTTCGTCGAGCGCCTGGGCCTGCAGGAGGCGCATTGCGCCCGCTACCCCAGCCCCTTCGAACACCATCGCCAGGGCCGGCTGTACGTGCCGCGTGGCCCGGGCGCCCCCGGCTATGGCCTGGCGCATACCCAGGCCGTCATCGCGCAGGCGCTGCCGTTGATCGACGTGGCCGGCGGTGGCAGCTTCGTGCTTTGCACCTCGCGCCGCGCCGTGGAAGAGGCGGCGCGGCTGCTGCGCGAGGCGCGCCCGGCACTGCGGGTGCTGGTCCAGGGCGAGGAGGCCAATGGCCTGCTGCTGGAGCGCTTTCGCCGCGACGGCGCCGCGGTGCTGGTCGGCTCGGCCAGCTTCTGGGAGGGCGTGGACGTGCCCGGCGACGCGCTGCGGCTGGTGGTCATCGACCGCTTGCCCTTCGCGCCGCAAAACGACCCGGTCTATGCCGCCAGGCGGCGGCTGGTCGAGGCGCGGGGGCTGTCCGCCTTCATGCGCGTGGACCTGCCACCGGCCGCCGTGGCGCTGCAGCAGGCGGTGGGCCGGCTGATCCGCAGCGAGGCCGATCACGGCGTGGTCATGCTGGGCGACCGCCGGCTGCTCAGCAAGGGCTATGGGCGCACGCTGCGCGCCAGCCTGCCGGCCTTTCCGCTGATCGAGGACGAGACCCGCGCCGTGGATTTTCTGCGTGACACGGCCGGTGGGGCGGCCATCAGTGCCTGAGCGCGAGGTCGTACTCGGTATCGAGACCGCCAACGGGCGCAGTTCGCTGTGCCTGAGTGCGGGCGGCGCCGTGCTGGCAGAGGCGCAATGCGAGCGGCGCGACGCACTGGGCTGGCTGCGTGGCAGCGTGCCGCAACTGCTGGCCCAGGCCGGGGTGGCCGGCAGCGAGCTGGCGGCGTTGGCCGTGAGCCATGGCCCCGGAGCGCTGACCGGCGTGCGGGTGGGCGTGGCCTATGCCCAGGGGCTGGCCCTGGCCTGGCGGCGGCCGCTGGTGGGCATCAACACCCTGCATGCGCTGGCATGGTCGGCGTGGCAGGCGGCGGGCGATGTGGCCGTACCGCTATCGGTGGCGCTGGATGCCCGCATGGGCGAGATTTACGAGTGGCATGGCGCCGCGCTGCCGCCGGCCAACGACGAGCCCGGCGACCGCCTGGCCGCCCCGCAGCCGCCGGCCGGCATTGCGCTCTATGCCGGGCCCGGCTGGGAGGCTTATGCCGAGCAGTTGCCGGCGCAGTCCACCTTGCTGCCCGGCCTGCTGCCGCAGGCGCAGGCCGTGTCGGTTCTGGGGGCGCAGGCCCACGCGGCCGGCCTGAGCGCCCCGCCTGCGGATCTGGCCATCCGCTACCTGCGCGAACAGGTGGCGCAGGTACCCCGGCGGGTCAGCGCCGGCGGCCGCGCCAGCCCGGGCGGCTGAACAGCGGCCAGTGCCGGGTCACCGATGGCCGGGCCGGCGCTCGCCGTGCCAGGGATCACCCGCCCACCGAATCGCGCCGCAGGCTGTGCGAGACTGCGCTTTTGCCCGCGAAGGAGGCCGCGATGCTCTACCACCTCGAAGGACCCAAGCCCGAAGCCGATGCCAGCGCCTGGGTGGCGCCGAACGCCACGGTGATCGGCGATGTGCACCTGCAGGCCGAGTCCAGCGTCTGGTTCAACGTGGTGATCCGCGGCGATAACGACCGCATCACCATCGGCGCCCGCAGCAACGTGCAGGACGGCAGCGTGCTGCACACCGATGGCGGCATCCGCCTGAACGTGGGCGAGGGCGTCACCATCGGCCACCAGGCCATGCTGCATGGCTGCACCATCGGCGACAACACGCTGGTGGGGATTCAGGCGGTCATCCTGAACCGCGCGGTCATCGGCCGCGATTGCCTGATTGGCGCCGGCGCGTTGATCCCCGAAGGCAAGGTGATCCCCGATGGCTCGCTGGTGATGGGCAGCCCCGGCAAGGTGGTGCGTGAGCTCAACCCGCAGGAGCGGCAGATGCTGCAGTTGTCGGCGGCGCACTACGTCCACAACGCGCAGCGCTACCGCGACAAGCTGGCGCCGGCTTAGGCCGCCGCCGGCGGGAAATCATCAGTAACAGCCTCGGCCCGCCTCTGGCGGGCCGGGGTCTCACACACTCTCAGCCAGCCTTCGCGGGCCACGATTCCAAACCGGCCCTAGTGCGCTTCTGGCGGCCGCAGATACACGGCCCAGCGCACGCGGCCGCCGTCGAAAGCGACATCGGGGGGCGCCAGCTCGACCCGCGCGCCGCGGGGCGGGCGCTTGACCGCCAGGCGGGCGGGCGGTTGTGCGCGCAGCGCGGCGAAGGTCGCCGCCACGTCGGCATCCTCGCCGACCAGTTCGCGCAGGCGTTGCAGCTCCAGGCTGGGGGCGGCGCCGTGGGCCGCCGTGGGGTACATCGGGTCGTAGAGCACGGCGTCCACGCTGGACCACTCGGCCGGGCCGGCGCTGCCGGCGCGGATGCGCAGCGCGCCGCGCAGCTGCGGCGCGTCGCGCTCGCCGGCCTCGGCCAGCAGCGCGGCCAGCAGCGGCTGGCGTTCATAGGCCAGCACCTCCATCCCCAGCCCGGCACAGGTCGCGGCATCGCGGCCCAGGCCCGCGGTCAGGTCGAGCACCCGCCAGGGCGGCTTGCGAAAGCCCAGCGCCCGCGGCAGCAGCCCGCGCCGGCCCTGGGCGATGCGCCGCCGCACCTCGGCGCCGGCCAGCTCAATGCGCAGCGGGCGCTGGCGCGGGGCCCGCGCGTCGCGCAGCTCCGCTACGCCATCGGCGCCGCGCGTTAGAATCCAGGGCGAGTCGGCCGCCTCCGCGCACACCGCGCGCAGCGCATCGCCCGGCTCCAGCTCCAGCCGCAACCGGGGAACCACCGTTCCCGCATCCGAGCCTGTCATGTCTAGTGCACTCGACCAACTCCGTTCGCTGTCCACCATTGTCGTCGACAGCGGCGATCTCGACGCAATCGCCCGGGCCCGCCCGGTCGATGCCACCACCAACCCCAGCCTGATCCTGAAGGCCGTCGAATCCGAGAACGCCGTCGTCGCACAGTGGATCGAGGAGGTGCGCGGGGCGACCACGGACGTCGATCGCCGCCGCTGGATGCTGGGCGCGCGCTTCGCCAGCCGCATCCAGGACGACGTGGAGCGCTGGGTTTCGCTGGAGGCGGACGCGACGCTGTCCTTCGACACCGCGGCGACCATCGCCTGTGCCGAAACGCTGCTGGACGAGGTGGCCAGCGCCGGCGGCGACCCGCGGCGCATCCTGATCAAGATCGCGGCGACCTGGGAGGGCATCCGCGCCGCCCAGGTGCTGGAGTCGCGCGGCATCGCCTGCAACCTGACGCTGATTTTCTCCCGCGCGCAGGCCCAGCTTTGTGCCGCCGGCGGCATCACGCTGATCTCGCCCTTTGTCGGCCGCATCAGCGACTGGCACCGCGCCCAGGGCGCGCAGTTCGACAACGCCGAGGACGATCCCGGCGTGGCTTCGGTGCGCGGCATCGACGCCTGGTGCAAGGCGCATGGCTACGGCACCCTGGTGATGGGTGCGAGCTTTCGCAACACCGGGCAGATCCTGGCGCTGGCCGGCTGTGATGCGCTGACCATCGCCCCGGATCTGCTGCAACAACTGGCCGACAGCGAGCAGGCCGTGGAACCGGGCATCCAGCGCCATGGCCTGAGCGCCGTCGAGCTGGCCGAGACGCCGCCCGACGCCAGTGCCTACGCGCTGGCCATCGCCGAGGATGCGATGGCCGCCGAGAAGCTGACCGAGGGGATTCGCCGCTTTGCCGCCGACCAGCGCGCGCTGGAGGCGCGCCTGCAGGGCTGAGTGAGCACGCTGCGGCACCTGCCCAACTCGCGCCTGGCGGACACGCTCGAGGCCTGCCTGCTGCCGCTGGAGGGGGAGGGCACCCGGGACATGGTGTCGCTGGGTTTGTCCGGTGCGGTCGAGACGCTGCTGGGCCGTGGCTGGCAGGCCAAGTTGCGCCCGGCCTCGGTGCTCGTGGGCGTGCGCCGCGTGTGGCCGGAGCCACGCGTGATCTTCACGGTGCGCACGCGGCAGCTGCGCGCCCACGCCGGGCAGATCAGCTTTCCCGGTGGGCGGGCCGACCCCGGTGACCGTTTTCCCCTGGGCACCGCGCTGCGCGAGGCCGAGGAGGAGGTCGGCCTGCGGGCGGCGCAGATCCTCGCCCTGGGCTGCCTGGAGGACTACCCCACGGTCTCGCGCTACCGCGTGACGCCGGTGGTGGCCTGGGTCGAGGAGGATGCGCACACCCAGGCGCAGGAGTCCGAGGTCGCCGAAATCTTCGAAGTGCCGCTGCGTGGCCTGCTGGAGCCGGCCCGCTACACGCGCACCTGGATGGCCAAGATCGGCCTGCCGGTCTATGAGTACCACCACGGCCCCTACCGCATCTGGGGCGCGACGGCCGGCATGCTGTGGAATTTGCAGGAGCGCTTTCATGCAACGCTGGCCGCCTGAGCCCCGCCCCGGGCCCCATGCCGAGAACGGGGCCGACACGCTGCAGCGCGCCCAGCAGCAGCAGGCGGACGCCGCGGCGCTGGGCTTTGACTGGCCGGAGCCGGCGCCGATCTGGGCCAAGCTGCGCGAGGAGCTGGCCGAGCTGGAGGAGGCCATCGCCGCGCAGGATGCGGGCGCCATGCGCCATGAGCTGGGCGACGTGCTGTACACCGTGGTCAACCTGGGGCGTGCGCTGGGCGTGCCGGCGCAGCAGGCCTTGGCCGACACCTGCGCGCGCTTCGATGCCCGCCTGCGTCACGTCCAGGGCCAGCTCGATGCGGCAGGGCAGGGCTGGCAGGACCTCGGCCTGGATGAACTGGAGGCCTGCTGGCAGCGGGCCAAGCGCGAGGGCGGGCTCTAGGCGCTAGCCGGCACCGTCCAGCAGCAGCTGGCAGCGCTCGGGCAGGGGCGGCGTAGGTGGCGGCGACGGCGGTGGGTCCGGCCGTGGCTGCGGTGGCTTGCGCATCTGCACGAACCATTCGTCGAGTTCCTCGCCACAGCCCTCGCCGGGCGGCGGCGGGGCCTGGTCGGCGCAATCCACGCTGCCGGGCGGGCACTGCAGGCGCAGATGGAAGTGGGCGTCGTGGCCCCACCAGGGGCGCACCTTCTCCAGCCAGTCGCGGGAGACCTCCCAGCGGCGCTCGCACAAATCCTTCTTGATCGCCGGGTGTACAAAGATGCGCGCCACGCGGTCGTCCTGCGCGGCCAGCCGGATCAGTTCGGCATGCTTCCAGGCGAAGTCCTCGGTGACGACCAGCGCCTTGCGGTCGACAAAGAGCCTGGCGGCCACATCGCTGTAGCCCATGCGCTTGGCCTTGGGCAGCCTGGGGGCATCCAGCCGCAGCCAGATGTCGGCATCCAGGCCGGACTGGTGGCTGCGGTGGCCGCTGGCGAAACGGCCGCCCCGCGGCATCGACATATCCGCCACCAGCATCGTGCCCAGCCCGCGCTCGGCCACCCGCGCGCCCAGTTCGGTAATGGTCTCGACGAGCCAGGGGTGGCCGTAGTTGCGCTTGCGCGCCAGCCGCACCGCCTGGTAGCCCGGCCCGGAATCCGGCAAGGCCTGGGCCCCGAGCACACAGCCATTGGTGAACTTGCCGATGGCCTCGGGCTGCCTATCCGGCGTGGGCTCGCCGAAGCGTTGCCAAGGCGTGGCCTGGGCCGGCGCTCCCAGTAGGGCGCCCGCGGCGAGGGCGAAGACGGTCAGCGCCCTCGGGGCACGCGCTGTGGCTAGCGCAAGGCTGGCCCGTGGATTCGGGCGCGTCGCGGGCAGGGCGGTCGCGGACGGCTGCGGCATCATGCCCACAGCCTAGCGGCTTCTCGCGGGCATGGCGCCGCGGCCATGACCCACGGCATGCACCGCGGTGCGGGGCCGCAGGCGCTTCGGTTCCGGCGCTTCGGTTCCGGCGCTGCGGTTCAGGCGATGCGGTTGAGGCCGTTCAGCGCCGCCACCCGGTAAGCCTCGGCCATGGTCGGGTAGTTGAAGGTGGTGTTGACGAAGTACTCCAGCTCGGTGCCCGGCGGCTGGCAGGCCATCACGGCCTGGCCGATGTGCACGATTTCGCTGCTGCGGTCGCCAAAGCAGTGGATGCCGAGCACCTGCTGCGTTTCTATGTTGAACAGCAGCTTGAGCATGCCCACCGTCTCGCCGCTCATCTGCGCGCGGGCGAGGTACTTGAAGGAGGCATAGCCGGCCTCGAAGGGCACGCCCTCGGCCACCAGCTCCTGCTCGGTTTTGCCGACCGAGGAAATCTCGGGAATGGTGTAGATGCCGCTGGGCATCTGGCCGATCGAGGGGTTGTCGCGATCGGGGTTGAGCATGTGCGTGGCGGCGAAGCGGCCCTGGTCGTAGGCGCTGGAGGCCAGGGCCGGGAAGCCGATGATGTCGCCCACCGCGTAGATGTGCGGCACCGCCGTCTGGTAGCAGTCGTTGACCGCAAGCTGGCCGCGGCTGTTGGCCTCCAGGCCGATGGCTTCGAGGTTCATGCCGGCCGAGTTGCCGGTGCGCCCGTTGGCCCACAGCAGCGCGTCGGACTTGAGCCGGCGGCCGCTCTTCAAATGCAGCACCACATCGCGGGCGCGGGCCTCGACGTGCGAGAACTCCTCGTTGTGGCGGATGATCACGCCCTGGTCGCGCAGGTGGTAGGACAGCGCCTCGGTGATTTCCTCGTCCATGAAGGACAGCAGGCGGTTCTGGGTGTTGACTAGGTTCACCTTGATGCCGAGGTTGGCGAAGATCGAGGCGTATTCGCTGCCAATGACACCGGCGCCGTAGATCGTGATCGAGCGCGGCTCCTCGCGGTACTTGAGCACGCTGTCCGAATCCAGGATACGCGGGTGGTTAAAGTCCAGCCCCTCGGGGTGGTAGGGCCGCGAGCCGGTGGCGATCAGGATGTAGCGCGCCTTGATGCGCTGCGTGTCGGCGCCGTTCTGATTGATGATCAGCGTGTGTTCATCCTCGAAGCGCGCGCGGCCTTCGATGATGGGCACGTGGTTGCGCTCGTAGGCGCGGTGGCGCGAGGCCACCTGCGACTCGATGACGGAGTTGGCCGAGTCCAGCAGCTGCGGGTAGCTGACCTGGATCTCCTTGCGCAGGTGGCGAATGAATCGGTTGTTGCGCGAGTCGTTGAGCTGTTTGACGGCGTAACGCAGCGCCTTGGAGGGGATCGTGCCCCAGTGCGTGCAGCCGCCGCCCACATCGACGTAGCGCTCGATGACCACCGTATCCAGGTGGTTCTTGGCCGCCATCATCGCGGCCCCTTCGCCCGCCGGGCCACTGCCGATGACGGCCACATCCACCGAAGTCGTTCGCATTGTTCTCCCTGTCGTAAATGGCGCGGCCGCCCGCGCGGCCGCGCCTGCGGGCCGGCGCTAGAAGCTAAAGCCGATGCCCAGGTAATCCAGATCCTCGGCCACGCGCGTGTAGCGCAGCTCGATGCGGCCATCCTCGCCGTAGCGATAGCCCAGGCCGGCGCCCCAGGCCGACTGGCTGCGGCCGTCTTCGACCAGCTCGGGGATGGTCGAGTCGAGGTAGCTGTAGCCCACGCGCGCCGAGGCAAAAAAGCGCGAGCTCCACTGCCGCGGCGTTTCCAGGCGCAGGTACACGCCCAGCGTGTTCACCAGCAGCTCGTCGCCGCTGCGCGTGCGCTGGCCGGAATCGCCGCCACCGCCGCCGCCGTCATTGCCGCCACCGCCGCCCCCACCGCCGAGGATGGGGTCGAGGATGCCACCGCCGCCGCCATCGCCGCCGCCGTCATTGCCGCCGCCGTCGAAGAGGCCGGCCGCGCCCTGGTTTTCGCCCGGGATGATCGTGCCGGAGATGTCGAACTCCACGCCGACAAACTCGAAGTCGGGGAAGCGAAAGCCAAAGGTGTAGCCCAGGTTGAAGGCCGGGTCGAGGTTGTCGAAATCGGCCCGCGCCTGGGTGATGCGAAAGCTCGAATAGGTCGGGTCGTCCGGGTTCTTCTCGTCGTCATCATCGTCCTGCGCGGCCACCGGCAGGGCCAGGCCGGGCAGCAGCAGAACGGCCAGCAGGCCGCGGCGAAGGGTTTCGGGCGTCATGGTGTACTCCAGTACAGGCAGGGCGACGGCGGCCGCGCTAAGCGCGCAGGCTGTCGTAAAGCGCTTCGAACTGCGCCGTCAGTTTATGTCGTGGGGCGTAATGCGGCAGTGGCCGCTGAGCCTCGTGGGACTCCTTGACCTTGACCGAAGCGGCCAGCGGAGGTTCCCGAACCGGCAGGCCTTCCTCCTGCAAGGCGGCCAGCAACTCGCGCGGCAGGCGCGCCTGCGCGTTGAACTGGTTGACCACGATGCCCTCGACGTCCAGCGCCTCGTTGTGATCGGCCTGGATCTCGGCGATGTTCTCGAGCAGCGTGTACAGCGCCTGGCGGGCAAAGTCGTCGCAGTCGAAGGGGATCAGCACCCGGTCGGCCGCGATCAGCGCGGCCCGCGAATAGAAGTTGAGCGCCGGCGGGGTGTCGAAAAAGATCGCGTCGTAAACATGCAGCCGGTCCAGGGCCTGGCGCAGCTTGTGCACCTTTTGCCGCGCTTCGAGCTTGGGCGCCAAGTGCTCCAGTTCGGTGGAGGCCGGGACGATCGAGAGATTCTCGAAGCGCGTCGGCAGGATGCAGCGCTCGAGCCCGGCATCGCCCAGACCGAAGCGCAGCGTGCCCTCGAAAAAGCGCGCGATATGCGCCTCACCGTCGGCCGGCGCGCCCAGGTAGCGGGTGGCATTGCCCTGCACATCCAGGTCGATGACCAGCGTGCGCAGGCCGCGCGCGGCGGCGATGGCGGCCAGGTTGCAGACGATGGTGGTCTTGCCGACCCCGCCTTTTTGGTTGAACACAACGCGACGCATGCGTGAGCGGACCCCGGCCTAGGCGCGAAAAGCGCGCATGGTAGCGCAAGGCCGCGTGGCAAAGGCACACTGGCGCGCCCTGAAAGGCCCTGTGAGCGCGCCCGTGACCGATTCCGCACGCCATTCCCAGACACCGCCCGACGCCGGCCGCGAAGCGGATGCGGAGCTGTACGCCAAGCTGCTGGGGGAAACCGCCCGCGTGAGCTGGGCCGAGATCGAGCGGCTGTTTGCCGCGGGCCATGTGCTTCGCGTCGCCGCCGGGCTGGATCTGATTGCGGTCGCCCAGGCCGTGGCCCGCGACGACGCCGCGCAACTCAAGCAGTGGATGCAGGGGGAGCAGGTGGGGCTGCTGGACGACACTCATGCCACCCGCTGGGCCAGCGCGGAACCGCCGGAGCTCTGGGGCGTGGTCGTACGCCCTTGGGTGCTGGTGCAGGAGCGCGAAAGCGCCGATTGATCGCGCGGCCCCTCGGTACCAAGCGAATGACCGGTGCGCGCGTGCCCGAAAGGGTTCGCATGCGCCGGCGCCAAGGGCCGGCCTTGCAAACCTGCGGGCGGATCTCGCGCCGCTGCGCGGTGCCCTGCGTGGCGTGACCCTTGGTGGGGCCGGCCCGACACGACGTCCTGTCGTGGCGGGCCTCAATCCGCCGTCCTGGCGGGTTGTCCCCAGTCGGGCCCCGCCACTCCGGCGCGAGCCCTAACTGCCCGCCGGCTTGCAAGCCCGCCCCTGCCACACGCTGACGCGGCACAGCCCGAGGGCGCGGGACATAGGAATCGAGAGCCCAAAAAAAAACGCCCCGCAGTGCGGGGCGCTTTCGTCGGACTTGGGGCTGGGGGGCTTAGGCCGCCAGCTGCCGGATCACGTACTGCAGGATGCCGCCGTGCTGGTAGTAATCCCACTCCTTGGGCGTGTCGATGCGGACACGGGCCTCGAAGCTGGTCTCGCTGCCATCGGCCTTCTTGGCCTTGACGGTCACCGTCTTGGCGCCGCGCTCCAGGCCCTCGATGTCGAAGACCTCGCTGCCGTCCAGGCCCAGCGAGTCGGCGTTTTCGCCATTGACGAAATTCAGCGGCAGCACGCCCATGCCCACCAGGTTCGAGCGGTGGATGCGCTCGAAGCTTTCGGTGATCACGGCCTTGACGCCGAGCAGGATCGTGCCCTTGGCGGCCCAGTCACGCGAGGAGCCGGTGCCGTATTCCTTGCCGGCCAGCACCACCAGCGGCGTGCCCTCATCGCGGTACTTCATCGCCGCGCTGTAGATCGTCATCTGCTCGCCCGAGGGCTGGTGGCAGGTCCAGCCGCCCTCGGTGCCCGGGGCCAGCTGGTTGCGCAGACGGATGTTGGCGAAGGTGCCGCGCATCATCACCTCGTGGTTACCGCGACGGCTGCCCAGCGAGTTGAAGTCGGCCTGCTGCACGCCCTTGCTGCCCAGGTACTGACCCGCGTCGGAGTCGGCCTTGATCGCGCCGGCGGGCGAGATGTGGTCGGTGGTGATCGAGTCGCCGAGCTTGGCCAGGCAGCGCGCGCCGTTGATCGGGGCGATGTCGGCCACGTCCATCGTCATGCCCTCGAAGTAGGGCGGGTTCTGGACGTAGGTGGACTCGTCGTTCCATTCGTAGATCTTGCCCTGCGGGATCTCCAGCCCACGCCAGCGCTCGTCGCCGGCGTAGACGTCGGCGTAGCGCGACTGGAACATCTCCGAGTTCAGGCACTGCTGCACGGTGTCGGCGATCTCGGCATTGCTCGGCCACACGTCTTTCAGGTACACCGGCTGGCCGTCGGCGTCGGTGCCGATGGCCTCGTCGGAGAGGTCCTTGTTGACGGTGCCGGCCAGCGCGTAGGCGACCACCAGCGGCGGCGAGGCCAGGAAGTTCATCTTGACGTCGGCGTGCACGCGGCCTTCGAAGTTGCGGTTACCCGATAGCACCGAGGCGGCAACCAGGTCGTTGTCCTGGATGGCGCTGGAAATCGCCGGGTCCAGCGGGCCAGAGTTGCCGATGCAGGTGGTGCAGCCATAACCGACCACGTGGAAGCCCAGCTGCTCCAGGTCATCGAGCAGGCCGGCCTTGGCCAGGTAGTCGGTGACCACCTGCGAGCCGGGGGCCAGCGAGGTCTTGACCCAGGGCTTAACGCTCAGGCCGCGCTTGACGGCATTGCGCGCCACCAGGCCCGCGGCGACCAGCACCGCCGGGTTGGAGGTGTTGGTGCAGGAGGTGATGGCGGCGATGACCACATCACCATCGGTCAGCGTGAACTGGCCGCGGTCGGTGGTGACATCGACGCTGCCGACGGCGACCGGCGGCGTGTTGCCCACGGCCGTGTCGCCACCTTCGCCCTCGAAGCGCATTTCGTCCGCGGAGCGCTTGTCGCGCTCGGCGATCATCGGGTCGGCGTGCTTGACGTAGGTCTGCTGCATGTCCGTCAGCAGGATGCGGTCCTGCGGGCGCTTAGGGCCGGCCAGCGAGGGCTGCACGGTGGACATATCGAGCTCGAGCACCGTGGTGTAATCGGCCTCTTGCTCGCCGTCGTGGCGCCACATGTGGTTGGCCTTGGCGTATTCCTCGACCAGCGCCAGTTCCTCGGCGCTACGGCCGGTCAGCTCCAGGTAGCGGATGGTTTCGCCGTCCACCGGGAAGATGCCGCAGGTCGCGCCGTATTCGGGCGCCATGTTGGCGATGGTGGCGCGGTCGGCCAGCGGCAGGTCGGCCAGGCCGTCGCCGAAGAACTCGACGAACTTGCCCACCACACCCAACTTGCGCAGCATCTGGGTAACCGTCAGCACCAGGTCGGTGGCGGTGGCGCCCTCGGGCAGCTTGCCGGTCAGGCGGAAGCCCACGACCTGCGGGATCAGCATCGTGACCGGCTGGCCCAGCATCGCGGCCTCGGCCTCGATGCCGCCCACGCCCCAGCCCAGCACGCCGATGCCGTTGACCATCGTCGTGTGCGAGTCGGTGCCAACCACGGTGTCCGGGTAGGCGACGCCGGTTTCCTGGCCAAAGATCACGCGCGCCAGGTATTCGATGTTGACCTGGTGCACGATGCCGGTGCCCGGCGGCACGACCTTGAAGTTGTCAAAGGCCGTCTGGCCCCAGCGCATGAAGGCGTAGCGCTCCTTGTTGCGGTCGAACTCGATCTTGGTGTTCAGGTCCAGCGCGTCGGGCGTGCCGTATTTGTCGACCTGCACCGAGTGGTCGATGACCAGCTCCACCGGCACCTGCGGGTTGATCTTGGTGGCGTCGCCGCCCAGCTTGTTGATCGCGTCGCGCATCGCGGCCAGGTCCACCACGCAAGGCACGCCGGTGAAGTCCTGCAGGATCACGCGGGCCGGGGTGAAGGCGATTTCCTGGCTGGGCTCGGCCTTGGCGTCCCAATTGACGATGGCCTCGATGTCACTCTTGGTGATGTTGGCGCCGTCCTCGTGGCGGACGAGGTTCTCCAGCAGGATCTTCAGCGAATAGGGCAGGCGGGCGAGCTGCTCCTCGCTGGCGACGGCAGCAAGCCGGTAATAGTCATAGCTCTTGCCGCCGGCCTGAAGCTGGGTCCGGGCCTGGAAACTGTCCGTCATGCGTCCTCTCCCTTGGGGGTACGTAGGTCCCGCGCCGCTGCGCCAGGCGGCGGCACGCCGTGAAAAGCAGACCATTATAGCCCGCGCGGCGGCCGGGCCCAGCCGCGAAACCCCCTAAGGAAACGCCGAACAAATCCTTCCGGGATGTGTCAGCGGACCGCGCGCGCGGCCGATGTCCGCACTCGCCTCAGGGGATCAATGACTTGCGCGCTCAAGCACGGCGGGCATCAATGGCCGGCACGAGCGACGCGGAAACGTCCGCGTCGCTCTCAGGGCCCTCGCCCCGGGCGCCGCGCGGGGTGGACGGGCCGTGGCGCCGTGGCGCGGTGGCGCGGTGGCTTGGGAGAGCGAGCAGGCCTCAGTCGGCGATCCTGGCCGCCTCAATCACGCCGCAGCCCAGGCATTGCTCCTCGGCATAGAGCACCGCGAACTGGCCGGGCGCCGGCGCCCACACCGGCTGCGCGAATTCGAGCCGCGCCGGCGGCCCGGCGCGGTAGACGGCGGTCTGCGGGCGGTGGCGGTGGCGCACGCGCACGCCGTACTGGGCGCCGTCCTTCGGGGGCTCATTGACCCAATAGCACTGGCCCAGCGTCAGCCGGGTCGGATTCAGCCGCGCGTCGCCGCGGTCCTGGCTGACCACGAGCACATTGCGCGCGACGTCGCGATCCACCACATACCAGGGCGCCTCGGCATGGCCGCGCACCCCGCCGATGCCCAACCCGCCGCGCTGGCCCAGGGTGTACAGGGCCACGCCATGGTGTTCGCCGATGACCTGGCCCTCGTCGGTTTCGATGGCGCCGGGCCGCACGGCGATCCAGTGCTGCAGGAACTCGCGCATGGGCCGCTCGCCGATGAAGCACACGCCGGTCGAATCGGGGCGCCGGTGGTTGACCAGGCCGCGCTCACGCGCCAGCGCGCGGACCTCGTTCTTTTCGTAGTCGCCCAGCGGGAACAGCACGTCGCGCAGCGCCGTACCCGGCGTGGCGGCCAGAAAATAGGTCTGGTCCTTATTGCTGTCGCGCGCGCGCAGCAGGCGGGTCCGGCCCTCGTGGGCCGCCAGGCGGGCGTAGTGCCCGGTGGCAATTGCCTCGGCTCCCAGTTGCTGCGCGTGGCGGGCGAACTCGCCGAACTTGATTTCGCGGTTGCAGAGCAGGTCGGGGGAGGGGGTGCGCCCGGCCTCGTATTCGGCCAGAAAGTCGGCGAAGACGCGCTCGCGATACTCGGCCGAAAAATCCGCCTGATGCAGCGGGATATCGAGCTGCGCGGCCACGGCGCGCGCGCTTTCATAGTCTTCGGCGGCGGTGCAATAGGCGTCGTCTTCGGCCCAGTTGCGCATGAACAGGCCTTCGACCTCGTGGCCGGCCTCGATCAGCAGGGCGGCGGAGACGGCCGAATCGACGCCGCCGGAGAGCCCGACGATGACGCGACGAGTCACGGGCCGTAGTCCTTGGCGATGGCCATTCAGTGTAATAGGCTGGGCTGCTATCAGGCAGCGTGCAGCCGCAGGGAGAGAGTCAAGGTGGCGACGACGAATCGTAGGGGGACGATACGGGTAGCAGGGGCGATGCTGCTGGGGCTGGCCGCGGGTGCCGCACCCGCGCAGGATGTGCCGGCCCCGCAATGGCTCGATACCCAGGCGCCCGCCGAGGCCCGCACGCCGGCCGCGGCGCGCCCGGATGTGGCGCAAGCCCGGGAACTGCCCGCCGCGAGCGCGCGCCGGGTCGACGCCGAGCCTGAGCCCGGGTCCGGGGCCGCGCTGCCGCCGGTGGTGCTGGGCAGCGTGGAGAACCCCGCCACGCTGACACCGGCGCGGCTGCAGGGCCTGTACCCCGAGCTGGCCGCGATCGAGCCCGAGTACGCCGGGGACCCGGACTTCGACGCCATTTACGGTTTGGCCGCGCTGGCCAGCGAGGCCCATGGCGAGGCGGTTTTTGCGCTGCAGCGCGCGACCCTGGCACGCCCCGCGGCCTTGGATCTGCGCTTTGACCTGGCACGCGCCTATTACGCCAGTGGCGATTATGAGGCGGCCGATGCCGAGTTCGCGGCGCTGCAGGCCGCCGACCCGCCGCCGCGGCTGGCCACGGTGATCCGCGACTATCGTCAGGGCATTGCGCGCAACAACGCCCGCTATCGCGCCCAGAACCGGCTCTGGCTGGCCGCCTCGGCCGGGCATGACAGCAATGCCAACGCCGCGACGGACCTGACGGATTTCAATGGCTTCGTGCTTGCCGACGCCGCGCGCGAGCAGGAAAGCCCCTACTACGGGCTGCGTGCCCAGGCGGCGTGGTCGCGACCGCTGACCGCGCGCTGGCGCGCCAGCCTGGAGCCCCACGCGGCGGCGCGCGAGTACCCGGACTTTGAGGCCGCGAGCCGCCTGGAGCTGGGGCTCGGCGCGCAGGCGGTCTACGAGCGGGCCGCCTGGCAGGGCCGCCTGGGGCCGCGCTACACGCAGCTGTGGCTGGACGGCGAGGACAACGCGCAGCTGCTGGCCATGGAGGGTGCCCTGAGCCGCAGCCTGGGCCGCTCTCTGCTCGGGGTGTCGGCCCGTGCCGGCGCGCTCCGCTACCCGGACGAACTGACGGTGCGCGACATCGACCAGTACGTGCTGGGGCTGGACGCCGCCTACGCGGTCTCCGGCCTGCCGCTGCAATGGCGCGGCGGCCTATTGCTCGGGCGCGAGGAGGCGGTGGAAGAGGGCTCGCCGAACAGCCGGGACACGCTGGGCGTGCAGGCCGGACTGCGCTGGGCCACCACGCCGCTCAGCACGCTGCGCGCCGGTGTGGCCTGGCTGGACGGCAGCTACGACGACCCCTTCTTCGGCGAAAGCCGTGACGACACCCAGCTCAGCGCCAACCTCGCGCTGGATCTGGGGCTGGCGGCCGCCCCGCAGTGGCTCTTCGTGCTGCAGGGCCAGTGGCTGGACAACGACTCCAGCATCGACGTATTCAGCTATGACCGCCTGGAGCTCGGGCTGGTCGCACAGTGGAGTTTCGAATGAGCATCAGCCAAGGATCGCGGCGCCTGTTTGGCGCGGCGCTGCTCGCCGCCCTGCTGGGCCTGCCGGGGCTGGCCGGCGCCAGCGAAGGCCTGGTTCTGTTCGTATCCGGCGAGGTCAGCGCCCAGCGCGGTGACCGGGTCGTCGCGCTGCGGCGCGGCGTGCGCGTGCGTGAAGGCGACACGATTCGCACCGGGCCCGGCGGGCGCACGCATATCCGCATGCGCGACCGCACGCTGTTCTCACTGCGCCCGGACACCGAGTTCACGATCGAGACCTACAGCTACGAGGGCCCGGAGGTTGCCGCCGGTGTGGCGCCGGCGTCGCTGGCGCGCAGCCAGCCCGAGGCGGCCCAGGGCCGCAGCGTCTACAACCTGCTGCGCGGCGGCTTTCGCGCGATTACCGGCCTGATCGGCAAGGTCGATTCCTCGGCCTTCAGCGTACGCACGCCGGTGGCGACGATCGGCATCCGCGGCACCACCTTCACCGCCGTCTGCCTAGCGGACTGCAGCAGCGGCCTGGTCTTCGGCGTCAGCGAGGGCATGATCGAGGCCAGCAACGACGCCGGCACGCTGTTACTGGCGGAAAACGAATTCGGCTTTGCCTCCTCCTCGCAGGACCCGCCGCGGCAACTGCGCGACCAGCCGCCGCAGCTGCTCGATATCACGCCGGCCGCCGATGGCGAACAAAGCGAGCGCGACCCGCAGCAGCGCCGCCGGGTGGCGGCGCGTCGCTACTACGGCCGCAGCGAGCCGGCGGCCAACGAGGAGCAGCCGCTGGGCCGGGAGGACACGGTCACCGAGGAAAACGAGCCCACCACGCGCTCCGACCAGCGCGTGGTGCTGCTGAGTACCGCCGCCGCGTTGCCGCACCCCGGTGCGCCGCCCATCGTTGCCGGCAACGTGCCGGCCGGGCAGGTACGTGTTGAGGAGGGCGAGCTCGCCGGCACCACGCTGGTGGGCTTTTCGGCCCGCAACGAGGAGCGGCTGGCCCTGCTGCGCTTTGCCGGTGCCGCCGAGGACCCGCTGGTCTCCACCAACCAGGGTTTCGACCCGGTTTCCGGGCTGCGCTGGGGCCGTTATGCGGAGGGCACCGTGACGATCCGCGAGGGCGACCAGGTGTTCAGCGCGCAGGCCAGCGAGATCGGCCCGCACTGGATTGTCGGGCCGCAGATGGCCGCGAATGCGGCCCTGCCCAGCACCGGCACGGCCGAATTCACGCTGGTCGGCAATACCGACCCCACGGCGAGCGACGGCGCTCGCGGCTTTCTGGGCAGCGCCACGCTCCAGGCCGATTTCACGGCGCTCAGCGTGCGTTCGACGCTGGCGCTGGGGATCGACGGCAACGCCTGGCAGGCCAGCGGCGAAGGGGCCTTCGGCGCACGCCTGGGCCCGGGCATCGCGGAAAACGTTTTTGCCGGGTTGTATGACAGCGTCCAGGTCAATGGCGTTGGCGGCGGCGACGGTCAGTTCCAGGGTCTGGTCAGCGTGCAGCCCGAAGGCGTCAGCGGTGCCGCCCTGGGTTACCGTCTCAGCGCCCCCGAATCGGGCAGCGTGGCCGGCGTGGCCATCTTCCGCAACGCCAGCGCCCCCTAGGGTTAGCGTCCTGGGGTTGGCGCCCTGGGGTTGGCGCCCTGGGGTTGGCTACAGGGGCGTGACCACAGCCGGGGCGCCGGGCGCTGACGCGCGGTATTGATCTGCGGAGTCGGCCCCAGGTGCTGGGTTGGCGCTCCCGGCGCCGGCGTCGGGCCGCGGCCACAGAACCTCACCCTCTGGGCAGCACCCTCTGCGCCTCACACTCCGGGCCGCACCCTCTGCGCCTCACACTCTGGGCCGCACCCTCAGGGCCGCGGCAGGCGTCCGCTGTAGCGCAGCGCGTAGGCGCCGTCGGAGTCCGGCCGGCCCATCGTGGGCAAGCTGTTGCGGATCGGCGGCGGCGTTTGTTCGGTCGGCGTGATGCGCACGTTCAGCGCATAGCGCCCGTCCGGGAACAGCGTCAAATCGCCGCGCGCCTGCAGGGCCGCGCCGGGCTGCTCCTGCACCGTGCCGACGATGCGACCGTCCTCCTGGGTGGCGATGTCGATGCGGTAGTCCCCCAGCGGCGCCTCCGGCTTGAGCAGCGTCCAGCGCAGCCCACGCAGGGTCAGCGTGCCGTCCAGCGCCTCAGCCTGGCCCTCGGCGCTGACGCGCGCCTGGTC
Source organism: uncultured Ectothiorhodospiraceae bacterium (assembly GCA_937141935.1). Classification (GTDB taxonomy): domain Bacteria; phylum Pseudomonadota; class Gammaproteobacteria; order Nevskiales; family Oceanococcaceae; genus MS8. The sequence continues at coordinate 67,990 of CAKZQS010000018.1, forward strand.
CAGGTGCAGCGCGGCGACGCCGGCCACGGGCAGGAAGGGAATGTTCAGCACGGGCTTGAGCGCCTCGATCGACAGGCGCGCGCGCCAGTCTTCCAGCCGCAGTTTGCCATCGGGGCGAAGCTGCACGTGGCCACGGGCGGGCACCTCCGGGGCGAGCTGCAGGGCCAGTTCGGCGTCGACGCGTCCCAGCGGCAACGCCCAGGGCGACAGCCACCAGCTGACGTCTTCAACCTGAACCTTTCCGGCCTGGACTTGGGCGGCACGGCCGGCCAGCAGGCGGCCCTCAACGCCCCGGAACTGCGGCACCTCCGGCCCCTCGGGCAAGGCCAGGCCCAGCAACTTGTTCGCCGGTGCGAGCCAAACCAGACCGGCGGCGAAGCCCGCCAGTACCAGGCCGGCGGCGCCCAGAATCCGTTTCATCATCGCTCCAGCGTCAGGCGGGCGCTGGCGGTGCCGGAGGCATCGCCGCGATCCAGATTCAGCGCGCTCACCCGAATCCCGTTTTGTGTCTGCAGCTGCAGCACCCAGCGCATCAGCTCTTCGAGCGGCGCGTCCTCGACCCATACGCGGACGGTGTTGTCGCCGTCGGGCTGGATGCGCTTGACCGCCTCGGCCAGCTGGGCGCGGCGTGCGGCACCGTCAACCACCGAAAGCAGCGAGCGGTTCGCGCCCTGTACGCCGCCACCACGCGCCGCGCCGCGTACTTCGGGGCGGATTTCGGTCAGCCAGGCGGCGAGCTCGCGGGCCTCATCCCGCTCGGCCTGCTTGGCCGCCAGCGCGTCGTAGAGCGGCGCCCATACCAGCAGGAAAAACAGCAGCAGGCCGGCGAGCACCGCGCCGACACCCAGGATCATGCGCTCGCGCGGGGCGCGCTCCAGCCACCAGGCAGTCGGCGTCATGCGGCCTCCAGCTTCAGCCGGATCTGCACGCCATCGGCGCCGGCATTGGCGGATTGCACCTCCAGCCGCCAGCGGGGCTGCTCGGCGAAGTCGTTGCGCAGGGTTTCCAGCGCCTGCAGGTTGTCCCCGCCCAGGCTCAGGTACAGCGCCGCATCCCGGTATTGCAGGCCCTCCAGGCGCAGGCCCTTGGTGCGCGCCAGCGCCTGCGCGCTGGCATTGAGCAGCTGCAGCAGCGCGGCGTCACTGCCACCACCGCGCGCCGCGGCCAGTTCCTGCGAGGCCTGCACGCGCATATCCACGATGCGGGTGATCTGCGGGAAGGTCTCGCGAAAGGCCGCCTCGGCCGCGCCACGGGCGGCTTCGGCCTGCTGGCCCGTGTTGTAGACGGCCCAGCCCAGCAGCAGGCTGTGCAGCAGCAGGAAGCTGGCGGCCAGGGCCGCGGGCCAGCGCAGCCGCTGCAGCCATTCGTGGCGGGCCGACTCGCGACGATAGGCGCCTTGCAGCAGGTTCCCCCGGCGGCTGGCATCCAGGCCGGCCAGGGCCAGCAGGTGCGGCAGGTCCTCGCGCCGGGCCAGTGTCAGCCCCTCGGGCGCCGGCGCGCCACCGATGCTGATGAAGTCGATGCCCTCGGGGTGGGCCAGCAAGGCCTCGAGCCCGGGCAGCCCGCCAACGGGCGTCACCAGGCGCCGGCCACCCGGCAGGCTGAGCAGCCAGCGGTCGGGCAGGGCGGCCAGCACCGGGCGCTCGATCGCCGCGGGCAACAGCGCCTGCTCCGGCACCACGGCGATCAGCTCCTGGGGCTCCAGGGTGTCGAATGTGGCCAGTTGCTCCTCGATCCAGCTGCGGCGGCAGACATAGACCGCGGCGGCCTGCTCGGGGCCGGCCAGCGCGAAATGCAGTTTCTCGACGTCCTCGGCCAGCGCGTCTTCAAGGGCGTAGGGCGCGGCGGCCAACAGGCGCGCGCCCTTCAGCGGCAGGGCCACGGGGTGCCAGCCCACCTGGGCGCCGGGCACGACCGCCAGCACGCGGCTGCTGTGCGCCCGTGGCGCCAGGGCTTGCGCGTCGCCGTGTTCGATCTCGGTGGAGACCTCTGGCCCACCCAGGCGCCGCCAGGACCAGCCACCGGCGTCGGCGTCTTGGGTTACGAGGAGCAGATCGGTCACGTAGGGCGAGCTCGGGGCGCGGGAGTGGCAGGTCCAGCCGGGCATTCTAGCCGAGGACCCGCAGCGGTGAGCGATGCGGCCATGGCCCGCGGGCTAGTAGGGGGCACGGGAGCGCCACACCGTTCGGGCGCGACCGTCGCTGCCGCGATGCAAGACCGACACCAGCTGCAGCCGCACGCCCTGAACATCCGCCGAACCTTCGGCGCGAAAATAGCTGGAGCGCACGTCGATGTTCTCGCTGACCGGGCGGGCGGCCAGCGCCGGCTCGGCGCGGAAATTCTCCAGGCTCTCCCAGGGCGACTCCTCGCGACTCGCGAGCAGCGATTCGACATCGCCCGGCGTCAGCCCCTCGGCCAGACTCTGCAACACGGCCGGCGTGGCGGTGTTGACGTTGATCGGGTGCGGCACGGCCGGGGCCACGGTGACATGGGGCACCAGGGCCGCGTAAATGTCTTCGGTAACGCCGTCGATCAGGCGCAACTCGGTGATGCTGACCATCGGCCGGTTGGCCGCGCGGCGCGGCGGGTCCAGCGACAGATAGGCCTGATCCTCGGCCCCACCGGGAAAGCGCGGCTCGGTATCGGGGTCGATCCAGTCGGCGATGCGCACCCCCAGATCGCCCACGGCCTGGTCGCGTAGCTCGGGAATCGCCGCCAGCAATCGGTTGAACTGCAGCAGGACCTGCTCGGGCTCGGCGACACCCAGCGTGTTCAGGTTGAACTGGCTGTGCAGATCGACGATCTGGCCCGCCAGCACGCCCTCGTCGACCGGCAGAAAGTCGATGCGCTGGGCCCAGATCTCATCGAGAGTGTCGATACTGGAGTCCTGCGCGTCGCGGCGCAGGATGGTGCCGGCCCATTCTTCCAGGCCGATCAGGTACCACCAGGCCGCATCCAGGCTGCGCATGTTGGCGGCGCGGTGTACGGCCAGGTTCTGCGCGACCATCAGCGCCGTGGTCAGCGTGCTGGCGAAGGCGACGACCATCACCGCCGTCAGCAGCGCCACGCCGCGTTGGCGCTTCGACAGCGTTCTCATGCCGGGGCCAGCGCGAAGGCGAAGCGCAGCTCGCCGTAGTCCTGGCTGATCAGGATCAGCTCGACGGCCCGCGGCAGGCCGGGCGCGGCGCCGCCGCTGGCATCCAGCGGCGGCCATTCCTCGACCCATTCGCCGGAGTCGCCCAGAAAGCGCCAGGTCAGCTCGTCGATGCCTTCGAGCACCGGATAGGCCAGCCCCTCGTCGCCCTGCACGCGGTCGACTTCACGCCAGCTGCGTCGTACCAGGCTGCGCTCGGCAAGCAGGTACTCGACCCGCGACAGGCTGGAGCGGGGCAGTTGCAGCGGGTTGCGCCGGCCACCGGTGGTGAACTCCAGGCCGCCGAGTTCGTTGCGATACAGCGCGGGCTGCGGGTCGCCAAAGGCATCGCGCGCGGGGCGCACCACGGCCGACTCCAGATCGCTGCGCAAGCGGTAAATGCCGCGCTGCCAGTCCGCCATGCGCTCCTGCACGACGCCGACGCTGCGGCGGGTTTCGATGATGGAGGCCAGCCCGCCATAGGCCATTGCCGACAGCAGCGCGAAGATCGCCAGTGCGGCGACCAGTTCGATGAGCGTGAAGCCCCGTTGTGCCCGTGTGCGCTTCTTCATGGCCCGACGCCGACGCCGCCCTCGCGACCGGGGCCCACCTGGGCGCCGTTACCCGGTGTGCCGGGCGCGCCGGGCTGCAAGCTCTCCGGCAGCGGCGCCACCGGCTCCGCCAAAAAGGCGGTGCGGGTCAGCAGCCAGCCTTCTTCGTCACGCTCGCGGCGCACACGGATGGTGATGCGGCGCAAGAACTCGTCCGGGGTTTCCTCCACCGTGCGTTGCACCGTCCAGGACTGGCCCGCGTGTTCGTAGTCGCGACTCTTGCGGTCGAGCTCCGGCCAGCTCTCCTCGAGCTGGGCTTCGACCATCAGGTTGTGCGCAAGCCAGCCGGCGAGCATGCGGTCCTCCAGGTCGCGCGTGCTGCCGGCGTAAAAGGTCGAGGCCGTCAGGCTGGCGCCCAGGGCGAGCCCCAGCACCGCCAACGCCGCCAGCACCTCGATCAGCGTGAAGCCGCGTTGCGGCCTCACGAGAGGGGCTCGGCCGTGCGTTGCAGCAGCCCGTCCGGGCGTCCGGAGATGCGGTAGCGGCGGTCGACGCCGGGCGCGCTGAGCAGCAGCGTGAAGGGGGTCAGCTCGCCGCTGGACAGCAGCAGCGCCACGGGGCGCGGGCCCTCGTCCTCGGCCGCTGCCGTCGCCAGCGCGGCGGGCAGGTCCTGCATCTCGATCTTGGCGGGGTAGTCAAAGCGGTGCGCACGCAGCGGCCCGCGGCTGGCCTCCAGCGGCTGCCAGCCATCCTCGCCGCGCACGACGAAGACATAGCCCTCGTCCGCCGTGGCGAAGCCGATCTCGGTGGTGGTCAGCACGGCCTCTTCCAGCGCCAGCTCCAGCACGCGGTGCAGGCGCGTGGCGTCCTGTTCCAGGCGGTCGTCGAGCGAGCGCCCGCCCAGCGACAGCGTCGCGAAGCCCAGGATCACGCCGATGATGAAAACGACGACCAGGACTTCAATCAGCGTGAAGCCCTGCAGTTGGCGACGCATGGCGCCCGCCCGCGCTAGCGGTTGTTGCCTTCCGCCCAGTTGCCGATATCGGCGGCGGCCTCGCTGCCGCCCGGCCGGCCATCGGCGCCCAGCGAGTAGATGTCGACCTCGCTGCGCACGCCCGGGCTCAGGTACTGGTATTCATTGCCCCAGGGGTCGCTCGGCAGCGACTTGATGTAGCCGCCGGACTTCCAGTTGCGCGCCGGCGGGTCGCCCGAGGGTTGGCTGACCAGCGCCTCCAGGCCTTGCTGGGTGCTGGGGTAGTTGAAGTTGTCGAGCCGGTACAGCTCCAGCGCGCTCTCCAGCGCGCGGATATCCTGGCGCGCCTTGGTGATTCGCGCCTCGTCCGGTCGATCCATAATGCGCGGCACCACGGCCGCCGCCAGGATGGCCAGGATCACCACGACGACCATGATCTCGATCAGCGTGAAACCGGTCTGCCCGGCGCGCGCCGACGAGCGGCGAAATTGAGTAGGTATGTCCATGCGCGAGATGATAACGGGTGTGGTTGACGCAAGTGCGGCCCGATTCGCCCTGATCGGCAGCCTGCTGATCGTGCTGCTGCAAGCCGGCGGCCCGGAGTGGATCGAGACCTTGCGCTGGGACCGTGGTGCGCTGGCGGAGTTCGAGTGGTGGCGGCTGTGGAGCGGCCACCTGGTGCACGCCAGTTGGGCGCACGTGGGGCTCAACGTATTCGGCCTGCTCTTGATCGGCTGGCTGTTCCCCGAACCGGTGCCGTTGCGCACGCACATCGCGCGCTTCGCCTGGCTGGCGCTGGCCTGCAGCCTGCTGCTGTACCTGCTGCGCCCGCAGCTGGGCTGGTATGTCGGCCTCTCGGGCGTGTTGCATGGCAGCTTTGTGATCGGCCTGTGGTGGCTGTGGCGTCAGGGCGACGGCCTGGCGCTGCTACTGCTGGCGGGCCTGGTGGCCAAGCTCGCCTGGGAGCATGTGCACGGGCCGCTGACCAGCGACGAAGAGCTGGTGGGCGTGCCGGTGGAGACCGCGGCGCACAGCTTTGGCGCGCTGGCGGCGGTTGTGTGGCTGCTGGTGGCCGGCGGGCTGGCATTTGCGCGGCGCCGTCGACACAATGGCGCGCCATGACATTCGCGATGCTGTTTCCGGGGCAGGGCTCGCAAAGCGTGGGCATGCTCAAGGCCTGGGCCGAGCGCTCCGACGCCGTGCGCGACACGCTGGCCGAAGCCGACGCCGTGCTGGGGCGGCCGCTGTCCACGCTGCTGGCCGAGGGGCCCAGCTGTCAGCTGGATCGCACCGAGAACACCCAGCCGGCCATGCTGGTCGCCGACGTCGCGCTGTGGCGCGCATGGCTGGAGGTCGGTGGCCCGAGGCCGGCCGCCGTCGCCGGCCACTCCCTGGGCGAGTACGCCGCGTTGGTGGCCGCTGGCGGGCTGGAATTCGCGGCGGCGCTTGAGGTCGTGCAGGCCCGGGCCGAGGCCATGCGCGATGCCGTGGCGGATGGCGCCGGCGCGATGGCCGCCGTGGTGGGCCTGGAGGCCGAGGCGGTCAATGCGCTCTGCGCGCAGATCGACGGCATCGTCAGCGGCGTGAACTACAACGCGCCCACGCAGATCGTCGTCGCTGGCGAAACCGCCGCGGTCGACGCGCTCTGTGCCCAGGCCAAGGCCGCCGGCGCCCGTCTGGCACGCAGGCTGCCGGTCAGCGTGCCGGCCCACAGCCCGCTGATGCAGCCGGCGCGCGAGCGCCTGGCCGCGGTGCTGGAACAGGCCCCTCTGCGCCAGCCCGACATCCCGCTGCTGCATAACGTCGACGCCCGTCCGGCGGCCGATGTCGATGCGCTACGCGCTGCGCTGCGCGAGCAGGTCTGTGCGCCGGTGCTGTGGGTCGACACCCAGCAGCGCCTGGCCAGTGATTACGGCTGCGCCCGCGCGCTGGAGGTCGGGCCGGGCAATGTGCTGGCCGGCTTGGGGCGGCGCAGCGGCGTCGAGCTTGCCGTCGAGGCCTTTCCCGCGCCCGAGCGGCTGGCCGAGGTCATCCCCGCGTTCACCGGGGCCGATACATGAGCGGCCGGGCACTGGTCACGGGCGCCTCCCGCGGCATTGGCCAGGCCATTGCCCGCGGCCTGGCGGAGGACGGCTGGGAGGTGCTGGGGACCGCCACCGGCGATACCGGCATCGCGGCCATCGAACAGGCCGGCCTGCAGGCCGCGCGGCTGGACGTGGCCGACCTCGACAGTCTGCCGGGCTTCGTGGCGGAGCACGGGCCCTTTACCGCCCTGGTGCATAACGCCGGCATCACCGCCGACAACCTGTTGCTGCGCATGGACGACGCCACCGTGCTGCGCGTGTTGCAGACCAACCTGCTGGGCGCCATCGCGCTGAGCCGGGCCTGCCTGCGCGGCATGATGAAGGCGCGCATGGGCCGCATCATCGGCGTGGGCAGCATCGTTGGCGCCACCGGCAATGCCGGGCAGGCCAATTACTGCGCCAGCAAGGCCGGGCTGGAGGGCTTCATGCGCGCGCTGGCGCGCGAGGTGGCCAGCCGCAACATCACCGCCAATGTGATCGCGCCGGGCTTCATCGACACCGACATGACGCGCGGGTTGGGCGAGGAGCAGCGCGCCGCGCTGGCCGCTCAGATCCCGCTGAGCCGGCTGGGCCGCCCCGAGGACGTGGCCGCCGCCGTGCGCTTTCTGGCCGGGGAGGGCGGCGCCTATATCACCGGGCAGACGCTGCACGTCAACGGCGGCATGTACATGGGCTGAAGGGGGAGATGACGGTGCCGTGACAGCGGCCCGCCGCCTGCCCGCAGCCGGAACGAGTTCTATACAATTGCCCGCATTACGGGGGCACCCCATGGGAGATATCGCACCGATGAGCAACACAGCCGAACGCGTCAAGAAGATCATTGCCGAGCAACTCTCTGTCGACATCGACAAGATCACGCCGGACGCGAAGTTCGTTGACGACCTGGGGGCCGATTCCCTGGACACCGTCGAGCTGGTGATGGCGCTGGAGGAAGAGTTCGAGATCGACATTCCGGACGAAGAGGCCGAGAAGATCGTGACCTTCCAGGACGTGCTCAACTACATCAACGCGCACGCCGGCGAAGACAGCTAAGCGGCTGCGCCGCGGGGTAGGGCCATGCTGGGTCGTCGCGTCGTCGTCACCGGGCTCGGGGCGGTTTCGCCGCTCGGGCTCGATGTCCCGCTGAGCTGGCAGGCCCTGCTGGCGGGCCGCAGCGGTGTCGGGCCGATTCGGGCCTGGGACGCTGCCGACTACCCCACGCGCATTGCCGGCGAAATCCGCGATTTCGACCCGGTGCCGTACTTCGGCAGCCCGAAGGAGGCGCGTAAATGCGACCCCTTCATCCATTACGGGGTCGCCGCGGCGCTGGAGGCCCTGGGCCAGTCCGGCTTGGAGATCACCGAGGCCAATGCCGCCGATGTCGGCGTGCATGTGGGCTCGGGGATCGGCGGCATCGGCACCATCGAAGAGACGGTGCGCACGCTGGAGCAGACCGGCAAGGTGCGCAAGGTGTCGCCCTTCTTCGTGCCCTCGAGCATCATCAACATGATCTCGGGGAACATCTCGATTCTGACCGGTGCCCGCGGCCCCAACCTCGCCACGGTCACCGCCTGTACCACCGGCGCCCACAGCATCGGCATCTCCGCCAGGTTGATTGCGGCCGGCGATGCCGAGGTCATGATTGCCGGCGGCGCCGAACGCGGCTCCAGCCCGGCGGGCATGGCCGGCTTTTGTGCCGCCCGTGCGCTGAGCCAACGCAACGACGCGCCCGAGGCGGCCTCGCGGCCCTTTGATCGTGGCCGCGATGGCTTTGTGCTCAGCGATGGCGCCGGCGTGATGGTGCTGGAGTCGCTGGAGCATGCCCAAGCCCGGGGCGCGACGATCCTCGCCGAGCTCAGCGGCTTTGGCATGAGCGGCGACGCCCACCACATCACCGCTCCCCGCGAGGATGGCGCCGGCGCCGCGCAGTGCATGCGCAACGCGCTGCGCGATGCCCGCCTGGAGGCAGCGGCCGTGGACTACATCAACGCCCACGGCACCTCGACGCTGGCCGGCGACGTGGCCGAGGTGCGCGCGATCCATAACGTCTTCGGCGATCACGCCACGCGGCTGGCCGTCAGCTCGACCAAGTCGATGACCGGGCACCTGCTCGGCGCGGCCGGCGGGCTGGAGGCCGTGTTCAGCGTGCTGGCGCTGCGCGACCAGGTCGCGCCGCCGACCATCAACCTCGACGACCCCGACCCGGACTGCGACCTGGACTTCGTGCCCGGCCAGGCCCGCGAGATGCCCCTGCGGCACGTGCTGTCGAATTCCTTCGGCTTCGGCGGCACCAACGGTACGCTGGTCTTTTCCCAGTACGCCGGCTAAGGCCGTGGCGATGGCGCTGGCCACGCCCGGCGCCGCCGGGGCCGCTGCGGGCTGTGTGGGCGTACAGGCCGCCGACCCCGCCGGTTACCCCTTGCTGCTGTCCACGGCGGACGGGCAGGGCGCTTATGAGCAGCTGCTGTTCCGCGCCCTGGAGCCGGCCCAGCGTTATACCGACCCGGCCGCCGCGGCCGCCGCCCTGGCTGCCCACCCCTGGCGTGCCCGGGAGACGGCCGACAGCCCGCGTGTCGGCGAGCAGGGCTGGGCCATATTTCTGGGCTATGAGTACGCCGCGGCGCACCTGCCGGCCTGGGCCGGCCTGCCACGCGAGCCGGGCTTCCCGTTGTTGCGCCTGCAGCGGGTGGAGCTCGTGGCGCGCAGTCGCGAAGCCGCGCCGCCGGCCGGTCGCGAGGCTCTGGTGGCTGCCGAGGCCTGGCGCGAGGAGCCGGCCGCGCAATATCTGCGGGGCTGCGCCGCCATCGCCGAGTATCTGCGCGCCGGCGATGTCTACCAGGTCAACCTGAGCCGGCGCTGGCAGGCCGACTACGCCGGGGATTCCACGCCGCTCTACGCCCGCCTGCTGGCCAGCAACGCCGCGCCCTTCGCCTGCCGGGCCTGGCTGGATGGCGACGAGATTCTGTCCTCCTCGCCCGAGCGCCTGGTGCGCGTGGCGGGTGGCCGTATCCATACGCAGCCGATTGCGGGCACGCGGCCGCGCGGGGCCGACGCCGCGGCGGACGCGGCGCTGGCGGCCGAGCTGCAGGGCAGCGCCAAGGAGCGCGCCGAGCACGTGATGCTGGTGGATCTGGAGCGCAACGACCTCGGCCGCGTCTGCGCGGCCGGCAGCGTGCGTGTCGATGGCCTGATGCGCGTGGAGCGCTATGCCAGCGTGCAGCACCTGGTTTCGGACGTCCGCGGTCGCCTGCGTCCGGACACCGGCCTGGCCGATGTCGTGCAGGCGGTGTTTCCGGGTGGCACGATTACCGGGTGCCCCAAGGTGCGTTGCATGCAGATCCTCGCCCAGCTCGAAGCCCGCCCGCGCCTGGCCTATACCGGCAGCGTGGGCTATTGCCTGGATTCGGGGCTGCTGGACCTGAACATCCTGATCCGCACGCTGTTGCGCCGTGGCAACGCGCTGACGCTGGACGCCGGCGCCGGCATCGTGGCCGCCTCACAGCCGCAGGCCGAATTGGAGGAAACCCGCGCCAAGGCCCGCGGCGTCATTGCCGCGCTGGCGGGCACCGCGCAATGAGCCTGATCCTGCATGACCTCGACGGCCAGCTGCGTGCCTGGCCGGCCACCGACCGGGCCTGGCAGTTCGGCGATGGGGTCTTTCGTACGGGGCGCGTCGAGCAAGGCCAGGTCGACGACCTCGCCGGTCAGCTGACGCACCTGCTGGGCGACGCGCGCAAGCTGGCACTGAGCCCGCTGCCGGCACCCGAGGCCTTGGCGCAGGCCTCGCAGCGCATCGCGCAGGGTCACAAGCACGCCCGCATCAAGTGGGTGATCTCCGCGGGTGATTCCTTCGGCGGCTATGCCCGCGCCGGCGAGCCCCGCACGCTGATCGCCCTGTCGCCGCTGAACGCCAGCTGGCGCCCCCCGCAACACGTGCATGCCTGGATTTGTCACACCCGCCTGCAGGCGGCCGGCGACTGGGCCGGCGCCAAGCATCTGAACCGGCTGGAGAACGTCATGGCCCGGCGCGAGCGTGCCCCGTCTGATTGTGTGGAGGGGCTGATGTGCGATGCCCACGGGCAGCTGGCCTGCGGGGTCAGCAGCAATCTGTTCTGGCGCGACCGCCAGGGCCGCCTGTGCACGCACCCCCTGGATGATTGCGGCGTGCGCGGCCGCACACGGGCGCGCATTCTCGCCGCCGCCGAGGCGCAGGGCGAGGCCGTGCGCTTCGTTGCCGAGCGCGTCGCCGACGTGCTGGCGGAGGCCTGCGAACTGGTGGCCGTCAACTCCCTCTGGGGCGCGCTGAGCATCGACGCCGTGGACGACTGGCGGGCGCAGGGGCGGCAGACCGAAGCCTGGATGCGCGAGCTGCTGCACCGGCCGCCGCGGGCGGGTGGCGCCTGATGCGGGCGCTGTTTCGCGCCGTAGTCGCGCTGCTGTTCACGGCGGCCCTGCTCGCCGGGCTGGCCGTGCTGCTGGTGTTGCACGCCTTGCGCACGCCGCTCGCCCTTGAGCAGGAAAGCCTGCTGCGCGTGGAGCGCGGCACCACGATGACCGCCGTGCTCGATCAGCTTGAGGACGAGCAGCGTCTGCGCCCCGAGGGTATTCGCCCGCTGTTGCAGCTGGGGCTGCGGCTGGCCCCGCAATGGGCGCAGATCCAGGCCGGGCCCTATTGGCTGCGTCCGGGCGACACGCTGCGCGACCTGGCCGAGCGCCTGCGCCGTGGCGACAGCGCCAGCGTGCGCATCACGGTCATCGAGGGGCAAACCTTCGCCGAGATGCGCCGGCAGCTCGAAGCGCACGAGGGCCTCAGCGATAACAGCTCGGACCTCGATGCCGCCGAGCTGATGGCGGCCATCGGCCGGCCCGGCCTGCCGCCCGAGGGGCGTTTTCTGCCCGAGACCTATGAACTGGGCCTGGGTTCGACCACGCTGGCGGCCTTCGGCCGCCTGGCCGATGCGCTGGACCGGGAGTTGGCCCGGGCCTGGGCCGACCGCGACCCCGCGCTGACACTCAAGGATCCCGGCGAGTTGCTCACCCTGGCCTCGATCATCGAAAAGGAAACCGCCCTGGAGTCCGAGCGCGGGCAGATCGCGGGCGTGTTCCACCGGCGCCTGCTCAAGGGCATGCGTCTGCAGACCGACCCGACCGTGATTTACGGCCTGGGCGAGGCCTTTGACGGCGACCTGCGCCGCGCCGATTTGCGCCGCGACACGCCCTACAACACCTACACCCGCGCCGGTTTGCCACCCACGCCGATCTGCCTGCCCGGCGCCGCGGCGTTGCAGGCGGCGGGCCGCCCGGAACCGGGTGATTCGCTGTACTTCGTGGCCACAGGCGACGGCGCTCATGTATTCAGCGCCACGCTGGAAGAGCACGAGGCCGCCGTGCGCTGCTACCAGCTGGGGCGTTGCTAGCGCGCCATGGCCGGGCGATTCGTTGTTTTTGAAGGGCCGGACGGCAGCGGCAAGAGCACCGCGCTGGCGGCCGTGGCCGAGCGGCTGCGGGGGCGCGGCGAGCCGGTGCTGGCGACCCGCGAGCCCGGCGGCAGCGAGGCGGCTGAAGTCCTGCGCACGGCGCTGCTGACGCCCGCGCTGGGCCGCGCCCCCGTCGCGAGCCAGCTGCTGCTGATTACCGCAGCCCGGCTGGCCCACCTGGAGCAGACCGTGCGCCCGGCGCTGCGCGAAGGCTGCACGGTGCTGTGCGATCGCTATGTCGACAGCAGCCATGTCTACCAGTGCAGTCTGGGCGGCGTGTCGCACGAGGCCCTGGAGGCGCTGAACGCGCAATGGGAGATTCCGCCGGCCGACCTGCGCCTGTATTTCGAGCTGCCGGCGGAGGTCGCGCTGGCGCGGCTGGAGTCGCGGCCGGACGGCAACCGCATGGACGCCGCCGACGCCACCGCCTGGACGCGGGTGGCCCGCGCCTACGCCGAGCAAATGCGGCGGAACCCGCGCGGGCTGCGGCGCGTCGACGCCAGCCTGGACCCGCAAGCCGTCGTTGCACGCATATTGGAGATTTTGGATGACGAAGGTGCTTGAGCGGCCGCTCGCGCCCTGGGCGGAGCCGGCCTGGCAGCACCTGCGGGCCCTGCGGGCGCAACCGCCGGCCGCGCTGCTGCTGCATGCGGCGGCCTTTGGCGATGCCGAGGCGCTGGCCGAGCGCTATGCGCGGCTGTTGCTGTGCGAGGCGCAGGCCGAGGCCGCGCCCTGCGGAAGCTGCCGCGGCTGCCGGGAGGCGGCCGCCGGCACCCACCCGGATCTGCTCCGTGTGGCCGTGCCCGAAGACAAGCGCGAGATCGGCATCGACCAGATTCGCCAGGCCAGCGACTGGTGCAGCCGCACCGCGCGCGGGCGCCACCGCGTGCTGCGCATCCGGGCCGCGGACCGCATGAACCGTGCGGCGGCCAACGCCTTGCTGAAAACCCTGGAAGAGCCGCCCCCCGGCGTGGTCATCGTGCTCAGCGCGCAGCGGCTGCATGCGCTGCCCGCCACGATCCGCAGCCGCTGCCTGGCCGTGGCCCTGCGCCAGCCGGAAGAGGGCGAATACGAGCGCACGCTGGAGCAGGCCGGTCTCGGCGCCGAACGTGTGCGCGCCGCGCAGGCACGCACGCCGGGCGATCTGAGCGCCGCGCTGGACCTGGCGGCCGAGGATGTGGAGACGGTCGAGGCCTGGCAGCGCGCCTGGCGGCAGGGGGTGGAGCAGGGCGATACCCTGCAGGCTGCGGCGCAGCTCAGCGAGACCGACTGGCCGCAGGCGCAGGTGTGGCTGCAACGGCAGGTGGTGGCCTGGGCCCGCGAGCCCGGCGCCGCGGCGCTGCTGCAGCCGGCCTGGGCCGCCTTGATGCGCTTGCGGCGCATGGAATCGACGACGCTGGATCGCTTGTTGCCCGCCGAGGAGGTCATTATCCTCTTGCGACGCGCCTACACCGCGCTCAGTAGCCCGCCACGGAGACAGCCTGCACCATGAGCCAGCCCGGCATCCTGACCCTGCACATCAAGGAGAAGCACGCGCTGCAGTTGGCGTATATGCCCTTCGTGACCAATGGGGGCCTGTTCATCCCCACCGCAAAGCCGTACAAGCTCGGCGACGAGGTCTTCATCCTGCTCAGCCTGCTGGACGACGCGCAGCGGCTGCCGGTGGCGGCCAGCGTGATCTGGGTGACGCCCGCCGGGGCGCAGAACCAGCGCACCCAGGGCATTGGCGTGCAGTTCTCTTCGCAGGATGGCGGCGAGACGCAAAAGCGCATCGAAACCGCGCTGGCCGGCATGGCCGAACCGGAACGCGCCACGCACACGATGTAGCCGGCGGCGGCCGGCGAAGGTGTCGCGGCGGCAGGCGCGGCAAGCGAGCCGCTCGGAGCCCGGTGTTTAGCCGCTGCTGGGGTGAAAGCCGCCGCGCAGCACGCCCGAGGGGATGCCGGCCTGCTGCAGGATGAAGGCGGCCACCGAGGAACGCCGCTGGCTGTCGCAATAGCAGATGTAGCGCTTGTTCGGGTCCAGCGCCGAAATGCGCGCCCGCAGCATGATCAGCGGCACGTTGAGGGCGCCGGCAATGGCGCCATGGCGAAACTCGCTGGGCAGGCGCACATCCAGCCACTGCGCCTGACCACTGGACACCGCGGCATCCGCGTCCTCGCGCGAGAAATAGCGCGTCAGCGAATCGCTGAGCAGCGCGTTGAAGTCTTCCTTGGCCAGCCGGTGGACCACGCCGCCGCTGAGCATTTGCACCGTGGCATTGCGGCGCTCGTTGGCAATCAGCGCCTCTTCACCGAAGCAGGAGCCCGGGCCAAGCTCGGCCAGCTTGACCGGCTTGGCATGCGCGCCGGACTTGCGGGTCACCAGCGCGCGGCCGGCGGTCATCACATAGAAAAAGTCGCCATCGGCATCCTGCTCGACGATGGTCTGGCCGGCATCGACCTCCACGCGCTCCATGCGCATGAACAAGGCCTGCAAATTCGCCGGGGGGATGCGCTGGAAGAGGTCGATCTGCAGCAGGGCACTCATCCAGTCGCCCTCGGCCATTTCCTCGGCCTGGCCGCCGCCCAGCTCACCGACCTCAAAGGAGCCGGTCTGGTCCCAGGTCAGCATCACATCGAGCAGATTGTCATCCACCTCGAAATAGCCGACCTCGGTCTTGGCCCGGGCCGTCACGCGCCGCGGCACCTGGTGGGCGATGCGGTGCAGCGACTCCGGCGTGCCGCCGACGAGCTCGCGTATCACCTTGTTGTCGGCGTCGCGCAATTCCAGCGTTCCGCTGACCAGAAAAAAGGCCGTGCTGTTCCGTGAGCCCAGGCGAAACAGTTCCTTGTTGACCGGCAGCGTCTTCAGACCGATGCGCGCATAAACCTGGCGCAGGCTGTCTTCGCGCAAGCCGTTGAGCGGCGAAAAGGAACGTACCGTGTCGAGGCTGGGCTTGGCGGGTACGGGCGGCATGGTCTCCGGCGCAGGATTCGAAAGAGCGAACAATACCTTAGCGGCTACGCACTGACCATGCGCCGGAAGGGGTATGCGGAGTGACGCCGCACAGACCCAGACTTAAAAGTACGCAGAATGTATAAATTGGGGCATTCTGTAAGGCGGAGGGCTGCATGACTTTTCATGCTGGGCGCCTTATACGCTTCGGCCGTAGCGGGCGAGAGCGCCGCCCCAGCAACCACCGCCGCTAGCACCATTCCTGCCGCTGCGCCCCGCAGTTGCTTGAGCCGTTCTGACCAGTAAGACCGCTCACGATCCGTCCGCGCTTGCGCCATGAGCGCTTCCAGCTCCGCTAGCTCGGGGTCCTCCCCAGCGATTTCTGCCGCCCGGCCAGCAACCCAGGCCGGAATCGCGCGCTTTCCTTTCAGGTACTCGTTCACCTGCGACACGTGGACACCGAGCAAGCGACCCAGCTCGCTTTGATTATTTCCCGTCTTTTCAAGGGCTTTAGTTAGCTCGTTCATCCATCGTTCCCGGCATCGAGTTCGGTAATGGTACGCCTGAGCAGGCACCCTATTGACTTTCGCAAAGTGCCACAGCAGTCTTTCGCATAACGCGAAAGGGCAGGGCGGGCGACATGCAAGAAATCGGGACCTACGTCATCACTACGCCATCAGGCCAGTATGTGGACGCCTGCGGCGGCCTGGTCGATGACCCGCACACGGCCCGCCACATGGATCTGCACGAAGCGCGAGCGCGCTGCGACTCGCTGCAGGGCCTCG
The DNA here is from genome assembly GCA_937141935.1 of uncultured Ectothiorhodospiraceae bacterium. Taxonomy (GTDB): domain Bacteria; phylum Pseudomonadota; class Gammaproteobacteria; order Nevskiales; family Oceanococcaceae; genus MS8. The sequence continues at coordinate 83,909 of CAKZQS010000018.1, forward strand.
AATGCCAGTTCGTCGCCGTCGATGCGGTGCAGGCGTACACGGCCTATGACGAAGCGTGTTCCCTGGGCCTGGCGTGATCATCCGCATCGACACCACAACCGGCACGCTTCGGGAAAAGGGTGGGGCGGTCCTAGCGCGCATCGATATGCCGTACGAGGACTCGTTGTTCTGGCTTTACGTCACCCGGTACAACGCCGGCGGCCGCCCGGTGAGCCGCCGCCCTGTCGTCTGCACGACGACGCGGGCCTGGGCGATTCGTATGGCTCGCACCGTCCTCAATCATCTGGCGATGGTCGCGGCCACGCCTGCCGACAGCACCGTCACGCACTGCTGCGCGCCGGCCGAGCTGCCGCGCTATCTCATCCCTGTGAACTACGAGTTCCGCGCCGCTGACGGTGGCCGCGTCGATACGTGTTCGCTGTTCCAGTTTCCGGGCGGCGGTGACCGCCCCGCTTCGCCTCTCGCGGAGCAGTCCGGCCCGCTAGCTCTGCGAGTGGGCGAGCCCTCCGCCGCCAAAACCGTGCAAGCGGTGCGGTCGCTGCCCGGAATTTGCGAAACCCAACTTGAATTGAAAGGGCTCTGATATGGAAATGAATCGCCGCGTTTGCCTTGAGGGCTTTACGCACTTCGACGGCAACATCGACGGAAAGCACATCGACTCGCTCAAGGTCTACGTGCTCGAGGAGATCAAATCCACGGGCGCCGGCGCCTGCGGTGGCGCTCGCACCGTGGAATATCGCATGCGGGACTCCCGCGAGGTCGCCGCGCGCCTGGTCGGTCTGAAGTTCCCGGCCGAGTGCGATCTGACCTTTGGCATCACGTCCGCCAATCGCAACGGTGAGACCGTTGCCGAGCTGGTCATCACGGATATCAAGCCGGTCGGCGCCAAGCAATTTGCGAAGTCGGCGTAATGGTTGCTTCTGTCCCGAGCTGGCCGGCGGTAGGCATCGGAATCCCCCCGGTGCCGCGTATTGCCCGCCCGGCTGTCGGTTGGCTCGGGACAGGGCTTTTCAAACGGACACGGGCGGTTCAGGGGGACGGGCGCTAGGCGCTCTGCCATGGCCTACGTAGCGACATGCCCGGCCGGGGAGACGCGAGGGACCCAGAACGTCGGCAGCGTTTTTGCACCGGAGTTCGCACCAACCTGCACCAACTGGGTGTGGGTAGAGGAAAAGGACCTGGACGTTGCCAGCTTTCTTGCGGCCGAAGTGCCCGCAGATCAAGCCGGCGCGCTGATATCGCAGGTTGTAATCACGCTGATTATCGGATGGGGAATGGGCGTCCTCGTCCGGCAGTTTTTCGGCCGTAGTGGCGGCCAGTGACGAGCGGGTTAGGGGGATGGGAGCGAGTGATGATCGAGAAGATGACGAAGGGCTATGCCCAGCTGATGGCGGCCCTGGTGTCGCTGGTGTTCATGGCCACGGCGACGGCGGTTTCGGCCGCCCCGCCGACGCTGGACGTTTCGACGGCGACCACCTACCTCGACACGGAGGTCGGCGCTGGCCAAGGCACGTTCTTCGGCGTGGCCATCGGCCTTGCGGCGGCCTCGCTGGCCATCGGCTGGCTGGTATCGATGGTCAAGCGGCGTTGATCGAAGCGCAACAGCAACGCGGCGGGCTTCGGCCCGCCGTTTTTTTTGAGGGCGTCGAAATGACAGTTTTCGAACTATGTGTGGTGATCCCGACCGTGATCGCCGCTTTCTGGCTGGCGATGCCGCGATGAATCGAAGAGCCGGACGCGTTGGATTCACACTCCGCCGTCACTCAAGACGCCTTGCGGTTCTCCTGCTGGCGATCGCCGCGTCCTACTGGAGCGCGAAGGCGGAAGCCAACTTCATGCCGGATGGCGCACCGCCCGAAGCATGTCCGGCCACCTGTGAGCTTCCGTCGCACGTGTCGCCCGATGAGTGCAAAGAACCCTATGTGCAGGTAAACGGCGACGACGCAATCTGCCGGATTGCGCGTTACCGCAAGCAGTGCGACTCAGGCGAAGACGGCTTCGTTTCCTGCTCTTGCACCACCGACTTCCTCGGGTACGAAGGCAACAACTGGGCCGGCTACGGCACGCCGTTTGCGAGGCGCTGCACGCCGCCGGAGCCGACGCCCACACCGACCCCGATTCCCTGCCAAGGCGGCGAGCCTGTAAGCGGTGGCATTGAGTTCACAGGCGACGGCTGTTCGCTGGATGGCTGCGCTGTGACGGGTGACATCACAGAGGACTCTTTCGGCTATGCCGTGTTTACCGGTGCGCTGAGTGGTGAGCAGTGCCAGAACCCTGACGACGGCCTGCAGGAAGGCGACTGCGACGCGGCGACGCCGCCGTGCGGTTGTTTGTATGACGACTTTCAGGATGGCGGCTGCGCGGTGCCCAGCCCTACGCCGACGCCTACGGCCGAGCCGTCGCCTTCACCTAGCGCGTCCCCGTCGCCGTCGCCGTCGCCCAGCGGCAGCCCGACGCCAGGGCCCAGCGCGAGCCCGACACCCGGGCCTAGCCCCGACCCCAGCCCCGATCCGTCTTCGCAGCCGTCTCCGACGCCTGGCGGCTCGCCGACGCCGTCGCCGCCACCGTCCCCGACGCCATCGATTTCCGGAGGCGAGAAATGCGACGAGGCGCCGACGTGTGAGCACGCCCCGGTGCAGTGCTGGATGGCGTTAGAGATGCACCGCCAGCGATGCACTGCGGCGCGAGCCACCGACGAGGAAATCAACGAGGCGATAAACGAGGCGCTAGATATCGGCGGCGACGAGGAAGGCGATAGCCCGCTGGAAGAACACGAGGTGGACTTAGCGCAGGACCTTGATTTTCTCGCCGATGTGCAAATGGGCGGCGCCGGCTGTATTGACGATCTTGTATTTGAGGCGATGGGGTTCACCGTCACCGTTCCCACGTCGGAATGGTGTCCTTTCTTGGAAATCATTGGCTATTTC